>CAWFOH010000001.1:0-44088 GCA_963817425.1 uncultured Actinomycetota bacterium
CATGTGCTCGCTGACGTTCTCGACGCCGTACGTGACCATCCGGCCCTTGTCGTCGGCGTTCTTCTGACGCCACACCCTGACAGTGATGTTCACTTGTAGCTCCTGGACTTCATCTCGACGTACTCGTATTCCAGCGGTTCCTTGCGAAGCGTGGGCTGCTCGTCGCCGTACTCCCATGCCGAGACGTACGCGAACTGGTCGTCGTGGCGCAGCGCCTCGCCATCCTCGGTCTGGCTCTCGGCGCGGAAGTGACCGCCGCAGGACTCGCGACGGTTGAGCGCGTCGATGCACATGAGCTCGCCGAGCTCGAAGAAGTCGGCGACGCGACCGGCGCGCTCGAGGGTCTGGTTGAGCTCCTCGTTGACGCCGGTGACCTTGACGTTGGACCAGAACTCGGCCTTGAGGTCGCGGATCATGCTGATGGCCTTGATCAGGCCTTCCTCGGTGCGCTCCATGCCGCAGTAGTCCCACATGATCTGGCCCAGCTCCTTGTGGAACGAGTCCACGGTGCGGGTGCCGTTGATCGACAGGAACTTCTCGATCCGCTCCTCGACCGCGGTCCTCGCGGCCACGACCTCGGGGTGAGAGTCGTCGATCTTCTCGTACGGTCCGTCGGCCAGGTAGTTGGCGATCGTGTAGGGCAGGACGAAGTAGCCGTCGGCCAGGCCCTGCATCAGCGCGGAGGCACCGAGGCGGTTGGCGCCGTGCTCGGAGAAGTTGGCCTCACCCGCCACGAACAGGCCCTCGAGGTTGCTCTGCAGGTCGTAGTCGACCCACAGGCCGCCCATCGTGTAGTGCACCGCGGGATAGATGCGCATCGGCTGCTCGTACGGGTTCTCGCCGGTGATCTGCGCATACATGTCGAAGAGGTTGCCGTACTTGGCCTCGACCTCTGGGCGACCAAGACGGGAGATCGCGTCGGCGAAGTCGAGGTAGACCCCGAGCCCGCCCGGGCCGACACCCTTGCCGGCGTCGCACTGGTACTTCGCGGCGCGCGAGGCGATGTCGCGGGGCACCAGGTTGCCGAACGCGGGGTAGATGCGCTCGAGGTAGTAGTCGCGCTCGTCCTCGGGGATGTCGCTCGGGGCCCGCTCGTCGCCGGCCTTCTTGGGCACCCAGATGCGGCCGTCGTTGCGCAGCGACTCCGACATCAGGGTCAGCTTGGACTGGTAGTCGCCGCTGACCGGGATGCAGGTCGGGTGGATCTGCGTGTAGCAAGGGTTCGCGAAGTAGGCGCCCTTGCGGTGCGCGCGCCACGTGGCGGTGACGTTGCAGCCCATCGCGTTGGTCGACAGGAAGAAGACGTTGCCGTAGCCGCCGCTCGCGAGCACGACCGCGTCGGCGGTGTGCGTCTCGATCTCGCCGGTGACCATGTCGCGGACGATGATGCCGCGCGCCTTGCCCTCGACCATGATGAGCTCGAGCATCTCGTGCCGCGTGTTCATCTCGACGGTGCCGGCGGCGATCTGGCGCTCGAGCGCCTGGTAGGCGCCGATCAGCAACTGCTGGCCGGTCTGGCCGCGGGCGTAGAACGTACGGGAGACCTGCACGCCACCGAACGAACGGTTGTCGAGCAGTCCGCCGTACTCACGGGCGAACGGGACGCCCTGCGCGACGCACTGGTCGATGATGTTCACCGAGACCTGCGCGAGGCGGTAGACGTTGGACTCGCGGGCGCGGAAGTCGCCGCCCTTGACCGTGTCGTAGAACAGCCGGTAGATGCTGTCGCCGTCGTTGCGGTAGTTCTTGGCCGCGTTGATGCCGCCCTGCGCCGCGATCGAGTGGGCCCGGCGGGGGCTGTCCTGGTAGCAGAAGCTCTTGACGTGGTAGCCGGCTTCACCGAGCGTCGCAGCCGCGGAGGCGCCGGCGAGACCGGTGCCGACGACGATGACGCTGAGCTTGCGGCGGTTGGCCGGGTTGACGAGCTTGGTGCTGAACTTGCGCTCGTCCCAGCGGCGCTCGATCGGGCCCGAAGGCGCCTTGGTGTCGTGGATGTCCTCGCCGACTGCGTGGAACTGCTCAGAGACGTTCGTGGGCATGTCAGCCTCCCAAGCCGAAGAAGTAGATGGCGAACGGCGGCGCGAGGAAGCCGGCCGTGATGACCACTGCGACGACGATCGCCGCGGAATTCCAGAACGAGTCCCGGCGCTTGGCGCTGTAGTTCTGGCCCAGCGTCGTGAACGCGCTCCAGAAGCCGTGCCAGAGGTGGAACCCGACCGCGAGCATCGCGAAGGTGTAGGCGAGCAGCACCCAGAAGTGCTCGAAGCTGTTGTGCAGCTTGCCGTAGGCCGTGTCCGAGGCGCCGCCCGGATGGATGTCGTTGGTCGTCAGGTTGAGGATGTGGAAGACGATGAACAGCGCGATCGTCACCCCGCCCCACCGCATCGTGAACGACGCATAGCTGCGCTGGATGCCGGCGCGGTTCTGCTTGGTCTGGTAGCGCTTGCCACCGACGTAGCCGGCTGCCTTCTTGTTGCGCCGCCACAGCGTGATCGCCGCGTACGCGTGCATGAGCACCGCCGCCAGCAGCACGACTCGCACGATCCACAGCAGTCCCTCGTGGGGCAGCATCGGCTCGCCGAACGTACGCAGGTGATGCGCGTACTCGTTGAAGGCATCGGGGCCCGAGAAGGCCCGCAGGTTGCCGTACATGTGCAGGATCAGGTAGCCCACCATGATGAGCCCTGACACCGCCATCGCATATTTCAGGGCGACGGTCGACGTACGCGCCGACGGTCGCTTGCTCAGTTGGGTAGTCGCCACAACTCGCCAGCCTAAGACCGGTCGGGAACTTCCGCAAAGGCATAATGAGGTAAGGGTTCATAGCCTTTGGCTATGGTCCCGGCGCGGACGATGCCCTGCAGGTCAGGCCTTGTTGGCGCGCTTCTTGCGGCGGATCATCGGGTCGAACTTGAGGTCGACCACGCGCTCCTTGAGCGGGATCAGCGCGTTGTCGGTGATCTTGATGTGCTCGGGGCACACCTCGGTGCAGCACTTCGTGATGTTGCAGAAGCCCAGACCGTGCTCGTCCTGCGCCGCCGCCTTGCGGTTGACGCCCTGCTCCTCGGCCGCGTCGAGCGGGTGCATGTCGAGCTCGGCGACCCGCATCAGGAAGCGCGGCCCGGCGAAGGCCGGCTTGTTCTCCTCGTGGTCGCGGAGCACGTGGCAGGTGTCCTGGCACAGGAAGCACTCGATGCACTTGCGGAACTCCTGCGAGCGCTCCACGTCGACCTGCTGCATCCGGTAGTCGCCGGGCGCGACGCCCTCGGGTGGCACGAACGCCCGCACCTCGCGCGCCTTGTCGTAATTGAACGACACGTCCGTCACGAGGTCGCGGATGACCGGGAACGTACGCATGGGGGTCACGACGATCGGCTCACCCGGCGGCAGGGTCGACATCCGCGTCATGCACAGCAGCCGCGGCCGGCCGTTGATCTCGGCACTGCACGAGCCGCACTTGCCGGCCTTGCAGTTCCACCGCACCGCGAGGTCCGGGGCCTGTGTCGCCTGGATGCGGTGGATGATGTCGAGGACCACCTCACCCTCGTTGACCTCGACGTCGTAGTCGGCGAACTCGCCGCCCTCGTCGTCCCCCCGCCATACGCGGAAGTGCTCCTGGTTGCCCATTTAGATCCTTCCGCCGAGTTCTTCAGTGGTGAAGTACTTGCCGAGCTCGTCACTCTCGAACAGGTCGAGCAGGTCCTCGCGCACCGGGATCTGCTCCTTGCGATCGACGTCGATCGTGCCGTCGTCGGCCAGCGTGCAGACCAGCAGCACGTGCCGCCATTCGGCGTCCATCTTCGGGAAGTCGTCGCGGGTGTGACCGCCACGGCTCTCGGTGCGCAGGATCGCCGCCTTGGCGACGCACTCGCTGACCAGCAGCATGTTGCGCAGGTCGAGCGCGAGGTGCCAGCCGGGGTTGAACTGGCGATGACCCTCGACCACGACCTGCTCGCCGCGTGCCTTGAGGCCCTCGAGCTTGTCGAGCGCCTCCTGGATCTCGTCCTCGCGGCGGATGATGCCGACGAGGTCGTTCATGGTCTGCTGGAGCTCCTGGTGCAGCGTGTAGGGATTCTCCGATCCCTCCTGCCCGCCATCACCGAAGGCGGCAACCGAGCGCCGCGCGGCGACCTGGACGTCGTCGTCACCGACCGCAGGCCGTTCGGCACCCAGGGAGTCGATGTACGCGGCAGCGCCAGCGCCCGCCCTCCGGCCGAAGACCAGCAGGTCGGACAGCGAGTTGCCGCCGAGGCGGTTGGAGCCGTGCATGCCGCCGGAGCACTCCCCCGCGGCGAACAGGCCGGCAACCGACGCAGCGCCGGTGTCGGGCTCGACCTCGACGCCGCCCATGACGTAGTGACATGTCGGGCCGACCTCCATCGGCTCCTTGGTGATGTCGACGTCGGCCAGCTCCTTGAACTGGTGGTGCATCGACGGCAGCTTCTTGATGATGACCTCGGGCTTGAGCCGGCTCGACACGTCGAGGTAGACGCCGCCGTGCGGGGTGCCGCGACCGGCCTTGACCTCCGAGTTGATCGCGCGAGCGACCTCGTCGCGAGGCAGCAGCTCGGGAGGACGGCGGTTGTTGTCGGCGTCGGTGTACCAGCGATCGGCCTCCTCCTCGGTCGTCGCGTACTGCGCCTTGAAGACGTCCGGGATGTAGTCGAACATGAAGCGCTTGCCCTCGGAGTTGGTCAGCACTCCGCCGTCACCGCGTACGGACTCCGTGACGAGGATCCCCTTGACCGACGGGGGCCAGACCATGCCGGTCGGGTGGAACTGCAGGAACTCCATGTTGATCAGCGATGCGCCGGCCCGCAGCGCGAGCGCGTGCCCGTCGCCGGTGTACTCCCACGAGTTGCTGGTGACCTTGTATGACTTGCCGATGCCGCCGGTCGCCAGGATGATCGCGGGCGCCTCGAAGACGACGTGCCGGCCAGACTCGCGCCAATAGGCCAGCGCCCCGGAGATCCGGTCGCCGTCCTTGGTGAGGTCCGTGACGGTGCACTCGGCGAACACCTTGAGCCGGGACTCGTAGTCGCCGGTCTCGGCGAGGTCCTCCTGCTGCAGCGACACGATCTTCTGCTGCAGCGTGCGGATCAGCTCGAGGCCCGTGCGGTCGCCGACGTGCGCGAGTCGCGGGTAGGTGTGGCCGCCGAAGTTGCGCTGGCTGATCCGGCCGTCGGGCGTACGGTCGAACAGCGCGCCGTAGCTCTCGAGCTCCCAGACGCGGTCGGGCGCCTCCTTGGCGTGCAGCTCGGCCATGCGCCAGTTGTTGAGGAACTTGCCGCCCCGCATGGTGTCACCGAAGTGCACCATCCAGTTGTCCTTGTCGTTGACATTGCCCATCGACGCCGCGCAGCCGCCTTCGGCCATCACGGTGTGAGCCTTGCCGAACAGTGACTTGCTGATGATCGCGGTCTTCTTGCCCTGCTCGCGCGCCTCGATCGCCGCTCTCAGGCCGGCGCCGCCGGCTCCGATGACGATGACGTCGTACGACAGTCGTTCGATCTCGGTCATTCACGATCCTTCTCGGTCTGTTGAGTGTCAGTTGATGATGCGGGGGTCGGAGAACCAACCGGCCGAGACGGCCATGATGTAGAAGTCGGTCAGCGCGAGGGTGCCGAGCGTCAGCCACGCGAGCTGCATGTGCTTGCCGTTGAGCTGCGAGACCCAGCCCCAGAGCTTGTAGCGCACCGGGTGCTCGGAGAAGTGGTTGAGCCGGCCGCCGATGATGCTGCGGCACGAGTGGCACGAGGCGGTGTAGGCCCACAGGGCGATGACATTGCCCAGGAGCACCAGGTTGCCGAGGCCGATGCCGAACTCACCGTCGTGGTTCCAGAACGCATATATCGCGTCGTACGAGTTGATGACCGAGATCAGGACCGCGGCGTAGAAGAAGTAGCGGTGCAGGTTCTGGCCGAGCAGCGGGAACCGCGTCTCGCCGGTGTACGTCGTGTGCGGCTCGGCGACGGCGCAGGCGGGCGGCGAGAACCAGAACGCCCGGTAATAGGCCTTGCGGTAGTAGTAGCAGGTGAACCGGAACAGCAACAGGAACGGCAGGGTCAGCGCGGCGTAGGGCAACCACCAGACGTCCGGCAGGAACGTGCCGAAGTGCGCGGACTCGGCGACACAGCCGTTGGAGATGCACGGTGAGTAGAACGGCGTCAGGTAGTTGTAGTCGCCGACGAAGTAGTCCTTCTGCTGGAACACGCGCACGGTCGCGTACGCGATCCAGGCGAGCAGGCCGACCGCCGTGGCCAGCGGGGGGATCCACCAGCGGTCGGTGCGCAGGGTGCGGGCGGCGATCGCAGCGCGGCCGCCGCCGGCTTCCGGAGACGAGGTGGTGGTTCGCAGTGTGGCCACCGTCACACAGTAGGGCGGACGCATCCATCCGCCAAGTCATTGTGAGGCGGCCTTTCATAGCCATCGACTATCGTGACTGCCGTGCAGATCCAGCAGCTGACCTACTTCGTCGCCGTCGCACGGACGCGGCACTTCACCCGCGCCGCCGAGCTGACCGGCGTCTCGCAGCCGAGCCTGTCCAAGCAGATCCGGGTGCTCGAGAACTCGCTCGGCACGCCGCTGTTCGTCCGCAACCGCGGCGCGATCGAGCTCACGAGCGCCGGGGAGGCGCTGTTGCCTCACGCCCAGCGCATCCTGATCGACACCGAGAGCGCGGAGCGCACGGTGCACGAGGTCGCGACGCTGCGCCGAGGCCGCGTACGCATGGGAGCCACGCCGTCCCTGTGCGAAGGCCTGCTGCCCGAGGCGCTCAAGGAGTTCCACGCGTCATACCCCGAGATCGAGCTCGAGGTGCAGGAGGCCGGCTCCCGCGTCCTGACCCGCGAGCTGGCCGACGGCCGGCTCGATGTCGCCCTGCTGATCGTCCCGCTGCACAACGCCGACCCCGACATCCAGACGACCCCGATCCTGCGCGAACGCCTGGTGCTGGCGAGCCCGGCCGACGCCGACCTTCCCGACCGCATGGAGATCCGCGACCTCGAGGACCTGCCACTCGTGATGTTCCGGGAGGGCTACGACCTGCGCGAGGTGACGCTGGGCGCCTGCGCCGATGCGGGGTTCGAGCCGAAGCTCTCGGTCGAGGGCGGGGAGATGAGCGCCGTCCTGCGATTCGTGCAGGCCGGCCTCGGCCACGCCGTGGTGCCGAGCATGGTGCTGACGACCCGCCCCCAACTGCGGGCGACCCAGCTCGACAGCCCATCACTCGAGCGTGTCATCGCCCTGGCACACCGCAGCACCGAGGCGTTGCCCCTTGCCGCGCGCGCCTTCAAGTCCGAGCTGCTCAAGCACCTGAAGACGATGGTGTCCGACGACCTTGGCCTGGTGCGTTAGACGGAGGTGCCGGGTCCCAGGGCGAAGGTGTGCTGCGGGACCCAGCCGGCAGTGTCGTCGTGGTGGTAGAGCGCGAACTCGGTGACCGAGAACTCGCACTCGAACGAGCTGAGCTCGTCGTACGCACGATCGAGGCTCGCGTCGTCGAGGTTGTGCGCGATCGTGACGTGGGGGTGGAACGGGAAGTCGGGTTCGGGGGCGCCCAGCGCCCGGCGCACGCTCTTGGCCAGCATCTCGGTGTAGGAGATGCCCTGGCTCACCGCGACGAACACGACCGGCGACACCGGCCTGAACGTGCCGGTCCCGCGCAGTCGCATCGGGAACGGCGGAATCGACACCGAGGCACGCTCGAGCGCTTGATAGACATCGTCGAGCGCGTCGGCCTCGTAGTCGATCGGGGGCAGCAACGTCACGTGGCTCGGCACGGTCTCGGCCATCGGGTCCCCGAAGCCGGCCCGCATCTTGCGCAGGTCGCTGCCATAGGGCTCGGGCACCGGGATCGCGATCCCCACCGTCACCGCGGTCATGAATGCACGTCCGTGAAGGAGCCAACGATACGGACGCGCTTACATGAGTGCCTGACGATTCCCTCGCTTCGCTCGGTCATGAGTGCCGCACGAAGCCGGAGTGGTCGTAGACGAGGTCGAGCGTCACGCTGGCGACCTCGCGGGCGCGTTCGGCGCCCTTGGCAAGAATGCGGTCGAGCTCGGCCCGGTCGCTGAGCAGCTCGCGGGTGCGTGCCCCGAACGGCTCGACGAAGTCGGCGACGATCTGCGAGAGCGCCACCTTGAACGCGCCGTACTGCTGGCCTTCGTACTGCTTGACGATCTCGTCGACGGGCTGACCGGTCAGCGCGGAGTAGATCGTCAGGAGGTTGGAGATGCCGGGCTTCTGCTCCTGGTCGAAGCGGATGTCGCTGCCCGAGTCGGTCATCGCCGAGCGGATCTTCTTGGCGGCCTTCTTGGGCTCGTCGAGCAGGTCGATGACGCCGTTGGGCGACGACTGCGACTTGCTCATCTTGGACGTGGGTTCCTGCAGGTCGTAGATCTTCGAGACGCCCTTGACGATGTGCGGCTCGGGCACCGTGAACGTCTCGCCGAAGCGGTGGTTGAACCGCTGCGCGAGGTTGCGGGTCAGCTCGACGTGCTGGCGCTGGTCCTCACCGACCGGGACCTTGTCGGCCTGGTAGATCAAGATGTCGGCCGCCATGAGGATCGGATAGGTGAACAGGCCGACGCTTGCCGAGTCGGATCCACCCCTGGCCGTCTTGTCCTTGAACTGCGTCATCCGGCTGGCCTCGCCGAAGCCCGTGATGCCGCTGAGCACCCAGGCGAGCTGGGCGTGCTCGGGAACGTGGCTCTGCGCGAACAGGGCGCTGCGCGTCGGATCGACGCCCGCAGCGAGCAGCTGGGCGGCGGCGATGTAGGTGCGCTCACGCAGCGCTGCGGGGTCGTACTCGACCGTGATCGCGTGGAGATCGGGGATGAAGTAGAACGCCTCGAAATCGTCCTGGAGGGCGACCCACTGCTTGAACGCGCCGAAGTAGTTGCCGAGGTGGTAGGAGTCAGCAGTCGGCTGGGCGCCGGACAGCACTCGGGGGCGACGTTCAGCGGGCATGGACGGCATTCTGCCAGCCACCGCCCACGTCGTAGGGTCGGGGCGTGACTGACGTACGCCGGTGGGATGTGCCCGGCCGAGTGAACCTCATCGGTGAACACCTCGACTACAACGGCGGCCCCGTGCTGCCGATGGCGATAGATCGCTCCTTGACGATCAAGGTCCGGACTCGCGAGGACGACACGGTCAACCTGTGGTCCGACCTTCCGGGCTCGGCGAAGGTCACGTTCGGCACCGGCGTGCAGCCCGGCGACGTGGACGGCTGGGCCGTCTATGCCGCCGGCATCGTGTGGAGTGCCATGTCGGCGGGCCATCGCTTCGGCGGCGCCGACATCGTCGTGGAGTCGAGGATCCCGTCCGGAGCCGGAATGTCGTCGTCGGCGGCCCTCACGTGCGGCATCGCGTCGGCACTCAACGAGATGCACGGGTTCGGCCTCGACCGCACCGAGCTGGCGCTGCTCGCCCAGCGGGCCGAGCACGACTTCGTCGGCGCACCTGTCGGCCTGATGGACCAGCTCGCGGTGCTCTACGGCCAGGCCGGGCACGCCGTGCTGATGGACACCGCCCAGTCGCCGCCGACCACCGAGGTCATCCCGGTCACGTGGGAGGACGACGGGCTCACGCTGCTGGCCATCAACACCCGCGCGCACCACTCGCTGGCCGACGGCGAGTACGCCGCCCGCCGCACCGAATGCGAGCAGGCCGCCGCGGAGCTGGGTGTCGCGTGGCTCGCCGAGGCAACCCTCGACGCCACGATCGCGCTGACCGATGACACCCTCAAGGCCCGTACCCGGCACGTGCTGACCGAGACGGCGCGCGTACGCGGTGCGGTCAACGCGATCAGCCGCCGCGCGTGGACGCAGCTCGGCACGATCTTCACGGCGTCGCACGCCTCGCTGCGCGACGACTTCCAGGTCAGCTGCCCCGAGCTCGACGTCGCGGTCGAGGCAGCGCTCGAGGGCGGTGCGCTCGGCGCCCGCATGACCGGCGGCGGTTTCGGCGGGAGCGCGATCGCCCTGGTCCCGCTCGACAAGGTGGCGGCCGTACGCGAGCGGGTCGAGGCCCGGTATGCCGCGCAGCAGTGGCGCGAGCCGGAGACCTTCGTCGTACGCGCCTCAGACGGCGCCCACCTCGTCGACTGACATCGCCGAAGTCTTCTGGATGTCGATGCTTGCCAAACCCTATTCTGGATGTGTAATATCCAGGATATGAAGTTGAGCGAAGGCGTCGAGTGGGCACTGCACAGCTGCCTCAACATGTCGTGGGTCGATGACGAGGCCGTCACCGCCGCGAAGCTGGCCGCGTTCTACCAGCTGCCGAGCGCGTACATGAACAAGCAGCTGCAGGCCCTGGCCCGGGCCGGCATCCTCACGTCGGTCTCCGGACCTCGGGGCGGCTTTCGTCTCGCCAAGAGCATCGCCGACATCACCCTGCTCGACATCGTCGTGGCCATCGAAGGTCCCGAGGACATCTTCCGTTGCGACCAGGTCCTGCGGCACGGCCCTGGTGGCTCCGACGACGTCGACTACCGCCAGACCTGCATCATCTCCGGCGCGATGCGCAAGGCCGACCTGGCCTGGCGCACGAGCTTGGCGGAGCAGACCATCGCCGACATCAGGGCCGACGTCGAGAAGGCCTACCCCCACACCCGCGACGCGACACTCAACCACTTCTTGAATGTTGGCTAGCCTGAACGTCGGCTAGCGGACCCGGCACCTCAATCGCACCACTCGAAGATCGCAATTCTGGATATTTTGTATCCATAACCCACAAGGAGAAACAGCATGAACGTCTCACTCGCACCCGTACTTGTCCGCGCCGACCAGGCCGAATCCGTCGTCGACGGGCCGACCAGCCTGATCACCCTTCTGGCCGATGCACCCGAGACCGGCGGTGCGGTGACGGTCAATCGCGCCACCCTCACCGTCGGCTCGCCCGGCGCGCCGCCGCACTCCCACACCCGCGCCGCCGAGAGCTTCTTCGTGCTGGACGGCGAGCTCCAGGTCCTCGTCGATGACGAGGTGATCGACCTCGCCAAGGGTGACTTCCTGCTCGTCCCGCCCGGCACGACTCACGCGTTCGCTCCGCCGGCGGGCAAGGAGGCCGACATCCTGGTCATCTTCACGCCGGGCATGCGTCGCTTCGACTACTACCGCCTGCTCGGGCGCGTGCACACCGGCGAAGGCGCAGGTCAGCGATCTCGCTGCGTGCTCCGAGGAGTTCGACAACCACTACGCGGTGAGCGAGGTCTGGGCAGACCGGTAGCACCCACGATTGCTGGCAGGTGCGGAGCGTCGGGACAACCGGTCGCTCCGCACCTCTGCCGGCGCGAGGGGTCTGGGACACTGTGAACGTGAGCACCAAGAACCGCATCGCGTACCAGGGCGAGCCCGGCGCGAACTCCCACATCGTCGCCAAGGAGCACTATCCCGACTGGGAGGCGCTGCCGTGCGCGTCGTTCGAGGACGTCTTCGCGGCCGTGGCGGGCGGTGATGCCGAGCTCGCGATGATCCCGATCGACAACTCGATCGCGGGGCGCGTCGCCGACATCCACCATTTCCTGCCCACGTCGGGGCTGCACATCATCGCCGAGCACTTCCTGCGCATCCAGTTCAGCCTGCTCGGGGTGCCCGGGGCGAGCCTCGACACGATCAAGACCGTGCACAGCCACGTGCACGCGCTCGGGCAGTGCCGCAAGATCATCAAGCAGTACGGGCTCACGCCGATCATCTCCGGCGACACCGCGGGCGCGGCCCGTGAGATCGCCGACGCCGCCGATCCCAGCCAGGCCGCGATCTCCCCGCCCATGGCGGCCGAGATCTACGGCCTCGAGGTCCTGGCGTCCGACATCGAGGACGAGGACCACAACACGACCCGGTTCGTGGTGCTCTCGCCGGAGCCCAAGCGTGCGCCGGCCGGCAACGGGCCGACGGTCACGAGCTTCATCTTCAACGTCCGCAACCTGCCCGCCGCGCTCTACAAGGCGCTGGGCGGCTTCGCGACGAACGGCGTCAACATGACCAAGCTGGAGAGCTACATGGTCGACGGCTGGTTCACCGCGACCCAGTTCCTCGCCGAGGTCGACGGGCATCCCGACGACGTACCGCTCGCGCGGGCGCTCGAGGAGCTCACGTTCTTCACGACCGACGTCAAGATTCTCGGGGTGTACCCCGCCGACCCGTTCCGCTCGCTGGCCCCATGAGCTCAGCCGCATGAAGTGGCCACTCAGCGTCCCCGTCCTCAGCGACGGGGTCGTCACTCTCCGGGCGCACACACCGGCCGACATCGACGGGTTGGTCGAGATGGCCGGCGACCCCGAGATGCAGCGTTGGACCGCGATCCCGATCCCGAACACCCGCCACATGAGCGAGCAGTACGCCTTCACGGTGCTCCCGCGCGGGTGGGACGACGGCACGCACCGAGGCTGGGCGATCGAGGCGGATGGCCGGTTCGCCGGCAACATCGACATACGCCAGTCCCCCATCGCGGACATCGGGTTCGCGCTGCACCCGTCGGCGCGGGGTCGCGGAGTCATGGCCCGGGCCGTACGCCTCGCCGTCGACTGGGCGCTCAACGAGGGTGGCGTCGAGATCGTGCACTGGCGTTCCCACGTCGGCAACGAGGCATCGCTCCGGGTCGCTCACCAGACCGGCTTCACCCTGCACGGGCTCATGCCGGGCATGCTGCACGAACGCAGCCAGGTGATCGACGCGTGGACCGGTTCGTTCCGCTTCGGCGACAGCCCCATGCCTCGCACGCAGTGGGCCGAGTCGACGGTGCTGGAGTCCGACCGCCTGCGCCTTCGCCCCTTCACCGACGCCGACGTGCCGCGCATCGCCGAGGCCTGCAGCGATCCGGTGACCCGGCACTTCCTCGCCGGGCTCCCCCATCCGTACACGCCGGCGATCGCTCGCAGCTACCTCGCCGACTGCGTGTGGCAGGCCGCAATCGGAGCCAAGGCGACCTGGGCGGTCGCCGACCGGGAGACCGACGAGCTGCTCGGCAACATCGCGGTCATGGACATGCTCGGCATCAACCCGACGTCGGGCGAGATCGGCTACTGGATGCACCCGGCGGCCCGGGGTCGCGGCCTCATGACGGAGGCCGTACGGATGGTCGTACGCCACGCGCTCGATCCCGAAGGACTCGACCGGCGCCGGCTCGTGCTCTATGCCGCCGCCGACAACCCGGCCAGCAACGCGGTCGCGGTCGCTGCCGGCTACACGCACTACGGCACGCAACGCGCGGCCGAGCGATTGGGCGACGGCTCGTTCGACGACCTTCACGGCTACGAGCTGTTGCGCTGACGCGGAATTGTCACTCGAAACAGACAGACTGTTGATGCGACTCGTTGACACGTTTGTGAGTCGTCACTAACTTAGATCTGCCGCCATCAGCACGGCAACGTCCGCATCGAGACCAAGGAAGTCCCATGGCAACCACCTCCGGGCAGACGACAGACCTGCCCGCCGACTACAACCCGTGGCCGGCGCTCTGGGCCATGGTCATCGGCTTCTTCATGATCCTCGTCGACAACACGATCGTGTCCGTCGCGACCCCGGTCATCAAGGAAGACCTCAACACCGACTACAACAGCGTCATCTGGGTGACGAGCGCCTACCTCCTGGCCTACGCCGTGCCGCTGCTCGTGACGGGGCGACTGGGTGACCGGTTCGGCCCCAAGAACATCTACCTGTTCGGCCTGGCGATCTTCACCCTCGCGTCGCTCTGGTGCGGGCTGACCGGCAGCATCGAGATGCTGATCGTCGCTCGCGTGGTCCAGGGCGTCGGCGCCTCGTTCATGACACCCCAGACGATGTCGGTCATCACCCGAACCTTCGCGCCGGCCAACCGCGGCAGCGCCATGGCCCTGTGGGGAGCCACCGCGGGTGTTGCGACGCTGGTCGGCCCGATCCTCGGCGGACTCCTCGTCGACAGCCTCGGCTGGGAGTGGATCTTCTTCATCAACGTGCCGATCGGCGTCATCGGCTTCGTCATGGCCTGGCGACTCGTCCCGGTCCTGCCGACCCACACGCCACAGCTTCGACTGGCTCGGTGTCGCGCTGAGCGGCATCGGCGTCTTCCTCATCGTGTTCGGCATCCAAGAAGGTGAGAAGTACGACTGGGGCCAGATCACGGGCATCATCAGCGTCCCGCTGCTGATCGTGCTGGGCCTCGTCGTCTTCGCGGTGTTCCTGTGGTGGCAGAGCCGCATCCGCAAGGAGCCGCTGGTCCCGCTCGGCCTGTTCCGCGATCGCAACTTCTCGATCGGCAACGGCGGCATCGCCATGGTGTCGCTCGCGATCACTGCGATGTCACTGCCGTTCTTCTTCTACGCGCAGGGGGTCCGCGGTTGGAGCCCGACGGAGTCCGCGTTGCTGATGGCACCGATGGCGATCGTCCTGATGGTCCTGTCGCCGTTCGTGGGCAAGCTCGTCGACAAGGTCCACCCACGCAACATCACGCTGGTCGGCTTCGGCACGGCGGCGGTCGCGATGTTCTGGCTGTCCCAGCTCATCTCGCCGGACACCCCGGTGTGGCAGCTGATCCTGCCGATGGCGCTGTTCGGCGTCTCGAACGCCTGCCTGTGGGCGCCGCTCGGGGCGACCGCGACCCGCAACCTGCCGATGAGCGCGGCCGGATCGGGCGCCGGCGTCTACAACACGACCCGCCAGATCGGTGCGGTCCTGGGCAGCGCCGCGATCGCCGCCCTGATCCAGGCGCGGCTGGCGTCGCACGGCCTCGAGGGCGCGTCGGCCGGGGGCGACAACTCCGGTGCCGCGATGCCCGACTTCGTCAAGGACCCGTTCTCCGCGGCGATGTCCGACTCGCTCCTGCTGCCCGTGGTGGCATTCGCGATCGGCCTCGTGCTGGTGCTGTTCTTCGCGAAGCCGTCCCACGCAGGACACGGCGGTGCCACACCGGTGGCGGCCGAACCGGTGCCCGCGGCGCAGTGACCCGAGTCGAAGGCCCCCGTCCATGTTTGGTGTGGGCGGGGGCCTCGCGCGTCCCAGTCAGGGCTTGCGTCAGCCTTTGTGACCTCGGTCATCTCGACATGCAGGCAGACGTCTCGCATTTTGAGATCTGCACCAACCGCCTCGCCCACGCCCCTAGTTTGAAGTCCGGAGGCACGCACGATGGCGTGCCCTGACCACGAGGCAGGACGATGAAGATCACCCGCAGGAATCTGATGGCCGGAGCCGCAATCGCGGCAAGCGTTGCGGTCCTCACGGCCTGTGCACCGTCCTCGTCCAACACCACGACCTCCGCTGGCGACAAGACGACGCTCTCGCTCGTGGCCTACTCCGTGCCCAAGGCCGCCGACGGCGCCATCGAGAAGGCGTTCGCCAAGACCAACCCCGGCAAGGGCGTCACGTGGAAGCAGTCGTACGGCGCCTCGGGCGACCAGAGCCGGGCCGTCGTCGGCGGGCTCAAGGCCGACGTCGTGCACTTCTCGCTGGCACCTGACGTCACCCGCCTGGTCGATGAGGGACTGGTCGACAAGGCCTGGGACCAGAACGACAACAAGGGCATCCTGTCGACCTCAGTCGTGGCGATCGTCGTGCGCAAGGGCAACCCCAAGCACATCGAGTCGTTCGCCGACCTCGCCAAGCCCGGCGTCGGAGTCGTGACCCCCAACCCCGGTTCGTCGGGCTCGGCGCGCTGGAACATCCTCGCGGCGTACCAGTCGATCATCGCCAACGGCGGCAGCGAGGCGGACGCCAAGGCGTACCTCAAGAAGCTCTTCGCCAACGTCAAGGCGCTGCCCGGCAGCGGCCGCGACGCCACGACCGCCTTCCAGGGCGGCACCGGCGACGTACTGCTGTCGTACGAGAACGAGGCGATCTTCGCGAGGCAGAGCGGCGAGAGCCGTCGACTACGTCGTCCCGAAGCAGAACCTGCTGATCGAGAACCCGGCCGCCGTCACGACCAAGGCGGCGCCGGCGGCCAAGAAGTTCCTCGACTTCGCGATCAGCTCCGAGGGCCAGGGCATCTACGCGAAGTACGGCTTCCGTCCGGTCGAGTCCGTCCAGGGCGTCGACGTCGGCACCGTCAAGGGCGCCAACGACCCGGCCGACCCGTTCCCGAAGATCGACGAGCTGTTCACGATCGACAAGACCTTCGGTGGCTGGTCGGCCGTCAACACCAAGTTCTTCGACGAGAAGAACGGCATCATCACCAAGATCATCGCGGAGTCCGGCAAGTCGTGACGACCGAGATCCAGCTTGCTCCGGGTGCGGCGCGCAAGCGTCGCACCCGGAGCGCCACGTCGCTGACGCGATCCTCAGGCCTCGGCCTGGGGGTCGCGTTGACGTGGTTCAGCCTGCTCGTGCTGATCCCCCTCGCGCTGGTCGTGATCCAGTCGGCTGACGGTGGCTGGCAGACGTTCCGCGACACCCTGACCAACTCCCAGACCGCAGCCGCCCTGCGACTGACCGTGACGCAGGCGCTGATCGTCACGGTGGTCAACGTCGTGTTCGGCACCCTGATCGCCTGGGTCCTCGTGCGTGACGACTTCCGCGGCAAGCGCCTGCTCGAGGTCATCATCGACATCCCGTTCGCCCTGCCCACGATCGTGGCGGGACTGGTGCTGCTGAGCCTCTACGGCCCCGACAGCCCGATCGGCATCAACGTCGCCAACACCGAGCGATCGGTGTTCCTCGCCCTGCTGTTCGTCACGCTGCCGTTCGTCGTACGCACCGTCGAGCCGGTGCTCCTCGAGCTCGACCCCGAGGTCGAGGAGGCCGCCGCATCGCTCGGCGCCAGCCGGTTCACGACCCTGCGCCGCATCCTGCTGCCCGCACTGGCGCCGGCCATCACCGCCGGCGCCGCTCTGTCGTTCGCCCGCGGCATCAGCGAGTACGGCTCGCTCGTCCTGCTGTCGGGCAACCTGCCCAACAAGACCGAGGTCGCGTCGGTGCGCATCCTGACCTACATCGAGAACGGCAACGAGGCCGCTGCTGCGTCGGTCGCGGTGCTCCTGCTCGCGGTCGCGCTGGTCGCGATCATCCTGCTGCAGATCCTCACGAATGCGGTGGCCAAGCGTGGCTAGGGCTTCGATTTCTCAGGACACCGTGTACGTCGTGTGGTCGCGCCAGCCCGTATCGGGCGTCGTCGATGGGTCACGGCGTGGCTAGCCGCATGCGGCCCGTCAAGACCACGGGCACATACGTACGCCGGGGGCTGGTCATCGCCTACCTGTTCCTGCTCGTCGTCTGGCCGGTGTCGCTCGTCGTCCAGCACACGTTCGCCGGCGGCCTCGACAACCTGCAGACCGCGCTCACCGATCCCGACGTCGTGTTCGCGCTGCAGCTCACGGTGTACGTCGCGGTGTGGGCCGTCGTCATCAACACGATCTTCGGCGTCGGCATCTCGCTGCTGCTGGTGCGCTACGACTTCCCCGGCCGCGGCATCCTGTCGGCGCTGATCGACCTGCCGCTGTCGGTGTCGCCGGTCGTCGTGGGTCTCGCGCTGCTGCTGGCATACGGCGGCAACAACGGACTCCTCGGCCCGACGCTGCAGGATGCGGGGCTGCAGATCGCCTTCGCGCCGACCGGCATCATCATGGCGACGGCATTCGTCAGCCTGCCGCTCGTGATCCGCGAGCTCGTGCCGGTGCTGCACGAGATCGGCACCGACCAGGAGCAGGCGGCCCGCAGCCTCGGGGCCGGCCCGTGGCAGACGTTCCGCCGCATCACGCTGCCGTCGGTCAAGTGGGCGCTGGTCTACGGCGTCGTGCTGAGCCTCGCCCGATCGCTCGGCGAGTTCGGCGCCGTCAAGATCATGTCCGGCAACATCGCCGGTCAGACCCAGACCGCCACGCTGAGCGTGGAGGAGAAGTACCAGGACTTCCAGCAGGGCACGGCATACGCCACGAGCTTCCTGCTTGCACTGATCGCGGTGGCGGCCCTCGTGGTCGTGTCCGTGCTCCGACCGAAGGAGAGCCCCGATGGGGATTGAGATCCGCGGCATCAACAAGTTCTTCGGCGACTTCGTCGCGTTGCAGGACATCAACCTCAGCATCCCCAGCGGGCAGCTCACGGCCCTGCTCGGTCCCAGCGGCGGCGGCAAGTCGACGCTGCTGCGCATCATCGCGGGCCTGGAGTCCTCCGACAGCGGGACGGTCGAGATCGAGGGCGTCGACACCACGAACGTGCCGGCCCAGAAGCGCAACGTCGGCTTCGTGTTCCAGCACTACGCGGCGTTCAAGCACATGACGGTCGCCAAGAACATCGCGTTCGGCCTCGAGATCCGCAAGCGCCCCAAGGACGAGGTCAAGGACCGCGTCCAGGAGCTGCTCAAGCTCGTGCACCTCGAGCAGTGGTCCGACCGGTTGCCGTCGCAGCTCTCCGGCGGTCAGCGTCAGCGCATGGCGCTCGCCCGGGCTCTGGCGATCGAGCCCAGCGTGCTGCTGCTCGACGAGCCGTTCGGCGCGCTCGACGCCAAGGTCCGCAAGGAGCTCCGCGACTGGCTGCGCCGCCTGCACGACGAGGTGCACGTGACGACGGTGTTCGTGACCCACGACCAGGAGGAGGCCCTCGAGGTCTCCGACAGCCTCGTCGTGATCAACGAGGGCCGCATCGAGCAGATCGGCTCCCCCGACGACCTGTACGACCGGCCGGCCAGCGACTTCGTGCTGTCATTCCTCGGTCCGGTCACCCGACTGGGCGACGACCTCATACGTCCGCACGACATCGAGATCTCGCGCTACGAGCAGGCGGCAACGGCCACCGGCAAGATCACCCGGTGGACCAGGGTCGGCTTCGAGATCCGCCTCGAGGTCACCCCGGACGACAAGCTGCATCCCGATCCCGTCCAGGTCGTCGTGACACGCGCCGAGGCGACGGCACTGGGTCTGCACGAGGGCGACCAGGTCTGGCTCCGCCCGCAGGCCGGGGTCGAGCCCGTCGGTCGCTGACGCTCAGCGCGCGCTCCACCCGCCATCGATCGTCGAGGACGAGCCAGTGATCATCGCCGCATCGTCGGAGGCCAGGTAGCCGACCAGCGACGCCACCTCCTCCGGCTCGACGAGTCGCTTGATCGGCGTGCCGGCCAGCAGGACCTCGTCGACGACCTCGGTCTCCGCGATGCCGTTCGACCGCGCCTGCGCCGCGATCTGCGCGTCCACCAGCGGGGTGCGGACATAGCCGGGATTGACGCAGTTGCTCGTCACACCGTGCGCGGCACCCTCGAGCGCCGTGGCCTTGGACAGTCCCTCGAGCGCATGCTTGCAGGTGACGTATGCCGCCTTGTTGGGCGATGCCCGCAGCCCGTGCACCGACGAGACGTTGACGATCCGGCCGTGCCCTCGGGCGTACATGTAGGGCAGCGCGGCGCGCACGAGCAGGAACGGCGCCTCGACCATCAGCTGCAGCATGCGGCTGAGCACGGGCGGGTCGAAGCTCTCGATCGCGGAGACGTGCTGGAAGCCCGCGTTGTTGACGAGCACGTCGACCTCGAGCGCCAGGCCGGCCAGCGCCTCGGTGTCGGTGAGGTCGACCGTCCAGGCGTCGCCGTCGATCTCGTGCGCGAGCTCCTTGGCTGCTTGCTCGTCGATGTCGGCCACCGTCACCCGTGCGCCCCGGCCGGCGAGCTCCCGCGCGATCGCGGCCCCGATACCGCCGGCGCCGCCCGTGACGAGCGCGCGCCGGCCGGCCAGGTCGTTCATGCGCGTGCGGCGGGCTCGAAGGCCGCGGCGTCGGCGCGGTCGATGGCATGCAGCGAGGCGCCCTTGGTCTCGCGCGTCACGATCACCGCGACGATCGTGACGGCAGAGGCAGCCAGCAGGTAGAACGCCACCGGGACCGACGAGTCGTACTCGCGCAGGAGCGCCGTCGCGATGATCGGCGCCAGCGAGCCGGCCGCGATCGAGGTCACCTGATAGCCCAGCGAGACGCCCGAGTAGCGCATCCGGGTCGGGAACATCTCGGCCATGATCGCGGGCTGACCGGCGTACATGAAGGCGTGGATCAGCAGGCCAAGGGTGATCGCGAGCAGGATCGTCGGGTCGTGGGCCGAGTCCATCATCGGGAAGGCGAAGAATCCCCACGTACCAGCGAGCAGGGCACCCACGGCGTACGTCGGCCGTCGTCCGATCCGGTCCGACAGCCGGCCGACCTGCGGGATCGCGAGGAAGTGGACGAGGTGCGCCAGCAGCATCAGTCGCAGGATGTCGTCGGTGTCGGTCTCGACCACGACCGAGAGGTAGGTGATCGAGAACGTCACGACGAGGTAGTACATGACGTTCTCCGCGAACCGCAGGCCCATCGCGGTCAGCACGCCGCGGGGATAGCGGCGCAGCACCTCGAAGACGCCGTAGGACTCGGCCTTGGTCTCCTCGACCTCCTTCTGCGCCTCGAGGAAGATCGGCGCCTCGGTGACCGTGGTGCGGATGTAGTAGCCGACGAGCACGATGATCGCCGACAGCCAGAACGCCACGCGCCAGCCCCAGCTCAGGAATGCCTCGTCGGACAGGGTCGAGGTCAGGCCGAGGAGCACCAGCGTCGCGAGCATGTTGCCCATCGGCACACCCGCCTGCGGCCAGCTTGCCCAGAAGCCGCGCTTGTCGTCGGGGCTGTGCTCGGCGACCAGGAGCACGGCGCCGCCCCACTCCCCGCCGATCGCGAAGCCCTGGATGAAGCGCAGGATCACCAGCAGCGCCGGAGCGAGGTAGCCGATGCTGTCGTACGTCGGGATGCAGCCCATCGCGAACGTCGCGACGCCGACGAGGAGCAGGCTGAACTGCAGCAGCTTCTTGCGGCCGTGCCGGTCACCGAAGTGCCCGAACACCAGGCCACCGATGGGTCGCGCGGCAAAGCCGACGGCGTACGTGATGAAGGCCGCGATGATCGCATCGAGCTGGTTGTCGCGGGCGGGGAAGAAGACCTTGCTGAACACCAGCGTCGCGGCGGTGCCATAGAGGAAGAACTCGTACCACTCGACGACCGTGCCGGCCATCGATGCCGCCACGATCTTCTTCAGGCCGCTCGTGGGAGTTGTCTTGGCTGGGGCGGAACGTTCGATCGTCATGATTGCCTCCGACTGTGACGCAGCACACAAATTCGCTGACCCGGACGAGTCTGGGTGCATTCGTACGCACACGCAATCGCCAATGTCGCAAACATCGATCTGCAAGAATGCAGATATGGCCCGCACTGCACTGCCCAGCGCGGACGACCTGCTGGTCCTCCTCGAAGTCGGTCGCAGTGGCCGGTTCACGACCGCGGCGGATGCCCTCGGACTCAACCACACGACCGTCTCCCGCCGCATCGCCGCACTCGAGAAGAGCCTCGGCGGGCGCGTCCTCGCCCGAGGATCCGCCGGGTGGGAGCTGACGCCGCTCGGGCAGGACGCGCTCCAGGCAGCAGAACGGCTCGACGCCGTGCTGCGCGAGCTGGCGTCGGGTCCCGGCGACAGTGATGCCCTCGACGACGTCGTACGACTGTCGGCGACGGACGGCTTCAGCGCCTACATCGCCGCGCCGGCCGCCGCGAGGCTGCGCCAGAGGCATCCGGGCCTGGCCATGGAGATCGTCACCGCGACCCGACGGGCCACCCAGCAACGTACGGGCCTCGACATCGAGATCGTCGTCGGTGAGCCGCAGGTGCATCGCGCCGAGGCGACTCGACTCGCCCCGTACGTCCTGGGGCTCTACGCGTCGCGGGACTATCTCGAGTCACACGACGCACCGCGCACCGTGAAGGAGGTCGCCGACCACGGGCTCGTCTACTTCATCGACTCGATGCTGCAGGTCGACGACCTCGACGTCGCGCGCAGCTTCGTCCCCTCGATGGCCGATGCCGTCACGTCGACCAACGTGTTCGTGCACGTCGAGGCGACCCGCGCCGGGGCGGGACTCGGGCTGCTGCCGTGCTTCATGGCCGATCGGCACGACGATCTCGTGCGGCTGCTGCCAGAGCGGATCGAGGTCAAGCTCGACTACTGGCTCGTAGCCCGCCCTGAGGCGTCTCGCCGACCGGGCGTCGCGGCGGTCACCGCCGAGCTCCGCCTCGCGGCGCGGTCGATGCAGGACGCGTTGATGGGGCGACGCGAGTCGCTGAGTCAGGCGTCGACGGTGCGGCGCTGTGCGGCGATGCCGATCGCGAAGATCGCGAATCCCGCGACCGCGAGCGCGGCGCCGACCAGGCTCGACGCGCGATAGCCGTAACCCGCAGCGATCGCAGCAGAGCCGAGCCAGGCGCCGAGACCGTTCGCCGTGTTGAGCGCCGAGTGGTTGAGCGCTGCCCCGAGCATCTGCGCGTCACCGGCCGCGTGCATCAACCGCATCTGCAGGTTGATCGCGACGACCGAGCTGATGAGCGCGACGGCGAACACCATGATCATCGCGGGTATGACGTGCGGAGCGGCGAAGAAGAACACCACGAGCGCGGCGGCGGTGGCCGCGAATCCGTAGAGCACCGAGCGCTCGATGTTCCAGTCGGCGAGCACACCCGCCGCCCATGAGCCGACGACCGAGCCGATGCCGAACACCAGCGCGAACCATGGGACCCACACCTCCGACTGGTCGGCGACCTTGGTGACCAGCGGCGAGATGTAGGTGTACATCGCGAACAGCCCGCCGAAGCCGATCATCCCGGCCGAGACCGCGAACAGCACCTGCGGCCGCTTGAGCGCCGAGAGCTCGCTCCGCAGCGATGCGTCCCCGTTGGCCGGCGAGTGCGGCACGAAGGCGAAGATCATGGCCGCAGTGGCGATCGTCAGCGCCAGGACGACCCAGTAGGCGCTGCGCCACCCGAGGTGCTGGCCAAGGGCGATGCTGGCCGGCACTCCCACGACGGTGGCGACGGACAGCCCGAGCATGACCGAGCTGACCGCCCGGCCCTTGTACTCCGGACGCACGAGCGACGCCGCCAGCAGGGACGCGACACCGAAGTACGCACCGTGCGGGAGTCCCGCGACGAAACGCGAGATCAGGACGGGAAGGTAGCCGCTGGCCATCGCGGTGATCGCATTGCCGACGCCGAGAGCCAGGATCAGGCCGATCGCCAGCTCGCGCTTGGGCAGCCGAGCACCCAGCGAGACGATGACCGGAGCGCCGACGACGACACCCAGGGCGTACGCCGTGATGATGTGGCCGGTCGTCGCGTTGGACCTGTGGATGCCGTCGGCGATCTTCTCGAGCAGGCCCATCGACATGAACTCGGTCGTCCCGATCGCGAACCCGCCGAGGGCAAGCGCGAGCAGGGCGAGCGTGAGGTGCTTGGTGCTCACGCTCGTCTCGGGGGAGCTTTCGACGATGGTCACCACACGTACAAGTCTCCCAGCGGGGCCAGTTGTTCCACGAATCGTGACAGTGTGCGTCGCCTCACCCCGCCGCCCATTTCCCGGTTTTGTAGGCGGCGGCTGCCACGCTGTCCGGTATGCGTGAGATCTCCGAGGCCGAGCGTCGAGCCCGACTCGGCCGGCGCCATGCGCTGGCCAGCGAGCATCGAGCCGGGTCGGTCGTCGACGCCGCTAGAGCCGTCGTCGCGCTGCACGGCACCGATCCCGCCACGACCGTCCTGTCGGCGCTGGCCCGCACACGCGACGCCGCCCCGGCCGACGTCGAGCGAGCGCTCTACGACGACCGCGAGCTCATCCGCGTGCTGGCGATGCGGCGCACCGTGTTCGTGGTCCCACGCGACTTGGCCGGCGTCTGCCTCGTCGGTGCGTCCGATGTCGTCGCGATCCAACAGCGCAAGCTCCTGCTCAAGCTGCTCGCCGAGTCCGGCCTGTCCGGCGACCTCGAGGACTGGCTGGATCGGGCAGAGCTGGTCGCGCTCGCCGCGATCAAGGCAGCCGGCGAGATCACGAGCACCGAGCTCGCCCAGGCCGATCCGATTCTCGCCACCCGGGTGCACATCGGCACCGGCAAGTACGCCGCCACACCCTCCGTCGCGAGCCGGCTCATGACGCTGCTCTCGGCCGAGGGCAAGGTCGTACGCACGCGACCGCGCGGCGGGTGGACGTCGACGCAGTTCCGTTGGGCGGCCACGGCCGACTGGTGCGACCTCGGCGAGCCGCCTGAGCTCGAGGACGCGATCACCGAGCTGGCCCGCCGCTGGCTGTACGCCTACGGCCCAGCGACGCTCGACGACCTGCAGTGGTGGACCGGCTGGACCAAGACCCGCACCCGTGCGGCTGTCGCCCCGCTCGACACGGTCGAGGTCGAGGTCGACGGCCGACCGGCGCTGGTCCTCGCCGACGACATCGACCCGGTCGACGCCCCTGAGCCGTGGGTCGCGCTGCTGCCCGCACTCGACCCGTCATCGATGGGTTGGAAGCACCGCGACTTCGCGCTGGGGCCGCATCGCGAGCGCCTCTTCGACATCAATGGCAACGCCGGCCCGACCGTATGGGTTGACGGCCGGATCGTCGGGGGTTGGGCGCAGCGCGACCAAGGCGAGGTGGCCTTCAGCCTCCTTCAGGATGTCGGAGCCGAGGCCGCAGCAGCGGTCGAGAAGCGCGCAGCCGAGCTCACGACGATGCTCGGCGACGTACGCCTCAAGGCGCGGGCGCGCGGTTGGACGGACGTCGAGAAGGCGCTCAGGACTTGATGGCGTCGCGGATCAGGACCCGAAGCTCGGCGGCCACGGCCTCCAGCGGCACGGGGCTGCGCTGGCTGCGGGCCATCACGACTGCACCCTCGAGACTTCCGACGATCAGCCACGCGAGCCGCTCGGCTCGCTGGGGCGGCACGCCGTCGCGGCGCAGCACCGGCACGAGCATGCCCTGCCACGTCTTGAACACCGCGCTCGCCGGGCCCGCCGTCGCCGTAGGGGTCTCCCCACGAGCGAAGCGAGTAGGGGAAGCCTCGGTCGCGACTGCGAGCACCGGGCAGCTGGCCTCGTAGTCGCTGTTGATCAGGAACTCCCGCCAGTTGGCGATGAACGCGTCCAGAGGCGGCGAGCCCGCCACCCTCACCCGCCCGGGCCAGGAGCTTCTCGACCCGCCCGGAGACCCAGCCGACGGCTTCCTCGACGAGCTGGTCCTTGCCCCGCGGGAAGTAGTGATAGGTCGAGCCGAGCGGAGCGCCGGTGAACTTCGCGAGCTCGCGGACGCTCGTCGCGCCGACGCCGCGCTCGCCGATCAGCTGCGCAGCTCCGGCGACCATCTTGGTGCGGGGATCGAGGGGCATACGTGCAGCATAGCTCCTTGACTATGACAGTTGTCATAGCCGAGCGTCAGGTCTATGACAAACGTTATAGAGCACCAGTTGTGGGACACCATCACCTTCCCGGCCGACGACGGCTACGAGCTGCACGGACGCTGGTTCGAGCCGAGCGGTGAGGCGCGCGGCGTCGTCCTGATCGTGCCCGCGATGGCGACCACCGCGGCCTACTACGCGACGTTCGCATCATGGCTGCGCGATCGCGGATTCGCGGTCATGACGTTCGACTACCGCGGCTACGGCGACTCGCTCGACGGGCCGATGCGCAAGGTCACGAACGACCTCGTCCGCTGGGCGCTCGACGCCCGCGTCGCTTTGGAGCACGCCCACGTACGAGCCGAGGGCCGGCCCGTCACGTGGCTCGGGCACAGCCTGGGCGGTCAGGTCCTGGCGTTCGCGGACCACGCCAAGGCCGACCGCGCGATCAGCGTCGCGGCCGGCACCGGCTATTGGAAGCACAACACCCCGAGCGCTCGCCGCAAGGCTCCCCTGCTGTGGAAGGTCATCGCTCCCTCCGCGATGGCTGTCGCCGGCTACTTCCCCGGCAAGCGGCTGCGCATCCTCGGCGACCTGCCGGCCAACGTCATGCGCCAGTGGGCTCGCTGGTGCATGGATCCGGACTACCTGCTCGGCGAGCTGCCCGAGATGCGTGAGCGATTCGCCGCGGTCGACCTCCCCATGGCGTCGATCTCGTTCACCGACGACGAGCTCATGTCCGCGACGAGCATCAGCAGCCTCGACGCGCTCCACAGCGCCGTCGACACGACGCACATGCGCTACACACCGCAGCAGCTCGGTGTCGACCGCATGGGCCACTTCGGGTTCTTCCGGCACAACCAGGTCGACCTGTGGGACGAGCTGATCCTGCCGCACCTGGCTGAGCGGAGCGACGTCTGAGCCAGGGCGGGGGTTAGCCCCCACCCTGCCGGTGGTCACCCCCCGGTCAGGGACCGGGAAACCCGGCGCCGGACCCCTGCGAGCGGTCGGACAACGCCCTGCCGCGGCACCCTCTGATCTTCCTACTGTCGAAGAGTCAGAGCACCAGCCGCCCGGTTTGGAGCTCAACCGTTCAAAGGAAAGGCTCCATCATGTCCCGCATTCTCTACCGACTCGGTCACTTCTCCGGACGCCACCCGTGGCGCATCCTGGCGGCGTGGATCGTTGTCGGCATCTCGGTCTTCATGCTCAGCTCCTCGCACGGCGGATCGCCGGACGAGAGCTTCAACATCCCGGGTGCGGAGTCGCAGCGCGCTGCTGATGCCGTGGCGGACCGCTTCCCGCAGGAGACCGTCTACACGTCCAACGTCATCTTCCACTCCGACAAGGGTCTCGAGGATCCGGCGACCAAGGCCGCGATCGAGCAGACCGTGACCGAGCTGGCCACCGGCCACAAGGTCGTATCGGTCAACAGCCCCTACGACCCGCGGGGTCCGACGCTCAGTGACGACGGCAAGACGGCGTTTGCGACCGTCGCGTTCGACGCGGAGAAGACCAGCGCCGCACAGTTCAAGGAAGCCGCTGCATCGACCAAGGCCGCCCGCGACGCAGGCGTCCAGGTCGAGTACGACGGCGGCCTCGGCTACGCCAAGGCTGAAGCCGCGGCGCCCAGCAGCGAGAAGATCGGCATCCTCGTGGCCATCGTGGTCCTGGCAGTCGCCTTCGGCTCGCTCGTCGCCCTCAGCATCCCGATCGTCACGGCGCTGTTCGGCCTCCTGATCGGCGTCAGCTCGCTGAGCATCATGTCCGGCCTCGTGGCCGTTCCTGAGATCGCGAACATCGTCGGCATGATGCTCGGCCTCGGTGTCGGCATCGACTACGCGCTGTTCATCCTGTCCAGGCATCGCCAGAACCTCGATGACGGCATGACCGTCCCCGAGGCGATCGGCCAGGCCAACTCGACCGCAGGACTCTCGGTGCTGTTCGCCGGCGTCACGGTCATCGTCGCCATCGCGGGCCTCCAGGTCTCCGGTGTCCCGATGATGACGGTCATGGGCTGGGCATCTGCACTGATGGTAGCCATCACGATGCTGGCAGCGATCACCCTCCTGCCTGCGATCCTCGGAATCGTCGGCAAGAAGGTCAACGCCGCCAAGATCCCGTTCATCAAGCAGCGTCCTGCCCACGACCCCAGCTCGAGTTCGGCCCGCTGGGCGGCCAGGGTCGTCAAGCATCCGGTTCGCTACGGGGTCGTCGCGACCGTCATCCTCGGAGTGCTCGCCGCACCGGTGTTCTCGATGCGCCTGGGCTTCACGGACGCCAGCAACGACGCTGCGTCGACGACGACGCGCAAGGCGTACGACATCATGGCCGACGCGTACGGACCGGGCACCAACGGCCCGTTCCAGGTCGTGCTCGAGACGCATGGCGCATCTGACACCGACGCAACTGTCGCTCGGGTCGCCGAGGCACTCGCCGAGGCCAAGGGTGTCGCCTCGGTCGATCAGCCGGCGTTCAACAAGGGCAAGGACATCGCGATCATCGGCGTCACGCCGACGAGTGCGCCCCAGGACGCGGAGACGTCAGACACGCTGCACCGTCTGCGAGACACCGTGCTGCCTGACTCGCTCGGTGACAGCAAGGTCGAGTCGATGGTCACAGGTGGAACCGCGATGTCGGAAGACGTCTCGAACCGCCTGCAGGATCGCATGCCGTGGTTCCTCGGAGCCGTCATCGGACTGTCGTTCCTCGTGCTGATGCTCGTGTTCCGTTCGGTGCTGGTGCCGCTCAAGGCAGCCGTGCTCAACCTGTTGAGTGTCGGAGCCGCGTACGGCGTCATCGTCGCGGTGTTCCAGTGGGGCTGGGCGGCGAACCTGATCGGTGTCGAAGGCTCGGTCCCGATCATGCCGCTCGCACCGATGCTGATGTTCGCGATCCTGTTCGGCCTCTCGATGGACTACGAGGTCTTCCTGTTGAGCCGAGTGCGGGAGCAGTTCACCCGCCACGGCGACGCCAAGAAGGCCATCGTGGAAGGCGTCGCCAGCACGGGACGCGTCATCACGAGTGCCGCGCTCATCATGATCAGCGTCTTCGCATCGTTCATCCTGATGGCCGATGTCACAGCGAAGATGTTCGGCGTCGGCCTGGCCGTCGCGGTCCTGCTGGACGTGACACTGGTCCGGATGGTCCTCGTGCCGTCCGCGATGAGCCTGTTGGGCGCCCGCGCCTGGTGGCTGCCGAAGTGGCTGGATCGCCTCCTGCCCAACATCGACCTGGAGGGTGGCCACGTGGAAAGTGAGCTCACCGCAGAGGACGAGAAGCTGCTGGAGGAGGACACCAGGGTCCTCGTCTGAGGATCTGCAGCACCACCACTGGCGCGGCCGGTCCCCTCGGGGGCCGGCCGCGCTGGCGCTTGCCCCGAATCCCGTCTCCGACGGCATACCGCTGGGGTAGTCTCCGAGGATGGTCCTGCGGGTCGTGTTCGCAGACGACAACTACCTCGTACGTGAGGGAGTTTCAGCGCTTCTCGGCCAGGTCGACGACATCGAGCTGGTCGAGATCGTCGATGACCCTGCGGCGCTGCTCAAGGCCGTCGCGATCCACAAGCCCGATGCGGTGCTGACCGACATACGGATGCCACCGACCCACACGACCGAGGGCATCGTGGCGGCGAAGCAGATCCGCACGCAGTACCCCGAGACCGGCGTCGTCGTCCTCTCGCAGTACGTCGAGGAGGACTACGCGTTCGAGCTGCTCGAGGACGGCGTGGCGGGGCTCGGCTATCTGCTCAAGGAGCGGATCACCCAGCTCGACGAGCTCGTCCGCGCACTCCACGAGGTGGCCCGCGGCGGTTCTGCGCTCGACCCCAAGGTCGTCGAGGGCCTCATGGCGCGCAAGGCCAGCGAGCAGTCGTCGCCGCTCCTGGGACTCACCGACAAGGAGCGGGCGGTCCTCGAGTGCATGGCGACCGGTCGCAACAACGCCACGATCGCCAAGACGCTCTACATGAGCGAGCGAGCCGTCGAGAAGCACATCAGCTCGGTGTTCCAGAAGCTGCGGCTCGTCGAGGAGGGTGAGCTCAATCGCCGGGTGATGGCGGTGCTGGCGTATGTCGAAGCGACCTCCTGACCCATCGTCACGACGTCTTCGTGCGGCTGACCCCACCCCTGTGTACGGCCAACGCCCTCCCGCCGAGGACGCGATCAGGAGCAGACTCGCGCCATGACTGCGCTAGTGACCCAGCGACGCCTGCATCCCGACCGGGTGGGGATCGCGCTGGTCGTCGCCGGCCTCCTGGTGTTCGTCGCGGCCGTGTACGTCGTGACGGTGCTCGGCGGGGGCATGCTCATCGGTCGCACGTCCTCCCCCGACACCCGGCTGTCGATCCTCGCGACGCTGGTCGTTGCGCTTGGCCTCGGACCTGTCCAGTCCGCGCTGCAGAAGCTGGCCCGCCGGTTCGTCGCCGGCGAGCGCGAGTTGCCGTACGACGTCCTGAGCAGGTTCTCCGCCTCGGTCACGCAGTCGCACGACGAAGAGGTGCCGGCGACGATGGCTCGCGTGCTGGCCGAGGGCACGGGCGCCGCGTGGGCGCAGGTCTGGCTGCTCGTCGGCGATGCTCCCGTGCTCGCGGCGACCTGGCCCGAAGGTGCCGCCGACGGGCCGTACGTGCCGTCGAACGCCGAGCAGAACCCTGAAGGGCAGCGCACGTTGCTCGTACGCCTGGCCGGCGAGACGCTCGGGGCCCTCCGCATCCAGGAACGACCCCACCAGCCGCTGACCCCGGTTGAACGGAGGCTGTTCGACGGGCTCGCGACCCAGGCCGGCCTCGTCCTGCACCGGGCCCGGCTTCGGGCTGAGCTCGCGCGCCGGGCAGTGGAACTGTCGCATCGTGCCGACGAGCTCCTCGCGTCGCGTGGCAGGGTCGTCGAGGCCCAGGACACCGAGCGGCGCCGGCTCGAGCGCGACATCCACGACGGGGCTCAGCAGCACCTCGTGGCGCTGGCCGTCAACCTGCGCCTCGCGCAATCGCTCAGCGGGACCTCACCGGAGGCGGCCGCCAAGGTCATGTCGGACCAGGTCGAAGCCACCGATCTTGCGATCGAGACGCTGGTCGACCTGTCCCGCGGGATCTATCCGGGCGCCCTCAGTGAGCACGGCCTCGGACCGGCCCTCACCACCGCCACGTCGGGAGCGACGACGCCGGTCGAGGTGCGGGACGAGACGCGGGGACGGCTCGATCCCGAGATCGAGCTCGCGGTCTACTTCTGCTGCCTCGAGGCGATCCAGAACGCGCTCAAGCACGCTGCGGCCTCATACGTACGCGTGACGCTTCGCGACGACTCCGGCGAGCTGGTCGCCGCCGTCACCGACGACGGCACCGGGTTCGACGAGGACGGCGCACTCGACGGATCCGGCCTGAGCAACATGCGCGACCGACTCGACGCGGTCGGCGGCAGGATCACGATCGAGGCCTCAACCGACGGGACGATCGTCACCGCGCGCGTACGCACGGAGGGCTCGTCGTGACGCGGGCCGTTGCATGGTCGCTCGCCCTGGTGTCGGCGCTGGGCGTCATCGCGGACACGTTGCTCGTGTCGGCGTACGGCTCCCTGTTGTCGACCCACACGATGGGGATCCACGGCTGGCCGTTCGTCGACCTCGCCGGACTCGGCTGCTCGGTGCTCGGAGCCGTCATCGTGATGACCTATCCGCGCCACCTGATCGGCTGGCTGCTGACGATCGTCGGCGTGACCACGTCGTTGTCCCTGGTCCTGGAGTCTTACAGCCACTGGGTCATCGACGAGGGCGGCCCGGGCTCCACATCGGCCGGCCAGCTGGCGGCGTGCTTCGCGCTCGGGCTCGGTGGCCCGTTTGCGCTCAGCGTGCTCGGGGTGATCTTCCTGACGGTCCCCGACGGCGAGCTCGTCTCCCGGCGCTGGCGGCCGGTCGCCTGGGCGGCGTGCCTCGGATATGTGCTGTCTCTGGCGGGCCTGCTGATCACACCGCCGGCCAAGATCGTGAGCGAGGCCGACGCGACCGCGGGAATCTCACCCGGCGAGCTGCTGATGTCGATCGGGATCCTGCTCACCGCCGCCGCCCTCGTCATCGGGGTCGTGAGCATGGTCGTCAGGCTGCGACGGTCTCAGGGCGAGGCGCGACAGCAGCTACGTTGGGTCGTCTCGGCTGCGGCGTTCGTGGCGACAGCCCTCACCGCGATCCTCCTGGATCAGTCGCTGTCCTCGAACGGCAGCCAGTCGCCCGTCACGAGCATCCCGCTCTACGTGTCGTACGTCGCGCTGATCGCCAGCATCGCGATCTCGGTCCTGCGCTTCAGGCTCTACGACCTCGACATCATCATCAGCCGGGCCGTTGCCCTGGCCTGCGCCACGGCGTTCGTCACCGCGGCATACGTCGTCGTGGTGGTGTCGGTCGGCGACCGCCTCGACGGCGAGGCGGAGAGCTTCGGCCTCTCGTTGGCGATCACCGCCATCGTCTCGTTGGCTTTCCAGCCGTTGCGGCGCTGGGTCGTGCGACTCGCTGACCGGCTGGCGTACGGGCGCCGGGCCCAGCCGTACGACGCCCTCGCCGAGTTCAGTCGCCGGGCCGGAGACAGTCCGGCGCCGGACGAGCTGCTGCCCGCGGTCGCCGAGGCGGCGGGCCTCGCCGGCTCGGCGCTGGAGTCCAGTGCCCGGCTCGACCTGCCTGACGGTACGCAGCGCTCGGCGACCTGGACCCCAAGGGCGGCGCGACGCCAGTCACCGGGTGACTGGGTCGAGCTGCCGATCGCCGACCAGTCAGGGCCCGTCGGCATGATCAGGATTCTGCTGCCGGCCACCCGCAACCTGCGCCGGCACGAGGAGCGGTTGATGCGGGACATCGCCGAACAGGCTGCTGTCGCGTTCCGCAACGTACGGCTCGAGGCCGCCCTGGCCGCCCACGTCGAGGAGCTCGACCACCAGACCGAGGAGCTGGCCGCCTCACGCGGCCGGCTGATCCGGGCCAGCGACTCCGAGAGGCATCGGCTCGAGCTCGCGATCTCCGACGAGGTGCTGTCGCGGCTCCAGCAGCTGCGCGAGAGCCTGGCCGCGCTGCCGGCGACGGGCCCGACCCCCGAGCAGGCCGCCGGCTTCGTGACGGACGCGACGACGGCACTCGAGTCGCTGCGCGAGCTGACCAAAGGTGTGCACCCCACGCTCCTGACCCGCAGCGGGCTGGCGTCGGCGCTGGCGTCGTACGTCGGGCGGAGCGCAGGTACCACCGCCTTGGTCGTCGAGCCGACCGTCTCAGCGACCCGCTGGCCGAACCGGGTCGAGGCTGCCGCCTACTTCTGCTGCACCCACGCGATCATGTACGGCGGCGTCGGCACCATGACCCTGCGCGGTGCGCCGGACTCCGATGACCTCGAGATCCAGCTCACCGGCACGGATCTCGACGCAGCGGCACGACAATCGATCGTCGACCGGGTCGAGGCATTGCGCGGCACGCTCGAGGACAACGGCGACCGTGTCGTCATCCGGCTGCCGCGAGAGGTCGAGCGGTCAGCGGTCCAGGTGAGCTGAGGCCCACACGTCGATCAGGCGATCCGGCCCGAAGGCACCCTTGGGCACGTAGTCCGACGCACCCGAGCCGGCGAGATCGACATCGTCACGGTCGTACGTCGACAGCAGCACGACGACCGTCCCGTTGCCCTCGGCGAGTATGCGTCTGGAAGCCTCGACCCCGTCGATGCCGGGCAGGTTGACGTCCATCAGCACGAGCTGCGGACGCAGGTCACGGGCGACCTCGACCGAGTCCTCGCCCGTCGCGGCTGTGCCGACCACCGTGAACCCGTTCGTGGCGTCCACGACGGCCTGCATCGCCCGCCGGTACGGCTCCTGGTCGTCGACGACCAGCACCCGTACGTCAGGTTCGTGGGACAACGCTTCGACCTCCATACGACCAGTGTGGCGGGCGGGGATCGAGTGCAGGAGGGGGTTAGCCGCCCTCTTGCTGCGGCCGACCCCCACCCACAGCGTCAGGCGAGGATGCTCAGGACCTCGGAGAACGTCGTCGACGGGCGCATGACCTGCGTGGCCTTGGCGTCGTCGGGCCGGAAGTAGCCACCGATGTCGGCAGGCGATCCCTGCACCGCGAGCAGCTCTTCGTTGATCTTCTGCTCGTTTGCGGCCAGCGCGCCGGCGACCTCGGCGAACGCGGCGGCAAGGTCCGTGTCCTCGGTCTGGGCCGCGAGCTCCTGCGCCCAGTAGAGCGCGAGGTAGAAGTGGCTGCCCCGGTTGTCGATCTCGCCGACCTTGCGGCTCGGCGACTTGTTCTCGTTGAGGAACGTGCCGGTCGCCCGGTCGAGCGTGTCGGCGAGGATCTGCGCCCGGGCGTTGCCGGTCGTCGTCGCCATGTGCTCGAAGCTCGAGGCCAGTGCGAGGAACTCGCCGAGGCTGTCCCAGCGCAGGTGGTTCTCCTTGACGAGCTGCTGCACGTGCTTGGGGGCCGAGCCACCGGCGCCGGTCTCGAACAGCCCGCCGCCGTTGATCAGCGGGACGATCGAGAGCATCTTGGCGCTCGTGCCGAGCTCGAGGATCGGGAACAGGTCGGTGTTGTAGTCACGCAGCACGTTGCCGGTCACCGAGATGGTGTCCTCACCCTTGCGGATGCGCTCGATCGAGAACGCCGTCGCCTCCTGGGGCGACATGATCTCGATCTGCAGGCCGTTGGTGTCGTGCTCGGGCAGGTAGGCCTCGACCTTGGCGATCAGGTTGGCGTCGTGCGCGCGGCTCGGGTCGAGCCAGAACACCGCGGGGGTCTGCGACGCCCGGGCGCGGGTCACGGCGAGCTTGACCCAGTCGCGTACCGGGACGTCCTTGGTCTGGCAGGCCCGCCAGATGTCACCCGGCTGCCACGGCGTGCTCGAGCAGGACGCTGCCGTCCTGGTCGACGACCTGCACGGTGCCTGCGGTGGCGATCTCGAACGTCTTGTCGTGGCTGCCGTACTCCTCAGCCGCCTGCGCCATCAGGCCGACGTTGGGGACCGAGCCCATCGTCGTCGGGTCGAACGCGCCATTGGCGCGGCAGTCGTCGATCACGGTCTGGTAGACGCCGGCGTACGAGCTGTCCGGGATGACCGCGAGCGTGTCGGCCTCGTTGCCGTCGGGTCCCCACATGTGGCCCGACGTGCGGATCATGGCCGGCATCGACGCGTCGACGATGACGTCGCTCGGCACGTGCAGGTTGGTGATGCCCTTGTCGGAGTCGACCATCGCGAGAGCCGGACCTTCGGCGATGCCCTGCTCGAACGCCGCCTTGATCTCGGCGCCGTTGGGCAGCTTGTCGAGGCCGGCGAGGATTCCGCCGAGACCGTTGCTCGGGCTGAGGCCGGCGGCCTCGAGGTCGGCGCCGTACTGCTCGAACACGGCCGGGAAGAACGCCTTGACGACGTGGCCGAAGATGATCGGGTCCGACACCTTCATCATGGTGGCCTTGAGGTGCACCGAGAACAGCACGCCCTCTGCCTTCGCGCGGGCGATCTGGTCCTTGAGGAAGGCGTCAAGGGCTGCGGCGCGCATGACCGTGCCGTCGACGATCTCGCCGGCGAGCACGGGGAACGCGTCCTTGAGCACCGTCGTCGTACCGTCCTCGGCGACGAGCTGGATGCTGATCGTGCCGTCGGACCCGATGACGACCGACTTCTCGTTGGAGCGGAAGTCGTCGGCGCCCATCGTGGCGACGTTGGTCTTGGAGTCGCTGCTCCAGGCACCCATCGAGTGCGGGTGCGCCTTGGCGAAGTTCTTGACCGAGGCCGGTGCGCGGCGGTCGGAGTTGCCCTCGCGCAGGACGGGGTTGACGGCGCTGCCCTTGACCTTGTCGTAGCGCGCCCGGACGTCCTTGTCCTCGTCGGTCTGCGGGTCGTCGGGGTAGTCCGGCAGGGCATAGCCCTGGCTCTGCAGCTCGGCGATCGCGGCCTTGAGCTGCGGGATCGAGGCGCTGATGTTGGGCAGCTTGATGATGTTGGCCTCGGGCGTCTTGGCGAGGGCGCCCAGCTCAGCGAGGGCGTCGCCGATCTGCTGCTCCGGGGTCAGCCGGTCGCCGAACAGGGCGATGATGCGGCCCGCGAGCGAGATGTCACGTGTCTCGACCTCGACGCCGGCCGTCGAGGCATACGCCTCGATGACGGGGAGGAACGAGTAGGTGGCCAGCAAGGGCGCCTCGTCGGTGTGGGTGTAGATGATCTTGGCCATGAGTGCGACGACTCCTACGTGTGGATCAAAGATTGTTTGACATCAAGATATCTCACCGACATTGACGCTCCCAGCGTCCCCCAGCGACGGCGGCCGGAGCCTCTACCCTGTGAGGCAGGTCACACACTGTCCCAGGAGGCCCACGATGGCAGCACCCACCACATCCCACAAGCTCGGCGCCGAGGCGCTGGGCACGTTCTGGCTCGTCCTCGGCGGCGTCGGCACGGCGGTGCTGGCCGGCAAGGCGACAGCGGCGTCGGCACGCTCGGCATCGCGCTCGCCTTCGGCCTCACGGTCCTGACCGGTGCGTACGCGTTCGGGCCACATCTCGGGCGGGCACTTCAACCCCGCCGTGACGGTCGGCCTCGCCACGGCGAAGCGGTTCGACTGGAAGGACGCGCCCGGCTACTTCGCGGCCCAGGTCGTCGGCGCGACGGTCGCCGGCGGCGGTCCTGTATCGTCATCGCGTCACGGCGCCGATGGCTTCGACGCGTCGGCCAGCGGATTCGGCACGAACGGCTACGGCGACCACTCCCCTGGCGGCTACAGCCTGCTCGCCGTGATCATCACCGAGATCGTGCTGACGGCGTTCTTCCTCTACGTGATCTTCGGCGTCACCGCCAAGCGCGCGGCGGTCGGCTTCGCCGGCATCGCGATCGGTCTCGCGTTGACGCTGATCCACCTGATCTCGATCCCGGTCGACGGCACCTCGGTCAACCCGGCCCGCTCGTTGGGCGTCGCCTGGTTCGCCGGCGGCGAGCCGCTCGAGCAGATCTGGGTGTTCATCCTCGCGCCGGTCATCGGTGCGGCGATCGCCGGCGTCACGCACGCCATGATCGTCGGCGAGGACACCGACTGAACCAGCTCTTCCCTTGAGACGGATTGTCTGAGACGATCCATCTCCCACGCCCGTCAACGGCGACGGACTCCGGAATCACATCACCGGGAGGTCCTCATGACGGTCTGTCCTCATCATCCTCTTCACGATCGTGTGCCTGGGTCTTGTCTTCTACATCACGGGCTACCCACACGGTTCGAGCAGCTCGACGAATCGCGGGCGTCGTGCCGGCCGCTACGGATCGTCGAGCGCCGGCGGCTACTACTTCGGAACCGGTGGCGGCGACGGTGGATCGTCCGGCCATGACGGCGGCGGTAGGCGGCGGTAACAGCTCCTGCGGTGGGAGCAGCGGCTGCGGCGGGGGCGGCGGCTGCGGCGGAGGAGGTGGGGGATGATGCCCCGCTCACCCGTCGCGGGCCTGGGTGTTGGCGCCGGCTGGCGCTCAGCCATCGCCGACGAGATCGTCGCGCAGGCTCGGACCGGCATGCGGTTCAGCGAAGTGGTCGCCGAGAACGTCTCGCCGACCCGGCTGCCCGCCTCGCTGGTCGCCGCCCGGCAGGCGGGGCTCACGGTCGTACCGCACGGGGTGACCCTCGGGCTGGCCGGTGCGCAGCACCCGGACCCTGATCGGGTCGCGCGGCTCGGCGAGCTGGCAGTCGCGCTCGGCTCGCCCTTGGTCAGTGAGCACGTGGCATTCGTACGCAGCGGCGAGGCGCCCGCTGGCATGGATCCCCTCCATGCCGACGTCATGGAGGCCGGTCACCTCGTGCCGGCGGCCCGGACTGCGGACTCTCTCGCGGTCCTCGTCGACAACGTCCGAGCGACCCAGGCCCGGTTGCCGGTCCCGTTGGCGCTCGAGAACATCGCCGCAACCTTGGCGTGGCCCGAGACGTCGATGGACGAGCCGGAGTTCCTGACCGCGCTGACTGACGCGACCGGGTGCTTCTTCCTGCTGGACGTCGCCAACCTGCACGCGACTTGTACGGCGTTGGGCGGGGACCCACGTGAGCAGCTCGAGCGGCTGCCGCTGGACCACGTGGCCTACATCCACGTCGCGGGCGGGTTCACCGACACCGAGGGCGTCTACTGGGACACCCACGCGCACGACATGACCACCGACGTCCTCGATCTGCTCACGCACGTGGTCGAGCTGCTCGGTCCCGCCGGTCCGCCGGTGCTGCTCGAGCGCGACTCGGACGTCGACGCAGACATCGTGCGGGCCGAGCTGATGCGCGTACGTCATGCGGTCGACAGCGCACGGGTGCCGACATGAGCCGCCAGGATCTCGCGCGGCGTCAGCAGCACGTGCTGCAGGCGCTGCTCGAGGGTGACGTGCCGGACGGGTTCGACGAACGATCGGCCGCGATGACGACACGGGTGCTGCGGACCAAGCGCCGCAGCGAGGCCATCGACGCCGTGCCCGCGCTGGCGACGATCCCGGACTTCGCCGCACGGTTCGACGCCTGGGCCGCCCGTCGTCCCCGCCGGGGCTGCGCGCACGACGACGTCGTCGATTTCCTCGCGGACGACACCGGGCCGCTTCCCGAGCGTCTGGCGTCGATCCGTGCCGTCGAGCGCGTCTATCGCGGCAGAGGTCGCTGGGCCCACGATCGTCGGCCAGGGCAGCCGCGATGGGTCATCGCGCTCGGCGGACGCGTCTGGCACATCGGCCCGCGCTGAACGAAGAAGGGCCCCGGACATGTCGTCCGGGGCCCTCGTTCAGCCAACTAGGCGACGTCGTAGCGGTCGAGGTCCATGACCTTCGACCACGCGGCGACGAAGTCGTGCACGAACTTGCCCTTGGCGTCGTCGCTCGCGTAGACCTCGGCGATCGCCCGCAGCTCGGAGTTCGAGCCGAAGACCAGGTCGGCCCGCGTGCCGGTCCACGTGACGGCGCCGGACGCATCGCGCGCCTCGTACGTCGACGAGTCGGCAGATGTTGCCGTCCAGGTCGTGCCGAGGTCGAGCAGGTTGACGAAGAAGTCATTCGTCAGCGTTCCGGGCTTGTCGGTCAGGACGCCGAGGCTGGACCCGTCGTAGTTGGCGTCGAGGACCCGCAGGCCACCCACCAGCGCGGTCAGCTCCGGCGCACTGAGGTTGAGCAGGTTCGCCTTGTCGATCAGCAGGAACTCCGCCGGCAGACGGTTGCCCTTGCCGTAGTAGTTGCGGAACCCGTCCGCTACGGGCTCGAGCGCAGCGAACGACTCGACGTCGGTCTGCTCCTGAGTGGCATCCGTACGTCCGGGGGTGAACGGGACCTGGATGTCGTGGCCCGCAGCCTTGGCTGCCTGCTCGATCGCCGCTGCGCCACCCAGCACGATGACGTCGGCCAGCGAGACGCCCTTGCCGAACGCCTGCTGCACACCCTCGAGCGTACGCAGCACGGACGCGAGCTGGTCAGGGTTGTTGACCTCCCAGCCGTTCTGCGGCTCCAGGCGGATGCGCGCACCGTTGGCTCCACCACGCTTGTCGCTGATGCGGAACGACGAGGCCGAGGCCCATGCCGTCGAGACCAGCTGCGAGATCGTGAGGCCCGAAGCCAGGATCTGCGCCTTGAGCTCGGCGATGTCACCGTCCGTGAGCGCTTCGCCGGTCGACGCGGGAAGCGGGTCCTGCCACAGCAGCTCCTCCTGCGGCACCAGCGGGCCGAGGTAGCGCTGGATCGGTCCCATGTCGCGGTGCGTCAGCTTGTACCAAGCGCGAGCGAACGCGTCCGCGAGCTCGTCCGGGTTCTCGAGGAAGCGGCGCGAGATCGGCTCGTAGATCGGGTCGAACCGCAGCGCGAGGTCCGACGTCAGCATCGTCGGCGGGCGCGACAGCGTGCCGTCCTGCGGGTCGGGCACGGTGTTGGCCGCGGCGCCGTCCTTGGGCTGCCACTGGTGCGCACCCGCGGGGCTCTTGGTCAGTTCCCACTCGTGGGCGAACAGGGTCTCGAAGAACGAGTTGTCCCACGTCGTCGGAGTAGCCGTCCAGGTGACCTCGAGGCCGCTCGTGATGACGTCGCGACCCTTGCCGCTGCCGAACGACTGCTTCCAGCCGAGGCCCTGCTCCTCGATCGAGGCGCCCTCAGGCTCAGGCCCGACGTACTGGTCGGGGTCGCCCGCACCGTGCGCCTTGCCGAACGTATGGCCTCCGGCGATCAGCGCGACGGTCTCCTCGTCGTTCATGGCCATACGGCCGAACGTCTCGCGGATGTCGCGAGCGGAACCCAGCGGGTCGGGGACGCCTTCGGGACCCTCGGGGTTGACGTAGATGAGGCCCATCTGGACCGCAGCGAGCGGGCTCTCGAGCTCACGGTCGCCGGTGTAGCGCTCCTCGCCACCCTTGTCACCGCCGAGCCACTCGGCCTCGGGTCCCCAGTAGACGTCCTCGTCGGGTTCCCAGACGTCGGGACGACCGCCGGCGAAGCCGAAGGTCTTGAAGCCCATCGTCTCGAGCGCGACGTTGCCCGTCAGGATCATCAGGTCGGCCCACGAGATCGCCGCGCCGTACTTCTTCTTGATCGGCCACAGCAGTCGACGCGCCTTGTCGAGGTTGCCGTTGTCGGGCCAGCTGTTGAGCGGGGCGAAGCGCTGCATGCCGGCGCCGGCGCCGCCGCGACCGTCCCTGATGCGGTAGGTGCCCGCGCTGTGCCACGCCATGCGGATGAAGAACGGTCCGTAGTGACCGAAGTCGGCCGGCCACCAGTCCTGCGAGTCGGTCATGAGTGCCGCGAGGTCGCTGCGTACGGCGTCGAGGTCGAGGTTGTTGAACGCCTCGGCGTAGTCGAAGTCGTCGTCCATGGGGTTGGCGACGTCGGTGTGCTTGCGCAGGATCTTGAGGTTGAGCTGGTTGGGCCACCACTCCTGGTTGGCCGATCCCTCAGTCGGGTGGACCCGTCCGCCGTGGGAGACGGGGCACTTTCCTTGGCCCTCGTTCTCCTCGTCGTTCATGTCGCCGACGACGGCATTGTGGTCGTGGTTGTCAGGCATGGGGTTCCTCCCGGATCAGATGGATGGTTCAAGAACAGATGCGGCGGCGCAGTCAGGGCAGATGCCCCAGTACGTCACCTCGGCCTCGTCGATCGAGAAGCCGTGGTCGTCAGATGCCGTCAGGCACGGTGCGCTGCCGTGAGCGCAGTCCACGTCGGCGATCGCACCGCAGGAGCGGCAGATGACGTGGTGGTGGTTGTCGCCGACCCGCAGCTCGAACCTCGCCGGCGAGCCGGCCGGTTCGATGCGGCGTACGAGACCGACGGCGGTGAATGCCTTGAGGACGTCGTAGATCGCCTGGGTCGAGACCGTGCCGAGCTCGGCCCTGGCCGCCTCGGCGATCGAGTCGGCGTCGGCGTGCGGCTGCCGGCCGAGAGCCTCGATGACCGCGAGCCGCGGTCGTGTCACGCGCAGACCGGCATCGCGCAGCTGCGCGACGGGGTCCTCGAGTGTGGGCATGACGCCATGCAATCACCTTTTCTGGAATCATTCAAGATTAACTCGATGAACGTCTTGTGAACGCAGGGTCTGGTGGGTCGGGTCCGGCGAGGGTGCGCTAGTTTCGAAAGGAACCCCAGCCTCAAGGAGCACCTCTCGTGAGCAATACCCCCGTCAAGGTCGCCGTCACCGGCGCCGCAGGCCAGATCGGCTACAGCCTCCTCTTCCGCCTCGCCAGTGGATCCCTGCTCGGTCCCGAAACCCCGATCCAGCTCCAGCTGCTCGAGATCACCCCGGCACTCAAGGCGCTCGAGGGCGTCGTCATGGAGCTCGACGACTGCGCGTTCCCGACGCTCGCCGGCGTCGAGATCGGCGATGACGCCGAGAAGATCTTCGACGGCGTCAACCTCGCGCTGCTCGTCGGCGCCCGCCCCCGCGGCCCGGGCATGGAGCGCGGCGACCTGCTGGAGGCCAACGGCGCGATCTTCACGGCGCAGGGCAAGGCCCTCAACGCCGTCGCCGCCGACGACGTACGCATTGGCGTCACCGGCAACCCGGCCAACACCAACGCGCTGATCGCGATGTCCAACGCACCCGACATCCCCAAGGAGCGCTTCAGCGCCCTGACCCGCCTCGACCACAACCGGGCGATCTCGCAGCTCGCGGCCAAGACCGGCGCCTCGGTCACCGACATCAAGAAGATGACGATCTGGGGCAACCACTCGGCGACGCAGTACCCCGACATCTTCCACGCCGAGATCGCCGGCAAGAACGCCGCCGAGACCGTCAACGACCAGGCATGGATCGAGAGCGACTTCATCCCGACCGTCGCCAAGCGCGGCGCCGCGATCATCGAGGCGCGCGGCTCGTCATCCGCCGCCTCGGCCGCTTCCGCGACGATCGACGCGGCCCGCGACTGGCTGTACGGCACCCCCGAGGGTGACTGGGCATCGATGGCCGTCGTCTCGGACGGTTCCTACGACGTCCCCGAAGGCCTGATCTACTCGTTCCCCGTCACGACCAAGGGCGGCGACTGGGAGATCGTCCAGGGCCTCGAGATCGACGAGTTCTCACGCGGCCGCATGGACGCCACCGCTGCCGAGCTGATCGAGGAGCGCGACGCGGTCAAGGAGCTCGGCCTCATCTGAGCCCCGCATCACCGCGAGTGGCGCACAGTGGTTGGATTTTCACCCTGAATTCCAACCACTGTGCGCCACTCGCGGTTGTGGGTCAGCCGGGTTGGCCGGGGATGACGACGGCGAGCACGACGAGGGCGACCCCGAGGGTCGACATCCAGAACACGTCGAACGCCTTGCCGCGTACCCGCAGCATCCCGGTGTGGTCGATCGGTACGACGACGCGAGCCAGCGCGCCGACCACGAATGCGGCGCCGACCACGATGACTCCCGTACGCCACGGGCCGACGACGACGATCACGAGTCCGGCGAGCACTGCAAGCAGGTGGAGCAGGTAGAGCTGAGAGCCGCGGCTCCGGGGACCCATCACCGGCCCTGACGCTCCGCGGTCTCGACGACGTTGGCCAGCAGCATCGCGCGGGTCATCGGGCCCACTCCCCCGGGGTTGGGCGAGATCCAACCAGCGACCTCGTACGCCTTGGGGTCCACATCGCCCACGATCCCGTTCTCATCGCGACTCACCCCCACATCCAGCAGTGCGGCACCGGGCTTGACCATGTCAGCGGTGATGATGCCCGGCACCCCGGCACCGGCGATCACGATGTCCGCACGACGTACCTCTTCACCCAGATCACGGGTGCCGGTATGGCACAACGTCACCGTCGCGTTCTCACTACGCCGGGTCAGCAACAACCCCATCGGCCGGCCGACCGTGATCCCCCGACCGACCACCACCACATGCTGGCCCGCGATCGGCACCCCATGGCGACGCAACAGCTCGATGATCCCCCGCGGGGTGCACGGCAACGGCGCCTCCTTGCCCAACACCAACCACCCGAGATTGGTCGGATGCAGACCATCAGCGTCCTTGACCGGATCGATCCGACCGATCACCGCGTTCTCATCCAGACCCTTGGGCAACGGCAACTGCACGATGTAACCCGTGCACGCAGGATCGGCGTTCAGCTCATCAACCGCAGCCTCAACCTCAGCCTGCGACGCCGTCTCCGGCAGATCGATCCGCAACGACTCAATACCCACCTGCGCACAATCCCGATGCTTGCCCGCGACATACCACTGACTACCCGGATCACTGCCGACCAGGATCGTGCCCAACCCAGCCGTCACACCCCGCTCACGAAGCGCACCCACACGCACCCGGAGCTCATCCTTCATCGCGGCCGCAACCGCCTTGCCATCAAGAATCTGCGCAGTCACGGGACGAGTCTGTCACGCCGGTGTCGGTTCGCGGCCGTCTGGGCGGGCGGTCCTAGACTTCCCTGCATGGCCATCCGCGCACAACTGTCGCAGGAACGCAGCCGACTTCGGCGCGACGAGCTTCTGGCCGCAGCCATCGAGCTGTTTGCCGAGGGCGGGTCGCGAGCCATCACGCATCGCGCTGTCGCCGCACGTGCGGGTTTGCCGCCGGCCACGACGACGTACTACTTCGAATCGATCGACGAGCTCATCCGTGAAGCGCTCGGCGCGCACATCGACCAATGGTCGCGCGACCTCGAGGCTCTGGCCAAGGTCGAAGGCTCCGCCAACGCTAGCCTCGACGACGCGTCGGCGTTCATCTCCCGTGTCTTCGCCGTACGCGGGCCGGAGGTCGCCGCGTTGGAGCTCGCGATCTTCCTCGCGGCCGCGCGCGTGCCCGAGCTCCGCGACAACGCAGCCCGAGCGATGCAGGCTCTCGAAGACCTGGCAACCAAGCTCCTCGAACGGGTCGGCGTCCGTGAGCCGGGCGCGCTCGCCGCCTCGATCGTCGCCCTCATCATCGGCACGGCCCTGCATCGCCAGTCGGGCCTCTACACCGAGGACGCCGAAGCGCGCCACCTCGTGTCGGCGATCCGTGGCCTCGTCGCGGCTCACGCGATCGGCCCCGAAGGCGTCGCCCGGACGATCAGCGACCTCCGCGAGACCCAGAAGTGACGGTGCGCCTCGGCTCGCTCGAGCTCGAGCCGGCGCAGGACAGCCTGCTCGCTCCTCCCGTCGTGGCTGCACTCGCGGCCATGCCCGCGATCGCTGCCCAGGCGCACACCGTCGCGATCGACCCTGACCTGGCCGACACCGCGGCCCTGACCGAGCGATTCGGCCTCGACCCAGAGGCCTCGGCCAACTGCGTGATCGTGCTCGGCAAGCGCGGTGGCGACATTCGGCCCGCGGCGTGCGTGATCCTGGCCAGCACCCGCGCCGACGTCAACGGCCTCGTACGCCGCACGATCGACACCCGCAAGTGCTCGTTCGCCCCTCAGGACTGGGCCGTCGCCGAGACCGGCATGGAGTACGGGGGCATCACCCCTGTCGGCGTCCCCGAAGGCTGGCCGATCCTCATCGATCTCGCCGTCACCGAGCAGCCGTGGGTGCTGCTCGGCAGCGGCCTGCGTCGCTCCAA
>CAWFOH010000002.1:0-215687 GCA_963817425.1 uncultured Actinomycetota bacterium
GGTTGCGGATCGTCTTGGAGCCGAGCTCGCCGTTGCCGTCGAGCGCCTTGGCGCCCGCCGTGAGCAGGTTGTCGAGCGCGCCGCTGGTCGAGCCTGCCTTGGGGCCGAGGGTCACCGCGAGCTCGTCGAGCGACTTGAACATGCGGTCGAGCTCGATCGGCGTCTGCGTGCGGCTGAGCGGGATGTCGCCGTGGTCCGGCATCGCGGCGCCCTTGGAGTACGCCGGGAACACCTGGACGTAGCGGTCAGCCACCAGGGTCGGCGTCACGACCGCGGCCTTGGCGTCGGCCGGCAGCTTGTACTCCTTGTCGTACGTCATCTCGACGCGGACGCTGTTGCCTTCGGGCACGACCGCCGTGACCTCGCCGACCCGCACGCCCATGACCCTGAGGTGGGTTCCTGGGTAGACCGCGACCGCGCGATCGAAGTGGGCGGTGACGGTGCGCGACCCGTCGCGCGGGTAGACGAGGATCGTCAGCAACAGCAGCGTGATGGGAATCGCCGCCGCGATCCATTGGGTTCTGCGGCTCCAGGCTGTCATCCGCCACCCCCGGGCTTGGTGGTCGTGAACTCGCCGAGGAACACACCAGTCATGTTGGGCACGTAGGCGTCGAACCACGGCCCGCTGCCGACGATGTTGCCGAGGATGCTGACGTACGGCCCGTAGTTGTGGATGAGCGTCTCGATCTGGTTCTCCCGCGCGTGCAGGAACGTCAGCACGTCCTCGAGCTTGTCGAAGGTCGGTCGCAGCTGCTTGCGGTTGTCCTCGACCACGCCCTGCAGCTCGACCGCCAGCCGGTTGGCGTTGACCAGCAGCTCGTGGATCGCCTGCTTGCGCGTCTGCAGCTCCTGGAAGATCAGGTTGGCCTGCTTCATGAGCGTCACGAGATCGCCCTTGCGCTCGTCGAGCAGCTTCGTGACGTTGCTCGAACGCCGGAGCAGCTGCTCGATCTCCTCGTCGCGCGACGCGATCGTCGTCGAGAGGCGCGACAGCCCGGTGAAGCTCGAACGCACCTCAGGGGCGGCGGAGTCGACGACCTCGGCCAGCGAGTCCAGCGCCTTGGTGAGGTTCTCCTTGTCGGTCTGCTCGGTCTGCGTGGTCAGCTCGCCGAGGGTGCCGACGATGTCGAACGTGACGTCGGTGCGGTTGATCGGGATCGTGGCGCCGGCCGGCATCTCGCCGCTGCCTTCGGGCTTGATGTTGAGGAACTTCTCGCCCAGCAGGCTCTTGACCTCGACACTCGCCCGCGAGGAGCGTCCCAAGGTCGCGCCCGAGACGTCGAAGTCGGCGACGACCTTCTCCGGCCCGATGCGCAGCTTGTTGACCCGGCCGACTCGAACGCCGGCGACCTGCACCTCGCTGCCGGTGCGCAGACCGCTCGCGTCGCTCAGCTCGGCGTGATAGGTCGTGCCCCGCAGCCACGGCAGCTTCTGCAGGTTGAACGAGCCCACCATGACGAGCATCAGCAATGCCAGAGAGATGATGCCCATCTGGAGGATCTGGGAGTCGCTTCGACGTGCCATCACTGACACCTCTCCGCTTGGCTGTAGAGCGTGAAGTCCGACATCTGCTGCTGCACCTCGGCCGGCAGCGTGTCCATCAGGACGCTCGGCAGCACCACACCACCGTGGAACTCGCAGAGGTAGTAGTTGTACCAAGAGCCGTAGACACCGATGCGGGTCTGCTTGGCGAGCATCGACGGGAGCTTGTCGAGCGTCATGTCCAGGTACTGCTTGTTCTCGGGCTTGGCCAGGATCGTGAACAACCGCCGCAGCTGGGCGACGTCCTCCTTGAGCAGCGGCCGGCCCTCGGTCAGCAGGTCGGCAACCGCCTTGGTGACCGACGAGATGTTGGTCAGCGACGATCCGATGACCTTGCGGTCCTTGGCCAGGTCGCCGAACCACGACTTCATGCTGACGAGCAGCTCGTCGAGCTGCTGGTGGTGGTCGTCGACCGTCTGCATCAGCGTGCTCAGGTTGTTGATCACGTCGCCGATGAGCTGGTCACGGTCGGCCAGGGTGTTGGTCAGGGATGCCGTGTTGGAGAGCAGCTCCTGCACCGTGCCACCCTCTCCTTGGAGCACCTGGATGAGGTTGAGCGAGAGCTTGTTGACGTCTGCGGGGCGCAATGCCGCGAACAGTGGCTGGAATCCTTGGAACAGTGCGGTCAGGTTGAGCGCCGGTGTGGTGCGATCCAACGGGAGCGTCGCTCCGGGGCGTAGCCGCTGCGCGCCTTCCTTGCCCTCCGACAACGACATGTAGCGATCGCCGATCAGGTTGAGGAACCTGATGCTCGCGCGCGAGTCCTGGGTCAGCGGGACCTCGTCCTTGACCTTGAACGTCACCATCGCCTGGTCCCGCCGGTAGATCTTGACGTCCTCGACCTTGCCGACGATCACGCCGGCGATCCGCACGTCGTCACCCGCAGTCAGCTCTGAGGCGTTGCTGAACACCGCCTTGTACTCCGTCTGGGAGCCGAGCCCGAAGCCGCCCATGATGATGACGAGCATGCCCGTCACGAGGACCGAGACCACCGTGAAGATGGTGAGCTTGATCGCGGCAACGGCGAACGCGGTGTCGCGGGCGTTCATCCGATGCCCCCGTCCGGATCGTCCTTGTCGGACCCGTCCTTCAGCGGCTGGAAGGGCGCCGGCTTGTCATAGTCGTCCGGCAGGCCGAGACACCACGGCCCGTGCCCGACCTCGCCGAACTCCGGAGCGTCAGCGGCCGTGTAGGCCGTCCGCTGAGGCGCTCCGAGCTCGAGGGTCTGGTGGATGATGCCGCCCTGGAAGACGTTCTTGGCGTTCGGGATCTGCCGGTCGAGCCCGACGAGGACACACGGCAGCTCTGGCGAGTAGGTGTCGAGCAGGGCCAGCAGCGGCCGGCCCGAGCGCGTCTGGGCGATCAGCTGCTTCTCGTTCTCCGACAGCGTGAGGCGGGTGGTGCGCGCCAGTCCGGTGAGGCTGCCGAGCGCCCGGTCGAGGGAGCCCTGCTTGTCGGTGAGGGTCTGGGCGGTCACCGTGGCGTTGCGCAGCAGCCGGATGATGTCGGGCGCGGCCAGCTCGTAGGTCTTCGACACCTCGGAGAGCAGCTCGAGGTCCGATCGCAGTGTCGGCAGCTCGACGTTGATCCGGCTGAGGTAGTCGTCCAGCGTCTCGAACGTGTCGCCGAGCTGGTCGCCCTTGCCCTGCAGCGCGTGCGCGATCGCGTACAGCGTCGAGTTGAGGTCGGCGGGACGTACGGAACGCAGGAGCGGGAAGAGGTTGGCGAGGATCGCCTGCAGGTCGACGTTGGTCGTGACCCGCTTGGACGGGATGACCGAGCCGTCGCGCAGGTTCGCCGCCGACACGCCGCCCTTGGGCGGGACCAGCTCGAGGTAGTTCTGGCCGAAGAGCGTCGTCGGGAGGATCTGCACGCTGACGTCGCGCGGGATCGTACGAGCCGCCTCGGGGCGCAGCGACAGCGTGATCTCGGCCTTCTGGCCGTCACTCTCGATCTTCTTGACGTAGCCCACCAGGGCACCGTGCATGCGTACGTCGCCGAAGCGGGCGAGCTGCAAGCCCGCGCGATCGGCCATCACCGTGACGTCGGTGCTGTTGGTGAACTTCTTGTCGTAGAGGGCGATGCAGAACCAGATCATGAGCGAGATGACGACGAGGTTGGCGATGCCGGCAAACCACAGGCGACGATGCTCGGCCGGGGAGTCGTGAATGATGTTGGCGTACACCAGCCCTACCCCGTGATCCGGACTGTGGTGGTCGATCCCCAGATGGCGAAGCTGAGGAAGAAGTTGACGACGACGACCGTCACGATCGACGCGCGGATCGACCGCCCCACAGCCAGGCCGACACCTGCGGGCCCACCGGTTGCCGTGTAGCCGTAGTAGCAGTGGATCAGGATGATCAGGACCGCGAGGATGATCAGCTTGGCGAACGACCACAGGATGTCGATGGGCGGCAGGAACTGCAGGAAGTAGTGGTCGTACGTGCCGGCCGACTCCCCGTAGATCATGACGGTGATCAGCCGTGGCGAGAGGTAGGAGGCCAGCAGCGCCACGGTGTAGAGCGGGATCACCGCGATGAATCCGGCGATCATGCGGGTCGTCACGAGGAACGGCAGCGAGGGCACGCCCATGACCTCGAGGGCGTCGATCTCCTCGGAGATCCGCATCGAGCCGAGGCGTGCGGTGTAGCCGCAGCCGACCGTGGCCGCCAGCGCGATCGAGGACACCAGCGGCGCCACTTCGCGGGTGTTGAAGTAGGCCGAGATGAATGCGGTGAACTTCGCGACCCCGATCTGGCTCAGCGACGCGTAGCCCTGCAGCCCGACCTCCGTGCCGGCGAAGAAGGCGAGGAAGGCGATCACCCCGACCGTGCCGGCGATGACCGAGAGCGCCCCGACGCCGAAGACGACCTCGGCCAGGGTCTTGGCGATCTCCTTGCGGTAGCTGCGCAGCGCATGGGGGATCGACGCCAGGGACTTGGCGATGAACAGCAGCATGTCGCCCATGGTTTCCAGCAGCGTGCGCTGGTACCTGACGGCCGACGAGCCGAGCTCGGTGAGGACACTCATCACAGGCCTGCCTGGGGGACGAGCTGGAAGTACAGCGCCGTGATGATCGAGTTGACCATGAACAGCAGCATGAACGCGAGGATGACCGACTCGTTGACCGCGCGACCGACGCCAGCAGGTCCGCCGGCGGCGCTGAGCCCCTTGTAGGCCCCGACGATGGCCGCCATGAAGCCGAAGATGGCCGCCTTGATGAACGCGACATAGAGGTCGGTCAGGGTGGCCAGGGACGTGAACGAGGCGAGGAACGCTCCGGCCGAGCCGCCCTGCACGATGACGGTGAAGTAGTAGCCTCCGGCGATCCCGGCGGCAATCACGATCGAGATCATCAGCACCGACACGACCAAGGTTGCGGCCGCACGGGGCACGACCAGACGCTGGATCGGGTCGATGCCCAGGGTTTCCATGGCGTCGATCTCCTCGCGCATCTTGCGCGCACCCATGTCGGCACAGATGGCAGAGCCCGCTGCGCCCGCGATGATCAGCGCGGCCGCGATCGGCGCGGCCTCCCTGACGGTGGCGAGCACGGCGGTGGCACCCGCGAACGACTGGGCGCCGAGCTGCCCGGTGAGGTTGCCGACCTGGAGCGCGATGACCGCACCGAACGGGATCGACACGAGGATGGTGGGCAACATCGTCACCCGCGCGACGAACCAGGCCTGCTCCACGAACTCGCGGGTCTGGAAGCGGGTCGTGAACGTCAGCTTGGCGACGTCCCAGGACATGGCGGCAACCTCGCCCGGGCCGCGCACGACCGCTGCAAGGCTCAGGCCCATGTCTCCTCCTGGTGTCCATCGACTCCGGTGTGACGGGACCCAGAAGGGGTAACGCTTGTCATTCCTGCGGCCGGCGCGACTTCTGAAGAGTAACGACCCTGTGTGACCTGCGTTACGTTTTTCGCACTCACGCTGGCGGCATGGCGTCCAGCGCGCCGGCCGAAGAACGACGCTTCGCCGAGCTGCGTGCCCGATGCGTAGCCCCGGCCGTCGACCGCGATGTTGGACGCGCAGGCCCCCGCGGCATACAGGCCGGCGACGGCGGTGCGGTCCTCGCGCAGCACCCGGGCATCCGGGTCGACCCGCAGGCCGCCGCACGTGAACCCGGAGTAGAAGGCCTGTCCCGGCGTCAGGTCGTACGCGCCGTAGGGCGGGACGTCGAGCGGTGCGACGTACTCCGCGGCCTTGTGGAAGGCCGGGTCGTCGCCGTCGCTCGCTGCCGCGTTGTAGTCGTCGAGGGTGCGGGCCAACGAGCCCTCCGGCACGCCGAGCCCCACTTCCATCTCGGCGATCGTCTCCCACCCGTCCACGAGTGGCTGCAGGCCGTACGCCGGCTCGGCCATGTGCACCGAGTCCAGGATCAGCCATGCCTTCTGCTCAGGCTGGTCGAACACGAAGGCAGACGTCCGCGAGTGATACGAGTCCTCGGCGACGAAGCGCTCGCCGCGGCTGTTGACGCAGATGCCCTTGACCAGGTCGCCGGGCGGATAGAACGGCGCGGTCAGGAACGCGCCCTCCATGTGCTCGGCAACGCCGCCGACCGACTCACCCAGCCGAATGCCGAGGCCGTCGTCGTACGTGTTGCCGAGGGCCATGCCTTTGGCGATCAGGGCTTCGAGGGGCGGTGCGAACGCGTGCACCATGTCCGGGTTCATCACGAAGCCGCCGGCCGCGATGACCACGGCACCCGCACGGACGGCGCCGGTCTCGCCGAAGCGTTTCCAGGCCACCCCAACGACGCCGTCGCCGTCGGTGACGAGCGCCGTGGCGCCGGTCTCGAAGCGGACCTCGACGCCGAGCTCCTCGAGCTTCTTCAAGGCCAGGTCGAGCACGAGCGCACCACCGCCGGAGTCGCCCACCACGGGTGGCTGGTGACCACGCGGCGCCGGGACGGCGACCTCGTGAAACGGCCACACCTTCTCGTTGCCGGTGAACATCACGCCTTCGGTGCCCGGCGCCATGACGGACTTGTGCGGGAAGAACGTCCGCTCGAACTCGAAGCCGAGTGACTCCAGCCAGTGGAAGTGCTCGACGCTGCCTTCGCTGTAGAGGCGGATCTTCTCGGGATCACAGTCGGGCGAGACCGCCATGAGGTACTTCGCCATCTCGGCCGGGGTGTCCTCGTAGCCGCTGACCTCCTGGCAGGGCGTACCGCCGCCAAGATAGAAGTGGCCGCCCGCCATCGCGCTGGTGGCCGACAGCCGGCCCCCGCGGTCGAGCACGAGCACCCGGGCGCCCGCCTCGGCCGCCTCGATCGCCGCAGCGGTCCCGGCCATGCCGGCGCCCACGACCACGACGTCGACCTCGTCGGACCACGACGTCACGTCATCGGATCGCACCTCGGCCGGGATCTCGAGGTTCTTGGACTGCGCAGTCGTCACGAGTAGGTCACCCGGACCTTCTCGGACGCCGGTTCGCTCTGGCACCCCAGGCGTATGCCGTCCGCGAGGTCCTCGTCGTCGAGCACGTCGTTGGCGCGCATCGTCACTTCACCCTCCAGCAGGCGTATCGCGCATGCGGAGCACTCGCCTTCGCGGCAGGAGTACGGCGCCTTCACGCCCTTGCTCTCGAGGTGTTCCAGGAGCGTCGTGCCGGGCCGCCAGTCGGTGTACTCGTAGTCGACGCCGTCGAGCTCGACCTGCAGGTGCACCTGGCCGATCGACGGCGGTGGCCCCTGATCTGTGTCACCTGTCGTCCTCTGCGCCGGGCTCCCGCTCGGCGGCGGTCTCGAACGGGTTGCCGCCCAGGGAGACGAACTTCTCCTGGTGGCGCCGGTCGCGCGGGAACTCGAGCTCCTTGAGCGCGGCCACCGTCGCCGCCATGAACGGAGCCGGTCCGCACACGAAGGCGTCCCACTCGACGTACTGGGCGGCGAACGCGCGCAGCTGCGCCTGGCTCGGCAGGCCCTGGACCGACTCGAGCCAGTGCACGACCTGCAGGCGGTCGGGGTGCTCCGCCGCCAGCTCGGCGAGCGCAGCGTGGAAGATCACCGAGCGCTCGTCGCGGTTGGCATAGAAGAGGACGATGCGTCCCGACCCGCGGGCCAGGGACGTACGAATGATCGACATCACGGGGGTGATGCCGCTGCCGCCGGCGAACAGCAGCAGGTCGGCATCGAGGTTCTTGGGCGTGAAGATGCCACTCGGCGGGAGCACCCTCAGCCGGTCACCCGGGCGGAGCTCCGAGCAGATCCACCCGGAGGCGTAGCCGTCGAGCGTGCGCTTGACCGTGATGGTCAGCGGGCCGTCCTCGTCCACCGGTGTCGAGGAGAGGGAGTAGCTGCGTGCCACCAGCCCGGTGCGATCGCTCGGCACGGCGACCGTGAGGAACTGGCCCGGCGTGTAGCCGAAGTGCTCGCGGTGCTCGCCGGGGTCGAGGACCACGGAGCGCGCGTCGCCGGTCTCCTCGATGACGTCGAGCACTTCCAGCTCGAAGGACGGGTCAGTCATGTCGCCAGCTCCCTGAAGAGCGCATGATACGGAGCTGCCGACAAGATCCCTGCCTCATGATTCGTTCGCTGCGCTCACTCATCGTGCAACCCGACCGAGACGGCGCCGTCGCGCACGGCCTGCTCGATCGATGCGACGAGCCGCGGACAGCCCGAGTGGATCGGGCGACCGCCCTCCTGATGGGAGAGCTTGGCGAAGGTCGCGCAGTCGGCAACCGCCTCCTGGGTCCACTGGATCGAGGTGTGGTGCTCGCTGTTCTTGCGCACCATGACGCGGGCCTGGCAGTCGAGGCAGGGCAGCTCGACGAGGCTGCCGCGCGTGTAGAGCGCCCGGTCCTCGAGCGTCTCAGCCCTGGACGGGACGATGTACGACATCAGGCGTCCGCCGTCTCGGCCTGACGGTCTTCGGCCTCCTTGCGTGCGAGGTTGGCCGCTACCTCCGCGTGCCAGTTCTCGTTGGCCTTGGTGGTGTCGACCTCGAACTCGAACCGCTCGACCATCTCGGTCTCGACGTCGGCCTTGTCGACGTAGAACTGCTCGTACCAACGGCGCAGCTGGTAGACCGGGCCGTCCTCCTCGCAGAGCAACGGGTTCTGCACGGGCGCCTTGTTCTGCCAGATCGCCACGTCCTGCAGGAAGCCCACGGAGAAGCTCTCGACGTACTTCTTGCCGATGTAGTCGGCGGTCGCATCGTCGACGCCCTCGGGCTTCTCGACGCACAGCCCGAACTGCAGGTTGAACGAGTTGGGCCCCGTGGGGATGTGGCAGTTGATCAAGATGACCTTGGTCAGGAAGCCCTTGTAGTCGGTGTCGAGCCAGTTGATCATGTAGGACGGCCCGAAGTAGGTCGCCTCCGACTTGAGGATCAGGTCCTCGTCGCCGTAGCCCTCGGCCTTCATGTCCGGGCGGCCGGTCGACTCCATGAACTGGGTGGCCTTGTCGCCCTCGAAGACGTTGCGGAAGTTCGTGGGGAACGCGAAGTGGATGTAGAAGAAGTGCGCCATGTCGACGACGTTGTCGATGATCTCGCGGCAGTGGGCGTTGTTGACCTCGATGACGTCCCAGGTCCAGTCGGTGTACTTGTCCGTGCCCACGCCCTCGAGGACGGGCGGCAGCGCCTCCATGTCGGCCGGGCTGCCCTCCGGGTCGTGCCAGATCAGCAGCTGGCCGTTGCGGACCACGCTCTCGTAGCGCTGGGTCCGGGCGCGCAGGGGCACGCGCTTGGCGTACGGGATCGCCTTGCACTTGCCGTCGCCACCCCAGCGCCAGTCGTGGAACGGGCAGGCGATCTCGTCGCCCTTGACGGTGCCCTGCGTCAGGTCGCCGCCCATGTGCCGGCAGTAGCCGTCGAGGACGTGCAGCTCTCCTTGGGCGTCGCTCCAGACGACGAGCTTGCCGCCGAAGGCCTGCACGGAATGCGGCTTGCCGTCGGTGAACTCACGCTCGAGGCCAAGACAGTGCCAGCCCCGGGCAAATCGCTCCGGCACGGAGCCGGTGTCAAGAACGCGGGTCTCACTCACGATTGCCTCCGATTGCGGTCCCCTGTGGACCAAAACGAGAACACGTTATAGTTTTACCACATGTACGTCGCCCTGACACCGGACCAGCTTCGCCTTCGTGATGAGCTCCAAGGCTACTTTTCTGAGCTCGTCACGCCCGAGCGCCGTGCGGCCCTCGCCGCATCCTCCGGGGAGTTCGGCGACGTCACCGTCTACAAGGACGTCATCCGGCAGCTCGGCACCGATGGCTGGCTGGGCATGGGCTGGCCAGAAGAGTGGGGCGGACAGAACCGCTCGATGGTCGACGAGCTCATCTTCACCAACGTCGCCGCGGTCGCCGGGGTGCCGATTCCGTACCTGACGCTCAACACCGTCGGCCCGACGATCATGCGCTACGGCACCCAGGAGCAGAAGGAGTACTTCCTGCCCCGGATCGTGCAAGGCGAGCTGCACTTCTCGATCGGCTACTCCGAGCCGGGCTCAGGCACCGACCTGGCCTCGCTGCGTACGCGGGCCGAGCTCGACGAGTCCACCGGCGAGTGGGTCGTCAACGGCCAGAAGATGTGGACCTCCCTGATCCAGTACGCCGACTGGATCTGGATGGCGTGCCGCACCGATCCGGACCTGCCCCGCCACAAGGGCCTCTCGATGATCCTCGTCCCGGCCGACGCCGAAGGCTTCTCCTACACGCCCGTGCACACGATCGCCGGCGTCGGCACGAGCGCGACGTACTACGACAACGTCCGGGTGCCGGCCGACAACCTGATCGGCGAACGCGGTGGCGGCTGGGCGCTGATCACCAACCAGCTCAACCGTGAGCGGGTGGCCCTGACCTCGTCCGCGCCCGCTGGTCCACTCGATCGAGCTCGTCACCGACTGGGCCCGGCAGACCAAGAACGCCAATGGCATACGGGTGATCGACCAGGAGTGGGTGCAGATCCTGCTCGGCCGCGCGCAGGCGCGTACCGAAGCCCTGACGCTCATGGGTTGGAAGCTCGCCACCGAGATCGACACCCTCTCCCCCGCCGACGCGTCGGCCATCAAGGTCTACGGCTCCGAGCTGGCGATCGAGGTCTACCGCGCCCTCAAGGAGATCGTCGGCCCCGCTGCCGGCATCGCCGCCGACTCGCCCGGTGCCGTCATCGCCGGGCGGCTCGAGCGCTACTTCCGCTCGTCACTCGTCATGACGTTCGGCGGCGGCACCAACGAGATCCAGCGAGACATCATCGGCTACGTCGGGCTCGGCATGCCGGCAGCGAAGCGTTAAGGGACCACGACATGGACTTCACACTGCCGCCCGAGGCCGAAGAGGCCGCCGCGCTCGCCGCGACGATCCTGAAGGACCACACCAAGCCGGAACGCCTGGCCGAGGTCGAGAAGGCCGGCAACCGGTTCGACCCCGTGCTGTGGCGGGCGCTCGGCGATGCCGGTCTCCTGAGCCTCACGACACCGGAGTCGCACGACGGTGCCGGGTTGGGCTTCCTCGAGCTGTGCCGCGTGCTCGTCGAGGTCGGCCGCACGGTCGCACCCGCCCCGCTCGCCACGGACTCGGTGGCTCGCCTGTTGCTTGCCGAGCACGGCACCGACGACCAGCAGCAGGCCGCGTACGCCGCCAGCGTGCTGAGCTGCGCCGTCGCCGAGGAGCACGAGCACGCCCCCGCAGCGCCGACGACCACCGCCGCGCCGGACGGCACGGAGTACGTGCTCACCGGCACCAAGTACCTCGTCCATGCCGCCACCGCCGCGAGCGCCTTCCTGGTCACCGCGAGCGCGCCCGACGGCACCGGGGTGTTCCTCGTCGACGCCGACTCGCCGGGACTGCAGATCCGCGAGCAGATGCTGAGCGACGGCGACGCCGTGGGGCTCATCGAGCTGTCCGGCGTACGAGTGGCCGCCGACCGTCGCGTCGGCGATGCGGCCGCGGCGCAGCGCCTGGTCGACCTGCTCACGGTCGCCAGCTGCGCCGTCCAGCTCGGCGTGACCGAGGGTGCACTGACCCTCACCGCGGACTACGCCAAGGTCCGCGAGCAGTTCGACCGGCCGATCGGCACGTTCCAGGCCGTCTCGCAGCGCCTCGCCGACGGCTACATCGACACCCGCTTCCTGGCTCTCACGGTGTGGCAGGCCGCATGGCGACTCGCTGAGGGCTTGCCTGCCGCGGAGGCGATCGCCACGGCCAAGCTGTGGGCGTCCGACGCCGGGCACCGCATCGCCCACACGACGGTGCACATCCACGGCGGTGTCGGCGTCGACATGGACGGCGAGGCCCATCGCTACTTCACCGCCGGGACGCGCTACGACTTCGAGTACGGCGGGGCGACCGAGCAGGCCCTGCGACTCGGCAAGCTGCTCGCCGCCGAACCAGCGTGACGATCCGGGACCTGTTGCTCGCACGAGCCGAGCAGGACACCCCGGCACTGCTGACCCGCGACCGTACGTGGACCTGGCGCCAGTTCGTCGCTGACGCGTCGACCCGGGCAGCCGCGGTGGCCCGGCTGCTCGACCCCGCGCGGCCACCTCATGTCGGACTGCTGATGGACAACACCCCCGAGATGCTCCTCGGCCTGGCCGCCGCGGGCCTCGGCGGGCACGTCGCGGTCGGGGTCAACAGCACCCGCCGCGGCGAGTCCTTGCTGGCCGATCTCCACCGCGCCGACGTCCAGCTGCTGCTCACCGACGCGACCCAGGGCCATCTGCTCGACGGGCTGGACCTCTCGGGGATCCGCGTGATCGACACCGACAGCCCCGACTGGAGCGACCTCCTCGTATCCGCGGCCGCGCCTGACGCAGCGCCGACCGACGATTCGCTGTTCATGCTGATCTTCACGTCGGGCACGAGCGGCAGGCCCAAGGCCGTACGGATCACCCACGAGAAGGTGACTGTCCCCGGGTTCTATCTCTCCGACAAGCTCGGGCTCGGCAGCGACGACGTGCACTACATCGCGATGCCGTTGTTCCATTCCAATGCCGTCATGGCCGGATGGGCCCCAGCCCTCTTCAACGGTGCCACCGTTGCGCTGCGCGAGAAGTTCTCGGCCTCGGAGTTCCTGGCCGACGTACGCAGGTTCGGAGCGACGTACGCGTCATACGTCGGCAAACCGCTGACGTACATCCTCGCCACACCGGCGAAGCCCGACGACGCCGACAACCCGCTCCGATTCGTGTTCGGCAACGAGGCCGGCGACCGCGACATCCGCGCCTTCGGCGAACGGTTCGGCTGCCACGTGGTCGACGGCTTCGGCTCGACCGAGAACGCCGTCATCGTCAGCAAGATCGAAGGGACGCCACCCGGTGCGCTGGGCTGGCCGGCTGACGGCGTCGCCATCCACGACCCCGAGACGGGCCAGGAGTGCCCGCGCGCCGAGCTCGACGCGTACGGCCGGGTGGTCAATCTCGACGAGTGCGTCGGCGAGCTGGTCAACACGACGGGCATGGGCCAGTTCGCCGGCTACTACAACGACGAAGAGGCAACAGCAGAGCGGATGCGCGGCGGCATGTACTGGTCGGGCGACCTCGCATACCGTGACGCAGAGGGCTGGGTCTGGTTCGCCGGTCGTACCGCCGCATGGCTGCGCGTCGACGGTGAGAACCTCGCCTGCGCCCCGATCGAGCAGGTCCTGCTGCGACATCCCGCGATCGACCAGGCTGCGGTCTACGCCGTGCCCGACGAGCGTTCGGGCGACCAGGTCGCAGCGGCGCTGGTCCTGCGGGGCGACCTCGGCCCGGACGAACTCGAGCGCTTCCTCGACGAGCAGGCCGACCTGTCGCCCAAGGCGCGACCCCGCTATGTCCGGGTCGTCGACGAGCTCCCCAGCACAGCGACGAACAAGGTCCTCCACCGCGAGCTGACCGCAGCCGGAACAGCTGGGGTCAGCTGGACACGCGAGGAGCGCGGCACTCGCTACACCTGAACACGGCCGCAGGTGCTTGACAAGTTTTCTCATTTCCCATATGGGAGACCCTTTCTGTCAGTATCGTTCGATTTGAGACACCCAGGGAAGAGGGGAACTCATGATGAACACGGATGTGCGCCTGGGAGTGGGCCGCATGATCACCACGCTGATCGCCTCGTTGGCGGTCACCGCGGGGATGCTGGTCGCGTCCGGCTCGTTGAGCTCCGCGGTTGCGGCCGGCCCGGTCCCCACGACCACGACCGTGAAGCTGAACGCTGACGGGACCGGCACCGTCGAGGTCAAGGCCGACGGCGGCGTCACGCCCACCAACTACGTCGACCTGTGGATCGATGCGACGTGGCAGAAGGCCTACTCGCTGACCAACGGCAAGGCCAACATCGACCTCGGCACCCAGTCCCATGGCGACCACCAGATCTATGCCCGTTACCGGGAGGACAGCGCCACCCAGTCCAGCGAGACCGTCGTGTACTGGACCGCCCCCGGCACCGTGCAGTCGCCCACCACCACGACCCTCAAGCTCAACGCCGACGGCACCGGAACCGTCGAGGTCAAGGCCGACAACGGCGTCACACCCACCAACTACGTCGACCTGTGGATCGACTCCACCTGGCAAAAGGCCTACGCCCTCACCAACGGCAAAGCCAACATCGACCTCGGCACCCAACCCCACGGCGACCACCAGATCTACGCCCGCTACCGCGACAACAGCACCACCAAGAGCAGCGAAACCATCGTCTACTGGACCGCGCCCGGCACCGTCCAATCCCCCACCACCACCACCCTCAAGCTCAACGCAGACGGCACCGGAACCGTCGAGGTCAAGGCCGACAACGGCGTCACACCCACCAACTACGTCGACCTGTGGATCGACTCCACCTGGCAAAAGGCCTACGCCCTCACCAACGGCAAAGCCAACATCGACCTCGGCACCCAACCCCACGGCGACCACCAGATCTACGCCCGCTACCGCGACAACAGCACCACCAAGAGCAGCGAAACCATCGTCTACTGGACCGCCCCCGGCACCGTCCAATCGCCCACCACCACGACCCTCAAGCTCAACGCCGACGGCACCGGAACCGTCGAGGTCAAGGCCGACAACGGCGTCACACCCACCAACTACGTCGACCTGTGGATCGACTCCACCTGGCAAAAGGCCTACGCGCTCACCAACGGCAAAGCCAACATCGACCTCGGCACCCAACCCCACGGCGACCACCAGATCTACGCCCGCTACCGCGACAACAGCACCACCAAGAGCAGCGAAACCATCGTCTACTGGACCGCGCCCGGCACCGTCCAGTCACCCACCACCACGACCCTCAAGCTCAACGCCGACGGCACCGGAACCGTCGAGGTCAAGGCCGAGAACGGCGTCACGCCCACCAACATGGTTGACGTCTGGATCGACTTCACCTGGCAAAAGGCCTACACGCTCACCAACGGCAAAACCGCCATCGACCTCGGCCCACAGGCCCAAGGTGACCACGTCGTCTATGTGCGCTACCGCGAGAACAGCACCACCAAGTCCAGCGACGCCATCACCTACTGGACCGCCCCCGGCACCGTCCAGTCGCCCACCACGACCACACTCAAGCTCAACGCAGATGGCACCGGCACTGTCGAGGTCAAGGCCGACAACGGCGTCACACCCACCAACTACGTCGACCTGTGGATCGACTGGACCTGGCAGAAGGCTTACACGCTCACCAACGGCAAGGCCGACATCGACCTGGGCACCCAAGCCCACGGCGACCACGTGATCTATGCCCGCTACCGCGACAACAGCACCACCAAGTCCAGCGAAACCATCGTCTACTGGACCGCGCCCGGCACCGTCCAGTCGCCCACCACCACCACACTCAAGCTCAACGCAGATGGCACCGGCACTGTCGAGGTCAAGGCCGACAACGGCGTCACACCCACCAACTACGTCGACCTGTGGATCGATGGCACGTGGCAGAAGGCGTATGCCCTCACCGACGGCAAGTCCGCCATCGATCTGGGGACCCAGTCGCACGGCGACCACCAGATCTACGCCCGCTACCGCGAGAACAGCACCACCAAGAGCAGCGAAACCATCGTCTACTGGACCGCCCCCGGCACCGTCCAGTCGCCCACCACGACCACACTCAAGCTCAACGCCGACGGCACCGGAACCGTCGAGGTCAAGGCCGACAACGGCGTCACACCCACCAACTACGTCGACCTGTGGATCGACTCCACCTGGCAGAAGGCCTACACGCTCACCAACGGCAAAGCCGACATCAACCTCGGCACTCTGCCTGGCGGCGACTATCAGATCTACGTCCGCTACCGCGAGAACAGCACCACCAAGTCCAGCGAAGCCGTCACCACCTTCTCGGTGACCACCTCTGATCAGGTACCCACCAAGACCACCCTGACGGTCCTTCCTGACGGCACCGGAACGATCGAGGTCACCGCCCCGAACAAGACCCCGACGAACCTGGTCGATCTATGGGTCGACGGCCAGCACAAGGGCGCCTACACCCTGACTGGCGGCAAGGCCACCTTCGATCTCGGGTCCCGGGCCGGGGGCGACCTCCCGCTGCTCGCCCGCTACCGGCCGAGCAGCACCGACCAGGCGAGTCAGGCGACAGCGATCTGGTCCGTCGACACCGCTCCCAAGCCCGACCCCACAGACTGCGGAACGTCGATCCTGAAGGCCAACGGGCAGGCGTGGACGTGCACGTTCGCCGACGACTTCGACGGAACGACGCTGGATCGCACCAAGTGGACGCCTCAGGAGATCTTCGGCACCGGCGGCAACGAGCTGGCCTGCTACGTCGACTCGCCTGAGAACATCTCGGTCACGGGCGGCGCTCTCCACCTCACTTTGATCAAGGGCGAGGCCAAGCCGTGTGCCGCTCACGACGGCGCCGTCACCCCGTACACGTCAGGCATGGTGTCAACCTTCCACAAGTGGTCGCAGAAGTACGGGCGCTTCGAGGCCCGGATCAAGAACACGGCCTCCACGACCTCCGGCCTCCACGAGGCGTTCTGGCTGTGGCCCGACACCCGCTATCCCGAAGGTCAGGGCGGGTGGCCGGCGAACGGTGAGATCGACATCGCGGAGACCTATTCGAACAACCCCGACCTGATCGTGCCGTTCCTGCACACCGTCCTCGACCTGCTCGGCTCGATCCTCACCGGGACGACCCAGAACACGACATACGACTGCCGGGCAAGCCGCGGCGTGTGGAACACCTACACGCTGGAATGGAGCCCGGCTCGACTCGAGATCTTCGTGAATGGGCGCTCCTGCCTGGTCAACACGTCGGGCGACCCGGCGTTCAACAAGCGCTACATCATGGCCTTCACGCAGGCGCTCGGATCGCAGGGCAACGAGGCGACCGTCGACACGACCCTCCCGGCCACCATGTCGATCGACTACGTTCACGCCTGGTCCTGAACCCGCAGCTCGACGTGCTGGGCCCTCGAGCACCCGGCACCCGAGCTGCGAGCGGGAGGGAGCGCGTTGTCACAGCGTCGAGAGGCGTTTGACCGTCTGTTCGTACTCGTCAATCAGGTCGGCCATGACTTCGGCGACGGGCCGCACCTTGTTCATCGAGCCCACGATCTGGCCCACCGGCATCGAGATGACGTCGGGGTTGCCCGCCGAGTTCATCCGGCTGTGCGCGTCGGCCACGAGCAGGTTCTGCAGCGGCATCGGGAGCGGTGAGGGTGCTTCCTCGGTGTCCCAAGCCTCGGTCCACTTGGTCTTGAGCAGCCGAGCGGGCTTGCCGGTGTAGATGCGCGTACGCACGGTGTCGGCACTGGACGCCCGCAGGAACGCCTCGGTCATACCGGCGTTGGTGTTGAGGTTCTGGTACTCCTCGGTCGTCAGCCACACCGACCCGGTCCATACGCCTTGAGCACCAAGCGCCAGGGACGCCGCAACCTGGCGGCCACGGCCGATGCCACCGGCGCCGAGGACGGCCACATCGGGGCCGACCGCGTCCACGATCTCGGGGGTCAGCACCATGCTGGCGATCTCACCGGTGTGTCCGCCGGCCTCGTAGCCCTGGGCAATGATGATGTCGACGCCGTTGGCCACGTGCGACAGCGCGTGCTTGGCCGCTCCGGCCAGAGCCGCGACCTGCACGCCAGCCTCGTGAGCCTGGTCGATGATGTCCTTGGGAGGCGAACCGAGCGCGTTCGCGATCAGCACCGGTCGGTGCTTCCCACTCAGGGCGATGTCGACGTGCGAGCGAGCCACCGAGTGCAGCCAGCCGAGCACGCCGGCCCGGCCCTCACCCTCTGGCAGCGGAGGTACGCCGAGCTGCTGCAGGGTGCGCTCGACGAACGAGATGTGCTCGTCGGGGATCATCGCCTTCAGGTCGACGGCCTTGCCCTCGGTCGGCACCTTCATCGGCATCACGACGTCGACGCCATACGGCTTGCCGTCCGTGTTGTCGTCGAGCCAGTCGAGGGTGCGATCCAGCTCCTCGGCCTCGTTGAACCGGACGCAGCCCAGGACGCCCAGGCCACCGGCCCTCGAGACCGCGGCGGCGACGTGCTCGGACGGGGTGAACGCGAAGATCGGGTACTCGATCCCGAACCGCTCGCAAAGCTCAGTGCGCATCAGGCGTTGGCCCCTTCTGCAGTCAGGGCCTCGAGCACGAGCTCCTTGGCACGGGGGTACTGAGCCTTGCCGGTGGCACTGCGCGGGATCTCCGTCACGAGTGTCATGGCCCGTGGAAGCTTGTAGCCGGACAGGAACTCGCGCAGATAGTCCCGCAGCTCCTCGAGCTCGAGGGTCTCGCCATCACGCGGCTGGACCAACGCCGCGACGGCCTGGCCGAACTTCTCGTCCGGGATGCCGACAACCAGGACGTCATAGACGGCTGGGTGGCGCTTGATCGCCATCTCGACTTCTTCGGGGTAGACCTTTTCGCCGCCGGTGTTCACGCAGTTGGAGCCACGGCCGAGCAGGGTGACCTTGCCGTCTTCCTCGATCCGGGCGAAGTCGCCGGGAACCGAGATCCGCATCCCGTCCACGACCAAGAAGGTCTCCGCGGACTTCTTCTCGTCCTTGTAGTAGCCGACCGGCACCGACCCGCCACGACCGAGGCGCCCAATCTTGCCGACGTTGGTGGCGAGGTCGAGCACGTTGTTGTTCTCATCGAGAATCACGCTGTTCGGGCCGAGACCGACGACCGGTCCGTCGCTCGAGATGTGCGTCTTGTCCTGCATGCCCATGCCTTGGAAGCCGGTCTCGCTGGCCCCGACGGAGTCGGTGTAGACGGGATTGGGGAGGGCCTCTATCCAGCGCTCCTTGACCTCCGGGGAGAAGATCGCCGCGCTGCTCGACACGGCGAACAGGCTCGCACCGGAGTACGGCGCGTCGGTGGCGGCCTTGCGCTCGAACTCCTCGATCAGCGGTCGCGCCATGGCGTCGCCGGTCATGAAGATCAGCATCACGCCGTTCTCGTCGATGATCTCCCAAGTGCGCTGCGGGTCGAACTTCGGCTCCAGGATGGTCAGGTGACCGGCGAACAGGTGCATCAGCAGACCGGCCTGGGCGCCGCCGTGCATCAGCGGGCTGAGCGGGAAGGTGACCATCCGGCCGTCCTGAGCCGCCTGCTTCGACTGGTCGTACTCGTCCAGCTCCTCACCGGTGTAGAAGTCGATGCCGCCACCGAGGGTCCGCCAGAAGTCCTCGTGGCGCCACATCACGCCTTTGGGGAATCCGGTGGTGCCGCCGGTGTAGATGATGTGCAGGTCGTCGCCGCTCCGCTCGGCGAAGTCGCGCTCGGCGGACTGGTCGGCGATTGCGTCGGCATACAGGACCCCGCCGAAGGCGGCGATGTCTGACTGGTCATCAGGCTCAATCACGTCGGGGATGACGACGACAGTCTGCAACTTGGGGTGGTTCGGCTTGGTCCTCGCCACCAACGGCGCGTAGGTGCGCTCCACGATCAGGGCCACCACGTCGGCGTTGTCGAAGAGGTAGTTGAGCTCACCCTCGATGTAGCGGTAGTTGACGTTGATGTTGACGGCACGGATCTTGACAACCGCGAGTACCGCGATGACATGCTCGATGCTGTTCTTCGCGTAGACCGCGACGTGGTCACCGGGCTTCACACCACGGGACTGCAGATAGTGCGCCAGCTTGTTGGACTCGGTTTCCAGCTCGGCGAACGTGACAGTCCGCTCACCAACCTTGACGGCGGGATTCTGGGGGGCGGCGTCAACGGCGTGCTCGAACAAGTCGGCGATGTTCAATGGCATGAGCCCAAGACTAGAACACGTTCTCGTTTTTGACTACGCTCTTGGTATGCCCGAGAAATCCGATACTGCAAATGCACCCCACTGCCTGGTCGAGCTCCAAGGCAACACCTTGGTCGTCACGATGAACCGTCCGGAAGCCCGCAACGCGCTGTCCGGCGAGATGATGTCGATCATGAGCGATGCCTGGGACCGGACCAACTCCGACCCCGAGGTCAAGGTCGTGATCCTGACGGGTGCGGGTGGCTACTTCTGTGCCGGCGCCGACCTCAAGTCGATGTCGTCCTCGGCCCCCTCGGACAAGTTCGAGTCCGGCGAGTTCGACCCGACGATCATCAAGCCCTTGCTCAAGGGCTTCCGGCTGACGAAGCCGCTCATCGCAGCCGTCGAGGGCCCGGCGATCGCCGGCGGCACCGAGATCCTGCAGGCCACCGACATCCGCGTCGCCGGCGAGTCAGCGCGGTTCGGCGTCTCCGAGCCCAAGTGGGGGCTCTATCCCCTGGGCGGTTCGGCCGTACGCCTGCCGCGCCAGCTTCCGTACACGGTCGCCGCTGACCTGCTCCTCACCGGACGGCACATCAAGGCACCCGAGGCCAAGGAGATCGGGCTCATTGGACATGTCGTCCCCGACGGGGAGGCTCTGGCCAAGGCGCACGAGATCGCCGACATGATCTCCGCCAACGGCCCCCTCGCGGTGCAGGCGGTACTCAAGACGATCCGCGACTCCGAGGGCAAGCACGAGGACGACTGCTGGAAGGACGACGCCGCCGTGGGTGCTGCGGTCTTCGCCTCCGAGGACGCCAAGGAAGGCCCTCGCGCGTTCGCCGAGCGCCGAGCGCCGCAATTCCAGGGCCGCTAGGCCCGGTCCGTCCGTCGAGGCGACATCCCAGGACGTGTGAACAGGTCAGCCGACGCTGCGGTCTCCGGTCCAGAACTGGGCCCGGAGAGCCTTCTTGTCGGGCTTGCCCAGCGCCGTCAGCGGCAGGGCGTCGGCCACGATGATCTCCTTGGGCGACTGCACGGAGCCCTTGCGCTCCTTGACGGACGCCTGGATCTCGGCCTTGATCTGGCTCAGCGACCGCCCGTCCCGCTTGGCGTCCTCACGGAGCACGACGACTGCCGTGACGGCTTCGCCGAACTTCTCGTGCGGGGTGCCGATCACGCCGACCTGCGACACCGCCGGGTGCTCGGCGATGACGTCCTCAACCTCGCGCGGGAAGACGTTGAAGCCACCGCTGACGATCATGTCCTTGACCCGATCGACGATGAACCAGAAGCCGTCCTCGTCCTCGCGGGCCACGTCGCCGGTGTGCAGCCAGCCGTCGTGGAACGCCTCGGCGGTCTCGGCGGGCTTGTTGAGGTAGCCGGCTGCGAGCACCGGCCCGGCTACGCAGATCTCGCCCGGCTGCCCCGGCTCGACCGGGTTGCCGTCCTCGCCGAGCAGAGCCGTACGCAGGAATGCGCTCGGGCGGCCGCAGCTGGCGAGGCGCTCGGGCGTGTGGTCGGCCTTGGCGAGGTAGGAGATCACCATGGGGCACTCGGACTGGCCGAAGAACTGGGCGAAGATCTTGCCGAAGCGGTCGATCGCCTCCGCCAGCCGAGTGGGGTTGATCGGCGCGGCACCGTAGTAGACGGTCTCCAGGCTCGACAGGTCACGGGTATGCGAGTCCGGGTGGTCCATCAAGGCGTAGAGCATGCTCGGGACCAGCATCGTCGCGGTGATCCGCTGCTCCTCGATCGTCCGCAGCACGGTCGCCGGATCGAACCCGGGCAGCACCACGAGCCGGCCACCCTTGGCCACCGTCGGCGCGAAGAACGCCGCGCCGGCGTGTGACAGCGGCGTGCAGATCAGGAACGTCGGCGCCTCGGGCCATTCCCACTCGGCCAGCTGCACCTGCGTCATCGCCGCGATGCTCGACGCCGTGCCGATGACGCCCTTGGGCGTACCGGTGGTTCCGCCGGTGTACGTGATGCCGACGATGTGGTCAGGCGCGAGCTCCTTGGCAACGAGCGGCTCGGCATCGTATGTCGCGGCCTTGGCGGCGAGGTCATCGATCGTGATGACGGTCTCGAGCGAGGGGACCTTGTCCTGCAGTGCCTCAGCACGCTCGAGGAACATCGGCACGTTGTCGACGATCAGCGCGCTGGCGCCTGCGTCGTCGAGCACGTACGCATGGTCGTCGAGCGATCCGAGCGGGTGCAGCGCCGTACGCCGATAGCCCTGCGTCTGACCGGCGCCGATCAGGAACAGAACCTCGGGCCGGTTGGTCGCCAGGAGGCCGACCGCTGCGCCAGTGCCGGCGCCCAGCTCCTCGAGGGCGCGCACGTAGCGGCTCATCTGGTCGGCCATCTCCTGGCCCGTGATGCTCCGGTCACCGAGCTGGAGCACGGGAGCCGCGCGATGCCGTTTGAGTGAGTCGAGGAGCATCTCCCCCGAGTGCGGGCCGCGGTGGATGTCAGCGTCGAGTGTCATGACTAGCGTGCTCCCTTGCCCGGGCCCTTGACCCGTGGATCGTCCTTGAAGTTGATCGCGTCGCGCTCGCCGCCCACGGTGTTGATCGTGATGCCGCCGTCGACGTCGAGGATCGTGCCGGTGACGTACGACGACGCGTCCGAGGCGAGGAACAGCGCCGCATCCGCGATGTCGGCGTGCGTGCCCCAGCGCCGCAGCGGCGTCGAAGCCGTGATGGTCTCCTTGATCCCCGGCATCGTCGCGATGACGTTGTCCATGCCCCAGGTGTCCTCGATCGGGCCGGGACTGATGCCGTTGACGCGTACGCCTGCGGGTCCCCACTCGAGCGCGAGGCACTTGGTCAGCATGTTGACCGCGGCCTTGGACGCGCAGACGTGGCTCTGGAACGCGAGCGGCTTGACCGCCTCGGGGGCCGTGATGGCGATCAGCGAAGCGCCCGGCGTACGCAGGTGCTCGAAGCTCGCGCGGTAGAGGTTGAACGTGCCCATGAGGTCGATGTCGACGACGGACTGGAAGGCTGACGACGACATCCCAGGGCCGGCGCATAGAAGTTGCCGGCCTGACCGGCGACCACGATGTCGATCCCGCCGAACGTCTCGGCGGTCTCCTTCATCGTCTCGGCGACGCGGTCGTAGTCGCGAGCATCGGCGGGGAGACCGAGTGCTTCGCCGCCCTCCTCGCGGATCTCCTTCGCGGCCGAGGCGCAGCGCTCCTCGTCGCGGCTCATCACGACGACCTTGGCGCCCTGCGACGCATACCGCTTGGCGATCGCGAGGTTGAAGCCGCGCGTACCACCAGCGACGTACGCGACCTTGCCCTCCAGGATGTTCTCACCGAACACGGTCATGCCACTTCTCCCTTGGTGAATGACGCCATGGTTCGCTCGGGCTCCCAGTACGCCTTCATCGAGGCGACCCGGCCGTCGTCGTTCACGACGTAGACCATGATCAGGTCGGTCGTCGTGTGGCTGCCGTCGGCGAACGACGTCTTGATGCGGCCGATGTTGGCGCAGGTGTTGCCCTCGGGATTGGCGAACGAGTCGTCGATCTCGAACTCGAACCGGTCGATCGGGGCGATCGCGGCATCCCAGAACGCGCGTATGCCGTCGTGGCCGTGATGCCCCTTGCCCTCGGCGTCGAACATCGACGGGCCGACCGGATCCTCGATGACGGCATCCTCGGCGTACACCGTGAGCCATTCGTCGAGGTCGCCCTTGGCGACGGCGGAGTAGGAGCGCTGCGATGCGGCGCGGGCGGGGTGTGGGTCGTTGGGTGCGTTCCACGCAATGGCGTCCGACGAGATCATGTCGCGATTGTAGAACACGTTCTACTTTTGAGATAGATCCCCCATCAGTCCACTTGCCGCCAAAACTAGAACATGTTTCACTTTGCCCATGACTGACCTCGGGACCCTGCACGCGCCCATGAAGGTCGAGTTCGACTACACCCGGTCGCTCGGCCCCACCCTTTCGGAGTTCATGACCGGCCTCAAACGGCGCCAGATCCTCGGCGGGGTGCTCTCGGACGGCACCGTCGCGGTACCCCCGCCGGAGTACGACGCCGTGACCTTCGACCCGATCACCGAGCTCCGGCCCGTCGCCGATGTCGGCGTCATCCAGAGCTGGGCCTGGGTGCCGGAGCCCGTGCCCGGGCAGCCGCTCGACAAGCCGTTCGCGTTCGCCCAGATCGTCCTCGACGGCGCCGACCGCCCGCTTCTCCACGCTGTCGCGGTCGAGCTCCTCCGCTGACATCCAGACCGGCATGCGCGTGCGCGCCGTCTGGGCCGACGAGACCATCCGGCGCCATCACCGACATCCGCTGGTTCGAGCCCGAGGGCGACGGACCTGCGACGGTCCCCGGACCCGAGGGCGAGGCCGTCAACGGCATCATCGCCCCGGTCAAGCTCTCGTACGACTACGCCGCCTCGCCGGAGGAGTCGAAGTTCTTCCGCGGCCTGGCCGACGGCAAGCTCATCGGCCAGCGCTGCCCGGTGTGCGAGAAGGTCTACGTCCCGCCGCGTGGCGCCTGCCCCGTCGACGGCGTGCCGACCACCGACGAGGTCGAGGTCGCCGACCACGGCACCGTCACCACGTTCTGCATCGTCAACGTGCCGTTCACCGGCCAGCAGATCCCGATTCCGTACGTGTCGGCCTACGTCCTCCTCGACGGCGCCGACATCGCCTTCCTGCACCTGATCCTCGGCATCGACGCCGCGGACGTGCGCATGGGCCTGCGGGTCAAGGCGGTGTGGAAGCCACGCGACGAGTGGGGCACGACGATCGCCAACATCAGCCACTTCGAGCCGACGGGTGAACCCGACGCCGACTACGAGACATACAAGGTGCACCTGTGACCCGTGACGTAGCGATCGTTGGGTTCTCCCAGCGACAGATGAAGGAATTCGACGGCTCCCCCACGTGTGTGGAGCTGCTCGTCCCGATCTTCCAGGAGCTCTGGGAGCAGACCGGTTGGACGAAGTCCGACATCGACTTCTGGTGCTCGGGGTCGAGCGACTACCTCGCCGGGCGGGCGTTCTCGTTCGTCTCGGCCGTTGACGCGATCGGCGCGCTGCCGCCGGTCATGGAGTCGCACGTCGAGATGGACGCTGCCTGGGCGCTGTACGAAGCCTGGGTCAAGATCCAGACCGGCCTGGTCGACACCGCGCTCGTCTACGGCTTCGGCAAGTCGAGCGCCGGCCAGCTCCGTCGCGTCATGTCGCTGCAGATGGACCCGTACACCGTCACGCCACTGTGGGCCGACGCCGTCTCGGTCGCTGCGATCCAGGCCCGTTCGGGTCTCGAGAGCGGCGCGTTCGACGAGGCTCAGATGGCCGAGGTCGTGGCGCGCTCGATGACTGACGCCGAGGGCAACGACAGCGCGATCCGCAAGGGCGCCACGACGGCCGACGACGTCCTGGCCCAGCCGCTGTACGCCGACCCGCTCCGCCGTTGGGACTGCGCCCCGGTCTCCGACGGCGCCGCAGCGATGATCATCACCGCCGCCGACACCCCGGCGTTCGACCGGCTGCCCGGGCACAACGGCGTGGATCACCGGCTTCGAGCACCGCATCGAGCCCGGCGCCCTCAACAGCCGCGACCTCAAGGTCTCGACCAGCACGGCTTCGGCCGGCGCCGCTGCCGGCGTCGACGGGGTCGATCTCGCCGAGCTGCATGCACCGTTCTCGCACCAGGAGCTCATCCTCAAGGACGCTCTCGGCCTCGGCGACGACGTACGCATCAACCCCTCGGGTGGGGCGCTGACCGCCAACCCGATGTTCACCGCCGGACTCAACCGGATCGGCGAAGCCGCCCGGCAGGTGTGGGCCGGCAACTCCCAGCGCGCACTCGCCCACGCCACCTCAGGGCCCGCCCTGCAACAGAATCTCGTGATGACGATGGAGGCCCGCGCATGAGCAGCCACAAGCTTGCAGCCGTCATCGGCGTGGGCCAGACCCACCACCGGGCCAAGCGCGCCGACGTGTCGATGGCCGGGCTGCTGCGCGAGGCGGTCGACCGCGCGCTGGCCGATGCCCAGGTGACGTTCGACGACATCGACGCGATCGTCATCGGCAAGGCGCCCGACCTGTTCGAGGGCGTCATGATGCCCGAGCTCTACCTCGCCGAGGCGCTCGGAGCACCCGGCAAGCCACTGCTGCGCGTGCACACCGCCGGCTCGGTCGGCGGCTCGACCGCGATCGTCGCGGCCTCGCTCGTCGAGGCCGGAATCCACGAACGCGTGCTCACGGTGGCCTTCGAGAAGCAGTCGGAGTCCAACGCGATGTGGGCGCTGTCGATCCCGGTGCCGTTCATCATGCCGGTGCACGCAGGCGCGGGCGGCTACTTCGCGCCGCACGTACGGTCATACATCCGGCGGTCCGGCGCACCCACTCACATCGGCGCGATCGTCGCCGCCAAGGACCGGCAGAACGCGCTCAAGAACCAGTACGCCCACCTGCAGAACCCCGACACCACGTTCGAGTCGGTGATGGCGTCACAGATGCTGTGGGACCCGATCCGGTACGACGAGACGTGCCCGTCCTCCGACGGCGCGTGCGCCCTGGTGATCGCCTCCGAGGATGCCGTCGAGCGGTCCGACATCAAGAACCCGGCCTGGATCCACGGCACCCAGATGCGCAGCGAGCCGACCACGGCCGCCGAGCGCGACCAGGTCAACCCGCATGCCGGTCGCGAGGCCTCAGCCGCGCTCTGGAAGCAGGCCGGCATCTCGTCGCCGATCGACGAGATCGACTGCGCCGAGATCTACGTGCCGTTCTCGTGGTTCGAGCCGATGTGGCTCGAGAACCTCGGCTTCGCCGAGCCCGGTGACGGCTGGAAGCTCACCGAGGCCGGCGAGACGCCGATCGGGGGCCGGATCCCCGTCAACATGAGCGGCGGCGTGCTGTCCTCGAACCCGATCGGCGCCAGCGGCATGCTGCGCTTCGGCGAGGCTGCGCTGCAGGTCATGGGCGAGGCCGGCGAGCACCAGGTCGACGGCGCCCGCAAGGCGCTCGGTCATGCGTACGGCGGCGGCTCACAGTTCTTCGCGATGTGGGTCGTCGGCGCCGACAAGCCCAACCACTGACCGCGAGTGGCGGATTGTGGTTGGTTTTAGGCTTCTCAAACCAACCACAACCCGCCGCTCGGGGCTCAGACGTACTGGACCGGGAGCTCCTTGATGCCGTTGATCCAGCCGTGGCGGAGGCGCTTGGCCTCGCCGAGCTGCTTGATGTCGGGCAGCCGGTCGGCGAGCGTGTTGAACATGATCTCGACCTCGAGCCGGGCCAGGTTGGCGCCGATGCAGTAGTGCGCGCCGTGGCCGCCGAAGGAGAGGTGGGGGTTGGGGCTGCGGGTGATGTCGAACGTGTTGGGGTCGGTGAAGACGTCCTCGTCGTGGTTGGCGCTGGCGTAGTAGAGGCCGACGCGCTCGCCCTTCTTGACCTCGGTGTCGCCGACCATCACGTCGTTGAGCGCGGTGCGCTGGAAGACCGTCACCGGCGTCGCCCAGCGGATGACCTCGTCGACCATCGTCGGCCGGCCGCTCCGCCTTCCACAGCTCCCACTGATCGGGGAACTGGAAGAACGCGTTCATGCCGTGGGTGATCGCGTTGCGGGTCGTCTCGTTGCCGGCCACCGCGAGCATGATGACGAAGTAGCCGAACTCGTCCTCGCCGAGCTGCCCGTGGCCGTCGACGTCAGCGGTGATGAGCTTGGTGATGATGTCGTCCTGCGGGTTCTTGCGCCGCTCCTCGGCGAGCCCCATGGCGTACATGAGGATCTCGGCAGCGGCCTCGTCCGGGTTGCCCTCGAAGTCGGGGTCGTCGAACGACATCATCGTGTTGGACCAGTCGAAGAGCTTGCCGCGGTCCTCCTGCGGTACGCCCATCAGGTCGGCGATCGCCTGCAGCGGCAGCTCGGACGCGACCTCGTTGACGAAGTCGCCGGAGCCCTTGGCGATGGCCTCGTCGACGATGTTGTTGGCTCGCTGGACGAGGACATCGTGCTGGGCGTTGATCGAGCGCGGCGTGAAACCACGGCTGATGATCTGGCGGATCTTGGTGTGGTCCGGCGGATCCTGGTTGATCAGCATGATGCCCTGCAGCTCGACCTGTTCGCGGGTCATGTCCGGGGCGAACCGGATGATCGCGCCGTTCTCCAGGCTGGAGAAGTTCTTGCTGTCCTTGGACACCGCGGACACGTCGGCGTGCTTGCTGATGGCCCAGAAGCCGTCACCGTTGAAGCCCGCTCGCGACTCGGGCGTCTGCTCGACCCACCACACCGGGGCCGTCCGCCGCAGCTCCGCGAACTCTTCGAGGGGCACACCGGCCTGACACAGGTCGGGGTCCGTCGGGTCGAAACCAGCGGGAATGGCGGGGGCAGCGGGCGTCGTGGTCACATGGGCTCCTAGATTTCTGTAACACGTTCTAGTTCATCCTGACACGAGTTCCTGAGTTTCGAAAGCCTTGTGCAAGACGAGAACGTGTTCTAGTTTTGACCCATGGGCACCCCTGTGATCGTCGACGCTGTCCGCACGCCTCAAGGCAAGAGGAACGGCGTGCTGGCCGGCGTTCACCCCGCCGTGCTCCTCGGTATGACCCAGGCCGAGGTGATCTCCCGCGCCGGAATCGACGCCGATCTGATCGAGCAGGTCATCGGCGGCTGCGTGACCCAGGCCGGCGAGCAGTCCAACAACATGGTGCGCCGCGCGTGGATGCATGCCGGGCTCCCCAACGCCACCGCCTCCACCGAGATCGACGCGCAGTGCTCATCGGCGCAGCAGGCCACCCACCTCGTCCACGCCATGATCGGCGCCGGCCTGATCAAGGCCGGCATCGCGTGCGGCGTCGAGTCGATGTCCCGGGTCCCCCTCGGTGCCAACGTCCCGCCCGGCACTGGCTCTCCCCGGCCCGACGACTGGTCGATCGACCTGCCCAACCAGTTCGAGGGCGCCGACCGGATCGTCCGCGACCGCGGCTTCTCCCGGGCCGAGGTCGACGCGTTCGGCCTCTGGTCGCAGGAGAAGGCCCGCGCAGCACGCGACGAGGGTCGATTCGCCCGCGAGATCTTCGCGATCAAGGCGCCGGTCCTCGACGAGGACGGCCAGCCCACCGATGACACCCAGCTGGTCGACGCCGACCAGGGCATCCGCGAGACCTCGCTCGAGCGGCTCGCCGCCCTCAACCCCGTACTCCCTGACGGCACGCACACCGCCGGCACCTCGTCGCAGATCTCCGACGGCGCATCGGCGCTGCTGCTGATGGACTCCGACCTCGCCGCGTCGCTCGGCCTCACGCCCCGGGCCCGGATCGTCGCGTCCTGCCTCGTCGGCGCAGATCCGTACTACCACCTCGACGGACCGGTCCAGGCGACCGAGAAGCTCCTCGCGGACACCGGTATGTCCATCGGTGACATCGACATCTGCGAGGTCAACGAGGCCTTCGCCGGCGTGGTGATGTCGTGGGCCAAGGTGCACTCCGTCCCCGAGGACAAGATCAACGTCAACGGCGGCGCCATCGCGCTCGGCCACCCCGTCGGCTCGACCGGCACCCGACTGCTGACCACCGCTCTCCACGAGCTCGAGCGCCGGGACGCCACCACAGCTCTGATCTCGATGTGTGCTGGCGGGGCGCAGGCATCAGGCACCATCATCGAACGCATCTGACCCGAAGGACTGCCATGACCAAGAACGACACCCTGCGCGACGAGGCCGACTACGTCGTCGTCGGCGCCGGAAGCGCAGGAGCCGCCGCCGCGTCACGTCTGGCGGCCTCCGGGGCATCGGTGATCCTGCTCGAGGCGGGCAAGAAGGACACCTCGATGCTGGTCACCAAGCCCGGCATGATCGGGCCGATGCACGCCGAGCCCAACATCAAGAAGAAGGTCGACTGGGGCTACTACACGACCCCGCAGAAGCACATGAACAACCGCGTCATCCCGCAGACGCGAGGCAAGGTCGTCGGCGGCTCGAGCTCGATCAACGGCCTGCTCTGGGTGCGCGGCAACCGCGCCAACTACGACTCCTGGGCCGCCGAGGGCAACACCGGATGGGATGCCGACTCGGTCAACGAGACCTACAAGAAGGTCGAGGACTTCGAGGACGGCGCCGACGACTACCGCGGCGCCGGCGGCCCCATCAAGGTCACCCGGCACACCCAGCCGACCGAGGCCTCGCTGCAGTTCGAGCAGGCGACCGCGGACACGCTGGGCGTCAAGATCCTCAAGGACTACAACGCCGCCGAGCAGGAGGGCGTCAGCCGATTCCAGCAGAGCGCCCACAGCGGCAAGCGCTTCTCGTCGTCGCGGGGCTACCTCACCAACACCGAGCTGGCCGACGCTCCAGGTCCAGCCCGAGGTCCACGTCCAGAAGGTCGTGATCGAGAACGGACGGGCGACCGGCGTCGAGGTCGTCGACAAGGGCGGCAAGCGTCGGGTGGTCCGCGCCGGCAAGGAGGTCATCCTCTCCGCCGGCGTGTTCGGCTCCGCGCAGATCCTGATGCTCTCGGGTGTCGGGCCGGCCGCGCACCTCGCCGAGCACGGCATCGAGGTCAAGGCCGACCTGCCCGTGGGCGACAACCTGCACGACCACCTGTTCGTGCCGACCACGTGGCTGATGCCCAACGCGGTGCACCGCGGCATCCCCACCTACTTCGCCCGCGGGCTGGCCAAGGAGCTGATCCGCGGCGGCTCGTTCCTGGAGAACACGGTCTTCGAGACGGTGGCCTTCCTGCGTACGTCGCTTGGCCACCGACGTGCCGGACCTGCAGATCCACGTGCTCCCATGGGCATACCCGTCGCCCAACCAGGACGCCCCGGTACGCCACAAGGTCGACCGGCGCCGCGCACTGACCGTGATGTCGACGCTGATCTATCCGCGCAGCCGCGGCACGGTGCGACTCGCATCCAGCGACCCGACCGCGGCGCCGCTGATCGACATGAACTACCTCGCCGAGGCCGGTGACCGCCAGGTGCTGCATCGAGGGCGTCGAGATGATCCGCGAGATCATGAAGTCGGCGGCGTTCGGCGGCAATGTCACCTCCGAGCTGCACCCCGGCGCGGCCATCGATGCCGAGGCCATGAAGTCCGAGGTGCTCAACCGGGCCACCACCGTCTATCACGGTGTCGGCACCTGCCGGATGGGCGTCGACGACCGCGCCGTCGTGGGTCCCGACCTGCGCGTGCGTGGCATCGAGGGCCTCCGGGTCGCCGACGCGTCGATCATGCCGTCGATCATCGGCGGCAACACCAATGCGCCATCGATCATGATCGGCGACAAGGCTGCAGAGCTGGTGCTCGGATGAGCACGCACGCGTCCGGCGAGCCTCACGCCGGAGTTCCTCGACGGCCTCGTCCAACGGGTCCCCGGTACGACCGGCAACACCTGGAAGCTGACCGAGGTCTACACCGGCGACCTGCTGGTCGAGCTGCCGCAGTCCTCGCCGAGCGACATCGCGGAGGCATTCGACACCTCCCGCGCGGCGCAGCAGGTGTGGGGATCCTGGTCGCTGCGCAAGCGGCTCAAGGTGCTCAAGAAGTTCCACGCGCTGGTGCTCGAGAACCAGTACCTCATCACCGACCTCATCCAGGCCGAGAGCGGCAAGAACCGGCGCATGGCGTTCGAGGAGTCCTGCGACGTGCCGATGGGCGCCAGCCACTACATCAAGCGTGCGCCGTCGGTGCTCAAGGACCGCAAGCACGCCGGCCCGGTGCCGGTGCTCTCGCACTCGACCGAGGTCCGTCGCCCCAAGGGCGTCGTCGCGATCATCGCGCCGTGGAACTTCCCGTTCGCGACCGGCATCTCCGACACCATCCCGGCGCTGATCGCCGGCAACGGTGTCGTGGTCAAGCCCGACAACAAGACCGCCCTCTCCCCACTGCTCGGCGTACGACTGCTGGAGCAGGCCGGCATGCCGAAGGGCCTCGTGCAGGTCATCTGCGGCGAAGGGCCGGACGTCGGCGGGCCGATGCTGGAGAACGCCGACTACGTCATGTTCACCGGCTCGACCGCCACCGGCCGGATCATCGGCGAGCTCGCCGGCAAGCACCTGATCGGCGCCTGCCTGGAGCTCGGCGGCAAGAACCCCATGCTGGTCCTCGAGGACGCCAACGTCGACGAGGCCGTGCACGCGGCGCTGTTCGGCGGGTTCGGCAACTCCGGCCAGATCTGCATGCACATCGAGCGGCTGTACGTCCACGACTCGATCTACGACGAGTTCCGCGACAAGTTCGTGGCTGCGACCAAGGCGATGCAGATCGGCGCGACGTACGACTTCGGGCCCGACATCGGCTCACTGGTGTCGGTCGACCACCGCGACCGGGTCGCCGCCCACGTCGAGGACGCCAAGGCGAAGGGCGCCACCGTGCTGACCGGCGGGCAGGCGCGGCCCGACCTCGGACCGGCGTTCTACGAACCGACGATCCTCGAGGGCGTCACCCCAGACATGCTCGCCGGGTCGACCGAGACGTTCGGTCCGGTGGTGGGCCTCTACCGGTTCACGACCGAGGACGAGGCGATCACCCTCGCCAACGACACCGAGTACGGCCTCAACGCCAGCGTCTGGAGCAAGGACGTGAAGCGCGGCCTCGCGGTCGCCCGCCGGATCGACTCGGGCAACGTCAACGTCAACGACATCCTCGCCACGGCGTACGCCTCCAAGGGTTCGCCCTCCGGCGGGCTCAAGCAGTCCGGTGTCGGCGCTCGCAACGGCGACCAGGGTCTGCTGAAGTACACCGACGCGCAGAACATCGCGCTGCTCAAGAAGCAGGTCATGGAGCCGAAGCCCGGTCAGTCGTACGAGGCCTACGCGAAGCAGACCCAGATGTCGCTCAAGTTGATGCGCAAGACCCGCCTGCGCTGACACGATGTCGCCATGAAGCCTCAAGCCGTCTTCTTCGTGGCGGGTGGCGGTCTCTTCCTCCTCGCGGCGTTGTTCCTCAAAGGGATGGACAGCGAAGCCGCCCAGATCGTCGCCCTGACATTCGGGATCATCGGGGTCTGCTGGATCGTGCCGCAGCTGATCATCTTCATGAGGCAGCGCGACAAGTAGCCCGTGCGCCGTCCGCCCGTCAAAGGCGGCTTGGCGGCGTCACCCAGCCTGCTGATTGTGCGAGCATTCTGCGGTGAGCCGGGAGGGTGCGAGACGACGCCGAGCTGCCGCTCGTCGAGCTGAGCGCCGTGCAGCGCGGGCACGCCGCAACCGGCCCGCAGGCAAGAACCGGTCGACCCCTTGGTCACGAGCCGGATCCTGGGCCAGCATTCGCCTCTTCCGCGACTTCACGGTTGGCGAGCTGGTGGCTCTGGTGCTCTTCATTGCGTCACTCGCCGTCGCGGAGCAGGTGCTCGACATCCGGTTCTGCGGGCGACATTCCGAAGACCCCTGCACGTACGTCCTCTTCGAGCCACGTTGATGCGTCGTTCGCCCTGCCAGGAGTGGCCCAAGACCTGCTCGACTTCCCGCGGCTGCACGAGCCCGACCGCGCTGAGGCGCAAGACCCGTCTGCGCTGACGCAGGTCATTGATGCGCCTACTAGGACAGAACATCTGGAAGTCGGACCGCATCGCCAAGACCGCTTGTGTTGCCCTACCGCAGTTGGGCAGTGCCGGTGGGCCGCCTCACTTCGGGGTCAGGCGGCTTGGCGGTAGGGGCCTCTTCGTCGGCGGCGGCGTAGGGAGCGGCCGGTTCTGGTGGTGAATTGGAAGCCGTCGACGGCGTTGCCGGTGATGTGGAGTCGGCCGCGGTGGAGCAGGTGGTGGCATCTGAACGCAGAGGCCGATGAGGAGGTCGAGGTCGGTGGGGCCGCCGATGGACCACCAGATGGTGTGGTGGATCTCCAGGTGGGTGTGGTTGCAGCCCGGTGCCGCACACACGCCGCGTTGGCGGGCGATCACGGCACGTCTCTGGAGGAGGTTGGGCTGATACTTGGCGGTTCCGGCGTTGAGGATCTGGGCCTGACGCGCGCCGCCGTTCTGCTTCATGAGGAACGCAGTGAAGTCGCTGACGCAGAGGAAGTACATCAACAGGTTGGGGCCGATCGGCCCGTGGCCGGCGAGCGTCGCGGGTTCGACATCGGGCATCGGCGCCGGTGCGGCGTAGGGGTTCTCGGTGGTTGCCTTGACGTGCTCGGCAGCGGCTTCGAACGTGTCGGCGTCCACGAACACCGACAGGTGCGGCTTGACGCCCTTGTCGGATGGGAGCCCGTTGGCCAGGATGCTGTCGAGCAGGTCGTCGAGTCCTTGGACGCGGCGCTCGGAACCCGTGCGGGTGTCGTCCTTGTCGCGGGGCGCGGACGCGGAGTCGAGGACCTTCTTCAGCTTGGCGCCGGTGATCGTGTTGAGGAACCCGGTCACGTGAAACCCCTCGGGCAGGGCGTCGACGGCGATGTCTTCTTTGTCCATGCCGCGTTCCCACGCGTCGTCCAGGTCCTGGGGGTGCACGACACCTTTGAGGTGCTGGATCGCCTCGAACAACGCACCGGGTTCACGGTTGAGGGCGACCTCGAGCAGGAGCTCCTCGTGCTGGCGCATCGGCTCCAGACCGACATGCTTGAGCCCGTAGACGAACGCCCGCACATGCTGAGCACTGATCTCCCCAGCGAATGCGGCTTCGGCAACCAACGGCAGGTCACGCAGGACGATCACGCCACGGACCAAGGCGGTGGCCTGACCGGAGTTCATCCGCAGCTGGTTGCGCACCCAGGTGTTCAGGGTCGAGGCGCCGTCGAGCTCGAAGTCCTTGGACGCCTCCAGCTCGGCCAACAAGGCGGCCTGGGCGGCATCGACCGCGTGCTGCACAGCTTGCAGGGCGTGGATCTTGTCTCGGACGTCACCGGAAGCGAGCGTGCGCGCAGCGGTGCGCATCGCGTCAACCACAGCCCCCGAATTCATACTTCCATTCTAGTCGAACACATGTTCGATCACAAGAGGTAATCTGCCGGAATCGCAAACAAAATCGACTGTCCGACCCCTGTGCTAACGCGCAACCAGCTCCTCCGCCCGGGCCTTCAACGCGTACGCCACGGAGTCGAATCCGGCCTTGACCCAGTCACCGTTCAGCTCCATGACCAAGCCCGCGTGCTCGCCACTGAACGTGTCCGTCGTGTAGTACGCGCAACGGTCCGGACCCAGCTCAGAGATGTACTGGTCCCGGATCGCGAAGATCCCCTCCATCTCCTCACCCGTGTCGTAGCGCAGGTGGTGCGGCGGGTCGATGATGCGGATGAACTCGCGGTTGACGAACGTGTCGCCAGAGCCGTCGGGATTCGGCAGCGTGAGGTCGATCTTCTCGCCGATCTCGAGAGCCGTCGTCACGGCGATCGTGTACGGGTTCCACTCCGGATAGCGCGGATAGTCGACCAGCACGTCCCACACGAACGCCGCCGGCGCATCGATCTCCACCGTCACCGACGTCACGACATGAGTCATGACGGCATGTACTCGCCGCCGTTGACGTCGAGGGTCGCGCCGGTGACCTCCGAGGCCAGGCTCGACAGCAGGTAGAGGATCGCGCCGGCACACGCCTCGTCCGTCGGGATCCGGCCGAGCGGGTTGCGTGAGGCGATGTCGTCATAGACCTCCTGCTCGGTGATGCCCTTCTCCTCAGCAGTCATCGTCAGGTAGAAGCGCACACCCGGTCCGTCCAGCCAGCCCATGATCGCCTGGTTGACCCGAATCCCCTTCTCGCCGAGCTCCAGCGCCATGTACTGAGTCGCGCACCCCATCGCGGCCTTCGACATCGCGTAGCCGCCCTCACCACGCATCGGAACGCGTGTGGACATCGTTCCGACGTTGACGATCGAACCGCCGCCCGTCATGTGCGGGACGACAGCGCGGCTCATCCCCAGCGATCCGTAGAGGATGATGTCCATCGCCCGGCGCAGCGCCTTGTCGGGAGTGTCGAGCAGATCAGTGAAACCGGGGTGCCCGTATGCGCTGTTGACCAGGCCGGTGACCTTGCCGTAGCGCTCGACCGCAGTCGCCACGACCCGCTCGACGTCCTCGTCCTTGCGTACGTCGCACAGCACCGCGACCGCCTCGCCGCCGGCCTCCTTGATCTCCTTGACCACCTGTCCGGTGACGCCGTCAGACCTCGCCGCGAGCACGACCTTGGCGCCCTCGGCCGCCGCGCGGGCGGACAGCTTCGCGCCGAGCCCCGCTCCGACACCGGACACGATCACCACTTCATCCTTGAGGATCACGGCGCAACCTCCTTCTGATAGAACGCAAAGTCCTGCTCCAGCTCCGCCTCGGACAAGCCGAAGTCCTCGGCGGTGTACGTGTGCGAGCCGTGGCGCTGCTCCTCGTTGCGGACCATGTACGCCTCCAGCGCGACACGGTCCGCCGGCAGCCCCAGCTCACCCAGGACTCTCGTCGCACTCCCGACGGGGTCCGAGACGACGTCCTGGAACTTCACGTCGACGAACCGGTCGGGGCGCTTGGCCCGTACGTCGGCGAACTGGCTCAGCGCCGCCACGAACCGGTCGCGCCAGTAGGGCCCGACGGATTTCGGGTCGACCTCGTCGCTGTACTGGCCGGAGATCGCGCAGACCATCGACGCGTACGACGGCACTGCCTTGGTCGGCGACCGGTGCGTCATGACGATCTTGCAGCCGGGGAACGTGTCGAGGACCGTGTCCACCGCGGTGAGGTGGTGCGGTGACTTGAGCATCCATGGCTTGCCGTCGCGGTCGGGGCTCTGCCACTGCAGGACCTGCAGCCACTCCTTGAGGTCGCGATAGGCCGGAGCCTGGTCGAACTCCCGCAGCCAGATGCCGTACGTCGGGACCCAGTAGAACGAGTCGTAGCTCATCGACGTGAAGGTGCGGTCGAGCAGGATGACGTCCTCCTCGGGACCGTCCCACTCGATCGTGTGGATGTCGCCGAAGTCCGGCGCCATCTCCAGGAACATCTCGTAGCGGTCGCGTGCCCGCTTCTTGCGCAGCTCGGCGTCCGGGCTCTCGCCGGGGAACGGCAGCGGGTACGACGTCTCCCATGACAACGTCGACGTCACCTCGGGCGACGACGCCAGGAGCCGGTGCAGGAGGGTCGAGCCCGTACGCGGCAGACCGCAGATCTCGGCGGCAACCGTCACCTCCTCGTCGAGGATCTCCGGGTGCTCGGTCTGGAGCTGCTTGAGGCGCAGGCGGTCGGCCAGCGACGCGATGAGTCGGCGCTTCGTCAGATCGAGCCCCAGCTCCGACAGCCGAGCCTCGTCGACCAGGGCCTCGGTCAGCACGGTGAGCGGCTCGATGAACCAGTCGTCGCCGTAGTCGCTGAGCCCGGTCTTTTCTCGGGCCGCGGCGAGCAGCCCGTCGACGTCGAGCGCGCGGGCGGTCTCGGCGGTGGTCATGGTGCCTCCAGATCAATGACTTTGCACTCAGGCAGAGGGTGGTGGTCGGCGCCGAGCCAGCGCAGCAGTGCGGTGCCGCTCGTATGGCCGCAGGTGTCGATCCAGTTGCCCCAGCCCGGATCCTTGTCGGCGACGACGATCGTCAGCCGGCCGTCGTCGAGCTTGGCGGTGTGCTTGTTGATCGTCATCTTGCGCTCGTGGTCGAGCGACTCCATCCACCAGTTGTCGAGCTGGAAGTTCCAGTAGGGGCAGTCCGGCACCTCGGTCTCGATGACCCAGGCTTGCCCGGGCTCGAGCGTGAAGTAGCCGTGCAGGTAGAAGATCTCGGGGTCGCCGCCCGCCTTCTGGAACATCTCCTGGCCGAAGTCCGGCATCTCGTTGGGGCGGGTCATGAACATCTCGGTCCAGCTCGCAAACAGGGCGGCGGTGCCGTGCAGCGAGAAGGCCGCCGTCGCAAGTGCCTTGGCGAAGTGCGCCGGGTCCAGCTCCTTGCGCTCGATCGGGTCACCGATCCGTTCGATGTGCCACTGGCCGGGGACCTCGGTCGTACGGTCGAGGTACGTCTGGCGTACGACCAGACCGGTCGAGTCCGGAGCGAGCGGCAGCCAGTTCTTGTCGTGCGGCGTGGCGCTGGCGATGATCTCGACGGTGCCGTCGGCCTCGACGACGAGGTCGCGATCGGAGATCTCACCGGTCGACGCCATCGTCCCGTCGATCGCGTAGCGGTTCGCCTTGGAGCCGATGCTGAAGTACGCGATGCTGCCGCGCGTGCCGGTGATCTTGTACGTACGATCGCCGCGGATGTTGGCCGACAGGTAGACGTTGTCCGGGTTGTCGGCTCCGAGCTTGACGCGGTCGAGCTCGTGCAGCCGGGGGAAGTCGGGATCGGCGTTCTCGATCGTCGTGTAGAGCATCTCCCTGAGCAGCCGCGTCAGATAGCGATAGCCCTCAGCCCGGTCGAGCGGCGTGTCGGGCGCGGTGTCGCGCAAGATGACCTCGCCCGCCTGCTCCAATGCTCGGCAGAACTCGGTCCATGCCTGCCCGGAGGAAACCTCCGCAGCCCGCTCGTTCATTGCACCTCCACGGTGAAATCTAGAACACGTTCTACCAGTTTCGCACACATCGGACAACCGCTCGGTAGAGTTCGGCACCTCATGAGCAACGACCTTTCGACAGACTTCGCCGAGGCGACCGGTGCGGCCCTGGTGGTCGGCGGCAGTGGCGGGCTGGGCGCCGAGATCGCTCGCATGCTCGCGGCGCGCGGCTCCGACGTCGCCGTCACCTTCCGGGGCAACGAGGCAGCCGGCAAGACCGTCGCGGCCGCGGTGGCCGACCTCGGCGTACGGTCATCAGCCCACGCGCTCGACGTCACCTCGGCCGACGACTGCGCCTCGGTGCTGGCAGAGGTCGCTGACGCGTACGGCGGGCTCCACACGCTCGTCTACGCCGCCGGGCCCCACGTGCCGATGGTGCATCTCTCGAACGTCTCGCCTGCGGACTTCGCCGAACAGCTCAACCAGGACGCCGCCGGCTTCTTCAACCTCGCACATCCCGCCCTGCCGTTGCTGCGCCAGAGCAAGGGGTCGATCGTCGCGGTCACCACGGCCGCGACCGCGCGCTTCCCGGTGCGGGACGGGCTCTCGTCGGCGCCCAAGGGTGCCGTGGAGCAGCTCGTACGCGGACTCGCCGCCGAGGAGGGACGCTTCGGCGTACGGGTCAACGCCGTCGGGCCGGGCATGCTCACCGACGGCATGGCCGCGCGGCTCATCGATTCGGGTGAGCTCACCGACGAAGCACTGGCGATCACTCGCGGCAACATCCCGTTGCGCCGGTTCGGCAACGCCGCCGACATCGCCGAGGCCGTCTGCTTCCTGGCGTCGAGCCGGGCCGGATTCATCACGGGCCAAAAGCTCGACGTCGACGGCGGCTACACCGTCTGACCCTTTCCAAGAACTGCAACACGTTCTAGGTTTGCTCCATGAGTGACCAGATTCGTACGGCCGTGTGGGGCACCGGCAACGTCGGACGTGCGGCGATTCGAGCCGTCGACGCCCACCCCGATCTCGAGCTGACCGCCGTGATCGTGCACAACCCCGACAAGGTGGGACGCGATGCCGGCGCCCTCGCCGACCTCGACCGTTCGCTCGGCGTCGCGGCAACCGACGACATCGAAAGCACGCTCGGCAGCGTCGACGCGCTCGTCTACGCAGCGTCCGGGGAGATCCGTCCCGACGACGCCCTCGCCGACATCTGCAAGGCCATACGAGCCGGCGCCACCGTGGTGACTCCGTCGCTCTATGCGATGTACGACCCGGCGTCCGCGCCCCCGGAGCTCCGCGATCCGGTGCTGGCCGCGATCGCCGACGGGGGCGGCTCGCTGTTCGTCTCCGGCATCGATCCGGGATGGGGCAACGACATCCTGCCGGTCCTCGTCAGCGGGCTCGCCTCCACGATCGACCAGGTGCGGTGCCAGGAGATCTTCGACTACACGACGTACGACCAGCCGGACTCGGTCCGCTTCCTCGTCGGCATGGGCCAGCCCATGGACGAGGAGCCGCCGATGGTGGCGCCGACGATCCCGACCCTGGTGTGGGGCGGTCAGCTGCGGCTCATCGCCCGCGCGCTCGGGGTCGAGCTCGACGACATCGTCGAGACCGTGGATCGACGGGCGCTCGACGAGACCGTCGAGAACGCGGCGATGGGCACGTTCGAGAAGGGCACCCAGGGCGCGTTGCGCTTCGAGGTGATCGGCATGGTCGACGGCGAGCCGAGGATCGTCGTCGAGCACATCACCCGCATACACCCGGCGTGCGCGCCCGACTGGCCTTCGCCTCCCGACGGCGGCGATGGAGCTCACCGCGTGATCATCGAGGGTCGCCCACGGATCGAGGTCAACGTCGAGGCCACCGACGAGGGCGACAACCGCGCCGCCGGCGGCAACGCCACGGCGGTGGGTCGACTCGTCAACGCGATCCCCTGGCTGCGGGCCGCCGGCCCCGGCCTCTACGACGCCCTCGACGTACCGCTCAGCCCGGGCGTCGGCAAGCTCTCACGATTGGCGACCGCATGATCATCGACGTACCTGAAGGCAAGGACCCCATCGCCTACGTGTGGGGCGAGATGGTCCCCGGGATCGGCGGCGCGGCTGCCACGTTCTCGATGAAGGTCTACTCCGACTCCACGCTCGGGCTCCGCGAATTCGAGGCGGCTCGCCTGCGGATCGCGCAGATCAACGGCTGCCTGTTCTGCCAGGACTGGCGCACCGAGCGCGACGGCGAGAAGGTCGAGGACTCGTTCGACCAGGCCGTGCAGGAGTGGCGTACCACCGACGCGTTCGACGAACGTACGCGACTGGCGGCGGAGTACGCCGAGCTCTATGCCACCGACCACCACAGCATCGATGACACGTTCTGGAAGCGGATGCTCGCCGAGTACGACCAGCGCGAGATCGTCGAGCTCAGCATGTGCCTCGGCTCGTGGCTCGCGTTCGGCCGCCTCAACCGCGTGCTCGGTCTCGATGCCGTGTGCGTCCTGCCCTCACACCTGTCGACCAGCTGATGTCGGACTCGACGTTCGCCGGGCGCAGCATCCTGGTGACCGGAGCGTCCTCAGGACTCGGCGCGGCATCCGTACGCCGGTTCGCTGCCGGTGGCGGGCTCGTCTACGCCGCGTCCCGCGACCAGGCGAAGCTCGCCGAGGTCGCCTCGTCCTGCGCGGACCTTCCCGGCGAGGTCCGGTTCGGTCCGCTCGACGTCTCGTCGGCCGCCGACTGCCGGGCGGCGGTCGCTGCCACTGTCGACGCGTACGGGCGCCTCGACGTGCTGGTCAACAACGCGGGTCGGCACGACTTCCGGATCACCACCGACGTCACCGAGGAGGACTGGGACGCAGACATCGCCCTGAACCTCAGTGGCGCCTTCTACCTGTGCCAAGCTGCGATCCCGCACCTGCTGGCGACCGGCGGCAACATCGTCAACGTTGCGTCGGTGGCAGGGGTGATGGGCGAGGCGTACTCAGCGGCGTACACGGCCGCCAAGCACGGCATCGTCGGGCTCACCAAGGCGTTGGCGATCGAGTACCTCAAGACGCCGCTGCGGGTGAACTGCGTGTGCCCGGGCGGGATGGACACGCCGCAGGTCGCGACCATCAGCGTGCCGGACGATGCCGACTGGGAGCTGATCATGCGCGTGGCCGCGAAGCGCGGGATGATGAGCGCCGACAGCGTCGCGGCTGTGATCGCCTTCCTGGCTTCGGACGACGCGGCGTCGATCCACGGCAGCATCCAGATGGTCGATCACGGCCACCTCGCCGGTTGATCCGAGCAGTGAGCGGCGAGTTGGGCACCTATTGACCGCGCTGATAGGTGCGTAACCCACTGCCCCGTCACTGGGGCGTCAGCAGGAACAGCTTGATCTGGCGGTCGGTGCGTTGTTCGTACTTGGCGAAGTTGGGCCAGGTCTTGAGCATGCGCGCCCACGCGGCTGAACGTTCGTCGCCCTCGAGGCGGCGCGCCACCATCGCGGACGTACGGCGCCGGAAGCGCACCGTCACCTCGGGGTTCGCCTCGACGTTCTTGACCCACATCGGTTCCTTGTCGATGCCGAAGTTGGAGCCGGCGATGAGGATGCCCGAGCCATCCGGGACGCAGAGCAGCGGGGTGTCGCGTGCGACTCCGCTCTTGCGGCCGACCGCGGTGAGCATGAGGTTGGGGAGCCCGGCCATGCCAAGGAAGGAGACCCGCCCTCGAGTCCACCGTTGGAGCCGCTTGTCCACCCACATGATCTGCGGGACGTAGCGCGGCAACCACGGGATGGAGCCGATCCGCACGGCAAGTGGAGTGAAGAGACCCATGCGGAGAGGCTACGACGTCCCGTAGACCGGCTCGGGGTCTGCACCCTCGGCGATCAGCTCGCGCATGGCGGAGCCGACCTCGGCGGTCTCCCACCGGCGGCCGGCGTTGCGCGTCGGCCCGTGGGTCCAGCCCTGCTCCAGGCAGATCTGCCCGCCCTCGATCTCGATCACGCGGCCGGTGACATCGCCGGCCTCGACCGAAGCCAGCCAGGCCACGACGGGTGAGTTGTCCTCGGGCTCTGGCATCGCGGAGGTGTCGAACGCACCCTCGGTCATGCGGGTCTTGGCGACCGGAGCGATCGCGTTGACCGTGACGCCGTAGCGCCCCATCTCGGCCGCGGCGACCAGCGTCATACCGGCGATACCTGCCTTCGCGGCGGAGTACGTCGTCTGGCCGATCGAGCCCTGCAGGCCAGCGCCGGAGGAGGTGTTGATGACGCGGGCCGCGCGCGTACGCCCTTCCTTCGACTCCGTCCGCCAGTACGCACCGGCGTGCCGCAGGGGCGCGAAGTGACCCTTGAGGTGCACCCGGATGACGGCGTCCCACTCCTCCTCGGAGGTGTTGACCAGCATCCGGTCGCGGACGAAGCCGGCGTTGTTGACGAGGATGTCGAGGCCGCCGAACGTGTCGATCGCCTGCTGCACCATCGCCTCGGCCTGCGGCGAAGTCGGCGACATCGGCACCGTTGGCCACCGCCTCACCGCCGAGCGCCTTGATCTCGGACACAACCGAGTCGGCCGGCGACTCGGCGTCGGTCTCACCTGCCAGCGAGACGCCGAAGTCGTTGACCACGACCTTCGCCCCCTGCCGGGCCAGCTCGAGCGCATGCGCCCGGCCGATGCCGCGCCCCGCTCCGGTCACGATCGCGATGCGGCCTTCAAGCAAGCTCATTGGTTCTCCTTGGTGACGACGTGCAGGAAGACGGGTGGCTCGCCGCCGCCGTGGCAGGCGAGGGTGGCGCCGGAGACGTACGACGCGAGGTCGGAGGCCAGGAACGCCACGACGCGCCCGATCTCCTCCGGCTCGGCCATGCGACCCAGCGGGATCGTGGCCTCGACCGCGGCAACCGTGGCGTCGTCGCCGTAGTGGTCGGCGGTCTGCTCGGTGCGGCACAGGCCGACGTCGATGCTGTTGACCCGGACCAGCGGCCCCCACTCGACGGCGAGCGACTTGGTCAGCGAGTCGACACCGGCCTTCGCGGCGCCGTATGACGCAGTGCCGGGCGACGGGCGCAGCGCGGACACCGACGAGATGTTGACGATCGCTCCGCCGTCGGGCTGCTGCTGCATGACGGCGTTGGCCGCCTTCGAGACGGTCAGCACCGCGGAAAGGTTGAGGCCGAGGATCTTGTCGTCGAGCCGCGAGCTCGAGTCGGCGGCCAGGGCGTAGGGAGCCCCGCCCGCGTTGTTGACGACCAGGTCGAGGCGACCGTGGTCGGTGACGATCTTGGCGATCATCGCCTCGACGGCGTCCGCATCACGTACGTCGCAGGCCAGGTGCTTCGTGCCGGCGACCGGATCGGAGGCGTCCGAGCGGCCGCAGGTGACCACGGTTGCGCCCGCCTCGACCAGCACTGCGGCGATCCCGCGGCCGATCCCACGGGAGCCGCCGGTCACCAGGGCAACGCGTCCGGAGAGGTCCAAGGCCAGAGTCATGCTGATAGGCTACCAAGCAAACGTTAGGTAGGTAGCGATGAGCGTCACTTCCACCCTCCGCGACGACGGCATACGCGTCGTCACGATGGAGCACCCGCCGGTCAACGCGCTGCCCGTCCAGGGCTGGTACGACGTCGCCGACGCGATGCTCGAGGCCGGGGCGGACCTGGCGACCAAGGTCGTCGTGCTTCGCGCCGAGGGCAAGGGGTTCAACGCGGGCGTCGACATCAAGGAGATGCAGAACACGACGGGCTTCGACGCCCTGATCGGCGCCAACAAGGGCTGCTTCGCCGCGTTCAAGGCCGTGTACGAGTGTGCCGTGCCGGTGATCTCCGCGGTGAACGGCTTCTGCCTCGGCGGCGGCGTCGGCCTGGTCGGCAACTCCGACATCGTGGTCGCGAGCGACGATGCGTACTTCGGCGTCCCCGAGGTCAACCAGGGTGCGCTCGGCGCGGCCACGCATCTGGCCCGCCTCGTGCCGCAGCACTTGATGCGCACCCTCTACTTCACCGCCCGGACCATCCCGGCCGCCGATCTGGTCCAGCACGGTTCCGTGTTCGATGTCGTTCCGCGCGACCGCCTCGACGACCTGGCCCTGGGCCTCGCCGCCGAGATCGCGGCCAAGGACGGCCGGGTCATCCGCGCCGCCAAGGAGGCGCTCAACGGCATCGACCCGATCGACGTCAACACCAGCTATCGCTTCGAGCAAGGATTCACGATGGAGCTCAACCTGATGGGCGTGAGCGACGAGCTCCGCGACGACTTCGCCGGTACGGCGAAAAGTGGGCAGAGTGCCGGCACGGACAAGGCAGGCGGCAAATGAAGGCGCCCTCCAAGGAACTGACGATCGACGAGGTCGTCGGTCGCATCGAGAGCGGGATGACCGTCGGCATCGGCGGGTGGGGGTCACGGCGCAAGCCGATGGCGCTCGTACGGGCGATCCTGCGCAGCGACCTCACCGACCTGCACGTCGTCTCGTACGCCGGCCCGGACGTCGGGCTGCTGCTCGCGGCCGGCAAGGCGAGCCGGGTGACGTACGCCTTTGCGACGCTCGACTCGATCCCCCTCGAGCCGCTGTTCAGCAAGGCTCGCGTCGAGGGCACCGCGGAGTTCCGCGAGTGGGACGAGGGCATGTTCCAGACCGGTCTGCGGGCTGCCGCCCAGCGCGTGCCGTTCCTGCCGATGCGCGCGGGACTCGGCTCCGCCGTGCTCGAGAACGACCCCGACCTGCGCACGGTGCTGTCGCCGTACGACGACGGCGAGGAGCTTGTCGCGGTGCCGGCGCTGACCCTCGACGTGGCGCTGGTGCACATGAACCGCGCCGACGAGCACGGCAATGCGCAGTACCTCGGGCCCGACCCCTACTTCGACGACCTGTTCTGCATGGCGGCCCGCGAGGCGTACGTCTCGACCGAGCAGATCATCGACACCGCCGGGCTGACCGTCGACGCACCGCTGCAGAGCCTGCTGCTCAACCGCACGATGGTCACCGGCGTCGTCGAGACGCCCAACGGCGCCCACTTCACGGACTGCACCCCCACGTACAAGCGCGACGAGAAGTTCCAGAAGGCGTACGCCACCGCGGCGAAGTCGCCGGAGGACTGGGCCGTGTTCCACGAGCGGTTCCTCGCCGGCGACGAGGCCGCGTACCAAGCCGCAGTGACCGCGTTCCACGAGGAGGTGTCGGCATGACCGAGCGCCAGCGAGGGAATCAAAAGGCATTCATGCCGACAGTTCCGTATCTTTGCTCTTCTACGGAGCTGACGGCATGACCGACGTGACCCGATCCGAGTACTGCGCGGTCGCCATCGCGGACTGCTTCGCCGATGACGGCGAGATCATGGGCAGCCCCATGGGCCTGCTCCCGACGCTGGGCGCCCGGCTGGCCAAGAACACGACGAACCCCCGGCTGCTGCTGACCGACGGCGAGGCCCGGATCCTGCGCGGCACTCCTCCGCTCGGCCAGACCGCCGACATCACCGAGGGCTGGATGCCGTTCCGCCTCGTGCTGGAGTCCGTGGTCCCCTACGGCAAGCGCCACGTCATGATGGGCGCGACCCAGATCGACCGGCACGGCAACCAGAACATCTCGGCGATCGGCCCGTGGGACAAGCCCACCCGCCAGCTCCTCGGGCGTGCGCGGTGCGCCTGGCAACACGGTCAACAACAAGACGTCCTACTGGGTGCCCAAGCACTCCGCGCGGGTCGTCGTGGAGCAGGTCGACATCGTCTCGGGCATCGGTCGCGCCCGGGCCGAGGCCGCCGGGCCTGCGGCGACGCGGTTCCACAACGTGCACCGCTTGGTCACGGACCTCGGCGTGTTCGACTTCGGCGGGCCCGAGCACACCCTCCGCTTCGTCTCGGTCCACCCGGGCGTGACCGTCGAGGAGGTACGCGAGGCGAGTGGCTGCGAGATCCATGCGGACGGCGACGTGCCCGAGACTCGTACGCCGACCGACGCCGAGCTGGTCCTGATCCGCGAGCTGCTCGACCCCACCGGCCTCCGCGAGCGAGAGGTTCCGGCCCGGTGATCAACCAGCTGCTGTCGACGCCGCTCACCGAGCTGACCGGCGTCCGTCACCCCGTCGTCCAGACCGGCATGGGCTGGGTCGCCGGCCCGAGCCTCGTCAGCGCCACCGCCAACGCCGGTGGCCTCGGCATCCTCGCCTCGGCGACGATGACCCTGACCGAGCTCGAGCAGGCGATCATCGAGGTCAAGCAACGCACCGACGAGCCGTTCGGGGTCAACCTGCGCGCCGACGCGGCCGATGCGCCGGCGCGGTGCGATCTCCTGATCAAGCACGGCGTCAAGGTCGCGTCGTTCGCGCTGGCGCCCAAGCCGGAGCTGATCGCCCGTCTCAAGGTGCACGACATCGTCGTCATCCCCAGCGTCGGGCTGCCCAAGCACGCGGTGAAGGTCGCGTCATGGGGCGCCGACGCGGTGATGATCCAGGGCGGCGAGGGCGGCGGTCATACGGGCTCCGTCCCGACGACGCTGCTGCTGCCGACGGTCCTCGACGCCGTCGACATACCGGTCATCGCTGCCGGTGGCTTCTTCGACGGGCGCGGGCTCGCCGCTGCCCTGTCGTACGGCGCCGCGGGCGTCGGCATGGGCACCCGGTTCCTGCTGACGGCGGACAGCCGCGTGCCGGACGCCGTGAAGCAGCGCTACCTCGCCGCCAGCCTCGACGACACCGTCGTCACCAAGAAGGTCGACGGTATGCCCCACCGGATGCTCCGCACCGAGCTGGTCGAGCAGGTCGAGGCCGGCTCCGGCTTGCGCCGCCTCATCCCGACGGCCCGGCGCACGCTGGAGTTCAAGCGCATGGCCGGTATGACCTGGAAGCAGCTCGCCGTCGACGGCCGAACGATGCGCAAGGAGCAAGGTCGTACGCTCGGCCAGCTCGCCCTGGCGGCGAACACCCCGATGATGCTCAAGGCCGGGCTCGTCGACGGCGACGCAACGGCCGGCGTTCTCGCCTCCGGTCAGGTGGTTGGCGTCATCGACGACCTGCCGACCTGCGAGGTGCTGATCGACCGGGTCGTCACGGAAGCAGCAGCGGCACTCAAGCGGGCCAGCGGCTACCTCGCCTAGCGACCTCCATATTGACTCTGTCGAGGTCGCGCCCGAAGATGTCGGCTGGCTTGTGCACGTCGGAAACTGCGACAGCAGCGTCCGCGCGCCGACAGTGCTTGGCTAGCTGGCTCGCAGCGCGATCTCCATGATGATCTTTTCCGCCAGGTCGGCGCGGCAGATGACGAGGTCGGGCAGGTACGGATGGGCCGCGTTGTAGGTCAGCGTCGATCCATCAACCCGTGACGCATGCAGGCCGGCAGCAAGGGCCACGCCGACCGGCGCCGCCGAGTCCCACTCCCACTGGCCGCCCGCGTGCAGGTAGGCGTCGGCGTCTCCCCGCAGCACCGCCATCGCCTTGGCGCCGGCCGACCCCATGGGTTGCAGGTCCGCGCCCAGCGCCTCGGCAACCGTGGCGGCGAACGCCGGGGGCCGGCTGTCGCTGACCAGGAAGATCGGATCTGAGTGCGGGCCGCGTACGGGCGCCGCCTTGCCGGTCGCATAGACCATCGACAACGCGGGCTGCGCCACCGCCGCGGCGGTGATCGCCGAACCCGGGGCTCCGCGCTCCCACAGCGCGACGTGGACGGCCCAGTCGCTGCGGCCCGTCATGCCGTACTCGCGCGTGCCGTCGAGCGGGTCGATGATCCAGACCCGGTCGGCCGACAGGCGCTCCGGCGAGTCAGCAGACTCCTCCGACAGCACCGCGTCGTCCGGGCGGCGCTCAGCGAGGAGGCCGAGGAGCAGCTCGTTGGCCTTCGCGTCGCCGGCCTTGCCGAGCTCCTTGCCGGTCAGTCCGGAGGTGCGCTGCAGCTCGAGCAGCAGCGCACCCGCTCGCTCGGCCAGCTCGGCCGCAAGCGCCGAATCCCGCTCGTTCATGGTTGCCTCTCGATGCAGTCGATGACGAGTCCCGCAAGAACCCCGACGTCACCATCGCTCGGGCGCAGCAGCAGGTCCGGTCGCAACGGTGCCTCATAAGGCGCGTTGATGCCAGTGAAATCCAAGATCTCGCCCGCACGCGCCTTGGCGTACAGGCCCTTGGTGTCGCGCGCCTCGGCCACCTCGAGCGGCGTGTCCATGAAGATCTCGAGGAACGGCAGACCGTCGGCCTCGTGAGCCGCGCGGGCGGCATCGCGGTCGGCGCGGTAGGGGCTGACCAGCGAGACGATCGCGACGACTCCGGCGTCCGCGATAAGCCTGGCCACCTCGGTCACCCGGCGTACGTTCTCGGCCCGGTCCTCGGGGCTGAACCCGAGGTCGGCGTTGAGCCCGTGCCTCAGGTTGTCGCCGTCGAGGATGTACGCCGGCTGGCCGGCCGCGACGAGGCGACGCTCGACCTCGACGGCCACGCTCGACTTGCCCGAGCCGGACAGGCCGGTCAGCCAGAGCGTCATGCCCTTGGTCTTGCGGTGCTCGCGCGTCACGGCGCCGCTGTGCCAGACGATATTGGGCTCGTTCTGGCTCGCGCCGAGGATCATGCCGGCGGCGACGGTGTTGTTGGTGGCCTCGTCGATCAGGATGAAGCTGCCGGTGTCGCGGTTGCGGCGATAGGGGTCGAAGTGCAGCGGCTTCTGGGTCCGCAGCCGTACGCGACCGATCTCGTTGAGCGCCAGCGTGCTCGCGTCCTCGACGCGGTGCAGCGTGTTGATGTCGAGGCGGTACTCGAGCTCCTTGACCGAGACGCGGGTGTCCCGCGTGGTGTGCAGCATCGTGTACGTCGTGTCGGTCGACAGCGTGAGGTCGCTGTCCATCCAGCTGATCATCGCGTCGACGTCCTGCGTGCTGGTCGGCCGGTTGTTGGGCCGGCACAACATGTCGCCGCGGCTGATGTCGAGGTTGTCGGCCAGCTCGATCGTCACGGACTGGCCCGTGAACGCCTCGTCCAGCTTCGTCCCGCCGGGCCCCCACACGTTCGTGACCATCGTCGAGAAGCCCGAGGGCAGCACGACGACCTCGTCGCCCGGCCGGAAGACGCCGCCGGCCACCGTGCCGGCATACCCACGGAAGTCGTGGAAGTCCGCCTGCTGCGGACGGATGACGTACTGCACGGGCATACGGGCGTCGATGAGGTTGCGGTCCGACGCGACGTGCAGCTCTTCGAGATAGCCGAGCAGAGCCGGCCCTTCGTACCAGGGCATTGCGGCAGCTCGGCGTGACGACGTTGTCGCCGGTGAGCGCCGAGACCGGTATGAACGTCAGGTCGGGAACCTCGAGCTTGGACGCGAACGCCTCGAACTCCGAGCGGATCTCGTTGAACCGCTCCTGGGAGTAGTCGACGAGGTCCATCTTGTTGACGCACAGCACGAGGTGAGGGATGCCGAGCAGGGTCGCGAGGAACGCGTGGCGACGGGACTGCTCGAGGACACCGTTGCGGGCATCGATCAGGATCAGCGCGACGTCCGCGGTGGAGGCACCCGTGACCATGTTGCGCGTGTACTGAATGTGGCCGGGGGTGTCGGCGATGATGAACTTGCGCTTCGGCGTCGCGAAGTAGCGGTAGGCCACGTCGATCGTGATGCCCTGCTCCCGCTCGGCCCGCAGGCCGTCGGTGAACAGCGCGAGGTCGGGGCCCTCGAAACCCCGAGCAGCGCTCGCGGTCTCGATGGCGCCGAGCTGGTCCTCGAAGATCGCCTTGCCGTCATACAGCAGACGGCCGATGAGGGTGGACTTGCCGTCGTCGACGCTTCCGGCGGTGGCGATACGCAGCAGCTGCGACATCAGAAGTAGCCCTCTTTCTTGCGGTCTTCCATGCCGGCTTCGGAGATCGCGTCGTCGGCGCGGGTCGCGCCTCGCTCGGTGATGCGGGCGCCCGCGACCTCGGCGACCACCGCCTCGGGCGTGGTGGCGTGCGACTCGACGCAGCCCGTGCAGGTGGCGTCGCCGATCGTGCGGAATCGCACCGTCGCCTCGAACGGCTCCTCGCCGCCTTGGGGCTGGATGAACCGGTTGACCGCGAGCAGCATGCCGTCGCGCTCGACGACGGTGCGGTCGTGCGCGTAGTAGAGCTCCGGGAGGTCGATCTCCTCCTGGAGGATGTAGTTCCAGACGTCGAGCTCGGTCCAGTTGGAGATCGGGAAGACGCGGATGTTCTCGCCCTTGCGGTGGCGGCCGTTGTAGAGGCTCCACAGCTCGGGCCGCTGGTTCTTGGGGTCCCACTGCCCGAACTCGTCGCGGAAGCTGAAGACCCGCTCCTTGGCGCGAGCCTTCTCCTCGTCGCGGCGTGCCCCACCGAACACCGCGCCGAACTGGTTGTCCTTGATGCCGCGCAGCAGCGACACGGTCTGGAGCTTGTTGCGCGGGCCCAGCGGTCCGCCGATCTCGGCGACCCGGCCGGCGTCGATGTCGTCCTGCACCTTGGCGACGATCAGCCGCAGCCCGAAGCGCTCGACCGTACGGTCGCGGAACTCGATGACCTCGTCGAAGTTCTGCCCCGTGTCGATGTGCATGACCGGGAACGGCACGGGAGCCGGCCAGAACGCCTTGGCCGCCAGGTGCAGCATCACGACCGAGTCCTTGCCGCCGGAGAACAGCAACGCCGGTCGCTCGATCGTGGCCGCGACCTCGCGGAAGATGTGGACGGCCTCGGCCTCGAGCTTGTCCAGGTCGGTCAGCACGTACGTCTGGGTCATGCCGAGCGCTCTCGGCCAAAATAGAACATGTTCTAGTTTTGCAGGCGCCGGCGATAACCGCAACCAAATCCGCGCAGACGGTTACAGTCGGCCCGTGAAGACGTACGTCGTCAGTGGCGCCGCCAGCGGGATCGGCGCCGCCACCACCGCGGCGCTGCAGGCGCAGGGTGACCGGGTCATCACAGTCGATCTCCGCGACGCCGACGTCATCGCCGACCTGTCCACGCCATCCGGGCGGGCGGACGCGGTGGCGGCGGTCCGGCAGCTGACGGACGTGGTTCACGGGCTCGTGCCGTGTGCGGGCATCGCCGGCGCCACCGGCGTCGACTCCGCGCTCGTGGTCTCGGTGAACTTCTTCGGCGCCGTCGCCCTCGTCCAAGGCCTACATGCAGAGCTCGCCGCGGCAAAGGGTGCCAGCGTCGTCCTTCTCGCCTCGAACTCGATCACCGGTATGCCGGGCTGGCGCGCCTCGGTCGCTGCGCTGTGCCTGGCTGACGACGAGCCGGCAGCGCGCGCCGATGCTGGTGAGGTCGACTCGATCATGGTCTACCCCGCGACCAAAGCCGCGCTGGCGTGGTGGGCGCGGCGCGAGGGCGTGACCCCGGAGTGGATCGGCCAGGGCATCCGGCTCAACGCCGTCGCCCCTGGCATGGTCGCGAGCCCGATGACCGATCGGCTCCTGGCGGATGCGGAGATCGGACCGCTCGTCGAGGCCTATCCCACGGCGATCGGCCGGCTCGGGCGGACCGACGAGATCGCCGCCCTGATCGCGTTCATGCTCTCGGATGCGAGCAGCTTGATGGTCGGCTCCGTCGTGTACGCCGACGGCGGCACCGACGCGATGCTGCACCCGCAAGCGCCGGAGGGCTGGAACGTCTAGCGACCCTCGACGTACTTCTTGAAGTCCTTGCTCCCGGTTTCGAGCGCGCTCTTGAGGACGCGCTTGAGCACGAATCCGGGCATCGGCACCTTGACGCCGATCTCGAGGTCGAGCTTGACGTGCGTGCCGCTGTCGGTCGGCGTCAGCGTGTAGGTCGCGACCTGCTTGGACTGGACCGAGCTCTCGGCCAGCGTCCACGACACCGATCGCGGCTCGTCCCACGTGTAGTCGGTGACCTCTTCGTCGGTGAACCCGGCGGCCGCGACCTTGGCGCGTACGCGCTTGGGCCGGCCATCCTCGTGGCGGGACTCGACGGTGGCGGACTTGTGCGCACTCGAGCGCTGCGGGAGATCCTCGACCGCCGCCACGGCATCAAAGACCTGCTCAGGTGTGGCGGCGACGTCGAACTCAGTGGTGCCAGAAACTGCCATGCGCGTCAGCGTATCGAGCCATCGTGGTCCGCACGGTCCGATTGGGGGTTGTTCGGCTCCGCCCCAGCCACGTACAATTTCCTGTACGTATGCAGGAGGGCGTCATGAAGACCCTGAGCTATTCCCAGACACGAGCCAATCTCGCGGCAACACTGGACGCCGTCACGGATGACCGCGAAGAAGTCGTGGTGACCCGCGCAGGTCATGAGCCCGTCGTCATCGTGTCCCTGGACGACTACGAATCGCTCAAGGAGACCGCGTACCTCTTGAAGAACCCGGAGAACGCGCGCCGGCTGCTCGCCTCCATCGATCGACTCGAGGGCGGGGGCGGCATCGAGCGGGAGCTCGCTGAGTGAGGTATGTCTGGGACGAGTCGGCGTGGGACGACTACCTCTGGTGGCAGCAGCAGGATCGCAAGCTCGTGAAGCGGATCAACACGCTGTTGAAGGACATCGCCCGCAACGGCAACGAGGGCATCGGCAAGCCCGAGCCCCTGAAGCACGGGTTTCAGGGCTACTGGTCGCGTCGCATCACCGATGAGCATCGCCTCATCTACAAGATCGTGGAGGACGACATCCGTATCGCCGCCTGCCGCTATCACTACGGCAGCTGACCTCGACGGAGTGAGCTAGAGCCTCTCGATGATCGTGACGTTGGCCTGGCCACCGCCCTCGCACATGACCTGCAGGCCATAGCGGCCGCCGGTGCGCTCCAGCTCGTCCAGCAGGGTCGTCATCAGGCGGGTGCCGGTGGCGCCGATCGGGTGCCCGAGCGCGATGCCGCCGCCATTGACGTTGACCTTGTCGTGCGGCACGTCGAGCTCCTGCATCCACGCCAGCACGACCGAGGCGAACGCCTCGTTGCACTCGAACAGGTCGATGTCGGACACCGTCATCCCGGCCTTGCCGAACGCGTGCCGGGTCGCGCCGATCGGGCCGGTCAGCATCCAGATCGGGTCGTCCGCGCGTACGGACAGGTGGTGCACGCGGGCTCGCGGAATGAGGTCGTGATCCTTGACGGCCTGCTCCGACGCGATGAGCATCGCGCTCGCAGCGTCGCTGATCTGCGAGGCGACGGCTGCGGTGATCCGGCCGCCGGGTGCCAGCGGCTGCAGGCCGGCCATCTTCTCGAGCGAGGTCTCGCGCGGGCACTCGTCGGTCGCGAAGCTCTGTTGACGGGAGGGCGACCGGAGCGATCTCACCCGTGAACCGGCCCTCGGCGATCGCGGTCCGCGCGCGCTCGTGCGATGCGAGCGCGAACTCCTCCATCTGCTCACGGCTGATGTCCCACTTCTCGGCGATCATCTCGGCGGAGCGGAACTGGCTGACCTCCTGGTCGCCGTAGCGCTCCAGCCAGCCCGGCGACTCCGCGAACGGCGTCGTGAAGCCGTACTGATCGGCGACGAGCATCGCCGCGGAGATCGGGATCGCGCTCATGTTCTGCAGGCCACCGGCGACCACCAGGTCCTGGGTCCCGGACATCACCCCCTGGGCGGCGAAGTGCACGGCCTGCTGCGACGAGCCGCACTGCCGGTCGATCGTCACACCGGGGACGTGATCGGGCAGACCGGCGACGAGCCAGGCCGTACGCGCGACGTCGCCGGCCTGGGAGCCGATCGTGTCGCAGCACCCCATGATGACGTCGTCGACGGCGCCGGGGTCGATACCGGTGCGATCCATCAGGGCGCGCAGGACGTGGCCACCGAGGTCGGCCGAGTGCATGCCGGCGAGCGAGCCGCCACGCTTGCCGACCGGCGTGCGGACGGCGTCGATGATGTACGCGGTGGGGCGTCATGAGGTGATCCCGTCGAGGAGGATGGTGAGGTACTGGTCAGCCACGTCGTGGTGGCTGAGCTTGGCGCCGGGCCGATACCACCGCACCGCCACCCATACGGTGTCGCGGATGAAGCGATAGACCAGCTCGATGTCGAGGTCCTGGCGCAGGGCGCCGGAGCTGACCCCCTCACGCAGCAGCGTCAGCCACACGTCGCGCGACTGCTGGTTGCGCTCCGCCAGGTAGGAGAACCGGTCGAACGTGCCGAGGTAGTCGGCCTCGTTCTGGAAGATCGCCACCTCGTTGCGGTGGTGGTCGATCGCCTCGAACGACACCCGCACGGCTGCCTCGAGCTTGGCGCGCGGATCGTCGCTCCCGGCGAGAATGCCCGCGTACGCGCCGAACAGCTCCTCCTGGAACGACGACAGGATCTCGTCGACCATCGACTCCTTGGAGTCGAAGTGGTGATAGAGCGAGCCGCTCAGGATGCCGGCGGCGTCGGCGATGTCACGGACCGTCGTGTTCTTGAATCCCTTGGTCGCGAACAGCTCGGCCGCGATCTGCAGCAGCTCCTCGCGGCGGGTCTGGGTCTGCTCCGTCATGTCGTCATGCTCGCTGACTCGACACCGAGATGACCTCGCCGGTCAGGTACGTCGAGTAGTCCGACGCCAGGAACACCATCACGTTGGCGACCTCCCACGGCTCGGCCGCCCGGCCGAACGCCTCACGTTGCTTGAGCTCGGCCAGCAGCTCGTCGCTGGTGACCTTGGCCAGGAACGGGTGCATCGCCAGCGACGGTGCGACCGCGTTCACCCGGATACCGTACGGCGCGACGTCGAGCGCAGCGCAGCGGGTCAATGCCATGACGCCGGCCTTGGCGGCGGCGTAGTGCGCCTGCCCTTCCTGGGCGCGCCAGCCGATCACCGAGGCGTTGTTGACGATCACGCCGCGCTTGCCGGCGGCCCGCATACGGTTGCCCGCGGCACGTACGCACCGGAACGTGCCGGTCAGGGTGATGTCGAGGACGCGCGACCACTCGTCGTCGGTCATCTCGAGCACGTCGGCCGTGCCGCCGAGTCCGGCGTTGTTGACCATCACGTCGACGCCTCCGTGCTCGTCGGCGACATCGAGCAGCGCCTGCACCTGGGCCTCGTCCGTCACGTCGACCGCGAGGGCCCGCACCCGCTCGTCGCCGAACTCCGCCGCAAGCGCGTCCCGAGCCTCAGCGAGCCGGCGCTCGTGGGTGTCGCTGATGACCACCACGCCGGCGCCCTCCTCGAGAGCGCGGCGAGCCACGCGCTGCGCCGATCCCTGCTCCGGCGGCGGCGGTCACCACCACGACCTTGTCGGTCAGCAGGCCGTGCCCCGGTACGTAGTCGGGGGTCGGTTGCTCGGGTCGCGCTGTGCTGATGTGGGGGGAAGTCATCCGCGGGGCTCCTTGGGCAGGCCGAGCACGCGCTCGGCGAGGATGTTGCGCTGGATCTCGTCGCTGCCGCCGTAGAGCGTGTCGGCGCGCGAGAAGAGGAAGAGCCGCTGCCAGCGGTCGATGTCGTACGACGCTCCGGCGGTCAGCGAGCCGGCGCCGCAGACCTCCATGGCCAGCTCGCCGAGCCGCCGGTGCCAGCCGGCCCATACGAGCTTGGCGACGTTGTCGGCACCGGGCGTGGCTTCGGTCAGCGAACGGATCGCGTTGACCCGCATGACCTCGAACTCCGCGCTGTGGGCGGCGAGGCGGTCGCGCAGGACCGGGTCGTCGAGGGCGCCGTTGCTCGCGGGCGAGATCGATCAGGTCGTTGAGCTCACGCTCGAAGCCGACCTGTTGGCCCAGCACCGACACACCGCGCTCGAAGCCGAGCAGCGCCATGGCCACCCGCCAGCCGTCGCCGGGCTCGCCGACGATCATCTCGGCGGGGGTCCGGGCGCCTTCGAGGAAGACCTCGTTGAACTCCGAGTCGCCGGTGATCTGCACGATCGGCCGGATCTCGACACCCTCCTGGTCCAGCGGCACCAGCAGGAACGAGAGGCCTTGGTGGCGCACCGAGCCCGGCTCGGTCCGGGCGATGACGAAGATCCAGTCGGACTCGTGTGCCCACGAGGTCCAGACCTTCTGGCCGTCGACGACCCATTCGCCGGCGTCGCCTCGTCGAGCACGGCGCGGGTGCTCACGGCGGCGAGGTCGGAGCCGGCGCCGGGCTCGGAATAGCCCTGGCACCAGAGCTCGTCGACCGTGCGGATCGCCGGCAGGAAGCGCGCCTTCTGCTCGTCGGTGCCGAACTCGATCAGCGTCGGGCCGAGCAGCTGCTCGCCGAGGTGGTTGACCGTCTCCGGCGCGCCGGCGCGGGCGTACTCCTCGTGGAAGATCGCCTGCTGCGCCAGGCTGAGTCCGCGGCCGCCGTGCTCCTCGGGCCAGCCGAGACAGGTCCAGCCGTGCTCGGCGAGGTGGCGGTTCCAGGCGCGCCGTTCCTCGTACGCCTCCGAGCCGCCGAGACCGCGCAGGTGAGCCCACTCGCCGCTCAGATGGGCGGCGAGCCAGGCGCGGACCTCCTCGCGGAAGGCTTCGTCGTCATGGCTCATATGAGGTAGCCTACCAAGCACTTGCTTGGGCTCGACGTACGAAGGAGGGATCCGTGACTGACACCGTCCCGGGACTCGTGCGTCGCGCCGCCGTGGACTACGGCGACGCCGTGGCCTGCGCGATGGACGGCCGCACCATCTCGTACGCCGAGCTGCACGACCTGGTGCGCCGCACCGCGGCGGCATTCCAGAAGCGCGGGATGCGCGGCGGCCGCGTGGTCCTCTGGGCACCCAACAGCATCGACTGGATCGTCGCGGCGCTCGCGGTGACGTACGCCGGCGGCACTCTCGTGCCGGCCAACTCGCGCTACACGGCTCACGAGGTCGCCGACATCGTCGACCGCACGGGCGCGGCACTGGTGATCGTCGCGGACGGGTTCCTCGGGCGTACCCAGATCGACGACCTGCGCGCGCTCACCCCCGCCGCGCCGATCCTCGACCTCGCCGACATCGGCATCCTCGCGGCCATCGTCGATGAGCTGGATCTGGCAACGGTCGAGGCGCTGGCCGACGCCGTCACCCCCGACGACATCGCCGACATCCTCTTCACGTCCGGCACCAGCGGGCGGCCCAAGGGCGTGCTCAGCGCGCACCGCCAGACCGTCGCCGCGGCAGCCGCCTGGAGCGCCGTCGGCGAGGTCAGCAGCGCCGACCGCTACCTCGTGATCAGCCCGTTCTTCCACTCGTACGGCTACAAGGTCGGCGTCCTCGTCGGCCTGCTGCACGGCTGCACGCTCCACCCGATGGCGACGTTCGACGCCGACGCCGCGCTGGCCCTGATCGAGTCCGAGCGGATCACGATGGTCCCGGGCGCTCCGGCGATCTTCCTCGGACTGCTCGAGTCGCCGGCATTCGCCAGCACCGACACCTCGTCGCTGCGCTTCGCCAACACGGGTGCCGCGAACGTACCGGTCGCCCTGGTCGAGCGGCTGCAGCGCGAGCTGAGCTTCGACCTGGTCATCACGGCGTTCGGGATGACCGAGTGCGTCGTCGCCACGATGTGTCGCCGCGGCGACAGCGACGAGACCGTCGCCACGACCTGCGGCCGCGCCATCGACGGCATGGAGACCGCGATCGCCGATCCCGAGACCGGCGAGCACCTGCCGGCCGGGCAGCGAGGGCGAGCTGTTGCTGCGTGGTTCGCAGGTCATGCTCGGCTACCTCGACGACCCGGCCGCCACCGCCGAGGCGATCGACGCCGACGGGCTGGCTGCACACCGGCGACGTCGGGGTGCTCGACGACAACGGCTACCTGCGCATCACCGACCGGCTCAAGGACATGTACATCTGCGGCGGGTTCAACGTCTATCCGGCCGAGGTCGAGCAGGCGCTCGTACGCCTCGACGGCGTCGTCGACGTGGCGGTCATCGGCGCTCCCGACGAGCGTCTGGGCGAGGTCGGCAAGGCGTTCGTCGTACGTCGTGAGGGTGGGCCCGACGCCGACGCAGTGATCGCGTTCGCCAAGGAGCGGCTGGCCAACTTCAAGGTGCCGCGCGAGGTCGTCTTCGTCGACGCCCTGCCGCGGAACCTGGGCGGAAAAGTCTTGAAGACCGAGCTGAGGAGCACATCGTGACCGAAGAAGATGTGGTGACATACGAGGTCGTCGACCAGGTCGCGCGCATCACGCTCAACCGGCCGGAGTATCGCAACGCGCAGAACTCCAAGATGACGTACGCGCTCGACGCCGCGTTCCAGCGGGCCACCGACGACGACGCGGTCAAGGTCATCGTGCTGGCCGGCAACGGCAAGCACTTCTGCGCCGGACACGACATCGGTACGCCGGGCCGCGACGTCGACCAGACGTTTGAGCGCAAGGCCGTGATCTGGTGGGACCACACCGACAAGGAGGGCGGCGACCAGCGCTTCGCCCGCGAGTCGGAGGTCTATCTCGGCATGTGCCGCCGCTGGCGCGAGGTGCCCAAGCCGGTCATCGCGCAGGTGCACGGCGCCTGCATCGCCGGCGGCCTGATGCTCGCCTGGGCGTGCGACTTCATCATCGCCTCGGACGACGCGTTCTTCTCCGACCCGGTCGTACGCATGGGGATCCCGGGGGTCGAGTACTTCGCGCACCCGTGGGTCATGAACCCCCGCGCCGCCAAGGAGTTCCTCTACTCCGGCGACCGGTTCACCGCCGACCGCGCGCTGGCGCTCGGCATGGTCAACCAGGTCGTACCGGCCGACGAGCTCGAGAGCACGGTGCTGGCGCTGGCCGGCCGGATCGCGCAGATGCCGCGCTTCGGCCTCGCCCTGACCAAGAAGGCGGTCAACCAGGCCGAGGACCTGCAGGGCATGCGCGCCGGGATGGACTCGGTGTTCGGGCTGCACCACTTCGCGCACGCCCACAACGCCGAGGTCGGCGAGAACGCCCTCGGCGGCCTCGACGCCAAGGCGATGGCAAAGAAGGCGCGTGACAACGAAGCTGGGGAACAGGAATGACCCGCGAGTGGCGCAACATGGTTGCTTCTCGCCCCCGAAACCGGCCACAACGCGCCACTCGCGGGGTGTGACGGTGGATCTCGAGTTCTCCGCCGATGAGCTCGCGTTCCGCGACGAGGCTCGCGCCTGGCTGGCCGCGAACGTACCGGCGGAGGCGTTGCCGTCGATGGACACCGCTGACGGGTTCGTCGCGCACCAGAAGTGGGAACGCCAGCTCGCCGATGCCGCGGTGGTCGGTGGTCTCGTGGCCCGAGGAGTTCGGCGGCCGCGGCGCCTCGCTCGTCGAGTGGGTGATCTTCGAGGAGGAGTACTACCGCGCCGGCGCTCCCGGCCGGGTCTCGCAGAACGGCATCTTCCTGCTGGCGCCGATCATCTTCGACCACGGCACCGCCGAGCAGCAGCAGCGATGGCTGCCGTCGATGGCGACCGGCGAGACGATCTGGGCTCAGGCCTGGTCCGAGCCCGAAGCCGGCTCCGACCTCGCCTCGCTGCGGTCGACCGCCAAGGCCGTGGACGGTGGCTGGGTGCTCAACGGCCAGAAGACCTGGTCGTCCCGCGCGGCGTACGCGCACCAGGGGTTCGGGCTGTTCCGCTCCGACCCGTAGGCCGAGCGGCACCGCGGGCTGACCTACTTCTGCTTCCCGCTCGATGCTCCTGGCGTGACCGTACGACCGATTGCCCAGCTCGACGGTGAGGCGGGTTTCGCCGAGCTGTTCTTCGACGACGTCTTCGTGCCGGACGCCGACGTGCTCGGGGATCCCGGCGACGGCTGGCGAGTCGCGATGAGCACGGCCGGCAACGAGCGTGGGCTGTCGTTGCGATCTCCGGGCCGCTTCTGTGCTGCGGCCGACCGGCTCGTCGACTTGTACGCCGACAGCCCTGACCCGAGCGCAGCTCGTCGTCCGTGGTCGACGCGTGGATCCGCGCCGAGGCATACCGGCTGTTCACGTGGGGCACCGTCACCCGGCTTGCCGAGGGCGGTGACATCGGCGCGGCCGGCTCGGTCAACAAGGTGTGGTGGAGCGAGCTCGACGTCGCCCTGCACGAGACCGCGCTCGACGTGCTCGGGCCGATGGCCGAGGTCGCTTCGGACTGGACCGACGGCTATCTGTTCTCGCTGTCCGGCCCGATCTACGCCGGCACCAACGAGATCCAGCGCAACATCATCGCCGAGCGCATCCTCGGCCTCCCCAAGGAGCCGCGCGGATGACCACCCCAACAAACTGCTCGCTGCGCTCGCACTTTGCCGGGGACCCCGGATGAAGTTCGAGCTGACCGCTGAGCAGGCCGGCTTCGCCCGGTCCCTCGATGACCTGCTGTCCAGGGCCGACACCCCGGCCGTCAACCGGGCCTGGGCGGCCGGCGATCACGACCCGGGCCTCAAGCTGTGGACCCGACTCGCCGATCTCGGAGTGACGTCCCTCGCCACCGAGGCCACCCCCGTCGAGGTCTGCATCGCGTTCGAGGCCATCGGCCGATACGCCGTGCCGGGCCCTTGGATCGAGTCGGCGGCATACCTGCCGGTTGCGCTGCCCGACGTCGACCTCTCGGAGTCGCGCGCCACCATGGCGACGCCGTACGCCGTGGACGCCGACGTCGCCGACGACGTGTACATCGACGTCGACGGGCGGCTGCACCGGGCAACCGCGGCGGCAGCGGTGGCGTCGGTCGACCCCAGCCGCCATCTCTTCGAGGTCACGGTCGGCGACCCGGTGGAGCACGGCGACCTCGACGCCGCCTTCGACCTCGCCGTCCTCGCCGCTTCGGCCGAGCTGCTCGGCGCGGGCGAGCGCGTGCTGGCGGACTCGGTGACATACGTGAAGCAGCGCACCCAGTTCGGCCGCGCCATCGGGTCGTACCAGGCGATCAAGCACCAGCTGGCCGACGTACGCATCGCGCTCGACTTCGCCCGTCCACTGGTGTTCGGCGCGGCTCTGGACATGAGGCGTCGCTCGGTGGCGGCGGCGAAGATCCAGTCGGCCGAAGCCGCCAACCTCGCGGCGCGCGTGGGCCTGCAGGTCCACGGCGCGATCGGCTACACCGAGGAGTACGACCTCAGCCGGTGGCTGCTGCGCATCCGCGCGCTGCAGTCGGCGTGGGGTTCACCGGCGTCCCACCGCGCGTGGCTGATCGACGACCTCCTGGCGGCGAGATCATGACCGATCTCGTCCCCACGCGCGAGCATGCCGAGCTCGCCAAGTCCGTCCGCAACCTGCTGGAGCGTCGCTCCGACAGCCAGGCCGTACGCAACGCGTTCAATGGCTTCGACACCGAGCTCTGGTCGACGCTGTGCGAACAGATGGGTGTCGCCGCCTTGGCGATCCCGGAGGAGTCTGGCGGAGCCGGCTTCACCCTCGCCGAGACGTACGTGGTGCTCGAGGAGCTCGGCCGCGCGCTGACTCCTGCTCCCTTGCTCGCCTCTGTCGTCGCAGCTGCGGCTCTGACCGACAGCCCGCTCCTCGAGCAGATCGCCGCCGGCACCGTCGTGACGCTCGCCTGGTCGGGAGTCACCGGCCCAGCCGATGCGCACGTTGGTGTCTCCTACCGGGACGGCAAGCTCACCGGCTCCGTCGCTCCGGTTCTGTATGGAGACGCAGCCGAGATCCTGCTCGTCGCCGCCGCGCACGATGGCGGCGTCGGCCTGTTCTCCGTCGATCCGTCGGCGGTCACGCGTACGAAGGTTGCCGGGCTGGATCCGACCCTCAGCTTTGCGAACCTCGACTTCGACGACGTCGCTGCCGAGACGATCACCCTCGATGCCGCCGACGTCCTCGCAACGGCGCACCGCGTCGGCACCCTCGCCGCGGCCGCACTCCAGGTCGGCTGCGCCCAGCGCGGGCTGGAGATGACCGTCGCGTATGCCAAGCAGCGCGAGCAGTTCGGCCGGCCCATCGGCTCGTTCCAGGCGCTCAAGCACCGGATGGCCGACATGCTCGTACGCGTGCAGATGTCGCGGTCGGGTGCCTGGGCCGCCGTCCAGGCTCACGTCAACGAGGCGCCCAACGCCGATCGGCTCGCCGCGGCTGCAGCGTCGTACTGCTCCGAGGCGGCGATGGCGGTGGCCGCCGAGACGGTCCAGCTGCACGGTGGCATCGCGATCACCTGGGAGCACGACGCCCACCTCGTGCTCAAGCGCGCGCAGGCGCTCAACCAGCTGTTCGGCCTGCCCCACCAGCAGCGCGCATCACTGATCTCCTGACGTCCCGCGGTGGTCACGAGATGCTCGAAGGGCGCACAATGGGCTCCTCGGGCAATGACGGAGACGACATGGACTTCGACGAGTTCGCCAGCCAGTGCGAGCAGGCATGGCAGGTGTTCGTGACCGGTGATCCCGGTCCAGCAAAGGAGCTGTTCTCACGCCGCGATGATGTGACGCTCGCCAATCCGTGGGGTCCTCCCGTGACCGGATGGGCAGACGTAACGGCGACGCTGGAAGCGGCGTCGGCGCGCTTTCGGAACGGCCGATTTACAGCGTTCGACGTCCTCAGCAGCTTCACCTCGGACGATCTCGCGTGGCACCACACGATCGAACGGGGTGAGGCCATGGTTGGCGGTCGCACTGAGCCCGAGACGTTTGCCCTTCGCGTGACCTCCATCTACCGTCGCGAGGATGAGCACTGGTGCATCGCGCTCAGACACGCGGACCCGCTCCTGGCCCCGAAGCCAGCCGACGCGAGCCTGAGTGGATAGCGCCCGTTGCGTCAGAAGCCAGGTAGACGCTCGCCACTTCGTACGGTCTGGTGGCCGAGGCTCCGCGCCAGGGTCGGGATCATCACCGCCGCCGCGACGAGGTGCAGCCCGATGAGCGCCGCGGTGCGTGCGCGGCGTCTGCTCCGGCGAGGAACGGCGGGATCAACGAGATCGCGGTCAGCGACACCGCCGTCCATACGAATCGCTCGGCGGGGCGAGCGCTCCAGCGATGCAGCGCGACGGCAATGCCGACGCCGACGACCGAGAAGACGCCGGTCACGAAGGCGATCCCGGACACCGGGATGGTCTCGCACCGCCGGAGATCTCGAAGTCGACGCCCACCGCACGGGCGAGTGCTGCGGCGATGGTGGTGGCCACGACCGCTGCGACCGCGCCCAGCAAGCCGGTGACGGCGAGGCTCTTCATGACGCACCGTCCGCCGGCAGGCGCTCCGGCAGTCCGAGCCGCGGGAACTGGTCGTCGTGGAAGACGACGATCTCGGTGACCTCCCCGCCGGTGATGCGCAGGACGTCGATCGTCAGCGGCAGGTAGGCACCCTCCTGCTCCTGCCAGAGGTAGAAGGCGATGGCGGGCTGCCGGTTGACGAAGGTCGGGACGCCCCGCAGGCCCGTCATGCCCTCGAATCCGTCCTGGATCCAGTCATTCACCACCGCGTCGCGGCCGACGAACAGGCCGGGCGTGGGCGGCATCGAGTAGCGGACGTCGTCGCGCAGCATGGTGGCGAGCACGCCGACGTCCGTGGCGACGCTGGCGTCGGTGAAGCGGCGCACCAGCTCGCGCGTGGCGACGTCCTCGTCTCCTCCGGTCCAGTCCTGCCGCTCGGCGGGCAGGTGCTCCCGCAGGCCGGCGCGGGCCCGCTGCAACGCGCTGTTGACGGAGTTGACCGAGTCCCCGAGCAGCTCGGCGACGTCCTTGGCCGGCCAGCCGAGCACGTCCCGCAGGATCAGGGCGGCACGCGGGCGCGGCGCGAGGTGCTGGACCGCGATCACGTATGCCAGCTCGATCGTCTCCCGCGCGACGGCGAGGGTCTCCGGCTCGTCCGCGTCGTCCGCAGGCAGCTCGTCGAGCAGCCGGTCCGGGTAGGGCTGCAGCCACAGCACCTCACCGCCGGTCGCTGGCTCAGGTCGGCGCTTGGCGAGCAGGTCCAGGCAGGCGTTGGTGGCGATCCGGTAGAGCCAGGCCCGGAACGTCGACCGCCCCTCGAAGGTCTCCCGGCGCCGCCACGCACGGAGGAACGTCTCCTGGACGGCGTCCTCGGCGTCCTCGAACGACCCGAGCATCCGATAGCAGTGCACGTGCAGCTCTCGCCGGTGCGGCTCCGCCAGCCCCGAGAACTCTGACTCGTCGACCTCAGCAAGATCGCTCACGCCCGGCTCCTCCAGTCCCATGTCCACAGTCATGATCATCCTTCCGCCTCGTCGTGTCCGTTTGCATGTATGACGGCCGCGGGCGGAGAAACTCATCACTACGCGTAGGCCAGCCCTCAAATCCGCCGAGATCGTCCAGCGAGTGGTCGAATCGTGGTGGGATGGGCTCGTGTCCGCACAACGCGCGATCGTCTTCCTTGGCCTGACAAGCAGCCTCCTGCTGGCTGTCGTGGCAGTCGGGGACGTGATCCATGGTCTGGTTGGCTCGGCGGTCGTGAGCACGACCATGGCGAGTGCGGGGTTGGGACTGACGGCCTATCTGCGCGCACAGCCTCGTCGATAGGCCCGAAGCGAATGCGTCCTGTAGGTCCGCACTCCGGAGGGTGACGTGCTGCTGACGCTGCTGGGCGCGATCGGACTGTTGGCCGCAATGGCAGTCGTCGTCCCACTGCTGGCGTACGGGCTGTCGGCGCTGCTTGACCGGAGCACCCGTCGTGGCGACGAGGGGGACGACGGGCAGGGTGGCGTTTCGGTGCCGCGGCGGCCCGGACCGTCGGGACCCGCCACACCGATGACACGATCGGCCCAGTCCGACGAGGACGATGGCACCGTTACGTGAGCGTGGCTGCCTCCCACCTCAGTCGGCGATGCTGAGCACGACCCTTGCCGTGCTCACCTCGCTGAGCGACGCGCGCGAACCCTAGCCGAGCGCGTGTCGATCGTCAGGTCACCTGCGACAGTGCGCTTGCGATGACTTCAGCCGTCTTCTGCGGCGCCTCGTCAGGGAGGAGAAACACCGAGCCGGGAATCGTCACCAGGGTCACGTTGGCCGCAGCCTGGAGCGTGGCGCGCTCGTCGTCGGTGAGGCCACCATCCCCCTTCTCGGCGTGGACCACCCACACCGGGCTGCCCGCCGCAACCAGCTCGGCGGCGAAGTCTCGATCCGCGGCGATGTAGTCGAGGTAGTCCCCGCACAGGCTCGACTGAATCGCGAGCACGGTTCTGCTTGAGGTCTTCCATCAGCTCCCGCTTGTGCTGGTCCGGCATCTTGGCAGACCTGGCCGCGAGCGGGAACAGCCGCAGCAATATGGCCATAGGCCAGCTACCGACCTTCTGCGACGCCCGCACCGCAGCGCGGAAGAACCACGCCTCGTCGTCGGTGCTCAAACTGATGCCGAGGAGCACGACAGGGCCTTCGAAGTACCCCGACAGCACCATGTCCAGGGCCACTGTCGCGCCATGGGAGAAGCCCACGACCACATCGCACCTGTGCACATTCGCCAGCTCGCCGGCCCGACGCGCCAGCGCAGGGACGGACACATCAGCGGACAGCGGCGCGCCTGCCATGCCCGGCATCGTGGTCGCCACCAGGCGGACGCCGGACAGCGCCGGCTGAGCCATCACCAAGTCGTACGACCTGGCGGCATTGGCTCCGCCCGGCAGGAGCAGGACCGATCGGTCTGCATCTTCGGGTCCAGCAGTCAGAATCTCCCAGGCTTCTCGCATGACGGCCTCCGCAACGACAACCCCTCCCCTGAGGGTAAGTCGCGACGCCGGAGCACAGAAGCCCTCAAACGATGCAGACCCGATCCTTCACCGACCCGCAGAGACCGAGGCGAACCAGGTGGAGATGGCCTCGCGGATCACCGGAGTGTCCTTCTTGAGCGAGTGATCGCCCGACACCACGACGAGCGTGTGTCCGCTCGGCAGGGTCGCCGGGTCCGGTACGCCGAAGGGGTCGCGATCGCCCTGCACGACCAGCGTCGGCACGGTGACCGACGTGAGCTCGGGGAGCCGGGACTTCTCCGGGCGGCCCGGCGGGTGGAGCGGGAACGCCAGGCACAGCACTCCCGCAGCGCCGACATCTGCGGACGTACGACAGGCGACCCGGCCGCCGAACGACCGGCCGCCCACGATCAGCGGCAGGTCGGCGAGCTCCGCGACGTGCACGTGCTCGGCGACCGCGCGCCAGGCGGCATCGACCTGCGCGGGCGGTGCAGGTGCGCGTCTGCCCTGCGACCCGATACGGCTGCTCGACCAGAGCGACCACGAGGCCCGCACCCAGGCCGACCTCGGCCGCCAGCTGCAGGTCGTGCGCGGTCACGCCACCGCCCGCCCCATGGCCGAGCATCATCAGCCCGACGGGCTCACCTCCGGACGGGCGACGTGCACCCGCGCGTCACCGTGCGGAGTCTCGACGAGGGAGACCGCAAGGTCGGTCATGCGACAACCGTACGGGCGTCAGCCTCGGTAGTCGACCGGCAGGGTCTTGATGCCGTTGAGCCAGCCCGACCGCAGCCTGCCCGGCTCACCCGTACGACGGATGTCCGGTGCGAGGTCGGCGAGCGCTTCGAAGATCAGCTTGATCTCCATCCGGGCGAGGCTGGCGCCGATGCAGTAGTGAACGCCGTGGCCGCCGAAGGAAAGGTGCGGGTTGGGGTCACGAGTGATGTCGAACGTGAACGCGTCGGTGAACACGTCCTCGTCGTGGTTGGCGCTGGCATAGAAGAGCGCGACTCGCTGGCCGGCCTTGATCTGCACGCCGCTCAGCTCCACGTCCTCGAGCGCGGTGCGCTGGAACGAGGTCACGGGGGTCGCCCAGCGGATCACCTCGTCGACCATCGTGCTCGGGCGCTCGCGGAGCCACAGGTCCCACTGCTCGGGGTTGTCGAAGAACGCGTTCATGCCGTGCGTCGTCGCGTTGCGGGTCGTCTCGTTGCCGGCGACGGCGAGCGCGATCACGAAGAAGCCGAACTCGTCGTCGGTCAGCCCGCGGCCGCCGTCCTCACCGGACTGGACGAGCTTGGTGACGATGTCGTCGCGGGGGTTGGCCTTGCGGTCAGCCGCGAGACCCATCGAGTACATCAGCACCTCGGCCGCTGCGGCCTCCGGGTCGTTGTCCTCGCGGGCGAGGTCCGCGTCCTCCGCACCGGTCATCTGGTTGGTCCAGTCGAAGATCTTCTGCCGGTCCTCCGCCGGGATGCCGAGCATGTCGCCGATGACCTCGAGTGGGAACTGCGACGCGACCTGGTCGACGAAGTTGCCGCTGCCGGCCGCGACCGCGTCGGCCACGATCCGGCGGGCGCGCTCCTCGAGCACCTCGTCGAGGGCGCCGATCGCCCGCGGGGTGAAACCGCGGCTGATGATCTTGCGCAGCTGCGTGTGATCGGGAGCGTCCTGGTTGATGATGACGACCTGCGTCATCTCCATCGATTCGCGCGTCGCGGTGTCCGGCAGCCGGACGATCGCGCCGTTCTCCTTGCTCGAGAACACCTTGTTGTTCTTGGAGACCTCGGAGATGTCGGCGTGCTTGGTGACGGCCCAATAGCCGGTGCCCGCATCCACCGACATACCCGCTCGCGCCGACTCGGCCTGCTCGACCCAGTGGATCGGTGACGTCCGCCGCAGCAGCGTGAGCTCGTCATGTGGCACCCCGGCAAGGTTCACGTCGGGATCGGTGAAGTCGAAGCCGAAGGGAAGGACGTCGGTGGTCATGCTGCTCCTGACGGTTGATCATACAAGTTTCGAAGACTGTATGAACAGAAACACGGATGTGTATGATTCGTCAAGGATCGAGCGAGGGGAACCAGATGAGGTCGCATGGCTGGAGCGGGAAGCCGCCGGCTGATGCCGCCGAGGCGCGCGAGCGCATCCTGGCCGCCACTCGTACGCGCCTCACCGCGGCCGGCACGACGAGCATCTCGGAGATCGCCGACGATCTCGGCGTCACCCGGCAGACCGTCTACCGCCACTTCCCCACCACGGACGACCTGCTCGACGCGGCCTCGCTGGACGCCGCCAACGACCTGCAGGAGCAGCTCATCGCGCACGTGGTCGGCCATCTCGACGGCTCCGGCGACGCAGCCGATGCCGCGATCGAAGCCGTCGCGTATGTCTATGAGCACCTCCGCGAAGACCCCGCCCTCAACCGGCTGCTCGCTCCGGGCCGGATCAGCAGCACGACCAGCGCCCTGACCGCGCCGTCGTCGATCGCGATCGGCGGCAAGCTGCTCGGCGGGCTCGGCGTCGACTGGTCCGATGCCGGCCTCGCCGAGGACGATCAGCTCGAGCTCGTCGAGCACCTGCTGCGGACGCTGCAGTCCTTGGTCCTCGATCCCGGCGACCCCCCGCGTACGGGCGAGGAGCTCCGCGCCTATCTACGGCGCTGGCTCGCCCCCGCGCTGCGCAGCGGGAGCGCGTGATGGACATGTTGCAGTCGGCGTTCGACCGCTACACGGCCCAGGTCGAGCAGATCGCCGCGAGCGGGGACTGGTCGGCATTCGCCGACATGTTCGCCGAGGACGCGACCTATCGCGAGCACGCGTACGGCGACTTCACCGGCCGCGAGGAGATCCGGGCGTGGGTCACCAAGACCATGACCGCGTTCCCGGGCAACGAGATGATCGCGTTCCCCGCGGCCTGGTCGGTCATCGATCCGTCGACCAACCGGGTCGTCTGCGAGATCCGCAACATCATGCGCGACCCGGGCGACGGCTCGGTCCACGAAGCCTCGAACATCACGATCCTGACCTTCGACGACGAGGGCAACCTGATCCACGAAGAGGACGTCTACAACCCGCAGAAGTTCATCGACATGACCCGCGACTGGTGCCGCGTGGCAGCTGCTCACGGCACCCTGAGCGATGCCGGCCAGAAGATGCTCGCCGCACTCGGCGGTTGAGCCGAGCGGGCGCGGACCAGGTTTCCGTGGTCTGTAGTCTGCGAAAAGTGACGAGAAGCGAGCGGCTTGCGGAGCAGCTGGACTGGTACTGGCGCAACAACCTCCGGCCGCGGCTGGACGGCCTGACCGATGACGAGTACTTCTGGGAGCCGGTGCGCGGCTGCTGGAGCATCCGCCCACGCGGCACGTCGGCCGCACCGATGTCGGAAGGCTCGGGGGAATGGACCGTGGACGTTGCGTCCCCTGAGCCGGTGCCGGCGCCGGTGACCACGATTGCGTGGCGGCTGGCACACGTCATCGTCTCGTGCCTGGGCTATCGGGTCGGGTGGTACTTCGGCGGCCAAGACATCGACTCCGAGACATTCGCCTATGCGGGGACCGCTGACGAGGCGCTGAAGCAGCTCGATGAGATGTATGAGCGATGGAACGCCGGGGTCCGCGAGCTCTCGGACGCTGACCTGGAGAATCCGCCCGCGGTGGGTCCCGAGCGGTTTCCCATGGAGAACAGAGTCCTGCATGTCAACCGGGAGCTGATCCATCACGGCGCCGAGATCTCTCTGCTGCGCGACCTCTACCGCTGGCAGGACTGATCGCTCAGTCGAGCGAGCCGGAGACCGACCCTTCGCGGGCCCATCGCGGCACGATGAACAGCCCGGTCGCCTCGACGGCCGGCTCCTCGTATGCCTCGCAGCCGAGGTGCGCCGTGACGGTGACCTTGCGGTCGTCCTCGTTCGTGATCTGCGCCTGCATGCGGATCCGGCCCAGCGGCAGCGGTCGCAGATAGCGCAGCGTGAGCGTCCCGGTGACGATGAGCCGGGTGTGGGCCGCGCTCGCGGTCTCGCCCATGAGGTGATCGAGCAGCAGCGACGAGACGCCGCCGTGCACGCAGCCCGGAGGGCCTTCGTATGCCGCGCCCAGGTCGACCTCAGAACGTACGGCTCCCGTCGTCGTCCCACTGCAGGACCACCGGCGGAGCGATGGCGTTGCGTACGCCGACGACCGCGTTGCCCCAGTTCCACGACCTGCCCTCGGTGTTGAAGTGGATGCCCGCAGGCTCGGGCGAAGCGTCCTCGGCCAGGATCTGCTCCGCCTGGCGCACGAGGTCGCGAGCTGCTGCGATCCGCTCGGCATCCACCTGCGTGCGGATGGCGACGTCGACGAGAAGCCGGATGTCGCCCGCCAGTCCGCCGTAGAGCAGCTCCGAGGCCTCGACCTCGGCGGTGGACAGGTCGGACGGGTTGAACGACATCGACGACAGCGTCATGCGCTGAGCCCCATGCGTGCGGCCAGCTTGTCCAGATAGCCGAGCACCTTGTCCTCATCGGAGTCCGGCACACCCCAGATCAGCTCCGAGGCACCCGCGGACACCCAGTCGGCGAAGTCCTCCTCGGTCGGCTTCTTCGCCACCAGGATCCGTATGTCCGGCGCGCCCTCGCGACCGGCGTCGGCCCACTCCTTGCGGAGCAGCTCGGCCTTCGCGGCGGTGTCCGTCTCGATCGGGGTGGTCATCCACCCCTCGGCGTTCTGGGCGATCCACTTCATCGTCTTGGGACCGCCGCCGGCGCCGATGATCACCGGGATCCGCCCTTGCGGCGGTTTGGGATAGGCCCAGCTCGGACCGAACGACACGAACTCGCCGTCGTACGACGCTTCGTCCTCGGTCCACAAGGCGCGCATCGCCTCGAGGTACTCCTTGAGGACCGTGCGGCGCTTGTTGGCCGGTACGTGGTGGTCGGTGAGCTCGTCGGTGTTCCAGCCGAACCCGGCGCCGATCGTGACCCGGCCACCGGACAGGTGATCGAGGGTCGCCAGGGTCTTGGCCAGCGTGATCGGGTCGGACTCGACCGGCAGGCATACCGCCGTCGAGAGGCCGATCCGCTCGGTCACCGCAGCGCAGGTGGCGAGCGTGGTCCACGGGTCGAGCGTGCGCATGTAGCGGTCGTCCGGCAGCTCCTCGCCGCCGGTCGGGTGCAGGGCGTCGCGCCTCACCGGGATGTGGGTGTGCTCGGGCACGTAGATCGTGTCGAAGCCACGTTCCTCCGCAGCCTGGGCGAGGGCGGCCGGCTTGATGCCGCGGTCAGAGGTGAACAGCACGATTCCGTTACGCATACCACCAATGTAGAACGTGTTCTACCATCGTGAGGACGCTAGTCCCGAGGAGCTTGCATGCCCGACGCTGAGCACGACGTACACGCCGAGACGAAGATGACCGTGCACGAGCGCGACATCGACGCGCTGGCCGGCCCGATCGCCGGCTGGCTCGAGACCGTGACGCCGGCCGAAGGCGCCGTGACGATCTCCGATCTCCATGCACCGCAGGGCGCCGGGATGTCGAGCGTGACGCTGCTGTTCGACGCGAACTCCGAGCCCCTCGTCGCGCGGCTGCCACCGGATGACACGTCGTTCCCGGTGTTCCCGTCGTACGACATCGTGCAGCAGTTCGAGGTGATGGCACTCGTCGCCGAGCACAGCTCCGTGCCGGTGCCACCCATCGCCGGAGTCGAGTCGACCGGCGACGTGATCGGCGCGCCGTTCGGCGTCATGGAGGCGGTCGCCGGGCGTACGCCGACCGACAACCCGCCGTACGTCTTCGGCGGCTGGCTGTACGACGCGACGCCCGGCGGAGCGCCGCGAGCTCCAGGACGGGACCGTCGCGGTGCTGGCCGGCATCCACGGGATCGCGGACGCACCCGCGGTCTTCGCGACCCTGGCCAAGCAGGGCGACTCGCTGCGTGCCCACGTCGATGCCCAGCGCGCGTACTACGAGTGGACCCGCTCCACCGACGGCCTGCGGATCCCGGTCATCGAGCAGGCCTTTGAGTGGCTCGAGGCCAACTGGCCGGACGACACCGAGCCCTGCGTGCTCAGCTGGGGCGACTCCCGGCCCGGCAACATCATCTACGACCAGTTCACGCCGGTCGCCGTGCTCGACTGGGAGATGGCCGCGATCGCGCCACGCGAGGTCGACCTCGCGTGGGTGGTGTTCCTGCACCGCTTCTTCCAGGACATCGCGACGGTGTTCGAGATGCCGGGCATCCCGGACTTCTGCCGCCGCGACGATGTCGTGGCGACGTACGAGGCGCTCACCGGGCACACCGTCCGCGACTTCGACTGGTACCTCGTCTATGCCGCGCTCCGCCACGCCGTCGTGATGAGCCAGGTCAAGCGCCGGATGATCCACTTCGGCGAGGAGCAGCAACCCGACGACCCCGACGACTACGTCATGCACTCGTCGGCGCTCAAGCAGCTCCTGGACGGCACCTACACATGGCAATGAAGCCCGAGCGAGCTCGACGAGTTCCCGATCCACCAGGCGCCGCTGCCGATGGCTCGGGCGGCGCAGCAGCGACCGGAACTTCTACGACCGCTGCTACCTCAACGCCCACGACAACGCCGGCGAGGTGTTCCTGATCGCCGGGCTCGGCAGTACCCCAACCTCGGCGTACGCGATGCGTTCGCGACCGTACGCGTGAAGGACCAGCAGTTCTCGCTGCGGCTCTCGGACGCCCTGGACGCGCGATCGCTCGAGCAACAGGTCGGGCCGATGCGCGTCGAGGTGCTCGAGCCGCTGGAGTCGTTGCGGCTGACCTGCGACCACGAGCAGGTCGGCTTCGACCTGACCTGGACGGGATCGTTCCCGGCGGTGCTCGAGCAACGCCACACGATGCTCGACGCCAACCACCGCCCGACGCTCGACGCCCAGCGCTTCGCCCAGGTCGGCACCTGGACCGGGTCGTTGCAGGCCGACGGCACCACGTACAACGTGAAGGACTGGTCCGGCACCCGCGACCGCTCCTGGGGGATCCGCCCGGTCGGCGAGCCGGAGACACCCGGCCGTTCCGCCGAGCAGGCGCTCGAGGGGTTCTGGTGGCTCTACGCCCCGCTGCGCTTCGACGACTTCGCGGTGATCGTCATCGTCCAGGAGTCGCCGGACGGGTTCCGTACGCTCAACGACGCCGTGCGGGTCTTCCCCGACGGCCGGGTCGAGCAGCTGGGTTGGCCGCGCATCGAGATCGACTACGAGCCGGGCACGCGTATGCCCGTCGGCGCCCGCCTCCACCTGACGACCCCGCAGGGCGAGTCGCTGCTGATCGAGGTGGAGCCGCTGTCGTTCGTCGCGCTGCACGTCGGCTGCGGCTATGGCGGCGACCCCGAGTGGACCCATGGCGTCTGGAAGGGCAAGGACTGGATGAGCTCATCGACGTACGACCTGACCGACACCGACATCGTCGGGCGCATCCCGTGGGGCGTCATCGACCACTCCGCGCGGGCGACCTGCAACGGGCAGGTCGGCTGGGGGCTGTTCGAGCACGCCAGTCTGGGTCGTCACGACCCGACCGGGTTCGCCGACTGGATGGCGGTGGCCCCGTGAAGCGGGACCTGACCGGCAAGGTCGTCGTCATCACCGGCGGCGGGCGTGGCATCGGCGCCGCGTCGGCGAAGCTGCTCACCAGCGTCGGCGCGATCGTGGCGATCTGCGACCTGGACGAGGTCACCGTCAAGGAGACGAGCGACGCGCTCGGCGTGTTCGGCCGGGTCGTCGACGTGACGGACCGGGCTGCGTTCAAGGGGTTCCTCGACGAGGTCGAGGCAGAGCTCGGCCCGATCGACGTGCTGGTCAACAACGCCGGGATCATGCCGCTCAGCCGCATCGAGGACGAGTCCGACCGGGCCACGCACGACATCATCGGGCTCAACCTGATGGCGGTCATCTATGCCACCAAGGAGATGGTCACGCGCATGAAGGCGCGCGGCACCGGCGGGCAGATCGTCAACGTCTCCAGCGCCGCCGGCCGCATCCCGATCGCCGGCGCGTCGACGTACGTCGCGAGCAAGCATGGCGTCAGCGGGTTCTCCAACTCGCTGCACATCGAGTTCAAGGCGGACCGCACGCCGATCGACATCAGCGTCGTCCATCCCGCGATGGTGCACACCGAGCTCGCGGCGGGGTTCAAGGCCAACAAGGGTCCGGCCAAGCCGGTCACCGCCGAAGCCGTCGCCGACGGGATCCTGTCGGCGATGCAGAAGCCCCGCCCCAACGTGTACGTGCCCAAGAGCCTCGGCACCTCCGTGCGTACCGGCGGGTTGATCCCTCGGCGTACGGGCGAGTGGCTCAACAAGGTGCTCGGCGGCGAACGAGCCGCACTCGATGCGCTCGACGACCCCGCCCGCAAGACATACGAAGAACGCGCAGCCCGGAGCACTCCGGCCGCCGACAAGGAGTTCCACGAATGACCCTGCCCGCATCCATCACCAAGGACCGCCTGCACACCCTGACCGGGCTGATCGCCGCGTCCGGCGGCAAGACGTACGACCTGCTCGAGGTCTACACCGGCGACGTGATCACGGCACTCCCCCAGTCGTCGCCGGACGATGTGGTCAAGGCGTTCGACCGGGCCCGCGTGGCGCAGCGCGAGTGGGCGGCGCTTGCCGCTGGCGAAGCGACTCGACGTGATGAAGCGCTTCCACGCGCTGCTGCTGGAGAACTACGAGACCGTCGTCGACCTGATGCAGGCCGAGACCGGCAAGGCCCGGCGGATGTCGTTCGAGGAGGTCTGCGACGTCTGGATGACGACCAGCCACTACCTCAAGGTCGCCAAGCGGGTGCTGGGCGAGAAGAAGCGCGGCGGGGTCGTGCCGATCGCGTCGACGTCCAAGGAGGTGCGGGTGCCCAAGGGCGTCGTCGGCATCATCTCGCCGTGGAACTTCCCGCTCGCCACGAGTCTCTCGGATGCCATGCCGGCGCTGATCGCGGGCAACGGTGTGGTGCTCAAGCCGGACAACAAGAGCACGCTTGTGCGTCGCCGAGTGCGTACGGATCCTGTACGAAGCGGGCCTGCCCGAAGGCCTGTTCCAGATCGTCTGCGGCGACGGCCCCGACGTCGGACCCGCGCTGATCGATAGCGCCGACTTCGTGATGTTCACCGGCAGCACGGCAACCGGACGGTTCGTCGGCGCGCAGGCGGGCGAGAACCTCATCGACTGCACCCTGGAGCTCGGTGGCAAGAACCCGCTGATCGTCCTCGAGGACGCCAATCTCGACGACGCGATCGCCGGCGCCGCGTTCGGCACGTTCCTCAACGCCGGCCAGGCCTGCATGCACATCGAGCGGATCTACGTGCCGCGTGCGCTCGAGGCGGAGTTCACCCGCCGGTTCGTCGAGGCTGCGGCCGCGATCAAGGTCGGCGCCTCGTACGACTTCGAGCCCACGATGGGCTCGCTCGTGTCGGTCGACCAGATGAACCGGGTGTCGGCGCACGTGGAGGATGCGCGGGCCAAGGGCGCCACGGTGCTGACCGGCGGGCAAGCGCTCGCCCCGACCTCGGGCCGGCGTTCTACGAGCCGACCGTGCTCACCGACGTCACCCCGGACATGCTGCACGCCCGCGAGGAGACGTTCGGCCCGGTCGTGACGATCCATGCGTACGACACCGTCGACGAGGTGGTCGCGCTGGCCAACGACACCGACTACGGGCTCAACGCGAGCATCTGGGGCGGCGACCTCAAGGCGGCCGAGCGGATCGGCCGGCGCATCGAGTCGGGCAACATCAACGTCAACGACCCGCTGGCCTGCTCGTATGCCAGCAAGGCGACGCCGTCGGGCGGGTTCAAGAACTCGGGCGTCGGCGCGCGTCACGGAGATGCGGGGCTGTTGAAGTACACCGATGTCCAGCACGTCGCCGTGCTCAAGAAGCAGGTGCTCGGCGCTCCTGTCGACGGGCCCTACGAGAAGCACGTCGCGACGGCGCTCAAGACGATGCGCTTCATGCGGAGGACTCGGCTGCGCTGATGCCTCCCAGTGTTTTCGAGCCGGCGACCCTCGGGCCGGTGCGGCTGCGCAACCGTACGGTCAAGGCGGCCACGTTCGAGGGCCGCACGCCGCACGGCCTGGTCACCGACGAGCTCATCGACTATCACCTCGCGCCGGCCCGCGGCGGTGTCGGCCTGACGACGGTCGCCTATCTGGCCGTCGCTCCCGAGGGGCGTACGCAGAAGGAGGTCATCGTCGTCAACCGCGAGTCGGCGCCCGGCCTGGCGCGGCTCACCGAGGCGATCCACGAGACCGGGGCCAAGGTGGCCGGCCAGCTCGGGCACGCCGGACCGGTGGCCAACGGCCGGTCGAACGGGGTGCACGCCCTCGCCGCGTCGCGGATGCCGTCGCCGCTGAGCATGCAGATGATCCGCTCGGCGACCGCGGCCGACATCGCCCGGATCACGAAGGACTACGTGCGTACGGCGCGGATCATGGTCGACGCTGGTTTTGATGTCCTCGAGATCCACATGGCGCACGGCTACCTGCTCAGCTCGTTCCTCGCGCCGGGGCAGAACCGGCGCAAGGACGGCTGGGGCGGCTCGCTCGACAACCGCGCGAAGTTCGCCCGCGACGTCGCCCGGGTCGTACGCGAGGAGGTCGGCGACGCGGTCGCGGTCACCGCGAAGATCGGGATGACGGAGGGCTCACGCGCGGGGCTTCTCGATGCCCGAGACCGCTGGAGTTCGCGCAGATGCTGGAGGCCGACGGCCACCTCGACGCGCTCGAGCTCAGCGCCGGCAGCTCGCTGCTCAACCCGATGTACCTGTTCCGCGGCGACGTCCCGCTCAAGCAGTTCGCGGCCAACATGCCGCTGCCCGTACGCCTCGGGCTCCGGACGCCTGTGGGGAAGGCGTTCTTCAAGGCGTACCCGTTCGAGGAGGCCTACCTGCGCGAGAAGGCGCTCGCCTTCCGCGCCGCCCTGTCGATGCCGCTGATCATGCTCGGCGGCATCAACGACCGGGCCACGATGGACCGCGCGATGGCCGAGGGCTTCGAGTTCGTCGCGATGGGCCGCGCCCTGCTCCGCGAGCCCGACCTGGTCAACCGCATGCAGGCCGGCGAGACCACCCACGGCCTCTGCATCCACTGCAACCAGTGCATGCCCACGATCTACAGCGGCACAAGGTGCACGGTGGTGGAATAGAGGCTCGGTGGGCCACGGCTCCTCACCTCAACCCGAGTCAAACCGTGTGGGTGACGTTGCGCGGCACGGCCTGGAACATGTCTGGTCAGCGCTCGAAACACACGGGACAAACCTTTGCCCTGTTGTCCCTGTGCAGCGGGACAACGGGCCCTGCAATCTCTGATCACGCCGGTGGCAACATCCGCCCCGGACCATCAGAAAGGAATTGCAGAATGTCCACTCATGTCGCTACCAGCAACCCGGTTCGCTCCGACGTGTTCACCACCGAGGACCAGCCTTCGGCTCCCGCCGGCCGCGGGATCGACGCCAAGCTGCATGCCAACGGCCGCGCCGAGGCGATTGTGAAGGCGCGCGAGGCCGGGTTCGGCAAGAGCTAGGCACGGGTCCCGCTCCGCTTTCGGGGCGAAGCGCGCGCCGGACTAGAAATTGCCGTCGTAACAGCGGATCGTGGACGACAGCGTCAGGAGACTCCATGAAGATCCGCACCGTGAGCATTGTTCTCATCACCCTGGCATCGGTCCTTCTCACCGGTTGTGGCTCGGACGGGGAATCGTCGTCGGACGAGCCATCGTCCTCATCAACCGCGTCCGAACTCGAGGGCACCTGGCGGACGGAACCGATCTCGTTGAGCGATGCCGAAGCTACTCTGCGCAAGCACGGCCTGGAAAAGTGGATCGAGAAGCTCGAGTCTGATCCGCCGTTTGAGGGAGACACCGTGCTGATCCTCGAGGTGAAGGACGACTGGGACCTTTACGGTGAGACCGAAGGGGGTCCTCGTCAGAAGATCGACTACGACGCCAAGTATCGAATCGACGGTGACACCGTCGAGGTGACCCATCGGACCGGCTCGACGACGCATCGATGGTCAGTGGACGGGGACCGCTTGACGCTCGAGTGGCTCAGCACGACTCAGCCGCCATTCAACGGCGTCCCGGACGAGGTCTACCAGCGCGCGCTGTACATGACCGCCGAGTTCACGAGGGACAAGAGCTAGCTGGTCGAGCTTGCCTCACTGCGGACACGCGTTCGATCAGCATGCGGAGATCGTTCCATCTAGCCATCCAGGGGTGCTCGCGCTGACCCTACGCGTTCAGCACGTAGATGAGCTCCTCGATGCCGTCGTCGGACGCAGGCACCTCTCCCCCGCGATCGCGCCGGAACCCACACTTTTCGAGGACGCGGATCGAGCCCACGTTGTGCATGACGCGTCACTGTGCACACTCCCTTGGGTTTCGACGTCGAGGCTTCGGTCGACAACGGCCGGTTTGCCGCTTGGTGGCCGTCGGTCGTACCCAGCAGCAAGAACCCTGAAGTCATGGGCGCGTGGAGCTACACCGTGACCCTTTCCGACGGCAGCACGCGGCACGCCACCGGGCTGACCTCGACGGTCCCAACCTATTAGCCCTTCCGCGCGGCCAGTACGCAGAACTCGTTGCCTGACGGGTCGGCAAAGTGGCGCCAAGGCAGGTCTCCCCACCCAAAATGGAGCTCGCGCCCACCCCGGTCCGCTATCCCCGCCGCGACCACATCGGCATCGTCGCCGGACTCCAGCCGGAGGTCGAGGTGGGTCCGGTTCTTCGCCTCCGGCTTGGGCTCCTCCTCCGGTACCAGCTCGAGCACCGGCCCGCGCCCGGACGGGTGCTGAAGACCGGGCACCTCCGTGTCCGCGACCGGCTCCCAGTTGGTCAGCCACTGCCAGAAGGCCACGTCCCGGTCGGGGTCGGAAGACTCGAGCTGTAGAGCCGTCAGCTCCCCGCCCTGGATGTCGAAGTGGAGACGCGGTCGGTCGGTCGGCTCGTCGGGCACCCGCTGGAAGCACAGGTCGAGCTCGGGTCCACCGAGCACCGAGAGGCGCGTCTCGAACCCGGCCTCCTCGTCGGTCAGCGTCTCAGTGCCGAGCTCGGTCTCCCAGGCCTGGCCGGCGGTATGCGGATCGGTGGCGTCGAAGACGACGTTCTCGAAGTACATGCCCTCAGCCTAGGACGCCGCCGAGTAACTCGGGACGCGCGTCATCTCGGCGCGTATGGCGAATCGGTCTGGGCGGCGGGGCCTCGATGGCAGGATGCCTGTTGTGGTCAGACCGGCGCTGCATCAGGAGGACGACAGGGCGTACGGCATCTGGCTGGTGGTTGCGGCGGTCGCGTACTCCTTGCTGCACCACCTTGGATCGGTCCCGGAGGGTTTCGGAGGCGCCCCCTCAGGAACCCGGGTGACCGACTGGCTCGACCTTGCCGTCCCGTGGCTGGTGCTGCTGCCTGCCGCCGCGGCAGTGCGCGCGGCGCGATCGCCGGCCTCGACCTGGGCGGTCGTCGCGGTGGGCGCTGTGGCCTACGCCTCCGGCCACGGTGTTCATCTCGCGGCGAACTCAGTGTCCAACAGCCTCGTTCCCGCTGAGTCACCAACGGCGCACGCGTGGGACGAGGTGGTCGGACATGCCCTCTGGTACGCCGGCGTCGCAATAGTCCTAGTCGCCCTGGCCCGGACCATGGCCGGCCGGCCGCGGCCACACCCGGCCGCACACGTGCTCGCGATCGCAGTCGGTCTGACGTGGGGTAGCAACGCGGTGGGCGCCGACGGGCTCAGCGTGCCTGGCCTGCTGATCGCCGTCGCGCTTGCGGTGGCTGGCTGGCGGGGTCGTGACGATCTGCGAGTGGTGTTGCTGACCGGATTCGGTGCCGGAGCGGTGCTCATCGCGGGCGCGCTGATCACTGGCGCCAGCTGACCCCGGAGCATCGGGTTCAAGGCACGTTCTATCCCCGACGCACCACTCGGTAGATGGTCTCGGACTTCGGCGCCGGACGAGGCGCGTCGTGCCAGCCGATCTCGTCTGCCTTCTTCGCGATCGCGGCCTTCACCTCGGCGACGTCCACGTCGTCATCGAAGAAGGCGATCGACAATCCATTCCCGGTTGCGGGGTCGACGACGTGGTACGCGTCCAGCACGCCCGGTACGGTCTTGGCCGCGTCGATGACCCACTGCCGATCATCGTCGGGCATCGGCTCCCAGACAGCGACTCGAGCGATCATGACTTCAGAGATAGCTCTCGGGCACCGGCCCGAGCACTTCCATGTGGTGTCGGTTCGCGATCTCGTCCAAAGCGGAAGGTGTGGCGGATCCCGTCGCTTCGGCAGCCGCCAGCTCTTCGAAGAACCCGACCATCGCGGCCGGTGTGAAGAGATTGAGCTTCCGGCCAGGGACTTCGGAGGACACCTTGAACGTGTGCGGCACGCCGCGGGGGACGTACACGAAGGAACCGGGGGGACACAGATACTGCTCGCCGTCGAGGAACATCTGGTACTCGCCTTCGAGGACGAAGAACGCTTCGGCCGCGTCACGATGACGATGTAGTGGCGGGCCGAAACCGGGTGGCTCGCCCTGCGTCTGCAACACGGTCAGATCGCCCGCCGTCTGATCCGCGTCAGCGAGCACGACCGCTTGGAAGTTCCCCAGGTCCAGCAAACGGCCCTGGTCCGGGAGGACGACAAACCCTCTGTCCATGTCTCAGAGTTGCAGGTGTGGGGCATCTCAGCAACGCCACGTACGACCCACGCAATCGTGGCGGTCCGCGGGGTCGCACCCGTTCAAGCCAGGTCAAGCACGCCACTCTTCAGCGAGGAGCGCGTAGACGTAGCCGTCCAACCAGCCGTGGTCGCGGTGGAGCGAGTCCTTGATGGTGTGGGCTTCGCGGCGCATGCCGAGCCGTTCCATCAGGCGCCACGACGGCTCGTTGGCGGTGAAGCAGATGGCCACGACACGGTGGAGCCCGAGGCCGTCGAAGCAGATCCCGAACAGCGCATGCATCGCCTCCGTCGCGAAGCCGCGGCCGTGGTGCGCGGGATCGATCGTCCAGCCGAGCTCTGCCTCGGCCCCGGCGGCGCGCTCTGCCACCTCGCGCTGTGCGTACGCGTCCTGGACCTTGACCATCAGGTCGCCGATCACCTGGCCGTCGTGCTCGACGATCACGGCGGTCTCGCCGACGCCGAATCGCTCCGTGAGGTTGTCGAGGTCAGTGGCCTTGCCGCCGATCCATTCGGCGACCTGAGGCTGCGAGCGGTAGGCGAAGATCGCCGGCATGTCACCGTCAGCGAGCCGGCGCAGGACGAGCCTGTCGGTCCGCACCGGCCAGTCGACGGCATCAAGAGGTGAGGGCATGTCTCATCTTCTCAACTCGGGGCGGACCGTCCAGCAGGTCTGGCGTTTCTGCCGCGAGAGGAGTAAGCCGGAATCAACCGGCGGTGCCGGCCGGGCACTGCCCCATCCTGAGAGGAGTGGGCCGTGTACGCACGCTCCACGACGTTGAAAGGAAGGCCCGCCAACATCGACGCGGGCATCGCGTTCGTCAAGGACGAGGTCTGGCCAATGCTCGATCAGATCGAAGGCTGTCGCGGCCTGTCGATGTTGGTCGACCGAGAGACCGGGCAATGCATCGCCACCAGCTCATGGGAGAGCGAGGAGGCCATGCGCGCCAGCGACGGGCAGCTACGCCAGGCCCGCCAGCGCGGGCGAGACATCCTCGGCGGCACCATGGAGGTCGACGAGTGGGAGATCGCCGTCATGCACCGCAACCATCACGGCGAGTGCTGCCGAGTCAGCTGGTTGCAGGGCGACCTCGATGCCATGACCGAGACGTTCCGGGTCTCGCTCCTCCCCCAGCTCGAGCAGACGGCTGGATTCTGCAGCGCCAGCCTGCTGATGAACCGATCGACGGGCCTGGGCTGCGCCACCACTGCTTGGGAGACCCGTGCCGCGATGGAAGCCAGCCGCTCGGCGGCCGACGAGATGCGAAGCCGGGCCGCGAGCGACTCAGGGGGTGAGATCCTCGACGTGCACGAGTTCGAGCTCGCGTACGCGCACCTGCACGTCCCCGAGATGGTGTGAGCACCTTCTAGCCTGCCCCGACCGAGTCCACTTCGCTGCGGGCTCGGCCGTCGCGCGGGCTCGCGCTCAGTGCGACAGGACCTTGGCGCGGCGACGGCCGGTGAAGAGCACAGCGAGTACGGCGGTCGCGCCGATGAAGCACGCGATCGTGTAGAGGCCGCTGCCGATCGGGGTGCCGTCACTCGTGACGCCGTTCGTGGCATCGAGGAACGCCGGCAGGGCGGCGAGCCAGAGCACCGCCATCACCGCCAGGTATGCCGCAGGGTAGATCCGCGCGAACGGCGTCATGGGCTCGAGCTCATGGTCGCGGCGCAGGTGCGTGACGAGGATCCATGCGCCGGCGAGCCAGATCAGGCCGAGCTCGATCCCGAGGACCCACGCCTGAGCCGTGACGTTGGGGGTGTCACCACCGAAGATGCTGGACGGGATGCCGAACAGGCTCATTGCGGGAGGAGCCAGCACGCCGGCGAGCAGGATTCGCCAGGTCAGCGACCAGCCCCGATGCGGCTCGGCCACCATCAGGCGTACCGGTCAGGCGTACGACCAGCCACGTCATCACGCCGAACGAGACCGAGGCGAACAGCACCATGCTGTTCATCGGCACCGACGCGAGCGCGGGATGGTTGACGTCCTGGTTGGCGTCGTTCCACGCCCACCACTTCAGCTGCGGGCCGAGCTGGTCGAAGATCTCGTAGAACACCTGGCACACGAACGCGACGGCGACCGACCCCACAAGAGCGCCGCGACGGAAGACACCCAGCACCCGCACCAGCTCGTACGCCAGCTGGGTCAGCGCCGGATAGATCGCGATGATGTAGAGCGGCAGCCGGTCCCACATGAACTGCACGGTGAAGATGTTGTGGGCGAAGATGAAGCCGAACTGCTTGTCGAGGCCGAACCACTCCGGGAAGTAGAGCGGCGGCTCGGTGACGAAAAGGTAGACCAGCGGCGCGAACCACAGCGCGAGGTTGATCGGGTCACCGTCGCGGAATCGGCGTATGGCGTGCACGAGCGCGAACACCGCTCCGGCGATGATCAGCAGCTCGAGGACCGGCATCGTCCAGCTGGCGAGGTCGAACGGGTTGTGCACCGAGATGACCGGACTGACGTCATGGCAGTCGAAGCCGAGCTGGCGGGTGAGCTGCTCGGCGGCCTCGTCGCAGGTGGCGCTCATCGTGTGCCCTCGAGCTCTGCAGCGGGTTGAGCACCGGGGGTCCAGTCCTTGCCGGGCGGCTCGAGCTGCGAGTCGAAGCCGAACGGGAACGTGAGCCGGCCCGTCACCGCCCTGACCTTGAAGCGCAGCAACGCCCAGAGCACGCGGGGGTTGCGCATCATCGCGCCGATCGACTCGTCGAGGTTGAAGACGCGCGCGAAGTGCTCGTCGACAACGGGGTATTCGCGTGAGGCGCCGGTGATGATGTTGAACATCGGCCAGGTCATCGCCGCCAGGATCCGGCGCTGCCACGCCGGTACGGTCTCGGTGCCGGTGGCGCACTCATAGCCCCGATCGCGGGCCATCGCCATGCCCCAGGCGACCTTGAGGTTCTTGCGCTGCGCGGTCAGCATCCGCTTGGAGAACGCCTGGTCGAGCGCCGTCGACGACCGCAGCGCATCCCTCAGGAGCACCGCGGACATCGCGGCGGCGCTCATGCCCTGGCCATAGAACGGGTTGAATCCGCAGATCGCGTCGCCGACGAACGCGATGCCCAACGGCGGGGCGGGCAACCGGTCGTACTGGCGCCACTTGTTGCCCGTCGAGCGCGTCAGATGCACCTCTGACGTCGGGGTGGAAGCCGCCATCGCGGCGGCGAACTGCGGCGTCCGCAGGCGCTCGGCCGAGGCGGTGAAGTCCTCGACGGTGCGCGGCATGTCGATGCCCCACGAGCCCATGCACGCGATCGAGCGGTTGCCCTCCATCGGGAAGAAGTTGACCAGGAACTCGTGCTCGGGCGGGTGCTCACCCTTGTCCTGCGTCGGCATGATCACCATGTGCTGCCACCACCAGCTCGGTGAGCGCTCCTCGGGCGCCGGCAGGTCGTACCACCGGGACACGTACGTCACCTTGGCGTCGAGAGTCTTGACCGGCGTCTCGGGCCAACCGGCCGCGACGAGCCAGTCGGCGACCGATGAGCCCCGGCCCATCGCGTCGACCACGAGGTCGGCTGCGATCTGCTCGTCGCCGTCCGGGGTCGTGAACCGCACGCCGGTGACCCGGCCCTGCGGCGTGCCGCCACCGATGGTGTCGATCCCGTTGACCGAAGCGCCCTCGCGAATCGTGACGTTGGTCAGCTGTCGCACCTTGTCGCGCAGGACCCGCTCGATCAGGATGCGTGAGCCGTAGACCATGTCGAGCGCACCCTGCTTGCGCGGCGTCCAGCCGGGGCCTTCGAGGTATGCGGTGTCCATCGACGCCGTGAGGTGCAGGCCGCCGGCGGCGATCAGGTCTTCCTCGAAGCCCGGGAACAGGTCGTTGACCGCACGCCGCCCCGAGTTGAGCAGGAAGTGCGGGTGCTTGCTCTGCGGCACCCCGCGCCGGTGCCGGGCATCCGGTGGCAGCTCGTCGCGCTCGAGCACGACCACGTTGTCGAAGTACGGAGCGACCGCCCCGGCGGCAGACAGCCCTGCCACGCTGCCGCCGAGAACGACGGCTGTACGGCCCAAGGTCATGCAGACTCCTAGTCGGCTGTGCGGTAACGCCCGCGGTGGAACAGCAGCGGCTTGTCCGCATCACCCTGACCGAGGTCCTCGACCCGGCCGATCACGAGGTAGTGGTCGCCGGCCTCGTGCACGTCTTGCACCGTGCAGTCGACCCAGCCGACGATGCCGTCGATCAACGGCATCCCGTTGCTCGTCGGCTGCCCACGTGACGTCGGCGAACTTGTCCTCAGCCCGCGACGCGAACGTGTTGGACACCTCGGCCTGCTCGGCAGCGAGGAAGTTCACACAGAACCGGCGCGACTTGCGGATCGCCGCGAAGGCCCGCGAGGTCTTCATCGGCAGGAACGCGACGAGCGGCGGGTCGAGCGAGACGCTCGTGAACGACTGGCAGGTCATACCGACCGGAGCGCCGCCTTGGAGTGTCGTGACGACCGTGACCCCGCTGGCGTACTGACCCAGCACGTCCCGGTATGCCCGGGCGGCGGCCTGTGCGGCCTCGCCGTCGATCTCGACGATCTCACCGGGACGCCAGGCGAACATCTCGTGGGTGCCGCCGAGGTAGGACTCGATCAGCTCACGAGAGGGCCAGGACTTCGCGGCGTCCGGGCTCATCCCCTCTGGCAGATCTGCGTTGGTCACGGCGTCCACTGCGACCTAGCCCGACTGACCGAACGCGTGGCCCCAGTAGGACACCGCGGTCGACTCTCGTGCCACCCAACGCTTGTCGTTGACGGTCAATCCCTCGCATCCGAACTCGATGTCGAAGCCACCGGGCGAACGTACGTAGAACGACACCATCTCGTCGTTCATGTGCCGGCCGAGGGTCGCCGACAGCGGGGCCTTGTGCTTGCGCACCCGCTCGAGGGCGCGGCCGACGTCGTCGAGCTTCTCGACCTCGAACATGATGTGCACGCAACGGCTGGGGTTGGGCATCGGCAGGAACGCCAGCGAGTGGTGCCGCGGGTTGACGCCGAGGAACCGCAGCCAGACCTTGGAGCCCGGCTCCTTGCCGACGAACTCGCCGGGCATCGACATCGAGTCGCGCAGCCGGAAGCCCAGCACGTCGCGATAGAAGCGCAACGCCTCGACGTCGTCGTCCACGGGAATCACGACGTGGCCCATGCCCTGGTCGCCGGTCACGAACTTCGCCGCGTACGGCGTGACGACCGGCCGCGACTCGTAGGTGATGCCGTGGAACAGCTCGAAGACGTTGTCGAACGGGTCGGTGAACCGGATCAGCTCCTGGACCCGGCGCTCGGCCAGCTCCTCGGGGGTCCCCTCGACGAAGTCGACGCCGGCCTTGGTGAGGTGCTCGCGGGCGGCCTGGAGCGCGTCGTGGTCGGCGAGCTCCCAGCCGACGCAGTCGAGCCGGTCCTTGTCGGACGGGAAGATCACCAGACCGCGACGAGACCTCGTCGATGCGGAAGTAGAGGTTCTCCTCGGTCGGACCGCGACCCTCGGCGAGGCCGAGCACCTTGGAGCCGAAGTGCCGCCACGCCTCCAGGTCCGTCGAAGCCACCCGTGCATAGCCCATCGAGCGTATGTCGATCATGGCGCCTCCTGCCAAGGAAACCCACGATAGGCAGAAGCCGCCATCGTGTGCTGATTGTTCGCTCGCTGGCGCTCGCTCATGAGCGCTTCCTTTCGACGTGACGGGCGAGGTACGCCGTGCAGATCTCGCGGAACTCCTCGGCTGCCTCTATCTGTGCCCAGTGCCCACAGTTGGGGAACACATGCAGCGATGCCTTGGGGATCATCTTGAGCCCGACGAACGCGCCGTCGAGCGGGTTGACCCGGTCCTCGCGACCCCAGGTGAGCAGGGTCGGCCGGCGCAGCAGGTGGGCGTCGCGCCACACCAGGCCGTCCTCATAGCTGTCGGGGTTCCAGAACGACATGCCCATCGAGCGCATGGCCTCCATCGCTCCGGGCGCCGTCGCGTCGGCATACCGCTCCTCGACCAGCTCGTCGGTGACGAGGTCCTGGTTGACGACCATGCTGGAGATGAACGCGCGCAGCGCCTCCTTGGACGGCGCGGCGGAGAAGTCCATGAGGCGCTTGACGCCCTCGGTCGGATCCGCGTGGAACAGGTTGAGGCTCAGCCCGCCCGGACCCATCAGCACGAGCCGGCCGACCCGCTCGGGATAGAGCAGCGCGAACCGCATCGCCGTGCCGCCGCCCAGGCTGTTGCCGAGCAGGTGGATGCGGTCGATGCCCAGCTCGTCGAGCAGGAGCTTGACCGCCTCGGCCGCGAACCGGAAGTAGTTGCCGACGACCTCGGGCTTGTCGCTCTGCCCGAATCCGGGCTGGTCGATGAGCAGGGTGCGGAAGTTCTCGGCGAAGCCCGGCAGCGCGGGGCCGAAGTTGGACCACGCCGAGGCGCCCGGTCCGCCGCCGTGCAGCATGACCAGCGGCAGCCCGCCACCGACGGAGGTCGGCTCGCCGGCCTCGTAGTAGTTGAGCGTCAGGTCGCCAGCCTTGGCGGAGCGCCGAGTCGACTCGCGATCAAGGCTGGCCATCAGTACATCCCTGGATCGACCTTGTGCCCGAACTCCGCCATGCCGAACATCTGCAGCGCGCGCTCGGGATCGTTGGCCGCGTGGACCCGCCCGGCGTGCGCGTCGCGCCAGGCGCGCTGGAGGTACGTACCCTGTGCCAGCGCCCGGCCACCCGAGGCCTCGAACAGCTCGTCGATCGCATCGATCGCGCGCTGGGTGCCGAGCACCTGGTCGCGGCGGACCTTGAGACGCAGCGGGATCGGGATCTTCTCGCCCTTGGCGACCAGCGCCTGCTCCTCGCGGATGTTGGCCATGCGTCAGGGCCCAGGCCGCGTCGATCTCGCTGCCGGCACGCGCGATGCGTACGGCGGCGAAGGGATCGGACGACGCCTTCTCGCCGAGATATGCCGCGCGTACGCGCTTCTGCTGCATCTCGACGTGCTCGGCGTACGCGCCGCGAGCCATGCCGATGATCGGCGTGCTGATGGTCGTGGTGAACAGGGAGTGGAACGGCAGCTTGTAGAGCTCGCCGGGGTTCTGCTCCTGGCCCGGGCCGAAGCAGCGGCCGGTGTCGCCCATCGAGAGGGTGAACTCCTCGGGGATGAACGTCTCCTCGACCACGATGTCGTTGGAGCCCGTGCCGGACAGGCCGACAACGTTCCAGACGTCGACGACCTCGTACTTCTCGCGCGGCACCATGAAGGTCTTGAAGTCGACGATCTGGCCTTCGGCGTTGGACACCAGGCCACCGAGCAGCACCCACGTCGCGTGCGCCGAGCCGGACGAGAAGCTCCAGCGGCCCTCCAGCATGTAGCCACCGTCGGCGACGACCGCCTTGCCGGTGGGGGCGTACGACGAGCTCAGACGGGTGGAGGTGTCATCGCCCCACACGGCCTGCTGCGCGGTGTCGTGGAACAGCGCGACCTGCCACGGGTGGACGCCGAGGACCGACGAGATCCAGCCGGTCGAGCCGCAGGCGGACGCGATGAGGCTGACGGCGGTGTAGAAGTCGATCGGGTCCGCCTCGAGGCCGTCGAAGCGCTGGGGCTGCAGCAGACGGAAGAAGCCGGTCTCCTCCAGCTCCTTGACCGACGCATCGGGAACCTGACGCAGTCGCTCAGTCTCGTCCGCACGCTCGCGAAGCGAGGGCAGGAGGTCCCGAACGCCATCCAGCACAGCTTGAGTCATCACAGCTCCTTGAAGATCCGATGACCAATACTAGAACACGTTCTAGTAGTTCGTCCATTGAGACGTCCGCGAGGCGACTCCAAAGCGCACGACCCATACTTGGGCTCGATCGCAACGGCATTCCGGCCTGCGCGACGCGGCAGCTGATCGCCAAGCGGTGGAGCGGCTCGCGGGCCCAGGGCTCACGACGACCGCGCAAGAGGATATAGCGCCTCGCTGTCGGCGGTCGCCTAGTCCTTGGGCGGGTCGACAATGTCCTTGACGTCGTCTTCTTGAATGTTCTTGAGGTAGGCGTCGCGCTTGGCCTCGAGCTCCTTGCGCTCCTCGGGGCTGATCCTCTGACTCTTCAGCTTCTCTGAGGTTTCGGAGTACTTCCGGGCCATATACATGTCGTTGAACCCGGTCAGGAGCTCGCTCAGATCAGCCGCCCCGGGTGCGCTTCGGTTGAGGTACTTCTCGGTCAGTGCGGCGCTGACCGCGGCGGCCTTCCAGCCGATCAGGTCGGGCTCCTCGGCACCGTTGACGTACGCCAATACATAGGGCTCGTCGAGGACGACATCGTTGGGACGGTCGGCGTAGACGACCGTTCCATTGGTCGGGTCGACCTTGTATGCCTTGCTCTTCGGGAGCCACTGCTGATTGTTCAGGTCTCCGTTGACCGGTTCGAGCACTTGCGCCTCTGAACCGTCGCCATATAGCAACACGTAGCCCGGCTCGGCCGGCTTCAGCCCACTGTGCTCCCAACTGAGGCTGAGGGTCCACGACGCCACGAAGTCGTTCTCATCGTCGACCCATCCATCGAGTGCGTTCAAGAAGAACTGCACAGCCTGCTCTGCGAAGTACATTGCTGACTTCCCGGCAGCCGCGCCGCCCGGTCCACCCAGCGACGCACTGACAGCGAACACAGGAAGCTCGGCCACCGTGGACGCAGCCTTGAGCCACTTTGTGGCTTGGTCGAGGTCGAAGTCGTCGTAGGCGAACCGAACCTCGAGGTCGAGTGCGGTGTCGAGGACAGCTGGTGAGTAGTAGATGATCCGCGAACCGGGCTGGGTCGGTGTCGGATACAGGGCTCTATCCGTGGGAACGCTGTCGAACACATAGTGCATCGCGCGTGGGGCGGCGTCGTAGATCGCACGGCTCTTGACCGCCGAGCTGAGCAGGAGACTGTCGTGCTCCTTGTCACCGGCGTACGCGCTCAGGATCCGGATGCTCAATGGCTTCCCGAATCCGAGCGGTGTCGTCGGCACACTCGACGTGGTTGGCACGAGGCCGGTCGCTGCATCCAGCGGTGCAGCATCGGCATCCACGGTCTCGAGGTTGACGGCGTCCTGCGTGTCGTATGCGGCCATGTTCGAGGCTCCTGCCAGAAGGGCCTCCCTCTTCCGCATCAGTGTGTTCCTAATGTCGCAGACCGTCAACGGTTCTGCCGTTGCGGGCATTCCGAGCGCAGCTAAGTCCCCACCGACCCCGATCGCCTATAGATCTGCCCTGCCTCAAGCTTCTCGATGAAGCGCTCCGCGAAGAGGTAGGAGTCACCCGGCCATCGAGCCGACACGTAGTTGCGGTCCTCGACGACGAAGGCGTGACTGTGGTCGGTACGGGTCCCACGCTTGGTCTCCCGGGGTCCGCGTTCGAACTGGCTCTTGTTGCCCAGGTTCGCCACCACCTCGTCCTCGACGTACAGCGGATACGTCCGGTAGTAGCGGCCGAGCTTCCACGCGGTCAGGAGATAGCCGCCGCGTTCCATGTACTTGGGCAGGCACGTCGTACGCCGGCCCGCCAGGACGCTGACCCCTTCGGGATCCCTGCTCCGGGCCAGGGCGAGCACGCCGTGGCATATCGCCCCGACCGGCTTCCCTGTGCCCCAGAACTGCGCGATGGATGCCTGCAGCTCCGCTGATCCGAGGTACTGCCGCATTCCCGGGGCGTGACCACCGGCGAGCAGCAGACCGTCGCACACCGTGATGTCGAGGTCGAGCCACGAAAGGGGCGACCGGAACGACGGCGTCTGGATCATCTCGTTGTAGAACGCGATCGGCTCCGGCTCGGCACCCAGCTTCCCGAACAGGACCCCCTCGAGAAGCCTGTGGTCGCAGCTCGGTGCCGAACCACCGCGCTCGGTCGCGAAGACCACCTCGTGGCCCGCCTCCGAAAGAAGACGCCAAGGCACGGCGACCTCGGTGGTGTCGAAGTCAACGTCCGGCAGCGGAACCAAGACCCTCATGGAGCGATCCTCAAATGGACGTCGAGGAGCCGGCCGTACGCAGCTGCGGACGGGCCACGGCGATGTAGACGATCGTGCCGATGACGCCGAGCAACACCATGAGGACGATGTAGACGAGTTGGTTCTGGCCCGCGGCCGCCCATTGCGACGACGGCGTGCGCAGCGCCTCGATCAGCACGAGCAGCCACCAGACGATCAGGGCTACGCCGATGACGACGACGATGACCGCAAGCAGACCAGCATTCATGCCCGCACCCTAGGGCACGGCTACGTGCTCGCGTCGGCTTTTGGCCTCACCTGCAGTGCGATGTCGATGAGGCCGGGTCCGGCGGACCATAGCCAGGACCGGACGCGGACTCTATCGTCAGGAATGACGAGGGCTGGCTGAATTCACACACGACCTCGGGGTCTGGCATGACGCACGAATCACATCCGCACCCGAAGGAGAACCATCATGTATGTGATGGCCGTAAACCACGACGTCCAGGACTACGAGACCTGGAAGACCGTCTTCGACACCTTCCCTCCCGCCAACGGCGCCAGGTTCCACCGCGTCAACCGCAACATCGAGAACGAGAACAACATCACCGTCGTTGCGGGTTTCGACACGGCGGAGGCCGCCCAGCAGTTCCGTGACAGCCCCGAGCTCAGGCAGGCCATGGGTGAAGCCGGAGTCGTGGGCGCACCCCGCGTCGAGATCTTCGAAGAGGTCGAGTCGGTGCAGTACTGACCCTGCCCGAGCTGATCACCGCAGGTCGCCTACCAACAAGTCCATCGGCGCCCCAGCCCATCCGGTCGAGGTGCCTGGGCTATCTCACGTAGTTCCGTGGAAAGTCGCGTGCCGCCACATCCGTGGAGCCAAGCAGAGACTGCCTCGCAGCCTCTGCAGCGTGCCGCTCGGCGAGCGCGGCCGCCGACTCGGGAGACATATCCCGAGTGGCGGCCGCCGAGGCCAGCGGAGTCCACGAACTGGTGCGGGCCCCGCGTGCGACGAAGCGGTGCGCCGTGCGGCTCAGAACCGTCACGATCGCGCCTCGATCACGAGGTTGGTCGCCGTGGCGACCGCGACCTCGGCGGACGCGAATCCGGCGTCCCGGAACGCGCCGGTGAGGCGGGCCGGGCCGGCCTGCGCGCCCAGGGCAGCACCACCTTCGGACATGCTGTGCGGGACGCACAGTGCCGAGCTGCCGACGTAGAAGACCGCGGCCATCGGATTGGCGAGATTCGCCTCGAGGGTGTCCTCGGCGAACGGCTCGACCGCGACGACTACGCCCCCGGAGGCCAGCGCCTGACGGGCGTGGGCAAGGGCGCCCACCGGATCGCCGAAGTCGTGCACGGCGTCGAAGAACAGCACCAAGTCGTACGTGCCGTCATACGACGTCGCGTCTGAGGCCTCGAAGTAGACGCGCTCGCTGACACCTGCCTCCTCGGCTGCCGCGCGGGCAAGTCGGATCGACTCCTCGTGGTAGTCGGTGCCGACGAAGGTCGAGTTGGGGAATGCCTCGGCCAACATGATCGTCGGCACGCCCAGCCCACATCCGACGTCGAGAACGCGAATTCCGGTCGTGAGACGTTCGAGCAGGCCGTCCACCGCGGGCAGCCACTCGGTGAGCAGGGAGTTGCGGTACGCGGTGCCGTAGAAGCGGGCGACCGCACTGAACAGCCGCGGGTCGTGTTCGTGCCACGCCATGCCCTCGCCGGTCATGTAGACGTTGGCGAGTCGGTCGGCTGCCGCCCATACCGAAGCGATGAGCTCGAAGCCGGGCATCATCGCCGCCGGGCTCTCCTCTTCGGCGAGTACGGCGGCCGCTTCGACCGACAGGGTGAACGAATCCCCGGCTCCGTCGTACGCGACGTAGCCGTTGGCCGCCTGGGCCGAGAGCCATTCCTGGACGTACCGGGGCGTGACACCGGACCGTTCGGCGAGATCCCCGACACTGGTCGTGCCGAGATCAGCCATGGCCCGCCAGAGACCGAGACGGTCTCCGAGGTAGACCAAAATGGCGTTGTAAGCCGCGGCCTGGTCAGCTCCGACCTTGCCGGCGAACTCCTCGAGACGGCCGAAGTCCAGGGCTGGTGCGTCAATGTGCGCAGTCATGCTGTGTTCCCTTCATCGTGGCACCGCGATCGGCGCCTTCAAATCCAACGGTGAAGGGACCGTCTGGCACCGCACTGTCACGGGCGTGACAGACGTATGACAGGTCCGGGCAGCACTATGAAGACATGGATCAACTTGGCACTGTGCTCATGATCTGGGCACACCCCGACGACGAGACCTACTTGGCTGGCGGGGTGTCGGCACTCCTCACGGATGCGGGCCACCGCGTGGCCTGCATCACCGCGACTCGCGGCGAGGCCGGCGGGGACGGCCACACTCGGACCGTGGAGCTCGAGGACGCACTCGAGGTGCTCGGCGTGAGCGAGCACTATTGGTTTGACTATCCCGACGGTGGTTGCGCGGATGTCGACGCAGTCGAGGCCGTCTCGCGGATCAGGTCGCTCATCGATGAGGTGAAGCCGGACACCGTGCTCACCTTCGGACCCGATGGGTTCACCGGCCACCCCGACCACCAGACGGTGAGCGCGTGGACCGACAGCGCCCTGGAGGGCTACGACGCACTGCTCCTGCACCCCGTGAAGCGCCACAAGGTGATGGACCAGGGCCTGGACGAGGAGTTCGGCGTATTCGAGCTTGGCCGGCCGCGCGTTTGCGCCGACGACGAGCTTGCCCTGCTGTTCGAGCTCACCGGCGCCACACTTGACCGCAAGGTCGAAGCGCTGTTGTTGCAGGAATCGCAGACCGGCGCGTTGGTCGAGGCGGTCGGGATCGAACGGTTCCGCACGTGGGTTTCTTGCGAGGCGTTCGCAGTTCCCCGAAGCGGGTGACGACGGGTCCGCACTCGGGCACAGTGTGATGGTGAACCGGAGCGAGCTCGCGCTGACCGTCAACGTGCTCGGTCCGCTCGCGCTCCGCCTGGACAACCAGGTGGTCGACGTTCCGGGGTTCAGACGCCGCGCACTGTTGGCATTGCTCGCTTTGGCGGGTGAACGTGGACTGACCACCGCACGGCTCGTCGACTCGCTTTGGCCGGATGATCCACCCGACAACGCCGCGCAGGCGTTGTACAACCACATCTCGCGGCTACGCGGCCAGCTCAAGCCGCTGTCCGACCGGTTGGAGAAACAGGACGGCGGCTACCGACTGCGACTGGAACCGTATGAGCTCGACCTCGATGCCGTACGCCGGCTCGCAGCCACCGATCCGCAGGCTGCCCTCGAGCTGTGGCGTGGTCCCGCTCTCGCGGAGTTCATCTCCGTGCCAGAGCTCGAGACAGAATCGGTTGGTCTCGACGAGCTGCGACTTCAGCTTGTCGACGATGCGCTCGAGGCGCGACTTGAACGCGGCGAGCGGGTGGCCGTCGAGGCTGCCTCCGCTGCGGCCGAGTCGCCGTACAGGGAGCGAACCGCTGTGCTGCACATCCGGGCGCTCGCGACGGACGGTCGGTCCGCAGACGCCCTGGCCTGCGCGCGGGCGTTCCGGAGTCGGCTCGTCGAAGAGACCGGGCTCGACCCGACCCCGGCACTGGCCGAGCTGGAGCATCAGGTGGCGGCCGGCCTGACCACATCAACCCGACCGCGCGTTGCGCGACCAGATGGCCCGATGATCGGCCGCCAGCACGACCGCGAGGAGCTGATTCGCCTGCTCGGTTCACACGCCGTCGTGACGCTCACCGGTCCCGGCGGTGTCGGCAAGACCAGGCTTGCCCTCGACATCGCTGCCGATGCGGTCGAAGCCGTGGTTGTCCCGTTCTCCGTGGTCGACCGCTCCGAACGAGTCTGCCAAGCGGTCGCCTCGACGCTCGGATTGCGCACCACCGGCGAGATCGGCCCCAACGACATCGCCACAGCGCTCAAAGACCGCGAGCTGCTGCTGGTCCTCGACAACTGCGAGCATGTCGCGGCAGCCTGCCGTGACCTCATGATCGCGGTGCGGAGAGCCGCGCCTGGCGTCCAGATTCTCTCCACGTCCCGGGTGACGCTCCAGGTCTCAGGCGAGTACGTCGTACGACTGCAACCGTTGCCGGTCCCTCGTGATCTGTCCGACCTGGACGCGCTTCGCCGGTCCGCCGGCGTACGAGCGTTCGTCGAGCACGCGCGTCGGCGCACCCCGGGATACGAGGTGCCAGCGGACCAGGCAGGAGACCTGGTCGAAGTGCTGCGCCGGCTCGACGGTCTGCCGTTGGGCATCGAGCTTGCGGCGCGACAGGTGGGTGTCGCATCGCTGCGCGCCATTCGCGAGCGGCTCGATCGCGCACTCGATCTGTCCACCGGTCGAGAGGGCCCCGAAGCCCACCGGCAACAGACGCTTCGAGCCACCATCCGGTCGTCGTATGAGTTGCTGGCGCTGGACGAACAGCTGCTGCTCCGCGCGATCGCACCATTCGCGGGCGGTGTGGACCTGGCCACCGTCGAAGCCATGACAGCGTCCGGCGAGCCCCTGAATCTGCTCCACCAGCTCGTCGATGCCTCGCTACTCGTGGCGGACCCGTCGACCGGTCGCTATCGGCTGTTGTTCACGGTTCGCGCCTTTCTTCTCGATGAGATCGAGCTCCTCGGCGAGGCCGAGCTTGTGCACACGCGATTTGTCGAACGTTGTGTGGTTGTCGCTGAGGAAATTCACGGCGCGATGCTCGGGCCGGACGAGGCCATGGCCGACCGGCGGCTGCGCGACGAGCTGGCCAACCTCCGGTCCGCGCGTGACCTCGGGGACGTCGATGCACGAGTGACGGTCACCCTGGCGGTCAACCGCGTCGTCACGTGGCGCAACCTGCGCGAGATCTGGTCGTGGGCAGACGAGCTTGCGGCAGACCCTTCATTGAACAGGCATCCGCGGCGTCCCGCGATCCTCGCTGCGGCCGCAGAGGCGAGAAGGCTGGTCGGCGATTTCGATCAGGCCGAGCGCTTGGCCCACGAGGCAATCGCCATCGCCCAGGCGGATCCAGATGCGGCTGGCAGAGCCTGGAGTGTGTTGGGGGTAGTGGCACATTTCCGCGCGGACTTCGTCACGGCGCGCCAGCACTGGCTGCGTGCGAGCGAGGGCACGATCGACCCGAGTGCCCACATCGGGTCAGCGGCACTCGCAGCGTTGTACGGCGGCCACGTGCCCACCGCACGGCAACTACTCGACCGGTCCATGGCCATCGCGACGTGCGGCTCACAGCACGCGTTCGTCGCGTACGTCGAGGGCGAGCTCCTCGCCAACTCCGAACCAGCTGAGTCAGTCGCGCACTACCTGGACGCGATCGCGGTCGCGGGCAGTGTCGGCTGCAACTTCGTCGAGGGCGTCGCCCGAGTGTCGCTGGCGACAGCGCGTGCCCGTACCGGCGACGTCGCTGGTGCCGCCGATGGGTTCGCCTATCTGATCGAGTTCTGGCGGCGTACCGACCAGGCCACCCAGCTCTGGACGACTGCTCGGAACGCTGCCGAACTTCTCGCCGGGGTCGGGCGAACCGAGCTCGCAGCCCTCCTACTCATTTCTGCCGACTCGACGCCGGGAGCCGCAGCAGTTGGTCCGAAAATTGCTCGCCACAGCGGCCGAGCGTGGACCCAGGTCACCGAGATCGTCGACGAAGACACCCTGGTGCGACTCCGTTCCGAGCTGACCAGCCTGGGCAGCGCAGCCGTGCTTGACCGGGCCCTGGTCGAGCTCCACGGCCTCGCCAACGAGTCCGCACCGCGTGGCCACCTCTAGCTGTTGGCGTCGTTCTTTGCCTTCAGCATCAGGGCGATGTCGATGAGCTGGTCCTCCTGGCCGCCGATCAGCTTGCGGCGGCCCGCCTCGAGCAGGATCTTCGCGCCCGAGACGTCGTAGCGCTCGGCGGCGTTGCCGGCGTGCTTGAGGAACGAGGAGTAGACGCCGGCGTAGCCCATCATCAGCGTCATCCGGTTGAGCGTGCACTCCTCCGGCATCGCCGGGCGTACGACATCCTCGGCGGCATCGACGATCTGCAGGAAGTCGACACCGGTCTTCCAGCCGAGCTTGTCGGCGACACCGATGAACGCCTCGAGGGGGGTGTTGCCGGCGCCGGCACCAAAGCGACGCACCGACCCGTCGATCTGGGTCGCACCGGCACGAGCGGCGATGACAGTGTTGGCGACACCGAGGCCGAGGTTCTCGTGACCGTGGAAGCCAATCGTGGCCTCGTGCCCGATCTCGGCGACCAGGGCCGACACGCGATCGGCGACGCCCTCCATGACCAGCGCGCCGGCGGAGTCGACGACGTACACGCACTGGCAGCCGGCGTCGACCATGATGCGAGCCTGCTTGGCGAGCGTCTCGGGCGACTGGGTGTGGCTCATCATCAGGAAGCCGACGGTCTCCAGCCCGAGCTCGCGGGCGAGGCCGAAGTGCTGCCCCGAGGTGTCGGCCTCCGTGCAGTGCGTGGCGATGCGGCAGATCTGCCCGCCGTTGTCCTGGGCGGCGCGGATGTCGTCCTTGGTGCCGACGCCGGGGAGCATCAGGAACGCGATGCGGGCGCGTCTTCGCCGTCTCGGCAGCGAGCTTGATGAGCTCCTGCTCGGGCGTCTTGGAGAAGCCGTAGTTGAACGACGATCCGCCCAGGCCGTCGCCGTGGGTCACCTCGATGACCGGGATGCCGGCGGCGTCGAGTGCGCCGACGATGTCGCGTACCTCTTGCGGCACGAACTGGTGCCGCTTGTGGTGCGAGCCGTCGCGCAGGCAGGTGTCGGTCAGGCGCAGGTCGAGGTCGCTCGCCGGGTCGGTCTGCGACCAGGTACGGGCGAGGGCGTCGACGGAGGAGTCGACACCGGATACGGGAGCAGTGCTCATCGGAGGATCTCCTTGGCGATCGATTCGCCGACCTGCGTGGCGGCGGCGGTCATGATGTCGAGGTTTCCGGCATACGGCGGCAGGTAGTCGCCGGCGCCTTCGACCTCGACGAAGATGCTGACCTTGGTCATGCCCATCGTCGCTTCGGTGGCGTCGTCGAACTGCGGGTCCTGGAGCAGGCGATAGCCGGGCACGTACTCCTGCACCTGTTGCGCCATGCGTACGACGGACTCGGAGATCGCGTCCCGATCAGCGTCGGCGCTGACGCCGCAGAAGATCGTGTCGCGCATGATCATCGGCGGCTCGGCGGGGTTGAGGATGATGATCGCCTTGCCGCGCTCGGCGCCGCCGATCGTCTCGACGCCGGCACTCGTCGTGCGGGTGAACTCGTCGATGTTGGCGCGGGTGCCGGGTCCGGCGGAGGCGCTGGAGACCGACGCGACGATCTCGGCGTACGGCACGGGGGTCACGCGCGAGACCGCGTAGACCATCGGGATCGTGGCCTGCCCGCCGCAGGTGATCATGTTGACGTTGTCGGCGGTGAGGTGTTCCTCGCCGTTGACCGGCGGGATCACCGCGGGTCCGACCGCGGCTGGGGTCAGGTCGATCGCCCGGATGCCGGCCTCGGCGTAGCGGGGCGCGTACTCGCGGTGGACGTACGCCGAGGTGGCCTCGAAGATCAGCTCGGGCAGCTCGTCCTGCTTGAGCAGCCAGTCGACCCCCTCGTGCGACGCCTCGACACCGCGATCGCGGGCGAGCTTCAGGCCCTCGGAAGCCGGATCGACGCCGATCATCCAGCGTGGCTCGATCAGATCGCTGCGCAGCAGCTTGTAGAGCAGGTCGGTGCCGATGTTGCCGGGTCCGACGATCGCCGCGGTGACTTTCTTGCTCATCTGCTTACTCCTCGAAGGAGACGGTCAGGGGCGTGAACCCGCTGATGGAAGCCGTCACGCGGTCACCCGCGGCGAACGGCACGAAGGGGCCCAGGGCCCCGGACAGGATCAGGTGTCCCGCGCGCAGCGGATCACCGAAGCGCGCGGCCTGCACGGCGAGCCACCGCAGTGCCTCCAGCGGGTCGCCCAGGCAGGCGGCACCGGTGCCGGCCGAGCGCTCCTCGCCGTTGATGGTCAGGCTCATCACGACGTCGCGCGGCTCGATCTCGCGTCAGCGGGAGCCCCGCGTCGCCGATGACATAGAGGCCGCTCGACGCATTGTCGGCGACGGTGTCGGTGAACTCGATGTCCCAGCCATCGATGCGCGAGTCGACGATCTCCAGCGCGGGCAGCGCCACGTCGACGGCCTCACGGACCAGGTCGATCGTGATCTGTTCCTCGGGCACGTCGATGTCACGGGCCAGACGGAAGGCGACCTCCGCCTCCACCCGAGGCTGCAGGAGGGTGCGCATCGAGATCGGGGTGCCGTCGGTGCCGTGGCTGACATCCATGTCGCTGAGCAGATAGCCGAAGTCGGGCTGGTCCACGCCGAGCTGCTTCTGCACCGCCTCGGAGGTGGCGCCGATCTTGCGACCCACGACGGTCACGCCTGCCGCCAACCGCTTCTGCACCAGGCCCTGCTGCACGGCGTACGCCGCTGGGAGGTCGTCGGTCCCGATCAGGTCGCGCACCGCCGCGCACGGCACTCGCGTCTCCAGGGCCTGCGAAAGACGCGCGGTGGCTGCGGCTATGGCGGCAGGATCAGCCTTGATGGAGGGCACCACGTCATACTAGAACCTGTTACAGTTTTGCGGTAGTCAGCCCCAACCGGAGGTCCGATGGAAGAGACGTGTGACGTCGTCGTCGTGGGTGCCGGTGGCGCCGGAATGACGGCCGCTCTCGCCGCTGCGGAGCATGGCCTGGAGACCGTCCTGATCGAGAAGAGCGCCTACTTCGGCGGGTCGACGGCCCGCTCCGGAGGCGGCGTGTGGATCCCCGGCAACAGTGCACTTCGCGCCGCCGGTCAGGTCGATCCGGATGACGCCGAGCAGTCCCGGCGCTACCTCGAGGCCATCGTCGGTGACGTGGTCCCCGAGGAGCGCCGCGACACCTTCCTCGATCGCGGGCCCGAGGTCATGGACTTCCTCCTCGACAAGACGCCGGTGCGCTTCACGTGGGTCCCCGAGTACTCCGACTACCTGCCCGAGCAGCCCGGTGGTCGGCCGCGCGGACGCAGCGTCGAGCCCATCCCGATGGACGGCCGGATCCTCGGCGCCGAGCTCGACCGACTGCACCCGCCGTACGCCAAGGCGCCGGCCAACCTGATCGTCACCCAGGCCGACTTCCGCAAGATCAGCCTCGGCCTCCGCACTCTGCGCGGCCCGCTGACGATGATGCGCGTGATGTTCATGCGCATGGTGAGCTCGCTCCGCGGCCGCCGGATGTACGCCATGGGCAACGCGCTCACGATCAGCCTGCGCAAGGCGCTGATGGATGCCGGCGTGCCGGTGCACTACGAGACCCCGCTGACCGGACTCATCATCGAGGGCGGCCGGGTGGTCGGCGTACGAGCTGAGCGCGACGGCGCCGAGGTCGTGATCCGCGCCCGCCGCGGCGTCATCCTCGGGTCCGGCGGATTCGAGAAGAGCGAGGCGCTGCGCGAGAAGTACCTGCCCGCCCCCACCGACGCCGACTGGAGCACCGCGGCGCCCAGCAACACCGGCGCCGGCATCGAGGCCGGTGTCGCGATCGGCGCGGCCACCGACCTGATGGACGACGCCTGGTGGGGCCCGACGATCCCGCTGCCGTCCGGCCCGTGGTTCTGCCTCGCCGAGCGCAACCTGCCCGGCTCGATCATCGTCAACTCCGCCGGCAAGCGGTTCATGAACGAGGCGCTGCCGTACGTCGAGGCGACGCACGCGATCTACGAGGGCGAGGCCACCGGCGTCTCGCACGTACCCGCCTGGCTCGTCATGGACCAGCGCTATCGCAACCGCTATCTCTTCGCCGGCCTCTCTCCGCGGCAGCCGTTCCCCGGGCGTTGGTACAAGTTCGGCACGGTGCGCAAGGCCAGCTCGCTCAGCGCTCTCGCGTCGGAGATCGACGTCCCGGCCGAGGCGCTCGAGGAGACCATCCGCCGGTTCAACGGGTTCGCCGAGTCCGGCATCGACGAGGACTTCCACCGCGGCGACAGCGCATACGACCGCTACTACGCCGACCCGCGCGTCAAGCCCAACCCGTCGCTGCACAGCATCGACCGCGGACCGTTCTATGCCGTCAAGATCGTCCCGGGTGACCTTGGCACCAAGGGCGGAATCGTCACCGACGAGCGTGCTCGCGCGCTGCGGCCCGACGGGTCGGTGATCGAGGGGCTGTATGCCGCCGGCAACTGCTCGTCGGCCGTCATGGGCAACACGTATGCCGGCCCGGGCGCGACGATCGGGCCCGCCATGACGTTCGGCTACCTCGCCGCCGAGGACATCGCACAGAGCAAGGACGCCGGCTGATGCCGATCGATCCCGACGTCGCCGTCGGCGCCGAGGTCGGCACGCGTGAGTTCTCGTGGACGAGCAGCGACGTGCTGCTCTATCAGCTCGCGGTCGGCGCGGGTTCGCGTCTCGGCGACAACGTCTCGGCCGACGCCCTGCGGTGGACCCTCGACGACGATGCACTGCAGGTGCTGCCGAGCTTCGCGGTGGTGGCGCCGACGTTCCACGAGACCGATCCGCCGTCGCTCGAGCTGCCCGGCTGCGACATCAACCTGGCCCAGGTCGTCCACGGCGCCCAAGAGGTCCACGTCAACGGCCCGCTGCCGACCTCGGGCTCGGCCCGGCTGACGACCCGCATCACCGATGTCTGGGACAAGGGCAAGGCCGCCGTCATCTGGCAGGAAGGCGTCGCCACCGATCCCGACGGCGCCGAGCTGTGGCGCGTACGGTCGTCGATCTTCGTCAAGGGCGAGGGTGGCTGGGGCGGCGACCGCGGCACCAGCAATGCCGTCGTCGTGCCGGACCGCGCGCCGGACGCCTCGACGGCATACACCGTCACGCCGCAGCAGGCCCTGCTCTATCGGCTCTGCGGCGACCGCAACCCGCTGCACTCCGACCCGGCATTCGCCAAGGCGGCCGGCTTCCCGGCGCCGATCCTGCACGGCCTGTGCACGTACGGCATCGTGCTGCGCGAGGTCATCGACCTCATGCTCGACGGCGAGGCCAGCGCGGTCGGCGGCTTCGGCGCACGGTTCGCCGGCGTGGTGTTCCCGGGCGAGACGCTGTCGATCGACGCGTGGGACGAGCCCGACGGCATCGCGGTGACCGTGTCGGTCGGCGACGACGCACGTCCGGCGCTCGCCGACTGCTTCGTGACTCGCCGCTGATCCTGCCTAGGCTCGGCGTCATGGAGCCTTCGCCGAATGCCCGCACGGTCGAGTCGTACGAAGCTGATCGCAGACGACTACGCCCGCGAGACCGCCGGCAGCGGCGTCCTGGCCGGTGGCACTCACGCGCCTGGCCGAGACGATCCCGGGCGGTCATGTCCTGGAGATCGGCTCCGGCCCGGGCTGGGACGCCGACCAGCTCGAGGAGGCCGGCCTGACGGTCCGGCGTACCGACATCACCCAGGCGTTCATCGACTTCCAGCGCGCCCGCGGCAAGCAGGTCGACCGGCTGGATGCGATCAACGACGACCTCGGCGGACCCTACGACGCCGTCGTCACGCTGCACGTCCTCCAGCACGTGGAGCCGGGCGATCTGCCTGCCGTGCTGGCGAAGGTTGCCGGAGCCCTGCGGCCGGGCGGCCGGTTCCTGGTGTCCATACCGCTGGGCGAAGGTGCCGGCTGGGAGGTCGGCGAGTCCGGCAGCCCCTACTACCGGGCGCTGTGGTCCGAGGCGGATTTCCTCGCCAGCTCGCGGAGCCGGGCTTGGAGCCGGAGTGGACCGAACGGTCCGTCGCCGACGAGGAGAGCGGCTGGCTCTGCGTGCTGGCTCAGCGGAACTGACCGCGGCCGCCCACGCAACTACGCAACGATGGGCGCATGACCGCGTCGCTGCCCCCGACAGACTCCGCTGCTCCGCCCTGGTACCCGCCCCCGGGTTACTACAGGCCCGCCGACCCCGGACCCTCCGTCGGATGGGCCGTGGCCTTGTGGATCGTTGCCGGGCTGAGTCTCGTGGGCACCCTGGTGTGCGGCGCCATGGCTGGATACGCATTCTCGATCAGCCACCACATGGCGACCGAGGGAGTCACGACGACAGCCGTCGTCAGTGAGGTCGACAGCTTCGACGAGGTCACACTGGACTTCACCACCGACAGTGGTCAGCAGGTCACCGCTCGCTGTGGTGTGGTGGTCTTCCGACGTTCCCGCAGTCGACGACGAGGTTGCGATCGTCTACGACCCCGATGACGTGACCTACGGGGCTGCCCGAAGGCAGCAACGAGGACCGCATCATGGCGATCGGCTCCTCAGTGGCCGCCGGCGTGGGGCTGCTGGTCGTCGGTCGGCACCGCGATCGGAGCGCCATCCTGGTCCACCGCGCCAGGTCCAGGAACGCCAAGGCCGTACCGGCCGTCCGTACTGATCGGTCGCCGGTCAGCTAGCGCCGAGGACCAGCCCTGAGGTCGGCACGCCGGTACCTGCGGTGACCAGGACGTGCTGGGCACCGTCGACCTGGTTGACCGAGGTGCCGCGCAGCTGACGTACGGCCTCGGCGATGCCGTTCATGCCGTGGATGTATGCCTCGCCGAGCTGCCCGCCGTGCGTGTTGAGCGGCAGGCGCCCGCCGATCTCGATCGCCCCGTCGGCGATGAAGTCCTTGGCCTCGCCGCGGCCGCAGAAGCCGAGCTCCTCGAGCTGCATGAGGACGTACGGCGTGAAGTGGTCGTAGAGCACCGCGGTCTGGATGTCGGCCGGCGTCAGGCCGGACTGGCGCCACAGGTCGCGGCCGACGACGCCGATCTCGGGGATGCCGATGTCGTCGCGGTAGTAGGACGTCATGACGAACTGGTCGGCGGCGCTGCCCTGGGCCGCAGCGACGATCGGCACCGCGCCGGCTTTGAGGTCGCGCGCCCGCTCGGTCGAGGTGACGACGATCGCGACCGCTCCGTCGCTCTCCTGGCAGCAGTCGAGCAGCCGCAGCGGATCGGCGATCAGGCGAGAGCTCTGGTGATCCTCGATCGTGATCGGCTTCTCGTAGAAGAACGCGGCGGGGTTGGTGGCCGCGTGGCGCCGGTCCGCCACCGCGACGGCGCCGAAGTCGGCCGAGGTCGCGCCGTACTCATGCATGTAGCGGCGAGCCTGCATCGCAACCGTCGCCGCCGGCGTCGACAGGCCGTGTGGGTATGACCAGGCGTTGTCGAGCCCGTTGGTGTTGACCTGCTCGGCGGCCCACTTCTGCACCTGGCCGAAGCGCTGGCCGGACCGCTCGTTGAAGCCGCGGTAGGCCACGACGACGTCAGCCATGCCGGTCGCCACCGCCATCGCCGCCTGCTGCACGGTCGCGCAGGCCGCCCCGCCGCCGTAGTTGATGCGGCTGAAGAACCTCAGGTCACCGATGCCGAGCTCGCGGGCCAGCGCGATCTCGGAGGTCGAGTCCATCGTGAACGTGACCAGGCCGTCGACGTCGGAGGCCGCGAGCCCGGCGTCGGCGAGCGCTGCGAGGGTCGCCTCAGCCGAGAGCTGCAGCTCCGAGCGCCCGGACTCCTTGGAGAACTCGGTCGCGCCGATCCCGGCGATCGACGCCGCGCCACTGAACCGCTCATCGCGGCCCCCTGCCACAATCCCCCGCGAGTGGCGCGTTGTGGTTGGGTTTGGGCGTCTGAAACCAACCACAGTCCGCCACTCGCGGTGCTGGTCATGGGAGGACCACCTCGAGCCGGGCGTTGGCGTGCATGCCGATCGAGACCGCGGCGGTGACGTCGATCGTGGTCACGCCGTCCTGCCTCGGAGACGATGGTGCCGGTGAAGCGCAGGGTGTCGTACGGGTGCGCCGGCGCGCCGAGCCGCAGCGCACACGACAGGATCCGGGTCTGCGGGCCGGCCCAGTCGGTGACGTAGCGCTGCACCAGCCCGTTCGTGCTCAGGATGTTGATGAAGATGTCCTTGCTGCCGTGCCCGATCGACCGGTCCCGGTCGTGGTGCACGTCCTGGAAGTCGCGGGTCGCCAGCGCCGTCGACACCACGAGGGTCGGCGTGATCGGGCAGCTCCCAGACCGGTATGTCCGACGGCGGCTCGGGTTCGGGTTCGGGCTCCGCCGTGCCGGCCGGACGCCACTTCGCCAGCGTGACGTCGTCGTCGATCGGGTCGAACCACACCTCGACGGCATCGCCGATCGCGACCTCTCCGCTGACCTCGCCGATCATCCGGACGCCCTCGTCGAGGTCGACCAGCGCCAGGGTCAGCGGCAGCTGCTTGCCCGGTATGACCGGCGCGTGGTGCACCAGGAACGAGTGCACCTTGCCGCGGCCGGACGCCACGACATACCCGCGATCCATCGCGTGGCACTGACGGGCACACCGGGCCGGGCGGGTGGCGCAGCTCGCCGCACGCGTTGCACTTCTGGATGCGCAGCTCGCCGGCGGCGGTGCCCTCCCAGAAGAACGCGGTGTCGCGGTTGATCATCGGCCGCGCCGACTTCGACTTGTCGACCGAGGGTCGGCCCGTGCCGGGCTTGAACTTGAGGACGCGGAACCTCATCGTCGCGACCTCCTCGTCGCCGACGGTCCACGTGCTCTGCGTCGTGATGAACCAGCCCTCGCCGACGCCGGTCTTCTTCGGTCCGACGACCTCGGCGAGCCGGGTGCTGATCCGCGGGACCTCGCCCGGCCTCAACGTGCGGGCATACGTCTGGTCGCAGTTGGTGCCGAGCACCGAGGTGTAGCCGGCCTCGTCGAAGATGCTCATGGTGTCGGGCAGCGGGTCGCCGGGCATGCGCTCGGGGTTGAGCCCGTACATCGTCCACACCTGCGCCATCGCCGGCGGCGCCTCGGTGTCGGGGCCCGGCGCCCAGCGCGGGTTGGTGTCGCCGATCGCCTCGGCCCAGTGCCGGATCATGGGTACGTTCACCGGGTCCGGCGCCTCGCGTGCCGGACTGTTGCCACGGGCCTTGATCTCCTCGACCCGCTTGAGGATCTCTTCCTCGCTCATCTCATCGCGGCACCCTCGGCAGGTCGAGTCCGAACATCGCGATGAGCTCGCGCTGCACCTCGTTGACGCCGCCGCCGAAGCTCAGCACGAGATTGCGCTTGCTGGTCGCGTCGAGGTACTCGCCCAACCGACCCGTCGCCGGATCGGCCGGATCGCCGTACGTCGTGACGACGTCAGCCAGCGCCAGGCCGAGGCGCTGCACCTCGTCGCTCGCGAAGACCTTGGACGTCGACGCCTCCGCGACGGTCGCGCGATCGGACGACGCACCCCGGGCGACGGCCCAGTTGAGCAGCTCGTTGACGCGGAACGACGCCGTCGCGCGCGCCAGGACGTCGCGGACCCACGGCACCTCGAGCAACGGCGTGCCGTCCGGCGCCGCACGATCCTCGGCCCATACGCGCACCAGGTCACGCAGCCCCTCGATCCGCCCGGCCGGGCCGAGCATGACGCGCTCGTGGTTGAGCTGGGTCGTGATGAGCTGCCAGCCGCGGTTCTCCTCGCCGACGAGCATGTCGACCGGCACCCGTACGTCGTTGTAGTACGTCGCGTTGGTGTGGTGCGAGTTGTCGCTGGTGACGATCGGCGTCGACGAGTAGCCAGGGTCGCGGGTGTCGACGATCAGGATGGAGATCCCGCGGTGCGGGGGCGCGTCGGGGTCGGTGCGCACGGCCAGCCATACGTAGTCGGCCACGTGACCGCCGGTCGTCCACATCTTCTGGCCGTTGACGACGTAGTGGTCGCCGTCGCGCCGGGCGGTGGTGCGCATCGATGCCAGGTCGGTGCCGGCGTCGGGCTCGCTGTAGCCGATCGCGAAGTGCACGTCGCCGTTGACGATGTCGGCGAGGAACATGTCCTTCTGCTTCTGGGTGCCGTATGCCTGCAGGGTCGGCCCGACGGTCTGCAGGGTCACGGACGGCAGGTGCACGTCCGCCCGCGCCGCCTCGTTGACGAACACCTGCTGCTCGATGACGCCGCGGCCCTGACCGCCGTACTCCTTGGGCCAGCCGACGCCCATCCAGCCGTCGGCGCCCATCTGCTTGATGATGCGGTGGTACGCCGGGCCGTGCCGGTCGGTGCGCATCTCGTCGCGGTCGGCCTCGGTCGCCAGACCCGAGAGGTACGCGCGAGCCTCCTGCTTGAACGCCCGCTCCTCCGCGGTCAGCTCTGCGTTCTTGCCGGCCGTCTCGGTGACCGGTACCTCGGCGAGCGCGGCCGGACCGCCCAGGTGACGCGCGGTGTCGCGTACGCCGGAGAAGTAGCGATTGAGCGGATAGGTGATGTCGACGCCCATGCCGCCGTGGAGGTGGTGGCAGATCTGCAGCACGGCCGGCGCGCGGTCGGCGAACCAGTGCGCGGCGATCGCCAGGTCGTCGTCGGCCGGATCGCCCGCGTCGAGACGACGGACCAGCTCGCCGGCGGTCAGGGTGAACGTACGCGAGGCGATGTAGACGTCGGCGATCTGCTGCGGCGACGGCCTGGAACTCCGCCAGCGCGCGGCCGAACTGGCGGCGATCGCGGATGTAGCCGGCGGTCAGGTCGCGGGCTCCTTCGACCAGTCCCGCGCCAAGAGCGGCGAGGCCGGCGATCGCGTGGCTGCGCACCACGTCGGCGTCGAGCTCTCCGATCACGGGTGCGGACGTGAAGGCGTACGTCGCCTCGGTCGTGCCGCGCGAGGTCCAGGTGTCGACCCGGCTCACCCCGGGACCGTCCGGATCGACGAGCGCGACCGTCGAACCCGCGGAGACGAGCAGCAGCGTCTTGCCTCGAGGACGGGCACGCCGACCTTGGTGCCGGTGACGCCGTTGCCGTCGTACGTCGTGGCGGGCGTACGCGGCAGGGCCGCCCCGGGCTCGCCGAGCGCCGGGACGAGCAGCAGCTCACCGGCCAGCACCTGGGGGACCAGGTCGGCCTGCAACGTCATCGGAGCCTGAACGGACGAGCGGCAACAGGCCGCACGCCAACGTCTCCCACACCGGGAGTGCCACCGCGCGGCGGCCGACCTCGTGCAGCAGCACGGCGACCTCGGCCATGCCCAAGCCTTCACCGCCGTGCTCCTTCGGGGCGGCCAGAGCCAGCAGCCCGGACTCCTGGAGGGCGCGCCACGACCCGTCGCCACGGTCGAGCACGTCGCCGATGACGGAGCGCACCTCGTCAAGCACCGAGTCCACGCAGATCCCCAATCCTTCGAGTGGCAGACTTCTCGTGCAAAACTATAACGTGTTCTAATCCGGGGAGCTCGACCTTGAAGGAGTACGTGTGCGGAACCCGCTCAAGCTGCCGCTGTCGGTCGTACGGCACCTGCTGCCCGATCCCTCGTCGTGGGACCTGTTCGACCTGCCTCCCGTCGAGCTGCCCGAGGGGCGCTGGCTCGAGCTGCCCCGGCGCGGGCGTACGTGGCTCACCGACGTACCCGGGCCGACTCCTGACGCGCCCGCGATCGTCCTCCTGCACGCCGTCGGCTGCACCGGCCAGCTGACCTGGTTCCCTGCGATCCCCCGCCTGGCGGAGCACTACCGGGTCATCACGTTCGACCAGCGGTGGCACGGCCGCGGCATCACGTCCGAGCGGTTCCTGATCTCGGACTGCGCCACCGACGTGGCCGCCGTGATCGACGAGCTCGGCCTGGACCGGCCCGATCATCGCCGGCTACTCGATGGGCTCGGTCATCGCGCAGCGCGTGTGGCGCCAGCACCCCGACGCGGTCGGCGGACTCATCCTGGCCGCCAGCACCGCCCATTTCCGCACCAACGGCCGCGAGCGCGTGTTCCACGCAGGGATGGAGCTCGGCATGGGTCTGAGCTCGACGCTGTCACGATCGCGCGTGGTCCGCCGGGCGAGCACGGCTGCCGTCGAGGCGATCGACGCCGACAGCTCCGACACCGCCGGCTGGGCCATGCGGCAATGGCGCTCGAGCAGCCCCTGGGCAGTCGGCCAGGCCGTGGCGTCCCTCGGCCGCCACCACTCGACTCGTGGCTGTCGCAGCGTCGACGTGCCCACCGCCGTCGTCGTGACCACCAAGGACCGGGTGATTCCGCCCGATCGCCAGCGCGACATCGCCGCGCGGATCCCCGGCGCCACGGTGCACGAGGCTGCCTGCGGTCATGCCGGCTGCGTGCTGGAGCACCAGGCGTTCGTACCGGCGCTGCTCGAAGCAGCCGACGCCGTCACCGTACGCATGCGCAAACGCCAACCCGCCTGGCATGACCCCGCTACTAGCCCAGCACGGCTTTGCGCATGGCTTCGAGCTCGATCGGGAACTGGTCGACCAGGTCCCACACCTGCGGCATCAGCTCGCTGCAGGCAATCGCGCCGATGTGCATCTGCCCGTTGTTGCTCATCACCGTGATGTTGAGCCCGGCGCCGTGGAAGATCGGGCCGAGCGGATAGAGCGCATCGATCCGCGCGCCGACGAAGTACAGCGGCACCGGCGGGCCGGGCACGTTCGAGATGACGAGGTTGTGGATGACCGGCGCCTTCTCGGCGAGCCGCAGGTCGGACACCATGCGTACCGCGAGCCCGAACGTACGAGGGGCGGCGAACTCGGCCCACTCCTGCAAGCGTGTCCGCCGGTACGGCCTTGTGATGGTCCTTGGCGTGCACGTTGGCCACCGACATCTCGGTGATCCGCTCGAGCGGGTCCTCGACGTCGGTGCCGAGCCGGCAGAAGATCGTCGACACCTTGTTGCGGCCGCCGGCTCCTGGTCGACTCGTTGCGCACCGACACCGGGACGCTGGCCAGCAGCGACTGTCCGGGAGCTCGCCGCGGTCCATGAGGTAGCGGCGGAGCGCACCGCCGCTGAGCGCCAGCACGACATCGTTGACGGTGGCACCGGGGACCGCGCTGCTTGATCTCCTTGATGATGTCCAGCGAGACGTCGGTGAGGGCGATCGAGCGGTGGCCCGTGATGGTGCCGTTGAACGACGTACGCGGAGCGGTCAGCGGCGCCGCCATCGCCGTGCCCTGCCGCGCCCGGCTGGCGGTCTCCACGAGCGTCCGCACCGTCGGCGTCACGAGCTTGGCCAGCTGCCACGGCTTGGTCGCGGTCGCCAAGAGCCCGCGGCCGACCAGCTCGAGGTCCGACGGCGCGCGCAGGTGGTCGCCTGCCCCGCTGTCGAGCGGCGGCGCGTCAGGCTCGAGGCTGCACAGGTACGAGATCATGTTGGAGCCCGAGACGCCGTCGACAGACGCGTGATGCATCTTGGAGAACACCGCGATCTTGCCGTTCGCCAGCCCCTCGATCACGTGCATCTCCCAGAGCGGCCGCGCCCGGTCGAGAGGTATCCCGGCAAGGTGGCCCGCGACCTCGGTCAGCTCGCGCTCGCTGCCCGGAGACTGGCGCGGCGAGCCGGTGAACGTGCCGGTCGATGTCGAACTCGTCGTCGGTCACCCATATGGGGAAGTCGATCCGACCCGGCACGAACTTGAGCTTGCGGTTGAACATCGGGATGCCCGAGACGCGCTGGGACAGCTCTTCCTTGAACCTGCTGAACTCGTAGCCACCGGGGATCGTCGCCGGGTCCAGCACGATCACGCCACACACATGCATCAGCTGCGAGCCGCTCTCCAGGTAGAGGAAGCTGGCGTCGAGTCCACTGAGTCGATCCATGGCCGTATCCTAGCGCTGCATAGAACTTGTTCTACTTCCAAAAGGATTCGGCAGAGTGAGGAGAGTTCACATGTCAGCCGGGTTCACCCGACGCCAGCTCACCCTTGCCGCACTGGCCCTCAATGCCGTACGCCCGGTGAAGCGCGGCTGGTCGGCGATCCCCAGCTTCGCCTTGGGCTGGCCGGTCAGTGAGCTCGCTCCGCACCTGCTGGGCGCCGCCGCGATCGACACCGCAGCCGAGGTGACCGTGCGACGCGGCAAGCCCTCACGGCTGGGACTTGCCGCCGGCGCCGTCGCGGCCGGGCTGCTGGGCTACACGATCGCCGGCGCACGCCGTACCGGTACACAGCTGGACGCGGCGCTGCGCGAGGGCATCGGCGACGGCTACCTCGACGAGATCGACCTGCCCGGACCGCATCGACCTGCGACTTCCCCGCGGATCGGTCGCCCGGCCCTTCAACTTCCGCGCGCGCGACATCGAGGTGCTGCGCAACGTGCCCTACACCGAGGGCGGCAAGAAGGCACATCTCGACATCCGCCGGCCGAAGGACCGTGACCTCGCCGACGCCCCCGTGCTGATCCAGATCCACGGCGGTGGCTGGACGATCGGCAACAAGGAGCAGCAGGGCATCCTCCTGATGAACCGGATGGCTCAGCAGGGCTGGGTCTGCGTCTCCGTCAACTATCGCCTGGCTCCCCGGCACCTCTTTCCGACGCAGATCGTCGACGTCAAACGCGCTATCGCCTGGGTCCACGAGAACATCAAGGAGTACGGCGGCGACTCCTCGTACGTCGCCATCACCGGCGGATCAGCTGGCGGTCATCTCGCCGCGCTCGCCGCGCTCACCCCCGGTCTCGCCGACGTATCAGCCCGGCTTCGAGGAGTCCGACACCTCGGTCGCCGCGTGCGTCCCGTTCTACGGCGTCTACGACCTCGGCGGGATCACCGAAGCGCGCGCCGCCATCGACATGCGCGACAGGTTCCTCGGTCCGCGGGTGTTCGGCAAGGACCCGCGCACGCATCTCGACGACTTCGTCCAGGCGTCGCCGCTGGCCAACATCACCGAGCACACGCCCGACTTCTTCGTGATCCATGGACGCAACGACACCGTGGTGTCGGTCAACCAGGCGCGTGCCTTCGTCGCCGCGCTCCGGGAGAAGTCGGACGCCTCGGTCACGTACGCCGAGCTGCCCGGCGCGCAGCACGCCTTCGAGGTGTTCTCGTCGATCCGCAGCCAGCACACGATCGCCGCGGTGCAGCGTTGGCTGCAGTGGCACCGCGCCACCACCCAGAAGTCAGCTGCGGGGTAGGCCGAGGATCCGCTCGGCGACGACGTTGCGCAGGATCTGCGTCGTGCCGCCGGCGATCGAGAGGCACCGCGTCAGCAGCATCTCGTGCACGTCGCCGGCGACCTGGGGGTCGTTCGGCGCGAACAGCGCAGCCGGGCCGAGCATGTGCACCACCAGCTCGGATGCGTCCTGCCGATTGCGTACGCCCAGCAGCTTCGCGACGCTCGACTCCGGGCCGGGGCCGCGCCCGGCGATCGACCGCAGGGTCGACCGCACGCCGAGCAGCTGGCACACCGTCGCCAGCGCCACCTGGTGGCCGACCCGCGCTGCGTCGGTCTCCGACTCCCGCCCGGCCAGCAGCTCGACGGCACGCTCGGTGCTCACCCCGAGCTTGGCGCCGGCCATCGCGACCCGCTCGTTGGCCAAGGTCGTACGGGCGAGCTTCCAGCCCTCGTTGACCTCGCCGACGACGCAGTCATCAGGCACGAACACCTCGTCGAGGAAGACCTCGTTGAACATCGCGTCGCCGGTCAGCTCGCGCAGGGGCCTGGTGTCGATGCCGGCCGACGTCATGTCGACCAGGAAGTACGTGATCCCGCGATGTGCGGCGTCCCGGTCGGTGCGGGCGAGGCAAATGCCCCAGTCGGCTTCCCGGGCGCGCGACGTCCACACCTTCTGACCCGTCAGCCGCCAGCCACCCTCGGTGCGTACGGCGCGGGTGCTCAGCGACGCGAGGTCGGAGCCCGCACCGGGTTCGCTGAACAGCTGGCACCACTTGAGCTCGCCGAGCAGCGTCGGCATGGCGAACCGCTCGGCCTGCTGCTCGGTGCCGTGCCCGACGATCGTCGGCACGGCCCAGGCGCCGATCGCCAGGTCGGGCCTGGCGAGCTCGGCGCGTGAGAGCTCCTCGTCGACGACCAGCTGCTCGACCGGGCCGGCGTCAAGGCCGTACGGTCGCGGCCAGTGCGGCGTCAGGTAGCCGGCATGCGCGAGGGCGGCCCGTTGCTCATCCGCGGGCAGCGCGGCGATGCGGGTCATCTCCTGGCGCGTCGTCTCGCGGAACTCGGTGTCCGTCCCATCGAAGTCGATCTCGGGCACGCGACGCTGGCCGGTGCCGGCGCGTCGGGCCAGTCGGGCCGCGGACTGCTCGCCGCCTCCGGTCATCGCGGCCACCGCGACGCTCAGCGCGATCGCCCGGCGAAGGTAGAGGTGCGCGTCATGCTCGAACGTGAAGCCGATCCCGCCGAGCACCTGGACGCAGTCCTGCGCGACCGACACGGCGCCATCGAAGGCCACCGTCGCGGCGACATCGGTGGCGTACTCCGCCTCCCCCGCCGGTACGTCCGCCCGTGCGGCCGCACCGGCGTCCCATGCAACGGCAGCCACCGACTCCGTGGTCTCCAGCATCTGGGAGCACAGCTGCTTGATCGCCTGGAACGAGCCGATCGGCGCGCCGAACTGCTCGCGCACCTTGGCGTACGCCACCGCGGTGTCGAGGCACCACTGCGCGACGCCGGCCGCCTCCGCCGCGGCCAGCGCGACGAGGACGCGACGAACGCGCTCGCTGTCCACGTCCGCGAGAGTCACCACCTGATCGGCCGTCGCCGCCACGCGTACGCGCCCGCCGCGCCGGGACAGGTCGAGGCCGACCTCTGGCTCGGCGGTCCACCCCTCGGCACCGATCAGCACCCACGAGCCGTCGTCGGCCGGCGCGAGGAGCCAGCGCGCGTCGACGACATCGAGCACGGCGTCGAGGTCGCCGCGCGCACCCGACTCGTCGACCGTCACGGCACCCGCCAACGTGACCGCTGCACTCGCGCCGCCGGCCAGCGCGACACGCACCTCGTCAGTGGCGACCTGACCGACGACCGTCGTGCCCAGCAGCGGCCCGGGGACCAGCGCGTACGCGGCCGACTCGAGCGCGACCATCTGGTCGAGCAGGTCACCGCCGCCACCGCCGTGCTGCTCGCTGATCGCGATCCCGGTCAGCCCGGCCTCGACGACCGCCTGCCAGGTCTTGGCGAACGCCGCGCCGGCATCGGTCTCGACGTCTCGCAGGGCGGCGGGGCCGCCGAGACCGCCGGCCCAGGCCCGTAAACTGGTACTCAGTTCTAGATGCTCACGTGTCACGCCGACAGGCATCAGTGTCGCCTCCAAATCTAGAACGTGTTTCAATCATACGTACGGTCGGCGCGACCGACCGCAGCAGCAAGACAGGAGACGATGCCGGATGGCGACCACGACAGAGACTGCCGGCTCCACCGCCCAGCGGGAGCGACGCCGCCGCATCCTCGATGCCACGATCGCCCTTGCGGACACGGGTGGCTTCGACGCGGTGCAGATGCGCGCGGTCGCCGACAACGCGGACGTCGCCCTCGGCACGCTCTACCGCTACTTCCCGTCCAAGATCCACCTGCTCGTCACCGCTCTCGGGCGCGAGTTCGAGCGCGCCGAGGCGCAGTCGCGCACCCGCGCGGTGCCCGGTGACACGCCCCACGAACGCGTCATGCACGTGCTCAGCGTGACCACGACGGCCCTGCAGAAGCAGCCCCAGCTGACCGAGGCGCTGACCAGGGCGTTCATGTTCGCCGATGCATCGGTTGCCGACGAGATCCACCTCGTGGGGATCAAGCTGACGGCCATGATCACGCATGCGATCGACGGCACCGACGAGGCCCGCGAGCCCACCGATGAGGACATGGCGATCGTGCGGGTCATCGGCGACGTGTGGCTGTCGGCGTTGATGGGCTGGGTCACCGGTCGTACGCCGGCCGAGGACGTCACGAAGTCGATGGACGTCGCGGTCCGCCTGCTGTTGCGCTGAGCTCGTCACGCCGGCCCCCCGTAGATCTGCATCTCGCGCAGCGTCGCCGATCGGGGCGCGAACCGCGCGATGACAGCTACTGCCGAGCCGTCGAGCGAGGCCGTCGCCGTGACACTGTCGCCTGACGCGATCAGCTTGGTCACGTCGCCGATGCCCTCCTCGGCCAGCTCGCGAACGAGCTCGCGCTTGCGCCGCCATCCGACGTGACGGGCCGCGCCGACGAACTGCAGCGACGGCCCTGTGCCGAGAGTGCGAAACATGTGCGCGAACTGGCCGAGGCCAGCAGCGACATGGGCTCGGGTCGGTCGCATCATCTGGCGATAGACCGGCCGTGGCTCCCAGTAGGCCGCCATGCGCCGGACCTTGAGCGTGCCGTCCTCGTACGTCGTTTGGTAGATCAGGTGAGCCGGGGTCCGCACCACGACGCCGGGCCGCAACGTGGACACGATCGTCGCGTCGCGGACGACGTCGAAGCCGTCCACCCAGTCGCGGGCGACCTGGAACTCGATCTCGTTCGGCGCGATGAAGGTGTCCCAGAACCTCTCCAAGGCACCGGCGTCCTCCGATCGGACCGGACGCGCACCCACAGGATCCTCGACGACGTGCTCGCGAGCGAAGATCCCGAGCCACCCGGCCTTGTCGTGGGCAGCCACGAGCGCGGGCGACGAATGGACCAAGGCCAGCACCTCAGCTCGATCCGGCATCATCAGAGGCTCGGTCAAGCGGGCGGTTCGATCGTGAACGTCGCGTCGATCCGCTTGATCTTGCAGTCGGCGGTCAGGGTGAAGTACTCGTCGACGGTCGAGCTGCCCAGCGGCACGTCCCCCACGCCGACCGGGATGTCATACACGGCCCTGATGACGTTCGCGCGGCCATCGGGCTGCCACGTCCACACGACGTTCTCGATCGACGTGAAGACCGAGTACTGGATGTGCAGATAGAGCTGCAGCTTCAGGTCGAACGCGGACACCGAGGTCGGCAGTCCGTTCTCGTAGCGGATCACGAACGGGTCGAGCGGGATCGACCACGCGGCGTTGCGGTCGACCAGGGCGTCGAGGTACTTCTGCGAGGCCGCCTGCGAGTCGGTCTGCGAGCAGGCGCTCGCGGCGTTGGCGGTCGCCGGCGACATCAGTACGAGGCTGCCGGCGATGACAGCGGCTGCGACCAGTCGGCCGAGGCGGGCGGTCATGTGACCACGAGGCCGCGGCCGGTGACCAGCGGCAGGTCCAGCGTCGTGACAAGACCGGGCTTGGCGTCGACGACGGCCGGGACCGCATTGACCAGTCGCATCGCGGTGGCCTTGAGGCCGGCGGTGTTGTGGTCGCCGTCGGTGCCGAGCAGCTGGAGGTCGAGGGTGTAGTTGGGCTCGCCCTTGATCTCGACCCGGTAGCAGCCCTTGCCCGCAGGCTGGGGCCAGTCCGGCCCGATGTCGTCGTGGACGCGGGTGACGTGCTCGAGCACGACGACCGCCTTGTCGCCGACCATGCCGCGTACCTCGAAGTGCAGGCCGGCAACGGTGCCCTCCTCGATGCGTCCACTGTCGATGTCGAACGACTCGGTCGCCGGGAGCCGCTCATAGAACTCTTCGACGTCGTCGAGCTCGACCCCGAGCCCGGCGGCGATCTGGTGCACGACGCTGCCCCAGGCCATGCTGAGGATGCCCGGCTCGAGCAGCATCGGGATCTCGTCCATCGGCTTGCCGAAGCCCATGACGTCGAAGACGATCATCCCCTGGTCGTACGTGTTGTAGTTGAGCACTTCCGAGCAGCGCACCTGGTCGATCCGCTCGCTGATGCTGGTCAGCGACAGCGGCAGCCAGTCGTTGGCGAAGCCCGGGTCGATGCCGTTGACGTACAGCGAGACTCCGCCCTCGGCGGCCGCCTCCTGCACGCCCTTGGCCATGTCGACTGCCACGCCGGACGGGTACTGGAGGAAGACCGGGCCGCTGGAGACCACGTTGATGCCGGCGCGCAGCAGGCGCTCGAGGTCGGCCATCGCCTCGAACAGCCGGTCGTCGGCCATCGCGGAGTGCAGCACGCAGTCGGGCTTGAGCGCGATGATCTCCGCGACGTCGTTCGTGGCGAGCACCCCGAAGTCGCGGTCGAGCCCGGCGAGCCGGCCGGCATCCTTGCCGACCTTGTCGGGGTTGGACACCCAGAGGCCGACGAGGTCGAGGTCCGGTCGGGCGTCGATGCCCGCCAGGACGTGCTTGCCGACGTTGCCGGTGCTCCATGCGACGACTTTGATGCTCATAGCGTTTCTCCCAGGTCAGGCAGTGCCATGTCGAGGTTGGGCTGGTCGATGCCGCCGTCGACCTCGATGACCTTGCCGGTGAGGTAGCCGCCGGCGGGGCTGGCGAGGAACAGGACGGCGGCGGCGATGTCGTCGGGGTCGCCGATGCGGCGCAGCGGGGTGTTGGCCTCCATCTGCGCCGTGAGCCCCTCGTCGCCGGTGACGATCTCCAGCGCGGACGTCGCCACCGAGCCGACCGCGATCGCGTTCACGCGTACGCGGGGGGCGAGGTCACGGCCCGCGAGGCGGGTCCAATGTGCGAGCGCGGCCTTGGCGGTGCCGTATGCCAGGTAGCCGCGTCCGCTGACCCGGCCCATGACCGACGAGATGTTGACGACCGCGGCACCCTCGCTCTTCAGGAGGTGGGGCAGGGCGGCTCGGGTCAGGGCGTGGGCGGTCGAGACGTTGAAGTGGAACGCACTCTCGAGCGCGGCCACGTTCGTGCGTACGAACTCCTTGGGCATCGCCCCGCCGACGTTGTTGACGATGACGTCGAGCTGGCCGAAGGTGTCGACCGCGGTCTGCGCGAGCGCGGCGACCTGGTCGAGGTCGGACAGGTCGGCGGCCACGACGACCGCCTTTCGCCCCATGGCCTCGACCTGTGCGGCGACCTCCTGCAGCTGGTCCTCCGTACGGGCGGCCAGGACAACGTCGGCGCCGGCTTCTGCGAGGGCCAGGGCGCTGGCGGCCCCGATCCCACGACCTGCGCCGGTGACGACGGCGACTCTGTTGTCGAGTCGGAATCTCTCAAGCACCATGGCGGGGACAGTAGCGCAAAACTGGAACACGTTCTAGTCTTGCGAGTGCATCGGGTGGCTTCCCCGACCATCGCGATCGACGACTGACAGGCTTTGCTCATGTCCCTGGCCATGTTCACCCTCGAGGGCGACCGGCTCGTCCCCGCCGAGATCGCCCGCAGCATGTGGAAGCACGACCAGATGCACGGGGTCGCCATCAGCGGAGCGCTCGCCCGGGCGCTCGAGATGCGGCTCGCCGAGCTCGGCCGCGACGACCTGCACCCGGCCCGCTACACCGTCGACCTGTTCCAGCCGGCGACGATGGCGCCCTGCACCGTGGCGACCGAGGTCGTACGCGAAGGGCGTCGCATCTGCCTGATCGATGCGGTGCTGCTCCAGGACGGCAAGCGGGTGGCCCGAGCCAGCTGCATCTTCCTGCAGCCGAGCGAGACGCCGAAGGGCGACGTGTGGACGCCGCTCGAGCACCCGGAACCGCCGCCGGAGGACCTCGTGCCGCCGAGCGACGAGCCCCGCGTGCCGCACTTCGTCAGCGACTCCCCGTGGTCGCAGTCGTTCCCCGACCACCAGAACGCCGGGCGCAAGCAGACCTGGCAGGCCGGCCTGCCGGTCGTCGACGGTGAGACCGGTACGCCGTTCCAGTCGGTGGCGGCCATCGCCGACTCAACGAGCATGGTCGTCAACTGGGGCACCGAGGGCGTCAAGTTCATCAACACCGACATCACCCTTGCGCTGGCCCGGCCTCCCGTCGGCCACGAGATCGGGCTGTCGGCGACCGACCGCGTCGAGTACGACGGCATCGCCGTGGGCACGGTCGAGGTCTTCGACCGCGCCGGACCGTTGGGCACGGCCATGGTCACCGCGCTGGCCAACGCCTCGCGCCCCATCGACTTCGGCGACGTCGAGTTCGAGGACGACGGAAGCCGCAAGCCCGCTGGGGAATGAGCGCCGAGAAGGACGCCGGTGTCCGGGTCGATGCTGGCTTCGGTGCACTTGTTGACGTGCTCGAGCGAGTAGATGTATCAAACACTTGGAGTTCCCGTGAAATCTCGCCGTGCCCTTCCGCGCCTCGTGGCGCTGCTGGCGACCCTCATGCTGATGTGCGTGCCGGTCGCGGCGCACGCCGACGACATCGAAGGCACGGTCCGCGCGGGGAACGAGAAAAGATGACTCAAGAGATTGTCGAGCGCGATCGCGACCGTTGGAATCAGTCCGGGCAGGTGCCGCCCGTACGTTCGTAGATTGCCTTGGCGCCGGCCGACAGCCGCTCGACCCGCGGCCCTTCAACCTCAAGGCCGACGAGCATCATGCAGCGGCCCTGCGTCCAGTAGACGTGGCCGATCGCGTAGCCGTGCAGGTCGGTTCCCGTCCATCCGTTCGCGCCGGGAACGTCAGGGACCTTGAAGCGCGTGATCTTCGTGTCGGGGATCTGGTCGTGGATCGCCTCGTCGCTCGTCTCGTACGCCATCCAGTCGCGTGCGCCCGCCTCGGTCTTGAACAGCAGGATGCTGCTGACGCCGGCGCCGCGGTTGCCGTCGGCGGGTTGGTAGGTCGTCGAGATGTAGCCGGTTCGCGCCAGCCGCTCGACGCCGTCCTCCGACAGGTCGAACGGCTGGCCCGTGTCGGCCTGCGGCGATGCGATCGGTTCGAGGCCCGGGACCTCGTCGTCCTGCAACAGGTACTTCTCGAGACCCGGCGGCTTGGCGGTCTTGCTCGTGTCGGCCGTGCGCGTCGGGCGATCCGAGTCGCCATTGCAGCCAGCAAGGAGCATGCCGACAACACCCCCGAGTGCGCATACGGCCGTACGCCATGTCATCTCTCATGGTCTGCCTCGGAGCGCCCACGCGCAATGGCACCGCGGAGTGGCGTTTCCGCCGCCCGGATCAGCGCTTGACCTTGAACGTCTTGGTCGCGGTGCGGTTGGCGAAGTCCCCGGTGAAGGTCACCATGTGGGTGCCCTCGGTCGTACCGACGGGGAACTTGATCTTGAACTCGCCCTTGCTGTCGGCGTGAGCTCCCGATGGTGTCATGTCGGTTCCGTCGTACGCGAAGGTCACGTCCTCACCCGGGATGAACCCAGAGACTTCAACGGTCTGGGTCTTCCCCGGTTTGACGGTCGAGTGGTCGAGGTCGATGTCGAGCTTGCCCGGATGCTTGATCGTGATGCGATCGCTGTCGGTGCGGTTGGCTGCCTGACCCACCACCCGGATCAGCGTCTGCCCGGCCGGCAACGTCAACGGGACGACGACCTTGAAGGTGGCCTTGCCCTTGGAGTCTGCGTTGCCGGTCTTGACCTCGGTGCCACCGATGTCGACCTTGTAGCGCTCGCCGGCGGCCAGCTTCTCGACCTTGACCGTGATCGTATGGCCGATGGTGGCGCTGGAGTCGGTGTCGACTTCGACCTTCTTCGCCGGGAGCGGCGCCGCATCAGTGCTGCCGTTGATCGTGATCTTCAATGCGGCCGAACCCGTACTGCCCTGGCCGTTCGAGGTGTTGTAGGTGAACGAGTCGGTCAACGTCTGCCCGTTGTTGAGCGCGTTCACCGCCGGGTCGCTGTTGTCCAGGGTGTACGTGTAGCTGCCATCGGCCTGCAGCACCAACGTGCCGTGGTCAAGCGTGACGGTGCCCGCATTCGTCACCGACAACGTTCCCGATGTCGCGCTGTCATTGGTCAGCACGTTCCCGGTCACCGGATTCGGCGCCGAGTCCTCCTCGACCGACTTCGCATCTGCGACCGCGGTCACCGCATCCGGGTCAGGGTCGACATCGAACGAGCCACCCGTGAACGTCGGCGCATAGCCCGCCGCGTCAACCGTCCCGGTGCAACCAGCCAACGTGTACGAACCCACCGGCAACGACGAGCTGATCGTCACCGAACCGGGGTTGACCTTCGTGCACGTCACCCCGGTCGCCGTCACCCCAGGCACCGACGACGAGTAACCGAACGACGGCGACCCGCCGAACGTCTGCGAACCCGTCACGGTGAACTCCACCGGCGTCGCGTCCGTGTGCCCAACGATCTGTATCTGCAGTTCCGCGGAATCAGATCCGCCCGCCCCATTGGAGGCGTGGTACGTGAACTTCTCCAGCACCGAATCGCCGTCATTGAGCGAACCCACCGCCGGATTGGAGTTGTCCAACGTGTACGAGTAGGTGCCATTCGCGTTCAGCACCAAGGTGCCGTGGTCGAGGACGTACGTGCCCGGATTCGACACCGACAACGTCCCCGACGTCGCGCTGTCGTTGGTCAGCACGTTCCCGGTCACCGGATTTGGCGCAAAGTCCTCATGCACGATGCCGGAATCCACCTTCGCCGTCACCGCGGGAACGGTCTCGATGACGTGGATCGTCACCGTGGCGGTGCGAGGGTGGGGATCATCGCCCACGTAGAACGTGTACGTGAACGAGTCATCGCCATAGAACCCGGCCTCAGGCTTGTAGGCGTAATCGTGGTTCTCCTGACCCTGTGTGGTCGTCACGATGCCGTATGCCGCCGGGGTGTTCGTGAACAGCGCCGAGGAGAAGCCGAAGTCATTGGCCGTCACATCAGGCGAGAGCACGGTGGTACCAGAATCCTGCGCGACGGTGAACTCATCATCTGACGCATACGGACCCGGGGCGGGCGTGACATGGATCGTCACCTTTGCGGTGTGGGCCACCCCATCGGTTCCGATGAAGGTGTAGGTGAAGGAGTCGTCGCCGTGGAAATCGGGATCCGGGGTGTAGGTGAAGTCGGAGCTGCCCGGTGGAGTCGGAACGCTGCCGTGACTTGCGGACGAGTGCGCGAATTCGGGCGTAGAGGAGATGCCCACGTCATTGGCCGTCACACTCGGCTCGAGATGATTGGCGGCGGAGTTCTCCACCACCGTGTACTCATCATCCGCAGCGATCACTGTCACCGGCGTGACGTGAATCGTGACCGTTCCCTCGTGGAACTCACCGTCGATTCCCAGGAAGGTGTAGGTGAACGAGTCATCACCGGAGAACCCGGGATCCGGGGTGTAGGTGTAGTCGAAGCTGAACATGGCAGCCTCAACCAAGCCATGGCTGGCGGACGAGTGCTGGTACAAGCCCTGGGTCACACCCACGTCATTCGCGGTCACGATCGGATCCAGGTGATTGGGACCGGAGCCCTCGACGACCGTGTACTCGTCGGGAGCGGCGATCACTGTCAACGGCGTGACGTGGATCGTGACCGTACCTTCGTGGAAATTGCCGTCGGTTCCGATGAAGGTGTAGGTGAACGAGTCATCACCGGAGAACCCCGGATTCGGGGTGTAGGTGTAGTCGAAGCTGAACATGGCAGCCTCGACGAAGCCGTGACTTGCGGACGAGTGCGCGAAGTATCCCGGGACAACACCCACGTCGTTCGCCGTCACGATCGGATCCAGATGGTTCGCGCCGGAGCCCTCGACAACCGTGTACTCGTCATCGACCGCTTTGGGCGTTGGAAGGTCCACGACGTGGATCGTCACTGTCGCAGTGCGCGGCATGAGATCCAAGCCAGTGAAGGTGTAGGTGAACGTGTCATCGCCGGTGAAGCCCAGCGTGGGTGCGTAGGAGAAATCATGGTCGCCGACAAGGAGGCCCTTCGTCACGGTGCCATGACTTGCCGGGGTGTTGCTGAACTGGCTGAGCGGCCAGATTCCGACGTCGTTGGCGGTCACATCCGGCGACAGCACGTTCGGCCCGGAGTCCCGGAAGATCGTGTACTCGTCGTCGACCGCTTGGGGTAGGCCGGGCCCGGGGGTGACGTGGATCGTGACGGTCCCTGTGCGCAACACCCCATCGATTCCCATGAAGGTGTACGTGAACGAGTCATCGCCGGAGAAGCCAGCATCCGGGGTGTAGCCGTAGTTGTGGGTGAGCGGCCCGGAGCTGTTCACCGTGCCGTGAGACGCCGGCGTGTTGCTGAAGATGCTGATGGGCGAGATCCCGATGTCGTTGGCCGTGACATCGGGGTTGAGGGTCGTTGTGAGGGAGTCTGCCTCGACTGTGTACTCGTCGTCGACCGCGTGAGATGAGCTGCCCACGGGCGTCACGTGGATCGTCACCGTCGCGGTGTGGAGCTGAGAATCCGTGCCCAAGAACGTGTAGGTGAAGGTGTCATCGCCGGAGAAGCCTGCGAGGGGGGCGTACGTGTAGTCATGGCCCGGCATCGAGCTCGAGACGACGCCGTGAAGCGGCTGGGAGTTGGTGAAGATGACGCCAGCGACACCGGTGTCGTTGGCCGTGACATCAGGGCCGAGCAGGCTTGGAGCAGAGCCCTGCATCACCGTGTACTCGTCATCGACGGCGAAGGCATCGCCGGCTTCGGCGGACGTCGCCAGGCCGACCAGACCGAAAGTCACCAACAGAAGAGCAGTGCCGAGCAGACGCAGTTGCCTCATGGGAGTCCTCAAGTCTCGGCTCTGAAGCCGAATCGCGGGACGACAGCCTCGTCCGCCTGGAGTCAGAGTAGAAACGGTGACTACGGGATGTCGTCCGTGCTAGCACCGACGCAGGGGCTCAGCTGGACGGGCGGGGGATACCCGCCCAGAGTGCGGGAAGCGCACTCTCGAGCAAAGAAAAAACCCCCGATACCACTGCAATTCCAGTGAAATCGGGGGTCTTCATCGTGCGGTGGCGGTGGGATTTGAACTCGAAAATCGGCGTTTCGCGACCTGTGGCGACCGGCGAATTCCCTGCTATTTCAATGAATTCGCATCACTGTGATGTGTCCGAATCCCGCTAGATCACAACAAAGTGTGCCCAGAATGTGCCCACACGGCGAACCGCGACCGGATCATGGTCACGGTGTTCTGTGCCGTTTGAGCTCGCCCTGAATATCAGCGCCGAGTCGCTCCCTCTTCATGCCACGCGAAGCTCGCGTCCTCAATTCCGCCAGAGCCCTAGCCGTGATGGGAGAGCTCGGAGGAGTTGGTGCGTGCTTCGATCTAGTCGCGATTTTCGACCGGTTCCGTGACGATAATGCGCTGCGTCCCTACCTTCCTAGATCAAGATGTCAGTAGTTCCCGCACCCGTTGCCTCAACTCAGGAGTAATCTGCTTCCGATTGATTGAGCGCGCGAGACCCGCGCGTATCTCCTCATCAGATTCGACGCGGTCCACAACATCGATGACCCCGAGCAGGATACGCTCATCCGTCTCCGCTTCGGCAAGTTGCAGGATGCAACCGCGGCGACCCGCAATGACAGAGCGACACTGTTCTCCTAGCGAAGAGTTGCCGAGCGCGATTTCAGTCTGGTCAGCCTCGCCGTAAGCGATTTCCACCATCAGGTCCATTGCGCGTTGCAGACCGTACCGGGTCCCTTGGCCGGCGCAGATCGCTTCAAGGAGGCGCGCTGCGACAGCCGGCGCCGCTTCAAAAAGTTGCCCTTGAACCACGACACGGTTGTCAAGCGTCCAGTAGGCCGCCGTTGCATCTTCCGGTGTGGCTGCCGCGAGCATCCGTTCGATGGCCTCCGGAACGAAGCTTGAGTCACCGATAGATGTCCGAAGTTGCGCAGAGTCTTCGCCCCAGACGCCCATCCTCAACCTCACCATCTACCAGCTGGGTCGTACAACGTTCCTGGCGGGAACTGCGACTGATTGTACGTCTCTTGACAGCGCGGACAGATGGGCACCTGCTCTCCTGTTCGGGGTCGGATAGCCTCGGTGAACGTGATATCAGCTGGATCACCACCAATCTGCCTGGCGACATCGTCCTCGGCGCATCCAGTCGGGTTACTCGAGCATCCGGCCACCGGGCGCCCATCCTTACCATGACCACCAGTGACGGTTGCCTTGCTGCGGCCTACTTCGGCCGCTTTGGAGTCTCGTGCGGCACGCGCGGCATCCAAGAGCACGTCGTCACCAGATCTCACGGCTCCTCGGGAAAAGAGCCGACCGAGCCGACCAACGATGCTCGCCGTGGCTCTCGCACCGCCAGCCGCTGCGCTGGCCCCTCCGCCCCACGGCATCAGGTAGAAGGCAAGCTGCCCTACGATTCCCTGCGGGGAATTCGGATCGCCTCCAGTTCTGTCGATATACCACTGTGCGGCCTTTGAGCCCCCCCGGAACGTCCGGTCATAGCCGGCTCGTCGCTGACCTTCTTGACCGATCACGTCGACAGTGCCACCGGCGGCAGTCACGAACCCGGCATTGCGATCCTTTTGGATTTGACCCCACCCCCCAGCCTTCTTTGCGGCTGAGACTTTCGGAATGATTCGCCTCGCGATGGATCTCGTGGTGTTGACGACATAGCGTCCGAGGTTGCGGTTGGCTTGCTTGTTCCAAGCGGCCCGCTTTGGCTGGTAAAGCCCTCCTCCGCCGTATTGGGCGCAACGGTGGCCTTGGCACGGGACATACAACCCGCTCGGGTCGCTCAACGTGACCGGCGAATTGTTCGCATAGGCATATCCGTTGCCCTGTTGCGGATCCATGGGGTCGAGGACGGGGTCCACGGATAGGAATCTCCCTAGATTGGCGTCGTATTCCCGGGCGCCGAGATGTGTAGTGCCAGTCGGGTCGGCCGGCTTGTTGAGAAATCCCCGTCCGCCATCCCAGCCGGTACCTTCTTCACGAGCACCGCCGAAGGCTGTGAAGCGACGCTTGGTGAACGCCAATGTCTCTGCGTGTACTTGGAGCATGCCGGTGGATTGCGCATCACCGATGACGTACTTATCTCCGGTTGCGGTTTGCGTGATGGCCGGCTCGCCAGCAACATCGAGGTTGCGGACTGCGGTTATCGCGTCGTCTTTGAGGACGTATTCGGTCGCGCCGGCGTAGAGGGTGGTGGCATCCGCGCTTTCGTCGCGTTCAATGAGTCTGTTGCCGGCCGCGTCATAGAGGTATTCCGTCTTCTTACCAGTTGCCTTGTCAGTAACGGAGGCTTGGCGGCCTTCGGCGTCCCAGGTGATCGTCTGGCCGACGTTCGCGGACTTGGACCGGGCGGTCATGGAGCCCGTGGCGTCGTATTCGAACGATTCGGCGTATGTGGCCTCTCCAGTGGCGGCGTCCTTCGTGACCGCGTGTGGTTTCGCCGCAGTGCCTGCTGGTACGTCGTAGTTGTGCGTAGTGGTCTGAACGGTTGAGCCTGATTTGGTCTTGGCCACCCAGCCGGTTCGGTTACCCGACTTGTCGTAGTTGTAGCTGTCCCAATATGGGGCGACGGAACCCAGCGTCGTGTCGGTTGGCGCTTCGCAGGTCGTCGTAGAGGAGGACCAAGCGTCTTTCAGCCGTCGCAGGTAGTCGTAGGTGAAGCATTGCCGGTCGGTGGCTGGCGAGCTTTGGTCGGTGTCGCCGGGTGCGACGTCGTTCAGGCTGGTGATGTTGCCGGCGTCGTCGTGACCGTACCGCTGGTCCAGAATCTGCTGGGGATTCGTGCCGGTCAGGTTGACCTTGTGGGCCTTAAGTCGGCCGGTGCCCTGCTCGTACGTGCGGGTGTCGAAAACCTGCTCCGGCGCGGAGCCGAGGATGCGTTGTTGAACGTTGCCGTATGGCGAATAGGTGACGCTGCTGACGCCGGGCCCCTTAATGGGATTGCCTAGAAGGTCGTAGTCGAATTGCAGGTCTGCAGACGGGAGTCCAGGTGCTGACGCAGGGGTGATCGAGTCGACCAGGCCGTTGGTGAGGTATTTGGTGGTTTCGACGTAGCCGCCCGGGCGGGACAGCTCACCTTCACTGGTGGGGATGCTCAGCTTGGTGGCGGTCGGGCGGCCGGCGGCGTCATAGGACTGGACCGAGCTGGTGTACTCATCGCCGCCGGCGTGCCGGGTGGATGACGTTAGCAAGCCGGTCTTGATGGTGTCGTAGACCCAGGAGGATCGAAGGCTGCCGCTTGCATCTTCGTTGCGGAGCTCGATTTTGCGGCCGATCTTGTCGTACTTGGTCCACAGGGTCTGGTTCTTTGCGTCCTTGGTGGTTTTTGGCCTATCCAATACGTCGTAGGTGGTGGTGGTGGTGCCGCGGTCGGGGTCGTCTGTGCTGGTGAGGTTGCCGCGGAGGTTGTAGGTGTTGGTCCACTTGTTGCCTGCGGAGTTGGTGATCGTCGCCAGCTCACCGCGAGGGGTGTAGGTGTAGTCGGTTTCGTCTGCGGTACCAGAAGGATCGGCCCCGGCGTATTGCTTCAGCTTGGTGGTTTGGCCGCGGACGTCGAACACGGTGGTGGTGGGCGTGGCGCCAGTGGGTGGGTCGACGCTGGTCCGGTCGCCTCCGTAGGTGGTGGTGGTCTTCCACTTTTCCGCCCCCATCGTGCCGAATGACTCGCTGGTGACACGGCTGGCCCGGTCGTAGGCGTAGTTCGTGTGAGCCTCGGTATCGGCCTCTGAGATGGACACCTGGGTCGAGTTGGGCTGCTCGTTGTTGAACGTGGGTCCGCGGTCGGAAATCACCCGGCCGTGGGAGTCGTAGACCTTTTCGGTGATGAGCCGGCCACCCCCGGTGCCGGACTTGAGGGAGCCGGCGGCGGGGGTCTGGGTGCCTTGTTCGCGCAGCAAACCGTCGTAGAACGTGTATGTCGGCGCGTAGGTGTCGTCGCCGAATTGCAATCGCTCGGCCTTCACCACGTTCGCCTGGGTGGCTGAAAGTGTGTAGCCGAACTTGTGAGTTGGGCTCGTTCCTGATGCCTTCTCCCGACCAGGCACCCAGATCTTGGTCACTCGGCCGAGGGAGTCGTACTCGTAGTCAGTCTTGCCTTCGGCCACGTTCACGACCTGATTCGGAGTTCCCCAGGTCTTGTTCAGTTTCGTGATTGTGGACTGACTCAACGGGTTGGTTTCGGTGATGGTGGTAGGCAAACCGTCGGTCATCTCGTAGCTGATCGTAGTTGCCTCGTCGAGGGCATCCTTCTTGCTAGTGACGCGTCCGAAGGAGTCGTAGCCGATGGTGGCGTCGGTCTGGTAAGCGATGGCTCCGCCTAGGAGCTCGGTGCCTGTAGCCGACTCCGATTTGGTCACGTTCCCCTTCGTCGGAGGCGCACCGACTGCAAGGCCGTCGTAGGAGGTGCGGGTCGAGGCCAGAAGGTTCGACGCGGTTGGAGCGTCTGGCGTGCAGGCCCCGTTCGTGGTGGTCTCGACCGAGGGCAGTTCAAGGATCCAAGCTGTGGTGTTTTCGACGTATGACGTCTTGGTGCACGTGTTGTCATCACTCTTGCTGGTGTCGCCGTGGTCCTCGACCTGCGTCGGCTGACCGTACTGGTTGTAGCCGGTGGACTCCTTTGCGGTCCTATAGGACCCGTCGCTCAGCCGAGTTTTCGTTTCAGTCCAGGCCACCCCGATGATCCGGGCGTCCGGGTTATCGCCATGCGACGCAGTGACCGGGCCCGCCCACGGCTCGTTGATCTCAATGTCAACCACTTGGCCCGTGGCGTCGCCCAGCGTAGTCATGGTCCGACGGGCGAATCCGGCAAAGTGATCCTTGTCTACGATGGCAGGTGCGCCGCCATCCGGATCGGTGACGGTGACGCTTGTGGTGCCACCACCCTGCTTCTTGTCTGCGTCCATTCCACGCATGTACAACGTGTTCTCGTACGTTTGGGCCGCACTGTCGGCACTCACACGGGTAGTGACTGACTTGAAGCCGCGCCACTGCGCCCAGGTCCGATAGTCGCTGTTCAGGGCCTTGTCTTCGTGGTAGTGCCACGCACCTCCTCCGTTGTACTCGTAGTTGGTCACAACGTCCGGGGTGCCTTGGAGACCGTCGGACTCCGTCACCTTTTCGGCGACGTACTTGTGGAGGAAGTCCAGACGTGGAGTTGATACCGAGTCCGACGAATACCACACCGGGAAGCAGCGGCGGGTGTTGCTGTGCAACGAGGACGACGACGGCTTGCTGCTCGACGTGCAATCTGGGTCGCTGTAGGTGACTGATGTCAGTCCACCGACTCCGTTGTCGATGCTGTTGACCCGGTACTTCTGGAACGGTGGCGCGTCGTCCCCGTCTTTGTTGACCCGGTTGTCCTTCCGAACGCCATTGAACTTCACTGGCGGCAGGTCGACGTCGGAGCCAACCTTGCCCGTCGGGGTGACCTGGGACAGCCACATCGCTGGATCTGTACCGTCCGTCGTGGCGGGGAACGTATGTTTCAGCGTCCAGGTGTTCACCGGAACATAGGCGTTCCCTTCGCGGACCTCGCTGACGATGGAGCCCAGACGATTGGGGCTGAAGAATGTCGGCGCGTGCCGGCCCGAGCACGAAGAAGGAGCCGACGACGTGCTGCCGCACACACGGTCGTATGGCGAATCCGGCCACTGCGACTTGGTAGACGAACTCCACGCCGTGCTGCAACTGAAGGTTTCGGTATCGATGCACCGCGGTTTCAGCTCAAACCGCACTCGCGCTGGTGGTGTGTCGTTCTCGTCGCCGGCCCGCGTGCCGTACTCGATGCGAGTCAGGTGCTGTGCGCGGTCATACTTCTTGACCGACGTGTTCTTCCTCGACCCGAAGTAGTTGGTCTCCTTCTCATAGAACAGCGTCATGGAGTTGCCGTTGGTGTCCACGACATAGTCCAGGCCCCACCGCCACCCTTGATTGCAGTCCGAACCAGCGAAGGTCGAGCCGTTGCACGGGTCGCCGTCGTTGTTGCCGTACACCGGAACGTTGGAAACCGACTTGGTGTCCTGGGTGTCCCCAGTGAAACGCTTCACCTTCCCGTAGAAGTACTGGGTGCCATCAGGGGTGGTGACGGCCCAGTACTCGCCGTTGTTGTCTCCGTTCGGCGCACCAGTCATCTTCTTGACCCGGGTTCCGTCGTCTTGCTGCAACCGGAACTCCGACGTGGAGCCGATCCGGATCAGTTTTGAGGTTTTGCCACCCAAGGAGATGTCCAGGTATTCGCCGACATAGCACAGGTCTTCGGAGTCAGCGGGAGCGTTTGAGGTTCCAGAATTGTCTGCCGCGCAGGTCCGATAGGTGCGTTCGATGAAACCTGGATCCAACGAGAATCCCTCGCCGACCCACGATGTCTGATTGTTCTTGGACCGCATCCGGCCATCGACCGAGCTCGACGAGTACTCGATCGCCAGATCCGGCTCCGGTCCGTTGACACCAGGCGGCGTCGTGATCGGAAAGCTCCACGAAAAGTCCCCGCTGTTGCCGCCAGAGGACCACGACGACGCAGGATTCAACGGTGTCGCCGCAAAGGTTCCCGACGAACCGGCGTCAGCCGCCGCCACCGCGAACATGGTCGGCGACCCTGTCGCCAAAGTCTCGGCCGGCACCACCGCCGACACTGTCTGATTCTCGGTATCGTTCTTCGACGCCAACGGCGTCGTCGCCGGCTCGCAATCGACCTTCTTGTCGGTAGATTTTCCGTCGGCATTGGCCTTCACCGGCTTGCAGTTCTCGACACGCACTAACTTCAGCCGGCTCGCCCAATCGCCACCCATCGCAGACGCAAACTTCGAGTAATCGACCCGCACCTCAACTGGCGCGCTGAACCCCATCTCCGGATTCACCGACCCCTTCGCATCAGGACCAGTCTTGGGATTTGATTCTGGTACCGCTGGTGCCTTCTCCGCCGTCTCGGCTGGCTCCGTCACTGACGCCGCATCCGGAGACGCCGTAGGATCTGCCGGAGCGGAGGTTGGCGGAACGGCATCCCCACGAGCCGAGGACGTGTCCTTGGTCGGCGTCACCTCAAGGACCAAGCCGCCGCCGCCGACGCCTTCTTCGGATGCCTGGCCGACAACCTCGACAGCGATGTTTGTGGGCGCCTTTGCCGGGTCCTCTGACCGGACGCTCACGCCCAGCTCGGGCGAGGTCGACCATGAGCCGCCGACCGGGACAATCGCCGCCTCACCGTCGGCGGGAAAGACCGGCTTGGGTCGGGCCTTCTTCGCCGCGTCACGCGTTTGGTCGTTGATCTTGGGGCTTGACCGGCCGACCTTCTTCACGTCCGCCGACCGTGCTTTCTGCACCGATAGCCGCTCGCCGGGCTCGGCGCCGGAGGCGGCTACCGAATTGGCGGTCAACAGCGAGGCGGTCAACGCGAGGAACGCCAGAGCTGTCGAGAAGGTGCGGAGACGACGCTTGAACGATCGAAGAAGCTGAAACTCAACTCGAGTGCGCGACATAGCAAGGCCTTCACGGTCCCCCGCGACCGTGACCCGGTGTCAGCGCTCTGCGGCAATAAGAGCGCGCATGGCGCGCTCACAATGCGACATTCCTATACCAAAAGAAAGCCTGTCCGCAGCAAAATGCTGAAGAAACGTATGCGGAATGCACGAGCGGTCCGAGTGAGCGACAGGCAAACTCAGCCGAAAGCACCCGGGGAGAGTCCGAGCGCGCCATGCCGAGGCTTCCTGTCCCATGGTCGTCGAGCCCGCCCAGGCGAGCGGCTACTACGCGAAAGCTGTCGATGAGGCACGTGAGCGATCTGGTCGCGGCGTCACGAGCGTCCGCCCTCCGGGCCCGTCGGATCCGGCACCCGGATCGCTCCCGGCGCCACGGTGTTGACGAGCCGGGCGATCCCACCGGCGAGGAATCGGCCGTCGATCGTGTCTGGGATACTGCGCTCGAAGAGCATGTCAGTGACCCGATCGAGAACCACCCGCATATACATCTCGTCGGAGCACACAACGCCTAGGCAGTCCGCATACCTGTGGTTCGGCCGGTGCCGATCCAACGCCGGTATCCCCGTGACGTAGCGGCGTCCAGCCCCCCGACGAGCTGCTCGCTCCTGCGCTGCCTCGATGACATCCGACAGGTTGTTGACCTTCGGCTGCTTGTCCTTCCAGCTCTCCAGGCCGTGGCGCTCCTCGTACGCCGACTGCCGGCACTGCTGCGAACACCAGCGACGCGGTCGGCCGCGCTTCTGGGGCGGCATCCGCTTGCCGCATCGCTCACACTGCCGAGGTTTGCTTGGCTTCTTCGACCCGTTGCCATCGCTCATGACGACCTCCTGACACCCCAAGGCCGAGAAATCGAGCTCGAGAGGACACCACGCCCAAAATTTCGTCACACAGACCCGTGAATAGCCTGACCCAGGGCGCGCGTGAGCGCCGTCGGGCGGAGCCCGACGATGCAGTTGCCCGTCGACGCGTCAGGCGGCGGGGTCGATGACCACGGTGTGGCCGAGCTTCTCCAGCTGGGCGACCAGCCGGCGGGTGTGGGCTTCCTCGTTGCGCTTGGCGAGCCAGTCCGGGCCGAGGTCGTGGTAGGGCTCGTCGCGTTTGAGCATGTAGTAGGCGGTGACCAGGATCGAGTGCGCGACCGCGATCTGCGCCCGGCTCATCCCGCGCGTCGGTGAGCCGGGCGTGCTGGACGGCGAGGTAGTTCTTGCCGTGCATCCGGCCGACCGATCCGGCGGCCTCGACCAGCATCGCGGTCAGCCACTTGTTGCCGCGCCGACGCCCGGCCGGGCTGCGCTTGCCGGCGGACTCATACATCGCCGGCGCCAGCCCGGCCCACGACGCCAGGTGCGCGGCGGTCGGGAACTTGCGACATGTCCCCGCCGGTCTCGGCGATGATCACCTGCGCGACCGCGGTCCGACACCGGGGATGGTCTGCAGCAGCTCGATCTGGTGGGCCCACGGCTCGACACGCGGACGTCGATCGACCTGGTCGAGCTCGCGCCAACGCCTGCTCGACCCGGTCGAGCCGGTCCAGGATCGACCGGGCCAGCAGGGCGTGATGGGCATCGAAGTGCCCTCCAGCGCCTGGGCCAGGTCCGGGATCTTCGCCGCATCTTGCCCTTGGCCATCTCGGCCAGCACCCGGGCGTCGGTCTCGCCGTCGATCATCGCGGCCAGCATCGCCCGCGCCGACACCGTGTTCAGCGACGAGGCCACCGTGGACAGCTTGATCGAGGCGTCCTCCAGCATCAGCTCCAGCCGCACCGTCTCCCGGGTCCGGTCGCCCATGCAGCTGCACCCGGTACCGGGTCAGCATCCGCAGCCGCCGGATCGGCGGCGGCGGCACGAACGACGGCGTCAACAACCCGTGCTCGAGCAGCTGCGCGATCCACTCCGCGTCCCGCACGTCGGTCTTGCGACCCGGCACCGCCTTCATGTGCGCGGCGTTGAGCAGCCAGACCTCCATCACCTCCTCCAGGCAGTAGAACGGCGGCTTCCAATACGTCGAGGTCGACTCCATCGCCGCGATCGTCACCCCGTCCTCGACCAGCCAGTCCCGCATCACCCGCAGCGACCCCGTCGTCGTCTTGAACGTCCGCGTCTCCGCGTGCCGGCCACGCCGCGCGCCCGGGGTGCGGACACAGACCGTGACCGACGCCTTGCCCGACGTCCAGGCCGGCGACCCGCTCGTACAGCACTTCCATCGCGATCAGCTCCCTCACCACTCGACTCACGCGGCCCGCCCGGCCGTCGCGGGCCGGATGTCGCTCGGAGGGTCTTCTGCCGGGATACAGACCCACGTGCTCGCAGCAACAATCCAAAGGCACCCGAAGACCCCGCGCCATACACCTCAACGGGCTCACCCGCACCAGTGTGTGCCGACGTCGCCGAGCGACCCCCCGATTCTCATCCCCCAACGCAGCGACGAAGTCGCAAGCCGTCACACCTCTTGCACTCCCGGAAAAGCTGACGAAAAGCCCGCAGGGGAACGTCCGTACGAACTTGCCACTTCTGTTGTCATATGACAATAGAAGTGGCAATGTTGCAGATATGCCCATCGGTGTCTCAGAAGCAGCAGAACGTCTGGAGGTCTCGCGTCAACGCGTGCTCCGGATGATCGCTGACGAGCGCCTACCGGCGGAGCGAGTCGGCAAGTCCTGGGCGATCAACGAGGCCGACATTGCCCGGCGCCGTGTCCCCATCGGACGTCCGCTTTCCCTGGACATGGCGCGAGGGTTTCTCGACCTGGCAGCCGGCATACGGCCCGAGCTGAGTGCGCGTGACATCTCCCGCCTTCGGGTCAACATGGCTCGTCTCGTACGCGAGGTGCGGTCCGACGGCGATCCCGCAGGTCTCCTGCGATCGTGGCTGCCTCACCGCGCGCTACGGCGCGAGATGTCCGTCGCCGAAGCGGACCTGCTCGAGGTGTTCGCCGACGACCGCTTCATCATCTCCGGGGTTTCGGACAAGCGCGCCGGCATGTCCTCGCCTCGCATGGGAGAGGGCTACGTGGAGGAGCAGGTTGCTCGGAAGTTCCTGGAGGACCACTTCGTCGTCGAGGCTGACGACCGAGCCCGCGCCAACCTCATCGTCCATGTCGCAGACGTCGTTCCCCGGATCTCACCCGTCGTGATCGCTGCCGACTTGTCCGACTACCGCGCCGGACGCGAGGACCGGCAAGCCAAGATGGTCCTCGAGAACTGGATCGACTCTGGCGACTACGACGAGAAGCTCCTGTTCGGCCGCAACCGCCCATGACGGTCACCACGTACTCACGGACCGAGCAGAGCCGCCGGTACGACAGCGATGCCGTCGGGGCGGCGGTACGCGTTCCTTCCCGTGTTCACCAGTACCGCGTCCCGTAGGTCGTCCCCGAGGGTTTCGCGCAACCATTTCAGGTGTGCCACGTCGGACTCATCGACCGTGGCAGACAACTTGACCTCCACTCCGACGACGCCTCCGTCAGAGCCGATGACGACGAAGTCCACCTCGTGGTCACCACGGTGGGTGCGAACGTGACGCACTTCTGCTTCGGCGTGTTGCGCGTACACCCGGAGGTTGAGCGCCACCAAACTCTCGAAGAGAGCGCCGAGCAGGGTGCCGTCCCGAGGCACAACAGGCCCGACCGCCTCGCCCGAAAGCAACTTCGACGCGGTCGCACCCAACAGTCTGGCGGCCAACGCTGGATCGGCCATCTGATGTTTCTCTGTCGTAGCAAGTTCCTTGAACTTGTTGTTCGACGGGAGCCACGCCGCTACCGGGTCCAGCAACCACAACCGGCTCAAAATGTCCCGGTAGGGCATCGTCGTGCTCCTGGCCGGCTTGTTCCCAACACCGGGAGTGGCAGCGTCCCTGATGGTCTCGAAGCTGGCCGTCGTCGACGACGCCGCCGCGTACGCCCTCATCCAGGCCCGAAGGGTATCGGGGTGCCGGATGGTCATGCCCTGCTCGGGGAACTCTCGGTCGATGACGCGCTCGACGTACCCGTCCAGCTGGGCACGTAGAGCACGCTGGGGCAACCCGCGCAGGCCGGGGAAACCTCCCGCCAAGATCTCGTCCACGTAGTCGCTCAGAGTCATGTCCGTTGCACCTTCCACGGCCGAGCCTGGACTGCGGAGCAGATCTGAGAGGCTGACCGATGGCGCGACACCCCGCTCGGCTAACGACAGCGGTCGTATTCGAATCGGCACCACGCGTCCGGCACCCGTGTGCGTCGGCGCTCCGACCGGCGAGGCCGAGCCGGTCAGCAGGAAGCGCCCTGGTGCCGGGTTGTCGTCCACCGCCCTGCGCACCAGGTCCCAGCTCGACGGCAGCAATTGCCACTCGTCGATAAGGATGGGTTCAGGACCCTCAAGTAGTCTGGCCGGCTCGGCCTGCAACAACTGCATCTCTATCGGGTCGTCCAATCGACGTACGGTCGATGCCCTGACCTGAGCTGTCGCAGTCTTTCCGATGCCCTTGAGGCCCTCGAGACTCACTGCTGGAAGCCCCGGCATCAGTTCGTCGAGCTCATCGTCGACTACACGCCGTTCGTAGGAGACCATCCTGCGCATAGTTCGACTCACGAGCATCTACGCTACCATTTCGGGCCGCTCTACACTACATCTTCGGGCGCATCTACCGGACAGTTTCGGGCCGACGCCAAATGTCGCCTTAGTAGCCGAAATGGGACTCCCCGGAAGCATGCTGACCCAACGTTCCCCCCACGTTCCCCCGAACGTTCCCCCTCAACGTTCCCCAACGTCCCCCCGATTCTTGAACGTTCCCTGGCCCTTCGAGCGCACCTGAGCGGCCTTAGGTGGGTGTGATGCCAACGGATACGGAGGAAGCAAATGACTGATCAGGTGATGGAGCGCCTCGTCGCGCCAGAGGATCTCGCCGAGCTGCTCTCGGTGACAACAGGGCAGCTGGCCCAGATGCGCTACCTCGGGACCGGCCCGGAGTACGTGAAGGTCGGCACGCGGGTGCGGTACTCGCTGTCGGACGTACGGACCTGGCTCGACGAGCAGCGGCGCGTTCGTACGTGACGCGAGGGCGGTGATCCACAGGGACCGGGGTCACCGCCGTTGTCCACAGTTCGGCCGTCGTCTCTGGTCCCGCGGAGGACGGCGGCGGTATGCCCGGAGTGCGGAAGGGAGGTGATTCACCGTGGCGACCATCGAGTCGTACGAGACATCCGGCGGCAAGCGGTATCAAGTTCGCTACCGCACGCCCGAGCACAAGCAGACCAAGAAGCGTGGCTTCAGGACCAAGCGCGACGCCGAGCAGTTCGCGGCCTCGGTCGAGGTCCAGAAGTACCGCGGCGAGTACGTCTCGCACCAAGCCGGACAGGCGACGGTCGGGGAGCTTGGACCGGGCTGGCTGGTCCGCCAGAGCGCACACCTCAAGCCGTCATCCCTGCTGGCGCTCGAGATCGGGTGGCGCGTCCACGTCGAGCCGCGCTGGCGTGACGTACGGGTCAGCGACATCAGCCGGACGACGATCCAGGACTGGGTCGCTGCGCTCGGTGCCGACCGGTCCGCCACGACCGTCAAGCGCGCCTTCGGCGTCCTGTCATCCATCCTCGACGACGCCGTCGACGACCGCCGCATCATCGCCAACCCGGCCAAGGGCGTGAAGACCAAGCGCAAGGTCATGCGCGGCCGCGTCTACCTCAACCACCAACAGGTCGACCGCCTCGCCCGCGAGGCCGGAGACGCGGCCGGCGTCGTCCTGGTCCTCGCGTACACCGGCATCCGCTGGGGCGAGATGATCGCGCTCCGCGTGCGCGACGTCGACACCTCCCGGCGCCGCCTCTCGATCGAACGCAACGCCGTCGAGGTCGGCACCGAGATCCACATCGGTACGCCGAAGAATCACGAACGTCGCTCGGTGCCGTACATCCAGATGCTCGACCCGCTCTTCGAGAAGGCGTGCGCCGGCAAGCCACCCGACGCGCTGCTCTTCCCCGGACCCGACGGCGAGCTCCGACGACGCACCCGAACCGACGGCTCGTCCGGCGGATGGTTCGCCGGTGCCGTACGTCGAGCCGGCATCCCCCGCGTCACTCCCCACGACCTCCGCCACACCGCCGCATCGTTGGCGATCTCATCCGGCGCGAACGCCAAGGCAGTCCAGCGGATGCTCGGCCACAAGTCCGCCGCCATGACCCTCGACGTCTACGCCGACCTCTTCGAAGACGACCTCGACGCCGTCGCAGTCGCGATGAACGAGGCGGCGGTCCGCGCGCTCGCGCAGCCGTGAATCAGAGGTACCCAATGCCAGTGCACCGCACCCTGCCTAACTCCGCGCAGGAGCTGGTTCGCGAGCTACGGACCTAGGTCGGGAGACTTCCGAGGGAATCCCGCCGTGTGTCAGCGGCTGCACGTGCAGCCGAAGCCGATATCCCCCAGTCGCTCGGCGCTGATCTTTCCACAGCGACGGCAGCGTGTGTGATGTGGATCGCCCTCTAGGGAAGGCGCTGTCAGCGGTCCCAGGTAGTCGAACCCATTGCTTTCGACCGAGTCCAAAATCTCTTGATACTCGGTGGACGATGGCTCCACGTCCCAACTGCGCGAGCGGGACTCCCGAGCCCATTTGCGCCAATAGCAGGCCCTGCAAACCGGCTCCTGCCAAGCGTTCTTGTCAAGGATGTAGACGAGACGATAATGAGCCTGAACTGTGCAGTTGACACACTCCGTAAGGATCCAGTCATCAGGGTGAGAAAACGCCTCTAGGGGCTTCAACCCGCCGATCCGATAGAAGTCGCCGATGTGTTCTTGGCACCAAGTGTCGCGAGAACGGGTCTTGAAAGCTGCTGTCGAGTCACACCCTTCGATCGAACACGATTGGTCGGTCGGCTTGTTCTCTCGTCGAAGCGGTTTAGGTTCCTTGGGCTTGCGTGGTGGTTTGGGCTGCGGTCGCTCGGCAAGTGGAATAGATCGAAACGGCTGAGGCGCGGATGGAACCGGGTCGACCAGCCCCTTGGGTCCCGCGTCATTCAGCAGCCAGTCCGCGGCGGGGGCATCCAGGGGCTTGCCGTCGAGACACTTGAGGAAGTCGTCCTCTGTCATCACCTCGATCGGCTGACCCTTGTCCTGCAACTCAAAAGCCTTGCGTGCCTTCCCGGTCAGATTTGAGCCTGGTCGGAGTGAGGCGGGATTGATGTCCCCGACGACCAGCACGTTCGTTCGCCTAGTAGTTCCTGGTTCGGCCACGGCCCCGACCTTGGAACACTCATCCCAAGCGATCTGGCGCGTCATCGACATGAGCGTCCCCGTAAACACAACAACTCGGCTGTAAAGATAGCCTTCCGGGTCAGCATCAGGATTGAGGTCCGATCGGACGAGGGCCGCGGTGCCACCGCCGGAGGTAACGACGCTGCCTTTGTAAATCCCACTGCTCATCTGACCGACTCGGACGCCGACCGACTCGGCGAGCGCTTCGACGTCGGTGGTCCCCTGCAGTGCGCTTAGGCCATCCACCACATCCACGACGGCCAGCGCATCTGCTAGCGCGTCGTGATGATCTTCGAGGCTTGAGCCAAGAGATTCAACGACGTATGGGAGTCGGTAGGACGGCAAGGCGAGCGCGTGCCGCGCAAGCACCATGGTGCAGAGAAAGCGCATCTCGGGCCACTCGATGTTGTCGACAGCACACGCATAACGGACAACCCCGATGTCGAACCCCGCGTTATGCGCAATAACGACATCGGTGCCGATGAATTCAACAATGGCGGGAAGTGCATCCCTCCATCGAGGCGCATCCACCACCAGCTGTGGAGTGATCCCATGAATCGCGATGTTCCAGGGGTCGAACCAATCGGCGTCAACAGGTGGCCGAATGAGCCAATGACGCTTCTCAACGACCGCGCCGTCACGCACGCGGACGAGTCCGACTGAGCAGGGGGAACCTCGGTAGGAGTTGGCCGTTTCGAAGTCGATAGCCGTGTAGTTCAGCATGCCGATGCCGGCTGCAGGCTCGATTTGTCAGACAGGCAGGGGGGAAGCTCGGCGATGGCAGCTGCGCTCATGTCCTCAGGCATGATCCAAGGCGAAGTGCCATTCTTCGGATCAATCGATCGCCGCCGACGCTGCTCTTCTGTCACTAGCCAGCAGGTCCACAAGCGCTGTAGAAGGTTCGCAGTTGCAAGCGCGCGGAGCGCGGGGTTCCTACTAGACAGGTCTAGATCGTCAGGAGAAGGCGTCGGACTGAAGGTCGGACGCACTAGATTCTTGCTCCGCGTACGCTCGCTGTACTCAGTCACCGCGTCAACGATTCGACTCTGCAATTGATCAATCTCCCGTCGAAAGTTCTCCAGCACCTCGACTGACACGGCGTTGCACAGGAAGCTCGGGGCATCGCTACCCGGTGTCAATAGAGCGATGCGGTCCGCGATCAGCGACCGGAACTTCCGATCCCAATCCGGATCGCTATCCGACAAAGTCACGGCATTCGTGTGCTCGGCGCGATCAGGCTCAACGCGACTCGTTAGCCACACAGCGGTCGTGTCGCCACTTGGCAGTCTGTCGACGACAGCGAATCCCAGCATGCTGCACCTTAGATCCATAAAGTCACGCTGTCTGGATATTTGGCCGCTGGCGGGCTATTCCACGGTGCCACGGCTACCACGCCTCTATGGTTACTCGCATGAGTCACGAGCCGCTGACCTTTATCGAGCTGCTACAAGGACAGCTCACGGCCCAGGACGGGCGAGTTCTGTTTCTCTTTGGCGCTGGGTCGTCCTGTGCAGTCAACGTTGCGCCGGCACCAGCAAAAGGCGACAAGCCCGCCTACAAAGCCCTCATTCCCGCCGTCCGGGAGTTGACCGAGCTGTGCAAAGCAGAGATTGCTGGACTCGGAACGAAGGAACGTGAGGCATGGGAGGCGCTTGAACAGGTGTGCGTCGATGGCGGCCGGGATGCACACATAGAGAACCTTCTGAGTCTCATACGGCTAAATATGGGCGCGAACCCGTCGGCGGGAGCCCTAGGCCTGTCATCGCACGAGCTCACCGAGGTCCATGCACGCATACTCGCGACAATCGCCAAGGTCGCGAGGCCAGTCGAGGCCGACATCCCCGACGGGATTGCTCACGACAGCTTCGCTCACTGGGTGAAGGGCGCAAGGCGTAAGTACCCGCTCGAGGTCTTCACCACCAACTATGACGTTCTCCTCGAGCGGTCCCTTGAGATGGCACGGGTGGCTGTATTCGACGGATTCATCGGTAGCTACCGCCCGTTCTTTATGCCCCAGCTCGCGGCTAGCGCGGCACCATGGCAAGACGCTCACTGGACCGGGCTTTGGAAACTGCACGGCTCTGTCAACTGGGAAGAAGCTGGCAACACCACCGTGCGCACCGAGAGTTCGAGTTCCGGCTCGATGATCTATCCGTCGCATCTCAAGTACGACGAGTCTCGACAGATGCCGTACGTCGCGTTGATAAGTCGCCTTGCCAAGGCAATGGCCATGGATTCTGCAGTACTCGTCACCGTGGGATACAGCTGGAACGACGAGCACATTAACTCGTGCATCATCGAAGGTCTCGAGGAGCAGAATGCCAATGGTGCGATCGCGCTGATGTACGAGGAACTCAGCCAAGTACCGCACTTGGTGAAGCTCGCGAAGCGACTGCCCAACCTGCTGGTGGCAGGACCCAGATCTGCGGTTCTAGGCGGTCACGAAGGACCCTGGGAGATGAGAGAGCCCGCCAGCCCTACAAAGGCGACGTTGGTCGACGCGTGGTTCGACAGCGACGCCGTGCCACCGGACGCCCCTGATGGCACACCCGTTGGAGGCCAGCTACGCCTCGGCGACTTCAACAACTTCGCTAGCTTCGTTTCTAGCTTGAACACCACCGCCAGTTGGGGCCGATAGTGCGGCCTGCAACCCTCATCGGCCGCGTCGTTTCCGTCACCGGGATGACCGTCCAAGTCCAAATTCACGCCGACCAACCCTCCTTGGCACTCGTCGATGGCGAGTCGCACCGGGTGGGACAAGTGGGTGCGTTTCTTCGGATTCCCGTGGGATACCGGAACCTGTATGGCATTTGCACTCAAGTTGGTGCCACAAGGTTCGCCTCCGCATCCTGCCGACTCAGCGATCCTGTTGACGCCGATGAGCCAGATCAAAGACGACCGCGTTGACGGACGCTGGTTGACCATGACCCTCTTCGGCGAATCCATCGCAAGAGAGTTCCAGCGCGGGATCGGCGCGTACCCCACAGTCGGCGACGAGGTGCACCTAACTAGGGGCGACGAGATCGCGACGATTTTCAGCGCCGACCCTGAGGCGATCACTGTTGAGATCGGTACTGTTTCGTCGACAACGGCACTTCCGGCTGTGCTCGACCTGCCCAAACTCGTTACGCGACACTCGGCGGTGCTCGGATCCACCGGGTCCGGAAAGTCTAACTTTGTCGCCGCACTTCTCGAGACCATCGCAAGTAGTGAACTTCCCTCCGCGCGTGTCCTTGTTATAGATCCTCATGGCGAGTACGCATCAGCCCTTTCCTCGATCGCGGAAGTATTCAGCGTCACCCCGACCGCTGGCGCACACCCCCTCTACGTCCCGTTCTGGGCCCTGCCTTTCGATGAACTCATCGAGGCGACCACCGGGTCGATGAGCGACGGCAACCTCGCCGAGATCCGTACCGAGGTCGAGAGTCGCAAGCGGGCAGCAGCTGCACATCTGGCGTCGCCGTTGCAGGCCGAAGCGGTATCAGCCGACTCCCCGATTCCGTTCAGTCTCAAAAGCCTCTGGTACACCCTCCATTGTCGCGAGGCTCAGACCTACGACGACAACCAAGGCGCGATTCCCACGACACCCGTCGCCCCCGGTGACATCGATACACTCCTGCCTCCCAGCTACCCTCCTCACGTACCAGGTGGGAGAGACCCCTACGCTCCACGCCCACGCGGGATTGGACGTCAGGTGGCACTAATGCGTAACCGCCTAAAGGACACGCGGTTCAACTTTCTCTTTGAGCCCGGTTCGGATCTAACTCCTTCCACTGCGGACGGGCGCACAACAGGTGATCTCGATGCGCTGATTGCGTCCTGGGTTGGCCATGACAAGCCCATCACGATCCTGGACATGTCAGGCGCACCCTCTGAAGTGCTTCCTTTGGTCACCGGAGCCGTACTGCGGCTCGTCTACGATGCGCTCTTCTGGGCCGGCGACCTAGCCATGTCCGGCCGCGTCCAGCCACTTCTAGTTGTGCTTGAGGAAGCACACCTCTTCGTCAAAGCGGGCGAAAACAGCATCGCCAATCGAGCGGTCGCAACCATCGCCAAGGAAGGTCGGAAGTATGGCGTAGGTCTCATGCTCGTAACTCAGCGACCTTCTGACCTCGACCATGACGCCCTAAGCCAATGTGGCACCGTGATAGCGCTACGCATGACCAACAACGCGGACCGGTCGCACGTGGCAGCAGCGCTCCCGGACGACATGGCGGGCCTCGCCGAACAACTCCCCGGTCTACGCACCGGCGAAGCCATTATCTCTGGAGAAGCGACCATCGCTCCCACACGCGTTCGAGTACGGCAAGCGGCACGACGACTCGCCGGAACCGACGCACCTGTCCTCACCGGATGGACTGCGCCTCGACCAAACTCATCGGAGTACTCCATCGCGATCGCGCGATGGCGAGCCACGAGCGCCGCCCCTCCAGGTGCCCCGGTCTTGCCCAAAATTCCGGCGCCTTTGCCGGCCGCCTCAAAGGAGAGTACGGATGACTGAAATGGAGTACGTCACCTCAAGCAACATCGACCAGATCGGCTACGACGCCGACCCGCAGGAGCTACACATTCTCTTCCGTGACGGCGGGCTCTACATTTACACAGGTGTCCCGCCACACGTTTACGAGGGCCTCCAGAATTCGACCTCCAAGGGCAGCTATTTGAACATCTATGTCAAGGACGCCTACCCATACAGACGCGGCTGAAAATCTGAGGGCGGGCGCTCGGTTGCCTACCGGAGGGCAATCCGTGCAGGCAGAGGAGGCGGCTGAGTCGGCCCTCTCCGAAGCGTTCAAACACGTTTCGGCCGCCGAAATCATCCGCATCGTGAGAAAAGTGTGCCCAAAATGTGCCCAAAACGGACATTGTGAGAAAGTGAAAACCCCCGATATCACTGGGATTCCAGTGAAAATCGGGGGTCTTCATCGTGCGGTGGCGGTGGGATTTGAACCCACGGTGGGTTTGAGCCCACACATCATTTCGAGTGATGCACCTTCGGCCGCTCGGACACGCCACCGCGGACGAGGTTACCGGAAGCCCGGGCGCTGGCCGAATCCGCCCCAACCCTGCGGTCAGGCACCGATGTGGCGGCGGATCGCGGTGCCGATCGCTGCCATCTCGGCGAGGACCCGGTCGCGGGGGTCCCTGGCCGCGTCGTCGGGCCAGCTCGCCAGCACGGCGTACGCCACCTCGGCGCGAGGCCGCGACGATGCCGACATCGGCGCGTACGGTGCTGATGGTTCCGGTCTTGTTGATCAGCGTGATGCCGCGATCGGGCTCGGCGTGAGCCAGCGGGTCCAGGCCGAACGCCGCGGCCACCATCGACAGGTCGGCGTTGGCGGCGACCCACCGCAGCACGCGGGCGCTGACCTCCGGCGAGACGATGTCACCGCGATGCAGGCGCGCCATGAGGTCGGACAGCTCAGACGGCGCATGCCCGCCGACAGGGTCCACGGATCATCGATGCCCGCGGTCGTCGCGGACCCGGTCGAGCAGCGCCGAGCGTACGAAGCCCAGCGACGTCGAGGTCGCAGTGACCGCCTCGATGCCGATCCGCCGGACGAGGACGTTGGTGGCGAGGTTGTCGCTGAACCCGCCGAGCAGCCAGCAGAGGTCCTCGACGGTGAAGGTGTCGCGCGCCATCAGGTGCCACAGGCCGGAGTCGGCGACCGCGTCCTCGTCGGTGCGCGCCAGCTCTTCGCCGAGGTCGAGCTCGCCCGCCTCAGCCTGGCGCGCGATCTCGATCAGCAGGAACAGCTTGCCGATGCTCGCAGTGCGCAGCACCAGCTCGGGCTCGACGGCCGCCAGCACCTCAGACGTCGCCGCATCGCGAATGCATACCGACCACTCGACGTCTGGGAACAGCCGCGGAAGGTCCACGGGTCACACGGTAGCGAGGAAGTGCGCCAGGATCTCTCGACCACCGAGAAGCGACGAGACCGGCACCCGCTCATCGACCCCGTGTATGCCCGACCGTCGGCGGCCTTCGGGGTCGGCGGTCGCCGGCGCGAAGCCGTAGCAGGCGATGCCGAGCAGGCTGAACGCCTTGGCGTCGGTGCCGCCACCGAGGCAACCTGGCACGACGACAGCAGACGGGATCGACCTGGCGGATCGAGGTGACCATGGCGTCGAACCAGGCCCCATCGATCGGCGCCTGCACCGACGGCTCCTGCACCGAGTGCTCGAACGACACGCAGTCGCCGACGAGCCCGGGCAGCGCAGCGAGGAGCTCGTCCTCGAACCCGGGCGGGCAACGTACGTCGATCTCCGCCTCCGCGAGACCGGGGATGACGTTGACCTTGTAGCCCGCGCGCACGACCGTCGGCGTGGTCGAGGCGCGGACCGTGAACATCGCGACGTCGGCGGCGTCGCCGAGCTCGGCGATCGTGCGCAGCACACCGTCGTCGGTCGTCAGGTCGGCCTTGTGGCCCAGCGCGGCGGCGGTCTGCTCGAGCTGCGCGCGCACCAGCGGCGACACGTGCAGCGGCCAGTCGTGGTGGCCGATGCGGTGCAGCGCATCGACGAGGGCGATCACGGCGCTGCCCTCGACGGGCCTCGACGCATGACCGGAGTCGCCGGTCGCCGTTGAGCCGCAGGTGCAAGGTGCCGCGCTCTCCGGCCGCGATCCGGGCCAGCCGCACCGGCTCACCATCGACAGCCAGCATGCTCCTCGACCACACCGCCGGACTCGCCGATGCCGACGGCCACACCGGCGAAAAGCTCGGGGTGTGCGTCGACGAGCCACTGCGCGCCGTACGCCCCGTCGGTCTCCTCGTCCGCGACGAACGCGACCACGACATCTCGCCGCGGCCGCTCGCCGGTCGCCGCCCAGTCGAGCAGGACCGCCAGGGTCATGGCGCACATGTCCTTCATGTCCATCGCGCCGCGGCCCATGACGTACCCGTCAGACACGAGCCCGCCGAACGGGTCGAAGCTCCACTGCTCGGGCTCGGCCGGCACGACGTCGAGGTGCGCGTGCACCAGCAGGCCCTCCAGCGACGGATCGGTACCGGCAACCCGTACGACGACGTTGGCGCGGTGCGGAGCGTCGTCGCGGGCGAGCAGCAGCGGCTCGAGGCCGGCGCCCACCAAGAGGTCGTGGATCCAGGTGGCAGCCGCCAGCTCGCCCTCGGCATCGCCGGGTGCCCGGTTGGTGGTGTCGAACCTCAGCAGGGTCTGCAGCAGGGAGACGACGTCCGCGCGTTCGGCCACGTCAGGCTCCTCCCCCAGGCGATCACGGATGTGCGCAGGTTTGCGAAACACATCAGGAAGCCCACTGTGCATCATGGTCGCGATTTGGTCCACTTTTACGCCTGAGCGCGCCTAGGATGTGAAAGTTGTGTTACGTATCCTGCGAAAATCATTGACATCGACCCGGCCCTCCTGAACAGTGCGAAGGGTGCCGGGACGACCCGGCCCACAGCACTCCACGATCGGGGACCCATGATCACCACGTCTCGCTCACGCCTCATGCGGCCATTCGCGGGTGTCGCGACGGCCGTCCTGCTCAGCCTTTCCGGCCTCGCACTCATCACACCGGCACACGCCGACGGAGACCACAAGGACGCACACGATCAAGGTCGCGATGATCAACGACGTCGACACGTTCAACCCTTTCACGGCGGTCCTGCTGCAGAGCACCGGCATCAACCGCTATCAGTACGAGTCGCTGGTCGGCTACGGCAGGAACAGTGAGCCCGGCCCCGGCATCGCCGACAAGTGGGAGACCAGCGAGGACGGCAAGACCTGGACCTTCACGATCCCCGACGAACCGCAAGTGGTCCGACGGCAAGCCCATCACCGCCGACGACGTGGCGTTCACCTACACCTCGATCATCAAGACCACCGCGCTGCAGGCGGCCAACGGCGGGCTCGTCACCAACATCGCCGACGTCAAGGCCACCGATCCGCAGACCGTGGTCATGACGCTGAAGTCGGCCCAGGCGCCCAACCCCGGCCAGGAGATCCCGATCGTCCCCAAGCACATCTGGGAGAACGAGGACGCCGCGAAGTTCGCCGCCGACAAGGACGTCGTCGGCTCCGGGACCGTTCACCATCACGTCGTTCAAGACGGGGCAGTCGGTGCAGCTCAAGGCCAACCCGCACTTCTGGCGCGGCAAGCCCAAGGTCTCCGGCGTGACGTACGTGGCCTACAAGAACACCGACGCCGCCGTGCAGGGCCTCAAGTCCGGCGAGGTCGACATCGTCGACGGACTGGCGCCGGCCCAGTACGACTCGCTCAAGGGCGCCAAGAACATCACCCGCCACGCCGGCATCGGCCGCCGCTACCAGGCGCTCGCGATCAACCCCGGCGCCGTCGACATCGACGGCAAGCCCATGGGTGACGGCAACCCCGCGCTCAAGGACCCCAAGCTCCGCGAGGCGATCTTCATGGCGGTCGACAAGAAGACGCTGCTCGACCGCGTGCTGCAGGGACTCGGCGACGAGGGCCAGACCGAGGTCCCCAAGTCGTACGAGAAGTTCTTCGGCTTCGCGGACGGACACCAGGAGGTCCCGTTCGACCTCGACGCCGCCAACAAGCTGCTCGACGAGGCCGGCTACAAGAAGGGCTCGGACGGCATCCGCGAGGACAAGGACGGAAGCCACTGAAATTGCGCCTCATGGGCCGCAACACCGAGCCGGCGCACGCCCAGATGGCCGACTTCCTGACGAGCTGGTTCAAGGACATCGGCATCGGCCTCGACGTCTCGATGGTCACGCCCGACAAGGTCAACGAGGACTCGACGCTCGGCAAGTACGACCTCTACTTCACCGGCTGGAGCCTCGGCCCCGACCCGGACAACCAGCTCGCGATGAACACCTGCGCGTCGCGCCCCAACGCCGACGGCTCGGGCAACACCAGCGAGAACAACTGGTGCTCGCCGGAGTTCGACGCGGCTTTCAAGGCGCAGCACGCCGAGCTCGACGAGGGCAAGCGCGCCGAGCTGGTCAAGAAGGCGTTCAGCATCCTCTACGACGCGTACGTCAGCGACCCGATCTGGTACATCAAGCCGCTCGAGGCCTACCGCAGCGACCACTTCACCGGCTTCGGCCTGCAGCCCGAAAAGGGTGGCGTGATCCTCAACCAGAACGGCTACTGGGGCCTGTACGGCGCCAGGCCGGTCAGCTCCGACAGCTCGTCGTCCGACGACGGCGGCCTGCCCGGCTGGGTCATCCCGGTGGGTGCCATCGTGGTGCTCGCCGCTGTCGGCGGCGCCGTCGTCGCGTCGCGCCGCCGCAGCACGGGTGAAGACAGGGAGTGAGACATGACCGTCATCGAGACGGTCCCCGCGGACAGCGAGGACACGAGGGGGTCCTCGCTGCCGCGGTACCTCGCCCTCAAGGCCGGCGGCGCGCTCATCAGCCTCGCGATGGTCGTGGTGCTCGGGTTCTTCATGTTCCGGATCATGCCCGGCGACCCCGCGATCAACATGACGCGTGGCCGCCAGGTCAGCCCCGGTGAGGTTGAGCGGCTCCGCCAGGAGATGGGGCTCGACCAGCCGTTGCTCGTGCAGTTCGGCCGCTTCGTCCGCGACCTGTTCACTGGCGACCTCGGCACCTCGTACGTCTATCGCCGCCCGGTCTCCGAGCTCATCGGTGAGTACGTCGGCCCCACGCTCCTGCTGACCGGCACGGCGGCGCTGATCTCCGTCGTGCTCGGCCTCTGGCTCGGGCAGAAGGCGGCCTGGCGGCGGGGCAGCTGGTTCGACAAGATCCACACCGGAGTCGCGTTGGTCTTCTGGTCGGTGCCGACGTTCTGGCTCGGCCTCCTGCTGCTCCTGGTGTTCGGCGGCGGCTTGGGCTGGTTCCCCACCGGCGGCATGAGCACGGCAGCGTCGACCGACACCGGCTTCGCCCACGTGCTCGATGTCGCCCATCACCTGGTGCTGCCGGTGACGACGATGGTCGCGGTGATCTATGCGCAGTACCTCATGGTCATGCGCGCCTCCGTGCTCGAGGAGATGTCGGCCGACTATCTCACGACCGCCCGCGCCAAGGGTCTGCGCGAGGACCTCGTACGTACGAGGCACGCCGTGCCCAACGCCCTGCTGCCGACCGTGACGCTGATCTTCCTGACCCTCGGCCTGCTGATCGCCGGGACGGTGACGGTCGAGACGGTGTTCTCGTGGCCGGGCCTGGGCTATCTGACGTACAAAGGGCTCAGCGCGCCGGACTTCCCGCTGGTGCAGGGCACGTTCGTCGTGTTCTCCGCCGCGGTCATCGTCATGAACTTCATCGCGGACCTCCTCTACCGCGTCCTCGACCCCCGCCTGAAGGCCTCATGAGCGCGTCGGGAAGGGCGGCGATCCGCGCTCGACGTCGTGCGCGGTTCACCGAAGTCGTACGCGAGATCGGCTCACACCCGTCGGCCATGATTGGCGCCGCGCTGCTGCTCGCCATCATCGCGCTCGCGCTGCTGGCGCCGGTGATCATGCCGATGGATCGGCTCGACGTCACCAAGGTCACCGCTCGGGGCAACGAGGCACCGAGCGGCGGGCACTGGCTCGGCACCGATCCGTCCGGTCGCGACGTGCTCGGCCTGCTCCTCTGGGGCTCGCGCGCGTCTTTGCTGGTGGGCTTCTCCGCCACGGCGATCGCGATGGTCATCGGCACGCTGTTCGGCATGGCCGCCGGGCACTTCACCGGGCTGGCCCGCGCGGTGGTGCTGCGGATCATCGACTTCTTCCTCGTTGTGCCGAGCCTCGTGCTCGCGATCGTGCTCTCGACGGTGCTGTCACGCGGGCTGTCGACGATCATCATCGCGATCGGCGTGACGTGCTGGGCCCAGACCGCCCGCGTCGTCCGCGCCCAGACCCTCACGATCGAGACCAGGCCGTACATCGAGCGGGCCCGCGCGCTCGGCGCCGGCGACCGGCACATCATCGGCAAGCACGTGTTCCCGGCGGTGCTGCCGCTCGTCATGGCCAACACGACGCTGACCGTCGGCTCGGCGATCATCCTCGAGTCGACGCTGGCCTTCCTCGGCCTCGGCGACCCGACGACGTTCTCGTGGGGCTCGATGCTCAAGACCGCGCTCGACACGGGAGCCGCGACGGCCGGCTACTGGTGGTTCGTGCTCGCCCCCGGCGTCGCGATCGTGATCGTCGTGCTGTGCTTCACCCTCGTGGGTCGCGCCCTCGAGGCCGTGCTCAACCCGACGCTGAGGGCACGCTGATGACCGAGCACACACCGACGCTGGCCTGGGACGACGTACGCATCACGTACGCCGGCGGCACCGTCGCGGTCGACGGCGTCAGCCTCGAGATCGAGCGCGGCGGCACCGTCGGCCTCGCCGGCGAGTCCGGATGTGGCAAGTCGACACTCGCGATGTCGGTGCTCCGGCTGCTGCCGCGATCGGCCCGCATCGAGGGGCGCATCCTCCTGCAGGGCGAGGACGTCGCCGCCATGACCTGGGGTCGCCTCCGCGCAGTCCGGTGGACCGAGGCGGCGATCGTCTTCCAGGGCGCGATGCACTCGCTCAACCCGGTCCGTCAGGTACGCCATCAGGTCGCCGAGGCCCTCGCGCTGCACAGCACCAAGGAGTTCCCCGACTCCGCGTCGCGGCTGCGCCGGGTCGACGAGCTGCTGGCGCTGGTCGACCTGACCCCCACGAAGGGTCGCGCGTATCCCCACGAGCTTTCGGGCGGGCAGCGGCAGCGCGTCATGATCGCGATGGCCCTCGCCTGCGACCCCGAGCTGATCATCGCCGACGAACCGACGACGGCGCTCGACGTCGTGGTGCAGGCCCAGGTCCTCGACGTGCTCAACGGACTCGTCCGCGACCGGGAGCTGACCCTCGTGATGATCAGCCACGACCTCGCGGTGCTCGCCGCGGTCTGCGAGCGCATCGTCGTCATGAAGGACGGCCGCATCGTCGAGCAGGGCAAGGCCCAGCAGATCCTCACCGACCCGGTCCACGCGCACACCCGCGAGCTGGCTGCGGCCTTCCCGGTGATCGGCGACCCGGCCTCCCGGCTCGTCGTCGGCCGCCAGGCCACCCGTGCCGAGGGTGCAGCGCCGGAGGCGCACACCGTGCTCGAGGTCCGTGACCTCACGGTCGACTTCCGGGCCCGCGGCCAGCACGTACGCGCGGTCGACCACGTCAACCTGTCCTGCGGCTCCGGCGAGATCGTCGCCCTCGTCGGTCAGTCCGGCTCGGGCAAGACGACCCTCGCTCGTACGATCCTCGGGCTGCAGCAGCCGACCAGCGGCGAGGTGCTGCACGAGGGCAAGCCGTTGCCGCGCCGCCGGGCGGCCCTCAAGGCATACCGGCGAGGGGTGCAGTACGTCCTGCAGGACCCGAGCGCCTCGCTCAACCCCAAGCACACCGTCTACGAGGCGGTCGCCGAAGGCATCCGCATCCATCGCCTCGACGACGAGCGGGAACGCGTCATCCGTGCCCTCACCCGGGCCGAGCTCACCCCACCAGAGCGGTTCTTCGCCGCGATCCCGCAGGAGCTGTCCGGTGGCCAGCGTCAACGCGTCGTGATCGCCGGCGCCCTGGCGCTCGAGCCGACATACCTCGTGGCCGACGAGCCGGTGGCGAGTCTTGACGCCTCCGTGCGCGGCGAGATCCTCGCGCTGCTGCTGCAGCTGCGCCGTGACCTCGGGCTCGGCGCGCTCGTGATCACGCACGACCTCGGACTCGCGTGGAACATCGCCGACCGCGTTGTGGTCATGCACCAGGGCCGCATCGTCGAGAATGGTCCGGTGGAACACGTCCTGCTCGATCCACAGCACGACTACACCAAGTCGCTGCTGCAGGTCGTGCCGTCCAAGCTGGGCGCGCGATGAGGCCCGGCGACCGGGTCGCGCTCGTCGCCCCCGCCGGACCGGCACCCACCGAGCTCCTCGCCACGGCCTTCGAGCTGGTCGAGTCGTGGGGCCTCGAGCCGGTCGCCTGTCCCAGCGCGACCGCGGTCCACGAGCGCGCCGACTACCTGTCCGGCGACGATCGCGTACGCGCGGACGACGTGCAGCAGGCCTGGTGCGACCCCGCCATCGCGGGCATCTTCTGCATCCGCGGCGGCTATGGCGCCGTACGCATCCTCGACCTGCTCGACCGTGATGCCATGGCGGCCGCCGAGCCCAAGCCGCTCTATGGCAGCTCGGACATCACGGCGCTGCACGAGTGGATGCGCGAGCAGCTCGGCGTGCCGACGTGGTTCACCCCGATGCTCAGCACGCAGGTCATGGCCGACGACGAGGTGGCCCGCGACGCACTCCGCACCGCGGTGTTCGAGCCCGGATCCGTCAGCGAGTGGACGTCGCCCCGCGCCGTCAGCCTCGTCGAAGGTCACGCCGAGGGCCGGCTCATCGGCGGCAACCTGTCGTTGCTGTCGACGACCACCGGCGCACGCAACCGCCCGCCACTCGACCACAGCGGCTGCATCGCGCTGCTCGAGGACTACACCGAGTCGACCTACCGGATCGACGGCTACCTCCACACCCTGCTCCGATCCGGCTGGTTCGACGGCGTCACCGGCATCGCGCTCGGCAGCTGGGCCAAGTGCTCGCCGGTCGAGGAGATCCACGCCCTCTGCCTCGAGCTGCTCGGCCCCCTCGGCATTCCCGATGGTCGGCGAAGTCGGCTTCGGCCACGGGCCCGGCGCCCACAGCATCCCGCTCGGCGTGCCCGGCGTCCTGCGCGCCGACGCCTCAGCCCGCGCTCCAGCTCGGGCCCGCCGAGGACCCGCGCTCGCACTCTCTCACTTCGTCCGGAAGGCTGGGCAAATGACGGTACGACCCGACACCAGCCGAGCGCCTCGCTCGGCCACGATCCTCAAGTCGCGGCTGATCGACGCGCACCGCCAGGAGTTCGAGGCAGGCCTCGAATGGGCGCTGTCCGATCCCATGGTCGAGGCGGCCGCCGCCCGCATCACGGGTGCCCGTCGCCGGTTCGTGCTCGGCGCCGCCACCTCGTTCACGTACGCCTCGCTGCTCGCGGCCAAGCTCAGCAACTCGCTGGCCCAGGTGACCCTGGTCGACGGCACGATCGTGCGGCCGCTCGACATCTTGTCGGACGTACGCGCGAGCGACGTCATGATCGTCTTGTCGTTCCGGCGCTTTCGCAGCTACACGATCGACACCGCGTTGCCGTTCGTCGACGCCGGCGGCTCGCTCGTGCTGATCACCGACTCCGAGAGCAACCCACTCGCCGCACGGGCGACCGAGGTGATCGTGATCGGTCCCGACGACACCGCCGGCTATGCGCACGTCGACGAGGACCTGAGCATGCACCCCGAGACCCCTGAGGTCTCGCCACCCGTCGTCGCGCTGGTCATCGACCTGCTCGCCACGCTGTCGACCGCCAGCGCCAAGGGCGCCAACCGGCGGTTCGCCGAGCGCCAACGACTCGCATCGGAGCTCGGGCTCTACCGTGACTGATCACTCCGCCGTCCACGTCGGCCAGCCGGCGGCCATCGAGGCGCTCGGCCTCGCACCCCTCGTCGACGGCCACAACGACCTCGCGTGGGAAGCCCGTGACCGGCGCGCGTACTCGGTCGACGGCCTCGACGGCGACATGGCCGGCGTCTATCAGACCGACCTCCCCCGCCTGCGCCAAGGCGGCGTGGGCGCGCAGTTCTGGTCCGTCTACGCACCGTGTGAGCAGCGGGGCGCCGACGCGGTGACCTACACGCTCGAGCAGATCGACTTCGTCCACCGCCTGATCGCGCGCTATCCCGACGAGCTGTCGTACGCCTGGAGCGGCGACGACGTTCGACGGGCCTGGCGGAGCGGGCGCATCGCGTCGCTGCTCGGCGCCGAGGGCGGCCACAGCATCAACGGATCGCTCGCGGTGCTGCGTGATTTCGCCCGGCTCGGCGTGCGCTACATGACTCTGACCCACAACGACAACACGCCGTGGGCAGACTCCGCGACCGACGAGCCGGAGCACGGCGGCCTCACCGACTTCGGCCGCGAGGTCGTCGCCGAGATGAACCGGCTCGGGATGCTGGTCGACATCTCGCACGTCGCGGCGACCACGATGCGCGATGCGCTCGACGTGTCGACCTCGCCGGTGATCTTCAGTCACTCGTCGTGCCGGGCGGTCACGGATCATCCGCGCAACGCCCCCGACGACGTGCTCGAGCGGTTGGCGGGCAACGGCGGCGTCATCATGGTCGCGTACGTGCCGTACTTCGTGAACCAGGACTCCGCCGTCTGGTCAGAGAGCGACCGCTCGACACCTCCACCGCGTACGACCGTCGACGACGTCGTCGCCCACGTCGAGCACGCCCGTGAGGTGGCCGGCGTCGACCACATCGGGCTCGGCAGCGACTACGACGGCGTCGCGTTGTTCCCCGAGGCGATGGGCGACGTCACCGGCCACGCGGTGCTGCTGGACCGCCTCGCCGAACGCGGCTGGTCGAGCGCCGACCTCGCCAAGCTCATGGGCGACAACATCCTGCGTGTCCTCGACGCCACGTCTGAAGGAAGCTGATGCCGACGGACCCCGAGCGCCGCAGCCGGGAGATCGCGGCACAGGCGCGCGCCGCGGCTGATCCGACGGCCTGGTTCGAGGAGCTCCACGCCGAAACGTCCCAGGGCCGCGCGCTCGTGCCGTGGGACCGAGAAGCGCCATCCGAGGTGGTCACGGCCTGGATCACGTCACGTACGTCTGACGGCGCGGGACGACCTGCTGTCGTCGTGGGCTGTGGCTACGGCCGGGATGCGGAGCTCGTCGCCGTGGCGCGTGACGACGGTGCGAACGTCGAGGGTCCGGCGGGGCCGGCGGATCGTGCCGAGATCGAGCGCATCGTCGATGCCGCCGATCCGGCCATCAGCCGATGGGTTGCCGAGTTCGTCCGCGACGGCGGCTGATGGAACCCGACCTCCTCGACGATCTCGCCGGCCGCGCCAAGGGCCTGCTCCGGGCCGACCGACGGGCGCTGCTCGGCATCACCGGTGCACCGGGCGCCGGCAAGACCACGTTGGCGGCTGCCCTCGTCGAACGCCTGCGAACCGACGGCGTCGGGGTCGCTCACGTGCCGATGGACGGCTTCCACATGGCCGACGCAGTGCTGGTCGAACGCGGCATCCTCGACCGCAAGGGTGCGATCGAGACCTTCGACGTCCATGGCTATGTCGCGCTGCTCCGGCGACTGCGTACGGAGCTGGATCACGACGTGCTCGCGCCCGACTTCGAGCGAACGCTGGAGCAGCCGATCGCGGGCGCCATCACCGTACGTCCGCAGGACCGGCTCGTGGTGACCGAGGGCAACTATCTGCTCGACGACGAGTCAGCGTGGCCCGAGGTGCGAGGAGCGCTCGACGAGACCTGGTTCATCGACATCGACGACCGAATCCGCGTCGAGCGCCTGGTGCGCCGGCACGTCGAGTTCGGCAAGCCCGAGCCGGACGCCGCGACCTGGGTCGCGGATGTCGACGAGGCGAACGCCCGCCGGATCCTCGCACGACGAAGCGCCGCCGACCTGGTGGTCGACGGCACCCGAGTCTGAACACACGCTCGCTCAGGGGTGCTCCACATGGGACGTACAGTGAAGCGAGACGACTGAACCCCGACCTGCGAGGCTCTTGGATGCCGACTCTTTACCGACGAATGCTCAATGTCCTGCCCAGGATCGGCGTGGACGTGCACAACCTGGGCGCAGGAACGGTGATGCTCGCCAAGCACCACGACGAAGACGAGGACGAACGCGCGCTCCAGCTGGCCGCCGCCAGCTTTCTGGTCGGCCATCATGTCGCCGGTCTCCTGAGGAAGTACCAGGTCAACTGCGTCTTCGATGTCGGAGCCAACGCCGGTCAGTACGCGAAGCGCCTGCGTCGCCTCGGCTACACCGGCCGGATCGTGTCGTTCGAGCCCGCGTCCGAGACGTTCGCGAAGCTCCAGGAGGCCGCCGAGGGCGACCCGGAGTGGCAGGTCCACCAGTGTGCTCTCGGTCGCGAGGAGACCACCCAGTCCATGAACGTCGACTGGAACACGATGAACTCACTGCTACCCGCCAGCGACTACGGCAAGGATCGCTACAAGCGGTTCGGGAAGACCCGCACCGAGGAGATCCAGATCAGGCGGCTGGACGCCGTGATGCCCGAGGCGCTCGCGGGCCTGGTCGACCCGCGGCCCTACCTGAAGATGGACACCCAGGGCTTCGACCTGGAGGTTTTCGCTGGCGCCGGTGACAGCATCAAGGAGTTCGTGGGCATGCAGTCGGAGGTCGCGGTGCTGCGCCTGTATGAAGGCAGTCCCCCGATGAGCGAAGCCATCGCGGCATACGAGGCCAGCGGGTTCGACATCACCGGCATGTATCCGGTGACTCGCGAGGAGACGACCGGACGAGTCGTGGAGTTCGACTGCGTCATGATGCGGGCGTCCGCCGCACCGCCGCTGCCGTCCTAGCCGGCGGTCGGCTGGGAGATCGACAGGAACGTGTCGCTGAACAGGTCGATGTCGTCGGACGGGCCGCGGCCGGTGCCGGCGCCCTTGAGCAGGCTGACGAGCTCGCCTGCAGCCCGGTCGACACGCTGGCCGAGAGCGTCGGTTCCCTCCGTGCCCCAGTCGTACGGCGACGCGAACACGCCGGTCGGCACGACGAGCGCCTGAAGGTACGCGAACAGCGGCCGCAGCGCGTGGTCGATCGCCAGCGAGTGGCGTGCGGTGCCGCCGGTCGCCGCGAGGAGCACCGGCTTGCCGATCAGCGCATCCGCCTCGAGCACGTCGATGAACGACTTGAACAGCCCGGGATAGGACGCCTTGAAGATCGGCGTGACGGCGATCAGCCCGTCGGCCGCGACGATCTTGTCGATCGCGTCCTGCAGGCGCGGCGGCGCGAAGCCGGTCAGCGTCGCATCCGTGATCTCGTGCGCCAGCTCGCGCAGCGACACGACCTCGACCGACACGTCGCCGGACTGCCGCTCGACGGACTCGACCAGGCGGTCCGCGAGCATACGCGTCGTCGACGGATCGCTCAGCCCTGCTGAGATCGCCACGATCTTCGTCATGCGTTCACCTCTTCACTGGACTCAACCGTCTCGGCGTCCGCTGCATTCCGAGCCGCGACCCGAGCAGCATGCGTCGGGGCATCCGGTACGTTCGCCGGCCGGCCCGCGTCGAACTCGGCGCGCAGCGTCGGCAGCACCTCACCGAGCAGGTCGAGCTGCTCGAGGACGATCTTGACCGGCAGGCCGGAGTGGTCGACGAGGAACAACTGGCGCTGGTAGTCGCCGAAGTAGTCCCTGAACGTCAGAGTCTTCTCGATGAACTCCTGCGGGCTGCCCACCGTGAGGGGGGTCTGCGCGGTGTAGTCCTCGAGCGACGGTCCGTGACCGTAGACCGGCGCCACGTCGAAGTAGGGGCGGAACTCGTTGATCGCGTCCTGGCTGTTCTTGCGGATGAAGAACTGGCCACCGAGGCCGACGATCGCCTGCTCCGGTTCGCCATGGCCGTAGTGCTGGTAGCGCTGCCGGTAGAAGTTGATCAGCCGGATGTAGTGCTCCTTGGGCCAGAAGATGTTGTTGGCGAAGTAGCCGTCACCGTAGAACGCAGCGAGCTCGGCGACCTCGGGCGTACGGATGCTGCCGTGCCACACGAAAGGCGGCACCCCGTCGAGCGGACGCGGGGTCGCCGTGAAGCCCTGCAACGGTGTGCGGAACTTGCCCTCCCAGTTGACGATCTCCTCGTCCCACAGTCGGCGCAGCAGCTGGTAGTGCTCGATCGTCAGCTCGACGGCCTTGGTGCCGTCATAGCCGAACCACGGGTAGACCGGCGCGGTGTTGCCGCGGCCCAGCATGAGGTCCAGGCGGCCGTCGGCGAGGTGCTGCAGGGTTGCATAGTCCTCGGCGATCTTGACCGGGTCGTTGGTCGTGATGAGCGTCGTCGATGTCGAGAGGATGAGCTTCTCGGTCTGCGCGGCGATGTATGCCAGCGTGGTCGTCGGCGAGGACGGCACGAACGGCGGGTTGTGGTGCTCGCCGGTCGCGAACACGTCGAGGCCGATCTCCTCGGCCTTCTTCGCGATCGTGATCGTGTTCTTGATGCGTTCGTGTTCGGTCTGCACCGTGCCGTTCACGGGGTCGGGAGTGACGTCACCGACCGTGAAGAGTCCGAACTGCATGCTGGTCATCAGTTTCTCCTTCGCCAAGCCCATCGTTTGGCCTTGTTGAATGTTAAACTAGATTAGCACGTCCGGTATTCCCCTGTCATACCCGCTTCTGCCAGCTGCCTTCGTAGCCGATCGCCCGGAAGCCCATCGCCTCGTTGACGTCGAGCATCGGGCGGTTCTCCTCGGCGTTGTACGTGACGATCGCCTCGATGTCGGGGACCTCCCGGCTGAGCAGCTCAGCCGCGGCGATCTTGAGCAGCATCCCGAGTCGGTGACCCCGGTGATCCCGCAACACCAAGGTGTCCTCCTGCCACGCGACCGGATTGCCGCCGGAGACCACCAGCTCCGAGAAGCCCGCGAGCGTGCCCGTCGGCACGTGCTCGACCGCCGACGTGAAGATGGCGCGGCCGCTGCTGGCGATCCGGGCGTCGTGCTCGCGGACCCGGTCGACGTCCCATTCGTCGACCGTCATCACGAGCCCGGCGGACGGGGCGTCGGTGCTCATCCGCGTACGCAGGACCGCGAGATCGCTGGCCCAACGATCCGGTGTGAGGCCGGTCCAGGTGACGACGCGATAGTCGGCTCCGGCCGCCTCGACGGCACTCTGCTGGAGTGGGCGTAGGCGCTCGGCCAGGCCGGCGGTCTCCAGCAGGCTGATGCGGTTGATCTGCTCGAGGACATATCCCCTGGAGGTCAGGAATCGCACCCCGTCGTCGTTCGCCGGCAGGTCGCCGAAGCCGGTCGGCGGAGTGACTCGCGGGGCACCCAGGGTGGCGGTGTGGGGCAGGTTGGCCTTGAGCACCGGTGCGCCGGCGTCCAGCGCAACCTGCTCGACCGTCTCGAACAGAGCGGATCCGACTCCCGCGCCCCGGAACGCCGGCAGGATGTCGGCCATCACGTGTGCTCCGGTCTCCGGCTGGTACGGCCGCAGCGTGACGAGGCCTCGCCCGATGATCGCCCCGTCCTGCCAGACCGCGAAATGCCGGCGGGTGCGGTGCGGGTTGTCGCGGTACTCCGCCCACACGTCAGGCAGCGGCATGGCCAGCAGGTCGGTGCCGACGGTGTGTGCCTCGACCGCGTTGCGGACGTCGACGTACTCCTTGAAGACCTCCCAACCGGGACCCTCGATGGTCTCCGGCACTGTGATCTCGTCGATCGTCCATTGCATGGTTTGCCCCCTGAAAGCCTTTCGCTGAGGCTATCGGGCCGACCGATCGTCGTGCCGCATGGGCAGACGCCCCCTGGCGCGCCTGCCCATGCGAGTCCTGGGCGAGGAACGTCAGCAGGCCGTGCGCTCGTAGGTGGTCGTGCCCCAGTAGAACGCCGGGTTGCCCCCGAACTCGACCCGGATGACCGAGTACGAGTTGCTGTCGGAGTACTTGCGCTGCTCGTAGTGCAGGTGCGCCGTCTCCGACGGTTCGTTCGGGTTGAGCCCTGACTTGCCGACCTTGCCGATCGTGGTGCCTGCCGTCACCGTGTCGCCGACGGCGACCGTACGGCTGCCCTTCTCGAGGTGCGCGTAGAACGAGCGGTAGCCGTTGCCGTGGTTGATCTCGATCTGGTTGCCGTAGCCCTCACCCGCGGCGAGGAACGACTTGGTCACCGTGCCTGAGCCGCTGGCCTTGACCGGCCGGCCCTTGTCGGTGTCGCCACCGGTCGGAGCGTTGAAATCGATCGCGTTCTCCGGGTTGTGAGTGGTCCGAGTGCTGCCGTTCCACACCTCATGGCACGGAAACGGCACCTTGAGCACGGGCCGCGCGACCACGGCCTGCGCGGTCTTCGATTCGGGTGCAGCGTGGCCGGCCGACAGCGTGCCGCCGACCATCAGTGCCGTTGCGGCAGCTGCCACTCCCAGGCGTCCGACGTGGCCCGTGATGATGTTGCGCATGTGATCCCCTTCGCTCCGGCCCGACCCGTGTCGCAGCCCCTGACGTCAGACTCACGTCAGGGGCTGCGATCTCGCTTCGATCCCGCTGCGAGCGGCTCAGCGATGCTGCGCGAAGAACTGTTGGAGCATGGCGGTGGACTGCTCGGCGAGCACCCCGCTGATGACCTCCGGGCGATGGTTGAGGCGCCGATCGCGTACGACATCCCAGAGCGAACCCACGGCACCGGCCTTGTCGTCGAACGCGCCGAAGACCAGACGTTCGAGGCGGGCGGCGACGATCGCCCCCGCGCACATCGTGCAGGGCTCGAGCGTCACGACGAGCGTGCAGCCCTCGAGCCGCCACTCGCCACGGGCGGCGGCCGCCTCGCGAATCGCCACGATCTCGGCGTGCCCGGTCGGGTCGCGGTCGCGCTCGCGGGTGTTGCGACCACGGCCGATGACCACACCGTGCGGGTCCAGGACGAGCGCGCCCACGGGTACGTCATCGTCGGCCAACGCGGACTCGGCGAGGAGCAGCGCCTGCTCCATCTCGTGTTCGTACGTCACCTGATGATGGCCTCGAACGCAGCGCCGAAGCCCAACCGGTCCGCGACATCGCACAGGATGTCCTCGGGGTAGAGGTCGTCGTCATCGCACAGCACACCCAGATCCAGGGCCGGCAAGCCGAGGTCGCTCAGCAGCTCGAGGTCACCGGCGGCCTGCGGTTCGTCCTCGTCATCGGGGTTCGGCAGGTCGAGCAGGTCGGCCACGCCGACCGCGAGCGGCCAGTCCGTCACCGCAGTGATGTCCGACAGCATCGCGCGTACCTGGGTGCCCGAGCGGCGCAGGATCACGAAGAAGTCGTCGCTCATCGACACCAGGCCCAGCACCCCCACCTCGGACGGGAAGCGCGACAGCGCATGGCTCAGCTCCTCGACATCCTCGCCGAGGCTCCGTTTGAGCTCGACAACCTGCCACTCGCCCTCATCGCGGTAGGCGGCAACGGCGAAGTCGACATCGTCTTCGGCCATGCGTGCACCTCCTGTCGGACGGGCTCCCTTGCGATGGTGACAGACCTCCCGCAGGCACCGCTAGTCTGCTGCCATGCAGGTACACGTCGCCGACCACCCGTTGATCTCGCACAAGCTCACGGTGCTGCGCGATCAGCGCACGGACTCACCGACGTTCCGAAGGCTCGCCGACGAGCTGGTGACGCTGCTGGCATACGAAGCCACGCGTGACGTCCGGGTCGAGGGCGTCGACGTCATCACCCCGGTCGCCGCGGCCAGGGGCGTACGCCTGTCGGACCCGCGACCGCTCGTCGTGCCGATCCTGCGGGCCGGCCTCGGCATGCTCGAGGGCATGCAGCGGCTGTTGCCGACCGCGGAGGTCGGGTTCCTCGGCATGGTCCGCAACGAAGAGACGCTCGAGGCCGTCACGTACGCCGAACGGCTGCCCGACGACCTGACCGGACGCCAGTGCTACGTGCTCGACCCGATGCTCGCGACCGGAGGCACGCTGGCGGCAGCGATCGAGTTCCTGGTCGAGCGCGGCGCGGATGACATCACCGCGATCACGCTGCTCGCGGCGCCCGAGGGCATCGCACGACTGGAGTCCGAGCTCGCCGCGATCGACGTGCCGGTCACGCTCGTGACGGCCGGGCTCGACGAGAAGCTCAACGACCTCGGCTACATCGTCCCGGGACTTGGCGACGCCGGCGACCGTCTTTATGGTGTGGTCGGCTGAGCCTTTGGCTCGTGACTCAGCGGTAGATGCCGAAGTAGAAGATCGCGACGACGACGATCGCCAGGGCCAGGAAGACCAGCGCCTTGCTGCCTGCCGTTTCCTTGTCGTCCGGCCGGTCGTACTCGGGCTTGTCCACTGGTCCTCCAAAGGATCGGGTCGACATACCTAACGAATGTTGCTGTCAGGCGTCACGCTACGCGGGTCACAGCTCCTTGAGGATGTCCTCAACGCGTTCCTTGGCGTCGCCGAACAGCATCTGGGCGTTCTCGCGGAAGAACAGCGGGTTCTGCACACCGGCGTAGCCCGCGGCCATCGACCGCTTGAACACCACGACGCTGTCGGCCTCCCACACCCGCAGGACGGGCATACCGGCGATCGGGCTGCTGGGGTCCTCCGTGGCGGCCGGGTTGACGGTGTCGTTGGCGCCGATGACCAGCACGACGGACGTGCCGTCGAAGTCGTCGTTGATCTCGTCCATCTCGAGCGCGATGTCGTAGGGGACCTTGGCCTCGGCGAGCAGCACGTTCATGTGACCCGGCAGGCGGCCGGCGACCGGGTGGATGCCGAAGCGTACGTCGACGTCCTTGTCGCGGAGCTTGCGGACGAGGTCGGCGACGGGATACTGCGCCTGCGCGACCGCCATGCCGTAACCCGGCGTGATGACCACCGTGGTTGCGTTCCTCAACAAGTCTGCGACTTCGGCTGAAGTTGTCTCGCGGTAGTCGCCGTAGTCGGTGTCATCCGGGCCGGACGCCTCCATGCCGAAGCCGCCGGCGATGACCGAGATGAACGACCGGTTCATCGCCTGGCACATGATGTAGGACAGGTAGGCACCTGACGATCCGACGAGTGCACCGGTGACGATCAGCGCGTTGTTGTCGAGCAGGAAGCCCGACGCCGCGGCAGCCCAGCCGGAGTATGAGTTGAGCATCGACACCACGACCGGCATGTCGCCGCCGCCGATCGACGCGACGAGGTGCCAGCCGAGGGCGAGCGCGACGATCGTGACCGCGATGAGCAGGCCGAGGTTGGGGGTGATGACGAACCAGATCGTCAGCCCGGCGAACGCCGCGAGCGCGCCGAGGTTGATGTAGTTCTTGCCTGGCAGCATCAGCGGCGCCGACTTGATGCGCGCCGACAGCTTGAGGAACGCGACGATCGAGCCGGTGAACGTGACGGCGCCGATGAAGACACCGACGAACACCTCGGCGTTGTGGATGTCCTCCAGCGAGCCGGTGAGGTGGTTGTCCTCGAGGTGGCCGTTCCAGCCGACGAGCACCGCGGCGAGGCCGACGAACGAGTGCAGCAGCGCGATGAGCTCAGGCATGCCGGTCATCTCGACCTTGCGGGCGCGCCACAGGCCGATCACGGCGCCGATGGCCACCGCAATGACCAGCAGGATGATGCCGGTCGCATCGGACACGTCCGCGACGACGATGAACGTTGCGACGAGGGCGATCGTCATGCCGACGATGCCGTAGAGCACGCCCTGGCGGGACGACTCGTGCTTGGACAGACCGGCGAGGCTGAGGATGAACAGCAACGCCGCGACGAGGTATGCCGCGGTGGCGACGCTTTGCGAAGTCATCTCGGGTCAGCCTTTCGAGAACATGCTGAGCATGCGTCGGGTCACGGCGAAGCCACCGAAGACGTTGATGCTGGCAAGGAGGATCGCGACGAACGAGAGCGTACGGATCGCGCCGTCATCGACAGCGACCTGCTGCATAGCGCCGACGACGATGATGCCGGAGATCGCGTTGGTCACCGACATCAGCGGAGTGTGCAGCGCGTGGTGCACCTTGCCGATGACGTAGTAGCCGATCACGATCGCGAGGACCAGGACTGTGAAGTGCTCCGGCAGCGGCTCGGGGGCGTACGCGTTGACGAGGAACAGCGCGAGTACGCCGATGCCGATCAGCGTCAGCTTGCGCGTCGTCGACATGGGCTGCTTGGCCGGCTTGGGCTCGGCCTTGGGCGCCTCGGCTGCAGCCGGTGCGGCCGAGACCTGCACCGGAGGCGGCGGCCACAACGTCTCGCGATCACGTACGACCGTGATCGTGCGCTGCACGACGTCGTCCATGTCGAGTACGAGCTGCCCGTCCTTGCCCGGGGTCAACAGCTTCATCAGGTTGACGAGGTTGGTGCCGTAGAGCTGCGAGGCCTGCGTCGGGAGCCGGCCGGCGAGATCGGTGTAGCCGATGATCGTCACGCCGTTCTTGGTCACGACCGCCTCGCCGGCGACCGTGCCCTCGACGTTGCCGCCGTTGGACGCGGCCATGTCGACGATGACGCTGCCGGCCTTCATGCTGGCGACGTCGGCGGCGGTGATCAGCACCGGAGCCGCGCGCCCCGGGATCAGCGCCGTCGTGACGATGATGTCGACGTCGGCGGCCTGCTCCGAATAGATCTCGGCGGCTCGCCGGTCGTAGTCCTCCGACGTCGCCTTGGCGTAGCCGTCGGTGCTCTGCTCGGTCTCGACGTCAACGGCGAGGTACTCGCCACCGAGCGACGCGACCTGGTCGGCGACCTCGGCCCGAGGGTCTGTCGCACGTACGATCGCGCCCATGCTGTTGGCCGTGCCGATCGCGGCGAGGCCGGCAACGCCGACACCGGCGACCAGAACCTTGGCCGGCGGGACCTTGCCTGCGGCGGTGATCTGGCCCGTGAAGAACCGGCCGAACACGTGCGCTGCCTCGACGACCGCGCGGTAGCCGGCGATGTTGGCCATCGAGCTCAACACGTCCATCGACTGCGCGCGCGAGATGCGGGGCACGGCGTCCATCGCGAGCACCGTGATGGGCCGCTGCGCGAGAGCCGCGACGAGGTCGGGGTTGAGCGCGGGACTGATGATGCTGATGAGCGTGGCACCGTTGGCGAGCTTGGCGATCTCATCGATCGACGGCGCGTTGACCTTGAACACGATGCCGCTGTGCCACACGTCCTCGGCGGGGGCGATCACCGCGCCGGCCTCGACGTACGCCTCGTCGGTGAACGACGCCTTCGCGCCGGCGCCCGACTCGACCGCCACGACATACCCGAGGTCGATCAGCTGGCGTACGGTTGCCGGCGTCGCGGCGACTCTGGTCTCGCCGGCATTCGACTCCGCAACGACACCTATCACCGCTGCCGGTGGGCCCTCTTGCTGTCCCTCACTCATTCGGCGAACGTTATCTGGTGGCAACCGCTGCGACCAGCCCGTGAGACTCGCGTCTCACTCCTTGACTGTGTGCAGGGCAGTCGTCGACGACGCGAACCATTGTGCGTTGCTCGTGGCGAGTCCTAGCATCGGAAGGCGGGGACGACGGAGGCAGAGATGTTCAGCCGTGCGCGGGTCGGCTTGGCAACGGCGGGTGCCGTCCTCATGGTCGCGACGATGGCGGCCGCGTGTGGCGGAGGCGAGAACGGCCCTGGTGGGCAGACCAAAGACCCCAAGCCCACTGCGACACCGAAAGTGCTGGAAGGGATGTTCGACGTCGGCGGCCACAGGCTGCACCTTCACTGCGTTGGTTCGGGGTCGCCGACTGTGGTCTACCTGCACGGACTCAGCCACACGGAGGACAGCGGCGAGGCCAACGGGGTGAGCGCAGGTTCGCTGCCTGAGATGGTGGCTCCGAAGCGCCGGTTCTGCGCCTACGACCGGGCGAACGTCGGCCGGAGTGACGAGGTCGATGGACCGCTGAGCGCCAAGTCGTCGTCGCGCGATCTCGACAAGTTGCTCGTCGCCGCCGACGTGGAGCCGCCTTATGTGCTGCTCGGTGCCTCGTTCGGGGGCCTGGTCGCCGAGGTCTACGCCTCGGAGAACCCGTCGAAGGTTGCCGCCGTGCTGCTGCTCGACGCCGGATTCCCGGATGAGCTCGACCTGGAGAAGTTCTTCGCCAAGGGCGACCGATTGGGGCACGGCAAGAACCACCCTGTCAGCGGTTGGTCGGACACCCATGAGCTCATCGACGAGCTGGCTGCCTACGAGGAAGCCCAGACCGCTTCCCGCCGCACTCCGGCCGTTCCCATGACCTACCTGCTCGCTGATCCGCCCTCCTATGACGGGTCGCCCGACTACATGGAGGCATACCCCAAGGAGCTGGACGAGTTCGCCAAGCGATACTCACCCGGTGAGGTGAAGAAGGTCGCTTCGGACCACTACATGGAGGCAGCCATCCCGGACCGCATCGTCGAAGAGATCGAAAAGCTCATCGCCGGCTCGGCCTGACGGAGGTCACCACCCCTCCGACAACACCCGATCAAGGGTGTCGACGAAGAAGTCGGCTGCGGACTGGTCGATGCACAGTGGCGGCTTCACCTTGAGCACGTTCATCCGGTCGCTCGTCGGCTGGATCACGACGCCGAGGTCGAGCATCCGGTCGCAGATGGCGTCGGTCTCGCTCGGCGCCGGCTCGAGGGTCGCGCGGTCGCGGACCATCTCCACCCCCAGGTACAGGCCGTGGCCATGGACGGCTCCGATGATCTCGTGTCGCGTCGCCAGTTCCTCGAGGCGCGCCTTGAGGTGGGCGCCCACGTTCCGAGCATTTCCCTGCAGGTCCTCGTCACGGATGATGTCGAGCACCGTCAGACCGATGCGTGAGGACAGCGGGCTGCCGCCGGTCGAGGAGAAGAAGTAGCCGGCGTCGCGGTACCTGTCGGCCACGGCGCGGCTCGTGATGACGGCTCCGACCGGGATGCCGTTGCCCACTGCCTTCGCCACGGCGATGATGTCGGGCACGACGCCTTGCTGCTCGAATCCCCAGAACCAGCGCCCGAGCCGGCCGTAGCCGACCTGGATCTCGTCGGCGATCGTCAGGCCACCATGACCGCGTATCGCGGAGTACACAGCGGCGAGGTATCCCTCGGGCAGGGGCATGCCGCCGGCGTTGCCGTAGTAGGACTCGCCGATGAAGCCGGCCGGCGCTCGCCCGGACGCTGCGAGCTCGTCGATGATCGCTGCCGCCTCTGGCCCGTACCGCGCGGCGTCGCCACCTCGATGCTGACCCCGGTAGGGGTTCGGCGCTGGGACGGTGTGCACCCAGCTCGGCCGGCTCTGCAAGGCGTTGGGGTTGTCGGCGACGGAGGTCGAGACGGCATCCGAGGCGTAGGTCCAGCCGTGGTACGCCTCGCTCATCGCGACCATGTCGGATCGGCCGGTGGCGACGAGCGCGAGCCGAATCGCCAGGTCGGCCGCCTCCGAGCCGGAGTTCACCAGGAAGACCGTGTCCAGCGGATCCGGGGCGAGGTCCGCGAGCCGAGCACCGAACTCGGCGATCGCCTGGTAGTTGAACCGGGAGTTGGTGTTCAGCAGCCGCAGCTGCCGCTCGGCGGTCGCAGCGATACGCGGATGGGAGTGGCCGACCACCGCGACGTTGTTGATCATGTCGAGCAGCGGGCGACCCTCGTCGGTGATCAGGAAGTGGCGCCAGCCGCGTTCGATCCGGGGCGGCTCGAGGTAGTAGTGCTCCTGGACCTCGGCGAGCGTACGTTCGCGTTGCTCCAGCACGGACTCCGCCGTGTCCGCGACGTCTCCGCCCTTCGCCGGCAGCCCCAGCAACGGAGCCGGGTCGGCGAGCGTCGCCAGCCATCCGGGTGCGTACTGCGCGGCCACCGCCTCGGATGCGCTGGCGGCCCGGCGCCCCCACGTGATCCGGGTGCGGGTGCGCGGCACCGTCGTCGCCACGACCGTGCCTGCGGCGACGGCTCCTGTTGCACGAACGTCGACGGCGCGCGCCACCAGCTCCACCTCGCCGGCACGCAGCACCATGCCGGACTCGTCGGAGGTCACCTCGCAGTCCCACGGTGCGGTGAGCTCCTCGGATCCGGCCGTCCAGGCATCGATCCCTGTCTGCACCGAGGCCGGCGACTCGTGAACGAGCGCGGGACTTCCCGCCAGGCGGGCCTCGCCGAATGTCGTCACGACGGCTCGATCACCACTCGTCCAGCCGGTCCGCGGCAAGCGCCTCGACGATGTCGGCGTTCTCCCAAGCCCCCTCGTGCAACAACGGCGACTGCGAGGACAGGTCCAGCACCGCAGCATCCGGGAGGGCCAGCAGGACACCCTGCCGGGGCGGGTGCCACGATCCCATCGCCGCTCGTGCCCAGACCCAGGGCGTCGCGGATCACTCCGGTCATGACCTCGGGCGGGATCGACAGCGCTTGGTCCGCGATGCGCCACTCCCTGACCAGGCGAGTCTCCGCATAATCGTTGTCACCGTCGACGGCCACCTGGTGGCAGCCGCTGGCGACCAGGACCGCGGCCCGCAGGACCACGAGAGGCCAGATCGCGTCGACTTCGGCATCGGACAGCGGGCGCACGGAATGGTACGCGCGGACGGCGGGGAGGACACTGGCCGGCTCCGCGCCCGGGTGGTGCAGCACCGAGGAGATCGCGATCGCGAGCTCGGAGACGGTCCAAGTCCTGGTCAGATCGCTGAAGTCGATCACCCCGTCGACAAGACCGTCCGCGCCCAGCACGGTGTTGTCGTCCGTGAGGTCGAGGTGCACCACCTGCACTGGCAGGTCGGGGACGAGCGGTGCGAGCAGGCGCCAGGCCTCGGACGCAGCGCCTTCGATCTCGGCGCGCCGAGCTGTGGGCAGCGACGAGCCGAGCGCGGCAACCGTCCGGTCCGCGTACTGCAGGTCCCATTGCAAGACCCGGTCGAGTCCCTCACCGCCAGTCAGATCGGCAAGCGCCAGGTCGACCTTGGCTGCGACCTCGCCCAAGCGAGCGACACTTCGCGGCGCCAGATAGCCCTGGTCGAAGAGCGTGCCGCCGTCCAGGAAGCGGATCAGTCGAGCCACCACCGGGCCGTCCGGAGTGGCGACGCTGGTGCGGTGCACAGCTCCATCGCCATCCCGCAGCACCTGGGCCACTCGCAGCTCCGGGCATGCCGCGGCTATCCGGTCGGCGGCATCGTCCTGGACCGAGACCAAGGAGGCGCTGAAGGCCGAGTTCGACACCTTGAGGACCGCCACCGGCTCGCCGCCGGGCGACCGCATGAGGAAGTTCGCGTCCTGGTTGCTGCCCAGCTGATGCGCAACGGCATCCATGCCGAACGACTCGCGTACGACACGACGAGCCCACGCCTCATCGACGCGCGGCGCTGGAAGGGTGACGGCATCGACGAAGCCCATGTCGAGGATCTCCTTGGTGGACGAATTGAAAGGCTTTCAAACCTGTGCGTACGCCACTATGGCGGCTCGCGCTGGCTAGAGTCAAGAGGTGACCAACAGCGAGCTCAGGCGGCATCGCCGACTGGAGCGTCCGCGCGAGCGGGTCATGCAGGAGGCGTGGGCGCTGCTCGCCGAGCGCGGTCTGGCCGACCTGAGCCTGTCCGAGCTCGGGCGCCGCCTCGACACCAGCGCCGGCCACCTCTCCTACTACTTCGGCAGCAAGAGCGGTCTGCTCCTCGAGCTGTTCCGCTGGAGCGAGGACGAGCTGGCCGAGCAGCGGGAGGTCGTGCTGCGGTCCGACGACTCGGCCGAGGAGCGGCTGCACCGTCTGTGCACGCTCAACTTCCCCCGCGCCGCCGGTGACCCCCGTTGGCTGCTGTGGGTCGAGCTGTGGCCGCGCGTGATGCACGAGCCCGCCCTGCGCGAGGCCCAGCGCGAGTACGACGAGGCGTGGCACGCGGCGATCGCCCAGGTCCTCGGCGAGCTGACGGATGACGTCGACCTGCTCGCACAACGGGTGCTCGCCCTGATCGATGGGTTGGGCGTGGCTCTACTGACGGGCGACACCACGCTCACCGTCGAACAGGCATGGGAGCACGTGAGGGCGTTGCTGCCCGCAAACTCACCCGATCAGTAGTACCAGGGGTAGGGCGTGAAGTCCGGGTCGCGCTTCTCGAGGAACGCGTCGCGGCCCTCCTGCGCCTCGTCCGTCATGTACGCGAGCCGCGTCGTCTCTCCGAGCAGCACCTGCTGGCCGACAAGCCCGTCGTCGATCAGGTTGAACGAGTACTTCAGCATCCGCTGCGCGGTGGGTGACTTGGCGTTGATCTTGCGCCCCCAGTCGAGCGCCTCGGCCTCGAGCTCGGCGTGCGGCACGACCTTGTTGACCATGCCCATGCGGTGCGCGTCGGCCGCGGAGTACTCGTCGCCGAGCAGGAAGATCTCGCGGGCGAACTTCTGGCCGACCTGGCGGGCGAGGTAGGCCGAGCCGTAGCCGCCGTCGAACGAGCCGACATCGGCGTCGGTCTGCTTGAACTTCGCGTGCTCGGCCGACGCGAGCGTGAGGTCGGCGACGACGTGCAGGCTGTGCCCGCCGCCGGCGGCCCAGCCGGGGACGACGGCGATGACGATCTTGGGCATGAACCGGATCAGACGCTGCACCTCGAGGATGTGCAGGCGGGCGAGCTTGGCCTTGTCGACCGTCTCGGCGGAGTCACCCTCTGCGTACTGGTAGCCGGCCTTGCCGCGGATGCGCTGGTCGCCGCCGGAGCAGAACGCCCAGCCGCCGTCCTTGGGCGAGGGTCCGTTGCCGGTCAGCAGGACGCAGCCGACGTCGGACGACTGGCGGGCGTGCTCGAGGACGCGGAGGAGCTCATCGACGGTGCCGGGCCGGAACGCGTTGCGTACCTCGGGGCGGTCGAACGCAATGCGTACGGTGCCGTGGTCGGCGGCGCGGTGGTAGGTGATGTCCTCGAGGTCCTCGAAGCCGGGGACCTCTCGCCAGGCGGAGGGATCGAAGATCTCGGAGACGGTCATGACGGCGAGGGTATCGCGCAGGCTCCTCTCGATATCGTCCTGGCATGTCCGAGAACGAGCTGATCACGATTCACGGCACACCCGTCCTGGTCATGGCCGAGGACGGCGCCCTCCTCGACACCATCGAGGCGGCCACCGAGGTCGTCGGTGATGCCGCGTGGGGGCAGGCCGAGCTCGTCGCCATCCCGGCGGAGCGGCTGACCGATGACTTCTTCGAGCTCAGGACCCGGCTCGCCGGCGAGATCACCCAGAAGTTCGTCAACTATCGCCTGAGGCTCGCGATCGTCGGCGACATCGAGTCGCGCGTCAGCGAGAGTGTCTCCCTCGCGGCCTGGGTCACCGAGTCCAACCGAGGCCGGCAGCTCTGGTTCGTGCCGACTCTCGATGCCTTGGCGGAGCGCCTCCAGGCCTGAGATCCCCGTATGTGACATCGGCCATGGCGCATTTCGGATACCGGCGGTATGTTGATGCGATGGCTGACAACTTCACCGGCAAGGTCGCTCTCATCACCGGCGCCGCCCGCGGCATCGGGGCTGGTGTCGCGCGCGGCTTCGTCCAGCGCGGCGGCAAGGTCGCGCTCGTGGGCCTCGAGCCTGAGCTCCTCACTGAGCTGTCCGACGAGCTCGGCGACTCAGCCGCGTGGTGGGAGGCCGACGTACGCGACTCGGCCGCCGTCGGCGCGGCGGTCAACGCTGCAGCCGCGCACTTCGGCCGCATCGACTTCGTGCTCGCCAACGCGGGCATCGCGTCGTACGGGACCGTGCGTCAGATCGACGAGGCGGCGTTCGAGCGCGTCGTCGACATCAACATCAACGGCGTCTTCCGCACGCTGAAGCACTCGACGCCGCACCTCGAGGCGACCAACGGGTACGCCTTGGTGGTCGCGTCGCTCGCCTCGTTCACCGCGCTCGCGGGCCTGGCGTCGTACAACGCCAGCAAGGCCGGCGCGGAGTCGCTCGCGCTGGCGTACAAGCAGGAGGTCGCGCACCTCGGCATCGGCGTCGGCATCTGCCACCCGTCGTGGATCGACACCGACATCGTGCGCAACGCCGAGAAGGACCTGCCGTCATTCCGCGACGTACGCAAGAAGCTCCCCTACCCCGCCAACAGCACGACCAGCGTCGAGGACTGCGTCGAGCTGATCCTGCAGGGCTTCGCGAAGCGCAAGAGCCGGGTGTACGTGCCCAAGGGCGTCCTGCTCGCCAACTGGACCAAGGCGCTGACCAACTCGCCGATCGTGTGGCCCGTGATCAAGCGGCTGACGCGCAAGACCGTCCCGCAGATGGAGAAGGAGGTCGACGCGCTCGGCCGCTTCCACCACTCCCACGTCCCGGAGACCAAGCCCAAGGACTAGGTAGCCATGCTCGGTAAACTCCAGAGGGTCAGCAAAGGCCACTCCCCGGGCGCATGCCCGGCGAGTGGCGGTTTACCAGTTCTCCTGGTAAACCGCTCAGCGCGACTGGACGGACGCGGCGAGGGACACCATGTGGCCGAGCCTTGCCAGCTCGGAGGCGAGGAACTCCGGACCGCCGTGGCGGCCGACGACCACGACGAAGCCGTCGCCCCGACGATCGCGCGCCGGCGATGCCGCCAGCACGGTCGAGTCCCACTCCGGCACCTCGCGCAGCACCTTGGACTTGCGGATGCCGAGCCACGCCGTCGCCTCGTCGACCAGCTTGGGCGCGGTCGACGACTTCGCCATGGCCACCGCCTGGCCGTCGACCCGGTGCAACGCCATCGCCCAGTCGGTGCGGAACGTCGCCGGGATGACCTCGACGAGGTGCTCGATGGCCTTGGCCGGGTCCTCGGTGAACCGCTCAACCGCCTCGAGATCCATGCTCAGGTTGGCGCCGGCGTTGTAGCGGGAGATCCAGTCGACCTTGACCCCGTCGAGCTGGTGGCACGCCGTGATCAGCGCGTCCGGCATGACGCGGGCGGGCAGCTCGAGCAGCACATCGTCGACGACCCGGCCGTCCGCACGCCGCTCCACGATCTCGATCGCCTCGATGTCGGCCCCGGCGCCACCGAGAGCCGTCGCGAGCGCACCCAGCGAACCCGGCACGTCGGGCAGCTCGACGCGCAGCAGGAAGGCCATATGACCATTGTCACCGGCCCACGTTGCCCCTGCGTTACGCGGGTAGCGTGGTGGCGTGAATCCCTCTACCGTCCGCACCATCTTCCGTACCGTCGCGATCGCCGAAGCCCTGTCGTGGGCGCTGCTCCTCGCGGCGATGTTCTGCAAGTGGATCCTCAAGTCCGAGCCGTTCGGCCTGCACGAGGGTGGGGTGCCCGTCGCGGGACCCATCCACGGCGGGATCTTCATGCTCTACGTCGCGAGCTGCATCCTGGCCGCCGTCGTCTTCAAGTGGAACCGCACGACGACGCTGCTCGCCCTCGCATCGAGCATCCCGCCGTTCTGCACGTACTGGTTCGAGACTGTGGCCGACCGCAAGGGTCAGCTCGCCCGGCCGCAGTCGGTCCGCGCGCCGGCCGCGCCCTAGACCACACACAGAGGTGCCCCCGGGCTCGGCCCAGGGACACCATGTCGCACACACACACGCAGTGATGTGCGCGACGCTCTGCGGTTCGGTCGCGAGAGCGGCACTGACGAGGAAATCCGCCCTCTCGCTTCCCCATGATGCGAACGTAACCCTCGCGCGGGGCGGCGAAAACCCGGTTGCGGGAACCTTGCGGGAGTCCGCAACGGCAGTTCAGCGCGGTCGGCGCCACATCGGCGCCGTAGCGCTCGACGCAGAACGCCCGCAGCCGCGCCGCCAGCTCGTCGAGCGTCGTCGCCGCATGGTGGCTCGGCTCCCACGCCGCGAACAGCTCGATCCGCAAAGGGCCGTCCCGACCGAGGATCTCCAGCGGATGCAGCCCGAAGCGAGGGTCGTCCGACACCACGGCCGCGCCGCGGCCGGCGGCGGCGAGCGCCTGGGCAACCTGCGGATTGCTGCAGTCGACGACGTGTCCCGGTGAGACCCCCGCTCGCTCCATCGCCCGGTCGAGGATCTGCCGCGGCTTGAACGCCGGCGTCAGCGCGAGGACCGTCTCGGTCGCGAGCTCCTTCAGACGTACGGAGGTGCGGTCGTGCCACTCGTGATCCGCGCGTACGTACGCCCACACCGGCAGCACCGCGAGCGCGGTGCCGGCGAGCGGTGCCGGCGGTCGCTCTGTCGCGATCGCGAGGTCGGCGCCGTGCCGCAGCGCGTCGTACGCCTCGCGGGGGTCCGACTCGACGACCGTCGGCATCGGGTCGCTCGGGTCGAGGGTGGCCAGGAACGGTGCGATCACGTCGGTCAGCGTCGTCGTCGGAGCCGCGATCGTGATCCGCTCGAGGCGACCCGCGGCGTATGACCGCGCGGCGCTGCGGGCGCCGTCGGCCCGGCGCAGCACGTCCTGCGCGTGCGGCAGGAACTGTCGCCCGGCCGCGCTGAGCTGCAGCCGACCTGCGGAGCGGGCGAAGAGCTCGACGCCGAGCTCGGTCTCGAGCTGCCGGATCTGCCGGGAGAGCGCCGGCTGCGTCACGTGCACGACGTCAGCAGCGGCGCTGACCGACCCGGCCTCGGCGACCGCGACGAAGTATCCGAGCGTCCGCAGCTCCATGCCTGCAGAGCATACGCCCGATCAGAACTGAGTATTGGACGGCATACCACCGACCGAGCGAGAATCGACGCATGTCTGCCTCCATCGAGCAACGCCGCAATCTCGTCACCGCCATCCCCGGTCCTCGCTCGCAGGAGCTCATGACCCGCAAGAAGTCAGCAGTGGCACAGGGCGTCGGCACCACGATGCCGGTCTTCGCGGCCGAGGCCGGCGGCGGCATCGTCAAGGACGTCGACGGCAACTCGCTGATCGACCTCGGCTCCGGCATCGCCGTCACGACGGTCGGCAACAGCGCACCCCGCGTCGTCGACGCCGTGCGCGAGCAGGTCGAGGCGTTCACGCACACGTGCTTCATGATCACGCCGTACGAGGGCTACGTCGCCGTCGCCGAGGCGCTCAACCGGCTGACCCCCGGCGACCACGACAAGCGCACGGCACTGTTCAACTCCGGCGCCGAGGCAGTCGAGAACGCCATCAAGGTCGCCCGCGCGCACACCAAGAAGCAGGCGGTCGTGGCGTTCGACCACGCCTATCACGGGCGCACCAACCTGACGATGGCGCTGACCGCCAAGTCGATGCCCTACAAGAGCGGCTTCGGACCGTTCGCCCCCGAGGTCTACCGGGCGCCGCTCTCCTACCCGTACCGCGACGAGAAGAACGTCGACGGCGCCGCGGCTGCACGCCGGGCGATCACCTACATCGAGAAGCAGGTCGGCGCCGCCAACCTCGCCGCCGTCGTGATCGAGCCGATCCAGGGCGAGGGCGGCTTCATCGTGCCGGCCGAGGGCTTCCTGCCGACGCTCGCCGAGTGGTGCACCGCCAACAACGTGGTGTTCATCGCCGACGAGGTGCAGAGCGGCTTCGCGCGTACGGGCGAGATGTTCGCCTGCGAGCACGACGGTGTCGTGCCGGACCTGATCGTCACTGCCAAGGGCATCGCCGGCGGCCTGCCGCTGTCAGCGGTGACCGGTCGCGCCGAGATCATGGACGCCGCACATGTGTCCGGGCTCGGCGGCACGTATGGCGGCAACCCCATCGCGTGCGCCGCTGCTCTCGCCACGATCGAGACGATCGAGGCCGACGGGCTGGTCGAGCGGGCCCGCCAGATCGAGCGGCTGATGCTCGACCGGCTGCACCGCCTGCAGGCCGACGACGATCGCCTCGGCGACGTACGCGGTCGCGGCGCGATGATCGCCGTCGAGATCGTCAAGAGCGGCACCGACGAGCCCGACCCGCTGCTGACCAACGCGGTCGCCGCGGCCGCACACCAGGCCGGCGTCATCGTGCTGACCTGTGGGACGTACGGCAACGTGCTCCGCTTCCTGCCGCCGCTGTCCATCGGCGACGACCTGCTCAACGAGGGCCTCGACATCGTCGCGGCGGCGTTCGAGAGACAACGCGATGAACGGGGTGTTCATCGGCGGCCAGTGGCTGCCCGGCTCGGCCGGTGAGTTCGACGTCGAGAACCCGGCCGACCGCACGGTCATCGACCAGGTCTCCGACGGTGGGCCCGCCGAAGCGACCGCAGCGGTCGACGCCGCCGCCGCGGCGCTTCCCACGTGGAGCGCGATGCCGCCGCGGCAACGCTCGGAGATCCTCCGTCGTACGTACGAGCTGATGGTCCGCGACACCGAGGACCTCGCCGTGATGATCAGCGCCGAGAACGGCAAGTCGCTGTCCGATGCCCGCGGTGAGGTCACGTACGCCGCCGAGTTCTTCCGCTGGTTCGCCGAGGAGGGCGTACGCGCCGGAGGCGACTATGGCGTGTCCCCCGCCGGCGGCACCCGCACCGTCGTGACCCACAAGCCTGTCGGGGTCGCTGCGCTCGTCACGCCGTGGAACTTCCCGGCCGCGATGGCGACCCGCAAGATCGCCCCGGCGCTGGCCGCCGGCTGCACCGTCGTGCTCAAGCCCGCCTCCGAGACCCCGCTGACGGCTCTGGCCGTGACCCGGCTGCTGGTCGAGGCCGGCGTGCCCGACGGCGTGGTCAACGTCGTGCCGACGACCGACGCCTCCGCCGTCGTGTCGACGTGGATGGCCGACGCCCGCGTCCGCAAGATCTCGTTCACCGGCTCGACCGGCATCGGCCGCGTGCTGCTCAAGCAGGCCGCCGACCGCGTCGTGAACTCGTCGATGGAGCTCGGCGGCAACGCGCCGCTCGTGGTCACCGAGGACGCCGACATCGACGCCGCAGTTGCCGGGGCGATGATCGCGAAGTTCCGTGGCGGCGGCCAGGCCTGCACCGCCGCCAACCGGCTCTACGTCCACGCCGACGTCGCCGAGGAGTTCACCGCCAAGCTCGGCGCCGCGGTCGAGAAGCTCACCGTCGGGCCGGCAGCCGACGGCTCGCAGATCGGCCCGCTGATCTCCGCCAAGGCCGTCGACGGCGTCGCGGCACTGGTCGACTCGGCGATCGCCTCCGGTGCCCGCATCAGCCACCGCGCCAGCGTGCCCGACAGCAAGGGCTTCTACTACCCGCCGACCGTCCTCGTCGACGTACCGGCCGACGCCGACATCGTCACGAACGAGATCTTCGGCCCGGTCGCACCGATCGTGACCTGGACCGACGAGGCCGACATGCTGCGGCTCGTCAACGCGTCGGAGTTCGGCCTCGCCGCGTATGTCTTCGCCGGCGAGCTCCAGCGTGCGATGCGGATCGGCGAGGCGATCGACGCCGGCATGATCGGCATCAACCGCGGACTGGTCTCGGACCCGTCGGCACCGTTCGGCGGCATGAAGCAGAGCGGTCTCGGCCGCGAGGGCGCCCGCGCGGGCCTCGAGGAATTCACCGAGACGCAATACTTGAGCATCGACTGGCCGTAGGGCGCCTCCGGTGCATCACGCGACAATCCCCACCCACTCAAGGAGCAGCGCATGACCACGACAACAGGACCCGCGTACCAGGTCGTCAACCCCGCGACGGGTGAGGTCGGCCAGACCTTCGACACGGCGTCGGATGCCGACATCGAGTCGGCGATCTCGGCGGCGACGCAGGCGTACGCGTCGTGGAAGAACGTGCCGATCACCGAGCGCGGGGAGATCGTCAAGAAGGTCGCCGCTCTGTTCGCCGAGCGAGCCGACGAGCTCGCGGCCATCGCGAACGAGGAGATGGGCAAGCCGCTGGGCGAGGGCGTCGAGGAGGCTGAGTTCTGCCAGTCGATCTTCGACTACTTCGCGACCGAGGGCCCGACGCTGGCCGCCGACCAGCCGATCAAGACGTTCTCCGGCGGCAAGGCCGTCGTGCAGAAGCTGCCGGTCGGCCCGCTGCTGGGGATCATGCCGTGGAACTTCCCGTACTACCAGATCGCCCGGTTCGCGGCGCCCAACCTGATGCTGGGCAACACGATCATCCTCAAGCACGCCGAGTCGGTGCCGAAGTCGGCACTCGCGGTCGAGCAGATCATGAAGGACGCCGGGCTGCCCGAGGGCGCGTACGTCAACGTGTTCGCCTCGCACGAGCAGATCGAGACGATCATCAGCGATCCCCGCATCCAGGGCGTCTCGCTGACCGGTTCGGAGCGCGCGGGCGCGGTCGTCGCCGCGCTGGCGGGCAAGAACCTCAAGAAGTGTGTGCTCGAGCTCGGCGGCTCCGACCCGATGATCGTCCTCGACAGCGACGACCTCGACTCCGTCGCCGGCGATGCGTGGGACTTCCGGATGTACAACACCGGCCAGGCCTGCAACTCCAACAAGCGCATGATCGTCATGGACGACCTGTTCGACGACTTCGTTGGCAAGCTGACCGAGAAGGCCCTCGCGATCGACTCGTTCTCGCCGTTGTCGTCCCGCCGGGCTGCTGAGACGCTCGCCGAGCAGGTCGACGACGCGGTGAGCAAGGGCGCGACCCTGCACGCCGGCGGCGTCCTGAGCGACGGCCCCGACGCGCACTACACGCCGGCCGTCCTGAGCGGCATCACCAAGGACATGCGGGCATACGCCGAGGAGCTGTTCGGCCCCGTCGCGGTGGTCTACAAGGTCGGCAGCGACGACGAGGCGCTCGAGCTTGCCAACGACACCACGTACGGATTGGGTGGCGCGGTGTTCAGCACGGACCCGGCCCGCGCGGAGAAGATCGCCCAACAGCTCGAGGTCGGCATGGCCAACGTCAACACGACCGCCGGCGAGGGCGCCGAGATCCCGTTCGGTGGCGTCAAGCGGTCGGGCTTCGGCCGCGAGCTCGGCCCGCTGGGCATGGACGAGTTCGTCAACAAGCGGATGTTCTTCATCGCCGACTGACGTCCCGGTCGGTCAGGCACTGACGTCGATCAGCGCGCGACGGCTCACCCTGACGTAGCCCCACGCCAGTCCCAACGCCAGGGCCAGGACGACCAGGCTGGCCAGCGCCACGGCCCAGCCGCCATGCCGGTCGATGTCGAGGAAGTCGTACGGCACGTCGGCCCTTCGGTCGCTCGTCACCGCATAGGACGGGTCCGACACCGCGGCCCGGACCAGCGTGTATGCCAGCCAGGCGAGCGGCCAGACCAGGAACCACAGCGCAGTCCGCTCGAACCTGGTCCTGGGCCGGAACAGCAGGAAGCCGAGGACCGACAGCACCGGGACGGCATAGTGGAAGATCTTGTCGTACCACCACTCGATGCCGGAGAAGTCGGTGTTGCCGGCGAGGACCGTCGCATAGACGATGCCCGTGATCGTGATGGCGGTGAGGCCACCGAGTCGCAGGATCCCGAATGCCGTCCCGCCGCGGTCGGGCCGCGCCGCGATCAGCGCGGCCGCGACCATCACGAGGACGTTCGACTCGATCGTGAAGTAGCTGAACAGGTTGACCAGCGATCGGTCACGGTCGATCGACAGCGCGGTCTGCCCGACGAGCGCGAAGGCGGCCAGCGCCGCGATCACGCCGTGCCAGAGTCGGGTCACGCCCCGACGATAGCGCCGATACGACGTCAGCGTGCCTGCAGCGCGTCGAGCGCGACACCCATCGCTGCGGCGACCCGCCAGTCGAGCTGCCAGCCGTTGTCGAGCACCGGAACCGTCAGCTCATAGCGGTCACGCAGCGAGCGCTGGCGCTCCGACGACAGGATGACCTGGCCGTCCGTGGCGGTGAAGTCGAAGTGGAACAGCAGGAACGGGATGTCGACGAACCGGCGGATGATCGCCACTGCCGCGTTGCGCTCCTGGCCCATCGAGGTGAGGCCATCGGGCGTCGAGAGGTGCCACGTCGAGCGCAGCAGCGACTTCTTGAAGTCCTTGCGGAACTCGCCGATCGGGTTGCCCTGGGCATCGGTCACGTCGTACGTCGCACCGAGGTCGAGGCGCTGACGGGCCTTGAAGCCGAAGACCGGCTGCGTCTTGGACTCGTCGGTGAAGAACGTCACCTGCTCCTTGAAGGCCATGCGCTTCTGCTCGGCGAAGGCGACCAACGCGCCCTCTGTGCCGTCGGGACCGATCGGTCGCAGCTCGTAGCGGTTGACCATCAGGGTGATCTTCTGTCGCAGGGAGAACCGCTGCGTGGCGTCAGTCATGTCCCCATCCTGTCAGCGCAAGGGGTCGAAGCTCGACAGCAGGCTCGATGTTTCGCCGCGGACCACCTGGGCGGCGAGCAGCTTGCCGCTGAGCGGCCCCAGGGCGATGCCCCACATGCCGTGCCCGCCGGACACGAAGACCCGGGATGACTTGCGTACGTCCGATGAGCGGCAGCCCGTCGGCGGTGCACGGCCGTGAGCCGACCCATTCATCGGTGCGGGCGTCCCAGTCCACGCCGGTCAGCATCGGCGTGGCCGCGTCGATGATCGCCTTGACGCGGCGCGGGTCGAGCGGCGCCCCGGGCTTGCGGAACTCCATCATCCCGGCGACCCGCAGCCCGTCGCCGAGCGGCGTGCAGGCGACCCGCTGCGCCGGGAAGTACATCGGCGCGACCGGCATGTGCTCGGGCTGCACCGTGAAGCTGTAGCCACGGCCGGCCTGCACGATCGTCTTGACCCCGACGTCGCGCGCCAGCGAGCCCAGCCACGTGCCGGTCGCGATCACGACGGCGTCGGCGGTCAGCGGCGCACCGTCGGCGACCTCGAGACGTACGCCGGCGGCCGACTCCTTGATGTCGCGGACGTCGACGTCGGTCCTGATGTCAGCGCCACGGCTGCGCACCGCGTCGGCCAGGGCATTCACGAAGCGTCCGGGATTGATGAAGCGCTGGCCCCTCAGGCGTACGCCGCAGGTCACGGCATTGCCCAGGGCCGGCACGAGGGCGTGCATCGCGTCGCGGTCGAGCAGCTCGACAGGCGTCTCGACCCCCAGCTCGCGTACATGGTCGAACTCGTCGAGCAATGTCGTCCGGTCGTCCTCGGAGGCGAACGCCGCGAGGAACGGCTCGGCGGCTTGCGTCGGCTCGGCGAGCCCGCCTGCCGCGATCTCGTCGAACGCGTCGAACGCCTGCCGGTTGGCCTCGGCGAACACCGTCATGGCGGCGCGCCACTTCGCGGGCGTGCAGTGCCGCGCGAAGTCGAGCAGGAACCTCAGGAGCCGCGGGTTCGCCGTCAGCGGCACGTAGACCGGCGACGACGGCTTGAGCGTCGCCTTGATGCCGCCGGCCAGGATCGCCGGGTCCGGCAGCGGGAGCGTCAACGCCGGCGCGAGCCATCCGGCATTGCCCCACGACGAGCCTGCGGCGATCCCCGCCCGGTCCACGACCGTCACGCGTACGCCCTCGGCCTGCAGGAACCAGGCTGCTGAGAGCCCCACCATCCCGGCACCCACCACGACGACGTGCTGGGGTCCGGACATGCGTCCATTGTGCTGCAGGCGCTGCCGTGGCGCCGCTGCCGATCAACCCGCCTGCGACGACTCGCCCGCCAGCGCGTCGAGGTAGAGCCGCGCGTGCGCCGCGGCCACGCTCTGTCGCTGCTCGATCCTCTCGTCGACCGAGACCGGTTCCACAGGCGACTTCTCGTACGCCCGACGGACCGCGTCGATCAGTGACTCCTCGTCAAATCCGTCGTCGTCCATGCTGAACCCGAACACCGGCGTGTCATCACCGAAGTGTCTGGTGGTCGGGGCCACCACCGCCGTCCCGACATCCCGGCAGGCCTCGAGCCAGCTGGTGTGGGGGCCGAACCGGTAGGGCAGGACCGACGCGTCGAGCCCGCCGAGGTAGTCCCACATCTGCGCATCGCTGAAGAATTCGCGGACCCGCACACGTACGCGGTGCTTGCGCCCGCTCGACCTCGGCCGCGAGGTCGACGTCGAAGCGCCCGCCGGCCGGACCGAGCACATCGGGATGCGCGTCGATCTGGAGGATCGCCCCAGGGATGGCCCGCACGGCACGGACCAGCGTCGGCAAGAGCGTGAACGGGTGCTCGCCCGCCCGCGGCTTGGACACCCGCAGCCCGACCGTGAACGGCCGGTCACGGTGCATCGGAGTCTGTCGGCGGTGCCGCATGCGGACCATCGCCGTGAGGTCCACGACGTGCGGATGCGGCAGCACCAGTGCCTGTCGTCCCCACCGCTCCTCGATCTCCGCTGCGGAGGTTTCGGTCAGGGCGACCAGCGCGTCGGCTGCCGGGATCAGGACGTCAAGACGGGCGTCGTGCAGCTCGCGCTCGGACGGGAGCGTGCTGCGCAGGTCGTGGACCGTGTGGACGAGCGGCTTGCCGGCCCTCCGAAGCGTGTCGATCAGCTCGGTCAACTGGGCCGGGTCGACACCGTCGAACCCGAAGTGCAGGTGGAACAGGTCGAAGTCGCCGTGATGCTCACGCACCCAGGCCGGCTCCAGCATGACCGGCGGCCACCACCGGGTGAACGTCACCCGGCTGGGGTTGGCCGGGTCGGGATCTGCGAGCCGGATGACCCGCGGCAGGTCACGCAGCTCGCGCACCGGCGAGAGATGACGCACGTACGGGTGCGCTGCCGGCACCGACGCGACCTTGATGCGACCTCTGCGATGCCAGCGGGCGCGCCCCGGCCGCTCGGGGCGGGCGTGGCGCGCGGTCGGCATCGTGACCTTTCCTGCATCTGAGAAGTCCGTGATGGCGAGCTGCTGCACCACCCGCGAACATACCCAGAATGCGCCTCGACATTCGCCGCGGTCCACCTCAGCGCTTGCCGCGCGGCAAACCGGGTAGCAGTCACATGGGGCCTTGTGAGCAGCGGGCGACAGCCCACCTTCAGAGCGGCTCCCAGCGCGTAGAGTCACCGACACATCACGTGAGAGGCCAGGTATGTCCGAGACCGATGACCAACAGGCTCTCGCGAAGTTCGCCATGGTGCTGGCCTCTCTCAGCCGCGAGGAGTCCCTGACGGCCCGTCTCTGCGAGGCCGGCCGCCGGATGCTCGACTCTGACGGTGCCGCGATGACATTGGACTACACCGGCGAAGGCCGCCTCCTGGTCCACGCCACCGACGAGATGTCCGCCAAGCTCGACGACCTGCAGGACGTGGTCGGCGAAGGCCCGTCGTTCGAAGCCGCCCACACGGGGGAGGTTGTGGTCGCCCGGCTCGGCAATGGCGACGAGAGCCGCTGGACCCTGTTCTCCGACCGCCTCACTGACGTGGGGTTCGTCGGCACGCTGGTCGCGGTCCCGTTGCGCGCCGAGCTCGCCGTCCTCGGCGTGCTTTCGCTGCATCGACGCGACCCCCATCACGACGTGGACCTCACGTCGGCGAACTTCCTCGGAGTCACCGTCGGCACCGCGATCCTGCAGGATCCCCGGGTCGGCGGGCCCGATCAGATCCTCAGCGACGCGTGGGTCGAACGTTCGCAGATCCATCAAGCGACCGGCATGATCGTGGCGCAGGTGGGCGTACGCACTGAGGACGCCCTGGCGCTGCTGCGCGGCCAGGCATTTGCCCGCAACACGACATTGCTCGACGTGGCCCACGACATCATCGGGCGACGCATCAACTTCCGCGACTTCACGATCGAGGGGGACTAGCCATGGAAGCGTTCCGCGCCGCGGACGCCCTCGCCAAGGCGTCGTCAGCTCTCGTCAGCGAGACCGACATCGCTGGATTCCTCGCCAGCCTGCTCACGAGCAGCACCGACGTGTTGCGGCTCGACGCCGCCGGAATCCTCCTCGAGGACGACGGGCACTTGGACGTCCTGGCCGCCTCCAGCCACACCGCGGTCGAGCTGGAGCTGCACCAGGCACAGCTCGAGGAGGGTCCCTGCGTTGACGCCCACTCGTCGGGCCAGGCAGTGAATGCCAGGTCTTCGGACCTGTCGAAGCGCTGGCCGCGGTTCGGCTCGACCATGGCGGATTCTGGCTTCCAGGCGGTCCATGCCTCGCCCCTGCGTTGGCATGGCGCCGCCCTCGGCGCGATGGGGATGTTCCGCCATTCCGACGAGCTCCTCACGCCTGAGGAGGAGACCGTCGCCCAGGCCTTCGCTGACCTCGCCACGTTGCTGATCGTCCAGACCGACAAGGTCGATCTCGAGTCCGTGCAGCAGCGTGTCCGGGACGTGCTGACGAACCGCATCGTCATCGAGCAGGCCAAGGGCGTCCTGGCCTGGAACCACGGCGTCGACATGGCCACGGCCTACGAGCTGCTGTTGCGACGCACCGCCGACGACGGCTCCACGTTGACGGCAACTGCCCAAGCTGTGGTCGACGAGGCGAAGCACCCCCCGATCAGGTGACGAGGCGTACGAGCACACCGCCCTCGTACGCACGGTGCTCCGCGATCCGCACGGCGAGCTCGGGGTGGTCCGTCAGCTGGTCGCTGACCGCCGCGACCTGCTCGAGGCTGCCCAGCTGAAGGACCGCGGAGCCGCCCTCGGCGAGGTGCCTGCCGATCAGCTCGAGGCACGTACGCACGAGGTCGAGGCCGTCCTCACCACCGTCGATCGCGTGCACGGGGTCGTCCGCGTGGTCGCCGGTGTCGGCGCTGCGGACCCAGGGTGGATCCGCGATGATCAGCGCGAACCGCTCGTCCGTCCGCGATCAGCTCCTCCATGCGGCCGCACCGGATCTCGACGGGGCACGCCAGCCGCGCGCGTTCCTGGTTGGCGGCGGCGTGGTCGCAGGCGATCTGGGACGAGTCCACCAGCACGAGTGGGCGTGACTGGCCGGTCATCGCAAGCAGGCCGATGTGCCCGACGCCGGCACAGAGCTCGAGGACGGGCCCCTCGGGCGCGCCGTCCAACAGCGCGGATGCCCACGCCGACTGGGCCGTGGTCCACCGGCGGGGACGGAGCACCCGATCGTCGAACTGGATCGACAGCGACCCGAACTCGATCACCTCGGTGCGTACCTGCTCGACGTCAATGGTCACGGCGACTCCTTCGTCTGGCCGCCGCGCGGACGGCCACGGCGGACTACCCCGGATCGCCGCACCGCAAACCGGCTCATTTCATCGCGGCCTCGCGCGCCGGCACCAGGATCCATGCGACGACGACGAACGCCGCGATCAGACATGGCCACGAGCCAGGCGATCCAAGTCGTCGTGACGACGTCGAGGATCAGCCAGACCGCACCGACATTCGCGAGCGCCAACGTCCCCAGACCCCAACGCGACGACTGGTGCGCGGCCTCCACGAGCCAGGGCCGGGCGTGCCGGTGGAACAGCGCGCGGTGCAACGCCACGGGCGTCATCAGCAGGAACGTTGCGGCGACCGCCGCGCACAGCACGCAGGCGTAGACCGCGTGCCGCGACTCCGCGAGGTCCTCGAACCGAGGGGTGAACGGGAGCGTCAGCAAGAAGCCGGTCAGGATCTGGACGCCGGTCTGCGCGACGCGCAGCTCCTGCAGCAGCTCCTGCCAGTTGCGGTCGAGCTTGGCCTGCTGCGACGACTCGGCCACGTCAGTGGTTGCGGAGGGCCTTGACCAGCTCCGACTTGTTCTTGCCCGAGTAGTTGCTCAGACCCAGCTCCTTGGCGCGCTTCTTCAGATCGGGGACCTTCCAGTCCTCGTACGAGCCGGACTTCCCGCCCTTGCGTCCGACCGACGACTTCGACCTGCCCTTTTGCGCGGTCGCGTTGGAGATGCGCGCGGCCTTCTCCTTCGAGGCTCCCTCCTCACGGAGGTCCTCATACATGTCGGGGTTCTTGAGACTCGCGTTCTTCTTGCCGGGCATGGCTTCTCCTTTCGTTTCGGTGGATCAGAAGACGGCCTTGCCGCCCGTGACGCCGAGCACCGTGCCGGACACATAGCTCGCGTCGCGCTCGGAGGCGAGGAACACGAACGCCGGCGCCACCTCGGCCGGCTGTCCGGCCCGTCCCAGCGGAGTGTCCTTGCCGAACTGCTCGATCTTCTCGACGGTCTGGGTCGCCGGCTGCAACGGCGTCCAGATCGGGCCCGGTGCCACGGCGTTGACACGTATGCCCTTGGGCCCGAGCTGGGCCGCGAGGTTGACCGTGGCGTTGTTGATCGCGGCCTTCGTCGCGGCGTAGTCGAGCAGCGTGCTCGACGGGTCGTATGCCTGGATCGAGGAGTTGTTGATGATCGCGGAGCCCGGCTTGAGGTGGGCCACGGCGGCGCGCGTCAACCAGAACAACGCGTACAGGTTCGTCGTGAACACCCGGTCCATGCGCTCGTCGGTGATCTCCTCGATGCCTTCTTCGCGAGCCATCTGGAAGCCGGCATTGTTGACCAGGATGTCGAGGCCACCGAGCTGGCGGACGGTGTCGGCCACCACCCGGTCGCACGTCTCGCGGTCGCGCAGGTCAGCCTCGATGGCGACGTACGTACGCCCGGCCTGCTCGAGCAGCGCGGACGTCTCGTCCGCATCGGCCTTTTCCTCAGGCAGGTAGGTGAACGCGACATCGGCGCCCTCGCGGGCATACGCGATCGCGACGGCGCGGCCGATGCCGGAGTCACCGCCGGTGATCAGTGCCTTGCGTCCCTCGAGCCGGCCGCTGCCCTGGTAGGAGTCCTCGCCGTGATCCGGCACCGGCTGCATGTCGTGCGTCAGCCCGGGCGGTTCCTGCTGCTGCGGTGGAAATGCTTGAGATGTGTCGTCGTGGCTCATGCGGGGGACGTGCCCACTGCCGCGGGCGTTAAACGCGAATGACTGGCGTCACGGGATCAACCGCGATTCACTTAGGCATGCGATCCATCTGGAAGGGCGCCATCAGCTTCGGTCTGGTCAACGTGCCCGTCAAGGTCTACAGCGCCACCGAGAGCCACGACGTCTCGCTCCACCAGGTCCACAACAAGGACGGTGGCCGGATCCGCTATCAGCGCAAGTGCGAGGTGTGCAACAAGGTCATCGCCTACGAGGACATCGACAAGGCGTACGACGACGGCGAGAAGACCGTCGTGCTGACCGATGAGGACTTCGCCTCGTTGCCGGCCGAACGCAGCCACGAGATCGAGGTCGTGGAGTTCGTCCCGGCCGACCAGGTCGACGTGCTGCGCCTCGACAAGGCGTACTTCCTCGAGCCCGAGGAACGGGCGCTCAAGCCCTACACGCTGCTTCGCCGAGCCCTCGAGGACTCCGACCGCACGGCGATCGTCCAGTTCGCGCTGCGTCAGAAGACCCGGCTCGCGGCGTTGCGCGTACGCGACAACGTGCTGGTGCTGCAGACCATGCTGTGGGACGACGAGGTCCGCAAGCCGTCGTTCGACGTGCTCGACTCGACCCCGCGCATCAGCCAGAAGGAACGCGACATGGCGGCCCAGCTCGTCGACTCGCTGTCGGAGGACTTCGATCCCACGTGCGTTCACCGACGACTACCAGGAGCAGCTCCGCACCCTCATCGAGGCGAAGATCGAGCAAGGCGCCTCGCTCGACACCGAGGCGACGTTCGGCAAGCCGGAGGAAGAGGAGAGCGCCGACGTCGTCGACCTGATGGAGGCGCTCAAGCGCAGCGTCGACCGCAAGAAGGCCACCAAGAAGCCAGCCAGCCAAGAAGACCACGAGCAAGAAGAAGAGCGCGGCCAAGAAGAAGGCCGGCTAGTTCGACGCGGCCCGGTCGGGCGCCAGCTCCGGCGTCTCGAAGCTGGCATCGGGTGAGTTGCGGTGCTTCACGACCCACTCCGCGACATAGCGCAGCTTGACGTTGTGCGCCTGCGACTGGCGACGCAGGAAGTCGAACGCGCGATCGGCGTCGAGGTCGAAGCGCTCCATGAGGATCCCCTGCGCCTGGCCGATCAGCTTGCGGGCGTCGATCGCGACCTGCAGGCCTTCCTCGTTGTGCGCGTTGGCCAGCGCGACGGCCGCATGGCGTACGAAGATCGTCGCGACCGCGACATCGTCGTCGTCGAAGGCGTCGATGCGGTTGGCGTAGAGGTTGAGCGATCCGTAGCGCCGTGACCGCGTCTCGAGCCTGACGCTCAGCACGCTTCGGATGCCGAGCTCCTCGACGGCGGGCCCCCACTTGAGCCAGCGCGGATCGTTGCCGACGTCGCGTGACTGATAGATCGCCTCGCCCTCGATCGCGTCGAGGCACGGGCCCTCGTCATGCACGATCTGCAGGTTGTGCGACTCGCCGACCCGCTGCGAGGTTGCCGCCGCCGTCTCGATCTGGTTGCGGGCGTGGACCAGCATGATGCCGGCGTCGTCACACGCCGTCGCGATCCGGGCATAGTCGGCGATGCGCTCGATCGTGCGCTCGGCGGTGGGCTCGTCATGCAGGTCGAGCGCCATCTGCGAGAAGAACGTCGAGCTGTCCACGTGGGAACTCCTCACCGGGGGGCCATTCAAGAGAAACACACCCTCAGACCGAAATATATAGCCGCCGAGGGTCAGGTGTTTGCCCCCAGAGGGGCTGGGTACGTCCGCCGCAGCAAGCGACGCACCATCGAGGTCGGCCTTCGCCGCCTCTCGACACTCGGGAAGGGGTGCCCGATGACGAACGCGCCGGGCTCCACCGGAACCACCGTGACACTTTTCGGAGACGCTGATCCGCTCGACCGCGCCCTCAGCGACCAGCTGAGCCAACGAGGCGTCAAGACGCACTCGGTGTCGGTGCCGACCGGATGGCTCCGATCCGCGACCCACGCCATCATGCGGCTCGACACCGTCGCTGGCGCCGACGCGCTCCAGGCGCTGGTCGAGACCAAGGAGCCGCGCTCCCACGTCATCGCGGTCGGGCTCGAGCCGACCGACCCGGCGGAGTCCGACCGGGTCCGCGAGATGTGCCGCAGCTGCGGGCTGCACCACGACATCTCCCTGATCTGGCACCCCCCGCTCACCAGCGAGGCGGCACCGCAAGGAACGGCCTCGTCCGTGGTCGCGACGAATGCGCTCGCAGCGACGGTCGCCGACGAGGTGGTGGAGCACGCGTCGGTGGGACACCCAGCCTTCGTGACGAAGGCGGTCCGGCTCGAGCACGACCTTCACTGACGGTCGACCTCCTCGGCGTGATCGTCGAACATGCCCACGGTCGCGCGTACGTCCCACAGCGCGGCCGGCGCATCGATGGGTCTCGACGGCGATCGTCGGAACTCCGTCAGACGCGATGGCGGAGGCGATGACCTCGTGATGGAGGGCGAACTCGTGGATCAGGTCGCGCTGGACGTCATGTCCGCTCAGGCGAAAGGTCAAGGTGATGCGGCGCAAGAATCGGCCCTTTGGGGTCAGCAAGCTGGAGCGGCTGCTGCTGAACCGGTGCCCACTCTATCCATGACATGCGCGTCGACGGTCACCCGCCGGGGTGACCGTCGACGTGTCGTTCAGGCCGCGCTGGAGACCGTCGCCGACTCCCGTAGGCGGGCCAGGAGCTTGGCGAGCCGACGCGAGATCTGCATCTGGCTGACGCCCACGATCTCGGCGATCTCCTGCTGGGTCTTGTCCTCGACGAACCTCAGCCGGAGCAGCAGGCGCTCGTCTTCGTCGAGGTCGCGGCATAGTGGCTCGATCGTGACCCACTCGTCGATGAAGTCGTACTCGGACGTGTCACCCGCGATCGTCTCGCCCAGCGGCCGGCCGCTCTCGCGTACGGGCTGGTCGAGCGACGTCGGCGAGAAGCAGCTGCGTGCCGCCATCGCCTCACGGACCTCGTCGACCCCGGCATCGATCTCGCCGGCGATCGTCTCGATGTCGGGCTGCCGGGAGTCGGACTGCAGGCACCGCTCGGTCGCGCTGGAGATGTCGGCCTGCATCTGCTGGATCCGGCGCGGCGGGCGGATGCCCCAGCAGTAGTCGCGGAAGTACTTCTTGATCTCCCCGAGGATCGTGACCGTGGCGAACGGGACGAACTCGCCGCGCTCGCGGTCGAACCCACGGATGGCCTTCACCAGCGCGAAACAGGCGACCTGGGCCAGGTCTTCGCGGTCGGCGCCGCGACCGGAATAGCGCGCAGCGAGGTGGTGGGCGAGACCGAGGTGCCGGCGAACGACCTCGTCCTCGAGGAGTGCTCGTTCGGCGTCGCTGGCATGACGCGCCGCCTCGATCAGTTCGTGTGTGTCATCGTGCTGCGAAATTGCGGGAGCGCTGTTCACGGAAACCCCCAAGGGTCTTGATCCGTCAATCGGCTTCTGCTCAACCGGTCTCACAACCATGGCACTGTGGAGCATGGGCCGTCAAGGGCGCACTGGGCGTGAGTGACTAGTCGATATGGTTCGTTGGGACTATCTCAGCGTCTCGTCGGCGCGTTTCGCCCCGGTCCGCCCGGGTACGAGCGGGTGATGAGAGGAGGCCAGATGGCGCGCCAGAGCGACACCCAGACCGTCTCGGTCGCCGGACAGCGCCTCCGCCTCACCAACCCCGACAAGGTGGTCTACCCGTCGACGGGCACGACCAAGGCCGAGGTCATCGCCTACTACATGGAGATCGCGCCGCACCTGCTGCCGCATCTCGCCGACCGGATCGTGACGCGCAAGCGCTGGGTCGACGGGGTCGGCACCGCCGACAAGCCGGGCGAGGTGTTCTTCGAGAAGAACCTGCCCTCGTCGGCGCCCGACTGGATCCGGCGCGTCGAGATCCAGCACAGCGATCACGTCAACACCTATCCGGTGTTCGACAGTGCCGCCGCGCTCGCCTGGGCCGGCCAGGTCGGCGCGCTCGAGCTGCACGTCCCCCAGTGGAAGGTCGGGCCTCGCGGCGGCAAGCAGAACCCGGACCACCTCGTGCTCGACCTCGACCCGGGGCCCGGGGCGGGGCTGCCCGAATGCGTGGAGGTCGCCAAGCGCGCCCGCGCACTGTTGCGCGACCTCGACCTCGAGGCATACCCGGTGACGAGCGGCAGCAAGGGCATCCACCTCTACGCCGGACTCGACGGCGAGCACGACGCCGACTACGTCAACCGGTTCGCCAAGCAGTTCGCCCAGGTGCTGGAGTCCGAGCTGCCGGACCTCGTCGTCAGCTCGATGAAGAAGAGCCTGCGCGGCGGCAAGGTGCTGGTCGACTGGAGCCAGAACAACGCCAACAAGACCACGATCGCGCCCTACTCGTTGCGCGGGAAGCTGGAGCCGTACGTCGCGGTGCCCCGCACCTGGCGCGAGCTCAACGACGACCTGCAGCACCTCACGATGGACGAGGTGCTGCAGCGCATGAAGCGCCGCAAGGACCCCATGGCGGACCTGGCCGGGCCGAAGCCCGCCAGCGACAAGCTGGCGACATACCGGTCGAAGCGCGATGCCAACAAGACGCCCGAGCCGGTGCCGGAAGAGATGCCCGGCGGCGGCGAGGGCAACTCGTTCGTGATCCAGGAGCACCACGCCAGCAGCCTGCACTGGGACTTCCGGCTCGAGCACGAGGGCGTGCTGGTCTCGTGGGCGCTGCCCAAGGGGGTGCCGACCGATCCCAAGAAGAACCACCTCGCGGTGCAGACCGAGGACCACCCGCTGGAGTACGGCACGTTCGAGGGCACGATCCCCAAGGCCGAGTACGGCGGCGGCGACGTGACGATCTGGGACACCGGGACGTACGAGCTCGAGAAGTGGCGCGACGGCAAGGAGGTCATCGCGACGCTGACCGGGCGCAAGGGCGGCGGGCTCGGGGGGCCACGCAAGTACGCCCTGATCAAGACCGGCAAGAACTGGCTGATCCACCGGATGGACCTGCCGACACAACCGCGCGCCAAGAAGGCCGCGCCGCGCTCGATGAAGCGCGGCTTCGTCGCGCCGATGCTCGCCAAGCTCGGGTCGGCCGACGACATCCGCGACCCCGACGAGTGGGCGTTCGAGATGAAGTGGGACGGCATCCGGGCCGTCGCCGTGATCGACGGCAAGGACGTCGGCCTGTTCACGCGCAACGAGAACGACGTCACCGCCGGCTATCCCGAAGTCGTCAACGCGCTGGCCGAGCTGGGGCTCGACGACACCGTGCTGGACGGCGAGATCGTCGCGCTCAACGCCGCCGGTGTCCCCGACTTCGGCCGGCTGCAGCAGCGCATGGGGCTGACCAAGGAGGCCGACGTCGAGGCTGCGCGGCGCGACGTGCCGGTCAAGTACCTCGTGTTCGACCTCATGCGGTCCGGCGGCGACTCGCTGGTCGACGAGACGTACGTCGAACGCCGCAAGGCGCTGCGCCGCCTCAAGATCGCGGCCGATGTCGTCGAGGTCCCCAAGGCATTCGACGGTTCTCTCGCCGATGCCGTCGAGTCGAGCAAGACCCTCGGGCTCGAAGGGGTGCTCGCCAAGCGCCGGGACAGTCGCTACCTCGGTGGCAAGCGGGCAACGGCGTGGACCAAGGTCAAGCACCAGCGCATGCAGGAGGTCGTCGTCGCCGGCTGGCGGGGCGGCCAGGGCGCGCGCAGCGGCAAGATCGGTGCGCTGCTGCTCGGCATCCCCACCGAGGACGGGCTCCGGTATGTCGGCAAGGTCGGCACGGGGTTCGACGAGCGCACGCTGGCCGACCTCCAGCAGCGGCTTGCCAAGCTTGCCCGCAAGACCAGCCCGTTCGCGGACACCCCCCGCGACATCGCCCGCGACGCTCACTGGGTCACTCCGCGACTCGTGGGCGAGGTCTCGTTCGCGGAGTGGACGTCCGCTGGTCACCTGCGTCAGCCGAGCTGGCGCGGCATACGTACGGACAAGAAGCCGCAGGAGGTCGCCTTGGAGTGAGGCTGCGACCAGACCCGACACCATCACGACGCGAGGAGAGAACCATGCCGTTCAAGAAGAAGAAGTTCCGGACCAAGCTCGAAGCCCGCCTGGATGACCTGGCGAGCCAGACCGAGGAGCTCCGTCAGCAGGTCGTCGACCGTGCGCCCGGCGTACGCGACCAGCTGGTCGACATGCTGCCCGACAAGGACCAGCTGCGTGACCTGCGCGACGACCTGTTCGAGCGCCTGCCGGACGGGGTCGCCGACAAGGTGCCTGACAAGGTCAAGCCCAAGAAGCGCTCGAAGCTCAAGCGAATCGCGTTCCTCGGAGTCCTGACGGGCGCGGGTGCCGCGGCGATCGCCGCGGTCAAGGGTCGCAGGGGCACGCAGCCGCCGCCCGAGCCCTTCCCGGCCCCGCCGACTCCGCCTGCGGCAACTCCGCCGGCGGACGTGACACCGCCGAAGCCGGCCAAGAAGGCAACACCGAAGAAGGACTGAGTGTCACACGAATCCCCGGGCGTGCCCGGGGATTCGTGTGTTCGCAGGTGAATATCGCCGCGCCATCGGGGTATGCCGTCGGGACATCTGCTGCTCGGAGGACGATCGCATGACGACGGACATCGACCCGATCTGGACGACGGACGAGCTGCGCGCCATCCGCGACGGGTTGACCCAGGCGGCCGACCGGCTCCGGGCAGAGATCGCGCTCCTGGACGCCGCTTCGGCCCACGCCATCGCGGGGGCGACGCTCGAGGTGCTGCACGACGAGATCGACGTCGCGGCCCACCGGGCCGAGCTCATGCAGGATGCGGTCCAGGTCGAGAACGCCACGGCGATCCTCGAGCAGACCGAGCACGTCCTCGACCGGCTGGATCTCGGGTTGTACGGCATCTGCGAGAAGTGCGCGGCGTCGATCGGCCGGGCGCGGCTCGAGGCATTCCCGCGGGCGACCCTCTGCATGACCTGTGTCGCCTGATTGACTCGCGGACACCCTGTTGTACGTCTCCCGCTAGGCTCGCTGCGTGACGGAACAGAAGAAGAAGCAGCTGCCGGTATGGCAGGAGTCGATCCTTCTGATCGCAACGGCCATGGTGATGGCAGTCATCGTCAAGACGTTCTTCCTCCAGGCGTTCTACATCCCGTCGGAGTCGATGGAACCGACGATGCTGGTCAACGACAAGATCCTCGTGCAGAAGGTGTCCTACTGGGGCGGCGACGTGAAGCGCGGCGACATCGTCGTCTTCGACGACCCGGGGGGCTGGCTGAACGCCGAAGACTCCAAGCACGCGTCCAACCCGATCCAGAAGGGCCTGGAGACCGTGGGCCTCTTCCCCACCGGCGGGCACCTGATCAAGCGGGTCATCGGCGTCGGCGGCGACACGATCGCCTGCTGCACGGACGGCAAGCTGACGATCAACGGCAAGGAGATCACCGAGCCGTACGTCCTCGACGAGACCGCCACCAAGGACAAGACGTTCAGCGTCAAGGTGCCCAAGAACCACCTGTGGGTCATGGGTGACAACCGCGGCAACTCCAGCGACTCGCGCGTCCACCAGGGCGATCCGGGTGGCGGGTTCATCTCCGAGGACAGCGTCGTCGGCAAGGCCTGGCTCCGCGTATGGCCGTTGGGCCGCGCCGGGTTCATCCACAAACCCGACACGTTCGACGCCAACCTCGAACCCTGATCGTCACACCCCGGAGACGGGCGTGACCCGCCGTTCCGGTAAAAAGGGTCCGTGCCGAATACGATCGTCGAGGTCAAGACCGAGAGGATCTACTACTTCGACTACCTCCGCGTGGTCGCCAGCATCAGTGTCATCGTCCTCCATACCGCGGTCCTGATCGTCAACGCGCGACGCAAGCTCGATGTCGAGTTCGTGTCGATGTTCAACGTCGCCAACGCGTACGACTCGCTGCTGCGATTCCCGGTCGATTGCTTCTTCATGATCGCCGGCGTGCTGATGTTCGCCCCGCAACGGCGGTTCCGCGTCGGACATCAGATACGGCGGGTGGCCATCCCGCTCGTCACGTGGAGCATCGTGTACGCGATCGCCAATCACGTGTTCTTTCGCGAGAACCAGGCCGTCATCACGAGCTCCTACGATGGCCAGGGCCCGCTGCTGTCTGCCGTCTTCGACTTCTTCACGGGTCCCTTGGCCTATCACCTGTGGTTCGTCTACTTCCTGATCGGCATGTACGCGATTGCCCCGCTGATCCGCCCCTTGACGGCTCTTCCCGACGGCCAGTCGGAACGCCTGCTGCGCTACGCCGTCGGCCTCTGGCTCGTGTTCACCGTGCTGCTTCCCACCGTTTCCCACGTATGGCCGGACGCCAAACCCTTCTACTTCGCTTCGTTCCCGGGCTTTCCGGCGGGCTATCTCGGCCTGCCGCTGCTCGGCTACTACCTACACATCACGCCGTTGCGGATCGCCCGAAAGTGGCTCGTGTGCGGCTTCCTTGTCGGCGTCAGCGCGACATTCCTCATCACGTACTTCGAGGAGACGCAGCGCGACCAGTCCTTGTGGGGATACCTGAACCTGGCACCCGGTGTCGTCCTGTCCTCGGCCTGCGTGTTCCTCCTGGCCAAGTCGACCTTCACCGGCAAGGGCAAGAACTACCGGTTCATCTCGCTCTACTCGCGGCTGAGCTTTCGGATCTACCTGCTGTACGCGTTGGTCCTGCACTACGTACGCAGCCTCAGCCCGCTCAACGACTGGTATCGCGAGCAGCCGGTCCTCGGCATTCCCACTGTCGCCGCCGTCACCATCGTCCTGACATTTGCGATCGCCCGGGCCATCGACCTGATCAAGCCGATTCGCACCTACGTCTGAGCCAACGACAAAGCCCGGACCCATGATTGGGTCCGGGCTTTGCTCTGCGCGCCCGAAGGGATTCGAACCCCTAACCTTCTGATCCGTAGTCAGATGCTCTATCCGTTGAGCTACGGGCGCGTGGCCCCGAAGGGCCTCACAGAGTCTAGCGTGGAGCGTCCGAGCATCGAAATCGGGCCGAAGCCGTCGGACTTCTGCTCCGCATCCTCGAGCCACCACCTGTCATACATGTGACTATGTTCACCCCGGCTGACCAGCCCAAAGCCCATATGTGACACGTAAAGTCGGCTGAATCGTCATCGCCCGTCGGTGACGATTTCACACATCAGCTACCCGAGGCCCGCATGCCGAGGGAGTGCGAATCAATGCGCTTGGTTCGCGATGCGCGAGAAGGAAACGTTCACATATGTCCGCAGACACCGTCACATCCACCTACCGGACGACGCACCCCAGGCTCCAGGCCTGGGTTGATGAAGTCGCCGCCCTGACCAAACCGGCCGCCATCCACTGGGTCGAAGGCACTCCCGAGGAATGGGTCACGCTGACCGATGACCTCGTCGCCTCCGGCACCTTCGTACGACTCGACGAGACCAAGAAGCCCAACTCGTTCTGGTGCGCCTCCGACCCGAGCGACGTCGCCCGCGTCGAGGACCGCACCTACATCTGCAGCGTTGACGAGGCCGACTGCGGCCCGACCAACAACTGGATGGAGCCTTCGGACATGAAGGCGATCATGACGGATCTCTACGACGGCTGCATGCAGGGCAGAACCATGTACGTCATCCCGTTCGTCATGGGCCACCTCGAGTCCAACAGCCCGATGTTCGGCGTCGAGATCACCGACTCCGCCTACGTCGTCGCGTCGATGACCGTGATGGCTCGCGTCGGCCGCAACGTGCTGGACAAGATCGAGGAGCTCGACGCCGACTACGTGCCGGCGCTGCACTCGATCGGCGCCCCGCTCGCCGACGGTCAGCAGGACGTCCCGTGGCCGTGCAACGACACCAAGTACATCGTCCAGTTCCCCGAGGAGCGCACGATCTGGTCGTTCGGCTCGGGCTACGGCGGCAACGCGCTGCTGGGCAAGAAGTGCTACTCGCTGCGCATCGCCTCGGTGATGGGTCGCGACGAGGGCTGGATGGCCGAGCACATGCTGATCCTCAAGCTCACGTCACCTGAGAACGTCGTCAAGTACATCGCGGCCGCGTTCCCCAGCGCCTGCGGCAAGACCAACCTCGCGATGGTCGAGCCGACCGTCCCCGGCTGGAAGGTCGAGACGATCGGCGACGACATCGCGTGGATCCGCGTCGGCGCCGACGGCCGGCTGTATGCCGTCAACCCCGAGTTCGGCCTGTTCGGCGTCGCGCCGGGCACGGGCTGGGACACCAACGCCAACGCCATGCGCACGATCGACCAGGGCAACTCGGTCTTCACCAACGTCGCACTGACCGACGACGGCGATGTCTGGTGGGAGGGCATGACCGACGAGCCGCCGGCGCACCTGACCGACTGGAAGGGCCGCGACTGGACGCCTGCGTCAGATGAGGTCTCGTCGCACCCCAACAGCCGGTTCTGCACCCCGATCAAGCAGTGCCCGACCCTCGCGGCGGAGTACGACGACCCCAACGGCGTCCCGCTCGACGCGATCCTGTTCGGCGGTCGCCGCAAGACCACGATCCCGCTCGTGACCGAGGCCCGCGACTGGACCCACGGCACGTTCATGGGTGCGACGCTGTCGTCCGAGACCACGGCCGCGGCGACCGGCGCGGTCGGCGTCGTTCGGCGTGACCCGATGGCGATGCTGCCGTTCATCGGCTACGACGCGGGCGACTACTTCAGCCACTGGATCAACATGGCCAAGAACAACGACGAGTCGAAGTTCCCCAAGATCTTCTACGTCAACTGGTTCCGTCGCGACGAGGACGGTGGCTTCCTGTGGCCCGGCTTCGGCGAGAACAGCCGCATCCTCAAGTACGTCATCGAGCGGGTCGAGGGCAAGGTCGACGCGACCGAGACGCCCATCGGCCTCGTGCCGGCTCCTGGTGCGATCGACACCGATGGCCTCGATGTCACCGACGCGCAGCTCGAGAAGGCGCTGCACGTCGACACCGAGGAGTGGAAGGCCGAGATCCCGCAGATCAACGAGTGGTTCGAGAAGTTCGGCGACAAGCTGCCGACCGTCCTCTGGACCGAGCTCGACGGCCTGAAGGCTCGCCTCGAAGCCTGATCGTCCAGCACGACCGCGATGTCGGCACTTGTGTACGCGTTTGGCGCGTTCTGCGGTACACAAGTGCCGACACTTGGGGCTAGACCCGGGGTTTCCAGCCGATCGCCGGGAGGACGTGCTCGGCGAGCGCGCCGAGCAGGCGGGCGTTGTAGTCGACGCCGAGCTGGTTGGGCACCGTGAGCAGCAGCGAGTCCGCCTCGCGCACCGCGACATCCTGGGCAAGCTCGTCGGCCAGCGCATCGGGCTCACCGACGTACGACTTGCCGAACCTCGCGATGCCGCCGTCGAGATGACCGAGCTGGTCCTCGCCGCTGCGTTCACCGAAGTAGGCCCGGTCCTGTGCGTCGAGGATCGGGATGACGCTGCGGCTGACCGAGACCCGCGGTTCGCGCTCCCAACCAGCCTCCGCCCAGGTGGCGCGGAAGCGCTGGATCTGCTCGAGCTGGAGCTCGTCGAACGGCACACCGGTGTCCTCGGTCAGCAGTGTCGAGCTCATGAGGTTCATGCCCTGCTCGGCAGTCCACTCGGCCGTCGCGCGCGTGCCCGAACCCCACCAGATGCGGTCGGCGAGGCCGGGGGACTGGGGCATGACCGGCAGGGGGACCGACTGACCCGTCATCTTGGGATCGGACAGCACCACGCCCGCACCGGCGATCGCCTGGCGGAACACGTCTGTGTGCGCCCGAGCCATGTCGGCGTCGCTCTGCCCGTCGACGGGCACGTGACCGAACGCCTCGTAGCCGCGCATCGCCGTCTCGGGTGATCCACGACTGATGCCGAGCTGGAGCCGGCCGCCGCTGATCAGGTCGGCCGCCGCGGCGTCCTCGGCCATGTAGAGCGGGTTCTCGTAGCGCATGTCGATCACGCCTGTGCCGATCTCGATGCGACGCGTGCGGGCGCCGACTGCGGCGAGCAACGGGAACGGTGACGACAGCTGGCGCGCGAAGTGGTGCACGCGGAAGAACGCCCCGTCGAGCCCGAGCTCCTCGGCGGCGACCGCCAGGTCGATCGACTGCAGCAGGACATCACCGGCGGTACGCGTCTGCGACCCGGGTACGGCCTGATAGTGCCCAAAGGAGAGGAAGCCGACGTTCTTCATACCGGGATCAACGCCGAGATGGCGTGCGCTGTTCCTGGGCGGCGCTGGCTTGCGGAGGCTAGGCGAGGTAGTCGATGCGTATGCCAAGTGCTTCGTAGGTTCGCCGGGCGCGCGCGTCGGCGCTGATCAACACCCGATCGCAAGCATCAGCGGTGGCGCCCACAAGTCCGTCGTAGACCGCGCCGCCGGAGATGCCGCCACGAGACAGCGTCACCACGAGGTCGCGGTAGCGATCGGACGACAGCTCCAGGACGTCCCAGCCCAGCGCACCGAGCAGCTCACCCGCCGACTTCGCCGACAGGCGATGCGGCGCCGGGAGTCTCGTCAGCACGCTGTAGCACTCGAGGAACACGTGCGCCGGAACGGCGTCCACCCGCTCGGCCAGAGCCGCCCTCGCGCGTTCGTGTCTCTCGTGCCAGGGCAGGAGAAAGGGCACGAGGACGCTCGTGTCACAGGTGGCCAGAGTCACCGTCTGGTGGCCTCGATGGCGTCGCGCACCTGCGCGTCGGTGAGGACCGGCATGTCCTCAACCGGACGTGCGAGCGGTGCGCCATCAACCAGGTCGACGACGACTTCGGCCGGCGCAATCTCGATCTCAATCCGCCCGTCTGTGAACACGATGTCGATCCTCCGTCCAGGCTCCAGACCCATGGCGTCGCGCACCGGCTTCGGCACGACAATTCGGCCGCCCGCATCGATGGTTGTCCGCATGGTAGAAATCTACCATCTGGTGGCGTGCCGCTCAGAACAGCGCCCACAGCTGCCCGGTCAGCACGACGGCGCCGAGCAGCCGGCGGACCGGAGCCGCTCCACGTACGAGCTCGTCGACGCTCCACGCGATGAGGGCTCCTGACCCGATCCAGCGGAGCTCGACGTCGCGCGAGTCGTACGCGCTCCAGCGCAGGGCGGTCGCCAGCATCCAGACGCTCAGCGCGGGATTGGGGACCTGGAGCAGCACCTGCCGCCCGGACCCGTCGCGGTAGAACGAGTCGAGTCGGCTCACGCAGCCATGCTAGGCGGAGGCGAGCTCCGATGCGCCTGGTCCTGCCGCAGCCGGCGCGCCTCCGCGGCACGCCGCTCCTCAGCTCGGAACCGGACGACCAGCAACGCCGCGACGACGGCGTTGGCGGCGACGATCACGGCCGCGCTCCACAACAGGATGGCCATGACTCCGGTCTACGCGCGCTTCGCCCAGGCCAAACCCCAGTTGGCTCAGGATTGTGGATTCCCGTAAGAATTTTGCGGGTTTGGCGACGGATCAGGCGTTGACGGACTCCAGGACCGACTCGGGAGCGGGCTCCTGCTCGAGCTGCTCCTCAAGCTGCTTGGCCGACGTCGTGGGGATCGCCAGCCCGGCGACCGCCGCCAGCAACAGAGCGCCACCCAGCACCACGAAGCCGGCCGTGTAGCCGATCTCCTTCGGGAAGCCACTCGGCAGGAAGTGCGCCGTGACGATGCTCGCCATGACCGCGGTGCCGACCGAGCCGCCGATCGTACGGATGTTGGCGTTCATGCCGCTCGCGACACCGGTCTGCTCGGGCGGAACCGCGCCGACGATCAAGCCGGCGAGGCAGGCGAACGCCAGGCCGATGCCGACGCCGGTGATGCCGTTCGACACCGCGATCTCGGTCTTGGTGTCGTGGAAGTAGGCCAGCATGAACATCCCGCCGGCGGCGAGCGCAGAGCCGAACACGACGACCACCTTGGGACCGACGCGACGCGCGATGGACGCCGCGAAGAGGCCCGTCACGAACGTCGCGACAGCCGACGGCAGCATCAACAGGCCGGACTCGGTCACGCTCGACCCGAAGCCGTACCCACTGGCGCTGGGCGTCTGGATGAACTGCGGGATGAATCCGAACGAGGCGTACATGCCGACGCCGACCAGCAGGGCGACCAGGTTGGTGGTCCACACGCCGGGGAGCCGCATCATGTGCATGTCGATCAGCGGCACGGCAGCGCGCTGCTCGACCCGGATCCACGCCACGACCAGCACGGCGGCAAGCACCAGCAGGCCGATCGTCCGGCCGGATCCCCAGCCCCACTTGGGCGCCTCGCTGAGCGCCAGCAGGAGGGCGACGAGCCAGCTCGACAGCAGGACCGCGGGCAGCACCGAGATGCGGCCGGGCGTACGTACGGGCGACTCCGGCACGAACACGATCGACGCAACCGCCGCGACGGAGGTCACGATGAACGGCAGCCAGAACAGCCAGTGATAGCCGAGCCCCGACACGATGGGGCCGGCCAGCACGATGCCGGCGCCGAATCCCACGGCGAGCAGCGACGAGACGACGCTGACGGCGCCGCCGACCTTGTGGTGCGGGAACTCGTCACGGATGATGCCGAACGCCAGCGGGAGGACACCGCCGCCAACGCCCTGGATGATGCGGGCGACGATCAGCACGCCGATGCTCGATGCCAGCGCGGCCAGCAACGACCCGGCGGCGAGCGCGACCAACGAGAGCACCAGCAGGCGCTCCTTGCCGAACGCATCGCCGAGCCGGCCCATGATCGGCGTGAAGACCGAGGCGGAGAGCAGGTAGGCCGTCAGGACCCACGTCACGGTGTTCTGGTCGGTGTTGAGCTCGCGCTCGATCTCCGACAGCACCGGGATCGTGAGCGACTGCATGAGCGAGTAGGACGAGACCGCCACCGCCAGCACGGCGAAGGTCAGCCAGTAGTGAGTGCGTCGGGTCGACGAGGGCACAGGAATTCTCCTGGAAAGAACGAGGTGGGTTCGGAGACGGTGATTGCTCCGTGCAACCAATATACGGAGTCTTTCTCCGGATCGCTACGTGCGCCTCGTCACGCTGGAGCGCGGTCAACCCTGCGGCCGATTCCTCGAAACAGCCGCACGGACTGCAGTTCCGGGATATGTTCCGGGCATCCCTCCCTCCGACAAATCGGACACTCCCATGCACCGCCGACTTGTTGCGGTGCTTGCCGGGCTGGCGTTGGCTGTCTGCGGCGCGGATCTGTCCACGTCGGCGACCGCCGCCACGCCCCTCACTTGCGCGGACCGTCACGCTGCGAGCGACCCCGTCGTCCCCGACGTCCGCGGAGCGACGCGACGCTCGCCGGAGCCCTTTCGGGCTCACCGAGCAGCTCGTCTGTCGTGCTGCAACAGCTCAAGTCGGGTTCGTGGGTCACCCTCAAGACCCGCACCACGAGCTCCAAGGGTTCCTACTCGTACGTGTTCGGGGTCATCACGACCGGCTCACGCACCTACCGCGCCTACGCGCCGGCGACCAAGACCTTGGCCGCTGCGTACTCGGCGACGGCCGCCATCACCGTGGTCGCGAAACCCAAGACGGCCTTCACCAAGACTGTGACTCCCACCGTGACCGGGACTCGGCAGGTTGGCCAGACACTGACGGCGTCGACAGGCACCTGGAGCCCAGCGCCGGCGACCTACAACTTCCAGTGGCGACGCAACGGGGACGCGATCACCGGGGCCAAGTCGGCGACGTACGCGCTGACAGCGGGCGACCACGGCACGTACGTCACCGTAGAGGTGAGCGCCAGCCGGTCGGGGAGCGTGACGATCCGCGAGAGCGTGACCTCCTCGACGGTGGCCGCCGGGACCTTCACGCGCAGCACGCCCACGATCACGGGCGACAGCACCGTGGGGCACGTGCTGACCGCCGCGCCCGGCACCTGGACACCCCAGCCCACGGCGTTTGCGTTCCAGTGGACCCGCAACGGCGCCGTGATCGCGGGTGCGACCGGCCAGACATACACGTCGAGCGCCGCAGACGTGAATGCGGCAATCCGCGTTGCCGTCACTGGCACCCGCGCGGGGTTCACGACCGGCACCTCCACGAGCACCCCGACGACGGTCATGCCCTCACCTCCACCACCCGCTCCGACTCCAGAGCCGCCGCCCACTCCGGAACCTGAGCCAAGCCCCACACCAAGCCCCACACCAAGCCCCACGCCGACTCCCACGCCGAGCCCAGCGCCACCGCCCGAGCCCGCCGCGTCGACGTTCGGCGCCCTGATGCATCCGGCAGCGTCCGAACCGCGGCCGTCGTCCGGCATCACGGCGACTCACAGGACAGAGGCGCCAAGCTGGTACTCGCCCCAGTCCGAGATCGGGTGGGACGAACCCGGCGCCTTCACCCACTCACTTCAACCGCATCCCCTCGGAACCTTGGCCAGTGCGTACGGCGGCACCGACGTCAGGCAGCCGACCGCCGGCGCCGAGTACGTCGCCACCAACTCGGAGTACAAGGTTGCCGATGTCGAGTTCACCGTGACCGGCAAGGAATTCGCAGTCCGGTACGTGACGTACAAGCGCTCCGAGGTCATGGTCTGGATCGATGACGTTCCGCTCGCCGCATCGGCATTCATCGTCGACCATCCTGACGGCACGGGTGAGTCCGACTGGATCGTCATCAACCTGCCCGCTCGCGGCACGGTCAAGGTGCGGTTCGCCGGCGCGCTGGTGTTCGGGGGCGTCAACTACCGCGCGGCTGACCCGGTCACGGTCACCGCGACCCCGCCTCCCTTCACGCTCGGTGTCGTGTCTGACTCGTACTTCGAATCGAATCAGCAACGAGATCGGACGGTTTCCGCCGCGGTGCAGCTGCGCACGATCACCGGGTTCCGGGTGTGGAACCTGGCGCAGGGCGGCACCGGCTACGCCTCCGACATGACCGGACGCGCGCTGACTGGCGACTACGGCGCCCCCGGGTACGAGTCAACGCCCTTTGGCGGTGCGCGGAACATCGCGGCGATCAAGAAGGCGCCGATCGATGCCTTGCTCGTCAACGGAACGGTCAACGACTGGATGTTCACGCCAGCCGAACAGCGAGCCGCGGTGGATGACTTCCTCGACCGCGTTGCCGCGGTCCGTCCCGAGCTGCCCGTTGTCCTCGTGGGTGTGGAACCGCTGACGTACGCAGGCGTCCCGGATCAGACCCACGCGCTCTACCGCGAGATGAACCAGAACCTCAAAGACATGGCAGCACTGCACAGCAACGTGGTCGGCATGATCGATCCGTACACGGCCGACTGGCTGACCGGATCCGGCAACATCGCGTCTCCGGCCGGAGACGGCAACCAGGACAGGTACATCGATGTCGACACCGTCCATCTCAACGAAGCGGGCCAGATCTACTACCAACGTCGCATCGCCGATGAGCTCAAACCGATGACGGTCAAGCTGCCCAACTAGCTCAGTCCTCGGCGAGCACGACCACCCGGTCGAGGGGATCAACGGCGAACAACGCGGACTTGGCCGGGTTGACGTAGACGCCGAATCCAGCCGATGCAACGTCGGCCTCGGCCGAGACGCGATAGCCGATCGCCGTCTCGCCGCGTCGGGCCGCCGCCTCGACGATCGTCATGTAGGTCACCGCGTCGCCGGCGGTGACGTACTGCTCGACCGGTCGCAGGTAGATCTCCGAGCCGTCGGCGTCGAGCAGGTCCTGGAAGACCGCCTCGAGCCGGGCATTCTCCGAAAGCTGCGACAGGATCAGGCTCAGGATCTCGTCCGACACGATGACGTCGTCGACATGCGCCACCTGGGCGAGCGCGCGGTTGCGGTCGTCGAGCATCTCGCTCACGATCGAGGGCCGGCCGCCCTTGGCCCGGTCGCCGACCATCTCGCGCAGGTGCAGCAGGGTGACGAGCGTACGGGCGTCGGCACGCTGGGCGGTCAGCTCGTCGGAGTAGCAGAGCACGATGACCTGGTCATACTCACGGATCGGGTACGCATCGAGGCTCGAGCGCTCGGACGTACGGCCGTGCCGCACGGTCGCCGTCAGGTTGGTGAGCGTCGGCACGTCGGGAGTGCCGTACTCGGTGAGGATCTCGAGGGTCGAGCCCGTCGCGGCGTACTCGTCGAGCTCGCGCACCACGGTGTGAGCTCGCTCGTTCCAGCCGAGCACGAGCACCCGCGAGGGCGCCTCCGGCTCCGGCGGTACGGCGCTGATGCGCGCCTCGACGATCGCGGCGCCGCTGCGCACTGCTGTCTCCAGTGCCGAGTCGTCCTCGGCGATCGCGATGAGCTCGCTGTCTCCCACGACCGTCGATCCGGGAGGGTTGAGACGCACGGACCCGTCCGCACCTGCCAGCCCGATGACCGACGCCAGCTCGTACGCGCGGACGGCCTCGGCGAACGTACCTGTGGCCAGCAACGGGTCGGCGTGGAAGTAGATCTCGTCGCCGTCGAAGTCGAACAGCTCGGTGTAGACCGCGGCGGCACCGGACTGCCGCGCGGTCTGGACGATCAGGCGAGCGATCGTCTCCCGCTTGTCGACGATGACCGTGCGGTCGCCGCCGACCAGCCGCGCGGCGTCGAGGTTCTGGGGGTCCTGGATCTCGGCGACGATGTGAGCCGAGGCGTCGGCGCCCTCGTGGGTCAACGCGAGGAGGGTCTTGATGACCTCGGCGTCCGGCTCGTCCCCGTCAGGCGACAGCACGATGATCGCGCGGGCCTCGCTGGGGTTGCTGAGGACCAGGTCACCGAGGTCGAGCGGTGAACCCGTGCGGCAGATCACCCGCGTGCCACGCAGCTGCGGGACCTTCTCGCGGACCTCATCCTCCATCTCGACCTTGTCGTGCTCGGCGAGAATCACGATGGCGGGCCTGCGGCGGCTCTCGTTGGCGATCGACAGCTCCCGCACGATCGCGAAGACCGAGTCGGACCAGCCCAGGATCACGGTGTGGTCCCGCTCGATCACGAGGGACCGGCCCCGACGCAGGTCCTCGAGCTTGGCGTCGATGCCCGTGGCGATGACACCGATCAAGGCGCTCACGATGAAGAGGCCGGCGAGGGTCAGCAGCAGCATCGTGATGAGGAACGACCAGCCGCCCGTGTCGCCGGCGACCGTGCCCGGGTCGAGGGCGTGCATGAGGCTGTTGAAGAGCTGCTTGAAGAAGCCCGGCTTGCTGCCGTCCTCGTTCTCCGGAGCCCATTGCGTGATCAGGATGAAGACCGTGAACACCAGGATCAACACCAGCGTCACGACCGCGAGCCACATGACCAGCGCCGATGTGCCGCGTGCCATCGTCCCGTCGAACCAGTAGCGCAGGCGGGCGTTGCGGTCGGGCGTCTTGCGAGCCTTCGTACGCCCGCCAGCCGACGACTGCTTCATCGTCTTGAGCGTGCGCTGTCGCATCTGCTGACCTGTTCGACCCATGCCTCAGCTCCTGATGAGATCGTCGAGGATCCGCTTGTCGTGCGCGTTGAACACCGTCACGCCGGCCTCCTCGTTGAGCCGGCGCAGCGTGGCGTGGTTGCCGTCGATCCGCTTGCGGTCGACAGCCATGAGCCGCTCGAATCCACGCAGCAGGCCGATCTTGGTGAGCGGCGTGCCGGCGGGCGATGCGGGCGTGTAGAGGCTCGCGTCGAACACAGCGTCGCCCGCGTGGATCAGCAGCCCGCGATCCGGCGTCTCGACGGCCACCGCTGCGTGCCCCTTGGTGTGTCCCGGCATCGGCAGGTAGGTGATGCCCGGGAGGACCTCCATGCCGTGGAGGTCGTACTTCCACTGCTCGCCCGGCCCGGCATGCGTCTGGATGCGTGGACCGTGCGACCACTGCCGCTGCGAGTAGCGCTGCCGCGAGGTGAAGTCGGTGTTGACGACCGCCCAGTCGTACTCCTCTGCCGTCGTGTGGACCGTCGCCTCGGGGAAGTCGGCGATGCCACCGATGTGGTCGAAGTCCATGTGCGTCAGGACGATGTGCTGCACGTCGGCGGCCGTGAAGCCACGGGCCTCGATCTGGCCGATCGCGGTCTTGGCGTCGTCACGATCCGGGCGCATCAGGAATCGGGCGACTCCCATGCGCTTCGGGTCGGCGAAGTCATGCCGGCCGAGACCGCTGTCGACGAGCACGAGGCCATCCGACGTCTCGCAGAGCAGGACGTGGCAGACGATCTCGGACATCGTGGGCGGATGCAATGATCCGCAGTTGAGGTGGTGAACACGCATGGGTTGAATAGTGGCCGAAGTTGCGGAGCCGCGAGGCCGTTCCCGTGTTTCTCGGATCGCAACGTCATCCAACGTGCCAGTGTGCGCCAGATCGCGTCGTCACCGCTTTGCCCGTGACCCCCTCGGAGCGCACACTCAAGACATGACTGTGACAACCTTTTCCATGGACTCGACGTCGAGCGCACCGACCGCCGCAGGTGCGGCCCTCGTTCCGTACGATCGCCGATGGTCCGCAGAGTGGGTCGACGTCACACCAAGGGAAGCACTGCTGCGAGTTGAGCATCCCGAAGAGGACACCAAGCTGCTTGTTGGTCGCCTGCTCGCAGCCGATCCGGGAGTCAAGCTCGTCGGATAGGTCGGAACGGCGGCGAGCCGCCAGCTGCTAGATCAGCGCTTCGCACGCAGTGACTTTTGTCACGGATACGGCAAAGCGACCCGACGAAACTGACAAGTGCGTAATACTGTCACCAATCCGCAAACTATCGATCTAAGGTAGTCGAGTGCGCCAGTACGGCTAAGCCTGGGGAGTTGACGGATGGTGAGTGGGTTGCTGAAGAACCCCGAGGCAGGAGCGCCACCCGCCTTCGTTCCTCGTACTCCGGAGTCACGCGCGGGCCGCGCAGACACGAAGCTCGACCTGGATCTGCGCCACGGCAGCTGGCAGGCGGGCTACGCACGCAGACTCTTTTTCACGGACCTTGCCGTCCTCATCACCGCGACTGTTTTCGCAGCCTTCCTGCGTTTTGGCAACGACACCAACGTCACATCAGTTCTCGGGCTAGCCGGGTTGACCTACCCGGCGCTCGGGATTGCAATAGCAACGATGTGGTGGATCGCGCTCGCCATCTTCCGAACTCGCGATCTCCGGATCGTCGGTCACGGGCCCGACGAGTACGCACGGGTCGCACGCACGACGATCCTGGTGTTCGGCTGGCTGGCGATTCTCTCCCTGATTCTCAAATGGGACATGTCCCGCGGCTACCTTGCGTTCGCGTTCCCGCTCGGGCTGCTCGGGCTCTTGCTCGGACGCAAGTTCTGGCGGGGTTGGCTGGCGCGTGAACGCGCACGCGGCCGCGCGCATTCACGCGTGCTGGTCATCGGAGGTGTTCGCTCGGCGAAGCGAATCACTGAGAACTTTCACGCCTCTCGCGACAGCGGATACCGCGTCACTGGGGTCTGGGTGCCTGACCGACCTGGCGATTTCAACGAATGGCTGGACATTCCTGCCGCCTTCATCCCAGTCCTCGGCACCCAGCGCACCTTGATGGACGTGCTCTCAATCACCGAGGCTGACACCGTCGTCGTCACAGATACCGAGCACCTCGGACATGACGGCCTGAAGGATCTTGCTTGGGACCTGCACGGGACCGACGTCGAAATGTTCGTGTCACCAAACGTGATCGACGTTGCTGGCCCTCGCATACACGTACGCGACGTCGCGAACATGCCCCTCATCCATCTAGAACAGCCGACTTATGCAGGTGCCCGAAAGCTCGGCAAGGCCCTCTTCGACAAAACGTTTGCCTTGACCTTCTTGGTGGCAGCTTCGCCGATCCTCCTAGCGACCGCCGTCGCAATTAAGTTGACCAGCCAGGGGCCCGTCTTCTACCGGTCCGAACGAATAGGCGTGGGTGGTGAGCCCTTCAACATGTTGAAGTTCCGAAGCATGACAGACGGTGCGGACCGCCATGCCACTTCTCTTCACAAACACAACCACCACGCTTCCGGTCCGCTCTTCAAACTCATTGACGACCCCCGCGTCACACGCGTCGGCAAATTTCTGCGCCGATACTCGATCGACGAGTTCCCGCAGTTCGTCAACGTGCTCAAGGGGGAGATGAGCGTCGTTGGTCCCCGCCCGCCGCTCCGGCATGAGGTCGAAATGTATGAAGGCTCCGTTGAACGCAGACTTCTTGTGAAGCAGGGGATCACGGGACTCTGGCAGATCAGCGGGCGCTCCGATCTGTCGTGGGAGGAGACCGTTCGGCTCGATCTGGACTATGTCGAAAACTGGTCAATGGTGCGAGATCTACAGATCGTCTGGAAGACCGTGAGGGCGGTCGCGATGAAAGAGGGAGCGTACTAAATGGGTGAGGAAGGTAAGACGAAAGCGGAGCAATCTGTCGCGATCATTGGCACGCGGGGCTATCCGAGCTACTACGGCGGGTTTGAGACGGCTGTGCGTAAGATCGCCCCGTTCTTGGCTGCGCAGGGTTGGGATGTTTCGGTGTATGGGCGGCGCGGCGAAGTTCGGCTGGACGATGCAGAACGGGACAACAAAGTTAAGTCCGTCCTCACACCAGGCATCAACTCAAACTCGCTAAGCACGCTTAGCTACGGCTTTACGGCGTGCGTGCACACCTTCTTTCACAAGCCTGACGTTGCTCTCATCATGAACGTCGCCAATGGATACTGGTTACCCATCCTGAAATTGCGCGGAATTCCGACCGTCGTCAACGTCGACGGCATCGAGTGGCACCGAGAGAAGTGGGGGCGACTCGCCAAGGCCATGTTCCGTCGGGGAGCACGCCTAACGGCCAAATTCGCCGACCATCTGATCTTTGACGCGCGAGCGATCGAAGATTTCTGGATGCAGCAATTCGGACGCACAGGCACATTCATCCCGTATGGAGGAGAGACGGCCGGCGCACTGCCCGTCGAGCCGGGTTTGGTATCGCAGAAGTACGCCCTCATGGTCGCCCGGTTTGTGCCAGAGAACACGATTTCCGAGTTCGTCGAAGCGACTGAAGAGATTTCCAGGGATTTCGACGTCGTTCTTGTGGGGTCAGCGCCGGAGGGAAGCGTTCTCCAGCGAGAGGTGTCCGCTCTAGCCGACCGCAACGATCGCGTTCACTGGCTGGGCCACATCAGCGATGACCAGCGGCTGTACGCACTGTGGCAGCACGCTGGAGCCTACTTCCACGGCCACAGCGTCGGGGGCACCAATCCAGCGCTTGTGCAGGCGATGACCATCGGGGTACCCATCGTCGCCAGAGACACGGTTTATAACAGAGAAGTCCTCGCTCGGGCTGGGACATACGTTGAGCCGACGGCCGCCTCCATTGCCACTGGCATGAAGTCGATGATCCGCGACTCCGCTGAGTATCGGTCCAAGTCTCTCGATCGGGCGGCGTCAGCGTATACGTGGACCGAAGTGCGGAAATCCTACGACAACGTATTGCTCGCCTGGGCTCGCAAACGATGACCGACCCGCGGCGAAAGCTCTACGTTCGACTACAGTTGCTGGCTCGCGTAGGTCCGATGTTCATCCGCGGCATGGCCATGAAGCCATTCGTCAAAAGGTCGGGTGGCCTGCTACTCATCGGCCGGGGTGCACGCATCAGGAACCCCCAGTTCCTTTTCCATTCTGGCCGGCTTGTAATCGAGGATTTTGCAGAAGTACATAGCCTCTCAAAGAACGGAATCGTCCTGGGCAAGGACGTCTCGATCGGCCGCAACTCGCAGATCCGACCGTCCAGCTACTACCGCGGCGAGATTGGCGAAGGTTTGGTGGTAGGTGACCGCTCGAGCATTGCCTCAGAATGTTTCATCGGATGTTCCGGCGCAATCACCATCGGCTCGGACGTCATGCTCGGGCCTGGGGTGCGCTTGTTCTCGGAGAATCACGCGTTTTCAGATCTGACGCGACCCATCAAGGAGCAGGGTGTTGACCGGCTCACTGTCCGAATCGGGGATGACTGCTGGATCGGTAGCGGTGCGACAATCACTGCAGGCGTATCAGTCGGGCAAGGTTCGATCGTTGCAGCCGGCAGTGTGGTCACTCGTGATGTGCCCCCGAACTCGGTGGTCGCAGGAGTGCCCGCTCGCGTCATTTCTAGTCGTCTCCCAAAGTCCGAGTGAGACCTATCGTCGTCGTACATTCGTCCAACGAAATGTACGGCTCAGACCGAATGGTCCTTGAAGTCCTTTCTGCCCTCCCAGCCGTATGGATCGAGCTTGTCGAGGTATGGCTGCCCGGCGATACACCGGAATCCCAAAACCCACTCGAGCCTCAGCTTCGCGAAGCGGGCTTCAAGGTGAAGATTCTGCCCCTGCCCATCGCGAGGCGGAGTCGTCTACGGCCCCGCGGCATCCTTGGTCTGGCTCGCGACAGCTTTCGAACTCTCGTTCGGTTGGCTCATACGCGACCACATACGGTCTACTGCGCCACGTCCGCAACCCTCATCATCGCTTTCCTGTCCAAGCTTGTCGGTACAAAGAAGATCATTCTCCACAATCAAGAGATCTGGGGAAGCGGTCTTGAAACAAAGCTGCTGCGCATGATGGCTCGCTTTGCCACGGACATCGTCGCCATCTCAGAGGCGTCTCGCCATTCATTGGGCCTACACCTCAGTGTGCGTGCGGAAACCATCCCGAACGGCGTGCCAGATCCTGTACGCAGATGGTGGACCACCAGCCATTGCTGATCGATCTGGACCACTCACATTCTTAGTCGCGAGCCGGTGGAACAATTGGAAGGGTCACGACACGCTGCTCGCAGCGTGGAATGACGCGGCACCCGACGGAAGATTGATTATCGCCGGCGGACCGCCGCTGACTGGCGAAGCCGTGGATGTGCGCAGGCTAGTAGCCAACTCGGTGAATCTAGACTCCATTGAGATTGTGGGGGAAGTGGCCGATATCGGGCGTCTCATTGCTGAGAGTGACGTCGTCATCGTTCCTTCGAATACGCCAGAGCCATTCGGCCTCATCGCGATCGAGGCGTTCGCTTGCGGACGACCGGTCATCGCAAGCGACGCGGGCGGACTAGCCGACATAGTGACGCACGGCATCACTGGCCTGTTGTTCCCACCAGGGGATGTCGACAGTCTCGTCGGGACGCTCCGGATCTCGAGAATAGCTGCGAGCGCCATGGGTGCCAGGGCTCGCGAGGAGTACGAGGCCAAGTACGCCTCAGCCCATTTCCGACATCGGTTTGCTACGGTTTGGACCCGCTAGCCGAGAGCTTGGCCCATAGGTCCGACACTCGCGCAAAGAAAGTATCCTCGCGAAACTCGTTCAAGGCTGTTTCAACTTCAGACTTGTCTCGTGGGTCCGCGTCATCTGGCAGGGTTGTCGAGACACCATCCCAGATCGAGCAGGCACCGGCAATTGCTGGTGGAAACCCCTCCAGCGCATGCACAGATGCCACCACAGGCACGCCATACGTCAGGGACTCAATGACTTTGACCTTCATGCCCCCTCCACGATCAACGGGGGCAAGAACGATATTGACTGCGTCATAGAACTCACGCACGTCCGCAACCGAACCTCGGATGTTGACGTTGGGGTCCGAGGGCAAATTCTCGACCCGAACCCGGCCACAATCACGGGCGGAGAGCCGGCTGGCAAGAGCGGCAGCCACTGCTCGACGAGAACCTGGTAGGCGCTCCGGTTCGGTGGATAGTCGAAGTTGGCGAGCATCCCGAACGTCCTGGGAGCAGAGGGGGCCGTCCTGCTCGGCAACTTGCCTTCGAAGGTCGGGGTAGGCAACCACGTAGCATTTGGCACCGATCTCGCGTCTTCCCATGATGCGGTTGTGACTATCGAGGCTTCCGATGCCTCTCGCTGTTCACGGCGAGACCAAAGGCCAGCCTGCACCTTGGCCGTCGCACCGGCGAGTAGCCCACGCTCAATATGGACGTTAGATGCGTACTCACTCCAAAGGTCCGGATAGTCGATCCAGCACGGGACTCCGGATTTCAGTGCGTATCCGTGGGTGGCAGAGATCAAGCTGATTACCGCGTCCGTTTCGAGTGAGGGCAACCCGCGCACGGCACGCCCCCGCAACGGCACCGGGAGAAGGTGTCGTTTAAGGTCCCCCAAACGTGACGTGGTAGCTTCCGCGCTCGTCTCGAGAGACTCAGGGCCAATTCCCATTTGGGTTGCCACGACACCGATTCGTTTCAAGCCCTCCAGGAACGCGTCCACACGAATACCGCCGCCGTCTCTGCGTAAGTAGGAGACATTCCAAGCGATCGTCGACACCGAGTCCATCGGGCAGACCTTTCGTTCGATTCGCAAACCGAGATGGCCTGCAGGTACGGCGACGAGGCAGCCGCCCCGACGATCACCAACGTATGCCAGCTTGCGGGCAGTGCATCTGTGGAGCGGACCACTGAGAGGTAGATCACCATCCATCAGCCTTAGGCTCCTCCCAACATCAAGTAGCCTCGGCCCATGATTCAGCAGGCACATCCGAGCCTGTTCGCCGTCATCATCCATTACAACAATTGGCCCGACGTTCTCGACACAATCTCTGATGCCGTGCAGGCAGGGGTCTCCGAGAATCGAATCGCGCTGATCGACAACGGCTCTCCTCTGGAGGCACAGTCAGTCGCCCTCAACGCCTATCCCGCGCTCCGTTGGATCGCGGGTCACGGCAACATCGGGTACGGAGCCGCGCTAAATCTGGGAGCCAAGATCGCGGCTGCAGAGGGTGCCGAGATCCTCCTGGCCGTTACGCACGAAGTCAGGCTAGAACATGATGCCCTCGCAAATATGCTGAATCTCCTTGAAGCCTCTCCTCGCGCAGCCGCCGTTGGACCGAGACTCCGCCGGAAGAGCGATCGCACGATGATCTGGTCCGAGGGCGGGCGTTTCAATCGGCTGACTTGTCTTGCTTCACCCGTTTCGCAATGGAGTTCTAGCTCGGTCGATTGGATCGACGGCTGTTGTTTCGTAGTACGACTCTCCGAGTTCGAGGCCGTCGGAGGCGTCTACGAACCGTACTTCCTCTACATGGAAGAAGTAGATCTGTTCCAACGGCTCAGAGCCGAGGGCCATGAAGTGCTGGTATCCGAGAATGCGTACGCTTCGCAGGAGCCCGGTCATATGGGCATGTACCTAGCCACTCGGAACAGAATCTTGTTGAGCAAGCGAGTTGGTCACGTCTTGGCGTATCCACTCGTTGCGACTGAAACAATGCTCAGGCTCGTTCGCGGAATTCTCCTTCACCCACGCCGCGACTACCAAAAAAACGCTGACCGGTGGCGCGGATTAGTACACGGTCTGAAGATCCGGGCACGCTAGGGAGTCGCCCCAAGCAGTAGGCCATCGCGGCGGTGCGCCATGGTTGCTACAACCAGACGTAGAGACCCTGTGCCGTAGCGACTGCGAGATAGGCAATAGCCAGCCCATACTTCCGCACGTACAGGGCAAACAAAACGCCCGATCCGAGGTCCAGCACAACCAGTGCGCAAAGGACCAGGGCAAGGTTCGCCATTCCCAGTGCACTCCCGCTCACCGCAGCGAGAGAGACGACGACACAAACAACGATCGTGATCAGTCCGGATCGCGACTCGTGCAATCGGAACGCGAGCCTGTGAAGCGTTAAGTTCAAGACGACACCTAGGGACCATATCGCGATAACGAGAGACAACTCGCGATGTTCACCTAGTAGGCCGTACGGATCCAATGCGCAGGCGGCGAACACAAATCCCTCAAGGAAAAGAAGTCCCCACAGAAACTGCACAGCCAGCCGGCTCGTCGTTGTTTTTCGATTGAGAATGACCGGGAGAACGGAACTCGACACCAGCGTCGAGACCGATGAGACGATTCGATTTGCTAAGCCCAATATGGTGAGGCTGGAAGCTGGAATCACGGCCAAGGTCTGTATGAGCAAAATTGCTGAATAGGCAACGATCGATTGGGCGGCGATCCACGAAGCTCCTAATTTCTGCTTCGGAGGCGGCCCGTCTGGCAGATCTAGGACGCCCGTCTGATGCGGGCGCGCATCTCCAACAACTCGCATCAATCCGAGATACGCCGCAAATCCCAATCCTTGGCCGAACAGCATCCAAGCTACGTTGCCGTTCACACTCGACTGCGAACCCAGCGTCAAAAGACACGCGATTGCAAACAGGCTCGGGAACAAATTTACGCCAGCCAGCCAGCCAGGCGCCCCATTGGCGGCGTGCCGGAGCGCAAGTACCCATACCCGGACGGAGATCAAAGTTCCGAGTGTTCCGACGATGCTCTGGAGGGCAAGGCCGTTGAACGACCCTGCGATCTGCCAGTAGAGACATGCGGCAACTGAAGAGGCGCCAACGGTACCGACGGCAGCGACTAGGCTGACTCGGTTACCTACACGGTCGTTCAGGTCGCCACGCCGCAGCAGCAGGGGGTAGTAGAAGCTAACTAGGACCAGTTGTATGGGCACCACGCTCCAAGCAAGTACGTAGAAGTACGCATCGGTTGGGCGTCCCGTCCCCAACCGCAGCAGCAATACCAACTGCAGCAAGCCCAACAGCATCGAAGTCGCAGCAACGACAGCGCTACTGGCCGCAGCGAGGATCGGGCCAAGCCGTTCTGTCCGATGACGGACATCGCGATGCTTGGGCAGACCCACCACGATCAGATTCGCTCGAGCGACGCATCAAGCCGCATCGCGCAGCGTTGAGCCGCATCGAGCCACTGAGACTCGAAATTAATCGCGCAATTGAGGCGATCCAACGTCTCCCCGACACCCAAGCTCTCCAACACAATGGCCCCGACCTCGATCTCTTCGAGCGTCAGACGAACTTTTCCGCAATAAGGAACCGCAACGACAGGAGTGCCGAGCGCTGAAGCCAGGAGTGCAGGGTGCATTCGAACTGAGAGGACCGCACGCGCGGACGCAAGCAGTGAAATCAGCTCTGAGACGGTATGCGGCTCCACAACTATCGCGTGATGTTCGAAGCGGTTGGCGTAGATGCGGTCCCCCTCGCCTCCGATCAAGATCACTGCCTCTGGACCCAACGCCGTCAGGATCGATTGCACGAACTGGTCCCATTGATCAACTTCGACCTCGCATTCGTCCGAGTCACCTCGCGAGGAGATGTCGAGAATGTTGATGACCACTTTGCCTTCTTGGAGAGGGCTACGCCGCACATAGCGATCGAGGTGTGGGACAAGGAGCGAAATGGCATCAGGAACGATCGGCGGTGCCGAGCCGACAATTCTTGCGACATTCGACGCCGAAACCGGATCACGAACGGACACTTCAGCGTGCCCGAGCACCCGGTTTAGAAGCGAGGACTGCATTACGTAGTCCATCCGTCGAACTTCGATACCGTGCGCGGAAACCGGTCGTGACCGGCTTATCGCGGCCAAGCGAGTGAGTTCGGATAAATCTCGGGGAGCCATCGGCCATTGAAATACCCTCCCCCGCCGATAACCAGTGGGTTGTTGCTTCGCTCCGTAAACGTCTCGCGCGCGACCAACACGCCATCGAGTTGCGCGGCCTTCGTTCGTCGAGGATCGACCGAAAGTACTCGAACGTCGTCGCGTCCGCGGAGGTGCTCGACGTAGCCAGCGAGTATCGCCTCGTCTCCCAGATTTTCGTAACCCCAGCCTCCCGCAAGTGATCACTCGGCTGAGCCCAGCAGCGCGGGGTGGTCGGGCCGGACGATCCGTCCGATGACCGGGGCGATGTCGGAAGAGCCAATGCGAAGGGGGACATCAATGTCGATAGTTGGGCTATTTCCGCCCACTGGCACAGAAGTCAGTACGAGCGGACCTCTGAGGTGGACTCCTACGTGACCGTGATAGGTGCAAGCCCTTCAAATCGACAGTGCTTGGAGACGCTCGAGCCTGGTTCAAACGAGACGAACCGATTGGTGAACACCACACGCCTTGGGATCTTGTAGCCGTGATTTACAATTCCCCATCGACGGAGAATCGCCTCACGAAGGCGTGAAGGAACTGGCAGCCAAACCGAAGCGCGGACGAGAAGAACCAGTGCAGGAGACCCAACCCAACTACAGAGTGCCGGAGCATGGCAGAGGCCAGCGGTCTCACGTGGCGCATTCGGGTCGTCATTTCTCAATTGTATCGATGGCTCGCGCCTGCTCTGACTCTTTCGGCGCAGAAGGAACCCGTATGGAGGCGGAAGCTTCAAACGTCATGCTCTGGGACGTTTGGCCCAGCTCTCTGTGCCGTCGACGCCTGCACGCCGACGAATAATGCGAATAGGACGACCAGAGAAACCCATACGTGAATCGCCAGAAAGATTGCAAAAGCGACAAAGACCAATGGGATGAGATCATCTGCCACCAGACGTCGGGTCATCAACTGGCATTGGCGCACGAGAAAGACAACCCAAAACAGCAAGCCCGCAATTCCGAACTTGATAATTGTAAGCACGTACTCGCTGTCAACCGTACGCGCAGCATCGAGAGTTCCGAAACTCGACTCGAACAGCACTTTGCCCGGAGGCACGACACCAACCCCGGTCCCCCCCCCACCTCTCAGCGACAATCCCCTGAGAATTCCGATACAACTCCGCGCGGAACTGAGCCGATGCAACATCAGGGTCTTGTGACGTGACGAGGGACCCTCCCTGCGTGAGGAAGCCACCGAGAAAGATCACTGCAATTGCAATGGTTGCGAACCCAAGGAGCCCGAACAGTAGTCGCCCTGCGCGCGCTCTTTGCAAGGCGCGAAGCCCTAGGTAGGTCGCTCCAACAGCCAACGCGACGAAGAGCGCCGCGCGTGAGGCGCTAGCCCATATGCCTGCACCAAGGATAGCGACCAGCCCCGCCCGGATGTAGCGGCTCCGGACGACATCACTTCTGACGGCGATGAATACCGCAGCAGAACAGCAGAGTGCTAGAACGAGCGACTGCGGAAAGAACCCGCGGGCGCGAAACTGTCCGTCTCTGTCCGGCGTTACGAAGAACGTCGGGTCTGCGACGAAGTACGATCGCCGCCGTGTTTCCAGCACTGCTACGACTGCCGCTATCGATACAAGCACGACCATTGTCAACATTGCCGCTCGAAGCATTCCGACTGCGCTTGCCCGTCGTCCAATCGAATAGGAATCGGGACCAGAACCGCCAACGTCAATCCGTCGTGGAAGAAGTAGGTGTTTGCCCCCCCAACGAGAAGACCTATTCCCACGGTCAGCACGTACGAAGGCAAACCAACCGATCCCCAGCTCCAATGGCTCTGGCCTCGGTAACTGCACGAGTACCGGGAAGCTAAGAAGAACGAGAACAATTGGGGCGTTTGCCCGGCACCGACCGCTGGCAACAACATGCTGGCGGCTATGCAGAGCGAAAAGTACAGTTTTAGTCCCGCCGAAGCCGTCACCGAACTTGGGAGCAAGCTCTGCTGCCGCGTTGACATGACCGAATTTCTCCGTGGCACCAGACGCTAATTGACCGTGATTCCCCAGTAGTGCGTCACGCGGTGCAGGAATGTCTCAGGCCACTTGACGAATCACCACTGACCTGTGAGCCCGCGACGGTAAACGTCACGTCAGGAATCCAGTGATGATGCCGCCGCCCACCGATAGCCTCCCTTTATGCCGAACTCGATCAGCACATATCGCCGCGTCGGGCATCGAACAGTCGAGGGATGGCTTCAGCCACCGGTGATTGACGCGATATCCGTCCTCAATGCCGCACAGCGCGCGGCGAAAATGCGAGGCGCGGTGGTCGAAATTGGCGTACACCACGGCCGATTGTTCATTGCGCTAAATCTGACTCGGAAATCCGGAGAAAGCGCGGTGGCGATCGATCTGTTGGGACCAGCACGAGAACACCGACAATTCAGGGAGGGGCGACCTTCAGAAATTCAAGGCGAATGTCGACCGATGGTCTTCTCTTGACTCAGTCGTCCTTCACCAGGGCGATTCGACTTTGCTCAAAACGGACGAGCTCCTGAACCTCTCCGGGGGCCCAGTCCGCCTCTTCAGCATCGATGGGGGCCACACTGCAGATATCGTGCTCTCGGACATGCAGCTGGCCGAGCGAACCGTCGCCCCCGGGGCAGTTGTCATCGCCGACGATGTGTTCAACGAGCAGTGGCCAGGCGTAGTTCAGGGAACGCTCG
>CAWFOH010000003.1:0-27779 GCA_963817425.1 uncultured Actinomycetota bacterium
TCTGGCCCGACGACTCGAGCAGCACGGTGCGACGTGGGCTGCCGAACGTGTGGGCCATCTCGTTGAGCTCGTCGCCGACCAGCTGTGCGGAGCAGCTGCTCGTCGGCGAGGATCGCGTCGAGCTCGTCGATGATCTTGCGGAGCTCGGCGATCTCGCGCTCGACCTCGATGCGGTCGTACTTGGTCAGCCGGCCGAGGGTCAGGTCGAGGATGTAGGTGGGCCTGGATGTCGGACAGGTCGAAGACCGTCATGAGGCGATCCTTGGCCGCGGTGCGGTTCTCGCTCGCGCGGATCAGCTGGATGACCTCGTCGATGTCGACCAGCGCGAGCATCAGGCCCGTCGAGCAGGTGGAGGCGGTCGGCAGCCTTGCCGCGGCGGGAACCGGGTGCGGCGGCGCACGACGTCGATCCGGTGGCCGAGGTAGACCTCGAGCATCTCCTTGAGCCCCAGCGTGCGCGGCTGGCCGTCGACGAGCGCGACGGCGTTGATGCCGAACGAGCTCTCCATCGGGGTGCTCTTGTAGAGCTGCTCGAGGATCGTCTCGGGGATGAACCCGTTCTTGATCTCGACGACGAGGTTGAGCCCCTTGTGGCGGTCGGTGAGGTTCTTGATGTCCGAGATGCCCTGGAGCTTCTTGGCCTGGACGAGCTTCTTGATCGCCTCGATGACCTTTTCGGGCCCGACGTTGTAGGGCAGCTCGGTGATCAACGATGCCCTTGCGGCGCGGCGTGACGCTCTCGATGCGAGCCGAGGCGCGCATGCGGAACGAGCCGTTGCCCGTGGCGTACGCGTCGCGGATGCCCTCGAGCCCGACGGTTCTGCCGCCGGTCGGCAGGTCGGGACCGGGGATGAACCGCATGAGGTCGTCGAGATCGGCCGACGGGTGCTTGATGAAGGTGTCGGAGCGCCTGGACGACCTCGATCAGGTTGTGGGGCGCGATGTTGGTCGCCATGCCGACGGCGATGCCGCTGGCGCCGTTGACGAGCAGGTTGGGCAGTGCGGCGGGCAGCACGACGGGTTCGGTCTCGCGGCCGTCGTAGTTGGCCTTGAAGTCGACCGTGTCCTCGTTGATCGACGCCGTCATCGCTTCGGCCGCACCGTGCATACGGACCTCGGTGTAACGCATCGCGGCTGGCGGGTCGTCCTGGGAGCCGAAATTGCCGTGACCGTCGGCGAGGGGAAGGCGCAGTGACCACGGCTGGATCAGCCGGACCAGGGCGTCGTAGATCGAGCTGTCGCCGTGCGGGTGCAGGCGGCCCATGACCTCACCGACGACGCGGCGCTCTTGACGTGGCCGCGGTCGCTCCGGAGGTTGAGGTCGTCCATCGTGTAGAGGATGCGCCGCTGGACGGGCTTGAGGCCGTCACGCGCATCGGGCAGGGCGCGGGCGTAGATCACCGAGTAGGCGTACTCGAGGAAGCTCGATCGCATCTCGTCGCTCACGTCGGTGTCGACGATGTGCTCCTCGAAGTCCTCCTCGGGAGCTTGCTTGCTGCTGCGGGCCATGCCTTCTCTCCTGTGGTGCCTGTCGTGCACTGCTCAGTGGTCCATTTTCGCCGGTCTGACCTGCGGACTCCCCGCGCCACGCCGTGGGCCACCGGATAGGTTGGGGACGTGACCAGCGAGGTGCAACCCGTCGAGCATTGGGAAGCCGATGTCCTGCTCAAGGACGGCCGCGTGGCCCAGCTCAGGCCGATTCTGGCGGCCGATGCCGAGCGGCTCGTGGAGTTCTATTCACGAGTGTCCGAGCAGTCCAAGTACTTCCGGTTCTTTGCGCCCTATCCGACGCTTTCCGACAAGGATGTCACGCGCTTCACCACGGTCGACAACGACCGCCGCGTCGCGTTCGTCGTGACGCTGCACTCCACGATCATCGGCGTCGGCCGCTACGACGCGGTGGGCGATGACGAGGCCGAGGTGGCGTTCCTCGTCGAGGACGCCCACCAGGGGCGTGGCGTCGGACAGCTGCTCCTGGAGCACCTGGCCCAGGCCGGACGCGAGCGCGGCATCCGTACGTTCGTCGCCGACGTCCTGCCGTCCAACTCCCGGATGCAGCAGATCTTCCGCGAGATGGGCTACCAGGTCGAGGGCATGGTCGATGGTGGCGTCACACGACTGACATTCCGCATCGAGCCGACCGATCTGGCGGTTGGCGTGATGCGAGCCCGCGAGCAGCGGGCTGAGGCCGCGTCGATCGAGCGCATCTTCCGCGCCCGCAGCATCGCGGTCATCGGCGCCAGCCGCCGGCAGGACTCGATCGGCCAGGCCATGGTGCGCAACCTCGTGCTGGGTGACTTCAGCGGCAGCGTCTATGCCGTCAACTCCCAGGCAGAGGCGGTGTCCGGGCTCCCGGCCTACAAGACCGTGCAGGACATCCCCGGGGAGGTCGACGTCGCGATCGTCGCGGTGCCGGCCGACTCCGTCAACGACGTCGTGCTCGACTGTGCCGCCAAGGGCATCCACGGCCTCGTCGTGATCTCGGCCGGGTTCGCCGAGGAGGGCCCGGAGGGTCGCCAGCGGCAGCGCACCCTGCTCGGGCTCAGCCGGTCGTACGGTCTGCGGCTCATCGGCCCCAACTGCCTGGGCTTCATCAACACCGCCCCTGACCTGCAGCTCAACGCCTCGCTGTCGCCGTCGATGCCACCGCAGGGTCGGGTCGGTTTTTTCTGCCAGTCCGGCGCGCTCGGCACCGCGATCCTCGAGTCGGTGTCGCGTCGTGGACTCGGCCTGTCGACGTTCGTGTCGGCCGGCAACCGTGCCGACGTCTCGGGCAACGACCTGCTCCAGTACTGGCAGGAGGATGACTCGACCGAAGTCATCCTGCTCTACCTCGAGTCGATCGGTAACCCACGCAAATTCTCCCGCATCGCCCGCCGAGTCTCGCGGACCAAGCCGATCGTGGCGGTCAAGTCCGGACGCTCGACGCAGGGCGTGCCTGTCGGTCATACCGTCAAGCGCACGTCGGCGCCGCAGTCGGCGGTCGATGCGATGTTCCGCCAGGCCGGCGTGATCCAGGTCGACACGCTTGACGAGATGTTCGACGTCGCGCAGCTGCTGGCCCACCAGCCGCTGCCGCGCGGCAACCGGGTGTCGATCGTCGGCAACTCCGACGCCGTCGCGCTCATCGTCGCGGACGCAGCGTCGGCTGCCGGTCTGCAGGTCACCGACCCGGTCTCGCTCGGCGCCGACGCCAACGCCGACGACTTCGAGGCGGCGATCGAGCAGGCGATTGCGAGCCCCGACACTGATGCGCTCGTCGCGGTCTACGTCCCGCCGCTCAACACCAGCGGCGAGGAGGTCGCCAACGTGCTGGCGGCCGTCGGCGAGCAGTCCGACAAGCCGATCGTGTCGACGTTCCTCGGCAGCGAGGGCGTACCCGTGCTGCTCCGCGTACCCGACCTGCTCGGCGGCTCCGCGGGTCGCGGATCCGTGCCGTCGTATGCGGCACCGGAGTCCGCCGTCCGCGCTCTGGCGCGCGTCGTCAACTACGCCGAATGGGCCGCCAAGGACCACGGCGAGTTCCACATCGCGCTCGACCATCGCACGGGTGACGCTCGGGCGCTCGTACGCCAGGTGCTCGCGGCCGCCCCGCGAGGTGCGATCCTCTCCACCGACCAGGTCCACGCGTTGCTCGCCTGTTACGGCATCGACCTCTGGACGTGGATCAACGTGCACTCCCGCGAGGAGGCGATCGAGGCGGGGGAGAAGCTCGGCTGGGACGTCGTCCTCAAGGCCGGCAGCGAGCACCTCCGCACACGTCCCGATCTGGCGCACGTGTGGCACAACATCCGCAGCGCCACCGAGATGGGCGAGGCGTGGGACGAGCTCACGACCTGGAAGGGCATGCGCAAGGACACCAAGTTCTTCGTGCAGCGCGCCGCCGCCGATGGCATCCAGGTTTCGTTCAGCGTCACAGAAGATCCCCTGTTCGGCCCCTTGGTCTCGTTCGGGCTCGCCGGAGCGCCGAGCGAGCTGCTGGGTGACCGGTCGTATGGCATCCCGCCGCTGACCGACCTCGACGCCGAGGCGATGATCCGCGACCTGCGCTCCGCGCCCCTGCTCTACGGCTACCGCGGCTCCGACGCGGTCGACGTCGATGTGTTGCAGGACATCATCGTGAGGCTCGCTGCGATGAAGGACGACCTGCCCGAGATCGCCGAGCTCGACCTCGAGCCGGTGCTGGTGCACGGCAAGGGCTACACAGCGCTGAGCGCCCGCGCCAAGGTCGTACCGTCAGCAGATCGCCGCGGTGAGTGGTACGTCCGGCGGCTGAGTCAGCCCGCCTCGCTGGGAGATACGCTGGCGTGATGACCACCGACAACGCGTTGTCCCTGTTCGACGAGGTCTCCACGAGCGGTTACTACCCCGAGATCGTCGCGGATGGTCTGCGCGACGCCCTGGCCGGCGAACCCGTCGCCGCGTACGTCCTGCACCACGAGCCGACGTTCGACCACGACGAGATCCGCCGCCACATGACGGTGCTCGCGCTGACACCCAGCCGCCTCGTGCTGGTGCACACCGACGAGCACCCCGGCGACGACCTGCTGCCCAAGCCCTACACGTCGACGACGTCGGAAGCGGTCGCCCTCCGTCAGGTCCGTTCGGTCGTGGTGACCCGCATGGTGACGTCGAAGTCCAAGGAGCTCGAGGAAGCCGTGCTGACGGTCGGCTGGGGCGCGGTGTCTCGGGTCGAGCTCGAGCCGGCTCGCTGCTCTGACCCTGAGTGCGAGGCCGATCATGGCTACACCGGCAGCCTCACCGGCGATGACTTCTCGCTGCGCCTGGCTGCGGCCGCCGACGGTGGATCCGCCGTCGAGCGCCTGCTCGGCTTCGCACGTACGCTGTCGGCCGCGACCGCCGGCCGCACCGCATGACGCTGGCCGGTCTCGGCGGTCGCGCCACGATCGACCAGGTCATGCCGTCGGTGGCGGCCGCACTCGGCGCGACGGGCTTCACCAACACACTGGGACTGCCGGAGGCGCCGCGCTACGTCGTCTTCATCGTCGACGGACTTGGCCTCGACCTCCTGCGTGAGCACGCCGACGCTGCGCCGTTCCTGAGCTCGCTCAAGAACGTCGAGGACGTCGTGTGCGGGGTGCCGTCGACGACCTCGACGAGCCTGACGTCGCTCGGCACGGGGTTGCAGGCCGGCATGCACGGCATGGTCGGCTACACCTCCCGCGTCCCCGGCAGCGGCCAGCGCCTCAACTCGCTCAAGTGGGACCAGCCGGTCGACCCGCTGATCTGGCAGCCCCATCGCACGGTGCTCGAGCGCGTACAGGACGCCGGCATCGCGGCCTCGTCGGTCAACGACGCCAAGTTCGCCGACTCCGGGCTGACGCTCTGCAGCCAGCGCGGCGTGCCGTTCCACGGCATCGACTCGATCTGGGAACGCCTCGACGTCGTCATCGAGGTCGTCGAGTCCGCGCCGCGTGCCATGACCTACGCCTACGAGTCGCGGCTCGACCACACCGGCCACGCCAAAGGTTGTCAGTCCGAGGACTGGCGCACGATGCTCACCACGATCGATGCGGAGCTCGCTGACCTGCGCGAGGAGTTGCCCCGCGACACCGTGCTGCTCGTGACCGCCGATCACGGCATGATCGACCTGCCGCCGAACGATCGGTTCGACATCGACTCCTCGCCGACGCTGCTCGACGACGTCACGTTGCTGGCCGGCGAGGCGCGGTTCCGGCACGTCTACACGCGCTCCGGGGCGGCCCCCGACGTCGCCGCGCGCTGGCAGGCAGAGCTGGGCGAGCGTGCCCTCGTACGTACGCAGGACGGCATCGAGGACTGGTTCGGCCCGATCGCCGACGACGTACGCGGCCGCATCGGCGATGTCGTGGTCGCGGCGCTCGGCGACTTCGCGATGTTCTCCTCGCGCGACTTCGCCATCGAGTTCAAGATGACGGGATTCCACGGCTCGATCAGCGAGGCTGAGTTGCGCATACCGGTCCTCGTCGCGCCATGATCCGGCTGGCAGGATGTTCCCTGTGGCGGAGCTGAACTTCTATTCAGGAACGATGGACTGCGGCAAGAGCACCCTCGCGTTGCAGATGGACCACAACCATCGCGCTCGTGGCCGAGTCGGGCGGGTGTTCACGTCCCACGACCGGGCCGGCGCCGCGACCCTTTCGAGCCGGCTGGGCCTCGCTGTCCCGGCGATCGAGGTCGACGACGAGTTCCACTTCTGGCACTACACCGTCGACGAGCTGACCCAGGGCGGTCGCATCGACTACTTCGTGTGCGACGAGGCGCAGTTCTACACCTCCGACCAGATCGACCAGCTCGCCAAGATCACCGATGAGCTGTCGATCGACGTCTTCGCGTTCGGGATCCTGACCGACTTCCGTACGCAGCTGTTCTCGGGCTCGGCGCGGCTGATCGAGCTCGCGGACCACGTGCACACGCTGCAGGTCGAGGCGCTGTGCTGGTGCGGCGAGCGGGCGACGCACAATGCCCGCACCGAGGACGGGATCATGGTGACCGAGGGCGACGTCATCGTCGTGGGCGACGTCGACCACGAGCTGACGCCGGATGACGACGGGCTGGCCGAGCACGAGCCGGTCGTGGGCTATGAAGTGCTGTGCCGGCGCCACCATCGCCGCAGGATGACGGCTGCCAGCGCCAAGGCATCAGCGATGTCGCCTGACGTCCTGCCGTTTGGGTGACGACACCGGACGCTCAGTCGGACTTGTCGCCGAACATGATCTCGTCCCAGCTCGGGACGCGGCGGCGCTCGTGGCGCTTCTTGCGGGGGCCCAACGTGTCGGGTACCGCGACATCGTGCTCGAGTGAGTCCTCGAAGTCGTCGACCTCGTGCTCAAGAGCAGCTGAGGTGTCGGCATCGGCGGACTCCTCGGCCTCACCGATCGCCAGCTGTTCCAGCGCTCGGCGATCACGGGCCTCCTTGAGCGACGCGACGCCGACCTGGGGCCCTTCCTCGACCTCGGGGAGAGTCTCGACATCGAGCACAGCCTCGACCTCGACCTGAACCTCGGCCGGACGAGCCGGCGCACGTACGGCATCGGCGATCGCCATGTCGGTCGAGTCCGGCAAGGCAACGTCACCGACCAGGTCGTGGGCGAACTCGTCGGCCGGCACGACGTAGCGGCTCTTGACGTCGAACAGGAAGCTTGCCGGGTGAGCCGCGCCGTCGGGGGTGACCTGGACGGTCCAACGGCCGTCCTCGCGACGCCACGAGTCCCAGCTGGCGGACTCGGGCACGCCTCCGCCGGCGGCGATGTTCTCGGTGACGAGGGTGCCGAGCAGCACACCGGCACCACCGACATGCTTGCGGCGGATCGAGGTCTTGCGGGCCTGTTCGCACATGTACTCGCGCTCGGCGAGCACGGGACCGGCGAAACCGAGGATCTGCTCGACCGGCACACCTGCCGAGTCGGCGACCGCCTGAGGGCTTTCACCGCGGCGGATGCGGGTCTGGATGTCGCGCGGGCTGAGAGAGCTTTCCATGCGGATCTCCAACTGGCCGGAGGTGTTCCCAGAGTGGGACGGCTTGCCGATCAGGGAAGCGAGGCGGTGATCAGCGGGGATGCGGAACTTCTCATCAGTGGACGGGTCACGCGCAATGAGGAACCGTCTGTCCTCGCTCAGTCCGTCGAGACCGAGATCACGCATGCCATCGCCTCCAATGTGACGCCGGCTCCGGGTGGGCGTTCACTCGAAGCGTGTTCTCATCCTAGGCGCGCAGAATGCGAACCTGCGGTGACGCGCCGAGACCAGATAGCGTCGTCGTCGTGTCCGACACCTTGCTCCTGGTCCTCGATCTGGCCGGAATCGCGGTCTTCGCCTCGACCGGGGCCCTGGTCGGCGTACGCAAGGAGCTCGACGTGTTCGGGGTCGTGGTCCTCGCGCTCATCACTGGCCTCGGCGGCGGAGTGCTCCGGGACGTCCTGATCGGCTCGGTGCCGCCGGCGGCCCTCGACGACTGGCGCTACCTCGTGGTGCCGGTCGTCACGGCCCTCGTGGTGTTCGTGTTCCACCCGGCGTTCGGCCGTATGGAGCGCCAGATCATGGTGCTCGACGCGGTCGGCCTCGCGCTGTTCTGCGTCACCGGCGCGGTCAAGGCGGACGAGGCCGGACTCGGTGTCCTCGCTGCTTCGGCGCTCGGCATGCTCACTGGCATCGGCGGCGGCATGATGCGCGACGTGGCGGCCGGCCGCGTACCCGTGATCTTCCGCGGTGAGATCTACGCGACGCCGGCATTCGTCGGTGCCCTCATCGCGACGCTCGTGCACGACCAGGGCTACACCGAGTGGTGGTATGGCCTGGCGTTCGCGGTGTGCCTGGGGTGGCGGCTCATCGCCCTCAAGCGCGGCTGGACCGCGCCGCTGCCGCCCGGCGTCGACCACGCCTGACCCAGAGTGGGTCAGGGCTTGCGGGGGAGGACGAGCTCGAACTCGGGATCGTGGTTGCCGAACCGGTGGTTGGTGATCGTGACCGACTGCTCCTGGAGGAACGGCAGAGCCTCGACCCGGCCCGACTGGGTGACCGGTCCGCTGTAGATCGCGACGTCGGGGTCGCCGTCGACCGCGATCGCGACCTCCTTGGCGCCGGAACCGACGAGTCGTATGCGAGGCGGCCGGGTCGCCGCGATGTGCGCGAGCCAGTCGTCGTGCGACTCGATCCGCGCCTTGGGAGCAAGCCCCGCGGGCAGCGGCGTGCGGGAGCTGACCGCGATCGGGGCGCCCGTACGCGCGGCGGCCAGCAGGACCCTGATGAGCTCCGGCAGGAAGTTCCCGTCGAAGCGGATCGCCACCGGAACGGGCACGTAGCGGAACACGTTGCGCTCGACGCCGAGCTTGGAGATGTCCTTGAGGACGCCGTACTCGCGCGTCCACGCGACGTGGTCCGACCCCGCGGCGGCGAACAGGTTGCGGTGCTCGACGCCGCTGACGTGCGGCCGAGCGGCATCGAGGAGCCGGGAGACCGCCTCGGACAGCTCAGGCGCCTCGGTGGCGCGCAACGGGCGCGGACGCCACGTGCCGAGGTGCGTCAGGTAGTTGGGGCCGCCGGCCTTGGCGGTCGTGCCCACCGAGGACCGCTTCCAGCCGCCGAACGGCTGACGCTGCACGACGGCACCCGTGATGCCGCGGTTGACGTAGAGGTTGCCCGCCTGGACCGAGTCGATCCAGGTGTTGACCTCTTTGGCGTCAAGCGAGTGGATGCCGGCGGTCAGTCCATAGTCCGTGGCGTTCTGCCACTCGATGGCCTGGCGCAGCGACTTGGCCTTCATGATGCCCAGGATCGGGCCGAAGAACTCGGTCGAGTGGAACCGGCTTCCGGGGCGTACGCCCGTCCGGATGCCCGGCGACCACACGCGGGGATCGGAGCCCAGCTGTCGCGGCGCGACGAGCCATTCCTCGCCGTCGCCGAGCGTCGTCAGGCCGTCGGCGAGCTTGCCGAGCGGCGGCTCGATGATCGGTCCCATCGTGACCTCGGGGTCGTTGGGGAAGCCGACCTTGAGGGACGACACCGCATCGATCAGCTGGCGCTCGAAGCGTTCGGACTCGGCGACGGACCCGACCAGGATCGCGAGGCTCGCAGCGGAGCACTTCTGACCGGCATGGCCGAACGCGCTCTTGACGAGGTCGGCGACCGCGAGGTCGATGTCCGCGCTGGGCGTGATGACGATGGCGTTCTTGCCGCTGGTCTCGGCGAGCAGCGGCAGATCGGGCCGCCACGAGCGGAACAGGTTGGCGGTGTCCCATCCGCCCGTGAGGATGACCCGGTCGACGTCGGAGTGCGAGATGAGCGCCTTGCTGAGCGGCCCCTCGTCGATCGTGACGTAGCGCAGCACGTCGCGGGGTACCCCGGCCTGCCACAGTGCCTCGACCATCACGGCCGCGCACCTGCGGGTCTGCGGCGCTGCCTTGATGACGACGCCGCTGCCGACCGACAGCGCGGCCAGGACGGACCCAGCGGGGATCGCCACCGGGAAGTTCCACGGGGGAGTCACGACCGTCAGGGTGTCGGGAATGAACTCGGCCCCGTCGACGGCATCGAGGCGGCGGGCCGACTCGGCGTAGTAGTGGGCGAAGTCGATCGCCTCGCTGACCTCGACATCGGCCTCGGCGATGGTCTTGCCGGCCTCGGCGGCCATGACTGACACGAGGTCGCCACGACGCGCGCCGAGGGCGCTGCCGGCCTGGTGCAGGATCCACGCGCGTACCTCCGAGCCGCGGGCTTCCCACGCCTTGGCCGCGACGCGGGTGTCCTGGATGACGCTCTCGAGACTCGCCGGTCCGGGGATCTTGTTGCCGCGGACCGTCTCGGCGCCCAGCTGGGTGTACGCGGCGCGCGCGAGGACGAGGCGTCCCCATTCGCGGTTGCCGGCGGTCGAGGGATCGGTGTCCGGCGTGTTGGTGAAGCCGCCGGAGTGCACTGGCGCGACCTCGGTCAGCCGGTTCTGCGTGCGGTGGGGCTCCGGAACGGTGTCGTCGAGAGCGTCGACCGATGCGAAGAATCGCCGGATCTCCCGGTTGAGCAGGTCCGGCTCGTCGGCGAGCTCGAACGCGGCGGACATGAAGTTCTCGCTGCTCGCGTTCTCCTCGAGACGACGGACGAGATAGGAGATCGCGACGTCGAACTCCGACGGCTGCACGACGGGCGTGTAGAGCAGCAGCTGGCCGATGTCGTTGCGGACGGCGTCGATGGGACCGCTGTCCATGCCGAGGAGCATCTCGAAGTCGACACCGTCGCGGACACCGCGGTCACCGGCGAGCAGCCAGGCGTACGCGATGTCGAACAGGTTCTGGCCCGCGACGCCGAGGCGCAGGGCATCGATCCGCTCGGGCGTCATGGCCCAGTCGAGGACGCGTTTGTAGTTGGTGTCGGTCTCCTGCTTGGTCGACCACGTCGCGAGAGGCCAGCCGTGGACTGCAGCGTCGACCCGCTCCATCGCGAGGTTGGCGCCCTTGACGACACGCACCTTGATGGGTGCCCCGCGCTGGGCGCGACGCTTGGCCGCCCACTCCTGCAGGTCCTGCATCGCGCCCAGCGCGTCCGGCAGGTACGCCTGCAGGACGATGCCGGCCTCGAGGTCGGGGAAGGAGTCGAGGATCGTCTTGAACACCGCGACCGTCAGATCGAGGTCGTGGTACTCCTCCATGTCGAGGTTGATGAACGTCGGCTCGCCGGTCGATGCGCGCTCGTAGAGCGGGGTGAGCTGCTTGACGACGCGGGCGACGGACTCCTCGAACGCCCACATCGACAGCTGGCTGGCGACCGATGACACCTTGACCGAGACGTAGTCGACGTCGTCGCGCTCGAGCAGCTCCATCGTGCCGTCGCGGCGATGCGCTGCTTCGCCCTCGCCCAGGACGGCCTCGCCGAGCAGGTTGAGGTTGAGCCGGTCGCCGCCGGCACGCAGGCGCTTGATCGTGCGGCCCAGCTGCTGGGGGCGGGCATCGACGACAAGGTGTCCGACCATGCGACGCAGGGTGCGACGGGCGATCGACACGACCAGCTTGGGAAACAGGACTGCCGTGACGGCACCGAGCTTGAGCAGCATGCGCTGAGTCGCCGGCAGGAACTTCGGCGTGTGCAGGGCCAGGGTCCTCAGGTTGCGCGCGGCGACGCGGTGGTCGTCGGGGCGTACGACGCGGTCGACGAACCCGATGGTGAACTCGAGTCCGTGAGGGTCCTTGAGCAATGTGGCGAGGCGTTCGGCGGAGGGCTCGGCACGGCGGGCGGACGCGCGCTCGGGATCGATCCAGGTGCGCACGAGCTCAACGCTGCGCTCGGCAAGAGTGAGTTCGGTCATGTCGTGCCCAACGTTAGTGCCACAGCGGCTCGAAGTTCACGCGGTGGCAGTTCTCGACGGCGTACGGATGCCCCAGGCGACGGCCGAGCCTGCCAATCCGGCGATCAGCGGGACGAGGAACCCGGCCGATGCGCCGTGATGATCGATGACCCAACCCGCCACAGCGGAGCCCGGCGCGACGCCCACCGCGGCTCCCGTCGTCATCCAGGTCAGCGCCTCGGTCAGGCGCGACGACGGCACGTTGCCCTCGATCAGGTTGACGATGGCGATCAGCGTCGGGGAGATCATGAACCCGGTCAGGAACATCCCGACAGCGATCAGCGGTATGCCCGACAGGAAGCTGAGCGGCGCGAACAGCAGCGACAGCGTGAGTAGGGACGACCGGAACAGGCGCAGCGGATCGGCCGATTGGGGGAGCGCCCCCACGACGATCCCCGCGATGAGGCTGCCGGTCGCCCAGATCGCGATCACGAGGCCGGCGGCGCCGCGGTTGCCCTCCTCGGTGCAGAACGCCACCACGATGACCTCGGCCGAGCCGAACAGCATGCCGAGGCCGATCGATGCCGCGACGATAGGGCCGAGCAGGCCCCAGCCGATCGGCGGGCGGACGCCACCGGTGTGCTCGACAGTCGGTGGTTCGGTACGCCGTTGAAGGGCGAGCGCCCACGAGCCGAGTGTCGCGGCCGCCGCGGCGCAGACGAGACCGGCGATGTCCGAGACCTGCAGCGTCAGGACCGTCACGAGCACGGGACCGACCATGAACACGACCTCGTCGAAGACCGCCTCGATCGAGAACGCGGTGTTGAGCTGGCTGCGGTCGGCGACCGCACGGGTCCACCGGGCGCGCGCCATGCTCCCGGTCTGCGGTGTGGCCAGCCCGGCGAGCGCGACGCACAGGTGCGGCAGGGGAGTCGCCCACTCGCGGTCGATCGCGACCAGCGTGAGCGCCATGCCGATGGCGTACGCAGCGCCGACGACCCAGAGGACCTTGGCCTGGCCGAGGCGGTCGGTGAGCCGGCCCTGCGTCGGCCCGAACGCCGCGGCCGCCAGGACGTACACCGCCGCCATGACGCCGGCTCGCCCGTAGGAGCCGCTGCGCTCCGAGACCAGCAGAACGATGCCGAAGCCGGCCATCGACAGTGGCAGGCGGGAGACGAGAGCGGTGAGGGAGAACAGCGCGGCACCAGGTCGTGACAGCACGTCCCGATATGTCGTCAGCATCTGAAGCCTCCCAGCAAGGCACCCTATCCGTGGCGGTGGGATGATGAGGCCATGGATGCCCGCCCCTTCGACGCACTCCTGCTCGTGTCTTTCGGCGGTCCGGAGCATCCGGATGACGTCGTCCCTTTCCTCGAGAACGTCACGGCCGGCCGCGGCATTCCGCGTGAGCGTCTCGAAGAGGTCGGCCAGCACTACTACCTGTTCGGCGGCAAGTCACCGATCAACGAGCTCAACCTCGAGCTCCTCGACGCGCTTCGCAAGGACTTCGCCGGCAACGGGGTCGACCTGCCGATCTATTGGGGCAACCGCAACTGGGACCCCTACCTCCGCGATGCCACGCGTCAGATGGCGGCCGACGGCGTACGGCGCGCGGCGTGCTTCGTGACGAGCGCCTATTCGTCCTACTCCGGCTGCCGGCAATATCGCGAGGACCTGTTCGATGCGGTCAGCGGACTCGAGATCGAGCTCAGCCGGTTGCGGCACTACTTCAACCATCCGGGCTTCGTCGGACCGTTCGTCGAGGCCACGTCTGAGGCACTCGCGAGCGCGCCCGACGGCACCCACGTCGTGTTCGTCACCCACTCGATCCCCGAGACGATGAACCTCGCCAGCGGCGGCCCGGGCCGGGAGCTGTACGTCCGCCAGCACGAGAGCGTTGCGGCCATGGTCGCCGAGGGCGTCGGCACGCATCGCTGGTCTCTGGCTTACTGCTCGCGATCCGGATCGCCGCACATGCCGTGGCTCGAGCCGGACATCAACGACCACCTGCGCGAGCTGCACGAGTCCGGCATCTCGTCGGTCGTCGTCGTGCCGATCGGCTTCATCTCCGACCACATGGAGGTCATCTACGACCTCGACACCGAGGCCAAGATGACCGCTGACGGTCTCGGCATGGCGTACGACCGGGTCGACACCCCGGGTGCGCACCCCGAGTTCGTGGCGATGGTGCGCGACCTGCTGCTCGAACGCGCGGCGGTGGAGCGCGGCGAGCAGGTCGAGCGCAGCTCGCTTGGCGACCTCGGCCCGTCGCACGACCTGTGCCCGGTCGACTGCTGCCTCAACCCGCGCTCGGCTCTGCCGACGATCGCCTGAAGGAAACACATGACCGAGCAACTCCTGACGCTGGCGCGCGAGGTCGGCCGCGAGGCAGCGACGTTCGTCGCTGCACGCCGCCCGGCCGGGCGGGTCGACGTCGCGTCGACCAAGTCGAGCCCCACCGATGTCGTCACCGAGATCGACGAGGCGTCCGAGCGGTTGATCCGTGAACGCATCTTCGCCGCTCGCCCCGACGACGGCTTTGTCGGCGAGGAGGGCAACGACGTCGCCGGCACCACCGGTGTCGAGTGGGTCGTCGACCCGATCGACGGCACGGTCAACTTCGTCTACGGCATTCCGACGTACGCGGTCTCGATCGCGGCACGACATGACGGCGAAGTCGTGGCCGGCTACGTCATCAACATCGCGTCGGGCGCCGAGTGGGGGGCTGTCCGCGGAGCCGGGTCCTGGCGCTACAACGGTGACGACCGTCGGATGCTGGCCGCGCCGCGTCCGGAGTCGGTCGCGCATGCGCTGGTGGCGACCGGGTTCAACTACCTGCCCGAGATCCGCACGGCGCAAGCGGCTGCGATGGCGACGTTCCTCCCGCAGGTCCGTGACATCCGTCGCATCGGTTCGGCCGCGCTCGATCTGTGCGCGCTGGCCGAGGGCCACTACGACGCATACCTCGAGCAGGGGCTCAAGGCCTGGGATCTCGCCGCAGGCGGCCTGATCGCGGCCGAATCGGGGCTTGTCCTGAGTGGCTTCGACGGCGGCCCGAATGAGCGTATGGTCATGGCGGCACACCCTGCGATTGCTGAGGAATATTTCACCCTCGTACGTGCTTGTGGGTTCTGAGTGTGAGCGCCATACGTCCGTGTGGCACAATCACGCCGGTTGTTCCGCACAAAGGGAGATTTGATGGCTACCGATTACGACGCACCGCGCAAGACCGAAGAAGAGCAGTCCGAGGACAGCATCGAGGAGCTCAAGGCGCGTCGGCACGAGAAGAGCTCGGGCAAGGTCGACGAGGACGAGACCGAGGCTGCCGAGAACTTTGAGCTGCCTGGAGCCGACCTCTCGCACGAGGAGCTGGCCGTCCAGGTCGTGCCCAAGCAGCTCGACGAGTTCACGTGCTCGTCATGCTTCCTGGTGCATCACCGCAGCCAGCTCGCATCCGAAAAGGGCGGCGTGCTCATCTGCCGCGACTGCGCCGACTGACCTTCTTCTTTGCCGAACGTATCGGAGCCGGATCCGCGAGGACCGGCTCCTTTCCGTTCTTCTGGCCAGAGTTCTCAAGGGGCTTCATGCCGGGCGGCAGGTGACCGGTCGACTTGACCCAATAGGTCGCGGTGCCGCGGCGGACGCCGACCTTCACGAGCTCGATGATCGCCCCGCCGATGACCGCCCAGGCGACGGCCTCACCGGTCGTGACGTCGGGATGGCGACCGCTGCTCGGCGGCTTCTTGCCGGTGACTGCGCGCCAGGCGAGCACCGACGCGCGCTGAGCCAGCAGGCCCGCGACGATCGACGAGCCCCGGTCCATGAGCCGCCACGCACCCTTGCCGGGCGCCTTGGTCTTGGGAGTCGTGGCAGCCTCGGCCAGGAGCTTGTCGGCCTGCTTAGCCTTCTTCTTCGCCACGGGGTGCGTCTCCGTTCGGGTCGTGCGCCGGTGAGGTCGGCGCATTCTCAGTGTGGCCCAGAGCAGCGGCGAGCGCGTCCGGGCGGCGGCTCGAGACGAGCCAGTAGGGCGTGGGGTCGCTGTCGTCCGTGATCGGGACGAGCACACCGCGATCGATGTAGGGGCGGGTGACCAGGTAGCCGCGGGCGTCGGCGCCTGTCCCGAGCTTGAGGCGGTAGTCGGCCCTGTGCAGCGGCTCCACAGCGCCGACGTGGCCGCGATCGATCGATGCGCGCCCCACCCGGAGGGTCTCGGCGTCGACGGTGACCAGCAGCGAGCCGTAGCGCCACACCAGGAAGAGGCAGGGGCCGGCGACGATGACGGTTGCCGTGATCGCGATCGGCCAGTTCGTCGCGACGAGCATGATCCAGCCCCAGGCGGCGCTGAACGCGAGGGCGGCCAACCACCAGGAGGCGGGTGCGGTCAGGCGTTCGCGGTACGTCGTCACGGTTCAACCTTGCCTCATGCCGGACGACGGTCGGACGCAGGTAGGGTCGCTGCCATGTTCGAGGTCACCGTCACACGACTGGATCCGGGAGTGCCGCTCCCGACGTACGCACATCCGGGCGACGCCGGAGCCGACCTCGTGACGACGGTCGACGTCGACCTGGCACCGGGGGAGCGTGTGCTCGTCCCGACGGGGATCGCCGTTGCCCTGCCCGAAGGCCTGGCAGCATTCGTGCATCCGCGCTCAGGCCTGGCCCTGCGCCATGGCCTGTCGATCGTCAACACGCCTGGCACGATCGATGCGGGTTACCGTGGAGAGATCAAGGTCCTCCTGGTCAACCACGACCCCCGCGAGTCGGTCCGGCTGACGCGCGGCGACCGGGTCGCGCAGCTGGTGATCCAACAGGTCGAGCGGGTGACGTTCACCGAGACCGAGTCACTGCCCGACTCGGTGCGTGGCGCCGGGGGGTACGGTTCGACCGGCGGTCACGCGACCGCCGAGGTCCAGGGGGAGAGAAGCTGATGGTGCGCCGCCGCAAGAAGGAGCAGCCCGAGGAGGACGTCGTCCCGGTCGACGTCACGCCCGACGTACGCGCTGACGGTCCGTGGGACATCTCGGAGAAGACGCCCGAAGGTGACCCGTCCTATGTCGACCTCGGGCCCATGCTCATACGCGCCAACGACGAGTTCTCGATCCAGCTCCCGGCTGAGGGCGAGAACGGACAGATCGCCTCGGCGGTCCTGGTCAAGGACGACTCCGCCCTCGAGCTCCGCGCCTTCGCCGCGACCCGATCCGGTGGACTGTGGGACGAGGTGCGTGACGACCTGATCCTCGAGGTGACCCGGCTGAACGGCACCAGCGAGCAGGTCACCGGCCCCTACGGCGAGGAGCTTCTCGTCCGTGTTCCGGTCGAGCTTCCCGACGGCGAGGAGGGCTTCCAGCCCAGTCGGATCATCGGCGTCGAGGGTCCGCGCTGGCTGCTCAGAGGCACGTTCCTCGGCGAGGCCGGCATCAACCCGAGCGACGAAGGCGTGCTCATGCAGGCCTTTCGAGATGTCATCGTCGTACGCGGTGACGAGGCACGCATAGCCCGCGAAGCGCTGTTGCTCACACTGCCCGACAACGCCGTCGTGGCAACCGACGAGGAGTAGAATTCAACTATGGGACGCATCAGCAGAACCCTCGAACGACTCTCCACAGAGAACATCGAGGCCGAGGAGCTCAAGAACGACGCCGCCAAGGCTGGCTGCGAGCTCATCGCGTCCCAGGCCGACCGCGCCATCGTCACGATCCACGGCGTCCTGCGGTCCGTCACCCTGCGCCCGGTCGACGGCGTCACGGCGCTCGAGGCTGAGCTGTACGACGGCTCCGACAGCGTCACCCTGATCTGGCTCGGCCGCCGCAAGATCGAAGGCGTCGCGGCGGGCCGCCAGCTCAAGGCATACGGCCGCATCGGTATGCGCAACGGCGACCGCGTGATCTACAACCCACGTTACGAACTCGAGGCATGACGCCCCAGGCTGCCACAGTCGAAGCAGTCGTTCGCTCACAGCTGGCCAAAGCCTTTGGCGGACGACGGGGCATCATCGAGGGCGCTGTTCCCACAGCGCTGTTCACGATCTCGTGGATCATCTCGCACAACCTGCGAGCCTCGCTGACCGTCAGCATCGGTGCCGCGGTGCTGCTCCTGCTGGTGCGCGTCGTGCAGCGCTCAACCATCCAGTTCGTCTTCAACGCTCTCGTCGGCATCGGTATCGCGGCATTCATCGCCTCACGGACCGGCGACGCACGAGATGTGTTCCTGCCGGGAATCCTGCTCAACGCCGGGACCGGCGCGATCATGATCATCTCGATCCTCGTGGGCTGGCCCCTCGTGGGCTTCATGATCGGCAGCGCCACCGGAGACCCCACGGCTTGGCACGACGACCGCGGACTGGTGAAGCTGTGCACACGGCTGACCTGGGTCCTGGTCACGCCCTGCATCATCCGTGTCGCTGTCCAGTTCCCGCTGTGGGCGACGGATCATGTCGCGCTGCTGGGCACGGCGAAGCTGGCGCTGGGCTGGCCGCTGTAGGTCGCCTCGTTCGCGGTCATGGCTTGGATGCTCGGGCGCAACCGCACCCCGGTCGAGCCCGACCCGGCCTGAGCCTCGCATCAGTGTTTGGGGGAGAGGAGCTCGCCGAGGCGGTCCTCGGCGTCCTCGGGGGTGACGAACAGCAGCTCGTCACCGGCCTCGAGCGACCGATCGGTGTCGGGCGTCTGGATCGCGTTGTCGCGCAGGATCGCCACGAGCACGACGTCATCGGGCCACGGCACCTCGCTGACCCGCTTGCCGACGAAGGGGGAGTCCTCCGGCATCGTCAGCTCGACCAGGTTGGTGTTGCTCTGGCGGAACGTGAACAGGCGCACCAGGTCGCCGACCGCGACGGCTTCCTCGACGAGGGCCGCCATGAGCCGAGGCGTCGAGACCGAGACGTCGACGCCCCACGACTCGCTGAACAGCCACTCATTGCTCGGGTGGTTGACCCGGCCGACCGTACGCGGCACGGCGAACTCGGTCTTGGCCAGCAGCGAGATGACGAGGTTGGCCTTGTCGTCGCCGGTCGCAGGAGATGACGACGTCGCAGGACTCGAGCTGCGCCTCCTCCAGCGAGGACAGCTCGCACGCGTCGGCGAGCAGCCACTGGGCGTCGGGCACGGCGTCGGCGCGGATCGAACCGGGGGACTTGTCGATCAGCAGGACCGAGTGGCCGTTGTCGATGAGCTCCTGGGCGACCGAGCGGCCGACCGCGCCGGCTCCGGCGATCACGACGCGCATCAGTCGTCCTCCGGTCCGGCCTCGAGCGCGGCAAGCGCGGCGCTGGCGTGGTCCTCGCGCATGAACAGGCTCAAGTAGTCGCCCTCCTGGATGACGGTGTCAGGCGTGGCGATGACGCCGGTGCCGAGACGCCGGAGGAACGCGACGCGTACGCCGGCGGCCTCCTCGAGCTCGGCGATCCGCCGGCTGATCCACTTGATCGGCGCGTAGACCTGGTCGAGTCGGACCTCACCGGTCTGGTCGCGCCAGGCGGGCTCGGTGCCGGCGGGGACGAGTCTACGAAGCACCTGATCGGCGGCCCAGGGGACCGTGGCGACCGTGGGTACGCCGAGGCGTTCGTAGACCTCGGCTCGGCCCGGGTCGTAGATGCGGGCCACGACGTTGTCGACCTTGAACTGCTCGCGGGCGACCCGCGCGGAGATGATGTTGGAGTTGTCACCGCTGGAGACGGCGGCGAAGGCGTCGGCGCGCTCGATGCCGGCCTTGATCAGCACCTCGCGGTCGAAGCCCATGCCGGTGACCGTGAGGCCGCTGAAGCCCGGCCCGAGACGGCGGAAGGCGTCAGGGTTGGAGTCGATCACGGCGGTGGTGTGACCGCGATCCTCGAGGCTGCGACGTGAGGGTGGATCCGACACGGCCGCAGCCCATGATCACGATATGCACGCAGGCGACGCTACACCGCAAGACCGGATGGCTCGCGCAGGGACGGTGAGGCGAGGTCTAGCATCATCTCGTGGGAATCACCGAGGCGGCCAAGCGCGCATTGGTCGGCCGCAAGCTCCGCAGCACGCAGCTCGGTGAGACGCTTGCTCCCGAAGCGCATCGCGCTGCCGGTCTTCGCGAGCGATCGCGCTGTCGTCGGTGGCGTACGCCCCCGACGAGATCTTCCTGACGCTGTCGCTCGGCGGCCTGTCGGCATACGCGTTCAACTGGAAGATCGGCCTGGCCGTCGCCTGCGTCATGGCGATCGTCGTGGCGTCCTACCGCCAGAACGTCCACGCCTACCCGAGTGGTGGCGGTGACTACGAGGTCGCGACGGTCAACCTCGGACCCACCGCCGGCCTCACGCGTCGGCAGCGCGCTGCTGGTCGACTACGTCCTCACGGTCGCGGTGTCGATCTCCTCGGGCGTGCAGAACGCCGCGTCAGCGCATGCCCTGCGCTCGACGGCCACGAGGCGACCGACGGCGTCGGTCCTGGTGGTCCTCCTGATGGCGATGAACCTGCGTGGCACCAAGGAGTCGGGCACGCGCGTTCGCCGTGCCGACCTACCTGTTCATGATCTCGATCATCCTGATGGGCGTGTGGGGCTATGCGCGCTATCTCACTCGGGCGACCTGCCGGACGCCGCGAGCGCGAAGTACCACGATCCAGCCGAGGGCCCAGTTCCAGAACGGGTTCACCGGCGTCGCGATGGTGTTCCTGCTGGCCCGGGCGTTCTCCTCCGGCTGCGCGGCGCTGACCGGAGTCGAGGCCATCAGCAACGGCGTGCCCGCGTTCCAGAAGCCCAAGAGCAAGAACGCCGCGACGACGCTGTTCCTGCTCGGGCTCGTCGCGATCACGATGCTGATGAGCATCGTCGTGCTCGCCGACCTGATGAAGCTCCGCTACGTCGAGGACCCGGCCGAACAGCTGCTCGGGGCCAACGGCAGACCGGTCGGCACGCGGCTACGACCAGGACACCGTCATCGGCCAGCTCGCCAAGGCGCTCTACAGCGACTTCACCCCGCTGTTCTACTTCACGATCGCCTGCACCGGGCATCATCCTGGTGCTCGCCGCCAACACCGCGTTCAACGGCTTCCCGGTGCTGGGCTCGATCCTCGCGCGCGACGGCTACCTGCCGCGACAGCTCGACACCCGCGGCGACCGCCTGACGTTCAGCAACGGCATCATCCTGCTGGCGCTCGCTGCGATCGCGCTGATCCAGGCGTTCGACGCCGAGGTCACCCGGCTCATCCAGCTCTACATCGTCGGCGTGTTCGTCTCGTTCAACCTGAGCCAGCTCGGGATGATCCGGCACTGGACCCGGCACCTCAAGACCGAGCCGGACCGGCCGAAGCGCTCCAGGATGAAGCGGTCCGGGTCGTCAACTCGATCGGCCTCGGCATGACCGCGACGGTGCTGGTCATCGTGCTGATCACCAAGTTCCTCGCATGGCGCCTGGATCGCGATCGTCGGCGATGATCGCGATGTTCCTGCTGATGCGGGCGATCGGCCGCCACTACGACCGGGTCTCCACCGAGCTCGAGATCGACGACTCCGACGTCACGCTGCCGTCGCGCGTCCACGCGATCGTCCTGGTCAGCAAGCTCCACAAGCCGACGATGCGCGCACTGGCGTACGCCCGGGTGTCGCGGCCCAACTCGATCGAGGCGCTGACGGTGGAGTTCGACCCGGCCGAGACCGAGGCGTTGATGAAGCAGTGGGAGGACCTGGAGATCCCGGTCCCGCTCAAGGTCGTCAACTCGCCCTACCGCGAGCTCGTGCGACCCGTGATCCGCTACGTCAAGGAGCTCCGCAAGTCGAGCCCCCGCGACATCATCACGGTCTACATCCCCGAGTACGTCGTGGGCCGGTGGTGGGAGCAGCTGCTGCACAACCAGACCGCGCTGCGGCTCAAGGGCCGGCTGCTGTTCATGCCCGGCGTCATGGTCACGAGCGTGCCCTATCAGCTCAGCTCCGCCGGCCGCGCCAAGCAGCGGCTGGGCCGCAGCCGTCCGGCGCCGGGTGACGTCCGCCGCGGCTTCCGGGACCGTAGTCATGGCCGACCCGATCGTCGACGTCGGGCCGATCGCGCACGGCGGCCACTGCGTCGCCCGTCTCGACGGCCAGGTGGTGTTCGTACGCCACACGCTGCCCGGCGAGCGCGTACGCATCCACATCACCGAGCGATCCAAGACGTTCCTGCGCGCCGATGCCGTCGAGGTGATCGAGGCGGCGCCGGGCCGGGTCGAGGCACCCTGCCCGTACGCGGGTCCCGGCCAGTGCGGCGGCTGCGACTTCCAGCACGTCGATCCGGCCGACCCAGCGAGAGCTGCTCGGCGAGGTCGTACGCGAGCAGCTGCGCCGCCTCGCCGGCATCACGTGGGACGGCGAGGTCGAGGCCGTCGATCCCGAGGCGTTCGACTGGCGTACGCGGATGCAGTTCGCCGTCGATGACGAGGGCCGGCCCGGACTGCGCAAGCACCGGTCGCACGAGATCGTCCCGGTCGATCGCTGCCTGATCGCCCATCCCGACCTGCCCGAGGTGCTCGGCCGTCGCTGGGATGCCGAGTCGGTCGAGGCGATCGTCTCCTCGACCGGCGACAAGCTCCTGGTCACCGACGCGTCGATCCCCGACGAGGTCGAGGCGGCCGTCGACGGTGTGGTCGCGGTCGACGGCACGACTCGAGGTGGACGCGGCGCGGTCACCGAGCGGGTGCTCGCGGCGGACTTCCGGGTCTCCGGCTCCGGCTTCTGGCAGGTGCACCCTGATGCCGCGGCGACGTTGGTCGAGGCCGTCATCGAGGGCGCCGAGGTGGCAGAGGGCGACACCGTGCTCGACCTCTACGCCGGCGTCGGCCTGTTCACGACGTTCCTTGCGGACGAGGCGGGGGAGGACGGTGTCGTCCTCAGCGTCGAGTCGGACCGCGCCGCGTCCCGTGACGCACGCCGCAACCTGCACGACTTCCCGCAGGTCAGGCTGGTCGGAGCATCTGTCGAGCGAGCGCTCCGCGACGGCTCGTTGGGGGAGTCGGCCGACGTCGTGGTGCTCGACCCGCCGCGCACCGGTGCCAAGAAGGCGGTCGCCGGAATCGTCGACCTCGCGCCCCGGCGCATCGTCTACGTCGCGTGCGATCCAGCCGCCTTGGCCCGCGACCTGGCTTCGTTCGCGGCACGCGGCTACGCCCTGGAGGGCCTGCGTGCGTTCGCGCTCTTCCCCATGACGCATCACGTCGAATGCGTGGCGGTGCTTGTGCGGGAGTGACCGCCACGCCACAGTGAGGCCATGCGCTTCGCCGACCCGCAAGCCTGTCCAGACTGTCGGGGCGCCATCGCCGGCCAGCCGGCGTGCCCGCACTGCGGTCTCGACCTGACGTCAGCGGAGGTTCGCCAGCTCTGGCAGACGCTCCTGCAGGCCGACGATCTCCTGGCCCGGGCGGCCCTCAAACGCAACCGAGCCGTGCTGGCACCCCCGCCGCCGGCACAGCCCCCGCACGCGGACCCGTTCGCCGCTCCCCGGCCACCTCAGCCCCCTCAGGCGCCCCTCAAGCACCGCCGACCATGCCGGCTGCCCCTCCGGCCCCGCCGGTGAGCAGTCCGATCGGCGCGTTCGTGCCGCCCCGGCAGCCCGCGCCGCCCAAGGAGCGCACGCTGGTCCGTCGGCACGATCCTGCTGACGCTCGGCGCCTTCGGACTCATCGTCGCCGGGTTCATCTTCGTCACGCGATCCTGGGGCGACCTCGGCCTCGTCGGGCGCACGCTCGTGCTGATCGGCGTGACCGCTGTGTTCGCCGCCCTTGGCGTATGGGTGACCCGACGGCCGTTGCGCGCGTCGGCCGAGGCGGTGTGGACGGTCGTTCCTCGCGCTGCTGACTCTCGACTTCTTCGCGGCTCGGCACGAAGGCATGCTCGGCCTCGACGGCATGAGCATCGCCTGGGCATGGGTCGTGTGGGGCGTCGCGCTGGTGGCCCTCGGCATCGGCATCGCGCTGTGGTCGCGCAAGCCCATCGGGGCCGATCTGGTCTCGCCTGCGCTCGCGGGCGGCATCGGCATCACGATGGCCGGCATCGGCGCCGGCGCAGTCGGTGACGACTGGGACCTGTCGTGGCGCTCGATCCTGGCGCTGGTCGTCGCCGGCGTCCTGGCCCTCGCCACGCGCCCGGCCAAGCTCCGGCCGTTGACGATCACGGCGCGCGTCGTGGTCGCCGGCGTTCTTCGCCTGGTCGTACGTCGTGGCGGCGATCGAGCATGTTCGACCACCCGAGCCTCAGCGAGCTGGCCCAGGACGGGCACGGGCTGCCGATGGTCCTGATGGCGGTGGCCGCTGTCGCCGTCGCCTGGGTGGTCGCGCCCGTACGCATCTGGGCCGTCGCGCTCGCCGTCTTCGCGGTGTGCGCGCTGATCGGCACCCCGTCGGCCGACGCATGGCAGCCGGAAGGCGCGTGGCTCGGCGCTCGCCGGCCTCGCCGCTGGCTTGGCGATCGCTGCCTCGCGCGGCACGAGTGACTGGATCAGGGGGGTGCGTGCGGGTGCAACACCCGTCATCGCGGGCCTGGTGCTGCTCCACCTCGGGCTGCTGATCGATGTCTTCGACGCGGTCGCCACCGCGTTCGACAACTCGTGGTCTGGCGCCTGGGACGTACGCATCGACGGCGGGTGGTCCGACGACACCGCGCCATGGGTCGTCATACCGCTGGTGATCGCCCTCGTGCTGGTCGCCTGGTTCGTCCCGCGCTGGCCCGAGCTCACGCGCCGTCCGCATGCACGCGCCGTCCGCGGTTGCCGTCGCGGCCGGCCTCGGAGCTCTCGACGCGGTGGTGGCAGCTCGGCTGCCACTTTGGGCCGCCGTCGCAGTGCTCCTCGCCGTGGCTGCGGCGCTGCTTGCCGCACACCTTCGTGACCTGGCGCTGCTCGCGGCGCCGACCGCTGCAGTGCTGGTCGGTTTCGCCGCTGCGCTGGCTGCGTCGCACCAAGGCGTCTCGGTCGCGGCATGGATCGCCGGCGCCCTCATCCTCGGCGGCCTGGCCTGGGCCAAGGGCGTCGAGTGGCCCCGTCATGCGTACGCCGTGGGTGGCGTCGGACTGCTGGTCGCGGGCCTGGTGTCCGCCGCCGACCTCCTTGATCCGCCGCACGCCGTCCCGGCGCTGGTCGGTGTGGTCGCGTCGCTGGCGCTGCTGGCCGCGGCCGGCGTGTTGTGGCGCGAGCACCCGGTACGCATCGCGGTCGAAGCTGCCTCGGCCGTGGCGATGTTCGTGGCTCTCGTCTCCGAGGGTTCGACGTCCGAGGCGGCGGTCCGCTGGACGATCGTCGGTGTCGTCGTGATCGGCCTGAGCTTCGTGGTGCCGGGGCGCCAGTGGTACCTGTGGCCCGGTGGAGCGGCGCTTGCCGTGGCGTACGTCCTGCTGATCGTCGACAGCGGGTTCTCGTTCGTCGAGGCCTACACGCTTCCGCTCGGCGCCATCGCGCTGGCGGTCGGGCTTCTACTTCGTACGCCGGCAGCCTGACGTCTCGACGTGGCTGCTGCTCGGACCGGGGCTGGCGCTGGCGCTGCTGCCGAGCGTGCCGCAGGCGCTGGCCGACCCGACCGAGCTGCGCGCCCTGCTGCTGGGGCTCGGCGCGGTTGCCGCGCTGGCCCTGGGCATCCGCTTCGACTGGCAGGCGCCGTTCGTCTTCGGCGCGGTCATCATCACGCTGCTCGTGCTGTTCAACATCGGCCCGTATGCCAACGCGGCACCGCGCGTCGTCCTCATCGCCGCGGTCAGCGCCGTCCTGCTCGGTTTCGGAATCACGTGGGAGGACCGTGTCCGGGACGGCCGGAAGCTCGTCAGGTACGTACGATCGATGCGTTAGGAGTCGTGCATGGGCGAGTACAGAACGATCAAGCAGCTGAGGCGTGAGGCCCTGGGACACGACGCCCTGCTGTTCAGCGCGGCGTTCACGGCCGGCGCGCTGGTCTACTTCCTCGGCCGGGTCGTCCGTGAGGCGATCGCCGAGGGCGGCAACAGCGACTTCTGGTCGATCAGCCTCTCCGACGACCTGATCCTCAGCGGGTTGATCGCGGGGGAGCTGTTCCTGATCTGGAACAACGGTCTGCGCCAGGGCCTGCGCGGCCACAGCATCGGCAAGCACCGCGTCGGCCTCGCGGTCGTCGACGTCGGTGACGGCGCGCCCACCGGCGCGGCGCGGGGCATCCTGCGCGGCGTCGATCATGGCGGTCCTGCTCGATCTCGCCGTCGCCGCGATCCCGATCGGCCTGCCCACGGTCTTCCGCCGGCTGACGCCCGAGAGCTGGCACTTCGGCGGCGCGGCATACCTCGCGCGTGATCGTCCTGGTCGTGCCGCTGTTCCTCTCCGAGCAACCGCGGGTTCGCCGACCGCATCGCCCGCACCAAGGTCGTACGCGGCACCGGCGCGGACGCCATGACGACGTGGGAGCCGCCAGCGGATCCTGGTCGTGCTGGACGTCGCCGGCGTCGCCGGGCTGCTCGCGGTGGCGATCAGCTACATCGCCTACTACTCACCGCTCCTGCAGTTCCCCTCGCCGTTCTGATCGCGGCCCGGAGGTGCTCGTCCTCTCGACATCATGTATCTTGATGTCAAGAGACATTCGCGCATGAGGTTAGGACAACCTGACCATGCGCTGCGCAGCGATGCTGGGCAGGATGGAAGACGACGCGAAGGAGAATGACGATGGCCGTCGACAGCTTTGGATCGAAGGACTCCCTCACAGTCGGGGACTCCACGTATCGACTACTACCGCCTCGACGCGGTGACGGGTGACGGGCTCGACGTCTCGACCCTCCCGTTCAGCCTCAAGGTGCTCCTCGAGTCGCTGCTCCGCACCGAGGACGGCGCCGACATCACCAAGGCCGACATCGAGGCCCTGGCCGGCTGGGACGCCGAACGCGGAGCCCAGCAAGGAGATCCAGTTCACGCCCGCCCGCGTGATCATGCAGGACTTCACCGGCGTGCCGTGTGTCGTCGACCTCGCCACGATGCGCGAGGCCATGGCCGACCTCGGCGGCGACGCCACCAAGATCAACCCGCTGGCTCCGGCCGAGATGGTCATCGACCACTCCGTCATCGCCGACGTCTTCGGCACGCCCGAGGCGTTCGAGCGCAACGTCGAGATCGAGTACGAGCGCAACCGCGAGCGCTACCAGTTCCTCCGCTGGGGCCAGGGTGCGTTCGACGACTTCAAGGTCGTACCGCCGGGCACCGGCATCGTGCACCAGGTCAACATCGAGCACCTCGCCCGCGTCGTGTTCGACAAGACGGCAGACCGGTCTACCCCGACTCCTGCGTCGGCACCGACTCGCACACCACGATGGTCAACGGCCTGGGCGTCGTCGGCTGGGGCGTCGGCGGCATCGAGGCCGAGGCAGCGATGCTCGGCCAGCCGATCAGCATGCTGATCCCGCGCGTCGTCGGCTTCAAGCTCTCCGGTGAGCTGCCCGAGGGCGCCACCGCGACCGACCTCGTCCTCGTCATCACCGAGCAGCTCCGCAAGCACGGCGTCGTCGGCAAGTTCGTCGAGTTCTACGGGCCCGGCGTCGGCGCCGTGCCGCTGGCCAACCGCGCCACGATCGGCAACATGAGCCCCGAGTACGGCTCGACGATCGCGGTCTTCCCGATCGACGACGAGACCACCAAGTACATGCAAGCCTGACCGGCCGCGACGAGGAGCAGATCGCGCTCGTCGAGGCATACGCCAAGGCACAGGGTCTGTGGCACGACGCCGATCACGAGGCGCGCTACTCCGAGTACCTCGAGCTCGACCTCGGCGATGTCGTCCCGTCGATCGCCGGACCCAAGCGTCCCCAGGACCGCGTGTCGCTGACCGAGAGCAAGTCCTCGTTCCGCGCTGCGCTCGCGCGACTACGTCACCAAGACGAGCAGCAGCTCACGGCGATGACGAGTCCGTCGACGAGTCGTTCCCAGCCTCCGACCCGCCGACTCGTCGCAGCACAACGGCGCCGACGAGCCGCACACTCCGCACGGCAACGGCGAGAGCGCGCCCGCAACCCGCAGAAGGTCACGCTCGAGGACGGCACCGAGTTCGAGGTCGACCATGGCGCCGTC
>CAWFOH010000004.1:0-44376 GCA_963817425.1 uncultured Actinomycetota bacterium
CTACCCTGAATGGATGCTTGACCTGGGCGCAATCGACGTTGAGGAGATCGCAGCCGCGCTGGCCGATCAGACTGACTACGAGCACCGATGGCTGATCGACCCGCGGACGGGCCAGGTGGCGTTCTGGACCAGCGACACCGGAATCGACGGGCGAGAACCCTGTCGAGATCGACGAACTGGAACTCTGGTTATCGACCCTCTCCCGTCCTACGTCTCGATCGGACATGGCCGACTTCGCTGAGGGAATCAGCGACAGCGCCGCCAGCCGAAAGCTGACCCAGTCGCTGCAGGGGCGGGGAGCGTTCAGACGATTCAAGAACGAGATCTATGGACACCACCCGGAGCTGATTTCGGCATGGCACGCCTTGCGTGATGTTCGAGCCCAGCGCCGGGCCGTCGAGTGGCTGCTGGACCAAGGACTCATCGACGAGAACACAGCGCAGCAGTTCGCGACCGATCACCCAGATCCCCGGCTCCCTTGGGGCAGGCGCTTGACGAGGTCCGAGGACCCTGACTGCTGCCGGCAGCGACCAAGGTGCGTCATTCCGCACAGGACCGTCCGCTCCTCTGCCACATGCATCGCGCAAGAGTGTTTCAGGCTTGAGTGGTGGTACTACTCGCGGTACCATTTGACTGTGGCGTCGGTGGAGAAGATCTTGAAGGCATAGAAGGTCAGCCCTCAGAACGTCGCTTACAACGATCTGTACAAGGTGTGCGAGCACTATTTCGGACAAGCACGACAAACCGGGACATCCCACGCAGTATTCAAGACACCTTGGCCGGGCGATCCTCGGGTGAATATTCAGAACGACAAGGGCAAGGCGAAGGCATATCAGGTGCGCCAGGTCCTAGCGGCAATCGAGAAGAAGGAGGCAATGTGATGGATACGCTGAAACGTCCCCAAGTGGATGCAGCCCACTACACCTATCGGGTCACGTGGTCCGCTGAAGACGGCGAGTACGTCGCTACCTGCCTCGAATTTCCCTCGTTGTCCTGGTTGGCAGAGTCTCGTGGGGACGCAATCGACGGCCTGGAGCGAATGGTTGCAGAGGTCGTGGACGACATGATCAACAATGGCGAGGATGTGCCCCAGCCACTCTCCGAGCGGAAATTTTCCGGGACTTTCAACGTCCGCATCGGTGAGCACCTCCATCGCGACCTGGTGATGCACGCAGCTGAAGAGCACATGAGTCTCAATCAGTATGTGGTACGCAAGCTCGCCTCGAGCTGATGCCCGCAAGACCCGCAACCGGGCACGGACTCGCGTCATTCCGCCGCATTGCGGCGCACTGCCGATGACCGGATGTATCGAACTCCGACCTTTCGAACATGAGGTGGGGCCGACGGACCGACTCGTCAGCGCTGCTCTGCGAAGGCCTTGAAGTTCGCGAACTGTTTGGGGAAATCCCGACGGACGAGCGGCGCCACCAGGGGCAGCATCACTCTCATGACACCCTTCGGGCGGAGATCGAACTCGCCGTCCAGCCGGGTGCCGGAGCCCGCGGGTGAGAAGCTCATCCGGCCGGTGATGTCCATCCGCTTCGCGTCGACCTCGAAGGTCACGACGCGGTCAGGCTCGTGCTCGGAGATGACCGCCATGCACTCCTGCCCCTGGTAAACGGCCCGGAAGCGGCTGCCCACGCCTATGGGCTCCGCAGTGAGCAGCTCGGAGTCGCTGAGGTTGCTGTTCCAGCCCGGCTCGTTCCGGTTGTCGGCCATGAGAGGGAACACATCGCTGACTGGCTTGTCGATCGTCGTGGTGGCCCTGACCTTCATGTGCGGGCCGCGGACAGGGCGGTGGCGATCACTGCGGCGGTCTGCTGCGGCGCCTCGTCCGGGAGGAGGAACACCGCACCGGGGAAGGTCACCAGGGTCACGTTGGTTGCCGCCTGCAGGGTGTCGCGCTCGGCATCGGTGAGGCCACCATCCCCCTTCTCGGCGTGGACCACCCACACGGGACTGCCCGACGCGGCCACGCGCGCGGCGTAGTCGGTGTCTGCGGCGATGTAGTCGAGGTACTCGCCGGACGCCCGGACCGAATCACGGGCTCTGTTCTGCTTGAAGTCCTCGACCAGCTCCCGCTTGTGCGGCTCGGGTGTCTTGGCAGACCTGACCATCAGGGGCATGAGGCGGAACAGGATGGCCATCGGCCAGCTGCCCACCTTCTGCGATGCGCGTACCGCGACGCGGAAGAACCTGGCCTCGTCCTCAGTCGTCAGGGCGATGCCGAGGAGCACGACCGGGCCTTGGAAGTGACCGGACAGGAGCATCTCCAGGGCAACCGTGGCGCCGTAGGAGAAGCCGACAACCACGTCGCAGCCGTGCTGCTTCGCCAGCTCGCCGGCCTGACGGGCCAGGGCCGGGACGGACACATCATCCGACAGCGGGGCACCGGCCATGCCCGGCAGCGTCGTAGCCACCAGGCGAACACCGGACAGCGCCTGCTCAGCCATCACCAGGTTGAAAGAGCGGGCCGCGTTGGCTCCTCCCGGTAGGAGCAAGACCGATCGGGCGGCATCCTCGGGTCCCGCGGCCAGAAGCTCCCACGCTTCCCTCATGGCTACCTCCGCAACGACGGCTCCTCCACATTGACGATAGGGCGCGACGATCGAGGTGGCTAGCGTCTACTCCTGACGAACCTGTGACGCACTCGGCTCATAGGGTCCCGGCAGCAGTTCGTGTGGTCGAAACGCGTCCGAGCGCACGGCCCTCAGGCGTGTCACCAGCCAACCGCCGTTTGTCGCACGACAAGCACGTCTTTCGCCGCGACAGGCGTCCGGATCTGCCGAAGCGCAGTCCCTGTCAGAATTCGTGCATGAGCCAATCGCGCAGCAAGATCGTTCGCCGTCTTTCGTTGGCTCAGCAGGATCGAGTGCCAGTGACGGTTCACCGAAAGCACCTAGATTCCGATGAGACGTCCACGTTCGTGATAACGGTTACCGACGACTGGGTTGATTCTGGGACGCCTCAGCTTTCTGGCGTCGCCGCTCCATCTGTTTGAGCGTCGGGTTGTTCCGCAGCCAGATCCCCGCGTCAATCGCGATCACCAGCACAGAGACGACGAGCACTGCGAACCCGCCTGGCATTCCGGTCAATAGGACCAGAACCCCCGCCACGGCAAGCAACGCGAGCGGAGCGGTAGCGCGTACGGATGGGCCGCCCTTGTTGAGGTAATGACTGATGTTCTTCACGGCCGTTTCCTGCGATTCCGCCACGCGGCGTCTCTGCGCTTCTCGCGTTCCACGACCGTGATGAACAGGGCAACAACTGCGGCAAAGATCAACAGCATGTTGAGAGCGAAGTAGGCAAATAGGTAGTTCTGGCTTGCCTCGTGCTCACCGAGCAGCGAATCCTGAGTCAGCGCCGCAGCAGTCACACACGCCGCCACAAGCGGCACCCGTGCCCAGCTTCGAGGCCACATCGCTGACACCGCCAGGACGAACGCCAGAATCGCAGCCGTGCCGATACTGCGATCTATCGCGGCTATCTCCCACGGTGATTTGCCAGCTACCCACGCTCCGAACACGCCACATGCGAAGACGCAGCCACACGCGATCTGAACCCAACGCAAGCCAAGGCTTGGCGGGAACAGTTCGGATTCGCCCCGCGCCTCGTCCATGAAGAACACGGTGACACACGCACAGATGTCACGTCCCGAATGTCACGACCACGCCGCGTCTTTCCGTCGCAGAACTCTTGCTGGTCCGACCAACTACGATCGGCTCATGTCGCTGCGGCTCGTAGCTCTCCTCGTCGCGATGCTGGCGATCCCGATGCTTGTTCTGGTCGGGATTGGCGCGTGGGAGATTCGCAATGACCCCAAGCCTGCCTACAGCTGCACAGACGCAGGCATCGAGAAGACACTCGAGGTGGCTCGGGAAGTCGGATCTACGATCTCTCCCCGGTACGTTGCGTCCGCTGCCGAGAATGCTCACGGCTGCGACTCGACGCAGCACGGTGTATACGAGTTTGAGCTTGACGCGAAACCCGCAATCATCCAGAACTTTGGATGTCGGGCCGTTAAGGAGCCGGAACTCTACGAACTTGAGATGCGCTGTCGGGCCAAGAGCGGAGACTTTGCTGCATACACCTGGGCTGAAGACGACGTAGTCGCCATCGAGGTACTGCCGGACTCGAATGACTAGGCCGACAAGTTCCCAATGCACTCAGCGTTCCGCATTCGGCCGCGCCCTCACGACCCTACGGCCGCGGGCTGCGCGAGCGGCTTGAGGCCGCAGGCGGCGGCGAATCCGTCCGACTCGATGCCCATAGCCACGTTCGGCCGTGTCGTGAAATTGGCGAACGCGATCACCGCCGACAGTTCCACCAGGGCCGCGTCGCTGAGCTGGTCACGGAGCCGGGCAACCATCTCGTCGGTGACCGCCGGCGGAGTGACCGTCATCGCCTCGGCGTACTCAAGAACCTCACGCTCGAGAGACGAGAAGACGGCCGATTCGCGCCAGCGCGGGACCTCGCGCGCCTTGTCCATGTCGAGGTTAAGATTGTTGGCTTCGAAGTAGTTGAAGTCCAGACACCAGCTACAGCCCACCTGCGCAGCGACGGCCATGTGCGCGAACGACTTGAGCTGCTCGTCGCATGCGTCCCACTTCTTCAGTTTGCCGCCGAAGCTCGCCATGCTCATCAGCACCTTTTGGTTGTGCCAGTAGACACCGAGCGAGCTTGGTACCTGGCCGACGGCCTTCCTTGCGAACCGCTTGATGAGCGCCCCCTTGAAGCCGCTGATCTCGGTCGCTGGAACTCGGGCAATTCCGGTCATGTCGTCCTCCTGTTGATTTCGGTTACAACATGAAGACGAAAGCCAGGGTCGTTGTGTGACATGCGAGCGTGAATTCTGGCTGCGTCGTGCCGTCGCGTCAGCACCGCTCCGGCCGTGCTCCGATCGATCCCGCACAGGCAAAGCCCACCTCCTTCACCTCGATGGACCGAAAACGTGGACCGTCAGAAGGCGTGCGTCGACCGAGCTCAGCAGGTTGGATCGATCATGGTCATGCCGGCAACCTTCGCTTGGTCGAACCTCGGCAACAGGTCCGCGGCTTCATCGAGACCGATGGTTCGCTCGATCAGCCGTTGGGGTTGCAATGATCCCGCCTCGATCAATGCGAGCATGCCGGGATAGTCGGCCGCGGCCATGCCGTGGCTTCCCAAGACGTCGAGCTCCCAGCCGATCACTCGTGCCATCGGCACCCTCGGGTGCCCGCCGATCGACGGAAGCAGTCCAACCTGTACGAGTCGGCCTCGACGGCGCAGGCTGAGAATGGCATCGGCACAGGTTTGCTCGCTCCCGACGGCATCGATCGCGACGTGGCTGCCACCGCCGATGAGGTCCCCGACCGCCGATGGGATGTCTATTCCGTCGGCAAGGAGGGTGTGCTCCGCGCCGAGCTCGGCGGCCACTGCGAGTGCCTCCCGGTTGCGGTCCACGGCGACTACGCGGGCGCCGAGTGCGCGGGCGATCATCACCGCGCTCAGGCCGACTCCGCCGGCACCGATCACGGTGATCCACTCACCCTCGGCGACTCGCGCGCGTCCCGCGAGCGCGCGGTACGCCGTGGCGAACCGGCATCCGAGGCTGGCCGCCGTCGCGAAGTCCACCTGCTCAGGGATGGCGACCAGGTTGGTGTCCGCGGCGTGCAGTGCGACGTACTCAGCAAAGGAACCCCAGTGCGTGAACCCTGGCTGTTCCTGGTCGGGACAGACCTGCGCGTTGCCCCCTAGGCACCACTCGCACCGGCCACAGCCGCAGACGAACGGGACGGTGACCCTGTCCCCGACCCTCCACCGCGTCACGCCGGTGCCGACCTCCACAAGCTCGCCGGCAAGCTCATGGCCGGGCACATGCGGGAACGCGATCTCGTCGTGTCCGGCCCAGGCGTGCCAGTCGCTACGACACATGCCAGTGGCAGCGACACGGACAACGACGCCACCGGCTGGAGCCGAGGGGCGCGGCACGTCTCGGACCTCCGGTCGAGACCCGGCAGCGGCGACCACAATTGCGCGCATCGCCACATACTCCCAGACAGGTGCAGATGTTCGACCGCTGTGGGGTCTCGGATGTCGCACGGCTCGACGGGGAGGCACGGATCGATATTGGCGACCGCGCCCGCAGTGCGCGCATACGTCAGCGACCTACTGAGGCGGATGCTCCTTGAGCCAGGCCGTTCTTCGTGTGGCGGACGCGCGTGACAGCCAGGCGTCCTGCACGACCTCGACAAGCACGTTGTATGTGATCTCGCCAATCCGACTGGCCCGCAGCAGCACCGACGGGTGGCCGTTGAAATGTGGGGTGGTGAAGAAGGGTGAGGAGTCATCCTGAACGAGTGCGAGCTTGTCGTCCTCTCCAGGGACCCAGAAGACGATGACGTCGTCGTAGCGCTCGCCAGTCTCCGGGTCGAAGGCATCAGGGCGCGGGTTCCTGAAGAACACGAACGACTTGCCGCCGACTTGATAGACCGGCTTGTCCTCGGTGCCGGGATGGACCGTGACATGCGGCATGCCGAGCGCCAGGCCGTGAACGTCCGCGACCTTGGCCGGTCGACGCCCGCTTCTCGCCACCTCCACAGGGTAGGCGTCGCTACCGTCGCGACCAACCGGCGAAGTACGTCCGTCCACCGCGATGGACAGGCATCACCATCAGAAGTGCGTGATGTGGATCTCCGGCAGGGTGAAGAAGATGCAATGGGCGTGCGTGCTCCCGACGCATATGGAGTACTCGCCCCCACTGTCCGACTGGGCGCCGGAGACACTGACTTTCGCGTCGCTCGGAAGGGCAATGCCGTGATCGATGAAGACTTGCCGCGGGTCGTAGTCGCCCTCCTGGTTCATCGCGGCGGCGATCTCGCGAAGTCGTGGATGCCCGAGCACATGGGCCATCGTCATTTGGTACCTGGTGAACTCATCCGGGCCGGACGCGGGTGTCATAGGTGTTGGCCCGGTGGATGCGGGTGTCGTGGACGCATCAGACATGGCAGACCCTCCCTCAGGTCAGTACTAGAAATGAATGTGCGGCAGAGTGAAGCTCACGCAATGAGTGTGCTCGGGGCTCGAGACACAGATGATGAAGTCCGGACCGCTGTCCGACTCGGTGCTGGAGGTTTTCACTGTCGCGCCGCTCGGAAGGGCAACGCCATGATCGACGAAGACTTGCCGGGGGTCGTAGTCGCCCTCCTGATTCAACGCCGCGGCGATTTCGCGAAGTCGTGGATGCCCGGCCACGTGAGCCATCGTGATTTGGAACTTGGTGAACTCATCCGGGCCAGCTGCAGGCGTCATGGGCGTCGTCGGCGTGGCCCCGGTCGATGTGGGTGTCGTGGACGCATCGGACACGGCAAGCCCTCCCTCTGGTCTCGATAGGGGAAGCGTTGCACGCGTCATCCGACGCGACAATAGCCATGCTTGGCTACCCGAAAACCCCACAATTCGCCGAGAATGGCCTCAGCCCGCGAGGGCGGCGTCCACATCCAGGCAAGCAGTCGCCAGGCGGCCCACAGGGTCGGCCAGCAGAGGCTCGAAGGCGAGCTCTGCCGCGCCGTGGAGCACCGAGTCACCGCCCAGACCCGGCAGCGTCACGAGGACCTGCTCGCGCGGAGCCTGCAGCGCGTGCACCGCGAGCTCGGCGTCGACGTCCTCGCGTACGAGCGGGAACAGCGATCGCAGGTAGCCGCCGAGCACGATGACCCGCGGGTTGAGCAGGTTGACCGCACCGGCGAGGCCGCGACCGAGGTGGCGGCCGACGATGCGGAGATCAGGGGTGGCCTCGTTGACGCCCTCGAGGAACTCCCCCAGCGCGCCGACCTGCTCAGCCGGGCAGCCGACGGCCAGGGCGATCGCGGGAGCGCCGATCTCGGTCTCCCAGCAACCGCGTGCACCGCAGTGGCACAGCTTGCCGTCGGGGATGAACGGCATGTGGCCGATCTCGCCGGCATAGCCACCGGCGCCTTCGAGCTTGCGGCCACCGACGATGACGCCGGCACCGACGCCGACCTCACCGGACAGATAGACGAGGTCGTCGACACCGACACCGGCACCGCGCAGGTGCTCGGACAGCGCGCCGAGGTCGGCGTCGTTGCCCAGCACCGGCATGCCGATCGGACCCAGGCGCTCGGCCAGGATCTTGGTGAACGGGACGTCGCGCCAGCCGAGGTTGGGCGCCAGGCGCACGAGTCCGTCCTCGCCGCGGATGATGCCCGGCACGCCGAGCCCGACGCCAACGAGTGCAGCACCGGGCTCGACGTCACGGACGACGAGCCGCATCAGGTCGACGACAGACGAGGCGATGGCGTACGGATCGTGGCCGGGCGGCACCGGGCCGGTCGCGCGCGATCGCACGACTCCCCCGAGGCCGATCCGGGCAACCGTCAGACCGTCGACCCGCAGGTCGACCGCCAGGACGTACGCACCAGTGCGCGCCTTGACGTCGACCGACGGGCGTCCGGCGCCGATCCGGGTCCCCGAGGGCTTGGCCTGATCGGCCAGCCCCAGGGACTCCAGCTCGGCCACCAGACCCGCGATCGTGCTGCGGTTGAGACCCATCCGAGCCGTCAGCTCGGCACGAGAGATACGACCCGCGCGATGCACGTGCCCGAGAGCTGTCCCGAGATTGTGGCGGCGGACGTCCTCCTGATTCGTGCCGACCCCCGAGCGTCCGGCTGTAGCCATGGGTTATCCCAGGCCTGTCGCCGAGCGCCGCCGGCGAGAGATCGCATCGACGCTGGCTGCGAGCAGGAGCACGCCGCCGGTGACGAGGAAGGTGATGTACGACGCCTGTGCCAGCAGACCGAGGCCGTTGGCGATCGTGGCGATCACGAGACCACCGATGACCGCGTCGCTGGCCTTGCCCTTGCCACCGAACAGGCTCGTGCCGCCGATGACGGCTGCGCCGACGGCGTAGAGCAGCGTGTAGCTGCCGCCCGACGAGGTCGAGACCTTGCCGACGTACGACGCCTGCGACGATGCCGCTCAGCGCTGCCATCGCCGAGCAGATGACGAACACCGAGATGCGGATGCGGTCGACGTTGATGCCGGCGCGACGGGCCGCTTCGGCGTTGCCACCGACGGCGTAGACGTGCCGGCCCCAGCTCGTACGACCGAGCATGAACGTCCAGAAGATCAGCAGGACGATGACCATCGGGATGACGTACGGGATCCCCGAGATCGGGAAGTTCGGGTTGACGCTGCGGTTCTGGTTGAGCACGTACGTCACGACGATCAGGACGATCCCGATCGCGGCGATCTGGGCGATGACGAGGGACAGCGGCTGGTGCTGCAGGCCGAGCGAGACCTTGCGCCGGTGCTGCAGCAGTCTCAGCACGGTGAGCACGGCGATGATGACGACGGCGGAGATCCAGCCTGCCGCCACACTCATGTTGTTGTTGGCGATGCCGCTGATGACTTCCTGGTCGATGCGGACGGAGCCGCCCTCACCGATCAGCCAGAGGTTCACACCTTGCAGAGCGAGGAAGAACGCCAGCGTCACGACGAACGACGGGATGCCCAGCTTCGCCACGAGGCCGCCGATGATCAGCCCGATCGCCGCTCCGAAGACCAGTGCCGCGAGCACCGCGACGAACCACTTCTGGTCGTGCTCGACGAGCAGGACGCCCATGACGCACGCGGACGCACCGCCGGCGATGCCGGCCGACAGGTCGATCTCGCCGAGCAGCAGCACGGGGACGAGCGCCATCGCGAGGATGATGATCGAGCCCGACTGGGTCATCAGGTTCGCGAAGTTGAGGTTCGACAGGAACCGGTCGTTGGCGAAGTTGAAGACGATGAACAGCACGACGAGGCCGAAGATGGACGGCAGTGCGCCCATCTCGCCACCACGAATGCGGGTGATGTAGGCCTGGACGGACTCGCCAAGCGAGTGGGACTGCGTGAGGTCGGACGCGAAGCCCGCCTCTTCGGACGGAGCGGGCTCCGATTCGATGATGTCGGTCATGATGTCTCCCGGCTCAGGCCGTGGTGGAAGGCGCCGAGGCGCCATCGAGGTCAGATGAATGTCCGGTCGTGATGAGCTCCACGACCTGGCGGGACGTGACGTCCTTGGTGGCCACATCGGCGGCGACGCGACCGAGGTAGAGCGCCGTGATGCGGTCGGCCACCTCGAAGACGTCGGTCAGGTTGTGCGAGATCAGCAGCACGCCCACGCCGGAGTCGGCGAGACGGCGTACGAGGTCGAGCACCTGACGGGTCTGCGCGACACCGAGGGCGGCAGTCGGCTCGTCGAGGAGCACGACGCGCGAGTTCCACAGCACCGACTTGGCGATCGCGACGGTCTGCCGCTGGCCGCCTGACAGGCTCGCGACGCTCTGGCGTACGGACTTGACGGTGCGGACGGACAGCGAGGTCAGTGCCTCGCGGGCCTTGGACTCCATCGTGGTCTCGTCGAGGACGACGCCGTTCTTCTTCTCGCGGCCGAGGAACATGTTCTCGACGATGTCGAGGTTCTCGCACAGGGCGAGGTCCTGGTAGACGACCTCGATGCCGAGGGCCGAGGCGTCTTTGGGGCCGTGGACCGTGACGGGCTTGCCGTCGAAGAAGTACTCGCCGGTGTCGATCGGGTAGATGCCCGCGACGGCCTTGACGAGGGTGGACTTGCCGGCGCCGTTGTCACCGACGAGTGCGGTGACCTGGCCGGGATAGATCGTGAGGTCGACGTCATGGAGGACGTGAGCCACACCGAAGCTCTTGTTGACTCCTCGAAGCTCGAGGAGGGGGGACGATTCGCTCATGGTGAGCCTTCCAGGGGGTGCAGGATCCGAGATGGGGTGGTGCGAAGACAGCATCGGGTGCGGTCCCCCGGAGATTGCCCGGAGGACCGCACCCTCAGCAATCAGCTGATGCCAGCGTCAGTGCACAGCTTGGCGTAGTCGCCGGTGCACAGATCGGCGGCGGTCATGTCGCCCGAATCGATGACAGCCTTGACGTTCGACTTGTCGATCGCGACGGGGTCCAGAAGGACCGACGGGACATCGCGGCTGCCGTCCTTGACGGTTCCGGTGGTGTTGGGCTTGTCACCCTTGACCATCGCGATCGCAGCGTCTGCGAGCGCTCCGGCCTGACCCGTTGCGGACTTCTGGATCGTCATGCACTGATCACCCGTGAGGATGTTCTGCAGACCCTCGACCGTGGCGTCCTGGCCCGTGACCGGGACCTTTCCGTTCTGGCCGTTCTTCTTCAGGATCGAGATGACACCGCCGGCGAGGCCGTCGTTGGCGGCGTAGACGCCGTCGACCTTGCCGTCGACCTTCGTGTAGAGCTGCTCGAAGATCGTGACAGCCTTCTCGTTGTCCCAGTCCGGGACAGCCTGCTCAGCGACGTTCTTGTACTTCGACTCCTTGTCGAGAACACTGTGCGCGCCGCTCGAGAACAGCGTCGCGTTGTTGTCGGTCGGCGAACCGTTGAGGTAGATCAGGTTCGCGTCCTTGTCGCCGAGGCACTTCTTGAGTCCCTCGCCCTGGAGCGTTCCGACCGTGCTGTTGTCGTACGAGATGTAGACGTCAGCCGAGCCGCCCAGCGTCAGACGGTCGTAGTCGATCGTCTTGACGCCCTGCTTCTTGGCCTTGGCCTCGATCGCGGCACCCGAGTCGGAGTCGAGGTTGACGATTGCGAGGACCGTCACGCCATCGGTGATCATGCCGTCGGCGATGGTGGCCATCTTGTCGGCGTCACCCTCAGCGTTCTGGATGTCATATTTGACGCCAGCAGCCTTGAATGCCTTCTCCAGAGCCGGACGGTCGGCGCTTTCCCAGCGAACCGAGGACTTGGTGTCGGGCAGGATGACGCCGATCTTGCCGGCCTTGTCACCATCGCCACTGCCCTTGTCGTCGCTGCCGCCACAGGCGCTGAGCGCGAGGCTCGCACCCATGATTCCTACAAGTACGAGATTGCGTGTCCGCTTCACACAGACCGCCTCCTATTTCCTCCAGTAGTGCGCCGGGGCCGACATTATTTCGTCCACGTGACGCGTTTGTTGTTTGCCACAACCTATACCGTGACCGGGGTCACGTCCAGCAAATGCCACAACAAATGGGTTACGGGTTGGTGTCACGACAAACAGCAGGGGCACCGCCGGTTCGGCGATGCCCCTGACCTGCGAAAACACTCAGTCGAGCAGGCTCCGCAGGACGTACGGCATGATGCCGCCGTTGCGGTAGTAGTTGGCCTCACCCGGCGTGTCGATGCGGACCACGGCGTCGAATTCGACGTCGCCCGCCTTCACATGGACGGTCTTGGGCGTACGGCCTTCGTTGAGCTCGGTGATGCCGGTGAAGTCGAACGTCTCCTCCCCCGTCAGTCCGAGCGACTCGGCGCTCTGACCCTCGGGGTACTGCAGCGGGAGGACGCCCATGCCGATCAGGTTGGAGCGGTGGATGCGCTCGTAGGACTCGGCGATGACGACCTTGACGCCCAGCAGCGCGGTGCCCTTGGCGGCCCAGTCACGCGACGAGCCCGAGCCGTACTCCTTGCCCGACAGGACGACGAGCGGCACGCCGGCCGCCTGGTAGGCCTCCGAAGCCTCGAACACCGACGTGACCTCGCCACCATCGATGAGGTTGCGGGTGAAGCCGCCCTCGGTGCCCGGCGCCATCTGGTTGCGCAGGCGGATGTTGGCGAACGTGCCGCGGATCATGACCTCGTGGTTGCCGCGACGCGATCCGTACGAGTTGAAGTCGCGCGGCTCGATGCCGTGCTCCGACAGGTACTTGCCGGCCGGGCTGTCCTTCTTGATCGCGCCAGCGGGGCTGATGTGATCGGTCGTGACCGAGTCACCGAGCTTGAGCAGGACGCGCGCACCGGTGACCTCCTCGACCGGCGAGGGCTCGAGAGCCATGCCGTCGAAGTAGGGCGCCTTGCGGACGTAGGTCGAGTTGGGATCCCACTCGAACACGTCACCGTCGGGCGTCGGCAGGTTCTGCCAGCGCTCGTCGCCGGCGAACACGTCGGCGTACTCCTTGGTGAACGTGGCCGAGTCGATCGACGACGCGATGACGTCCTCGACCTCCTTGGGCGACGGCCAGATGTCCTTCATGTAGACGTCGTTGCCGTCCTGGTCCTGGCCCAGCGGATCGTTGTAGAGATCGACGTCCATCGAGCCGGCCAGCGCGTACGCGATGACGAGCGGCGGCGACGCGAGGTAGTTCATCTTGATGTCGGGGTTGATCCGACCCTCGAAGTTGCGGTTGCCCGAGAGCACCGCGGTGACCGCGAGATCGCCGTCGTTGACGGCCTTGCTGACCTCGGGGATCAGCGGCCCGGAGTTGCCGATGCACGTCGTGCAGCCGTAGCCGACGAGGTTGAAGCCGAGCTTGTCGAGGTAGGGCGTCAGACCGGACTTCTCGTAGTAGTCCGTGACGACCTTGGACCCGGGCGCCAGCGTCGTCTTGACCCACGGCTTGCGCTGCAGGCCCTTCTCGACGGCCTTCTTGGCCAGCAGGGCCGCGCCGATCATGACCGACGGGTTGGACGTGTTGGTGCACGACGTGATCGCGGCGATCGTGACGGCGCCATGGTCGACCTCGAACTCCGTGCCGTCCTCGAGCGTGACCTTCTGCGGGTTGCGCACGCGCTCGTCGCCATTGCTGTGAGGAGTGTGCGGCTCGTCGGCGCCGTTGTGCTGCGACGACGTCGGCGAGTCAGACGCGGGGAACGACTCGTCGACGGACTCGTCATAGCCGTTGAGCTGCTGCTCGTCGTGGTCGACGTAGTCGCGGAGCGCGGAGCGGAACGAGGACTTGCTCTCGGTCAGCGACACGCGGTCCTGGGGACGCTTGGGTCCGGCGATCGACGGGACGACGTCGCCGAGGTCGAGCTCGAGGTACTCGGAGTAGCGCGCCTCGTGATCGGCGTCGTGCCACAGACCCTGTGCCTTGGCGTATGCCTCGACGAGCGCGATCTGCTCGTCGCTGCGGCCCGTGAGCTTGAGGTACTTGGTGGTCTCGTCGTCGATCGGGAAGACCGCGATCGTGGAGCCGTACTCGGGGCTCATGTTGCCGATCGTGGCGCGGTTGGCCAGCGGCACGGCGGCGACGCCGGGCCCGTAGAACTCGACGAACTTGCCGACGACGCCGTGCTTGCGCAGCTGCTCGGTGATGACGAGGACGAGGTCGGTCGCGGTGGCGCCCTCGGGCAGCTCACCCGACAGCTTGAAGCCGACGACGCGCGGGATCAGCATGCTGATCGGCTGGCCGAGCATCGCTGCCTCGGCCTCGATGCCGCCGACGCCCCAGCCGACGACGCCCAGGCCGTTGACCATCGTCGTGTGCGAGTCGGTGCCGACGCAGGAGTCGGGGTAGACGACGGTGCTGCCGTTCTGTGTCAGGGTGAACACCACGCGGGCGAGGTTCTCGATGTTGACCTGGTGCACGATGCCGGTGCCCGGAGGTACGACCTTGAAGTCGTCGAACGCGCCCTGGCCCCAACGGAGGAACTGGTAGCGCTCGCGGTTGCGCTCGTACTCGATCTCGACGTTGCGCTCGAACGCCTCGGGCGTGCCGAAGACGTCGGCGATGACGGAGTGGTCGATGACCATCTCGGCCGGAGCCAGCGGGTTGATCTTGGTGGCGTCGCCGCCGAGGTCGGCCATGGCCTCACGCATCGTGGCGAGGTCGACGACACACGGGACGCCGGTGAAGTCCTGCATGATCACGCGGGCGGGCGTGAACTGGATCTCCTTGCTGGGCTCCGCGTTCGCGTCCCAGCCGGCCAGGGCCTCGATGTCGGCCTTGGTGATGTCGGCGCCGTCCTCGGTGCGGAGCAGCGACTCGAGGAGCACCTTGAGGCTGAACGGGAGGGTCGAGACGTCGAGCCCGTCACCCGTCACCGCGTCGAGGCGGTAGTAGTCATACGTGGAATCCCCGACTGAGAGGGAGTCCTTCGATCCAAAGCTGTCGACGGCCATCGTCATTCTCCTTCGCGTCGTCTTCCATCCTGCCCAGCACCGCTGCGCAGCGCATGGTCAGGTTGTCCTAACCTCATGCGCGAATGTCTCTTGACATCAAGATACATGATGTCGAGAGGACGAGCACCTCCGGGCCGCGATCAGAACGGCGAGGGGAACTGCAGGAGCGGTGAGTAGTAGGCGATGTAGCTGATCGCCACCCCGAGCAGCCCGACCACGCCGGCGACGTCCAGCACAGCCAGGATCCGCTGGCGGCTCCCACGTCGTCATGGCCTCCGCGCCGGTGCCTCGTACGACTTTGGTGCGGGCGATGCGGTCGGCGAACCCGCGGTTGCCGGAGAGGAACAGCGGCACCACCAGGACGATCACCGCGAGGTAGGCCGCGCCGCCGAAGTGCCAGCTCTCGGGCGTCAGGCGGCGGAAGACCGTGGGCAGGCCGATCGGGATCGCGGCGACGGCGAGATCGAGCAGGACCGCCATGATCACGCCGCGCAGGATGCCCCGAGCCGCGCCGGTGGGTGCGCCGTCACCGACGTCGACCACCGCCAGTCCGACGCGGTGCTTGCCGATGCTGTGTCCGCGCAGGCCCTGGCGCAGCCCGTTGTTCCAGATCAGGAACAGCTCCCCCGCGATCAACCCGCTGAGGATCAGGTCGTCGGAGAGGCTGATCGACCAGAAGTCACTGTTGCCGCCGTCGGCGACCGCCTCACGGATCACCCGGCCGACGAAGTAGACCAGCGCACCGGCGGTGAACGCCGCGCTGAACAGCAGGGCGTCGTGTCCCAGCGCCTCGCGCCTCAGCTGCTTGATCGTTCTGTACTCGGCCATGCACGACTCCTAACGCATCGATCGTACGTACCCGACGAGCTTCCTGCCGTCCCTGACACGGTCCTCCCACGTGATTCCGAAACCGAGCAGGACGGCGCTGACCGCGGCGATGAGGACGACCCGCGGTGCCGCGTTGGCATACGGGCCGATGTTGAACAGCACGAGCAGCGTGATGATGACCGCGCCGAAGACGAACGGCGCCTGCCAGTCGAAGCGGATGCCCAGGGCCAGCGCGGCGACAGCACCGAGTCCCAGCAGCAGGGCGCGCAGCTCGGTCGGATCGGCCAGCGCCTGCGGCACGCTCGGCAGCAGCGCGAGGGCCAGGCCGGGTCCGAGGAGCAGCCACGTCGAGACGTCGGGCTGCCGGCGTACGAAGTAGAACCCGACCGCCAGCGCGATGGCGCCGAGCGGAAGCGTGTAGGCCTCGACGAACGAGAACCCGCTGTCGACGATCAGCAGGACGTACGCCACGGCAAGCGCCGCTCCGCCCGGCCAGAGGTACCACTGGCGGCCCGGCACGACGAAGCTCAGGGCGATCACGGCGACACCGACGATCGTCCAGCGGACCGCCGCCTCGGACGTCGAACCCTCGGCGACGAGAGCCACGAACATCGCCACGGCCGAGCCGGCCTCGACCGCGATGCGTACGGGGTGCTCGCGCCACAGCACGCCGGCCGCGGCCAGCAGCGCCAGCGACGCGACGACACCCACCAGCGCCGGTACGGCGTGCGGCGGGTCGAGGAGGTCGGCGGCGGACACCAGGCCCGCGACCAGCAGGCCGACGCCACCCACGGCGTACGCATGGCGTGGCCACTCGACACCCTTGGCCCAGGCCAGTCCGGCGAGGATGAGCGCGCCGGCGATCCATGCCGCGACCGAGACGCCTTGGTGCGACGCCGCCAGCGCGGCGGCGAAAGCCGACCAGCACCGCAGCGGTCGGCGCCGCGAGCAGCGGCCAGGTCACGAAGGTGCGCCGCAAGCAGGGCTGCAGCCACGAGCGAGGAGGGCGGCGACGGCGGCCCACAGCGGCAGCCGGGCGGCCACCACGGCGTCGAGAGCTCCCGAGGCCGGCCGCGACGACCACCGCGGACGGCGCGTGCTTGCGGACGGCGTTGAGCTCGGGCCAGCGCGGGACGAACCACGCGACCAACAGGAGGGCCGAGCACGAGCGGTACGACCACCCATGGCGCAGTGTCGTCGGACCATCCGCCGTCGACCCGTGCGTCCCACGCCGCCTGACCAGGAGTTGTCGAATCGCGCCGGCGACGGCGTCGAAGACGTCGACCAGCAGCCCGACGTGGAGCAGCACGAGGCCGACGATGACGGGTGCCGCACCCGCACGCACTCCCCTGATCCAGTCACTCGTGCCACGCGAAGCAGCGATCGCCAAGCCTGCGGCGAGGCCGGCGGCGGCAAGCCATGCGCCTTCCGGCTGCCACGCGTCCGCCGACGGGGTGCCGATCAGGGCGCACACGGCGAAGACGGCGAGCGCAACGGCCCAGATGCGTAGCGGGCGCGACGATCCACGCGATCGCGACCGCGGCCACCGCCATCAGGACCATCGGCAGACCGTGCCCGTCCTGGACCAGCTCGCTCGAGGCTCGGGTGGTCGAACAGGTCGATCGCCGCCACGACGTAGGACCAGGCGAAGAACGCGGCGACCACGACGCGCGCCGTGATCGTCAGCGGCCGGAGCTTGGCCGGGCGCGTGGCCAGGGCGAGCACTCCGGCGACGACCAGCGCCAGGATCGAGCGCCAGGCCAGGTCCCAGTCGTCGCCGACTGCGGCGGCTCCGATGCCGGCCATCGCGATGCCGATGCCGCCGGCGAGCGCCGGCGAGACCAGGTCAGCGCCGATGGGCTTGCGCGCCCACAGTGCGATGCAGAATGCCCAGGGCGACCAGAGCGATGCCCCACGACGACCCATGCCCACGCGACACTCATGCCGTCGAGGCCGAGCATCCCTTCGTGCCGGGCCGCGAAGAAGTCGAGCGTCAACAGCGCGAGGACGACCGTCCACACGGCCTCGGCCGATGCCCGCAGCGGTCGCCGGGTCACCCAGACGCCCAGGGCCGCGAACACAGCGGTCACACCGATCAGCACGAGCGTCCGCCCGACGAGGCCCAGGTCGCCCCATGATCGCGTGACGAAGATGAACCCGGCGACGATGAGTCCGAACGCGCCGAGCGTCAGCAGGATCGTGCCGACGGACCAGCGTCGCTCCTTGGGCGGAGCGGGCTGCGCCGGCGGCATGAACGTGCCGATCGGGCCGTTCGGCGGTGGCGGTGGGCCGGCCGGCATGGTCGGTGGCGCCTGAGGTGGCCGCGGCGCGGCGAACGGATCAGGCTGTGCGGGCCAGGCTGTGCCGGTGCCGCCTGCGCTGGCGGTTGCGTAGTTGGCTGGGGTGCCAGCACCGTTCGGTTGCGCTTGACAGTCGCGCGGGCCAGGAGCTCGTCGGCCTGCAGGAGCGTCTGCCAGAGCTGGCGGACCTCCGCCGACGTCAGATCGAGGCCGCAGTGCGGGCACGCCGGCTCGCCGGCGATGGCGCCCCGGCAGTCTGGACAGGCTTGCGGGTCTGCGAAGCGCATGGCCTCACTGTGGCGTGGCGGTCACTCCCGCACAAGCACCGCCACACATTCGACGTGATGAGTCATGGGGAACAGCGCGAACGCACGCAGACCTTCGAGGGCGTAGCCCCGGCTCGCGAACGAAGCCAGGTCGCGGGCGAGGGCGGCCGGATCGCAGGCGACGTAGACGATGCGCCGGGGCGCGAGGTCGACGATTCCGGCGACGGCCTTCTTGGCACCGGTGCGCGGCGGGTCGAGCACCACGACGTCGGCCGATTCGCCCAGCGAGCCGTCGCGCAGCGCTCGCTCGACAGATGCTCCGACCAGCCTGACCTGCGGGAAGTCGTGCAGGTTGCGGCGCGCGTCGCGGGACGCACTGCGGTCCGACTCGACGCTGAGGACCGTGCCGTCCTCCCCCGCCTCGTCGGCGAGGAAGGTCGTGAACAGGCCGACACCGGCATAGAGGTCGAGCACGGTGTCGCCATCGGCCACCTGGGCGCCCTCGATGACCGCCTCGACCAGCGTCGCGGCGGCATCGGGGTGCACCTGCCAGAAGCCGGAGCCGGAGACCCGGAAGTCCGCGGCGAGCACCCGCTCGGTGACCGCGCCACGTCCTCCGCGAGTCGTGCCGTCGACCGCGACCACACCGTCGACGGCCGCCTCGACCTCGTCGGGGATCGACGCGTCGGTGACCAGGAGCTTGTCGCCGGTCGACGAGACGATCGCCTCGACCGACTCCGCATCCCACCGACGGCCGAGCACGTCGGGCAGGTCGGGATGGGCGATGAGGCAGCGATCCACCGGGACGATCTCGTGCGACCGGTGCTTGCGCAGTCCGGGCCGGCCCTCGTCGTCGACGGCGAACTGCATCCGCGTACGCCAGTCGAACGCCTCGGGCTCGACGGCTTCGACCTCGCCGTCCCACGTGATGCCGGCCAGGCGGCGCAGCTGCTCGCGTACGACCTCGCCGAGCAGCTCTCGCTGACTCGCGGGATCGACGTGCTGGAAGTCGCAGCCGCCGCACTGGCCGGGACCCGCGTACGGGCACGGTGCCTCGACCCGGCCCGGCGCCGCCTCGATCACCTCGACGGCATCGGCGCGCAGGAACGTCTTGGATCGCTCGGTGATGTGGATGCGTACGCGCTCGCCGGGCAGCGTGTGGCGTACGAACACGACCTGGCCGTCGAGACGGGCGACGCAGTGGCCGCCGTGCGCGATCGGTCCGACGTCGACGATCGGGTCGGTCACGCCTAGTCCCGGAAGCCGCGGCGGACGTCACCGGGCGCTGGGCGACTGCGGCCGAGCCGCTGCTTGGCGCGGCCTGGCCGAGCTGAGCTGGTAGGGCACGCTCGTGACCATGACGCCCGGCATGAACAGCAGCCGGCCCTTGAGCCGCAAGCGCGGTCTGGTTGTGCAGGAGCTGCTCCCACCAACGGCCCACGACGTACTCAGGGATGTAGACCGTGATGATGTCGCGGGGGCTCGACTTGCGGAGCTCCTTGACGTAGCGGATCACGGGTCGTACGAGCTCGCGATAGGGCGAGTTGACGACCTTGAGCGGGACCGGGATCTCCAGGTCCTCCCACTGCTTCATCAACGCGGCGGTGTGCGCCGGGTCGAACTCGACCGTCAGCGCCTCGAGCGAGTTGGGGCGCGAGACCCGGGCGTACGCGAGGGCGCGCATCGTCGGCTTGTGGAGCTTGCTCACCAGAACGATCGCGTGGACGCGCGACGGCAGCGTGACGTCGGAGTCGTCGATCTCGAGCTCAGCAGAGACCCGGTCGTAGTGCCCGCGGATCGCCTTCATCAGCAAGAAGACGATGACCATCCCCAGGATCGCGATCCACGCACCGTGCGTGAACTTGGTGATCAGGACGACAATCAGCACCGTGCCGGTCACCATGAGGCCGAATCCGTTGATGGCCCGACTGCGGTTGTACTGCAGTCGCTTCGAGCGGTCGGTCGTGTCCCTGAGCAGCCGTGTCCAGTGCCGCACCATGCCGGTCTGACTCAGCGTGAACGAGACGAACACCCCGACGATGTAGAGCTGGATGAGCCGGGTCACTTGGGCGTCGAACGCGATGATCAGCGCGATCGCGAAGAAGGCCAGCATGACGATGCCGTTGCTGAACGCCAGCCGATCGCCCCGGGTGTCGAGCTGGCGAGGCATGTAGCCGTCCCTCGCGAGGATCGAGCCCAGGACCGGGAAGCCGTTGAACGCCGTGTTGGCCGCCAGGAGCAGGATGAGCCCGGTTGCGATCGTGACGATGAGGAAGCCGGGCGGGAAGTGGTCGAAGATCACCTTCGCCAGCTGGCCGACGATCGGGTCCTGGTGATAGTCGTGGCCGACCGGGCTGCCGTCCGGTCGCAGGAGCTGTTCCTGCGGATCCTCGGCGACGCGGACATTGACGATGTTGGCGAGCATGACGATCGAGAGCGCGAGCGTCGTAGCAACTGCCCCGAGGATCAAGAGTGTCGTCGCAGCGTTCTTGCCCTTGGGCTTTCGGAAGGCGGGGACTCCGTTGGCGATGGCCTCGACGCCGGTCAAGGTCGCACAGCCGGAGGCGAACGCCCGCAGGAGCAGGAAGGCGAATGCCAGTCCACCCAGACCCGACATGAACGGGTCCTCCGGCAGGATCTTGAAGTCCGCGGTCGCGGCGTCCGGCAGGCCGTCCCCGAGGAACTCGCGAATGAACCCCCACGCGACCATGCCGAGCATCGAGACGATGAAGACATACGTCGGGATCGCGAAGGCGGTGCCGGACTCCTTGGCGCCACGAAGGTTGACCGCCGACAGCAGGACCACGCCCGCCACCGCGACGGCGACCTCGTGCCCTTGGAAGACCGAGACCGCGCTCGCGAGGTACTGGGCGGCCGACGAGATCGACACCGCGACCGTGAGGACGTAGTCGACCCAAAGGGCGCTGGCGACGCCGAGCCCGGCGTTGGCTCCAAGGTTGACGGTGGCGACCTCGTAGTCACCGCCACCACTTTGGTAGGCCTGCACGTTCTGGCGGTAGGACGCCACCACCGCCAACATGACGAAGGCGATGATCAAGCCGATCTTCCACGAGTACGTGTAGGCGCCCACGCCGGCGAGCGACAGCGTCAGGAAGATCTCGTCCGGGGAGTACGCCACCGAGGACAGCGGATCGCTCGCGAAGACCGGCAGCGCAATGCGCTTGGGGAGAAGCGTCTCGCCGAGCTGCGTGCTGCGGAGCTTGCGTCCGACCAGCGCGCGCTTGGCGACCTCGGTGATACCCACGAGAGATGATGCTAGACCTCACACACAGTCCTTGCGCGAGCCGTCCCGCCGCGGTGTAGCGTCGCCTGCGTGCACATCGTGATCATGGGCTGCGGCCGAGTCGGTTCGACCCTCACTCGCAGCCTCGAGGAACGCGGCCACACCACCGCCGTCATCGACACCAACCCGGACGCCTTTCGCCGGCTCGGGCCCGGCTTCAGCGGGATCACGGTCACCGGCATGGGCTTCGACCGCGACGTCATGATCAAGGCCGGCATCGAGCGCGCCGACGCCTTCGCCGCGGTCTCCAGCGGCGACAACTCCAACATCATCTCCGCGCGAGTCGCCCGCGAGCAGTTCAAGGTCGAGAACGTCGTCGCCCGCATCTATGACCCGGGCCGAGCCGAGGTCTACGAACGCCTCGGCGTACCCACGGTCGCCACGGTCCCCTGGGCCGCCGACCAGGTGCTGCGTCGCCTCGTCCCCGCCGGCACCGAGCCCGCCTGGCGCGACCAGACCGGCGAGGTCCGACTCGACCAGGTCTACGCGCCGATCAAGTGGATCAGCCGGCGGATCGCCGAGCTCGAGGAGGCTGCCGGCGTACGCGTCGCGTTCCTCCGGCGTCTCGGCACCGGCGTCATCGCGACGCCCGACACGGTCATCCAGGAGGGCGACTACTTGAGCCTGTTCATGCGCGAGGACCACACCAGCGTCGCGCTTGCCGCGCTCGAGGCCGGACCGGAGGAGGACTGATGCGCGTCGTGATCGCCGGAGCAGGCGCCGTGGGCCGTTCGGTGGCCCAGGAGCTCATCGACAACGGGCACTCGGTCCTGCTGATCGACAAGTCGCCCGTCTCGATCCGCGCCGACGCCGTGCCCGAGGCGCAATGGCTGCTGGCCGACGCGTGCGAGCTGTCCTCGCTCGAAGAGGCGCAGCTCGAGTCATGCGACGTCGTGATCGCCTCGACCGGTGACGACAAGGCCAACCTGGTCATCTCCCTGCTGGCCAAGACCGAGTTCGCCGTGCCGCGCACGGTCGGCCGCGTCAACCACCCAGCAACGAGTGGCTGTTCAGCGAGTCCTGGGGCGTCGACGTCTCGGTGTCCACGCCGCGCATCATGTCGGCGCTGGTCGAGGAGGCCGTCACGGTCGGCGACCTGGTGCGCCTGTTCACGTTCCGGCAGAGCAACACCAACCTGGTCGAGCTCACGATGCCGGAGGACTCCCCGTTCGTCGGCAAGCGGGTCAGCGAGGTGCCGTGGCCCGACGACGTCATCCTGGTGGCGATCCTGCGCGACAACGCGATCCAGACGCCCGACGCCGATCGTTCGCTCGAGTCCGGCGACGAGCTGCTGTTCGTCACACCGGAAGATGCCGAGGACCACCTCGGCGAGCTCCTCTCCCCCAAGCACTGAGCGACCGCTGCGGCAAGGGCGCCAGGCTTGTCGCCCTTGACGACTCAGGGCTGGTCGGACTCGATCGGGGTGCGGTTGCGCCCGAGCAGCCAGGCCATCGCAGCGAACGAGGCGAGCTGCAGCGGCCAGCCCAGCGCGATCTTGGCCGTGCCGAGAAGAGCGACGTGGTCCGTCGCCCACAGCGGGTACTGCACCACGACGCGCAGGATGCACGGCGCTGCCATCAGCCAGGTGAGCTGCGAGCACAGCTTCACGAGCGGCCGGTCCTCGTGCCACGCCGTGGGGTCGCCGGTGACGCTGCCGATCATGAATCCGAGCAGCGGCCAGCCCACCACGATCGACAGGATGAAGGCGATCGCGTAGCCGCCGTTGTAGAGGATGCCGGGCAGGAAGACGTCGCGCGCCTCGCCGGAACGCGACGCGAACAGTGCCGCGATGCCGATGCCGAACAGCGAGTTGAGGACGAACTGGACGTCGAGCGCTGCACGATGCGGACCAGCAACAGCGCAACCGTCGCGACGACGCTGACGATCAGCGAGAGCTTCAGGTCGTGGGTGACGATCCACGAGATCGTGAACAGGGCGGTGGGGACGGCGCTCTCGACGATGCCGCGGCGACCACCGAGCGCCTTGGCCAGCTGGCCGCGGACGAGCTGCTCGACTGTCTCGTACGCGTCAGTGCCGGGTTGAGCTCCTCGGACGTCATGCCTCGAGTTCGTAACGCGGGTTGTAGATCACGCGGTCACCGTTGCGCATGCCGATGCGGCCGTATGCCTTGAGCTGGCGGCCGGCGGCGACGCCCTCGATCTTGCGACGGCCGAGCCAGATCAGCGTGACGCAGTCGGATCCGTCGTAGAGCTCAGCCTCGAGCGCCGTGACGCCGTCAACCGGACGCAGCGTGACGGACCGCAGGACGCCATGGATCGTGACGACGGCCCGGTCGGCCTGGGACGCGATGAGCTTGCAGCCGGCCTTGGCGGCGTCGTTCTGGAGCTCTTCGGCCTCGATGTTCTCGGTCGAGAGTCGTTCGAGGGTCCTGCTGATGCGTCCCATGCCTTGAATTCTAGTCCTCGTCCGGGGCCACGACGGCGTTGTCGGGCAGGGTCAGCAACAGTGGTTCGCGGGCGATGCGCGCCTCGTCACCGCGTACGACGATGACGTCTCGGAAAGCCTGCATGAGCACGTCATCGTCGCTCGGGTTGAGGCCGCTTCGCCGAGGAACGTGGCCCGGAGCAGCCAACGCGGACCCTCGACCCCGACGATCCGGCTGGGCTGGAATCCTTCCTCGCCGTCGGGCAGCTCGACGGGCACACGGACGAGGAGCTCCTCGCCGAAGGGGCCGGTGACCTGCTCGCTGGTGCCGTCGAGACGGGCCACCTCGAGGATGAGGTCGTCACGCACCTCGTCCCACAGTCCGCCCGATCGGGTCGCGGCGAAGGCGCGGAGCTCGAGGGCGGAGTCGTCCTTGACGAGGACCGACAGAGCCGATCTGCCCGTCCTCACCCTCAGCCGGGAGCTGGATCGAGAACTCGTCGCGGGCGCGCACGAGCAGGGGTCCCAGGTCGAGATACGACGGGTCATCCTCGGCCGACTTCTCCGAGAGTCCCAGGGGCCGTTGGCGCGTACGTCGGGCTTGGACGTCGACCGGGACGACGTCCTCCTCGGGCTGTTCCTTCTTGCGCCGGCGCGCCATCAGCTTCTCTCCCCGTGAGTATCGGCGGTCGCGTGACCACCGGTTGAACCGTAGCCCCCGGCGCCACGCACCGAGTCGGGAAGCGACTCGACCTCGGCGAACGTGACGTGCTCGACCCGTTGGATCACGAGCTGGGCGACCCGGTCGCCGCGCGTCAGCTGGATCGACTCGTGCGGGTCGTGGTTGACCAGCAGGACCTTGATCTCTCCGCGGTAGCCCGCATCGATCGTGCCGGGCGTGTTGACGATCGAGAGACCGTGCCGCAGGGCCAGACCTGAGCGCGGGTGCACGAACGCAGCCAAACCGTCGGGCAGCGCGACCGCGATGCCGGTCGGGACGAGCACGCGCTCCCCCGGTGCCAGGTCACATCGACGGTCGTCACGAGGTCGGCGCCGGCGTCGCCGGGGTGTGCGTACGTCGGGAGCGGAACTCCCGCATCGAGCCGTGTGACGGTGACCTCGAACATGGCAGCGACCCTACCTGCGTCCGGCCGTCGGCCGGCATGAGGCAAGGTTGGACCGTGACGACGTACAGCGAACGCCTGACCGCACCTATCTCCTGGTGGTTGGCCGCTCTGGCGTTCGGCGCGGCATGGGGCTGGATCATGCTCGTCGCGACGAACTGGCCGATCGCGATCATCGCCACCCTTGTCGTCGGCGGCGCCGGGCTCTTCCTGGTGTGGCGCTACGGGTCACTGCTGGTCACGGTCGACGCCGAGACCCTCCGGGTCGGTCGCGCGTCGATCGACCGCGGCCACGTCGGCGCAGCGGAGCCGCTGCACCGCGCCGACTACCGCCTCAAGCTCGGCACGGGCGCCGACGCCCGCGGCTACCTCGTCACCCGGCCCTACATCGATCGCGGTGTGCTCGTCCCGATCACGGACGACAGCGATCCGACGCCCTACTGGCTCGTCTCGAGCCGCCGCCCGGACGCGCTCGCCGCTGCTCTGGGTCACACTGAGAATGCGCCGGCGACACCGGCGCTCGACCCGAACGGAGACGCACCCCGTGGCGAAGAAGAAGGCTAAGCACGCCGACAAGCTCCTGGCCGAGGCTGCCACGACTCCCAAGACCAAGGCGCCCGGCAAGAGTGCGTGGCGGCTCATGGACCGCGGCTCGTCGATCGTCGCGGGCCTGCTGGCCCAGCGAGCGTCGGTGCTCGCCTGGCGCGCGGTCACCGGCAAGAAGCCGCCCAGCAGCGGCCGCCACCCCGACGTCACGACCGGTGAAGCCGTCGCCTGGGCCGTCATCGGCGGCGCGATCATCGAGCTCGTCAAGGTCGCCGTACGCCGCGGCACCGCGACCTACTGGGTCAAGTCGACCGGGCACCTGCCGCCCGGCATGAAACCCCTCGAGAACTCGGCCCAGAAAAACGGAAAGGAGCCGGTCCTCGCGGAACCGGCTCCCGATACGTTCGGCACAGAAGAAGAAGGTCAGTAGGCGCAATCGCGGCAGATGATGACGCCCTTCTTCTCGGACGCCAGCTGACTGCGGTGGTGCACCAGGAAGCAGGACGAGCAGGTGAACTCGTCGAGCTGCTTGGGTACGACCTGGACCGCCAGCTCTTCATGTGAGAGGTCGGCTCCGGGCAGCTCGAAGTTCTCGGCAGCCTCGGTCTCGTCCTCGTCGACCTTGCCGGAGTTCTTCTCGTGGCGACGCGCCTTGAGCTCCTCGATGCTGTCCTCGGACTGCTCTTCTTCGGTCTTGCGCGGTGCGTCGTAATCGGTAGCCATCAAATCTCCATTTGTGCGGAACAACCGGCGCGATTGTGCCACACGCCCCAGATGTAATCCGACTGTCAGAACCCACAAGCACGTACGAGGGCGAAATATTCCTCAGCAATTGCAGGATGTGCCGCCATGACGATACGCTCATCCGGGCCGCCGTCGAGGCCACTCAGGACAAGTCCCGATTCGCCGCGATCAGGCCGCCTGCGGCGAGGTCCCAGGCCTTGAGGCCCTGCTCGACGTACGCGTCGTAGTGCCCCTCGGCCAGCGCGCACAGATCAAGCGCGGCCGAACCGATGCGACGGATGTCACGTACCTGCGGGAGGAACGTCGCCATCGCCGCTGCCTGCTGCCGTGCGGATCTCGGGCAGGTAGTTGAACCCGGTCGCGACCAGCGCGTGGGCGACCGACTCCGGCCGCGGCGCTGCCAGCATCCGGCGGTCGTCGCCGTCGTAGCGCCAGGCGCCGGCCCCCCGGACCGCTCCCCACTCGGCGCCCGACGCGATGTTGATCACGTAGCCGGCAACCACCTCGCCGTGCTGGCGTGCTGCGATCGAGACCGCGTACGTCGGGATGCCGTAGACGAAGTTGACCGTGCCGTCGATCGGGTCGACGACCCAGTCGACACCGGTCGTGCCGGCGAGGTCGTCGCCCTCCTCGCCGACGAATCCGTCATCGGGACGAGCTGCGAAGATGCGCTCGCGGATCAGCCGCTCGGACGCCTCGTCGATCTCGGTGACCACATCGGTCGGGCTCGACTTGGTCGACGCGACGTCGACCCGTCCTGAGGTCGCCGGCCGGCGACGAATTCCGCCGCCTCGCGGCCGACGCCGCGCGCGAGTGTCAGAAGTTGCTCGGTCATGTGGTTCCTTCAGGCGATCGTCGGCAGGGCCGAGCGCGGGTTGAGGCAGCAGTCGGCCGGGCACACGTCGTGCGACGGGCCCGAGGTCACCCAGTGAGCAGCGCTCGACCTGCTCACCGCGCTCGATCGCCGCTCGCTCGAGCAGCAGGTCGCGCACCATGGCGACGAAGTCGGGGTGCGTGCCGGGGGTGTCGACCCGGTCGTACGCCATGCCGAGCTCCTTGGCGGTCGCCTTGGCCTCGGTGTCGAGGTCGTAGATGACCTCCATGTGGTCGGAGACGAAGCCGATCGGCACGACGACGACCGACGAGATGCCGGACTCGTGCAGCTCACGGAGGTGGTCATTGATGTCGGGCTCGAGCCACGGCATGTGCGGCGATCCGGAGCGCGAGCAGTAGGCCAGTGACCAGCGCTGGGCTCCGGCACCCTCGGCCACGAGCCTGGCGACCTGCTCGTGCTGGCGGACGTACACCTCCCGGCCGGGACCGCCGCTGGCAGCGTTCATCGACTCGGGGATCGAGTGGGTCACGAAGACGACGTGCGTGCCGTCGGGCGCGCCGGCGAGGCCCTCCGAGGTCGCCTCGATGAAGGGTCCGACGAAGCCAGGGTGGTTGAAGTAGTGCCGCAGCCGGCTGAGCTTGATGTCGAGCCCGCTGGCCGCGTCGAAGAGGTCCTCGCGATACTGCCGGCAGCCGGAGTAGGACGAATAGGCGCTCGTGACGAAGCACGCCGCATGCGTGACGCCGTCGGCTGCCATCTGGCGAGCCGCGTCGCGCAGATAGGGGTCCCAGTTGCGATTGCCCCAGTAGATCGGCAGGTCGACACCGCTGCTCGGCGAAGTCCTTGCGCAGCGCCTCGAGCAGCTCCAGATTGAGCTCGTTGATCGGCGACTTCCCGCCGAACAGGAAGTAGTGCTGGCCGACCTCTTCAAGTCGCTCGCGCGGGATGCCGCGGCCGGCCGTGACGTTCTCGAGGAAGGGGACCACGTCGTCGGGATGTTCCGGCCCGCCGAACGACACGAGCAGGAGCGCGTCGAATGGGCGGGGATCCATGTGCTCATCATCCCACCAGCGCAGATAGGGTCGGCATGCTGGGAGGCTTCGGATGCTCACGACGTATCGGGACGTGCTGTCACGACCTGGTGCTGCGCTGTTCTCCTTCACCGCCCTCGTCTCGCGGCTGCCGCTGTCGATGGCCGGCTTCGGCATCGTCCTGCTGGTCTCCGAGCGCAGCGGCTCCTACGGGCGAGCCGGCGTCATGGCGGCGGCGTACGTCCTGGCGGCTGCGGCATTCGGGCCGACGCAGGGCCGGCTCACCGACCGTGTGGGCCAGGCCAAGGTCCTCTGGGTCGCCGGCGCGGCATACGCGATCGGCATGGCGCTCACGCTGGTCGCGATCGACGACGAGTGGGCGACTCCCCTGCCACACCTGTGTGTTGCGCTTGCCGGGCTGGCCACGCCCCAGACCGGGAGCATGGCGCGCGCCCGGTGGACCCATGCCGTCGCCGACCGCAGCCAGCTCAACACCGCGTTCTCGATCGAGGCGGTCTTCGACGAGGTCGTGTTCATGGTCGGACCCGTGCTCGTCACGTTCCTGACCCTGCAGGTCTCGGACATGGCCGGCCTGGTCTGCGCCGCCGCAGCCGCGACCCTCGGCTCGTGGGCGCTCGCCGCGCAAAGGCGCACGGAGCCACCCACCATCGACCACACCGACGGCGTCCGCCCGCCGATCGGCTGGGGTCTGCTCGGCCCGCATCGTCGCGGCATCGATCGGCCTCGGCATGCTGTTCGGCTCGGCCGAGGTCATCGTGGTGGCGTTCTGCACCGAGGAGGGCAACCGGGGTGCAGCCGGACTCGTGATCGCGATCTGGGCCACCGGCAGCCTGATTGCCGGGATCGTCGTCGGAGCGCTCCCGCAGTCGGTCGAGCCGTTGCGCCTCTTCCGCGGCTCCATGCTCGCGCTGTCCCTGCTGTTCGTGCCGCTGATCTTCCTGTCAGGCATACCGCTGGTCGCCGTGGGGATGTTCCTGGCCGGGTTCATGATCTCGCCGACCCTGATCGCAGTCGTGAACCTGATCGAGGCCAATGTGCCGTCGTCACGCCTGACCGAAGCGCTGACCTGGATGACGACCGGAGCTGCCGTCGGAGTCGCGCCGGGCGCCGCTGTCGCGGGCTGGGTCATCGACAATCACGGCGCATCAGCGGGGTTCCTGGTCCCACTGATAGCCGGATTGGCCGGTTCTGCCGTCGCCTGGGCGATACGCACGCCGTCGAGAACAGCCACCGCGTGAACTTCGAGCCGCTGTGGCACTAACCTTGGCCTCGAGATGACCGAACTGACTCTTGCCGAGCGCAGCGTTGAGCTCGTGCGCACCTGGATCGATCCCGAGCGCAGCTCCGCCCGCCGTGCCGACCCGTCCGCCGAACGCCTGGCGACATCTGCTCAAGGACCCACACGGACTCGAGTTCACGATCGGGTTCGTCGACCGGGTCGTACGCCCCGACGACCCCCGCGTCGCCGCCCGCAACCTGCGTACACTCGCCCTGCACACGCCGAGGTTCCTGCCGTGCGTCTCAGCGCATGCTGCTCAAGCTCGGTGCCGTCATGGCTGTCCTGTTCCCCGGGCTCGTCGTCTCGATCGCCCGGCGCACCCTGCGCCGCATGGTCGGTCACCTCGTCGTCGATGCCCGTCCCCAGCAGCTCGGCCGCACGATCAAGCGACTGCGCGCCGGCGGCGACCGGCTCAACCTCAACCTGCTCGGCGAGGCCGTGCTCGGCGAGGGCGAGGCGGCGCGCCGCCGTGACGGCACGATGGAGCTGCTCGAGCGCGACGACGTCGACTACGTCTCGGTCAAGGTCTCCTCGGTCGCCAGCCAGCTGTCGATGTGGGCGTTCGACGAGTCCGTCGCCCGCGTCGTCAAGCAGCTCACCCCGCTGTACGAACGCGCCTCGACCGGCGAGCCGACCTTCATCAACCTCGACATGGAGGAGTACCACGACCTCGACCTGACGGTTGCCGTGTTCAACACGATCCTCGAGTCGTTCCCCGACCTCGAGGCCGGCATCGTCCTGCAGGCATACCTCCCCGACGCCCTCGCGGCCATGCAGAAGCTGCAGGAGTGGGCGGCCGAGCGGCGCGCCCGCGGCGGGGCGCCGATCAAGGTGCGTGTCGTCAAGGGCGCCAACCTGGCCATGGAACGGGTCGACGCCGCCATCCACGGCTGGCCGCTGGCGACCTGGTCGACCAAGCAGGAGACCGACACCAACTACAAGCGGGTGCTCGACTGGGCCATGACGCCCGAGCGGGTCGACGCCGTACGCATCGGTGTCGCAGGCCAGAACCTGTTCGACATCGCGTACGCCTGGCTGCTCGCCGGTGATCGTGGCGTACGCGACGCGGTCGAGTTCGAGATGCTCCTCGGCATGGACAGCGGCCCGACCGACGCGGTGCGCGGCGACATCGGCCAGCTGCTGCTCTACACGCCCGTCGTGCAGCCGTCGGAGTTCGACGTCGCGATCTCCTATCTCGTCCGACGTCTCGAGGAGAACGCCAGCAGCGACAACTTCATGTCGGCCGCGTTCGAGATCGCCGACGAGCCCGAGCTGTTGGCCCGCGAGATCCGGCGGTTCTTCGCCTCGGTCGACGCGCTCGACGACACGGTTCCGCAGCCCCATCGCACCCAGAACCGGCTGACCGAGAGTCGCGCCGGTGCACTCCGGAGCATTCGCCAACACGCCCGACACCGATCCCGTCGACCGCCGGCAACCGCGAGTGGGGTCGCCTCGCGCTGGCTCGTTCGGCCTACACCCAGCTCGGCGCCGAGACCGTCCGTTCCAACAAGATCCCCGGACCGGCGAGTCTCGAGAGCGTCATCCAGGACACCCGCGTGGCGGCCAAGGCATGGCAGGCGCGCGGCTCCGAGGTACGCGCGTGGATCCTCCACGAGGCCGGCAGCGCCCTCGGCGCCCGCCGCGGCGACCTCATCTCGGTCATGGCCGCCGAGGCCGGCAAGACGATCGCCGAGGCCGATGTCGAGGTCAGCGAAGCGATCGACTTCGCCAACTACTACGCCGAGTCGGCCCGCCGCCTCGATGCCGTCGACGGCGCCGAGTTCGTGCCCGACAACCTGACCGTCGTCACTCCCCCGTGGAACTTCCCGGTGGCGATCCCCGCCGGGTCGGTGCTGGCCGCGCTCGCCGTCGGCAGCGGCGTCATCATCAAGGCAGCGCCGCAGACCCGCAGGTGCGCGGCCGTCATGGTCGAGGCCCTCTGGCAGGCCGGCGTTCCCCGTGACGTGCTGCGCTTCGTCACGATCGACGAGGGACCGCTCAGCAAGGCGCTCATCTCGCACTCCGACGTCGATCGGGTCATCCTGACCGGCGGGTGGGAGACCGCCAAGCTGTTCCGCTCGTGGCGGCCCGATCTGCCCGCTGCTCGCCGAGACCAGCGGCAAGAACGCCATCATCGTGACGCCCAGCGCCGACATCGACCTCGCGGTCGCCGATGTCGTCAAGAGCGCGTTCGGCCACGCCGGCCAGAAGTGCTCCGCCGCCAGCCTGGTGATCCTGGTCGGCTCGGTCGGCGAGTCCGAGCGCTTCGAGCGCCAGCTCGTCGATGCGGTCTCGTCCCTCAAGGTCGGGTTTCCCAACGACCCCGAGGTCACGATGGGGCCGATCATCGAGCCGCCGCTCGGCAAGCTCGCCGAAGGCCTGACGACGCTCGGCGACGGCGAGAGCTGGCTGCTCGCGCCGCGCCAGCACGGCTCCGACGCGCGCGTGTGGTCGCCGGGCGTCCGTACGGGCGTACGCCCAGGCAGCGCGTTCCACGCGACCGAGTACTTCGGCCCGATCCTCGGCATCATGCACGCCAAGTCGCTGCGCGCAGGCCATCGAGTGGCAGAACGCCACCGACTACGGGCTGACCGCCGGCATCCACTCGCTCGACGCGAACGAGGTCAACACCTGGATCGACGAGGTCCAGGCCGGCAACCTCTACGTCAACCGCGGCACCACCGGCGCCATCGTCCAGCGTCAGCCGTTCGGTGGCTGGAAGCGCTCGTCGGTCGGCACGACCGCCAAGGCCGGCGGCCCCAACTACCTCACACACCTCGGCACCTGGCGTCCACGCCCGCTGCGGGTCACCGAGGCGCCGGAGCTGGCCGAGCCGTCGCGCGAATCCTCGACGCCGCCAGGCCACACGTCACGCCGCCGAGCACCGCGAGCTGTTCGCCGCTGCGGGATCGGACGAGATCGCGTGGACCCGCGAGTACGGCGTGCTGAAGGACGTCTCCGGGCTCGGCGTCGAGCGCAATGTGTTCCGCTACGTCCCCGTTCCGGTGACGATCCGCTTCGACGGCAACTTCCTGTTCGAGCTCATCCGCGTGCTGCTGGCCGCAGCCCGTACGGGCGCCCCGGTCGCCGTCAGCTCGCGCACCCACTGCCCGACGGCCTCGGCCCAAGGCGCGGATCGAGGCGCACGACGACTGGCTGGCGTACGTCGCCGCGACCCGGCCGGCACGCATACGACTCATCGGCACGGGCGCCAAGGAGATCGCCGTCGCAGTCGACGGCGATCCGGACGTCGCGATCTACGCGGACCGGTGACCCTGTCGGGCCGGGTCGAGGCGCTGCCGTTCCTCCAGGAGCAGGCGATCTCGATCACGAACCACCGATTCGGCAACCACGACGCCGAGTTCGAGTTGGTCCTCCCCCGCAAGCACTGACGCAACCAGCATGGTCAGGCGTGGTCGACGCCCGGCGGGAGCGGGGCGGTCCAGCCACGCTTCAGCGCGAGGAGCCGCCAGACCAGGCACACGGCGAACGCCAAGCCGTACCACCATCGGTGTAGCCGTGGGCATGCACGAGCGTCGCGATGAGCGCCCCGCGAAGGCCGGCGTCGCGTAGAGCTCGCCTCGGAAGATGACCGGTACGCGGCCGGCCGCGACGTCGCGCATCATGCCGCCGCCGACGCCGGTGAGCAGGCCGAGCGCCGAAGCAGCGAGGATGCCGAGTCCGGCCTCGTCGGCCTTGACCGCACCGGTGACGCAGAACAGCGACAGGCCGATCGCGTCGAGCACCATGATCTGCTTCTCCATGCGGCCGAACGTCGGGTGGAACACGAACACCACCAGCGCGGTCGCTGACGGCACGACGAGATAGCGCCAGTCGTCGAGCGCTGCGGGTGGCACCGCGCCGATCAGCACGTCGCGCAGCACTCCTCCGCCGAGGCCCGTGATCAGCGCCAGCACCATGACGCCGAACACGTCGAGCTCCTTGCGTACGCCGACCAGCGCACCGGTCGGCGGCGAAGACCGCGATTCCGGCAAGATCGAGGACCAGGAGCAGGGTGTCGGACACGGCGACGACGCTATCTGGTGTCGGCGCGTCACCGCAGGTTCGCATCCGCGTGCCTAGGATGAGGTCAGGCTTCGCGTGAACGCCACGCGGAGCCGCCGCACATCGGAGGCGACGGCATGCGCGAACTCGGTCTCGACGGACTGAGCGAGGACGGACGGTTCCTCATCGCGCGCGACCCGTCCACTGATGAGACGTTCCACATCCCTGCTGACCACCGCCTCACTTCCCTGGTCGGCAAGTCTTCCCGCAGCGGTATCACCGCCGGCCAGTTGGAGATCAAGATGGAAAGTTCGCTCAGCCCGCGCGACATCCAGACCCGCATCCGCCGCGGCGAGACCCCTCAGTCGGTCGCCGACTCCGCAGGTGTGCCGGTCGAGCAGATCGTCGGCTTCGCCGGCCCGGTGCTCGCCGAGCGCGAATACATGTGCGAGCAGGCCCGCAAGACCACGATCCGCCGCAAGCACGTCGGCGGTGCCGGCGTGCTGCTCGGCGTGCTCGTCAACGAGAACATCGCGGCCGACGGAGGCGTGCCCGAGGCCGCCGCCTGGGACTCGTGGCGCCGCGAGGACGGTCGCTGGACCGTCACGGTGACACCCGAGGGCGCGGCCCACCCGGCCAGCTTCCTGTTCGACGTCAAGAGTCGCTACGTCGTGCCGGCCGACGAGTTCGCCCACGGCCTGGTCGGCGACGTCGCCCTGCCAGACTCGACCGACATGGCGATCGCCGACGCCGTACGTCGCGCCAGGCCCGTCCAGCCAAGGCTCCGGTCGAGATCATCGAGAGGTCGAGAGCAGTGACCGAGTCGCGACCCGTCCCCGAGGTCGAGGAAGGGCAAGTCGGCGTGGCGTCGATCAAGGAGGCTCGCGACCGTCGTGCGATGGAGCAGCTCGCGATCGACGCCGAGGAGACCGCCGAGCCGACACAACTGCAGCCTCGAGCACGAGGTCGACGACTTCGAGGAGTCGATCGAGCACGACGTCGCGGTGCCCGACACGATGGGCCCGCGCAAGAAGCGGCACGAACGTCGTCGCGTCCCCAGCTGGGACGAGATCATGTTCGGCGACAAGTCGGACTGACCGCGCAGCTCGGCGTGGCGTCACTCGAACGGGAGGACGTCGGGCGACATCGCCGCGGCCTTGGCGGTCGCTGCGGTCATCCGGCGGCGGTGGTGGCGTCGGCACAGCACTTCGTAGCCCACGAACGGCTCTGGTCGGCCGTCGTCGTCCGGCGTCAGCTGGTCGACATCACCCACGACGATGACCTCGCCCTCGGTGACCATGATGCCGTCCTCGGTGCGTGCGTTGTGCGTCGCTCGCTCACCGCACCAGCACAACGCCTCGACCTGCAGCGTATGCACGTGGTCGGCGAGCTCGACGAGTCGCGCCGAGCCCGGGAACAGCTGCGTACGGAAGTCGGTCAGGATGCCGAACGCGAACACGTCGATCGACAGCTCGTCGGTGATCTTGGCCAGCTGGTCGATCTGCGCGGACGGTGTAGAACTGCGCCTCGTCGCACACGAAGTAGTCGATCCGGCCGCCCTGGGTCAGCTGGTCGACGGTGTAGTGCCAGAAGTGGAAGTCGTCGTCGACCTCGATCGCGTCGACCGACAGACCCAGCCGGCTCGACAGGGTCGCCTTGCCGGCCCGGTCGTGGGACGTGAACACCAGTCCGACCCGGCCACGGGCCCGATGGTTGTGGTCCATCTGCAGCGCCAGCGTGCTCTTGCCGCAGTCCATCGTCCCGCTGTAGAAGTTCAGATCCGCCACGGAGACCATCCTGAGGGTCAGGCGACGAGGACCGGGATGCGCAGCTCGGCCTCGGTGATCGAGCCGTGGAAACCGGTCATCTTCAGCTCGATCGCGAAGTCAGGGACGAGAACACGGCGAAGTCGCCGAGCGCGGCGACCAGGACGTCGCCGATGCGGCCGCGCACGTCGTCCGCGATCGGTCCGAACCAGTCCTCGATGCCGTCCTGTGTACGTACGATTGCGCGCTCACCGAGCTCGGCCCATCGTGCGGCGACGTCGTCGGCAGCACCGGCCCGGGTGTAGAGGTGGCGGAACCGAGCCTCGCCGGCGAGCAGGTGACGCCGTCCAGCAGCGCGGGCGGCTTGTCGACATCGAAGCGGTCGGCCATCGGCAGGTCGACCATCCCGTGGTCGGCGGTCACGATCAGCACGCAATCGCCGGGCAGCTCGGCGCTCAGATCGGCGATCTCCGGTCGATCGTCGTCAACATCTCGCGCCATTCCCGCGACTCACAGCCCTTGCCATGTCCGGTGTGGTCGAGCCGGGACTCATAGGCGTACGTCATCGCCCGCGGTGCGGACTCGATGACCTCGACGATGACGTCGAGGCGCTCCCAGACCGAGTTGACGCCGTGGAACGGCACGCCTCGCTGGCTGCACAGCGTCAGCCCGGTCTCGACGAACTTCGCGTCGTTGACCGACGACGCCGCGATGCCGACGGCCTGAAGCGCTCGAGCACCGTGCGGTGCGGCTGCCAGACAGCGGGTCGACCGGCTGGTCCCACTTGAGCGAGTTGAGTCGCTGGCCGCTCCGGGCACGCGGAGGAGTAGCCGACCATGCCGTGCTGCCGGCCGGCAACCCCGTGCCGAGCGAGGTCAGGCTGGTGAGGTGGTGGACGGCACGCCGCACACCACGTCCGGGACGCTCTTGAGCGAGCACAGGAACGGCGCGGCATCGGCGTGCTCCTCGCAGCAGGTCTGGCCGAGCCCGTCGACCAGCAGCACGACATAGCGCGGCGCTTCGGGCAGTGCCAGCGTGTTGCCGAAACCGGGCGCGCCGAGTGCGGCGGCCACCGACGGCATGATCTGGTCGATCGTGTGCGCGACCAGCCCTGAGCACCGGCCAGCGTCATGCCGTGCGGCCGGCGGTCGCGGCCGACAGCGTACGCGCGAAGCCGAGCAGGCGCTCGACGGCGGATCCACCGTCGGCGGTCGCAGCTGAGGCGGAGCGAGAAGTCGTCGCCGGTGAGGCTGCCGGTGTAGCCGTGGTCGGCCTCGCACTCGGGATCGGAGCAGCGCGCCGGCTCGAGCTCGACCCGCGACACCACGCCCCAGCCGATCGTCAGCACGGCCTCCTCGAGCTGCTTGGACTTCGAGGTCACCATGCGGGTCACGACGACCGAACGCACCTGGCTGATCGCGACCGCTTCGGACGTCGTCGACGTGTAGGGCTTGGGCAGCAGGTCGTCGCCGGGATGCTCGTCGGTGTGCACCAGCACGAGCCGGCTGGGCGTCAGCGCGAGCACCGTCATGTGCCGGCGGATCTCGTCGTGGTCGAACGTCGGCTCGTGGTGCAGGACGTAGGCGGCGACGGGCTCGCCGGCCAGCGCGTCGCGCAGACCCTCGGCGACGATCTCGGGGTAGTAGCCGCTCGTGGAGACCTCGTCGAACAGGGACAACGCGTTGTCGGTGGTCATCACGCCAGCGTATCTCCCAGCGAGGCCGGCTGACTCAGCCGCCGGACGTACCACTCGCCGCGCCGATCCGCGGACGGTACGACCTTGGCGCGCGCACTCAGCGCGGTGTAGCCCTTGCCGTGCACCAGCACCGGTTCGAGGTCGAGCTCGGCGATCTCGGGCAGGTCGTCCTTCATCGCCGCGAGCCTCACGATGATGTCCTGCAGCACGTCGACGTCGACCGCGTCGGAGCCGCGGTAGCCGTAGAGCAGCGGCGCGGACCGCAGGTCGCGGATCATCGCCTCGGCATCGAGGTCGGTCAGCGGCGGGATGCCGTAGGACCGGTCGCCCAGCAGCTCGCTCGGCGCTCCGGCGAGCCCGAACGAGACCAGCGGGCCGAACAGCGGGTCCTCGGTGACGCTGAAGGACACCTGGATGCCGTCGGCGGCGGCGCGCTGCACGAAGAACTTGGTGTCCTTGCGCATGCCCTTCCACGTCGTGAGCTCGTCCCACGCCTCGCCCATCTCCTCGGCGCTGCGGATGTTGTGCCAGATGTGCGCCAGGTCGGGGCGCGTGCGGAGGTGCTCGCTGCCGGCCTTGAGCACGACGTCCCAGCCGAGCTTCTCCCCCGCCGCGATCGCCTCCTCACGGGAGTGGACGTTGATCCAGGTCCACAGGTCGATGCCGTAGCAGGCGAGCAGCGCGTGGACCTGGTCGGTCGAGAGGATCGCGCCACGCGGAGCGGCCGCGAGCACCTGGCGTACGAGCGCTCGAGCGTCGCCCGTGCGGTGGTCGAGCGCGATGTGGAACTCGCCGTGGTCCTTGGCGGCCCATTCGGCGTAGTTGACGACGCGCGCCAGTGCGCGGACGGCGGACTCCGGCGCCGCGTACGACGGCACGGATCCGCGACCGGCGGAGCCGCCGAGCAGGTCGGGCACCCGCAGCAGCACGGGCACGCCCTCGCTGCCGAGGAACGTCGACACGATCGGCTTGTCGGACTGCTCGCCGACGGCCGCCAGCACGTTGGCGACCTCCTCGCCGCTGGTGTTGAGCGGCGGGACGTAGACCGCGACGAGCGCATCGGTGTCGGGGCTCGCGATCGCTGACTCGATCGCCGCCTCGAAGTCGTCGGCGTTGGCGTCGGCGCCGAGCGAGACCGGGTCGGTGACCTGCAGTCCGGCCGCCGACGCAGCGTCCGCGACGATCAGCGCGACAGCGTCGGAGTTGCCGACGATCGACACCCGGTTGCCGCGCGGCAGCGGCTGGTGGGCCAGCAGCTGCGCGACGTCGAACATCTCGTCCAGCGTGTCGACCTGGATCACGCCGGCCTGGCGGAACATCGCGTCGACCGCGGACTGCGGTGCCGACGTGCGCTTGACGGTATGACCGACGGGCACGCCCTGCGTCGAGCGCCCGGACTTGACCGCCACGATCGGCTTGGTCCGCGAGACCCGGCGGGCGATGCGGGAGAACTTGCGCGGGTTACCGATCGACTCCAGGTAGAGCAGGATGACCTCGGTCGAGTCGTCCTCCTGCCAGTACTGGAGCAGGTCGTTGCCCGACACGTCGGCACGGTTGCCGGCCGACACGAACGTCGACAGGCCGAGTCCACGGCGGGACACCGACTCGAGGATCGCGGTGCCGAGCGCGCCGGACTGGCAGAAGAAGCCGACGCGGCCCTGCGGCGGCATCGACGGCGACAGCGAGGCATTGAGCTGCAGGTCAGGTGCGGTGTTGATGAAGCCCAGGCAGTTGGGGCCGATGAGCCGCAGACCGTAGGACCGGCTGAGCCCGAGCAGGGTGCGCTGCCGCTGGCGACCCTCGGGGCCCTCCTCGGCGAACCCGGCCGAGATCACGACGAGTCCGTGGATGCCCTTGGCGGCACAGTCGAGCACGACGTCGTTGACCGAGTCCGCCGGCACCGCGACGATCGCGACGTCGACCTCGCCGGGGATGTCCTGCACGGTCTTGTAGGCCGGGAGCCCGGACACCGCCTCGGCCTGGGAGTTGACGGCGTAGACGCTGCCGCTGAAGTCGCCCAGCACGAGGTTGCGCACCATGGCCTGGCCGATCGAGTCCTGCCGGCGGCTGGCGCCGATGACCGCGATGCTGCGCGCGCGGAAGATGCGTTCGATCGACGCGGCCTCGGCCCGCTGCTCGCGGGCTCGCATCACGCCGACCGCCAGATCGGTCGGCTCGATGCGGAACGTCAGGCGCGTGACACCGCCGTCGACCATGCCCTCGACCTGGTAGCCCATCTCGCGGAAGATCTGCTGCATCCGGGAGTTGGACGGCAGGACGTCGGCGACGAACGTACGGATGCCACGCTCGCGGCCGGCCTGCGCCAGGTGCTCCAGGAGCAGCTGACCGACGCCACGGCCCTGGTGTGCGTCCTCGACGAGGAACGCCACCTCGGCCTCGTCGTCGCCGACCGCGTCGTAGCGGCCGACCCCGATGATCGTGGAGTGCAGGGTGACGACGAATGCGACGCGGCGGTCGTTGTCAACCGTGGTGAAGCGCGTGACATCCTTGTCGGAGAGCGTCGGATAGGGCGCGAAGAACCGGAAGTACTTGGACTGCTCGGACACTCGTGAATAGAACTCCACGAGCCGCTCGGCATCGGCCGCCAGAATCGGCCTGAGCTGGGCCACCCGGCCGTCCTTGAGCAGGACATCGGCTTCCCAATGCTCGACGGGTTGCACCTCGCTGGTCACGCCCCCAACCTATCGGGTGGCCCACGGCGTGGCGCGGGAAGTCCGCAGGTCAGACCGGCGAAAATGGACCACTGAGCAGTGCACGACAGGCACCACAGGAGAGAAGGCATGGCGCGCAGCAGCAAGCAGGCTCCCGAGGAGGACTTCGAGGAGCACATCGTCGACACCGACGTGAGCGACGAGATGCGATCGAGCTTTCTCGAGTACGCCTATTCGGTCATCTACGCGCGGGCGCTGCCCGATGCGCGCGACGGCCTCAAGCCCGTCCAGCGACGCATCCTCTACACGATGGACGACATGGGCCTGCGAAGCGACCGGGGGCACGCCAAGAGCGCCCGACCCGTCGGTGAGGTCATGGGTCGACTGCACCCGCACGGCGACAGCGCGATCTACGACGCCCTCGTACGCCTCGTGCAGCCCTGGTCGCTGCGCCTGCCGCTCGACGGCCACGGCAACTTCGGCTCGCAGGACGACCCTCCGGCCGCGATGCGCTACACCGAGGTTCGGATGGACGCCGCCGCCGAGGCGATGACCGCGTCCATCAACGAGGACACGGTCGACTTCAAGCCCAACTACGACGGGCGCGAGACCGAACCCGTCGTGCTGCCGGCCGCGCTGCCCAACCTGCTCGTCAACGGCGCCAGCGGGATCGCCGTCGGCATGGCGACCAACATCGCCCCCCACAACCTGATCGAGGTCGTGCAGGCGCTGCGACACCTCATCAACCACCCGTCGGCCGACCTCGACGACATCATGCGGTTCATCCCCGGTCCCGACCTGCCGACCGGCGGCAAGATCGTCGGGCTCGAGGGCATCCGCGACGCGTACGCCACGGGCAACGGCTCGTTCCGCATGCGCGCGTCGGCCCGCATCGAGAGCGTCACGCCGCGGCGCAAGGGCATCGTCATCACCGAGCTGCCCTACAACGTCGGGCCCGAGAAGGTCATCGAGGCGATCAAGAAGCTCGTCCAGGCCAAGAAGCTCCAGGGCATCTCGGACATCAAGAACCTCACCGACCGCCACAAGGGCCTCAACCTCGTGATCGAGATCAAGAACGGGTTCATCCCCGAGACGATCCTCGAGCAGCTCTACAAGAGCACCCCGATGGAGACCTCGTTCGGCATCAACGCCGTTGCGCTCGTCGACGGCCAGCCCCGCACGCTGGGGCTCAAGGAGATGCTCGAGGTCTACCTCGGCCACCGCATCGACGTCGTACGCCGACGCACCCAGTTCCGCCGTGGCAAGGCTGCCGACCGTCTGCACCTGCTCGACGGCTGATGCTCGCGCTGGTCGACATCGACGAGGTCATCCAGCTGGTCCGCGCGAGCGAGAACCGCACCGAGGCCAAGGAACGCCTCATGACGGTGTTCGACCTGTCCGACATCCAGGCCACCTACATCCTCGACCTGACGCTCGGCCGGCTCACCAAGTACGACCGCATCGAGGTCGAGCGTGAGATCGCCGAGCTCCGCAAGATCATCGACGAGCTCGACGCGATCCTCGCCGACGAGCAGCTGCTCCGCAAAGTCGTCGGCGACGAGCTCAACGAGATGGCGCAGACAGTTCGGCAACCCCCGGCGTACCGTGCTGCTCGAGTCGTCCGGCCAGACCGCACGGCCGCGTCGCCGCTCGAGGTCGCCGACGACCCGTGCTGGGCGCTGCTGTCCGCGACGGGGCTGCTCGCCCGTACGTCCGACGACTCGCCGCTCGGCGACGTCGACCGCCGGGTCAAGCACGACACGATCGTCTCGGCCGTACGCACGACCGCACGCGGTGAGATCGGCGTCGTCATGTCCGACGGCCGCATCCAGCGGATCTCGGTGCTCGAGCTGCCGGCCCTGCCGCCGACCGCGCAGTCCCCCAACCTGCAGGGCGGCATGCCGCTGCGCGAGATCCCGGCCTCGAGGGCACCGTGCTCGCGCTGACCCGGCTGGGTGACTCCGGCGCCGGCCTCGCGCTCGGCACCCGCGCCGGCGTCGTCAAGCGGGTCAAGCCCGAGCAGCTGTCGCGCGACTCCTGGGACATCATCTCCCTCGACGACGGCGATGTCGTGGTCGGCGCGGTCGAGCTGGCGACCGGCGACGAGGAGCTCGTCTTCGTCACGTCGGACGCCCAGCTGCTGCACTTCTCGGCCTCCGTCGTACGCCCACAGGGCCGTGCCGGCGGCGGGGTCGCAGGCATCAAGCTCTCGCCCGGAGCGCGCGCCGTGTCATTCGGCGCGGTGCGCGACATCGACTCGGCACACGTCGTGACGATCGCCGGATCCGGTGACGCCCTGCCCGGCACGCAGAACGGCGCCGTCAAGGTCAGCCCCATGGCGATCTACCCCGCCAAGGGCCGGGCCACCGGCGGCGTCCGGTGCCAGCGCCTGCTCAAGGGCGAGGACGGGCTGCTGCTGGCGTGGGTCGGCGACGGCCAGCCGATGGCGTGCGCCACGAGCGGATCGCCGGTCGACCTGCCCGAGCCCACCGACCGTCGCGACGGGTCCGGCGTGCCTGCTGCCCAGCCGATCCTGGCGGTGTCGGGTCCGGCCGGTTCACTCGCGGTCTGAGCCGCCTGGCGTGCAAGACTGAGCCGTGCGCACCAGACACCTGATCCTCACGCTCGCTGCGTCCACCCTGGTCCTCGCCGGGCTGCACGGGTTCCGACGGTGACAAGGGCGATCCGGCCAAGCTCCAGGCCCGCCTGACCGAGGCCAAGGCGTCGCTCGACGTCGCCGAGACGATCACGATCTCGCTGGCCACGCCGAAGCTGCCGTCCGGCGTGACCGGGCTGCTGTCGGCCAAGGGCAAGGGCAACCACTCCCCTGCGTTCGACGGCAAGGTCAAGGTCGTCACCGGAGGCTCGAGCCTCGACGCCGACGTCATCGCGGTCGAGGGCAAGGTCTACGCCAAGACGAGCTTCGCCCCGGTCTACCTCACGATCGACCCGGCGACCCTCAAGGCGCCCGACCCGCTTCGCTCCTCGACCCCGAGACCGGCATCACGCAGATCCTCGTCAAGACCACGAAGGTCACCGAGGGCGGCAAGTCCCGCGACGGCGCGGACGTGCTGACGACGATCAAGGGAACGCTGCCGGGCAGCCTCGTCAAGGACATCATCCCGTCGGCCGCGAAGGCAAGTCATTCACCGTGACCTCCGGATCGACGACAAGAACGTGCTGCGCGATGCGACCCTCAAGGGGCCGTTCTACCCCAACGGCGGCGACGTCACCTACACCGTAAGCCACGGCCTCTGACACCGCCGTGACCATCGAGCCGCCGACCGCGCCGGTCGATGACCTCCTGGGAGGCGATCGCCCCCTGAGAGTCCTCCTGGGGCTGGCGGCGGTCGCGATCTCGTTCGCTGCTGCGGACACGTACGTCGTGGTGCTCGCGCTGCCCGACATGATGACCTCGACGGGGCTCGACCTCGATGAGTGCAGCGCGCCGCACCGATCGTGTCGGGCTTCCTGCTGGGCTATGTCGGTGTGCTGCCCCTGATCGGTCGCATCTCCGACCTCCGCGGCCGCGTCCCCGTCCTGCTCGGTTCGCTCGTGGTCTTCGCGGTCGGCTCGCTGATCACCGCGGCGGCGTACAACCTGGAGAGCATCGTCCTCGGCCGGCTGATCCAGGGCATCGGCGGCGGTGGGCTGATCCCGCCGACCCTCGCGCTCGTCGCCGACCTCTGGCCGCCCAACCGCCGCGGCCTGCCGTCGGCATCGTCGGAGCGGTCCAGGAGCTCGGCAGCGTCCTCGGTCCGCTCTACGGCGCCGTCGTCCTGGCGTTCGGCGACTGGCGGCTGATCTTCTGGCTCAACTGCGCCATCGGCCTCGCGCTCGCGGCGGCGATGCTTGCGCAGCGTGACGCCGTTGCCACAGGCCAACCGCGCCGAGTGACACCCTCGATTCGATCTCATCCGTGCCGGACTGGCAACGCTCACGCTCGCGGGCATCGCCCTGGTGATGCTCGAGCCGGAGCGGTTGACCCAAGGCGTCACGAGCGGGCTGCGCATTCCTGCCCGTCGCCGGCGACTCCCGATGGCTCACCCCCCTGGCTCTCATGGCGTATGGCCTGCCGGGCCTGTTCGTCCTGCGACAGGCCCTGGCGCGTACGCCCCTCGTCGGCTGGCGCCAGTGGCCGGCGCTCGCCCGCGACACCGACATCTCGGGTGCGCTGCTGCTCATGACCGGGCTCGGCGCGGTGATCCTGACGTTCGCGTCGGCCGAGCCCGAGAGCGCGGCGATCTCCGACCAGGCGCCGTGGTTGATCCCGGTCGCAGTCGTCGCGTTCGTGGGGTTCGCGATCCGTCAGCGGCGAGCGGCCCGCCCGCTCGTGCCTCGTGGGGCTATTGCCGCCAAGCCGGCCTGGGGCGCACTCGTCGTCTCGTTCTTCGTCGGCGCGGCCCTCATCGCGGCCCTCGTCACATCCCGTTCTTCGCCAGGCTCACCGTCGCCCGCGACTCAGAGCTCGACGCGGCACTGGTCCTCGTACGCTTCCTGGTCGCCCTGCCGATCGGCGCCTCGTCGGCGGCTGGCTGCTGCGCCGGGTGTCCGCCTCCGTCCTGACGTGTGTCGCGATGCTGATGAGCACCGTCGCGTTCTGGCACATGTCGACCTGGGACGCCCATTCACTCGACCACCAGGTCGAGACGCT
>CAWFOH010000005.1:0-415656 GCA_963817425.1 uncultured Actinomycetota bacterium
CCCTTGATCTCGTCGAGGACGCCCAGGCGATGGAGCTGTCCGCGCAGGTCGAGGCAATGATCAGCTCCGGGTTGCGCGGCTGTCGTCGGCACGCCCGAGCAGGCCGGCAGAACAGATCCAGGAACCGGCGATCACGTTCGGCGTCGACGAGGTCATGGTCAATCCGGTGGCGTCGGCCCGGCGTGGCACGATCCGCGAACAGCGCCGGGTCGCGAGCAGACCCTTGAGCTGCCGGCCAAGAGCTCCTCTAGATGTAGTTCCCATGGAGGTTGTGAACGCGTGACGTGAGGTGAGGATCTCCGGTATCGAAGGGGTTACCAAGCCAACCTCGTCAACCGGAGATCCTCATGACTCACGCTAATGCCCCTTTGACCCCTGTCGGTCGTCTGCGCCTTGCCCAACTCGTTGTCGATCATCGCTGGACTTTGGCGGGCTGCTGAACGGTTCCAGTGCTCGCCGGCGACAGCGAAGAAGTGGGCCGATCGGCTGCGTGCTGGTGAGCCGATGACGGACCGATCGTCGCGACCCCACCGGTCGCCATCGCGAACCTCGCGGCGGCTGGAGCATCGGATCGTTGGTCTGCGGGTACGAGGCGGTGGGGCCCGCATCGGATCAGCTACCACCTCAGAGTTCCTCGCTCGACCGTCGGCCGGGTCCTGGCCCGGTATCAGATGCCGCTGCTGGCGCATCTTGATCAGATGACCGGGCTCCCGGTCGGCGAAGGCCAAACCGGTCCGATATGAAGCATCGGCGCCGGGCGAGCTGGTCCACGTCGACATCAAGAAACTTGGCCGGATTCCCGACGGCGGTGGCTGGCGGGCCTATGGCCGCGGATCGGCCCAGGACCGTCGCTCAGCAGTAATGCGTGACCGGGCGGGCAGGGCCGGAGCCGCGTCGTTCGGGGTTACATCGTTCTTGCACCACGCAGTCGATTCACACTCCCGCTTGGTCTACTCCGAACAGCTCGCCGACGAACGCAAGGAGACCGCGGCCGGGTTCTGGGAATGAGCCCGGGCATTCTTCGCCGACGCCGGCATCGAGGTCACCGCGGTGATGACCGACAACGGCTCCTGCTACCGATCCAAAACCTTCGCCGCTGCCCTCGGTGAGAACATCAAACACCGTCGCACCCGGCCCTACCGCCCACAAACCAACGGCAAGGTCGAACGGTTCAACCGCACCCTGGCCGCTGAGTGGGCCTACGCCGCGATCTACACCTCAGACGCAGCACGCGCAGCGACCTACGCCGACTGGATCCATCACTACAATCACCACAGACCCCACACCGGCATCGGCGGACTCGTCCCCTCAGACCGCGTTCACAACCTCACGGGGAACTACATCTAGAGCTCGACGTACATGACGTGCAGCCCAACGCGTCCCTGTGTCGGGTGTTGGAACGCGCCGGGAACCGTGCCAACGATGGCGAAGCCGTGACGTTCGTAGAGCTCGACGGCGGTGGTGTTGGAGGCCGCGACGGCGTTGAACTGCATGCCGGCGTAGCCGCGACCTCGGGCCCAGTCGAGCGCATCACGGACCAAGGCGCCGCCGATGCCGCGTCCCCGCGTGTCGGCCGCGACCATGAAGCTCGCTGTCGCCACGTGTGACCCGGGCCCCGGCCGGTTGGTGTTCATGTGCGCCGTGGCGAGGATCGTGTCGCCGTCGTGCGCGGCGACGGTGCGTCCTGGAGGACGCTGGACCCAGATGTCGTATGCCTGCTCGGCCGTCATGGCCGGGTCGTACGTGAACGTGTCTGCCGCACGTACGACCTCGCGGACGATCGGCCACACCCGTGACCAGTCGTCGTCCCCGAGGTCCCGGATCTGCACGCTCAGAACCAGATGCTGAGGAACGGCGCGACCGGGGAGCGGAACATCGCCTCGAGCTGTGCGGTGTTGCCGCTCATCCGTCCGGCAGCGGCCAGCATCAGCGGCGAGACGCCGCCGAGATAGATCGCCGCGAGCCCTTCGGCATCCATGAAGACGTCGGCAGGTTCGTCGGTTGGCGAGACCGTGGCGTGGCCCGACGCGTTGACCTCGAGTGCCCACGATCCCTCGCAGGCTCCGAACGGATCGGTCACGCCGAGGACCAGGCGCCCGGGCGTCCCGTAGGTCCGCGCCTGGAGCGCAGCCGGGACGTCGAGGATGCGGATCCACAGGTGGTCGAGCTCCGCAACCTTGACCGCGCGGAAGTCCGAGACCATCCAGCGCACCGGCTCGTCGATCGGTCGCAGGTGCGCCTTGACCTCGGACACCAGGTCCAGCTCGAGGACGAAGCGCCACAGTGCGGCGTATGCGTCGTCGGTCGCCGTCACCAGGTGCAGCAGGTCGAGTCGGTGCTGGGTGAAGTCGTCGGGGTTCTCGGTCAGCTTGTAGCTCGCGAAACCCTGCATGTGGCCGGCGGCGTCGTCATAGCGGACGAAACGCTGCTTCTTGGCGTCCTCGTCGTCGACCATCAGGCCGAGCTGGCGATCCCAGAGAAGGCCGTCATAGGCGATCTGCCCGGGGGTCTCGAGCCGTACGCGCTCGACGAGGGAGAGTCCGTCCTCGCGCAACTGTTGCCCGGTGACGAAGTGGACCCGACCATCGGGTCGCGGACCGGTCCACCGTGCGCGCCGTGTGTCGATCGTGAGGTCGCGGGCCAGTGCCGCAGGCCCGAACCCGAAGCGCCCGTAGATCGTCGACTCCGAAACGGTCAGCGCGGCGATCGGTGCTCCGTATGCCTGCGCTGTGCGGAGCTCAGCCTCGAGCAGGGCACGGGCGAGCCCGCGCCGACGGTGGGTCGGGGCGACCGTCACGCCGCTGATGGCCCACGACGGCACGGAACGGTCGCCAGGGACCGTGAGATCGGCCGGCCACACTTCGGTCGTCGCGACCGGCTCATCCGGCACGGGGAGCGAGTCGTCCCAGACGCCGGTCGTCCTGCGGGCGGCGACGTAGCCGCGGCGCTGCTCGATCGCTTCCTCCGTCTGGATGCTGCTGTGGAACCCGCGCGACTCGGCACGGGACCAGGCGGCGAACGCCTGCTTGTCGGAGTTGTCGAGCAGCTCGAGCCGCAGCCCGTCGGCAGCGAGGCGCTCGCGTGAGGTGGGATCGATCGGCAGGTCGAGGAAGTCGTTGCCCATTGCCTCAGGCTATCCAGGCCTCAGGACAGGCTGACGCCGACTGGTCCTTCGATGTTCACGCGGTTGTCATCGCCTTGTCGACTCTGGACGAGACGATCGACTCATGTCAGACGTCACTCTGCCTTCGCGTTGGTCCCTGCTGCTGCGCTCAATCGCCGTTCCGACGCTCGCCGGTGTGATCGCCGGCTCGGTTGCGGCTGTCGTCGTGCCGACGCGTCACTGATCGTCAGGCTTCGCTGATCGCCACGCCTGCGGCGGCCCAGTCGCGGTGCACGTCGGGCAGGTTGGCCGGTGACACCGCAGCCGTGAGGCCCTCGATGACCCGCACCGTGAAACCCTCGTGCGCGGCGTCGAGGGCGGTCGCGCGTACGCAGTAATCCGTCGCGATGCCGCACACGTCGACCGCGTCGACCCCCGCCTCGCGCAGCCAGTCCGCGAGGCGTACGCCGGAGCTCGACTGGCCCTCGAACCCGGAGTAGGCGGCGGCGTACTCACCCTTGTAGAAGATCTCGTCGAACAGCGCCGGCTCGAGCGGCGGATGGAACTCTTCGCCCGGCGTCCCGACGACGCAGTGCCGTGGCCAGGAGTCGACGAAGTCGGGGTGTGTCCGAGAAGTGCGAGCCCGGATCGATGTGGTGGTCGCGCGTCGCGACAACCGTGGCGTACGCCTTGGTGGCCAGCAGCTCGGCCACGTCCGCAGCGACCTTGGCGCCGCCCGCGACGGCGAGCGATCCGCCCTCGCAGAAGTCGTTCTGCACGTCGACGACGATCAGTGCGCGCGTCATGTGGTCTCCTCGTAGACGGTGTCGATCGCGGGTTCACCGCGCATGAGCTGCATGGCCGTCGATGGCAGCTCGGCGAGTGACGCACGAAGACGCTCGCGGGCGTCGTCGAGGGTTTCCTTGTGCACGCGGGCGCCGTCGCGCACGAGCTCTACCAGCAACGTACGGTCGTCGCCGTCGTCGACCGGGTCCAGGTCGATGCCGATGACCTCGGCCTGCGCCGTGCCGCTCGCGTCGCGGCGGCGCAGTGCGGACTTGCGGCCGCCGACCGAGATCTTGTCGGTGCTCTTCTTGGCGACCGGCACCATCGTGCCTCCGTCGCCCTCACGCGACACCAACTTGTAGACGAAGCCGCTCGTCGGCGCACCCGACCCCGTGACCAGCGCCGTGCCGACGCCATAGCCGTCGACCGGAGCGGCGGCGAGCGCCGCGATGGCGTACTCATCGAGATCGCTGGTCACGGTGATGCGGGTCGAGGTGGCGCCGAGGTCGTCGAGCTGCTTTCGGACCTCAGCGGCGAGTGCCACGAGGTCGCCGGAGTCGAGGCGTACGCCACCCAGCTCGGGGCCGGCGACCTCGACGGCCGTCCGGATGGCCTCGGGGACGTCATAGGTGTCGACCAACAGGGTGGTGCCCGGTCCCAGCGCTCGCACCTGCGCCTCGAAGGCTTCGCGCTCGGTGTCGTGCAGCAGCGTGAAGGAGTGCGCGCTGGTGCCAGTCGTCGGGATCCCGTACGTACGCCCGGCCTCGAGGTTGGACGTGGCCGCGAACCCCGCGATGTACGCCGATCGGGCGGCGGCGACCGCGGACGCCTCGTGCGTACGCCGCGAGCCCATCTCGATGCAGGGCCGGTCGCCGGCGGCGGAGATCATGCGCGCGGCGGCCGAGGCGATCGCGGAGTCGTGGTTGAGGACCGAGAGGAACATCGTCTCGAGGATCACGCACTCGGCGAACGTGCCCTCGACGATCAGCACGGGGGACTGGGGGAAGTAGAGCTCGCCGTCGGGATAGCCCCACAGCGTGCCCGTGAACCGGTAGCCGGCGAGCCACTCGATCGTGTCGGCGTCGACGACGTTCGCCTCACGGAGCCAGTCGAGCTCGGCCTGCCCGAAGCGGAAGTCGTCGAGCGCGTCGAGGAGTCGTCCGACGCCGGCGACCACGCCGTAGCGGCGGCCGTCGGGCAACCTGCGTGCGAACAGCTCGAACACGGATCGGCGCTGCGCCGTGCCGTCCCGCAGCGTCGCCTGCAGCATCGTCAGCTCGTAGCGGTCGGTCAGCAGTGCCGTGCTGGCAAGTTCGTTCACGCTATTCAGCGTAGAACCTGCGGCGGATCGTGCCGATGCGGGAATTGGAGCGTGCCTGTAAATCAAACTGTCACACAGGTTTACGCAACAGTCTTTCGGGTATAGATCTAACGTCAGAACTGGGAGGGGTGATCAACTCCAGGGGTTCACATGAACAACAGGAATCACACCAGTCGGATACTAGGAACAGCGCTGGGGGTCCTGCTGTTCTGCACTGCTCTCTCGGTTGCTCCGCCCGCTCGCGCGGCATCGACGCTGCTGTGCAAGGGCGTCGTTGCCTGTCTGCTGCAAGGAAGGGGAGATGCCGGCTACGCCGTCCTCGGGCTCTTCTCGTACTGGAACCAGACGGCCGGACACAACTGCACCAACTACATCGCGTACCGGCTGACCCACAATGGCCGAATCGTCGCCAGGCCGCCGGGGACGGGCAGCGCCTACACGTGGGGTGATTCTGCGCGCCTGGCGGGCGTGCCGGTCAATGACAGCCCCGCAGTCGGCGCTGTCGCCTGGTGGACGGCCGCTGCAGTGGGCAATGCCTCCGGACATGTCGCCTATGTCGAGCAAGTCCTGGCTGACGGCTCGATCGTGCTCTCCGAAGACAACCTCACCGGCGACTTCGACTGGCGACACGTGTCCCGCGGCTCAGGGTGGCCATCCGGCTTCATCCACTACCCGCAGTCGAATGGCGCGCCGTCCGGCAGGTTCGACTCGGTGACCTCACCGGTTGCCGGGCAGGTCGACTTCTGGGGAACCTCGATGGACCCCGACGGTTTCCTGCTCGTGGTCCCGGTTGATCCCAGCTATCTCGTGACGCTTGGCGGTCCACGCGGCACCCCCGGCGTCGAGTCGTTCACCTTCAGCACGCCGTACTTCAACTTCCACCGCACGAAGGCGGTCAAGACTCGAGGACCCACGACGATGTATCTCTACGCGCTCAACACCTTGTTGACCAGCGGCTACGACGTCCTGCTCGGGTCGCGACCGGTGACGATCCGTGACGCGTCGACGACGACTGCCGCGATGGTGGCCGCCACGATCACCGCCGCGACAGTCCCGAAGATCAAGGTCACGCTCGCGCCGACCACGGCGACGGGGCGGGTGGAGATCGTGCGTGGCTCGACAGTGCTCACGTCGGTCACCTACGCGTCCGGTGGCACGCGTACGCTCACGCTGTCGCTCCCCAAGCAGGCAAAGGGCACTCACTCGATCGTGGCGCGCTACGTCGGTTCGACGAAGCACATGCCGAGCAGCGCCACCGTCACGCTCAAGGTGAACTGAGCTGGCGGCGCGGCTCGGTTTCGCCTCGTCAGGCGCCTGCGACACAATGGCGGTATGTCCACACCGTCGCCCGTCGAGATCGCGGAGCCCGACGTTGATGAGATCGTCGAGCTCGAGGATCCGTGGGTCACGATCGTCTGGAACGACCCGGTCAACCTGATGTCCTACGTCGCCTACGTCTTCCGCAACTACTTCGGCTACACCGAGGAGAAGGCGCACGAGCTCATGCTTGCGGTGCACCACGACGGCAGGGCGGTCGTGTCGAGCGGCAGCCGCGAGCAGATGGAGCGCCACGTGCAGGCGATGCACGAGTACGGCCTGTGGGCAACGCTCGAAAGGCAGGATGCCTGATGCTGGCGCAACCAACGGCCGAGCGCAGCGAGGCAAGGTTTCTGGGCGAAGCCCAGCGGCGACGCAGTCGCCGACACAGCGAGCGCAGTGAGCTGTGAAGCCCTTCAAGAAGCGCCGGCGTGGCGGAATCACCGCGACGTTCGAGGCGGGCGAGGCGCATCTGCTCGCGAGCCTGTCGGGTCAGGTCGTCGAGCTGCTGCGTGACCGCAACGGCGCGGACGAGTCGACCGCCGATCCGCTCGCGGCCCAGCTGGGCATGGGCGGACCGTCGATGCCGCCGGAGGATCCCGTGTTGCAGCGCCTGCTGCCGGATGCCTACCGCGACGACGAGGAGGGTGCGGGGGAGTTCCGGCGCTTCACCGAGCGTTCGCTGACATCGGCCAAGGTGGCGAACGCCGAGGCCCTGATCGGTTCACTCGTCGACGGCGGCCTCACGTTCGGAGCGGCCGAGGACGACGATGAGCAGCCGATCGAGATCGAGCTCGACGACGCCCAGGTGCAGGCGTGGCTGCGGGCCCTGACCGACGTACGCCTGTCACTCGCGGTGCGCCTCGGCATCGAGGAGGAGGACGACATCCTGCTCGTCGCCCGGTCCGAGGACGAGGCGATTGCCGCGATGTCCGAGATCTACGACTGGCTCGGCTACGTGCAGGAAACCCTCATCGCCGCGCTCGACTGAGCGCCCTCACGCAGTCTGCTCGAGCTCGTCGAGCTCGCCGGCGATGACGAACGCCACGACCTGCCGCACGACGGCGTCGTCGCGCAGGATCCGCCGGTGCCCCAGTCCCTCGGTGGTCGTCATCCGCGCACCGTCCCAGCTCTCGACGAGCTGCACTGCGGAGGCGTGCTTCGCCGAGCGGTCGTCCACGGTCGTGGATCACCAGCAGCTCCGGACGATCGATCTCGCCTGCGATGCGTACGAAGTCGACGTCGTTGACGGCCAGGCCGACGAGGTCGTACGCCCGACGCTTGAGCTGCTCTCGAATCCGGGGCCCGAAGCCCAGCCCTGCCTCGAGCACGGGAAGGTGATCGCCGATGCGGACCATCGGCGCGACCAGGGCGAGTCGCTCGGTGCCCAGCCATCCATAGCGGAGGGTCAGCCCGGTCGCGAGACCGCCCATCGAGTGGGCGACGACTGCGTGTGCCGGGCCGTGCACCGCGGCAACGGCATCGAGTGCGTGCCCCATCTCGACCGCGTGGCTCTGCCCGGCGACCGCGCCGGGGTCTGACGTGCCGTGGCTCGGCGCGTCGTGGGTGACCACGGTGAATCCGGCCGCGACGAGGGGCGGCACCAGCTTGGCCAGCTGGGTCTCGTTGCCGCCCCAGCCATGCACCAGGTAGACCACGGGTCCGGAGCCCCAGCGATGTCCGCGGATGGTGCTGCTTTGGGACTCGACCTCGAACGGGGTGCTGCCGTGCGGGAGGTCGCCGATGGGGGAGGTCGGCAGCTTGAACCACCAACGATCTGCCCAGCGGGCGCCGAGCGAAGGAGCCGTGTGCTCCAGGGTGCGGAAAGCCGCTCGTAGGAGTCGCTGGGAAGGCCGAACGATCGTGCTTTTTTGAGACGCTGAGTTTGTCACGGTGGGTTCCTTGATGGGTTCAGGCCGGCTGGCCGGCGTGGGTGACGAGCGAATCGAACGCGCGATGCACGCGATCGATGGCGTGGGGATCACGCAGCAGCCGCGAGGCGTGCTGGTGCGCGAGCGTGAGGGCATGCATTTCGTAAGCGAACTGCTCGACGTCCAGGTCGGCGCGGAACTCGCCTTCGCTGACGGCGGTGCCGGCGACAGTGGCGATCATCTCGAGCCAGTCGCGCTCGTCGCGTACCAAGGCATCGCGCACGGGCCCGGGCTGGTCATCGAGCTCTGAGCACGCCGCGACGAACAGGCAACCGCCGTCTGCGGATGACTCGGACCAGGTGACCCACGAGTCGAACAGGACCCGAAGCCGGGCCACTCCGCGCGGGGACTGCAGCGCGGGTCGTACGACCTGGTCGACGAATCGCTCGCGGGTGTGTCGCAGGATCTCGATCTGCAGCGCCTCCTTGGAGGCGAAGTGCGCGTAAAGACCGCTCTTGGACATCCCGGTGTGTGCGGCGAGCTGCCCGATCGTCATGCCAGTGAGCCCGACCTTGGCGGCAACTGCGGTCGCCTCGGTCAGGATCGCGTGTCGCGTCTCGTCGCCCTTGGACATGCACCAGTTATAGCACGGTCGTACTTTTCGTGTCGACTACTCCGTGGGGAGTAGGCCGGAATGCACCTCCGGAGCGATGACGCACCTGTGCGGTTCGCCTACCGTGAGGGCATGTCCGCCGACCTGAGAGCCGTGCCTCGACCCGCGCTCTTCGGACTGCTGCCGCTGTTGTTCTTCCAGGTCGGCGGCACGGTCGGCGCGAGCCGCAACCAGACCGGCCATCGCGGGCTCGACGCGCTCGCCATCGTGATCGCCGTGCTCGGTCCGGTCTCGCTGCTGTTCTTGCTGCGCTGGCCGCGCCAGGTCCTGGGGGTCGTCGTCGCGATCACCATGACCTACCTGCTGCGGGACTACGCCTACGGGCCGGTGTTCGCGAGCCTGGCGATCGCGACCGTCGCGACGGTCGTGCGGGGGCATCGCGTGTCGGCCTGGCTCGGGCTCGGTGCCGTCGTGGTGTCGGTGGTCGCGATCCAGCGCCCCCTGTACGACCGGGAGTGGTCGTGGTCGCTGCTGTCCGGCATCACGGCCTGGGCGCTCCTCGTGCTGGCGGTCGGCGAGGTGGTGCGGGTGCGGCGCGAGCGGTTCGCCGCCGCACGGCAGGCACGTGCCGAGTCGTCGCGACGTCAGGCGAACGAGGAGCGACTCCAGATCGCCCGCGAGCTGCATGACGTCGTGGCGCACCACATCTCGCTCATCAACGTCCAGGCCGGGGTCGCCCTTCACATCGTCGATCGCAAGCCGGAGCAGGCGCAGACCGCCCTCGAGGCGATCAAGGACGCCAGCAAGGACGCGCTCGTGGAGCTCCGCTCGCTGGTCGGCATCCTGCGCGACGTCGACGAGCAGGCCCCGCGCCGGCCCACCGGCAGCCTCGCCTCGCTCGACGACCTGGTCGAGCGCAGTGGTCACGCCGGGCTGCAGGTGCGCAAGACGATCAACGGCGACGTGCGACCACTGCCGTCGTCGGTCGAGCTCGCCGCCCTGCGGATCGTGCAGGAGGCGATCACCAACGTCGTACGCCACGCGGGTGCGAGCGCCGCCGACGTCGTCCTCGACTACGGCACCGATGCACTGACCGTGACCATCGAGGATGACGGGCGGGGGCTCGTCCTTGCCGACTCGGACGGCACGGGAATCGTCGGCATGCGCGAACGGGCGGAGACCCTCGGCGGGACGCTCGAGGTCGGCCGCGGTCGTACGGGCGGCACCCGCGTGCACGCGTCGCTGCCACTGAGGAGCCGGTCATGATCCGAGTTGTGCTGGTCGACGACCAGGCACTGTTGCGCGCGGGATTCCGGGCGCTGATCGACGCCGAGGACGACATCGAGGTCGTCGCCGAGGCGTCCGACGGCCGCGAGGCGCTCGACGTCATCACGCGGCACGTGCCCGACGTCGTGCTGATGGACATCCGCATGCCCGGCGTGGACGGGCTCGAGGCCACTCGCAGGATCACCGGCGATCCGGCGCTGGAGGGGGTCCGGGTCGTGATCCTCACGACGTTCGACCTCGACGAGTACGTCTTCGAGGCGGTCCGCATCGGGGCCAGTGGGTTCTTGGTCAAGGACACCGAGCCGGCCGAGCTGCTGGCCGGCATCCGTGCCGTCGCGGCAGGGGACGCTTTGCTCTCACCGGGCGTCACCCGGCGGTTGATCTCCGAGTTCGCTGACCGGAGTCGCGGCACGGCGAGCCCGGCCGCACTCGAGCCGCTGACCGAGCGCGAGCGCGAGGTCGTGGCACTCGTCGGCGAAGGACTCAACAACGACGAGATCGGGGCTCGCCTGTTCATGAGCCCGGCGACGGCCAAGACGCACGTCAGCCGCGCCATGATCAAGCTGCAGGCCCGCGACCGGGCCCAGCTCGTCGTGATCGCGTACGAGTCCGGCCTCGTACGCCCCGGCTGGTCCTGAGCCGCACCACGTACGCCCACGGGCGTACGTGAAGAGACTCCCCGTGGCCGATTCGCAGACGGCCCCATCCTCACGAGACTCGAAGAGTCAGCAATTCAGTCTCGTTCAAGGAGTTTCATCATGGTGTCCACGCAGCTTCTCGCCAACGACAACTGGGACGGCCCGGGCCCGTGGTGGCCGCTGTTCCCGTTGTTCTGGATCGCGTTCATCTTCGTCATCTTCGCCGTGCTCGGTCGCTTCGGCCGCCGCCGCTGGCACCGCGGTTCGTACGCGGGGGAGTCCCGGCTCGCCGAGCGCTATGCAGCCGGTGAGATCGACGAGGCTGAGTACCGCGAACGCCTCGCGGTACTCAGGGAGCGGGACAAGTGAGCGCCGACGGGGTCGTCGAGATCCGCGACCTGACCAAGCGGTACGACAGCGTCACCGCCGTCGACCAGGTCAGCCTCAGCGTGCGCCGCGGCGAGGTCTACGGATTCCTCGGCCCCAACGGCGCCGGGAAGACCACGACGCTGCGCATGCTGCTCGGCCTCATCCGGCCGACGAGCGGGGACGTCACCGTCCTCGGCCGTCGGCCGGGGGATGCCGGGGGCCTGGCGCGGATCGGCTCGATGATCGAAGGGCCGGCGTTCTACCCGTTCCTGTCCGGCCGGGCCAACCTCGAGGTCGTCGCGCGCTACGCCGGCATCGGGTCCGGGCAGATCAACCAGGCGTTGGAGACTGTCGACCTCGCCTCGCGCGGCGCCGACAAGTTCTCGACGTACTCGCTCGGCATGAAGCAGCGCCTCGGCGTCGCGGCCGCACTGCTCAAGGCCCCCGATCTCGTGGTCCTCGACGAGCCCACCAACGGCCTTGATCCCGCCGGTATGCGTGACATGCGTGGTCTGATCCGCCGGCTCGGTGACTCCGGTCGCACCGTGATCCTGTCGAGCCACATGCTTGGCGAGGTGCAGCAGATCTGCGACCGCGTCGGGGTCATCAACGCCGGGCGCATGGTCGTCGAGAGCACGGTAGACGAGCTGCGCGGAGACAGCGAGCTCGTCATCCGAGCCACGCCGGCCGATGTCGTCAGGGAGACGCTTGACCAATTGGCGTACGTCCAGGCGATCCGCACCCTCGACGACGAGCTGCGACTGCGCGTCGACGAGCGGCATACGGGAGAGGTCACCCGCGCTCTCGTCCTCGCCGGCACGGACGTCCGTGAGGTGCGCCGGGTCGACCGCCAGCTCGAGGACGTGTTCTTCGAGATCACCGCAAAGGAGTCCAGTCATGTCTAGCGTCCTCGACGTCTCACGTGCCGAGCTGTTCAAGCTCGTGCGCCGGCCGGCAGCCTGGACCCTGCTGGCCGCGGCGGCGCTGCTGAGCCAGGTGTTCGGCTACCTCGTCCCCTACCTGTCGTTCGCAGGAGACGGCTCCGGGCCGATCGAGGGCGCCTCGAAGGACGCGATCCTCGCCAGCACGCTGCCCGACCAGATCGTGGCCAACACACTCGGCGGATTCCCGGTGTTCGCCGGTGCGCTCGCCCTGGTGTTCGGTGCGCTGGTGCTCGGCAGCGAGTACGGCTGGGGCACGGTCAAGACCGTGCTCACGCAGCGCCCCGGGCGTACGACCGTCCTGGCCGGCCAGGCGATCGCCCTCGCGGTCTCGGTCGCGGTCGGAGTGCTCATCCTGTTCGCGCTCGGCGCGGTCACCTCGACCGTGATCGCGGTGGGTCAGGGCGAATCGGTGGCGTTCCCGTCACTGCTCGACCTGCTCGGCGGGTACGGCGCCGGCGTCGCGATCATGCTGATGTGGGCCGGGCTTGGCGGCGCGCTGGGAATCGCGCTTCGCGGGGTCGCCCTGCCCATCGGCCTCGGTGTCGTCTGGGTGCTCGGCGTGGAGAACCTCATCGCCGGAGTCGCCAGCTCGGTGCTCACGGCGCTGCGGCCCCTGCGTGACGTGATGCCCGGCATCAACGCCGGATCGTTGGCGTCCGCCGTCATGCCGACGCGCCCTCCCGGCGTCGAGGCACCTCCGGGAATCAACTCCGACGTCGCGGACGGCCGCGCCCTCATCACGGTGGCCTGCTACGTCGTGCTGTGCCTCGCCGTGGCGCTGTGGACGTACCGGCGTCGCGACATCGCCTGACCGCCTGGCCCTCGTGGCGTCTCAGCGGATGACCTTCGCTGAGACGCTGCGTCGCTGGCCGATAAACTCTGCAGGTGCTGACCATCGACCGAGCCACGCATGACGCGATCATCGCGCACGCGCGACGCGACCACCCGGACGAGGCCTGCGGCGTCGTCGCCGGGCCGATCGGCTCCGACGTGCCCGCACGCTTCATCCCGATGCTCAACGCCGCGATGTCACCGACGTTCTACGAGTTCGACTCCGGCGACCTGCTCAAGCTCTACCGCGACATGGACGACCGCGACGAGGAGCCCGTCGTCGTCTACCACTCGCACACGTCGACCGAGGCCTATCCCTCGCGCACCGACATCAACCTCGCCGGAGAGCCCGGCGCCCACTACGTGCTCGTGTCCACGCGGGACGGCGCTGATCAGGGCGGACCGGTGGAGTTCCGGTCCTACCGGATCATCGACGGTGAGGTCACCGAGGAAGAAGTTCGCGTCGTCGACGGTTATGACGACGGAACGACCGACGTAGAAGCAACCCAACAGAAGGCAGAACACTGATGGCCATCGAGGTCCGCATCCCCACGATCCTGCGCACCTACACCGGCGGCGAGCGTGCCGTCGAGGGCAGCGGAGCGACCGTCACCGAGCTGATCGACAAGCTCGAGGTCGACCACCCCGGCATCAAGGAGCGCCTGCTCGAGAACGGTGAGGCACGGCGCTTCGTCAACATCTACGTCAACGACGAGGACATCCGGTTCACGGGTGGCCTCGACACCACGGTCGCCGACGGCGACACCGTGGTGATCCTGCCGGCGGTCGCCGGCGGCGCTGTCTCCGGGTTCTAGGACACGACAGAGTGCGCTTCGACTCCCTGATCGACTCCGTCGGCGGCACGCCGCTGGTGGGGCTTCCCAACCTCTCGCCGACCCCGGACGTACGCCTGTGGGCCAAGCTCGAGGACCAGAACCCCACCGGTTCGATCAAGGACCGCGCGGCGCTGAGCATGATCGTGCGCGCCGAGAAGGACGGGCGGCTCACGCCCGGCGCCACGATCCTCGAGCCGACCAGCGGCAACACCGGCATCTCGCTCGCGATGGTCGCCAGCCAGCGTGGCTACAAGCTGATCTGCGTCATGCCCGAGAACACCTCGATCGAGCGCACGCAGCTGCTGACGATGTGGGGCGCCGAGATCATCCCGTCGCCGGCTGCCGGCGGCTCCAACGAGGCCGTGCGGGTCGCCAAGGGCCTCGCCGCCGAGCATCCCGACTGGGTCATGCTCTACCAGTACGGCAACCCGGCCAACGCTGACGCGCACTACGAGGGCACCGCGCCGGAGATCCTCGCCGACCTGCCCGAGGTCACCCACTTCGTCGGCGGGCTCGGCACGACCGGCACCCTCATGGGCGTCGGCCGGTTCTTCCGCGAGCACAAGCCCGAGGTGCGGATCGTGGCCGCCGAGCCGCGCTACGGCGAGCTCGTCTACGGCTTGCGCAACCTCGACGAGGGCTTCGTCCCCGAGCTCTACGACGCGTCGCTGATCGACTCGCGCTTCAGCGTCGGTCCCCGCGATGCCGTGCGCCGGGTGCGCGAGCTCATCGCGACCGAGGGCATCTTCGCCGGCATCTCGACCGGCGCGATCCTGCACGCAGCGCTGGCCCAGGCGGCCAAGTGCGTCAAGGCCGGCGAGACCGCCGACATCGCGTTCGTCGTCGCCGATGGCGGCTGGAAGTACCTCTCGACCGGTGCGTACGAAGGCACGCTCGACGAGGCCGAGGACAAGCTCGACGGCCAGCTCTGGGCCTGATCCTGCGGACCGCCGTCAGCCTCCGAGCTGAGGCACGCCAGACCCATCGGGAGGGTCGAGCGGCGTCCTGAGGGTATTCGTGAGGGCGATCAGTGTCACGGCGCTGACCACGACTGCCGCTCCGAACCACTGTCGACCGGAGAGTTGTTCGCCGATCAACAGTGCTCCTGCCACGCCGAAAACCGGAGTGAGGGGAATGAACGAACCGGCGACCGATGCAGACACCTTGGCGAGCCCGCTGAGGTACAGCCAGAATGCGACCCCGTAGTAGAGCAGGCCGGAGAGGGCTGCCCACATCCAGGTCGTGACGCCCACCGAGGCGAACGAGTCGTCCTGTGGCCGTGCGAGCTCGGCGACTGCGAGCAGGAGCAGCGCGAAGACCAGCGCGGTGGCCTGCTGAACCGCAGCCGCAACGAGTGACGTGTCGTCGGCCAGGAGCCGACGAGCTGCCACGGTGTAGATCGCGCATGCTCCCACGGCCGCGGAGGTCAGGAGTACTCCGGAGACTGCTCCGCCGGCTCCCGCTTCGTACACGACCAGAAACACCCCGAGCACGGCCATCGCGAGTGCGGCTTGCATCCCGGGAGAGACATGCTCACGGAGGACGATCGCGGCGAGGAGCACGATCAGGACGGGTTCGGTCGCCCAGATCAGGACCGACATGCTGGCGCTGATGGTCGTGAGACCCAGCAGCCCGAGCGCGTACGCGAGCCCCGGGTTGAGCACGCCGAGCGCGGCAAGGCGACGCAGCTCTGGAGTCCAAGTGACGTGGAGCCGTCGGATGCGAATCAGCAGGAACAGAAACATCGTGCTCGTGAGCAGTTGTGCGGCGAGGAGCAGGAACGGCTCGACGGTGTCCAGCGCGTGCTTGCTGATGACGGTCCCGAATCCCCAACAGGCGGTGGCGCCCACGAGCATGAGGGCAGGACGAACACTGAGACGTGCGGACATAGCTGTGCTCATTTCATCGAGATCGGAAATCGGGCGGACAGCGCTCTGGGAGCGTCAGCTCGAAACCGGCTCTTCGCCGTCACAGCAGGCGTACGAAGGAACGCGAGCTCGCTGCGTCGCGTACCTCCGGATCCTCATGCGCTGACGTTAGTCCGGCAATCGGAGCCCGTCGAGAGCGAACGTGGTGAGATCGTCTTGCGAACCCCGTATCGCGAGTGTGCTCCGTCAGTTAGCCTCGTCCCGTGAGCCAGATCGTGGTGTTCTCCGGAAGCGCTCATCGACCCCTCGCCGAGAAGATCTGCTCAGAGCTCGGCCAGCCGCTCTCGGCGTCCGACACGGTCAGATTCAGCAACGACTGCCTGCAGGTGCAGCTGCTCGCCAACTGCCGCAAGAAGGATGTCTTCATCATCCAGCCGCTGGTCCCGCCGACGCAGGACCACCTGATGGAGCTGCTGCTGATGATCGACGCGGCCCGGGGCGCCAGTGCCGACTCGGTCACCGCGGTCATCCCGCACTACGCGTATGCCCGGTCGGACAAGAAGGACGCCTCGCGCATCTCGATCGGTGGCCGCCTCGTCGCTGACATGCTGACCACAGCAGGCGCGGACCGGGTCGTCACGATGACGCTTCACGCGCCGCAGGTGCACGGGTTCTTCAGCAGTCCGGTCGACCACCTCACCGCGATCGGCGAGCTTGCGGACTACTACCGCAACCGCGATCTGACCAACACCGTCGTGGTCTCGCCCGACCTCGGCAATGCCAAGACCGCGTCGCTGTTCGCCCGGCTGCTGGGCGTACCCGTGGCGGCCGGCAGCAAGCAACGGCAGGCCGACGACAAGGTCGTGATCGATGCGATCGTCGGCGACGTGGCCGGCAAGACGGCGATCGTCCTCGACGACGAGATCGCCACCGGCGGGTCGATCGTCGAGCTCATGAACAAGCTCGAGGAAGAAGGGTGCACCGAGGCGTCGGTCGCCTGCACGCACGGGCTCTTCACCGGCAAGGCCGTCGAGCGGCTCCGCAACCACCCGTCGATCACCGAGGTCGTCACGACCGACACCGTCCCGCCGCCGGCCGACTGGCCCGAGCTGCAGGTACGTTCCGTGGCCAACCTGTTCGCCGAGGCGATCGCCCGGATCCACGCCGGCGAGTCGGTCTCGTCGCTGTTCGACGGCGTCGACCCCGCGCACGCCCCACCCCAGCCCAAGCTCCCGCTCTAGCTGCGCTGGGAGTGCCGCAAGTGGAAGGCGCCACGGTCCGAGGCGACGCGTACGAACGTCACCCAGCTCTGAGCGGGGGAGCCGAGGATCACGTGTGATCTGCGGCCTGTTCACTTTGCCGTAACACTCGACCCCCGTAACCTTTTCGGTTGTGAGCAATGCACCGATCGGCATCTTCGACTCCGGCTTCGGCGGCCTGACCGTCGCCCGCGCCGTTCTCGACCAGCTGCCGCACGAGCCGGTGCTCTACCTCGGCGACACAGCGCGCCAGCCTTACGGCCCCAAGCCCATCTCCGAGGTCCGCGAGTACGCCCTGGAGTGCCTCGATCACCTCGTCACCCAGGGCGTCAAGGTCCTCGTCATCGCCTGCAACTCCGCCAGCGCGGCCGTGCTGCGCGACGCCCGCGAGCGCTACGACGTACCCGTGGTCGAGGTCATCGTGCCGGCCACCCGGCGCGCGGTCAGTGCCACCCGCAACGGCTCGATCGGCGTGATCTGCACCCAGGCGACCGCAACCTCCCGGGCATACGACGACGCGTTCGCCGCCAATCCCGGGGTCACGTTGCACACACAGGCGTGCCCCGCGTTCGTCGACCTCGTCGAGGCCGGCATCACGAGCGGTCCCGAGCTGCTCGCGGCCGCCGAGGGCTACCTGCGCCCCCTGATCGAGCTCGAGATCGACACGCTCGTGCTCGGCTGCACGCACTACCCGCTGCTCACCGGCGCCCTGTCCTACGTCATGGGCGACGGCGTCACCCTCGTCTCGAGCGCTGAGGAGACGGCCAAGGATGTCTACGCGCTGCTGGTGCGTGAGGGGCTCGAGCGTGATCTCGCGCTGCCGGAGCCGGAGCACGGCTTCCTGACGACCGGCCGGCCCGAGGAGTTCGCGACGCTCGCCCGACGGTTCCTCGGCCCCGAGGTCGAGTCGGCCCGCCAGTTCTCCTGGGTGGGCGCGGTATGAAGCTCACCGTCATCGGCTGCGCCGGCTCGTTCCCGGGACCGGACTCGCCCGCGAGCTGCTATCTCGTCGAGGCGCCGTTCGAGGGTCGCACGTACCGGCTGCTCATCGATCTCGGCTCCGGCGCGCTCGGCAACCTGCAGCGCGAGTGCGACCTCCGCGACATCGATGCGATCGCGATCTCGCACCTGCATGCCGACCACTGCTTCGACCTGTCCGGGTTCTACGTCGTCAGCAAGTACCACCCCGACGGCGCGCTCGACCGCATCCCGGTGCTGGCCCCGGCCGGCGCGGGCGACTACCTCGCCACGGCCTATGGCATCACCGAGCCGGTCGGCATGACCGAGCAGTTCGACTTCCGCGACTGGCAGGACGGCGGGACCGTCGAGCTCGGGCCGTTCACCGTCACCTCGATCCTGGTCGACCACCCGGTCCCGGCGTACGCCATCCGGGTCGCCACCGACGCCCACTCGCTGGTCTACTCCGGCGACACCGGCCCGACCGAGTCGCTCGTCGAGCTCGCTGCCGACGCCGACCTGTTCCTGTGCGAGGCGTCCTTCGTCGAGTCCGCGGTCAATCCGCCCAACCTGCACCTCACCGGTGCGGAGGCCGGTGCGTACGCGAAGCGAGCCCGCGTCGGTCGCTTGCTCGTGACGCACATCCCGGCGTGGACGGATCGGGCCGAGGTCGAGTCCGACGTCAAGACGACGTGGGACGGCCCCTACGAGCTGGTGACCGCCGGCTCGTCCTGTCAGCTCGGCTAGATAGGCTCGCGGCATGACCCGCGAAGATGGCCGCAGTGCCGATCAGCTCCGACCCGTGACCATCACCCGCAACTGGCTCGACCACGCGCAGGGCTCGTGCCTCATCGAGTTCGGCAAGACCAAGGTGCTGTGCGCCGCGAGTGCCAGCGAGGGCGTGCCGCGCTGGCGCAAGGGCTCGGGCCTCGGCTGGGTCACCGCCGAGTACGCGATGCTGCCGCAGGCGACGCACGACCGCTCGCCCCGCGAGTCGGTCAAGGGTCGCGTCGGCGGGCGTACGCACGAGATCTCCCGCCTCGTCGGGCGCTCGCTGCGCGCCGCGATCGACTACAAGGCGCTCGGCGAGAACACCATCACGATCGACTGCGACGTGCTGCAGGCCGACGGCGGCACCCGCACCGCGGCGATCACCGGGGCATACGTCGCGCTGGCCGACGCCGTCGAGCACCTCCGCTCCAAGGGCGCACTGATCGGTGAGCCGCTCGTCGAGTCGATCGCCGCGATCAGCGTCGGCATCATCGACGGCGTCCCGCTGCTCGACCTCCCGTACGTCGAGGACGTCCGCGCCGAGACCGACATGAACGTCGTGATGACCGGCGGCGGCAAGTTCATCGAGGTGCAGGGCACCGCCGAGGGCGCACCGTTCGACAAGCCCGAGCTCGACGCGCTGCTCGAGCTCGCCGCCAAGGGCTGCGCCGACCTGACCAAGCTGCAGAACGACGCCCTCGCCGGATGACGAAATCCACCCCAGAAGACCGCGGCCGCCCTGGCCGTTCTGGAGAACCGGACGTCGGCACGCGGCCACGCTTTCCCGGGGACCCCGGAAAAACGGTCGTCCTGGCGTCCAACAACGCCAAGAAGCTCGCCGAGCTGCGCCGCATCCTCGAGCCGCTGGTGCCTGGCATCGAGGTGCTGGGGCTGTCGGACGTCGCCGCCTACGACGAGCCGGCCGAGACCGAGCCGACGTTCGAGGGCAATGCGCTGATCAAGGCGCGGGCCTGCCTCGCCGCCACGGGGCTGCCGTCGCTCGCGGACGACTCGGGTCTGTGCGTCGACGCGCTCAACGGCATGCCGGGGGTCCTCTCGGCCCGCTGGTCCGGCGTGGCCAAGGACGCCGGGGGAGATGCCGCCAACAACGCGCTGCTGCTGAGCCAGCTGTCGGACGTACCGGATGAGCGCCGCACGGCTCAGTTCCGGTGTGCCGTCGCGTTGTGCACGCCGGACGGCGCCGAAGTGATCGAGCTGGGCGAGATGCCGGGCCGCATCCTCCGCGCGGAGCACGGCGCAGGCGGGTTCGGCTACGACCCGCTGTTCGCCGCTGACGGCTATGACGTCTCGACCGCCGAGCTGCCGGCCGGCGAGAAGGACCGCATCAGTCACCGTGGCAAGGCGCTCACGGCGATCGCGCCCACCGTGGTCGAGGCTCTGACCTAAGCCGGCTTGTCGAGCGCGGCGATGACTCGCCGGGCGATCGCCAGGCTGCCCTGACGATTGGGGTGCACGCCGTCGACCACGCGATCGGCGGTCAGGGTGCCTTGCGTGCTGATGAACTGCAGGCCGTGCTGCTTGGCCTGCGCCCGGATGATCGCGGTGACTCGAAGCTGGTTCGCGGGGTCGAGGGGACCCCACGGCGGACCGAGCACGACGATGCGCGTCGACTTCGGCAGGAACGTCTGCAAGGTGTCGAGATAGCGGTCCACGGCGTGGGCGATCACGTCGTCCGGGGCGGTGACGAACTCGCCGCCCTCGCAGGTGGCCCAGTCGTTGCGACCGCCCTCGACGATCAGCAGTGACGGCGCCGGCCCGGTGTACGCATCGGGCCGATCGATGAACGTGTTGCCCGTGCAGGCGGCGCCCGGACGAAGGTAGCCCGAGCCGGACTGCGCAAATGGTGTGACCGTCGCGTCGAAGTGGTGGCCGGCGATGCTCCACCAGCCTTGGTTCTCGTCACCCGGCTCGTCGTTGTATCGCGCCGTGATCGAGTCACCGACGACGACGATGCCGCGAGGGGCGAGCGGGGAGGAGGCTGGTATGCGCTCGTCGCCGGATGCGCCTTGCCACGCGATGAAAGGTGCGATCAGCAGCGCCGCCAAGATGGCGATGACGATGGACCGTCGAGTGGTCACTCTGGGTATCGTCATGCGTGCGCTTTCTCTGCTGTTGAGAGCGCAACTCTAAGGCGGAATCGGTGCCCGACTTGACCGAATGGCCGAAGTCAATCCAAAAGTCATCAAAACCTCATCCGAACGGTTCATGAAAACCTGACTCGATGGGCTATTCGGGCAGCGTGAAGTCCTGCTGGCGCCACGCCTCGAAAACCGCGACCGAGGCCGTGTTGGCGAGGTTCATCGAGCGTCGGCCCGGCAGCATCGGCAGGCGTACGCGGGCCGTCACGCGCGGGTCGTCGAGCACATCTGCGGGGAGCCCAGTTGGCTCGGGGCCGAACATGAGCACGTCGCCAGACTCGTACGCCACATCGGTGTAGAGCTCTTCGCCCCCGGCCGTGAACGCGAAGACGCGGGCCGGGCCGATGGCGTCGAGGGCAGCGTCCAGATCCGGATGGACGGAGACGACGGCGAGGTCGTGATAGTCAAGGCCCGCCCGCTTGAGCTTGGACTCCTCGAGATCGAAGCCGAGCGGCTCGACGAGATGCAGCTCGGCACCCGTCACCGCGGCGAGGCGGATCGCCGCGCCGGTGTTGCCGGCGATGCGCGGCTCGTAGAACAGGATCCGGAACACGTCAGCGACCCCTCCTCGGGCTCCAGTCCAGCACGAGGTGGACCACGAGGCCGGCGACGATCGCCCAGGCCGCGGAACCGATGCCGTACGCGCTGATGCCCGAAGCGGCGACGAGGAAGGTCGCGAGCGCGGCCTCGCGGCCCTTGCGCTGCGACATCGAGCCCTCGAGCGAGTCCGCGAGGGTGCCGAGCAGTGCCAGCCCGGCAACCGTGGCGATGACGCCGGCGGGTGCGACCGCGACGAGTGCAGCAAGTGCGGCGGAGGCCGCGGCCAGCACGACGTACGTGGCTCCGGCCGACTGCGACGCGATCCACCGCCGGCTCTTGTCGGGCCCGGCGTCAGGGCCGGCGGCGAGGGCTGCGCTGATCGCAGCGAGGTTGACCGAGTGGCCGCCGGCCGCGGCGCCCGCCATCGTGGCAACGCCAGTCGTGACGATCGTGTCGCGCCACGGCACGTGGTAGCCGAGCGACTTCATGATCGCGACGCCCGGCACGTTCTGCGACGCCATCGTGACGATGTAGAGCGGCAGCGCGATGCCGACGACCGCCTCCCAGGTCAGCGACGGCCACGTCAGCGCGAGCTCGGGCAGCAGGGACGACGACGCGATGCCCTCGCCCCGGCGGATCATGTCGATGCCGATCACGACGCCGGCCGCCACGAATGCTGCCGGTACGGCCCAGCGCGGCGCGAGGCGTACGCCGACCAGCCAGACCAGCACGATCGGCACGATGGCGCCGGGGTTGTCGACGAGACTCTTGACCGGCTCGAGGCACAGGCTGAGGACGACACCGGCGAGCATCGCCTGGGCGATGGGGGAGGGAATGCGGGCGATCAGTCGCCCCAGCGCCGGCCAGAAGCCCGTCAGGACGTACGCGGCGCCGGTCAGCATGAACGCGCCGACCGCTGCCGGCCAGCCACCGTCGACCGCGCTCATACCGGCGAGCAGTGCGGCGCCGGGAGTCGACCACGCCAGGACGATCGGGATGCGATGGCGCCGGCTCAGCCAGACGACGCCGACTGCCTGCGTCAGACAGAGCGCGAGCAGGCCTGACGCGGCCTCGTGCCGGTTGGCGCCGACGGCGGCGAGTCCGGTCAGGACCACGGCGAACGAGCTGGTGTAGCCCACGACCATGGCGATGATCCCGGCGCTGACCGGCTGCTGCAGCTCCGAACGGCTCATCCGCGACCCGAGACCACGCACTGCCGCTCCATGGGCATTCACCCTAGACTCTACCCGCTATGGCCTCACCTCAGCGCGTCCATGTCACGCACACGTACACGTCCGATCCCGCCACGGTCTTCGAGAAGCTGTCGGAGCACGAGAACCTCGGCCCGGTCTTCGGTGCCAAGATCACGTCGGATCTGCGACGGCGACACGTCGCGCAACGGACCCGGCTCGACGCGCGTCCTCAAGATCGGGCCGCTACCGGCGTTCGAGGAGACGACCACGAAGGCCGAGCCGCAACCAGCTGATCGAGTACAAGATCAGCAAGGGCGGCCCGCTTCGCGGTCACTGGGGAGTGCAGAAGCTCACGCCGACGGCCGATGGCGGCACGACGCTCGACTACACGATCGGCTTCGACATGCCGATTCCCGGGATGGCCCCGCTGGTCGGCAAGGCGCTGTCCCGGGGACTCAAGAAGGGCCTGCCGAAGCTCGCGCCCTGACCCGATCCGCAGGATTGTGTAACAATATGGTGTGCGCCCCGTCTGCTCGTCGTTGCCGCAGCCGTGTGCTTCGCCACGACCGGTACGGCTCAGGCATACGGCCCGGACTCCGCATCGGCCACAGCTGTCGGGTTGATGCGCGTCGTCGCGGGCGGCGCCCTGCTCGCGTTGATTGCGTGGTGGGTGGCCGGACGGTCGAACGTACGAGGTCCGTCGACGCGACTTCCACCCGGCCTCGTGTTGCTGGGTGGAGCGGCGGTGCTGGCCTACCAGCCGACGTTCTTCGCCGGCGTCCGGCTCAACGGTGTGGCCGTCGGCACCGTCGTCGCGCTGGGCGCCGCGCCGGCGTTGACGGGGATGCTCGAGTGGCTGGTCACCCGTAGGCGTCCGTCACAGCGGTGGTTCGTCGCCACCGGGTGCGCCGTGATCGGGGTGGCGCTGCTCGGCGGGATGGTCGACCGAGCCGACGCGGGCATCAGTCTCGGCGGCATCGCCGGGTCACTCGGCGCGGCTCTGTCATACGCCGTCTATGCACTCGCCACCAAGCGACTCATGGAGGACGGAACCAGCGCCACCACGGCGATCGGCAGCATCTTCGGCACCGCGGCGTTGCTGGGTGCCCCGCTGCTGCTGCTTGGTCGACCTGTCCTGGCTCGGTTCGACCTCAGGGCTGGCGATGGTGGCCTGGCTGGCCGTCGTCACGGTTGCGCTGGCGTATGTCCTCTTCGCCATCGGTCTCAAGAGCCTGCGGGCCTCAACCGTGTCGACGCTGACCCTGGTCGAGCCGATGACGGCAAGCCTCCTCGGTCTCGTGCTCCTCGACGAACGGCTGTCGGCCCCCGGCTGGATCGGCCTCGTGGTGCTGCTCGCGGGCGTCGCCCTGCTGGCGGTGCCCGACCGTCGCGCTGTGCCGGTGGTGGCATGAGCGAGCGCAGCGAGCGAACAAGACAGGCTGCATGCCGCCGCCTCCGTATCGTGGGCTTCTTTGTGGCGGTGGTGGCATGAGCGAGCGCAGCGAGCGAACAAGACAGGCTGCATGCCGCCGCCTCCGTATCGTGGGCTTCTTTGTGGAGGTGGTGGCATGACCGGGCGGAGTACGGGGGCCGACCGGCTCGCCGACGAGCTCCGGCTGCGCGTGCTGTCCGGCGAGCTGGAACCCGGGTCGCCGCTTCGCGAGGAGGCGCTGGCCGAGGAGTACGACTTGTCGCGGCACACGGTGCGGCGCGCGCTCGAGCGGCTTGTCGCGCAGCGCCTCCTGGTGTCGGAGGCCTATCGCGGGGTCAGGGTCACGTCGTTCAGCGATGCCGACGTCATCGCCCTCCAACAGCTGCGCACGGCGTTGGAGTCCGAGGCTGTCAGATTGATCCGGGCCGAGCACGGCGATTCCTGGCCTGACGAGCTGCTCGCCCCGCTGGTCGCTGCCGCGGAAACGCTTCGCACGGATCCATCACCCGAGCAGGCGCACTCCGCGTTCCATCGAGCCCTCGTGGCGTCGGCAGGAAGCTCGCGGATCACCGAGGCGTACGAGCGGCTCGACACCGAGATCCTGCTGTTCCTGCGACAGCTGCGCTCACAGTACGACGGTGCGCTGTTGTGCGCGGAGCACCGCGACTACCTCGCCGGCGTCCAACGTACGGGCGAGGAGGCTGTGCGGGAGCACCTCGCGCACGCGACGACGATGCTGCTCCAGTCGCGGACCTGATCCGCCCAACCTGGACGTCCGATTGGCGCCAGCGATCGATGACTCACGACCGCACGCTGGATGCATGACGATCACACAACAGACCTCGACAACCGTCGCCCTCGTGACGGGCGCCAATCGCGGACTCGGCCTCGCCACCGCCCGCCTCCTCGCCGAATCCGGGGCGACCGTCCTGGTCGGCGCGCGCAACATGGCCAAGGCCGAGATCGCCGCTGCCGGACTTCGGGATGAGGGCCTCCTGTGCTGGCCCGTGACGCTCGACGTCGAGTCGGTGACCAGCATCGCGGAGGCGGTCGAACGGGTCGAGCGCGAGTACGGGCACCTCGACATCCTCGTCAACAACGCGGGCATCCTGCCGGAAGCGACGACGCCGGATGCGGAGCGGCCGCTCGACATCGAGCTGTTCCGACGTACGTTCGACACCAACGTGTTCGGTGCGGCGGCCGTGTCTCAGGCCTTCCTGCCCCTGCTCCGCACCGCCGAGACCGGGCGGATCGTCAACGTGTCGAGCCGCATGGGTTCTCTGGTTGATCAGCTGGATCCCACGTCGCCGTACGCCTCGATGATCCTGCCGGCGTACCAGACCTCGAAGGCTGCGCTCAACGGGCTGACGGTCGCACTGGCCAAGACCCTGAGCGACACGTCCATCCGGGTCAACTCGGTGTGTCCTGGCTGGGTGCAGACGGATCTGGGCGGGCCCGACAACCGCGCAGCGGCGCCAACGACGGCGCTCGAGGCGGCGAGAACCGTCGTCGAGATGGCTCTTGTGCCTGCCGGCGGCCCGACGGGTACGTTCGTCGACCTCGACGGCGCCGTCCCCTGGTGATCAGCCGGCCGAGTGCTGGCTGGCTGGCTCGATCGCTTCGGTCGAGTCGTGCCACTTGTCCTGCTCGTCGAAGTAGCCGTCGCGACGATGGCGGGGCGTCGAGGTCGACGGCCGGGCTGTGGTGTCGTGCTTGCGGCTGAAGGGTGTAACGACGTTCAGCATGGGATTGCCTCCCTCTGATGGCTCCCACCCCGGGAACCGGAAGTCAAGGGATACCCCGCCGCGGCAGCCGCAAACCACCCATGAAGCATCGCTCAGGCGAACGGCTCATGAATGCCGGGAATGAACGATTCGTGGCGTGCCGGGAATTCGCAATGCTCCCTCAGTGCCGGCGACAGGACTTGAACCTGCACGCCCGAAGGCACAGGATCCTAAATCCTGCGTGTCTACCAAATTCCACCACGCCGGCGAGCGATTCGATTATGCCCCGAGACCCAGGTCCTTGCGGAGCTTTGCCACGTGGCCGGTGGCCTTGACGTTGTACTGCGCGACGGCGATCGTGCCGTCCTCGACGACGAATGTCGACCGGATGACGCCTTCGACGACCTTGCCGTAGAGCTTCTTCTCGCCGAATGCGCCCCACTCCTGCAGGACGTCCTTGCCCGGATCCGACAGCAGCGTGATCGTCAGGCCGTCGCGCTCGCGGAACTTCGCGAGCTTCTCGGGCTTGTCCGGCGAGATGCCCAGGACCGTGTAGCCCTCGGCCTGCAGGCGGTCGATCGAGTCGCTGAAGTCGCAGGCCTGCTTGGTGCACCCGGGCGTCATGGCCGCCGGGTAGAAGTACACGATGACCTTCTGGCCGTTGAGATCCGAGAGGGTGACGTCATCGCCGACGTCATTCGTGAGCGTGAAGTCGGGTGCCTTGTCTCCGGGCTGCAGGCGGGTCGTCATGGGCACTATCCTGACGTACGTGTGCAGGTGAGTGGCCTGCACCCTCCGCAGACCCAGGTGAGCGAGGCACGACGTGGCGAAGGCGAAACCCGACGAGATGGTCCACGAGATCGACGAGATCCGTGAGCGACTGGCGGACACCGTCGACGCGCTGATCGACCGCACCAATCCCCGCAACATCGCCCGCCGCAGCCTCTACAACCTCCGATCCCGGTTCGTCGACGAGACGGGGTCGCCCAAGCTGGGCACGATCGTTCCACTGGTCGGTGGCACGGTCGCGGTCGTCGCAGGGATCATCGTCATTCGCCGGCTCGTGCGCTGATCATGGGGCGTACGTTCATGCGTCGCTCTGACTCATGAGCCCGGCGCGTGACATCCCCCTGCGCCGTCTCCGGCTGCTCAGGCCGGCCGAGACGCTGCACGACCGGCTCTACATCCTGCGCCGCCGCTGGCGCACGCTCCTGCGCCTGAGCCTCGGCACCGCGTTCGCCTATTTCATCGCGACTCACGTCCTCGACCACCGCCAGGCGTTCTTCGCCCCGATCGCGTGCATCATCGTGCTGATCGCCGGCGCCGGTCTGCGTGGCCGCACGTCGTACGAGCTGGTTGCCGGAGTGTCGCTCGGCGTCCTGGTGGGGGAGCTGTTGATCCTGGGGATCGGCCGAGGGACGTGGCAGATGGCGTTGATCGTCACGTTGACCGTGGTCGCCGGGACGATCGTGGGGCTCAAGGGTCTCGCGCTGACCCAGGCCGCGACATCCTCGGTGCTGCTCGCCACGGTGATCCCGGTCGCGGGCTCGGGCAATCCGGCCGTGACCCGATTCCTCGATGCGCTGGTCGGCGGTGCGATCGGCCTCGCGATGGTCCTGCTGATCCCGCGCAACCCGGTTCGCGACATCGATCGTGAGGTCCAGAGCTTCCTCAAGCGACTGGCCGGCGTTCTCAGTCGTACGGCGCAGGCACTCCGCACGGTTGATGCCTCGCTCGCCGACCTTGCCTTGAGCGAGGCCAGGTCGATGCAGCCGCAGGTGGAGTCGATGACCTCGACCGCCGCCAACGTGAGCGAGATCGCCCGGATGTCGCCGATGCGCTGGAAGCAGCGCGACCACGTGCAGACCTACGTCGCGACGGTCCGCGACCTCGACAACGCCGTCCGCGACGCTCGCGTGCTGGCCCGCAAGACCTCGGCACTGCTGCGTCGCGGCGAGGTCGTGCCGCCCAACATGGACCGCGCGGTCGATGCGCTGGCGAACGCGATCGGGATCTTCGCCGACGACCTGTCGGAGCACGAGGACTTCGACGAAGCGCGCCAAGAGCTCGTCGAGGCGGCGCGGATGGCGTCGGCCGCGCTCCCGGATGCCATGACGATGAACAGTGCCGCGATCGCCGCGCAGGTACGTTCGCTGGCGGCCGACCTCCTCTACGCCAGCGGCTACACGCGAGACGAGATCGACGAGCGCCTCGAGTTCGACTGAGCCAATCGGGGGTTGATCAACTCGACGCGCCGAGTTCAGACGGGGTTCATCCGGGTCGTATGTCCTGCTGTCATGAGGGGCGCGGCCGTCGAAACACGCTTCCGTCGGCCGCGACACGCCGGTTGGTTTACAACCTGTCCTCAGATGCGATACGTTTCTCGAACTGCTCCGCAAGGGGCGCGAACTGCCGAAGGAGGTGGACCCATGAAGAAGCTCAACATCACGACTCTCGCCCGTACGTGGCGCGATGCCGTCGTGCCTTTTGCCGGTCCGACCTCCGAAGCAGTGCACCTCAAGTAGCCCACCTCGCGTTGGCACTTCAGCCGCTTCGGATCCTCGATCTGAAGCGGTTTTTTGTATGTACGCAGCTGTTTGTCCGAACCCGTCCACCTACTCCACACATCCAACCTTCCAGAAAGGAGGCGCGCTATGACCACGAAGCCCGATACACGACTCATGCCCGCACAGAACCCGACCGATCTCCATCCGACGACAGGAACTGATGGAGAGGGGGTGAAGGCCGTGGGTATCCTCAACTCCCGCAAGGGCAGCAAGCGCGCCTGGGACGAGATGTCAGAGATCGACCGTGTCGTGCTCCTGGAGTCGGTGCGCCAGCGCCGCAAGGTCCAGAAGCAGAACCTCGCGATCCAGAACGAGATCTACCGTCTGCGCAGCATGCGCTGAGCGAGACGACTGATGAGTGAGCGGCGAGTGGGGAGCAATCCCCGCTCGCCGCCTCGTCGTTCTTGGGAGATCTAGCCGGTGAACATGCCCGGCAGCAGCCACCGGCGGGCGAGCGCCTCGATGGCACCTTCCTCCGAGAGGTCCGGGCCGAGCTGGGGGCTCACGAGGAGCGAGAGCATGAGCCGGACGAAGAACTCCGCCCCCGCGTCGGCGTCATCCAGCGGGCTGTCGGTGCGTACGCCGAGCGCCCGCATCTCCTCGGAGAGGAAGTCGACGGAGAGGATCAGCGTTTCGGGACGGTCGCCGCGCAGATGTGCCATGAGGCGGCCGCGGTCGGGTCCCAGCAGCTCCTTGAACGTCAGGCTGTCGGACAGTCGCCGATAACTGTAGGCGAAGACTTCGACGATGACGTCCGCTGCGGAGGTGCCGCTGCTGAACAGGACGGCCGTCTCAGCCATGACCTGGCCGATCTCGCCGACGATGACGTACTCGATGAGCTCGTCCGGCTCGTCGAAGTGTTGCAGGACCGTCTCCGTCGGAATTCCCACGCGGGCGGCCACAGCCTCCAAGGTCACGGCGTCGAATCCGTCGACCGATGCCAAGGCGTGGCAGGCGGCCGCGATCGCCTCACGCTGCTGCGCGGCGAGCTGCTGGTCTCCCGTGAACTCGATCATGGGCCGCTCGGCGCTCAGCGGCCGGCGATGGCGTCGTGGAGCGCCAGGATGCGTCGCGCATCGCGCACGTGCAGCTCCTCGACCATGCGGCCGTTGAACGTCACGACACCCTGACCTGCGGCTTTGGCTTCCTCGAACGTCGAGATCATGGCCTTGGCGTGCTCGACCTCATCGCCGGACGGGCCGAAGATCGCGTTGGCCGGATCGACCTGGCTCGGGTGGATCAGGGTCTTGCCGTCGAAGCCCATCTCGCGGCCCTGACGAGCCTCGGCGTCGAAGCCCTCGAGGTTCTTCACGTCGTTGTAGACACCGTCGAGGATGACCTTGCCGGCGGCGCGGGCCGCGAGGAGCGCGATCGAGAGCGACGTCAGCACGACCGGGTTGCGACCCGGCACGTGCAGCCCGTACGTCTCGTTGACGACGTCGTTCGTGCCCATCACGATCACCGTGAGCCGGTCGTGAGCGGCCGCGATCTCAGCGGCCTGCAGGAGGGCGATCGGCGTCTCGACCATGGCCCAGAGTGCGGTCGTGTCGGGTGCGCCGGCCTGCTCGAGCCCGGCGACGAGCTGGAGGACCTCCGCCGCAGAATTGACCTTCGGGACAAGCACGGCGTCGGGTCCGGCCTTTGCTGCGGCGGCGATGTCGGCGTCGTGCCACTCGGTGCCGATGCCATTGACGCGGATCGCGAGCTCACGGTGACCGTACTCGCCGGACGTCACCGCAGCGCATACGCGGTCGCGGGCCTCGGGCTTCGCGTCGGGGGAGACGGCGTCCTCGAGGTCGAGGATCAGCGCGTCGGCGTCGATGCCCTTGGCCTTCTCGAGTGCCCGCTCGTTGGCGCCGGGCATGTAGAGGACCGAGCGACGCGGCCGCAACAGATTGTTGGACGCTGTGTCAGTCATGGGGGAGCTCCTAGAGGTCGTAGGCGGCGGCGAGCTCGGGATCACGCTCGGCGAGAGCCTTGGCGAGGTCGAGCATGACCTGGCACTGCTTGCAGGACGCGTCGTCCTCCATCTTGCCGTTGATCATGACGGCACCGGAGCCGTCGCCCATCGCCTCGACGACCTCCTTGGCGTGTGCCACGTCAGCCGGGTCGGGGGAGAACACCTTGCGGGCGATGTCGATCTGCACGGGGTGCAGGCTCCAGGCGCCGACGCAGCCGAGCAGGAATGCGTTGCGGAACTGGTCCTCGCACGCCACGACGTCCTTGATGTCACCGAACGGGCCGTAGAACGGGAGGATGTCGTTGGCTGCGCAGGCGTCGACCATCCGCGCGATCGTGTAGTGCCACAGGTCCTGCTGGTACGTCGTTCGGCCCTCGTAGAGCTCGTCGCCGGTCGGATCCTGGCGCACCAGGTAGCCGGGATGGCCGCCACCGACCCGTGTTGTCTTCATGCGGCGGCTCGCGGCCAGGTCGGCCGGACCGAGCGAGATGCCCTGCATACGGGGGCTGGCGCCGGCGATCTCCTCGACGTTGGTCATACCTTCGGCGGTCTCGAGGATCGCGTGCACCAGGATCGGCTTCGTCAGCCCGGCACGTGCCTCGAGCTGAGCGAGCAGCCGGTCGATGTAGTGGATGTCCTGGGCGCCCTCGACCTTGGGCACCATGATGACGTCGAGCTTGTCGCCGATCTCAGTGACGAGCGTGATGAGGTCGTCGAGCGCCCACGGCGAGTCGAGGCTGTTGATGCGGGTCCAGAGCTGGGTCTGGCCGAAATCAGTCTTCTTCGCGATGTCGACCAGGCCCTGACGTGCGGCTTCCTTGTTCTCGGTCTTGATGGCGTCCTCGAGGTTGCCCAGGATGATGTCGACCTTGGTCGCGATCTCTGGGACCTTCGCCTGCATCTTCTCGTTGCTCGGGTCGAAGAAGTGGATCATCCGGCTCGGTCGGAACGGGACGTCCGCCGCGGGGGCGGGGGCTCCGACGGCCAGAGGGCGAAGGAATGCTCGGGGGTTGCGCACGCGGTTCACTTCCTGCTTGAGGATGACAAAACTCCTGTCAGTATGTCCATCCGCAGCCGTGAGCGCCTAGGGCGGGGGTCACACCTCGACGAGCATGGGGGACTCGACGTCCGAGTTCTCGACGACGAGCGATGCACGCCTCCACGGCTCGCAGGCCTCGAAATAGAGGAGTTGGCCCTCGACATAGCGACACTGGGATGCGTCCTCGGGGTCGGGTGACGAGCCGTCGCGCGCGGCGAGCCGGCCGACGCTGACCGCGAACGGCACCTCCAGCCAGACCGAGAAGTCCCAGACGTCGACGAGCTCGTCGCGATGCAGGAACAACCCGTCCACGACGCAGGGCTCGGCGGCAAGAACGGCAGCGCGAAGCGACACGTGGTCGTACGAGTCCAGCCAGAAACCCATCGGGTCGCCGCGGCCCCTCGCGTGGCGCACCCCTGAGGGGTTGAGGTGCTCATCTGCCCGCACGCGAGCCTGTGGGGACCCGAGAGCAGCGGCGAGATCGTCGGCGAACGTGGTCTTGCCGGCGCCGTCCACGCCGTCGATCGCAACGCGACGTGCTCCGTCCACCGTGATCCGCGCGGCGAGCTCGACGAGCAGCAGGTCGCGGCGGCTCACACGAGGTCGATCGGCTCGAACGTACGGTCACCGCCGGCGTCCCCGGTGTTCACGGTGCCCTGCAGCTCCACCATCAGGATCGAGGTCTCGACCTCGGCGACCGGGCGATGCTCGACGCCCTTCGGCACGACGTACATGTCGCGCGGACCGAGCGCGACCTCACCGTCGCGCAGCTCGATCGTCAGCTTGCCGTCGAGCACCATGAACAGCTCGTCGGAGTTGGGGTGCGCGTGCCAGATGAACTCGCCTTGAATCTTGGCGACCTTGACGTCGTGATCGTTCACCATGGCGACCCGGCGGGGCTCCCAGTGCTCGTCGAAGGAGGCAAGGACGTCATCGAGGCGACAAGATTCCATGCCGCCATCGTGTCACCCAGGTGTCAAGATCGCGTCAACGTTCGCTAGCGCCGCGTCAAGGCGGGCCGGACGCGCGGATTCCGGGTGTGCGATGAGGTCATGACCTTTGATTCCGCAGTCCTGCTGGTGATCGTGATCGGCCTCTTGGCGTATCTCGTCGCGGCCCTGATCCTGCCCGACAAGTTCTGAGCCGCGCATGAACGACACCGTTTCCGGCCTGCTCACGCTCGCCGTCCTCATCTCCCTGCTCGCCGTCGTGTACGCCCCGTTCGGCGACTACATGGCGCGAGTCTTCACGACCTCATCGCACTGGCGGATCGAGAAGCGCATCTATCGCGTGATCGGGGCCAACCCGGACGCCCAGCAGACCGCGCGCTCGTACACCATGAGCGTTCTTGGCTTCTCGCTCGTGAGCATCATCGCGCTCTACCTGATCCTGGTCGGACAGAGCCTTCTGCCGTTCGACCGGGGGTTGCCCGGCATGCCGTGGGAGATGGGCCTCAACACCTCGATCTCGTTCGTCACGAACACCAACTGGCAGTCATACGGCGGTGAGTCGACGCTCGGCTTCGCGGCCCAAGCAGGCGGGCTCGCGGTGCAGAACTTCCTGTCGGCCGCAGTCGGCATCGCCGTGGCCGTCGCCCTCATCCGCGGGTTCGCGCGCTCACGCAGCGGCGAGCTCGGCAACTTCTGGGTCGATCTCGTGCGCAGCACGCTGCGCATCCTGTTGCCAGTAGCGTTCGTCGGCGCGATCCTGCTGATCTCGCAGGGCGCGATCCAGAACTTCGGCGACCACACCGTCCACGCCATCTCGGGCGGGACGCAGGTCATCCCGGGCGGGCCGGCGGCCAGCCAGGAGGCGATCAAGGAGATCGGCACCAACGGCGGCGGCTTCTTCAACGCCAACTCGGCGCACCCGTTCGAGAACCCGACGCCATTCAGCAACCTGCTCGAGATGTTCTTCATCCTCGTCATCCCGATCTCGCTGACCCGCACCCTCGGCACGATGGTGGGAAGCCGCAAGCAGGGCTTGTCGATCCTCGGTGCCATGACGTTCCTGATCGGCGCGGCCCTCGCCCTCACGACCTGGGCAGAGGCGGGTGCACACTCACAGGCCGGCCAGCTCGCGGGCGGAGCGATGGAAGGCAAGGAGACCCAGTTCGGCACCTGGCTCTCGTCGATGTTCGCGGTGTTCACGACCGGCACCTCCACCGGCGCGGTCAACTCCGCACACGACTCCTTCACCCCGTTGGGCGGCGGCACGGTCCTGGTCAACATGATGCTCGGTGAGGTCTCGCCGGGCGGTGTGGGCGCCGGTATCTACGGCATCCTCATCATGGCGATCCTGACGGTGTTCATCGCCGGGCTGATGGTCGGTCGCACTCCGGAGATCCTCGGCAAGAAGATCGGCCGCAAGGAGATGACGTACGTTGCGCTCTACACCTTGAGCGTGCCGGCGATCGTCCTCGTCGGGATCGGCGCGGCGATCGCACGACCTGGCACTCCTGACGCCATGGGCAATCCGGGTGGCCACGGCTTCAGCGAGGTGGTCTACGCCTTCACCTCGGCCGCCAACAACAACGGCAGCGCGTTCGGTGGCATCACGGTGACGTCGGACTTCTTCCAGCTGTCCCTTGCTGCCGCGATGATGCTCGGCCGGTTCATCCCGATCGTGTTCGTCCTTGCCCTGGCCGGCTCGTTGGCCAAGCAGGGCAAGGTCCCGGTCACGGCCGGCACGCTGCCCACCCACACCCCCTTGTTCGCCGGTCTGCTCGTCGGCGTGATCCTCCTGATCACGGGCCTGACGTTCTTCCCGGCGCTCGCCCTCGGACCCCTCGCGGAGGCTCTCTCATGACGCTCCAATCACTCATTTCGCAGCTGCCCCAGGCTCTGCGCAAGCTCGACCCACGCCACCTGTGGCGCAGCCCGGTCATGTTCATCGTGTGGATCGGGTCGGTGATGACCACGGTCATCGCGATCACAGATCCCAGCGTGTTCGCCTGGACCGTCGCGGTGTGGCTCTGGCTCACGGTGATCTTCGGCAACCTCGCCGAGGCCGTGGCGGAGGGCAGGGGCAAGGCGCAGGCCGCCTCGCTGCGCGCGGCCCGTACGGATGTCACGGCCAGCCTGATCGACGCAGACGGCAGGGAGACACTGGTTCCCGGCACGGCATTGAAGAAGGGCGACCGCGTGCTGGTCCAGGCCGGCGAGGTCATCCCAGGCGACGGCGACGTCGTGGAGGGCGTGGCGTCGGTCGACGAGTCCGCCATCACTGGCGAGTCCGCCCCCGTCATCAGGGAGGCCGGAGGCGACCGCTCAGCCGTCACCGGCGGCACCAAGGTGCTGTCGGACCAGATCATCGTCGAGATCACCTCGGCTCCGGGGGAGACCTTCCTCGACCGGATGATCGCGCTGGTCGAAGGCGCTTCGCGCCGCAAGACACCCAACGAGATCGCCCTCTCGATCCTGCTGGTGAGCCTGACGATTGTGTTCCTGCTTGCCGTGGCGACGCTGCGGCCGATGGCCGACTACGCGGGTGCGCCGCAGAGCACGCTGGTCCTGATCGCTCTTCTGGTGTGCCTCATCCCGACCACGATCGGCGCGTTGCTGAGCGCGATCGGCATTGCCGGCATGGACCGCCTCGTGCGGGTCAACGTGTTGGCCATGTCGGGCCGCGCCGTGGAGGCAGCCGGCGACGTCAGCACGTTGCTCCTCGACAAGACCGGCACGATCACGTACGGCAACCGGCAGGCTTCGCGGTTCGTCCCGGCCGAGGGGGTCACCGCCGGGCAGATGCGCGACGCGGCGCGGCTCTCGAGCCTCGCCGACCAGACGCCCGAAGGGCGCTCGATCGTCGAGCTCGCTCTCGCCGAAGGTGCCGACGACAACGACCTCCCCGCAGGAGCCGAGTTCGTCGAGTTCACGGCGCAGACCCGGATGTCGGGGGTCGACCTGGCCGACGGACGCACCGTCCGCAAGGGTGCCGGTTCGTCGATCGCCGCGTGGGTCGGTCGGGACGTGGATCCGGGCGTACGCCTGACGATCGACGAGATCGCCGGCAGTGGTGGGACGCCCCTCGTCGTCGCCGAGATGAACGGCGCGGATCCCAGGGTCCTCGGTGTCGTGCACCTCAAGGATGTCGTCAAGGAGGGCATGACCGAGCGCTTCGCAGCAGCTGCGTCGTATGGGCATCCGGACCGTGATGATCACGGGCGACAACCCGCTCACGGCCGCGTCCATCGCGAGCGAGGCCGGTGTGGACGACTTCCTCGCCGAGGCCACGCCGGAGGACAAGATGAAGCTGATCCACAAGGAGCAGGAGGGCGGCCGTCTTGTCGCCATGACGGGCGACGGCACCAATGACGCGCCCGCGCTGGCTGCGGCCGATGTCGGCGTCGCGATGAACTCGGGGACGTCCGCGGCCAAGGAGGCCGGCAACATGGTCGACCTCGACTCCGACCCCACCAAGCTGATCGACATCGTCGCCATCGGCAAGCAGCTGCTCATCACCCGAGGAGCTCTGACGACGTTCTCGATTGCCAACGATGTCGCGAAGTACTTCGCGATCATCCCGGCGATGTTCCTCGCGGCATACCCGTCGCTGGACTCTCTGAACGTCATGAATCTCTCGACGCCGACCTCGGCCATCACGTCGGCCGTGATCTTCAACGCCTTGGTGATCGTGGCACTGATCCCGCTCGCGCTGAAGGGCGTCAAGTTCCGCGCGGCATCGGCTGAGTCAGTCCTGCGCCGCAACATCTTGGTCTACGGCGCGGGCGGCGTCATCGCACCGTTCATCGGAATCAAGATCATCGACCTCATCGTCTCGACCATCCCAGGAATCGGATAACCCATGAACAAAGACTTCATCCGCCAAAGCCTCGTCGGCCTCAAGATCCTGATCGTCATGACCGTGGTGCTCGGGGTCGCGTACCCCGCTGCCGTATGGGGCGTAGGGCAGGTCGCGTTCCACGACAAGGCGAACGGCCAGATCATGTCGCAGGACGGCAAGGACGTCGGCTCGGCCATCATCGGCCAGAACTTCAAGGTCAAGGATCCCCAGTGGTTCCACGGCCGGCCCTCGGCCCCGGAATACGACGGACTGGCCTCGGCCGCGTCCAACCTCGGCCCTTCGAACCCTGACCTGCTCAAGGTCATCAAGGAGCGCCAGCAGGAGATCGCGAAGGTCGAAGGGCGTCGAAGTGTCTGAGATTCCCGCAGATGCGGTCACGGCGTCGGGATCGGGCCTGGATCCGTACATCTCACCGGCCTACGCGGCGCTGCAGGTGGATCGGGTTGCGAAGGAGCGCAAGCTCTCCACGGCGACTGTCGAGGGACTCGTCGAGGCGTACACCTCGGGGCGCCAGCTGGGGTTCCTCGGAGAGCCGAAGGTCAATGTGCTGAAGCTCAACCTCGCGCTTGAACGACAGTGAGGCGAGGGCAAGGTGCACACTGAAGGCGTGCAGAACGAGGCGAGGCAGCGAGGCATCCTGAGGGTGTACCTCGGTGCCTCGCCCGGCGTCGGCAAGACCTTCGCCATGCTCGATGAGGGCCAGCGCCGCGCGGCCCGAGGCACCGATGTGGTCATCGGGTACGTCGAGACGCACGGCCGTGTCCACACCGAGGAGCAGATCGCCGATCTGGAGGTCGTCCCGCGTCGCAGCATCGAGCACAAGGGCACCGTGCACGAGGAGATGGATCTCGACGCGGTGCTGGTGCGGCACCCCGAGGTGGTCTTGGTCGACGAGCTCGCCCACACCAACATCCCCGGCGCCCAGAACGAGAAGCGCTGGCAGGACGTCGAAGCACTCCTCGATGCGGGAATCTGTGTCATCACCACCGTCAACATCCAGCACCTCGAGTCGCTCAATGACGTCGTCGAGTCGATCACGGGCATCCGGCAGCAGGAGACCGTGCCCGACAAGGTCGTTCGCCAGGCAGACGCGATCGAGCTCAGCGACATGAGCCCGCAGGCGCTGCGCCGTCGCATGGCGCACGGCAACATCTACGCCCCCGACAAGGTGGACGCGGCGCTGTCCCAGTTCTTCCGCGAGGGCAACCTCACGGCGCTGCGCGAGCTCGCGCTGCTCTGGCTCGCCGATCGGGTGGACGAGGGCCTGGACCGCTATCGCGACGAGCACGGGATCGACTCGACCTGGGCGGCCCGCGAGCGGATCGTGGTCGCGGTCACCGGCGGCCCGGAGTCAGAGGTGCTGCTGCGGCGCGCGTCGCGCATCGCGTCGCGCATCGGCGGTGGGGAGTGGATGGCGCTGTACGTGACGAGGGGGGACGGTCTGGTCCAGATGGATCCGGCCCGGCTGCACAAGTTGCACGTCATGACCGAAGACATGGGTGGGACGTTTCACACGGTCGTCGGAGACAGCACGGCGACAGCGATCCTGGAGTTCGCTCGAGCCGAGAACGCCAGCCAGGTCCTGATCGGCGCGAGCCGCCGTGGGCGCCTGTCGACGCTGGCCAATCCCGGGATCGGCGAGATCGTGATCGCCGAGTCCGGCGACATCGATGTGCACATCGTGACGCACGACCAAGCGCGCAGGAAGCGCGGCAGCGGCCGCAGCACCCCCGAGCTGAGCGTGCGGCGTCGAATCTACGGGTATGCCGTCGGCATCATCGGACCCGCCGCGATGACCGGTCTGCTGCTCGCGACCCCGGATCTGCACGGCCTGCCCACGGAGTCGATGCTGTTCATGGCGATCGTGGTGGCGACGGCGATCACCGGAGGCCTGCGCCCGGCGATCCTGACCTCGTTCGTCAGCGGGTTCGCGCTCAACTACTTCTTCACGCCACCGCTTCACAAGCTCACGGTCGCGAGCGGGGAGAACGCGTTCGCACTGGTGCTGTTCGTCATCGTCGCGCTCGCGGTGTCCTCGGTCGTGGATCTCGCTGCCCGGCGCACTGCACAGGCGGAGAAGGCCACTGCCGAGGCCGACGCGCTGACGGTCCTGTCGCACAGCCTGTTGCACGCCGGGGACATGCGTACGCTGCTGGCCGGCGCGTGCGAACTCTTCGGGATGCGCGGTGCCGCCATCATCAGTCGAGACGGTGAGCTGATTGTCGGTTTCGGCGCGCCGATCCCGGACCTGGAATCCGCGGACGTCAGCGTCAAGGTCGACGACGAGTCCCACCTCGCCCTCGTGGGTCGGTCCTTGGCCGCCGCGGACCAGCGGTTGCTCAAGGCGTACGCCGCACATGCCGCGGTGCTGGCCGAACGCCGGCGCGCCATGAAGGCCCGAAGCGAGCGTCGAGTCCTGGAGGAGACGGATCGAACGCGGACTGCGCTCCTCGCGGCGGTCTCCCACGACCTGCGCTCTCCGCTCGCCGCCGTCAAGGCGGCTGTCAGCAGCCTCCGCAACGACCAGATCGAGTGGTCAGCGGAGGATGAGGAGTCGCTGCTCGCCACCGTCGAAGAGGGGGCCGATCGGCTCGAGGACCTCGTGGCCAACCTGCTCGACATGAGTCGCCTGCAGATGGGCGCGGTCAACGCTCATGTCGACGAGGTCGAGGTGGAGGGCACGATCCGGACCGCCTTGTCGTCACTGGCCGGGCGCGAGCGGGTCGACATTGCCGTCGCGGACGACGCAGCGCTCGTCGTTGCCGATGCCGGCCTCCTGGAGCGGGTGCTGGCCAACCTCGTTGGCAACGCCTTGACCTACGCGAGCGCAGACTCCCGCGTACGCCTTGATGCCTCGGCGGCCGGAACCAGGGCGCTGGTCCGGGTCATCGACACCGGTCCTGGCGTGCCACTCGACCAGCGTGAGCGCCTGTTCGAGCCGTTCCAGCGCCTCGGCGACGTCCCGCGCGGCGAAGGCATCGGACTCGGACTCGCCGTCGCCCGCGGCCTGACCGAGGCGATGGGCGGTACGTTGACCGTCGAGGACACTCCCGGCGGCGGACTCACGTTCGTCCTTGACCTGCCGCTGCCCGCAACGGCGCTCGACGGAGGGGCTGCATGACGTTCGTGTTGGCGGTCGACGACGACCCGGCCATCCTTCGTACGCTCTCGATCAACCTGCGGGCCAGGGGATATGACGTCGAGACGGCCGGCGATGGTCGTTCAGCGTTGCAGATCGCCGACGAGCGCATGCCGGACGTCGTGATCCTCGATCTCGGTCTGCCCGACCTCGACGGGGTCGCGGTGCTCAAGCGGCTGCGGGCCTACACGCAGGTACCCGTCGTCGTCCTGTCGGCGCGCCATGAGTCGGACGACAAGGTCGAGGCGCTCGACGAGGGCGCCGACGACTACGTGACGAAGCCCTTCGACATGGAAGAGCTGCTCGCGAGGGTCCGCGCGGCCATCCGGCGCAGCGGCGCCGACGGCGCACCGCTGGTCGTGGAGTCCGGCGATGTGCGCCTCGACGTCACCGAGCGCAAGGCGACGCGCGCGGGGGAGGACGTTCGGCTGACGCCGACCGAGTGGCACATCGTGGAGGTGCTCGCGCGTCGCGAAGGGCGCCTCGTCCGTCAGGGTGAGCTGCTCCACGAAGTGTGGGGGCCGGCGTACGACCGAGAGACCAACTACCTGCGGGTCTACCTCGCCCAGATCCGGCGCAAGCTCGAACGTGATCCGTCCAAGCCGACGATGTTCATCACGGATCCCGGCATCGGCTACCGACTGGTCGTCTGACGGAGCTGGTCAGCCGACGTGCACGCGGGGGCGGCGTTCCGGATCGGGCTCGGCCTCCCGGAGGACCTCACGCGTCACCGGGGCGATCTCGCCGTCGCCGACGAAGAGGAACCGCATGAAGTTGACGATGGGGTTGCCCTCGGTCCAGCTGAAGTAGGCATGCGGGATGGTCCCCGTGCTCTCGCGGATGTCCATCAGCAGCGCCGCGATCGTGTTGGCGATGACCGAGCTGCGGACGGTGATGATGCGGTAGCCGAACTGTTCCGTCCCGACGACCTCGAGGTCGGCCTCGAAGTCCGAGGCATCGGAGACGGTGACCTCGACGAAGATCAGGGGCGCCCATGCCGGGACGCCGTTGTCCTCTCGCACCTCGGCCGCCTTCTCCCGATAGATGCGGGCGGTTCCCTCGCCGGGTTCCTTGGGGATCAGGCGCACGGTCCCGCACTTCGCCGCCGCAGTGATGTAGCCCTTGGCGGTTTCGTCCATCGAGATGCTGACGGCCCGCAGCTCGAGCGACCGACGCGTCCGCGACACGAAGGAGACGAGGACGATCGCCAGGATGAAGAGGCCGCCGATCTTGACGCCGTCGGGACGCTCGAAGACGTTGGCGACCGTCGTGTAGAAGAACACGGCCGTCACGACGCCGAAGGCGATGCTCGCCCGCCGGTGGCGGCGCCGGTACTCCGTCAGCGTCACCGCCACGGATGCCGAGCTGATCAGCACGAGGACACCGGTGGCGTACGCGCCGCCCTGCGCATCGACGCTGGCCTTGAAGATCCAGGTCACGAAGAACGCGACGGCCATGAACACGAGGACCAGCGGGCGTACAGCCCTGGTCCACGACGGCGCCATGCCGTAGCGCGGCAGGTAGCGCGGCACGAGGTTGAGCAGACCGGCCAATGCTGAGGCGCCGGCGAACCAGAGGATCGCGATCGTGCTGACGTCGTAGATGGTTCCAAACGTCGCGCCAAGCTGCTCGTGCGCGAGGAACGCGAGGGCGCGACCGCTGGCCTCACCGCCGACCTCGAACTCGTCCGGGTGGATCAACAGCACCGTGACGATGCTCGAGAGCACCAGATAGATGCTCATGATGACGGCAGCGGAGAGGAGCAACTTCCTGGCGCCGATGATCCGGCCCTCCGGCTTCGCTTCGGTGTCGTCCGGAGCACCCTCGATCTGCGGCATCACCGCCACCCCTGTCTCGAATCCTGACAGGCCGAGGGCGAGCTTGGGGAAGACGATCAGGGCAACGGCAGCAACGGCGAACCAGTTCTGGTTCTCCGACATCAGGAGATCGTGCCAGTCGCCGAACACGTGGGGGTTGCGGGCGATCTCGATGAACGACGAGACGAGGACGATGGCGTTGAGCGCCAGGTAGACGATCACGAGGAACACGGCGATGCCAATGGCCTCCTTGAACCCGCGAAGGAACACCGCGCCGAGCGCCGCAAGGAACACCAGGGTGATGAGGACGACGTGACCCTCGAAGAACGCGGGAGCGAACGGGTTCTCCAGCACATGTGCGGATGCGTCGGCGGCCGACAACGTCATCGTGATGAGGAAGTCCGTGCAGGCAAAGCCCAGCATCACCAGGACGAACAGCTTGCCGGCCCACCACGGCAGGACCCGTTCAAGCATCGCGATCGAGCCCTCGCCATGCGGGCTCTCGCGGGCGACTCGGCGATAGACCGGCAGCGCCCCGAACAAGGTCAGCGCGACGAGCACGAGGGTTGCGATCGGAGCCACCGCACCGGCCGCCAGTGCGGCGATGCCTGGCTGATAGCCCAGAGTCGAGAAGTAGTCGACACCCGTGAGACACATGACCTGCCACCAAGGGTGCCGACGGTGATCGTCCTTGACCTTGGCGTGCGGACCATTGAGCTCTCCCGCGGTGTCGCTCAGTCCGTCCAGCATCCATCGGCGGAGTCCGGTCCTGGGGGCAGTGCTCGTCACTGTGTTGCGTCCTCCCTGGACCACCGAGTTGGCGGCCGCCCCATCGTACGGAGCGAAAACGTCGCGAAGTCCTGATTGCGGCTCGCACGGCATCAAGATCGCGTCAAGATTTCCCCGCGAGCCTCTGGAGGCTCGATCGTCGCGCCCGATCCGCCACACTGTTTCGCATGCTGCGCCTGCGGATCACCTCCCCCATCGACCTGACGGAGGCTGTGCTGGCGATCCTCGACGATCCGGCCGTCAGCAGTCTTGCCGTCATGAGGGGTGCGGCCATCCTGCCGGTCGGCGACGTCGTCACTGCAGACGTCGCCAGGGAGGGTGTCAACGGCCTGATCGATCAGCTGCGCGACCTGGGTGTGCCCGAAGCCGGAAGCATCCACGTCGAGCCAATCAGGGCGTGGCTCTCGCAGCGTGGACTAGGAGCAGAGCGTCTCACACCGGGGAGCAGTGCTGACGCCGTCGTATGGACCGACGTCACCAATCGGGCGTACGAGGAATCAGAGCTCAACTGGACGTACCTGAGCTTCATGGTGCTGGCGACGCTGATCGCTGGCATTGCCATCATTCTCGACTCCCAGATCTTGGTCATCGGTGCCATGGTTCTCGGCCCGGAGTTCGGAGCGGTCGCGGCCGTTGGTGTCGCGTTGGTGCGTCGTCGCTACTCGCTCCTTGGGCTGTCGGCTCGAACGCTCGTGGTCGGCTTCATCGTCGCGATCCTCGCGACGACCATCGCCGCACTGGTCGGCCGAGCCCTGGGCTGGATCACGCTCGAGGATGTCACCGGGCCGCGGCCCGGCACCGCGTTCATCTACACCCCCGACAAGTGGTCGTTCATCGTCGCCGTCATCGCGGCCGCCGCCGGGGTTCTGTCGCTCACCTCGGCCAGAGTCGGCGGTCTCACGGGTGTCTTCATCTCAGTCACGACGGTTCCGGCCGCCGGCAACGTCGCCCTGGGGCTGGCCTTCGGAGCCGGCGACGCGATCTGGGGAAGTAGCTTGCAACTGCTCGTCAACCTGACAGGGATGGCTCTGGCCGGTTGGGCAACGCTCGCCCTGCAACAGGCGCTCTGGGCGCGGTTCTCCGCCAAGGGCGCAGTCCTGGCCGCCCGTCTGCGTCGTACGCGGCGTCAGGGCTCATGAGGCAAGCGGTTTGGCGGCGCGTCGAGGGCTCGTGGCGGGCCGAAAATGCCGGCCCGACAACGAGGCGCATCAAGATCGCGTCAATATTTCCGCGCACGTGATGCCCTGATCGTTGAAGCGCGCAACCATGGAGACATGGGAGCTACGTGGGTCCGACACCACCGATCCGCCGTCGTAGCGCTGGCAGCGGGCCTACCTCTGGTGTGGTGCTCGATTGCGGCGCAGCTGCGTGACAACGTCACGGCAGCGACGGCAGCGCTCGTGCTGGTGGCGGTCGTCGTGGGCGCCGCCACGACTGGCGACCGGCTGGCCGGCGTCGTCGCAGCAGTCTCTGGTGGGCTGTGGTTCGACTACTTCCTCACCTCTCCGTTCCACCGGTTCACGATCGAGGACTCCGACGACATCGAGGTCACGGTGCTGCTCGTGCTGGTCGGGATCGCGGTGACCGAGCTCGCACTCTGGGGCGGCCGGCAGCAGGCGAGGGCGAGCAGCCGGGCGGGATACCTCGACGGGCTGATGGCGACGTCACAGATCGTGTCAGCACAGTTCTCGCCGGTGGCGCTCGGCGACCAGCTCGCCCGCCATCTCACCGATCTCTTGGAGGTCGACACGTGCCGCTTCGTCGCAGGTGGATCTCTGCCGCCCGACGACGCCGTCCTCGGCCCCGACGGCGAGGTGCGGATACGCGGTGCTCTGGTGAATGTCGACCGAGACGGACTGCCCACGCTCGGCGAGATCGTGCTTCCAGTGCAGCGCAACGGTGTCGTCGAAGGTCAGTTCCTGATCACCGCTGCGGCCGAGGTGGCACGGCCGACGCTTGAGCAGCGCCGGGTCGCTGTCCTCCTCGCCAATCAGGTCGGGGCTGCGCACGTACCGCCCGTCCTCGGCCCGTAGCCCGATTGCGGCGACGCAGTCGCAACGCGTTTTGGCTACGGATCGACGTTCAGGGCACGCGATCCGGGACGTCACGCTGTCGCGATATCGACGTCATTCTGCGGCCCGGATCGGGGTCAGTCTGTCATGTGACGTTGGTCCTGCGTATTCGTAGTAGGTCGTGACCACCGACATCTGGCCACGACTGATCAGATGCGCTTTTTTTGCGGGAATTGCGGGATTGCGGCGGCCAGTTTCGCTGCGAAGAAGGTCGATGAGGCGTTCGTTGGAATGGCTGGCCTCGGTGCACTCCCAAACAGCCGTGGCTTGTGCCGTCGCTGAGGATCCCCTTGGGCGACGTACGTCGAACCGTTCATCCAGGACGGTACGAAGGAGATTTCCATGAAGAAGATTCTGCTCGTCCTCGCGATGGTCGCGGCTAGCGCATTCATGGCACAGCCGGCGATCGCCGCAGATGACGTCCCCACACCCCAAGACTCCGGTCAGACTGCGACTGATCCGCCTCCGGTGGTTCTACCCGTGGTTCCACCGGTGGTGGTTCCACCCGTCATTCCGCCCGCTCCGCCTGTGACCGATCCGGGTGCTGATCCGGGTGGTGCTGATCCGGGTGGTGCTGATCCGGGTGGTGCTGATCCGGGTGGTGCTGATCCAGGTGGTGCTGATCCGGGTGGTGCTGATCCGGGTGGTGCTGATCCGGGTGCGGCAGATCCGGGTGCGGCAGATCCGCCCGTGGTCGAGGAGAGTGCTCCGGCCGCGAAGTCGTTCCACTCTCCCGAGATCTGTCCAGTCATCACAGGGCTGAACAACTCCAATTGTGAGCCGACATGCGATCAGGCGCCTTCGATCTACTCGCCGCGCCTTCCCTGCCCGCCGCAGTGTGAGGAGACCTGGAGCTCGAAGTTCAAGGACGACTGCAACCCGCAGTGCGATGACAAGTGGTCGCCGAACTCGAAGTTCATGGGCAACGACTGCCACCCGCAGTGCGATGACAAGTGGTCGCCGAACTCGAAGTTCAAGAGCGACAACTGCCACCCGCGGTGCGACGACAAGTGGAAGTCCTCGAAGTCCAGGGGTGGCCACTGCGAACCCAAGTGCCATGACAACAAGCGTGGCAAGGACTACTCGCATGACGACAACAAGGCAGATCGCGGCAACTTCTATGACAAGGACAAGAAGGGCCACGGGAAGCACCGCAGTCACTGCCCGCGACCGCCAAAGTGCGAAGACCACGACTCGAAGGACGACCACAAGTGGTGGGATGAGCACAGCGATGACAAGCCGTCCTTCAAGAAGATGAAGTATGAGTTCCCTGGAGACGACTGGTCCCATTCCGACAAGCGCCACAGCTGGGACAAGAAGCACAAGGATCACAGGGATCACTGCCCGAAGCCCGAGGACCCGTCGGATCCGGCTGATCCCGGCACCGCGAGCGCAGTGCTTCCCGCCACCGGCGGTGCACCCCTGTGGGTTCTGCTGATGGGCGGAATGATGTCCGCAGCCGGCGTCACGATCCTGGTGCGGCGTACCTCAGCGGTGCGTTCGTCTGACAGCGCTGGAGGAGGCCACTGATCCAGCCCGTTGAAGGGGAGCCGTTCTCGGCGGCTCCCCTTCACCACGTCTGCGGCAACTACATATCCATCGCGTCGGCCACGTCCGGGTTGCCACCCTCGGCGCGCAGTCCGGCCACGACGCCGGCGCGATCGGCGTCGGAGCGGTTCTGGCTCAGCTTGGCCTTGGCGTCGACCCGCTCGACCGTCATCTCGAGACCCACGATCGCCTTGAGGTTCTTGTCCACGTACGTCTCCGGGGCGTCGGTCACGGCCCACGGTTGTTCGCGCGGCTGCTCATGGCGATCGGTCAGGCGCGTCACTGCTTCGCGAACCCACTCGGGATCGTCGTGCACGCGCATGGTGCCGGTGAGGTGCACCGCCGAGTAGTTCCACGTCGGCACGACCCGGCCATGCTCGGCCTTGGCGGCATACCACGACGGTGAGATGTATGCCTGTGGGCCGGCGACGATCGCGAGGCACGGCGAGTCGTCGCGAATCTCCCGCCAGTGCGCGTTGGCGCGTGCCATGTGGGCGATCACGGTCCGGGTGTCGGCGCTCCACAGGATCGGCAGCAGCGTCGCGAGCGGAGTGCCGTCTGCGCCGACCGTCACGATCTCGGCGCTGCCGATCGCCTCGACGAAGGCACGGATCTCGGCCGCGTCGTCCATGGCGTTGAAGCGGGGGATGTACACCCTCTCAGCCTAGGCGTCGTCGCTGTTGTTGATGCCTCGGCGGGCGGAGAGCAGGTCGATCTCGGGGCGCCAGGCGACGAAGTTCTCGACGGCGTCCAGGACGTCGATGACGTGCTTGCTGTCGGCGGCGACCAGACCGACGCCGATGCCCGCGCGGCGGTGAAGATCGAGGCTGCCGGTCTCGGCGGCCGAGACGCTGAACGTACGCCTGAGATCGGCGACCAACGGGCGGACGATCGATCGCTTGGTCTTGAGCGAATGGACGTCGCCCAAAAGGATGTCGAACTCGATCCAGCCGATCCACATGCCTCGATCATGGCAGGGCCTGCGAAGATCGTGCCCGTGGTGTCGCAGCTCGTACGACTCGTGGTCTCGTGTGTGATCCTCGGGATCGGCGTCGCGATGCTGCTCATCGCGTCGCTGGGCTCCGACGGCTACTCGACGATGATCAACGGACTCTCGATCGCCCTCGACGTGAAGTTCTTCGTCGTCAACCTCGTCGTGGGCATCCTGCTGGTCGCGATGGCGTGGGCGCGGGGACTGAAGCCGGGGCTCGGGACCATCACCCAGCCACTCGTCGTCGGCTTCGTCGTCTCGGGCCTCCTCGATGCGTTTGCTGAGCCCGACGCGATGTGGCTGCGCGTGGCCTTGCTGGTGCTGTCGTTCCCCGTCCTGGCGGTGGGGGTCGCGGGATATCTGGCGGTCGATGCGGGTGCCGGACCGACAGAAGCTGCAGCGCTGGCGTTCGACCCGCCGGTCCCGTTCAAGTGGAGCTACAGCGTCGTGCAAGGTGGCGGCGCGCTGCTCGGCTGGCTGTGTGGTGCCGCCGTCGGCCCCGGGACGCTCCTGGTGATCTTCTTGCTCGGCCCGCTGGTCGACCTGCTCTCCGCGCGCTTCCCGGTGCTCTCGATCGATCGGGCTTCGCAGAGTCGCTGAAACCGCTGTCTTGCTGCGCTTTGAGGCGCATCCTTGATGAGAACGTCACCTCAAGGAGATCGACATGAGCAACGTTGACGACGTCGAGGCGGACCGCGCCCTCAAGACCAAGCACAAGGCGTTGTGGTCCCTCGGCGACTATCCGGCGGTCGCCGCCGAAGTCATCCCGGCGACCGGACCCGTGCTGGTTGCGGCGTGCGGCATCACGGCAGGCCAGCGGGTGCTGGACGTTGGCGCCGGCTCGGGCAATGCGGCGATACCGGCCGCTCAGACCGGTGCGGACGTGATGGCGTCCGACCTGGCGCCCGCCCTGCTGGAGGTCGGGCGGCAGAAAGCCGCCGCCGCGGGGGTCAGCCTCGAGTGGCAGGAAGCCGACGCCGAGGCGCTGCCGTTCGACGACGCCGAGTTCGACGTCGTGATGTCATGCGTCGGCGTGATGTTCGCGCCGCACCACCAAGCCAGTGCCGACGAGCTCGTACGGGTGTGCCGGCCCGGTGGCACGATCGGGCTGCTGAGCTGGACGCCCGAGGGATTCATCGGCCAGATGTTCGCCACCATGAAGCCGTACGCCCCTCCGCCGCCTCCCGGTGCGCAGCCGCCACCACTGTGGGGCGACGAGTCGCACGTGCGTTCGCTCCTGGGCGATCGGGTCACCGACGTGGACGCGCGCAAGCAGAAGCTGACGGTCGACCGGTTCGGTACGCCCGAGGAGTTCCGTGACTTCTTCAAGCGCACGTACGGCCCGACGATCGCGGTCTACCGCAACATCGCCGAGGAGCCCGACAAGGTCGAGGCGCTGGACCGCGAGCTCGCCGACCTCGCTGCCGGGTGTTTCGATGCCGGCGCGGGAACCATGGACTGGGAGTACCTGCTGCTCACCGCTGTGCGGCAGTCCTAGGGCGTGAGCGCCTAGGCAGCTTCGGCGTAGCCCGTCCGCAGCTCGTCGACCAGACTCGGGCGAGACGGCTGCCAGCCGAGCTCGTTCCTGGCCCGCTGACCGCTCGCCTGCTGGTCGAGGAGGAGCGCCTCGCCGAATCCGCCGAGCCGCTCGACCGTCGCTTCGCGTCCCTCCGGAGCGACCGTGCCACCGAGCGCCTCGCCGAGCTCGCGCACGGTCGGGTTGTGCCCGCTGACGCCGATGTACGCCCTGCCGCCCGGCGCCTGCTCGAGCACGCGGACGTAGAGGTCGGCGAGATCGTCGACGTGCACCGTCGTCCAGCGCTGCTCTCCGGTGCCGAACACGGGCACGGTGCCGGCCTGCGCCGCACCGGCGAGCAAGGCCGGGATGCCCTTGCCGTAGCCGTACACGACGCCGGGCTGCACGACCGAGGCCTTGACGCCGGAATCGAGCAGGCGCTGCTCGCCCGCTGCACGCCACGCCGTGAGGGCAGGGGAGTCGAGCGGGCTCGCCTCGGTGATGCCGGCGTTGTTGCCGTAGGCCCAGATGCCACCGGTGTGGATGAACGGCTTGGTCGTGCCGCCGAATGCGGCGATCACGGCATCGATGACCGCGTCGTTGAGGGCGACGTCGCGCTCGTCGCTGCCGGCCGCGGTGTGGATCGCGGCATCGTGGCCGCGGAGCTCGGCGGCGAGCCAGTCCGGATCGAACAGGTCACCGATGATGCCGGTGGCGCCTGCGTCCTGAACCCGGAGCGACGACTTCTGGCTGCGCACGACGGCGGTGACGCGGTGGCCCGCAGCGACGAGCTGGTCGAGGACGGCTGATCCGATGAACCCGGTACCCCCGGTGAGCAAGATCTTCATGTCTGACTCAACCGGGGGATCGGTGACGCTATTTCGTGACGTGGTTCACACGGACTCAGTCAAATATCTCGCTGAGCCAGTGTTCCTTCTTCTTCTTGCGGTACGGCTGCTGCTGACGATTGTCGTAGCGCGGCTGGTCGTACTGCGGCTCGGCGTAGCGCTGCGGTTGCGGCTGAGCCGGTGCTGGCGCCGGCGCGTCGGCGGTGGCGCGTTCGAGGATCTTGTCGAGCTCACCGCGGTCGAGCCACACCCCACGGCACTCGGGGCAGTAGTCGATCTCGATGCCGGCACGTTCACTCATGACGAGGGTGGCGTTGTCGGTCGGACACTTCATGGATGATTCCTCCTTGCCCCGCCCAACTCGTGGGGCGGGGCCAGAGTTCCCGATCCGGCGTCCTCAGTGTGGGTCATTCGGGGCGGCCCCTGCGGTTGCAGGAGTCTTCTGCTGAATCAGTGCCTCGACCAATTCGGCGCCGGTTTCGGCACCCCGTGCCTCACGGATCGCCGCACCGAGTCGCGCGGCGGCAGCACGATGTGGTCCGGCCTCGAGCAGCTCGGCGAGGATCGGCCGGAGCTCGTCCGGGCTCGCCTCCTTGCCCAGCAGTCGTCCCGCGCCGGCGGTCTCGAGTGCCTGGCCGACCATGGGCTGGTCGAGCAGCGGGTGCATCGGCATGACGGCGACCGGCAGGTCGTGTGCCAGTGCCAGCATCGTCGTGGCGTGACCCCCGTGCCCAACAACGAGCGACACCTGGGGCATCAGGTCGGCGTGCGGGACGAACCGGTGCACCTCGGCGTTGGCCGGGACCCTCAGCTCCGCGGCGTCGATGGCCGGCCCGGTCGTGACGATGACGCGGGTGTCGATCGTCCCGAGCGCGTCGAGGATGTTCTGCATCGCCGGCGTCTGGCCCGGGAAGTTGTACGTGCTCAGGCTGACCAGCACGCCGTTCCCCTCGCTGGTTCGTGGCGAGCCGGTCACCGCAGGGCCGCTGTAACGGACGTTCCCGGCGTTTGACGGAGTGTCGAGCTCGGCGAGGCTCGCCACCAGGCTCAGCTCGGCCGCATCCCAGCAGCGTTCGGGCTCGAGCACCTGGACTGGCGGCGCCATGCCCATCGTCGCGAGCCAGGTCGTGCGCAGGAACCCGTCGAAGAGGTGCTCGAGGTTGACGTAGCGCAGGCCGGCCTCCATGGCGGCGTGCTGAGCGCCGATCAGCAGGCAGTCGATCACGACGAGATCGGTGGGGTGACGTCCGACGTATGCGACGAGGTCGGCGCCCATGGCCTGGTCGCCGAACATCGCAGCGACGACTTCGGGCGGGCTGCCGGCGGCGGACGAGAACGGCGCAGCGGTCTCGAACGCGTCGAACGGGAATCCGGCGACGGTGATCGCGTCGCGTTGCACGGCGTGACCGAGGAAGCGTACGTCGTGGCCCCGACCTCGGAGCACGGCGGCGATGGCAAGGGCCGGGGGGACGTTGCCGCCGCCGTCCCAGGTGGTGAAGAGGATCGATGACATGGTCAGGACTCCTTGGCGGCGCTGCTGAGGATGGCTTCCAGCAGGCGCCTGATGCATTGTTCGGTAGCCCCCCGACTGTGGGCCCGGTCGCGCCGAAGCAGCTTCCAGGTGTAGACGTCGGTCGCCACGACGAGGAGGTCGATGATGGCCTCTCGCTCGGTGGCCGGCGACATGTCGAGCTGCGGTGTGAAGACGTCGCGCACCCAGTCGCGGTGCAGTCCGCGGCCGTGCTCGGTGACCTTGGCGATCGCGTCGTTGTCGCGTTCCTGGGCGAGCATCAAGATGACGCCGTCGCCCCTCAGCTCGTAGTGGTCGACGATGACCCGCACGGCGTCGGCGATGTCGCCCGGTGTGGCGCGTCGCTCCTCCGTGACGACCGCCGCGCCGTACTCCATGGCGGACTCGAAGACTTGCGTCCGGTTGCCGAACTGGCGCAGCACGGTCTGCACGCTGACCCCTGCCAGCTCGGCGATGTCGTCGAGCGAGATCGCGGCCCAGAGCTTCTGGCTCTGCAGGTCCCACGCTGCCTGCATGATGGTGCGGCGTGTGGCTTCGACGGCGTCGGCACGAGTCGTCATGGTGTACGTGCGTGGCGTTTTCATGTCAATTCGAGTGAACATCAAATTGTCATTGACGTCAATGGTGACTAACGCGAAATCGTCAGGTGGTCGCGCACCCCACGCACGTACGCGCCACAGGCCGCGCCTCGAGCCGTTGATCCGGGATCGGCTCGCCACACACCTCGCACCGCCCGTACGTCCCGGCGTCGACGCGAGCACGAGCGGCCTCGATCTCGGCGATCCGTCGCTCGGCCTGCTCGATGAGCGCGCCGACCTGGGAGCGTTCGAAAGCGATCGTCGAACCCTCCGGGTCGTGCTCGTCGTCGGCATTGGAGTCCGCAGACGCGTCGACGATGCCGGTGAAGTCCCGGGTGAGCGTGGCCAGCAGCGTCAGCGCTGCCTGCTGCTCCTCGTCGAGCAGGGCGAGTGCTCGTGACGTCTTCATGCGCTCCACCACCTTGAGAGAAAAGCAAAGGCCCCGTTCGGCGAGGAACGGGGCCTTCACAGTGCGGCATCAGGGACTCGAACCCCGAACCCGCTGATTAAGAGTCAGCTGCTCTGCCAATTGAGCTAATGCCGCGAAGCGGGTGCAACATTATCAGCCACCTTCGGTCGCTCATAATCGAGGATCGCCTGGGCCGCATTGTGTCCCGCGATGCCGCTGACAGCGCCTCCACGACGGGCGCCGCTGCCGCAGAGCAGGACCCGCGGATGGCTCGTCGCGACGCCCCATCGCTCCGCGGGATGGCGGGGCTTTTCGTCCTCCTCGAGCCACGGCCACTGGAGGTCGCCGTGGAAGATGTGCCCGCCAGGCATCGCCAGCGCCTCCTCGATCTGCGCAGGAGTCTTGTGCTCGACGCCGAGGATCAACGGCTCGATCGGCTCGTCGAGGTGCGTGTTGATCGCGGTGAGGAACTGTTCGTACGCTTTCGCGGCTGCCGCGTCGTCGGGCAGCACCTCGTACGGCGTGTGGAGCCCGAAGTAGGTCAGGGTCTGCGCCTCGGATGCGGCGAGGTCGGGGCCGAGGATCGTGCGGTCGGTCAGGGTGTGGCAGTAGAGCTCGCCGGAGGCGAAGTCCGGCAGTGATCCTGAGGCGGCCTGCGCCCACGCCGCCTCGAGCTCGCTCATCGACTCGCCGAGGTGGAACGTGCCGGCGAACGCGATCGCCGGGTCGATGCCGGACTTGAGCCGCGGCAGTCGCGAGACCAGCAGGTTGATCTTGAACTGCGAGCCCGACGGCTTGGGCGGTGCGGGCTTGCCGAGCAGCCGCGCGAGCACGTATGGGGCGACGCCGCTGAGCACCCAGTGGGCCTCGATGACGAAACCGTCGCCGCAGACTGTCGCGCCCACGTCGTACGCGTCGATCCCGTCGACCTCGCAGTTGGTGCGGATGTCGACGCCGGCTTCACGTGCGACGCGTTCGAGCTCGGCTGTCACCGCGCCCATGCCGCCGACCGGCACCCGCCACTCGCCGGTGCCGTTGCCGATGAGGTGGTAGAGGAAGCAACGGTTCTGGACCAGGGTGCGGTCGTGCAGCGATGCGAAGGTTCCGATCAGTGCGTCGGTGCCGACGACCCCGCGCACGAGATCGTTCGTGAACCGTCGCTCGAGGGCTGTGCCGATGGGCTCGTCGACCAGGTCGGTCCAGATCGCCATCTCGACCTGGTCGCGCAGCTCTCCGATGTGGGGGAGCGGCTCGAGCAGGGACGGGGCGATCGCATCAGCGACCGTCGCCACCTCGGCGTAGAACCGGCGCCATGCCTCCAGCTCGTCGTCGGAGCCGGTGAGCGTACGGAATGACTCCTCGGTGGCGCTGCCGGGCGATGTCTCGACGAGCAGGCCCCCTCCGTCGTACGGCGTGTAGGACGCGGTGTCGCGTGACCTGAGCTCCAGGTCGAGACCGAGCTCGCTGATCAGCGCCTGCGGCATGAGGCTGACGAGGTAGGAGTAGCGCGACAGCCGCGCGTCCAGCCCGTCGAACACCGGAGCACTGATCGCCGCGCCACCCACGTGGGCCAGGCGCTCGAGGATCGTGACGCTGAGCCCGGCGCGGGCAAGGTACGTCGCCGCGACCAGCGCGTTGTGGCCGCCGCCGACGATCACGACGTCCTGCTTGTCGGTTGGTCGTTCCATGGCCCCAGCGTAGGACCGATTCGTGTTCAGATGTGCTTGAGCGCCTCGCGTTTGGAGAGTCCGCTGAGGTCGTCATGCGCCGCCACGAACGTACGGACCCACTCGGGCTCGACGCGCGCATACTCCCGCAGCGCCCACCCGATCGCCTTGCGGATGAAGAACTCGCGGTCCGCGATGTTCGGCTCGATGACCTGGGTCAGCAGTGCAGGGTCGACCCGGTCCCGGCGACCGAGCTGGCTGATGATCGCGAGCCTGCGCAGCCAAAGATCCGCATCCGTGCTCCAGCGTCGGACGATCGCCGCGGTCTCAGGTGGGTGTGCGTCGTGCAGGTCCGCGATGCGGTGGGCGAGGTCGTCGACGTGATCCCACCATGCACCGGTGGTGGCGAGGTGTTCATAGAGCGGAACGAGCTCGAGCCGGCCGGTGCCGATCTTCGTCGCCAGCAGCGCGCTCGCGGCATAGCGCTCCTCGCGGAATTCCGCCTCGTCCCACAACGTACGCACCGCGGCCGCCAGCTCGTCGAGCGTGAGCAGCGGATGCGCCCGCAGGGCGGCTTTGGCGATCGACCGGACGGACGGCACCGGTACGCCGCGAAAGGGCATCGGCGATTTCATGTAGGCCTGCATGCCCGGCGCCCGTTCGGCGTCCGCAGCATCGCGCAGCGCGTCGCGGATCGCAGAGACGAGGGGAGCGACGCTCATGCCAGCAGGGTACGGGAATGCTTGACACTGATTGAAGGTTAAACTAGATTAGAGATCTACCAAGGAGCCTGAGATGCCAGCTGTGAATGTCGCCGACTGGAGCGTCCTGCCCCGCGTGATCGCGGCGCCGACGCAGACCGAGGACCGCGCGCCGGTCACCGTGACCACCGCGCCGCAGGGTTTCGAGGGCGAGGGATTCCCGGTGCGCCGGGCGTTCGCCGGTGTCGATCCGAGCAAGCTCGATCCGTTCATCCACATGGACCAGATGGGTGAGGTCGACTACGCGCCGGGCGAGCCCAAGGGCACGCCATGGCACCCGCACCGCGGCTTCGAGACCGTGACCTACATCGTCGACGGCGTCTTCGACCACCAGGACAGTCACGGTGGCGGCGGCTCGATCACCGACGGCGACACCCAGTGGATGACCGCTGGCAGCGGGCTCCTCCACATCGAGGCGCCGCCGGAGTGGCTCGTCGTCAAGGGCGGGCTGTTCCACGGCCTGCAGCTGTGGGTCAACCTGCCCAAGGCCGACAAGTGGCTGCCGCCGCACTACCAGGACATCCGGGGCGGTGACGTGGGCCTGGGGTCCACGCCCGACGCCGGCGCCCTGCTGCGCGTCATCGCGGGTGAGGTCGACGGGGTCAAGGGCCCGGGATCGACGCACACCCCGATGGCGATGGTGCACGCGACGGTCCTGCCCGGCGCCGAGATGACGGTGCCGTGGCGCACCGACTTCAACGCCTTGGTCTACGTCATGAGCGGCAATGGCTACGTCGGCCGCGAGCGCCGGCCGATCGAGTCGGGCCAGCTCGCCGTGCTGGGCCATGGCGAGACCATCACGGTCGGGGCCGCGCAGCAGCAGGACAGCCGCCACCCCGCACTCGAGGTCGTCCTGCTGGGCGGCCTGCCCATCCGCGAGCCGATTGCCTGGGCCGGACCGTTCGTGATGAACACCAAGGCCGAGGTCATGCAGGCGTTCGAGGACTTCCAGAAGGGTCGTCTCGGGTCGATCCCGACCGTCCCGCACGCCGAGGTCCACGGCGAGATGCTGCAGGACTGAGCTGGACCGTTACGGCGGGGGTCTGGCGGGGTACTGACACGGTGGCTCCTACGCAGCGATGCGCAAGGCGCCCTGGTGAAAGGACCGCGCCATGACCATGCCAACCAGTTCTGACAACGCGAAACGTCCACGCACACCCCTCGCCGGGCCGTATGGCCATCCGTTTCACCCGATTCTCGTCACCGTGCCGATCGGAGCGTGGGTGGCGAGCCTCGTGTTCGACATCGGCTCGCGCGTCAGCGACGGCGACGCTGAAATGTTCGCCGAAGGTGCGTACTGGCTCATCGCGCTCGGCATCCTGGGCGCGCTGGCCGCAGCGATTTTCGGCTTGTTGGACCTGTTGACGATCCCGCGGGGCACCGCGGCGTTCAAGACCGGTCTCATGCACATGGCGCTCAACCTGGCCGTCGTCGTGATCTTCCTCGTGAACTTCCTCGTCCGGAAGTCCGACGGCTACGAATCGGTCAAGCCTCTGCACCTGACGCTCACGATTGTTGCCCTGGTTCTGCTGGGTGCATCGGGGTGGTTGGGCGGCAAGCTGGCGTATCGCTACGGCGTACGCGTCGCCGACGAGACGACACAGGCCGAAGGCTTCCGCTGATCGCGCTCAGTCCTCCAGCGGCTCTGAGGCGGGGCTGTGATCGGACGTCACACCCATCGCGGCTGCCTCGCTGACGCTCTCGCCGAGCCAGGACTCGACCTCCCAGCCGGTCTCGCTCGATCCCTCGATGACGACGATGCCGGTGTTGACGACGTAGTGGTTGCTGACGAAGTCGAGGTCGACGTTGCCCGTACGGGCCGCGCACCACGCGCGAATCATCGCTCCGTGGCTGACCAGTGCGACGCTGTCGACGCCGAGCGCCTCGGCCTCGTCGACGACCTGGTCGAACCGGGCGATGACCTCATGGCCGGTCTCGGCGCCGGGCATGCGTACGTCGAGGTGTCCTGCGCACCATTCGAGCAGGGTGTGGACGTATTGGTGCACGGATGCTTCGTCGGTGTTGCCCTCGACGTCGCCGGCGGCGATCTCGCGCAGACCGTCGCGTACGGCCGGCTCGAGGCCCCGCTCGGCGACCAGGGGAGCGGCGGTCAGGTGCGTCCGGATCATGGATGACACGAAGATCGCGTCGATCTTCTCGTCGGCGAGCGCCTCCACGAGCGCCTCGGCCTGCTCGTGACCCAGCGCGGTCAGCCCGGGGCCCGGAATGGTCGACTCGAGGATGCCGTCGACATTCGCGGGCGTCTGGCCGTGGCGGACAAGGATCAAGCGCATGCTCCGACCCTATGCGTCCTGACCTCGCTAGGCTCTCGCGCATGGCAACGGAGGCTCAGGCGAAGTATGTCGGCGCGATCGACCAGGGAACGACCAGCACCCGCTTCATGGTCTTCGACCACGACGGTCACGAGGTCGCCCGCCACCAGCTCGAGCACGAGCAGATCCTGCCCCAGGCGGGCTGGGTCGAGCACGACCCGCACGAGATCTGGGAGGCGACGCAGGATGTCATCGGGGCCGGGCTCAGCCGTGCCGGCATCACCGCTGACGGGCTTGCGGCGATCGGCATCACCAACCAGCGCGAGACCACGGTCGTCTGGGATCGGCGCACCGGCGAGCCCTACTACAACGCGATCGTCTGGCAGGACACCCGCACGGACAAGATCGCCAGCGCGCTCGACAAGAGTGGCGCCGGTGACCTGATCCGTGATCGCGCCGGCCTGCCGCCCGCGACCTACTTCTCCGGCGGCAAGATCCAGTGGATCCTCGAGAATGTCGACGGCGTACGCGCGGACGCCGAGGCGGGGCACGCGATCTTCGGCAACACCGACAGCTGGCTGATGTGGTGGCTCACGGGCGGACCCGATGGCGGCCTGCACCTCACCGACGTGACCAACGCGAGCCGCACGATGCTGATGGACCTCGTGGCGCTCGACTGGGACGACGAGCTGCTCGCCCTGTTCGGCATACCGCGGGCGATGCTGCCCGAGATCCGGTCGTCGTCGGAGGTCTACGGGCACACCCGTGCCGACGGGCCGTTCGGCGGGGAGGTGGCGATCGCGGGTGACCTCGGCGATCAGCACGCCGCGCTGGTCGGGCAGGTCTGCTTCCAGCCCGGCGAGCTCAAGAACACCTATGGCACCGGCAACTTCCTGGTGCTCAACACCGGCACCGAGATCGTGAAGTCCAGCAACGGGCTGATCACCACGGTGGGCTACAAGTTCGGGGACGCGCCGGCGGTGTACGCCCTGGAGGGCTCGATCGCGGTCACGGGCTCGGCGATCCAGTGGTTGCGGGACCAGCTCGGCATCATCAAGGCCGCAGCGGACTCCGAGAGCCTCGCCTCGAGTGTCGACGACAACGGCGGCGTCTACTTCGTTCCGGCGTTCTCGGGGCTGTTCGCGCCCTATTGGCGCAGCGACGCGCGCGGCGTGATCGTCGGGCTGTCGCGCTACAACACCGTGGCCCACATCGCCCGCGCCGCTCTCGAGGCGATCTGCCACCAGAGCCGCGACGTCGTCGACGCGATGGTGGCCGATGCCGACCTCGACCTCAAGATCTTGCGCGTCGACGGCGGCGTCACGGCCAATGAGCTGTGCATGCAGATCCAGGCCGACGTCCTCGGCGTACCCGTCAGCCGGCCGGTCGTGGCCGAGACGACGGCGCTCGGTGCGGCGTACGCGGCCGGTCTGGCAGTCGGCTTCTGGGCCAGCCCCGAGGAGCTCATCGCCAACTGGCACGAGTCGAAGAGGTGGGAGTCCACCTCGACGCCGGAGGAGCGCGAGAGCGCCGCCGCGCAATGGAAGAAGGCCGTCGAGCGTACGTACGGCTGGGTCGAGGTGGACTGAACCACCGGGAAACCATTGGTTTGCGAACCTGATTGACTAGGGCCCATGCGATCGGTAGCCCTGTCACCTGAGAACCGTCAAGCCGCTCTCGACGCGATGGCGGCGACCCCGCTCGACATCCTCGTCATCGGCGGCGGCGTGGTCGGCGGCGGCGCGGCTCTCGACGCCGCGACCCGAGGCCTATCGGTCGGCCTGGTCGAGGCGCGCGACTTCGCGTCCGGCACGTCCAGCCGCTCCAGCAAGCTGATGCACGGCGGGCTGCGCTACCTCGAGATGCTCGACTTCCGCCTCGTCGCCGAGGCGCTCAAGGAGCGCGGGCTGAGCCTGCAGAAGCTCGCGCCCCACCTCGTACGCGAGGTCGGCTTCCTCTACCCGCTGACGCATCGTGTCTGGGAGCGCTTGTATGCCGGCTCCGGCGTCGCGCTGTACGACGCATTGAGCAAGGCATCGGGCTATGGCCAGGATGTGCCGCTGCACCGCCACCTGACCCGCAGGGGTGCGCGCCGCATGATGCCGGCCCTCCGCAAGGACGCGTTGATCGGCGCCCTCCACTACTACGACGGCCAGGTCGACGACGCCCGCCACACGATGTTCCTGTCCCGCACGGCGGCGGCGTACGGCGCACACGTGGCGAGCCGCACGCGTGTCATCGGGCTGCTCCGCGAGGGGGGCCGGGTCATCGGTGCGACGGTCAAGGACCTGGAGTCGGGACGCGAGTTCGACATCCATGCCAAGACGGTCATCAACTCCACCGGGGTGTGGACCGACGAGACGCAGGCGCTGACCTCCGAACGCGGCCAGTTCCACGTCCGTTCGAGCAAGGGCGTGCACCTCGTCGTGCCGCGCGACCGGATCCGTGGCGAGTCGGGTCTGATCCTGCGCACCGAGAAGTCGGTGCTGTTCGTCATCCCGTGGGGACGGCACTGGATCATCGGCACGACCGACACCGACTGGTCGCTGTCCAAGGACCACCCGGCGGCGAGCCGCAGCGACATCGACTACCTCCTCGACCACGTCAACCGGGTGCTCGTCGAGCCGCTGACCCACGACGACGTGCAGGGGGTCTACGCAGGATTGCGGCCGCTGCTGGCCGGGGAGGACGAGGCGACCAGCAAGCTGTCCCGCGAGCACGCCGTCGGCACGAGCGTCAAGGGTCTCGTCGTCATCGCGGGCGGCAAGTACACGACATACCGGGTCATGGCCAAGGACGCGGTCGACGCCGCAGTCCACGGGATGGCGACGCTGCTCGACCGCAGGATCCCCGACTCCTGCACGGAGGACGTGCCGCTGCTCGGCGCCGACGGCTACGAAGCCGTGTGGAACCAGCGACAGATGCTCGCATCGTCGAGCGGGCTCGGCGTCGGGCGCATCGAGCACCTGCTGCACCGCTACGGCTCCCTCACCCTGGAGCTGCTCGACCTGATCGCCGAACGGCCCGACCTCGGCAAGCCCCTGGCCGGCGCAGACGACTACATCCGCGCCGAGATCGTCTATGCCGCGACGCATGAGGGTGCCCGCCACCTCGACGACGCGATCGCCCGTCGTACGCGCATCTCGATCGAGACGTTCGACCGCGGCACAGACGTCGCCGTCGAGGTCGCCGAGCTGATGGCAGGGGTGCTCGGCTGGACCAACGCGCAACGGGACAATGAGGTCGACCACTACCTCAAACGAGTTGAAGCCGAACGGGAGAGCCAGACGATGCCGGACGACGAGACCGCCGACGCCGCGCGCATGGGCGCCGAGGACGTCGTGCCGATCGCGACCACATCGTCGAAGGCGAAGACCGCCTGATGGCTCAGGAGACCGTCGCGGACTACGACGTCCGCTCACCGGCGTCACGTACCCTGCTGACCGTGATCGGCACGATCGCCACCGTCGTGATGCTCGGTGGAATCGTGCTTGGCGCGTCGCTGATCAAGCGCGACACCCGCGTGGCTACCGCCGACGTCGAGCTCGGGGAGGTCTCCCAGCTCGTGATCAACGCGGGCGCGGCCAACGTCCACCTGGTCGAGGGCGATGACGGCATGGTGCGGATCCGCTCCCGCATCACGTCGGGCTTGCAGAAGACCGACTACCAGCTGGGCCGCAGGAACGAGGAGATCAAGATCGTCTCGGGCTGCAAGACGTGGCTGTCGCCGGGCTGCGGGGTCTCCGCGACGCTCGAGGTGCCCAAGGGCATGCCCGTCGTGGTCAAGTCGACATCGGGCGATGTCAAGGCCGACTCGCTCTCTGAGGGTTCCCTCACCGTGAGAACGGTCAGCGGCGACATCACCGTGGCGGACCTCAAGGTCGACGAGCTCGACGCCAAGACGGGCTCGGGCGACATCAAGGCGTCTTTCGCGACGCAGCCGTTCGGGCTCAAGGCGAACACCAACAGCGGCGACATCAGGGCAACCGTGCCAGCAGGCAAGCGCCAGTACGCCGTGCGTGGTCTCCTCCAAGTCCGGTGACATCTCCAACTCGCTCGACGGCGACGTCACGAATTCCTTGTCGGTGGAGGACGCGGGCAAGGGGTTCGTGCGCGCGATCACCAGCAGCGGCGACATCCACCTGGCCAACCAATGACAAGACCCCCGATCCTTGCGGAACGGGGGTCTTCGTGGGGTGGACGACGGGACTTGAACCCGCGGCCACCGGCACCACAAGCCGGTGCTCTACCAACTGAGCTACGCCCACCACGCGTGCCGGGCATGCGCCCGACACGGCGTCGGTCAGTCTAACGCAGCCCCTTGGGTGCTCAGACCGTAGGTTGGGCTCCACCGGTCAGCGATCCGGCGACCTCCGCGGCGATGGTCTTGGCGGTCTCGGTGTCGATGCCGGGATCCGGGGTGAAAACGGCCCGCCGGTAGTAGCGCAGCTCCTCGATGCTCTCCTGGATGTCGACCAGAGCCCGGTGGTGGCCGGCCTTGGCCGGAGCCGCGAAGTAGGCGCGGGGGAACCACTGGCGGGCGAGCTCCTTGATCGACGAGACGTCGATGACGCGGTAGTGCAACCAGCTCTCGAGCTCGGTCATGTCGCGGGCGAGGAACGCCCGGTCCGTGCCGATCGTGTTGCCGGCCATCGGGGCTCGGCCGGGCTCCTTGACGAACTCGCGGACGTACGTGAGCACCTGCTCCTCGGCGTCGCGGAGACTCAGGCCGGCGTCGAGCTCGGTCAGCAGCCCGGAGCTCGTGTGCATCTCGCGGACGAAGTCGTTCATCTGCTCCAGTGCGGCCTGTGGAGGCTTGACGATGAGGTCGATCCCGTCGCCGAGGACGTTGAGGTCATAGTCGGTGACGAGGGCAGCCACCTCGACCAACGCATCGGTCTCGAGCGAGAGTCCGGTCATCTCGCAGTCGATCCACACCAGCTTGTCGTTCACGCGCTGAACACTAGTACGGCCTGCAGACGTGACACACGGACACCGCCCTTCGCGCAGGCCGGTAGGGTCTGATGGAACCTTCAACGAGTGAGCCGCGTTGGTCCACATGGTGACCGCCCGACCCAGGAGAAATCAGTGAGCAACGAACGTCAACAGCGCGCCGCCCGCGCCGAGCAGATGCGCAAGGAACGCGAGAAGGCCGACCGCAAGCAGCGCAACCTGATCACCGTCGGGATCGTTGTCGTCGTCATCGCTCTGGTTGCCGTCGGCGGCTATGCCGTCAAGAACGAGAACGACAAGAACAAAAAAGAGACCGAGGTCATCAACCCCAAGAACACGACCAAGGACTTCGGCATCACCTACACGACCGCAGACGCCGGCGGCGAGGCCCCATCCGGCACCAAGCCGGTCTCGGTCGAGCTCTACGAAGACTTCCAGTGCCCGGCCTGCCTGCAGTTCGAGCAGGCCAGCAATGCGTTCCTCAAGGAGCAGGTCAAGAGCGGCGCGATCACGATCACCTATCGCCCGTTCTCGTTCCTCGACGAGAACGGCGCCAGCCCCAACAGGTACTCGCACCGGTCCACCAACGCTGCGCTCTGTGCCCTCGACCAGGGTGGAGTCGACGACTATGTCAAGGTTCACGACTACCTCTATCAAAACCAGCCGCAGGAGCGGACGAACGGTCCCGAGAACGCCGAGCTGATCACGGCCCTTCAGGGGCTGGGCGTCACGGGGATCGACTCTTGCGTCCGGACCGAGCGGTTCGTGCCATGGATCGACGAGGCCAAGGCGGCCGGCACCGATCGTGGTGTGAGCTCGACGCCGACCGTGTTCGTGGGCGGCAAGAAGGTCGAGTCGCCGTCGCCGGACGTGCTGCAGAAGGCGATCGACGCGGCCAAGAAGTCCTGACCCGCTGACATGGGTGCCTCCGAACGCAAGCAACGCGCCGAACGTGCGGAGCAGATGCGCAAGGAGCGCGAGAAGGCCGACCGCAAGCAGCGCAACCTGATCACTGTCGGGATCGTCGTCGTGGTCATAGTCCTGATCGCCGCTGGTGGTTACGCCGTGAAAAGTGCCCAGGATGACAACGCCGACTCCGGCACGTTGGTCTACCCGGCGCACACGGACAAGAAGACCTTCGGGTTCGACTACACGGCGACCGATGCCGGCGGCAACGCTGGCATGAACCCGGTCATCGTCACGCTGACGGAGGACTTCCAGTGCCCCGTCTGCAAGACGTTCGAGCAGCAGAGTGGGGCATTCCTCGACGACCTCGTCAAGAAGGGCGAGATCACGATCGACTATCGCCCGATCAGCTTCCTCGACGAGCGGAGCGCCAACGAGTACTCGAGCCGCGCCGCCAATGCCGCCATGTGCGTGTTGGACAAGGGCGGTGTCGCTGACTACAAGAAGTTCCACGACCTCCTGTACGCCACCCAGCCCGAGGAGAACACCGCCGGGCCGGAGGACGCGAAGCTGATCGCCGATGCCAAGCAGGTCGGTGTCACGGGCATCGACAGCTGCATCCGCAAGAAGGTCTACGGACCGTGGGTCGACAAGGCGTACGACGCAGCTGTGGCTGACGGCTTCAAAGGCACGCCGTGGGTCCGCGTCGGCGGCAAGGACGTCGAGTCGCCGACCCCGGATGCGCTGCAGAAGGCGATCGACGCGGCCAAGAAGTCCTGACCTCAGTGCAGGACGTGGCCCAGTGCGTACCCAAGTGATGCTGCGGCGATGCTCAGCACGAGCATTCCCAGTGCGTTGACCGCGGCTGCACCGTATCGACGATCGAGAGCCATGTGGACGGACTCGACGCTCGCGGTGCTGAACGTCGTGTAGCCGCCGAGGAATCCTGTGCCCAGGACCGTGTGCCAGGTGTTGTCGGCGCCGAAGCCCACGATGAGCCCGAGCAGCAAGGATCCGCTGATGTTGATGACGTGCGTCGACCAGGGGAGCCGCGGCGAGACGCGTGGGCGCATCCACGCATCGAGGGAGTAGCGCGCACCGGCGCCGAGGCCACCGGCGAGCGCCATCAGCAGCGTCGTCATCGCGCCACCGCGCGGGCAGCGGCGACACCCGCATAGGCAGCCAGGAGGCCCGCGACGACGCTGCCTGCGGCATACGTGAGGCCAAGTGCCACATGGTCGCCGCGCAGCAGGGTGTCGGTCTCGACCGCGAGCGCGCTGTATGTCGTGTAGCCGCCAAGGAAGCCGGTGCAGAGCAGGAGCCGCAGGCGGTTCGCGGGAGCGCTGTGATCGCGTACAAGCAGCACCGCCAGGAGGGCTCCGAGGGCGAATGATCCCGTGACGTTGACCAGGAACGTCGCCATCGGGAAGAGCCGGTCGGCGTCGAGGGCTTCGGCGACGCCGTGCCGGGTGAGAGTGCCCGCGGCGCCGCCGATGGCGACGAGCGCGAAGGACCTCACCCCTCCATTAGACCGTGCAGCAGACTGACGGCGATCGCCGCCATGATGATCGCGATCAGCGCGTCGAGAATCCGCCATGCGGCCGGCTTCGCGAACAGCGGCCGCAGCAGCCGTGCGCCGAATCCGAGGGCGGAGAACCAGACGATCGAACCAGTCGCGGCGCCGACGCCGAACCACCAGCGATCGTCGCCGTGCGTGCCGGCGACCGATCCGAGCAGCAGGATCGTGTCGAGGTAGACGTGCGGGTTGAGCCAGGTCAGCGCCATGGCGGTCGTGACGGTGGGCCACAGTGCCGTGGGTGCGCCCGATGTCTCGGCATCGAGCTCGCCGGGATGCAGAGCGCGTCGGCCGGCGATCACGGCGTACGCCAGCAGAAAGGCGGCGCCGCCGATCCGCATCGCGTCCACCAGCCACGGCACCAGATCCAGGAGGCTGCCGATGCCGGCGATACCCAAGGCGATCAGGATGACGTCGGAGACCGCGCAGATCAGCACGACTGCGAGCACGTGCTCGCCGCGCAGGCCTTGGCGCAGCACGAACGCATTCTGGGCGCCGATGGCGATGATGAGCGAGAGGCCGAAGCCCACCCCCGCAAGGGTGGCGACGAGTGCAGCGTGATCCATACCGTCATTCAACGGTGGATGGCGTCTGAAGACCAAATCATGTTCTGAATGATGCATTAGCATTGCTGATGTGTCTGACATCGACCTGTCCCAGCTCCGGGCCCTCGCGGCGGTCGTCGACGAAGGTTCGTTCGACGCTGCGGCGTCCGCATTGCACCTCACGCCGTCGGCCGTCAGCCAGCGGATCAAGGCGCTGGAGCAATCCGCTGGACGTGTGCTCGTGCGTCGGACCAAGCCCACGGAGCCGACGGACGCCGGCCACTCCTACCTGCGGCTGGCTCGGCAGATCGAGTCCCTCGTGCAGGACATACGCGTCGAGGTGGACCCTGAGGATCAGCGTCCACCGACCATCCCGTTGGCCGTCAATGGCGACTCCCTGGCCACATGGGTCCTGCCGGCGCTCGCGGCGCTGTCGGGTACGGCCTACTTCGACGTCCGCCGCGAGGACGAGGGCCGCACGGCCGATCTCCTGCGCTCGGGGACCGTGATGGCCGCGATCACGTCCGACGCGGCTGTGGTGCAGGGCTGCCGGTCGACGCGCCTCGGCACGATGCGATACCGCCCGATGGCCAGCCCGGAATTCGTCGCGGAGTGGTTCCCGAACGGCGCGGATGCGGCGAGCCTCGCGTTGGCGCCGGTCGTGGTCTTCGACCGCAATGACGACCTCCAGGACGCGTACCTGCGCCAGCGGAGCCGTCGTCGGCTCGGTCCGCCGCGACAGCACATCCCGGCCTCGTCGCAGTTCGCCGACGCCATCGCCCTCGGCCTGGGCTGGGGCATGCTGCCGAAGGAACAGTCCGAGGAGCGCGAACGTGCCGGCCTGTTGGTCAACTTCGACCCGGGCCGTCACGTCGACGTCACTCTCTATTGGCAGCAGTGGACCTTGCAGACGCCCGCGCTCGAGATGACCGCCCGAGCAATCCGCGAAGCCGCCGCCGAGCACCTGACGTGACGCTGGCTCAGTGGTAACGTCAAGTCACTACCACTGAGGAGCGGCGATGAGCCTCGAGGAGATGCTCGATGACCTTCTCGACCCGCATGCCGTGAGGGCCGACGATGACGGCGACCGGCTTGTTGCGCTTCGCCTCGCCGATGACTGGGGCGTCGGCGTACGCCTGCACCGCCGCGGCACACACCGCCAGTGGAACGTCCGCGAGGTCACGCTGCGGCTCATGGATTCCGAGTCGAGCATCAGCGGCAACGACGTACGCGAGCTGCCGCTCGGTGCATTGCTGGCGGAGGCCAAGCGGCTTGCCACGAAGGACTCGCTCGCCTCGCCACCGCCCGCGCCCCGCCTGAGGCTGGGTGAGCTGCTGGAGCAGAACGGCGGAACGTTCGGCAGCGGTGACGACGCCCTGGCGGCACTCGCGTTCGAGTACGTCGGGCTGGTGGAGTCGGGCGTACGTACGCCGTCCAAGGCGCTCGCCGAATCGTTCGGCGGCGCTGCCGGCACCTGGACCAACCGGGTCGCAGAGTCCCGCAAGCGTGGCTTCCTCACGCCGGTCGACCGCGGCGAGGCCGGGGGAGCGCTGACCCCGAAGGCGTTGTCGACGCTCGGTCTACGCCGCGACTGAGGTGCTGAAGAACCCGATCAGCACAGGCGCAACCGCGTCGGGTGCCACGTCGTGCGTCTGGTCCTGAAGTGTCCGGTGCTCGGCGTTGGGCAACGCGTCGGCCGTGGCTTCGGCGGCGCGTTGGAGGATCTCGGGGCTGGCTCCGCCGCTCAGCAGCAGTGCGGGAACGGTGATCGACGAGGCGACGTCGCGAGGCACCACACCACCGTCGAGCAGCTCGTTGTCGTACGCCAGCGTCGGCGCAATCGCTTCGAGCCTGGGCCAACCCTGACTGGCGCGTGCACCATCGATCATCTGCTGCGGGACGCCGACCCGGGTCATGAACCGCGCGACAGCACCGCCACGATCACCGGCATCGAGCAGCTCCTTGAGGTCCGCGGAGTACTCCTCGGCGCGCCCGGAGTCTTCGAGCTCGGCGAGGAACGGTGGCTCGTAGAGTGCCAGCCGGCCGATGCGCGCACCGGCGGATGCCGCGGCGAGGGCGAGTGCCACGCCCGACGAGATGGCATAGACGTACGCCTCGCCGCCCGCCTCGTCGATCAGTGCGCTCAGATCCTCGACCTCCCGCTGCACCGCGTACGGAAGCGTGTCGGTGCTCTCGCCACGACCGCGCCGGTCGTACGTGAACACCGTGAAGGTGTCAGCGAGCAGCTGCGCAAGGGCGTCCATCGGGCCGGCTCCGCGATAGCACATGGCGCCATCGATGAGGATGATCGGCGGGCCGTCGCCGATCCGGTCGTACGCGATGGTCGTGCCGTCGGGCGAGGTGAGATGGGGCATCGTCAGGCTCCTGTTCGGTTCAGTTCTCGGGATCGAGTGAGGCGAGATAGGTGTCGAGGCGGTCGAGGCTCGTTGCGAACCCGGCCTGCGCCTCGGCGCTGAGGTATGCGGCGGGAACGTTGGTCTGGTGTGTCACGACTTCGGTGCGTCCATCGCCGAGGTCGATGAACGTGACCTCGGTGCGCATGCCACCCTCGACGCCCGCCTCGATCCAGACGAGCCGGTCGGGGCGGCTGACCTCGGCGTACACGGCCTTCATGGCGTATGAGCCGCCGTCGGCGTCGCTGACCATCGTGGTCTCGAAGGCGCCGCCCGGCCGCAGGTCGACCGTGATGTTCTCGACCGGCGTGGTCGTGCCGGTGGGTCCCCAGAAGTGCGCCAGGTGCGCCGGGTTCGTCATGCAGTCGAAGAGGCGCTCAGGTGACGCCTGGTGCACGCGCCGGAAGGTCATCTCGCCGGTCTCGGTCATGCCGTGCTCCCTTCGTCCTTCTGCAAGGTGGTGAGGTGCTGGCCGAGCCGGTCATGACGGTCGGCCCAGAGCTGGCGGTGCCGCTCGATCCAGCCGACTGCGTCGGCGAGCTGCTCTGCGTCGAGCCGGCAGGGCCGGGACTGGGCATCCTTGGTTCGCGAGATCAGTCGGGCGCGCTCGAGCACCTTGAGGTGCTTGGACACCGCCTGCTGGGTCATCGCGAACGGCTCCGCGAGCTGGTTGACCGTCGCATCTCCCTCGGCGAGGCGTTCGAGGATCGCTCGCCTCGTCGAGTCCGCGAGCGCCGCGAACACCAGGTCCAGGTCCTCTTCGATGACGGTCATGCTGCGATTCTATGCACAACCAGACATTTGCACAACCATATAGTTGTAGACGGGTGCGAACGAGCGACCGACTGTTCTCGCCTGGCCGGCTTCTTCGCGACGATGGTTGCCGCAGTCGCCAAGGGCGTACAGATCGGCAATCGTTCCGACTAGCGCTCGTCAGGCGGATCTGTCCTGGCTGGCGAGGAACAGGTCGAGCTTGCTGAACGACTGCATCCAGAACTCGCGGCCGGCGGTTTCCAGGTTGCGCGGGCATGGGCCGACCCGAAGCTCGAGCCGGGTGCCAGCGCCTTCGTCGAAGAACTCGATGCTGACCGCGAATTGCTCAATGCCCTCGAAGTCGGGCACGCCCGTCACACGCTCGTATCCGACGATCCGCTGGTTCTCGATCACCTCGGTGTACGTGGTGTCGACCGTCCAGCTCATCGCGCCGCTGTAGGTGACCATCGTCAACCTGCGATGCCCGCCGGGCTGGGCGTCGATGGAGACGCTGTCAGGCATGACCCAGCTGCCGTGCGGACCGAACCATTCGGCGAGGTGCGCCTTGTCGGTGAACGCACTGAAGACGACCTCGCGTGAGGCGGCGAAGTGGCGGTGAATGTCGATTGTCACCTGCACGTCTGTCATCGAGCCCGCCTCAGCCCCCGACATCAGATTCGTGCCGTCAACGTTACGCCCGAACGCCGGTCGGCGCGCCCGGCAGGACTCCGTCGGGCGCTGAGCGCCCTCCTCCCCGAATCCTGGACGCCGGGAGTTGTCCCAGCGGCCCAGACCGTCTGAGTCTGACGACGCCAGGCAGTCACACTCTGCGCGCCCGGCAGTGTGCTGGTTCACGACATAGGAAAGGGATGTCTCAAGACATAGGAAACTCCCGGCCACGATGATCGGGGATGTCAAAGGCCCGTCTGGTCATCACCGCTGTTGTCATCGAGGGCCGGACGCAGGCCGAGGTTGCCCGCTCCTACGGCATCTCCGAGTCCTGGGTCTCCAAGCTCGTCACCCGCTACAAGGCCGACGGCGAGGCGGCGTTCGAACCCCGCTCACGGCGTCCCAAGTCCACACCGAACGCAACACCGCCGGCAACAGTCGAGCTGATCCTGAACCTGCGGCGGGACCTCGAAGCGGCCGGTCTGGACGCTGGCCCCGACACGATCAGGTGGCACCTTGAGCAGCACCACCAGATCGTCATCTCACGGGCCACGATCGCCCGTCACCTGGCCAAGGCTGGCCTCGTCACGCCGGAGCCGAGGAAGAAGCCCAAAACGTCCTACCGCCGGTTCGAAGCGGCCATGCCGAACGAGACCTGGCAGACCGACTTCACCCACTACCGACTCACTCAGCCCGACGGCCGTCCCGGAGCTGATGTCGAGATCCTGCCCTGGCTCGACGACTGCACCAGATACGCCGTCCGGGTCACCGCCCACCGCCGGGTCACCGGACCCATCGTCCTGGCCGAGTTCCGCCAGGCGATCAAAACCCATGGAATTCCAGCCTCAACCCTGACCGACAACGGCATGGTCTTCACCACGCGGTTCGCCGGCGGCAGAGGTGGCCGCAACGGATTCGAGTCCGAGCTGCGCCGCCTGAACATCGTGCAGAAGAACTCCCGCGCCAATCACCCCACGACCTGCGGCAAGGTCGAGCGGTTCCACCAGACCCTCAAGAAGTGGCTCCGCAGCCAACCCACCCAACCTTCATCGGTCACAGACCTGCAGGCACTGATCGACGTGTTCGTCGAGGAATACAACCACCGCCGACCGCACCGATCCCTGCCGCACCGCGCGACCCCCGCATCGCTGTTCGACACCATGCCCAAAGCACTCCCGGGCAACAGCCGCGACACCGACACCCTCGAAAGAGTTCGTCACGACCGCGTCGACGACTCCGGCTGCGTCACCCTGCGAGTCAACGGCAAAATGCACCACATCGGCATCGGCCGAACCCTCGCCCGAACCCACATCATCCTGCTCGTCCACGACCTGCACGTCCGCATCGCCAACGCCATCACCGGCGAGCTCCTCCGAGAACTCACCATCGACCCTGACCGCGACTACCAGCCCACCGGAGCACCCAAAGGACCCACCCGAAAATGAGAACTCCCGGACCCAATCGTGGGTCCGGGAGTTTCCTATGTCCTGAGACATCACACGGCGCGCCCGGCAGGATTCGAACCTGCGACCTAGAGATTAGAAGGCTCTTGCTCTATCCGGCTGAGCTACGGGCGCTCGGGTCGTGAAACCCGCCCCAAGCCTATCGGCGCAGGTCGTCCCGCACGCGGACCTGCACCCCGGCAAGGTGCCATGCCCTACGATTTGCCGGGTGATGGATGCGACTGCCCCCGCGATTCCAGCCGCCCTGCCCAAGTACCGCGAGGCGATCCGCCAGCGTGGCCGTACGCCGTTGCTCGGGCTGTTCATCATCATCGCGATCGCCGGCGTGGTTGGCGCAGTCGTGATCGCCCTGAGCGCCGGCGACCCGGCCGGCTCCGGGCTGTCGATCCTGTTCGCGGTCATCCCGCTGCCACTCCTGTGGTTCGTGTACTGGTGGCTCGACCGGTATGAGCCTGAGCCGCGCCGCTACAAGTTCGCCGCGTTCGTGTGGGGCGGTGTCATCGCGGTGGCGATCGCGCTCGTGCTCGAGATCTGGATCCAGGAGACGTGGGACCTCAGTGACAAGCAGATGGCGTCATTCGTCGCGCCGCTGGCTCGAAGAGCCGGCCAAGTGCCTGTTCCTGGCCCTCACGTTCCTCCGCTCGCGCCGGGTGATCGACGGGTTCCTGGACGGCCTGATCTTCGCCGGCATCGTCGGCATAGGTTTCGCCTTCGTCGAGAACATCGGCTACTACGTCAGCAGCTACACCGGCTCGCCCGACATCCAGGTCGCCGGTGCGGAGGGCGCGACGGCGACCTTCGTCGTGCGCGGGCTGTTCAGCCCGTTCGCGCACCCGCTCTTCACCTCGGCGTTCGGCATCGCGATCGGCCTGGCCGTTGCGCGGAGGTCCAAGACCCTCAAGGTCCTCATCTGCTTCGCGGGGGTGCTGGTCAGTGCCGGTCTGCACGGTCTGTGGAACGGCTCGCTGAGCTACGGCGGTGGCGCCGGATTCCTCTTCGCCTACCTCGCCCTCGCGGCCGTGCTGGTCGCCATCGCGGTCCTCGCGATCATCGTCCGCAACCGCCAGGTCAGGATCCTCGAACGGTCGCTGTCGTACGTCGCACAGCGCGGCTGGATCCACCCGGCGGAGATCCCCTATCTGTCGCGCTTCGGCTATCGCAAGGCCGCTCGGCGGTACGCGAAGGGCCACGGTGGCAAGGTCGCGGCCAAGGTCGTCACGCGTTACCAGCGCCTCGCGACCGAGATGGCGTTCCTGCACGACGGCCTGATGAGCGGCCGGACGATCCCACGGGGCGTCGAGCGTACGTATGCGCTGCTCGACGCAATGTACGAGTTGCGGCCGATGTTGCGATTCCCACCCGCGCTGCAAAGCACCTCCCGTCACTTCTGACCCCCGTGCAGCACGAGGCGTGGCGGCGAAGTGCCCCCACGTCCACTAATCTGTGCTCAGACACCCATGCGCACAATTCATCGTCGACGAGAGGAGCACCCAGTGGCCAGCGAACACGCTTCGGCCGAGCTCCTTGGCGCGATGAGCAAGCTCCTGATGAGTGTCCGCGACATCACGCTGCGGCTCGAGGTCGACGACGTCGACGTGGCTCGCGGCACGCAGGCCAAGGTTGCCGACCAGCTGTCCGACTACGTCCTGCCGCGCCTCGTCCAGCTGGACGCGCCGCTGCTGGCGGTCGTGGGCGGATCAACGGGTGCCGGCAAGTCCACGCTGGTCAACTCGCTGGTGGGGGAGCGCGTCACCGAGTCGGGTGTCCTGCGGCCCACGACGCGATCACCCGTCCTGGTGCACCACCCCGACGACGCCGAGTGGTTCCTGCCCGACCGCATCCTGCCCGACCTTCCCCGCACCAACGTGCCGACCAACGACACGTACGCGCTGCGGCTCGCGACGTCCGAGAAGATCCCGCGCGGTCTCGCGATCCTCGACGCCCCTGACGTCGACTCGATCGACCGGGGCAACCGCGAGCTCGCCGCCCAGCTCCTCGCCGCTGCTGACCTGTGGCTCTTCGTCACCTCCGCAGCGCGCTATGCCGACCAGGTGCCGTGGGACTACCTTCGCCAAGCGGCCGAGCGCAGTACGTCGGTCGCCGTGGTCCTCGACCGCACGACGTCCGAAGCCGTCATCGAGGTGCGTGGTCACCTCGCGCGGATGATGACGTCGCGCGGACTGTCGGACTCGCCGCTGTTCACGGTCCCGGAGTCCGGAGTCGACGCCGATGGCCTGCTGCCGCGCGAGGCGGTCTCACCGATCGTGGTCTGGCTTCACGAGCTCGCCGCTGATCCGGCCGCCCGCAAGATGGTGATGGCTCGTACGCTCGACGGCGCGGTCCGCCACGTCGTCCTGCGAACGCACGATGTCGCCGACGCGATGGATGTCCAGATCGCCGCGTCGGAAGTGCTGCACAGCGAGATCGACACGACCTACCGCAAGGCCATGGACACGTTCGCGGTGCAGGTCACCGACGGCACGGTCCTCAAGGGCGAGGTGCTCGCTCGCTGGCAGGAGTTCGTCGGCACCGGTGAGCTGCTGCGATCCGTCGAGGAAAAGGTCAGCCGCATCCGCGACCGTTTCGTGGACGGCGTGACCGGCAAGCGCACGCGTTCGACCGAGGTCGTCGAGGCGATCGAGACCGGCGTGCAGATGCTGCTGGTCGAGCACGCCGAGGCGGCCGCCGAAGCCGCCTCGCGCGCGTGGGCCTCGACCCCCGCCGGCCGCACCCTCCTCGACGCCAATCGCGGCATCGACCGGGCTTCCCGCGACTTCCGCGTGCGCGCGCAGCGCATGGTGCACGACTGGCGGCAGGCGGTGCTTGAGCTCGTACGCGTCGAAGGCGCCGACAAGCGCATGACCGCGCGCTTCCTCGCGTTCGGCGTCAACGGCATCGGCGTCGCCCTGATGATCGTGATGTTCTCGCGCAACGGCCAGGGCAAGGAGGCCGGCGGCACCGCGGCGCTGGGCCACAAGCTCCTCGACGCGATCTTCGGCGAAGACGTCGTCGAGACGCTGTCCGCCCGCGCACAGGCTGACCTCGAGTCGCGGGTCGCCGCGCTGTTCGAGGGCGAGATGCAGCGCTTCCTCGACCTCGTCGAGTCTCCCGACACCATCAAGGCGCACCAGGCTGTCCTCCGCGAATCTGCACGTCAGGCCGAATACGCTCGACATGCCGACTTCCTGAACGGAGAGACGACGTCATGACTGCGCCGAGCGCCGCCGCCGAAGTAGTGTTCGGCGGCGGACGAAACGATGTCGCCAACAGGCTCGACGGGCTGACCAAAGCCGTCGACAACAGCCGTGGCCGCATCGATGCCGAGATCCTCGCGCCGGCCGAGATGCTGTCGGGCCGGGCGGCTGAGCGCCTCACGCTGTCTGGCGACCACACGATCGTCGCGCTGGCCGGGGCCACCGGATCGGGCAAGTCCTCGCTCTTCAACGCACTGACCGACCTCGAGCTCGCCGGCGTCGGTGTGCGCCGCCCGACGACGTCGTGGGCGCTCGCGTGTGCCTGGGGCCCCGACGGTGCGCAGGGATTGCTGGAGTGGATGGGCATACCAGCTCGCCACCAGGTGTCCCGCATGAGCATGCTCGACCACTCCGCCGAGGACACCAAGCTCGATGGTCTGGTGCTGCTCGATCTGCCCGACCACGACTCGACCGAGGTCTCGCACCATCTCGAGATGGATCGCCTGATCAAGTACGCCGACCTGCTCGTGTGGGTCCTCGACCCGCAGAAGTACGCCGACGCCGCGATCCACGATCGCTACATCCGGCCGATGGCGTCCTACGCCGATGTCACGCTCGTCGTGCTCAACCAGATCGACCGCATCCCGTTCGAGCAGCGTGAGCGGGCGCTGACCGACGTCAAGCGCATCCTCGCCGACGAGGGCCTGCCTGACGTCACGGTCATCGGGGTGTCAGCGACTCGTGGCGACGGTGTCGAGGACCTCAAGCGCGAGATGGCGACCCGCATCCGGGCCAAGTCCTCAGCAAGGTCCCGGCTCGCTTCAGACATTTCGGCCGCCGCCGGCGTCATCGCCCAGGTCGGCGGCTCCAGCGATGCCCCTGGCCTGGCCCCGGCCGACCGCGCAGCGCTCGACGAAGCATTGGTCGAATGTGCCGGAGTGCCCCAGATCGTCGACGCCGTGTCGTGGTCGACGCGCCGCCGGGCCGCACAGCGTACGGGCTGGCCGGTCGTGCGCTGGCTCCGTGGGCTGCGCAAGGACCCGCTCAAGGATCTGGGACTCGGCAACGATCTGTCGATGTCGTCGCTGGCGCGCGCCGCTGTCCCCGAGACCGGAAACGTCCAGCGTGCCAACGCGGAGCTCGCGATCCGCGACGCCGCCGAGAAGGCCTCGATCGGGCTCGAACGGCCGTGGCGAGACGCGATCCGAGATGCGTCCAACCCGCCGGGCGACGACATCATCGACGCTCTTGACCGGGCGATCCACGAGACCAGCCTCGGCGTGGCGCGCCCGGCGATCTGGTGGCGCGTCGTGCAGGTCGTCCAGCTCCTGCTGTTCCTCGGTATGGTTGGCGGCCTCGGGTGGCTCGCCGCTCAGGGCATACAGCAGCTCGTCTCGTTCGAGCTGCCTGACCTTGGCAAGGTCGGTGGCGTCCCGATGGCTGCGATCGTGGCCGGCGGCTCGCTCGTCGGCGGCCTGGTCCTCGCCGCGCTGTCCAGCCTGGCGTCACGCATCGGCGGGAGTCGCAAGGCCAAGCGGGCCGACCGTCAGCTCCGGGAGGCGATCGACCGCGTGATTGCTGAGCGCATCGTCGCGCCGATCCAGACCGAGCTCGACGCGTACGACTCCTACCGCTCTGGCATCCTCGCCGCCCTGTCCTGATCCACAGGTCTTGTCGCCGCTGGCGGCAGTCCACAGCGGTTGCGTCACGTGCTGTCGTCATGCGGCCATGGCCGCAAGTCTGGAGCTCCTCAACCGAAGGAGTTCAGCCATGTCCAACGACAACACCATGACCTTCCACGGCCGGGTCGGCACCAAGGTCGAGCTGCGCGAGGGGACCGTCCCCTGGGTCCTGTTTCGCGTTGCGTCGACACCGAGCTATTTCGACCAGGCCACGCGCACCTGGCGTGATCTCGAGACGATCTGGATCTCGGTCAAGGCCTGGCGCAGCCTCGCGCAGAACGTCGCGGATTCGCTCGAGGTGGGTGACCCGATCGTCGTCATCGGCAAGATCCGCACCGAGAAGTGGACGACCCAGGACGGTGAGCCACGCGAGAGCACGGTCCTCGAGGCCAACCTGATCGGCCACGACCTCACGTGGGGAGTCACGAAGCTGCAGCGCGTCGAGCGCCAGTCGCCGGCCACCGTCAAGAACGACGACACGGTTGCGGCGCTCGCGCAGCTCGAGGGCGAGTCGATCGAGGCGCCTGCGGCCTGAGCCGATTCGTCGGGGTGGGTCGGGCTCGATAGGCTTGGTCATATGGCCGATTACGTCTTCACCCTCCGCAACGTCCGCAAGAAGCTCGGCGAGAAGGTCGTTCTCGACGACGTCACGCTGTCGTTCCTCCACGGCGCCAAGATCGGTGTTGTCGGCCCCAACGGCACCGGCAAGTCGACGCTGTTCAAGATCATGGCCGGCATGGAGCAGCCCAACAACGGCGACGCGATCAAGGACCCCGACGCGTCGGTCGGCATCCTCCTGCAGGAGCCGCCGCTGACCGAGGGCAAGACCGTCCTCGAGAACGTCGAGGAGGCTGTCGGCGAGATCAAGGCCAAGATCGACCGGTTCAACAAGATCAGCGAAGAGCTCGCCGATCCGGATGCCGACTACGACACGCTGCTGCCCGAGATGGGTGAGCTGCAGACCGACCTCGACCACGCCAATGCGTGGGACCTCGACTCCCGGCTCGCCCAGGCGATGGACGCGTTGCGTTGCCCGCCGCCCGACGAGCTGGTTGACCACCTCTCCGGTGGTGAGCGCCGTCGCGTCGCACTCTGCAAGCTGCTGCTCGAGCAGCCCGACCTCCTGCTGCTCGACGAGCCCACCAACCACTTGGACGCCGAGAGCGTGCTGTGGCTCGAGCAGCACCTCGCGTCCTACCCCGGCGCCGTTCTGGCGATCACTCACGACCGCTACTTCCTCGACAACGTCGCCGAGTGGATCCTCGAGCTCGACCGCGGCAAGACGCACCCCTACGAGGGCAACTACTCGACCTACCTCGAGACCAAGCAGGCCCGACTCGTGGTCGAGGGCAAGAAGGACGCCAAGCGCGCCAAGATCCTCGCCAAGGAGCTCGAGTGGGTGCGCTCCAACGCCAAGGCCCGCCAGGTCAAGAACCAGGCGCGCCTGAGCCGCTACGAGGAGCTCGCCGCCGAGGCTGAGCGTGGCCGCAAGCTCGACTTCGAGGAGATCAACATCCCGGCGGGTCCGCGACTCGGCGATGTCGTCCTCAATGCCAAGGACCTGCACAAGAGCTTCGGTGACCGTGAGCTCTTCGACGGTCTGACGTTCGACCTGCCGCGAGCCGGCATCGTCGGCGTCGTCGGCCCCAACGGTGTCGGCAAGTCGACCCTCTTCCGCATGATCGTGGGGGAGGAGAAGCCCGACGAGGGTTCGCTCGAGGTCGGCCAGACCGTCAAGATCTCGTATGTCGACCAGGGCCGTGGCGGCATCGACAACAACCTCAACATCTGGCAGCTCGTGTCGGGTGAGCTCGACTTCATCAAGGTCGCCAACTACGAGGTGCCGAGCCGCGCCTATGTCGCGTCATTCGGCTTCAAGGGGCCCGACCAGCAGAAGAAGGTCGGCGTGCTCTCGGGCGGTGAACGCAACCGGCTCAACCTCGCACTGACGCTCAAGATGGGCGGCAACCTGCTGCTGCTCGACGAGCCGACCAACGACCTGGACGTGGAGACGCTGCAGTCACTCGAGGACGCGCTGCTCGACTTCCCCGGTTGCGCCGTGGTGGTCTCGCACGATCGCTGGTTCCTCGACCGCGTCGCCACGCACATCCTGGCGTGGGAGGGCAACGCGGACACGCCTGCGCGCTGGTTCTGGTTCGAGGGCAACTTCGCCGACTACGAGATCAACAAGGTCGAGCGTCTCGGCGAGGAAGCCGCGCGTCCACACAGCGTGACCTACCGCAAGCTGACCCGCGACTAGAAGTTCTTGCCGTGCAGGTCCTCGACGACGGCGTTCATGATGCGTCCTAGAGCGGCGAAGTCCGCCGGGTCGGCGTTCTCGATCAGGTAGTCGTGAACGCCCTGCACGTGCGTGTGGGCGGCCGCCTCGAGCACGCTGAAGCCGTGGTCGGTCAGCACGGCGGACACGCCTCGGCCGTCCTCGGAGCACTGCCCGCGTACGACGATGTTTTCGCGCTCGAGCCGGGCGATGGTGTGGGTCACCCGGCTGCGAGAGTGCGCGACCGCATCGGCCAGCTCGGCCATGCGGATCGAACGGCCGGGCGCCTCGGACAGGCGGACGAGGATCTCGTACTCGGGCATCGACAATCCGTGCGCCGCCCGCAGGTCGCGGTCGAGCCGGTCCATCAGCACCGTGGTGCCGCCGAGGAATGAGCGCCAGATGTGTTGCTGCCCCTCGGTGAGCCACGGGGTCGCGGTCGTCGTCTCCATGTGACCTATCCTACTCTGCGAGACAGTTGATTGAACTTTCAACATCGTGCTAGAGTCTATCTTGTTGAAGGATCAACTACATACCTCCAAGGGAGATTTCATGAGCACCGCAACTGCAGTCAGCACCGGCACCTGGACGATCGACGCGAGCCACACCGAGATCGGCTTCTCGGTCCGCCACCTGGTCAGCAAGGTCCGCGGCAAGTTCGAGACCTTCGAGGGCGCAATCGTGACGCACGACGACCTCGAGGCTTCGACGGTCAACGTCACGGTCGACCTCAACTCGATCAACACCGGCACCGCCGATCGCGACAACCACCTTCGCTCGGCCGACTTCTTCGAGGTCGAGACGCACCCGAAGATGACGTTCGTCTCGACCGGCATCGTCCAGAAGAGCGACACCGACTTCGTCGTCGCCGGCGACCTCACGATCAAGGGCGTCACCAAGCCTGTCGAGCTCGCGGCCGAGTTCCTCGGCGAGGGCGGCGACCCGTGGGGCGGCACGCGCGTGGGCATCGAGGCCACCGCCGAGATCAGCCGCAAGGAGTTCGGCATCGACTTCAACATCCCGCTCGAGGGCGGCAAGGTCATGGTCGGCGACAAGATCTCGATCCACATCAACGCCGAGGCCGTTCTTCAGGCCTAAGTCCGAAGGGTCATCCTGACTGCCAGATCGGCATGCAGGCTGGCCAGCTCGTGGCCGGAGCGCGAACCGCCCGGCTCGAACCACCGCACCAGATCGACACCCAAGGACAGCAGCGAGAACGCCGTCCCGGGAATGTCATCAACATCCAGGACGCCCTGGCCGACACCGTCGGCCAGGGCGTCCTGCATGGCCTTCTCGATGCTGCGCCGATAGGTCGCGACCTCGGCGCGGTGCTCGGCGCTCAGGGCGTGGTACTCGTACTGCACAATGCGTCCGACCCGGCTGTTGTCGGCGTGCCAGAGGCTGAAGTCGTAGACCATGGTCCGAAGGCGCTGGATGGGATCGGTGCTCGAACCGGCGGCCGCAGTGATGACCTCGAGCGCGCTGCGATGGCCATCGAGGCTGACCGTGAACAGGAGACTCTCCTTGGAGTCGTGGTGCACGTAGACGGCCGCGGGGCTCATCCCGGCGCGGGACGCGATGTCGCGGGTGGTCGTCCCGGCGAAGCCCTTCTCGGCGAACGCCTCGATCGCGGCGTTGATGAGCCGCTCGCGTGCCGTGATGGTCGTCATGTTCACTCCTCTTTCGGTTGACAGCATGACGGAGTGCTTGCATGCTAAGCAAGCGCTTAGCGCGTTTCCCTCCCTGGATTCCTGATCACGAAGGCGGAGCATTGCAGCGGTCGATCTTTGACAAGGACCACGACGCGTTCCGCGACTCGTGTGCGGCATTCCTGGCGAAGCACGTGACGCCCCACCTCGAGACATACCTCGAGGACAAGGCGCTGCCTCGCGACTTCTGGCTGGCGGCCGGCGCCGAGGGCTTCCTGGGCCTCGAGATCCCCGAGGAGTTCGGCGGCGCGGAGGCGGGTGACTTCCGGTTCAACGCCGTGTGGGCCGAGGAGCTCAGCAAGCTCAATGCTGCGCTGGCATCGTGTGCCGCGATCCACTCCGACATCGCGGTGCCCTACATCGTCGATCTCGGCACCGACGAGCAGAAGCAGCGCTGGCTCCCCGGATGCGCGAGCGGCGAGATCGTCACAGCGATCGGCATGACCGAGCCCGGCGGCGGATCGGACCTCGCCGCGCTCAAGACCACCGCGGTCCGCGACGGCGACGAGTGGGTCATCAACGGCTCCAAGACGTTCATCACGAACGGCTACTCGGCCGACTTGGTGCTGACGGCAGTTCGTACGTCGCCCGAGAAGGGCGCCAAGGGCATCACGCTGTTCGGCCTGGAGGCGACCGACGAGGGGTTCAGCCGCGGCCGCAAGCTCGACAAGGTCGGGCAGAGCGAGGCCGACACGTCCGAGCTGTTCTTCGAGAACGTCCGGGTGGGCGACGACCGCATCCTGGGTGAGGTCGACCGCGGCTTCATCTACATGATGGAGCGCCTCCCGCAGGAGCGACTGAGCTGCTCGGTCTCCAACATCGCGCATGCCAAGCAGATCCTTGCCGAGACGATCCAGTACGCCCACGACCGCGAGGCGTTCAAGCAGCCGATCGGCAGCCTCCAGCACAACAAGTTCCTGCTCGCCGAGCTGGTGACCAAGATCGAGGTCGCCGAGGCCTACGTCGACCAGGCCGTGCTGGCCCACACGAACGGTGAGGCGACCGCGATCGACGCGGCCAAGGCCAAGTGGTGGTCGTCGGAGATCCAGAACGACGTCCTCGACCACTGCGTCCAGCTGCACGGCGGATACGGGTTCATGAACGAGTACCGCGTGGCGCGCGCGTGGCGAGATGCCCGTGTCAGCAAGATCTGGGCCGGATCCAACGAGATCATGAAAGAGCTCATCGGCCGCGACCTCGGATTCTGAGGCCGGACCACACATCAGGAAGGCAACACCATGCCCGAAGCAGTCATCGTCTCAACCGCACGTTCGCCGATCGGCCGAGCCGTCAAGGGATCGCTCAAGGACATGCGTCCTGACGACCTGTCGGTCCTGATGCTCGAGGCGGCGCTCGCCAAGGTCCCCGAGCTCGACCGTCGTGACATCGTCGACCTGCACCTGGGCGTCGGCCAGCCGGCCGGCGAGTCCGGCAGCAACCTGGGCCGCATCGTCGCTGTGCAGGCTGGCCTGGACCACGTCCCCGGCGTGACGGTCAACCGCTACTGCTCGTCGAGCCTGCAGACCTCCCGCATGGCGTTCCACGCGATCAAGGCCGGGGAGGGCGACGTGTTCTTGTCCCTCGGCGTCGAGACTGTGAGCCGGTTCGCCAACGGCATGGCTGACAGCGCAGCCGCCCACAACCCGATCTATGACGAGGCCGTTGCCCGCACGGACAAGCGCGCCCAGGGCGGCGCCGAGTCGTGGCACGATCCCCGCGAGGACGGCACGCTTCCCGATGCGTACATCGCGATGGGCCAGACCGCCGAGAACGTGCAGCAGCTCATCGGCATGAGCCGGCAGGAGCAGGACGAGTTCGGCGTACGCAGCCAGAACCTCGCCGAGAAGGCCCTCGCAGACGGCTTCTGGGCCAAGGACATCACCCCGGTGACGCTGCCCGACGGCACGGTCGTCAGCACCGACGACGGCCCTCGAGCGGGAGTCACGTACGAATCCGTGTCGCAGCTCAAGCCGGTGTTCCGGCCAGACGGCACGATCACCGCTGGCAACTGCTGCGCGCTCAACGACGGCGCTGCGGCGGTCGTCATCATGAGCGACACCAAGGCCAAGGAGCTGGGCCTCACCCCGCTCGCCCGCATCGTGTCCACGGGTGTCACGGGCCTTTCGCCCGAGATCATGGGCCTCGGTCCGGTCGAGGCGGTCAAGCAGGCGCTCGGCCACGCGGGCATGGGCATCGGCGACATCGACCTGTTCGAGATCAACGAGGCGTTCGCGGTCCAGGCGCTGGGCTCGGCGCAGGCGCTCGGCATCGACATCGACAAGCTCAACGTCAACGGTGGGGCCATCGCGATCGGCCACCCGTTCGGCATGACCGGCGCGCGCATCACGAGCACGCTGATCAACTCGCTGCAGCACCACGACAAGCAGTTCGGCGTCGAGACGATGTGCGTCGGCGGTGGCCAGGGCATGGCCATGGTCCTCGAGCGCCTGTCTTGAGTGAGCAGAGCGTGACGAACCGTTTCGACGGCAAGGTCGCGATCGTCACCGGCGCGAGCCGGGGGATCGGCCTTGCCGTCGCCGAACGGCTCGTCGCCGATGGTGCGCGGGTATGCATCACGGCCCGCAAGGCCGATGCTCTCGCCGAGGCGGTCGAGTCTCTCGGGGGCTCTGACAACGCGATCTTCGTCGCGGGCGCGGCTGATGACGCTGACCATCAGGACGAGGCCGTCGCGGCGACGATGGACGCGTTCGGCCGCATCGACTTCCTGGTCAACAACACGGGGATCAACCCGACGTACGGGCGCATGATCGACGTCGACCTCGGTGCCGCGGAGAAGACCTTCCGGGTCAACGTGATCTCCTCGATCGCCTGGGCGCAGAAGGTCTATCGCGCGTGGATGGAGACCAACGGCGGCGCGATCGTCAATGTCGCCTCGGTGGCCGGACTCAAGCCGGCACCCGGGATCGGCGTCTACGGCGCCTCCAAGTCGGGCGTCATCCACGTCACCCAGGAGCTGGCACTCGAGCTCGGACCGGAGATCCGGGTCAACGCGGTAGCTCCTGCGGTCGTCAAGACCAAGTTCGCGACGGCACTCTTCGAGGGTCGCGAGGACGAGGTCGCGGCGACGTACCCGCTCAAGCGTCTTGGCGTGCCGGAGGACATCGGCTCGGTCGTGGCGTTCCTGCTGTCCGAGGACGCCGCGTGGGTCACCGGCCAGACCATCACGATCGACGGCGGGCTCACGCTCACCGGCGGCGTCTGAAGGTTCTCGTACGCGGTGCGGCCCATCTCCCGAGAGGAGATGGGCCGCACGTCTGTGCGCTGGTCAGTTGACGCTGACCGCTGACCACGCGGCCTTGACGGCAGCGACCTCCGTGCTGCTTGCCCCGTAGAGCGTCGTCGCGGCGGCGACGGTGTCGAGTCGTGCCTTGGCGTACGTCTCGGTGCTGGTCATGCGCTCGGTGAGCGCTTTGTACCAGATCGCCGCAGCCTTGGCCCGGCCGATTCCGGTGACCGTCGAGCCGTTGCACGTCGGGCTGTTGCCGTAGGTGCTCTGGCCGCTGCCGTTGGCCAGCAGGAAGAAGAAGTGGTTGCCCACTCCGGAGGAGTAGTGCGGGTCCGATCGCGGCACCGCGCTGCTCCAGCACGCGTACGACGCGCCGTCACGACGGGGATCGTCCATGTAGCGCAGCGGCGTTCCGTCGCCGTTGATGTTGATCTCCTCGCCGATCAGGAAGTCCGGCGTGTCACTGGGGTTGTTGGCGTAGAACTCGACCATCGTCCCGAAGATGTCGCTCGTGGCCTCGTTGAGCCCGCCGGCGTCGCCGGAGTAGGCGAGGTCGGCCGAGTTCTCGGTGACGCCGTGGGACATCTCGTGCCCGGCGACGTCGAGCTCGACCAGCGGCGCCTGGTTGCCCGCACCGTCGCCGTACGTCATCTGGCTGCCGTCCCAGTAGGCGTTGACGTAGCTGTTGCCGTAGTGGACGCGCGACGGGACACCGCTGCCGTTGTTGAAGATGCCCTGGCGGCCGAAGCTCGTCTTGAAGTAGTCGAACGTCTTGGCGGCTCCGTAGTGGGCGTCGACGCCTGTCGACGCGCGGTCGCTGACGCTGAAGTTGCCCCACGAGTTGTCGGAGTCGGCGAACGTCGTGCACGTGCCGAACGTGCGGTTCTTCATGTCGCACGTACGGCCGTTGCCGTGAGTCGCGTCGACCATCGTGTAGCTGCTGCCGCTGCCGGTCGTGCTGATCGAGACCGTGCCGACGAATATCCCGCGGCCCGTCCCGCTCGCGGCAACACCGGGCTTGGCGGCGGTCACCGCCGGCTGATGGGTCTTGGTGCCGATCTTGATCGGCGTCAGGATCGTCTCCTCGGCGCTGCGCACCTTGCCGGTGTTGGCGTCGGTGACGATGATCTGCCGGCTCGGCGTCTGGCCGTCGGCCTGCACACCCGTGACAGTGGAGCGCCAGGCGAGGACGGCCTTGCCCTGGCGGGCGTCGACGACGAGCTTGGGCGAGCCCGCCTTGGTGACGCTGCGTCCCGCGAACTCGTCGCGGGCCCGGTCGGCCGCCGCACCGGCGGGCACCTTGGGCGTCGTGCTGACGCTGGCGGGTGCGCTCTGGGCCACGGACTGGCCTTCGGGCTTGGCCGCGGCATCGAGATGGATCACGAGGTCACCGCCGAGGACGGGCAGGCCGGCGTACGTGCGGTTGAACCGCACGTGGGTTGCCCCGTTGGTCGACTCGACCGTGTCGACGAGCTGGTAGGCATCCTTCGACGTGCCCTCGACCTTGCCCGGATGCTCCTGGATGTATCCCTTGGCCACGACAGCGGGATCACCGCTGGACTCGGCCGCTGCGCTCAGCGAGGGCGTTGCGACGCCCAGCCCAGCCACGAGGAGGGTTGCTCCTCCGATGGCAAAGACGTGTTTCATGAGTTGTCCTCTCGATTGACGTAGGCGTGACGCTAGTCACATCGAGAGGAGTTGGGTCATGCCATCTGCCCATGCCATCGAAGGCGAGCGACCCCCGCCATGGGGTGGCGTCAGACGCGTGGTCGAGAGGTCGCGAGGGGACCGTGTCGCGCGACCCAGGCCTGGTAGACGGGCTGGCGTTCGAGTGTCTCGGTCAGGACGTCGGCGGTGAACCGGGCGAGCTTGTCGAGATGCTCGGCGAACGGATTGTCGCGCTCGGCCAGCAGCAGCCGTCGGACCTGCATCGGTGTGCCGACGAGCGGCTTGAGCACCATGCCGGAATCGCGGTTGGTCGGCGTGCTGAGGGCGATGGCCTCACCGGCTCGGATCAGCTCGACGCTGAGTCCGTCGCTGAGATAGTGCCCGATCTTGGGCGTGAACCCGGCATCCCAGCAGATCCGGGTCATGCAGTCGGCCTCGCGGTCGACGTCGAGCGGCGACAACAGCCAGGTCTCGTCGGCCAGGTCGGCAAGCTCGAGCTCGCCGCGGTCCGCGAGCGGGTGATCGGCCGACATCAGGACGAAGCCGGGCTCGCAGCCGACCGGGCGTACGAGCAGCCGTGAGTCGAGCGGGATCTCGTTGCCGACGTACTCGTGGATCACGGCGAAGTCGATGCGGTGCGAGCCGAGCAGGTCGAGCAGGCCGTCGATGCGGGTCTCGCTCTCGGTCACGATCTCGGTGCTCGGCAGGGTCGCGCGCAGCCCGCGGATCAGGCCGACCAGCGCGTTGCCGAAGCGGACCCCGATCCGTACCTGTGCTGGGGCGCTGCGCAGGCTCGATGCGTCGGTCTGCAACGTGTCGAGCACCGAGAGGACGGCGGTGGCGCGGCCCACGACGAGGCGGCCGAGTGGGGTCTGCTCGACGCCGGAGTGCGAGCGTTGGAACAGGGGACCGCCGAGGTTGTCCTCGATGCGGCGCAGCTGTCGCGTCAGCGCCGGCTGTGTCGTGCCCAACGCGGATGCCGCTCGCGTGATGCTGCCCTCGTCGGCCACGGCCTTGACCATCCGCAGATGGCGCGTCTCGATCTCCATGTCGTCCCCCTCGGGTCAGCCTAGCCGCGTCACGGGGCCAATGCGCCGGGCAATTTCGCGGCCATGTGAGCCAGATCTCGCAAGAAACATGAGGAAACCCTCGCATTAAACTTGAGGAACCCCTCATGTTTTGCGATGATGGTGGGACCGCCCGTCGATCCAGCGACGGCAGTACCCCGAGGGATTCCACGTGACGACAATCGACACTCCGCTTGCCACGATCCAGCCGACCGAGCGCCGCGGCGCCCTGGTCGATCGCATCTCAGCCGGCACTCCGTACGCCATTGCGTTCGGTGGCCAAGGCTCCCCGTGGCTCGAGCCGCTTGCCGGACTGATCCGTGACTTCGCGCTCGAGTCCGAGCTCGAGACCCTCGTGTCGCAGGCCGAGGAGCGCCTCGCTCCGGTCGCCGCCGAGCTCGCCCGGGTCGGCGTGACGTTCACGCCCCTCGAGTGGGCCGATGTCATCGCCGTCGGCGAGTCCGCCGAGGACGACGACGCTCCCGAACTGCCGAGCTCCGCGGTGCTGGATACACCCGGAGCCTCGGTACCCGGCATCCTGCTCACCCAGCTCGCCGGTCTCCGCGCCCTGCACCGTCAGGGCGTCGACACCCAGCTCGTGGCGCCCGCCGCCGTCATCGGTCACTCGCAGGGCGACCTCGCGACCCAGTCGGTCGCTGGCGTCGACGACGTCGAGCTGCTGGCTCTCGCCCGCCTGATGGGTGCTGCGGCCCAGCTCGTTGGCCGTCGCCGTGGCCTTCTCGGCTCCACGATGCTCAGCGTCTCCAACGTCGTGCCCGAGCGCATCGACGCGATCCTGGCCGAGCTGCCGGCGTCGCTTCGGGTCGTCTCGCGCCTGCGCAACGGTCGCCGCGGCGTCGTGCTGTCCGGCCCGGCCGACAGCCTCCGCGTCGTCGAGGCCCGACTCGAAGAGGTCGCCGCTGCCGAGAAGTCCGACCGCGAGCGCAAGGTCACCGGCGGCTCGCCGTTCGCCCCCGTCCTGGAGCCGCTGCCGGCCCAGCTGGCGTTCCACCACCCCGACCTCGCCGAGGCCGCTGACCTGGTCGCGACCTGGGCCGAGGCCTGTGGCTTCGATGCCGCCCGCGCCCGTACGCTCACGATGCGCTCGATCGTCGACCCCGTCGACTGGGTCGAGTCGCTCGAGTCGGCACTCGACGCCGGCGCGACGTGGATCCTCGACCTCGGACCGTCCGACATCGCCGCCCGCCTGTCGGCGCGCGAGCTGCGCAGCCGCGGAGCCGGCGTCATCGCGACGACGACCCGCCGCGGTCACCGCGAGCTCACCGCCGCCGGTGCCGCGCCGCGCCTGGCCACCCCCTGGTCGGCGTACGCCCCGACGCGTCGTGACGCTGCCTGACGGCACGCTGCACGTCGAGACCCGCTTCACGCGCCTGACCGGCAAGTCGCCGATCCTGCTGGCCGGCATGACGCCGACGACCGTCGACGCCAAGATCGTCGCCGCAGCGGCCAACGCCGGCTTCTGGTCCGAGCTCGCCGGTGGCGGCCAGGTCACCGAGGAGATCTTCGCCGACCGCGTCGCCGAGCTCGAGGAGCTGCTGCTGCCCGGCCGGACGTACCAGTTCAACTCGCTGTTCCTCGATCCTTACCTCTGGAAGCTCCAGCTCGGCCAGAAGCGTCTCGTGCAGCGCCACCGCGCCGCCGGTGCCGCGATCGACGCGGTCGTCGTCACGGCCGGCATCCCCGAGCTCGACGACGCCGTCGCGCTCGTCGAGGAGCTCCGCGCCGCCGAGATCACGCACGTCGTCTTCAAGCCCGGCACGGTCAAGCAGATCCGTGAGGTCCTGAAGATCGCCAAGGCCGTCGCGCCGACGCCGATCATCGTCCAGATCGAGGGCGGCCGCGCTGGCGGTCACCACTCGTGGGAGGACCTCGACGACCTGCTGCTCGCGACGTACGGCGAGCTGCGCTCGCTCGACAACGTCGTCGTCGCCGTCGGTGGTGGCATCGGCACACCGGAGGTCGCTTCGGCGTACCTCACCGGTGAGTGGGCTCGCCGCCACGGCTTCCCCGTCATGCCGCTCGACGGCATCCTGGTCGGCACCGCCGCGATGGCCACGCTCGAGGCCACCACGGCCCCGGCGGTCAAGCAGCTGCTCGTCGACACGCGCGGCACCGGCACCTGGGTCGGTGCGGGCAGCGCCAAGGGCGGTATGGCTTCGGGCCGCAGCCAGCTCGGCGCCGACATCCACGAGATCGACAACACCGCGTCGCGCACGGGCCGCCTGCTCGACGAGGTCGCCGGCGACGCCAAGGCCGTCGCCGCACGTCGTGACGAGATCATCGAGGCGCTCAACCGCACCGCGAAGCCCTACTTCGGTGACGTCGAGACCATGACGTACGCCCAGTGGCTCCGCCGCTTCCTCGAGCTCTCGGGCACGCCCGACTGGCTCGACGTCACGCTGCGCGACCGGTTCCACGCGATGCTGCAGCGCGCCGAGGCTCGCCTCAACGCTGCCGATCGCGGCACGATCCCCACTCTCTTCGCCGACGCTTCCCTGGTCGACGACGGTTCGGGAGCTTTGGCCACCCTCCTGGAGGCATACCCGGGCGCCGAAGGCGTCATCGCTCCACCCGGCCGACGTCCTGTTCTTCGTCGAGCAGTGCCGTACGCCGGGCAAGCCGGTCAACTTCGTGCCGGTGCTCGACCAGGACGTACGCCGTTGGTGGCGTTCTGACTCGCTGTGGCAGGCGCACGACCCGCGCTACGCCGCCGACGAGGTCTGCGTCATCCCCGGCACCGTCTCGGTCGCCGGCATCGACCGTGTCGACGAGCCGGTCGCGGAGCTGCTGCGCCGCTTCGAGGACGCGACGATCGACGGTCTGCTCGCCGCTGGCCGCGCCGCCCAGCGCGTCACCGGCCGTCGCCGCGTCGAGGAGGCCGGAGACGTCCTCTCGCTCGTCCTGGCCGCTCCGGACCTGGTGTGGGCCGGTCGCACGGTCCGCAACCCCGTCCACCGCCTCGGTGCCGAGTGGGTCATCGTCGACCCGCAGCGCGCCGAGCACCCTGAGACCGGCGCCGCGCTCGTCGCGATCGACGCTCGTACCGCTGAGCTGCAGGTGCCGCTGGCACGTCCGCTCGCGCTGCGCATCCAGGTCGACGACGCCGTGCTCGCCGGTGCCGCTCCGGTCGTGTCGACCGAGGTCGCTGCAGCCGCGATGTCCTCGCTCGTCGCCGGTGCTGCCGGTGGCGACGTCCCGCCCGTGACGAATGGCCGCGCGACGGTCAACGTCGACTGGGATCCGGACCTGATCGCCGACCACGCCGGTGTCACCGGCGCACACACGCCGGTCCACCCGGTTCCCGACGTGCTCGTCGGGCTCGCCTGGCCGTCCGTGTTCGCCGTGCTCGGTGAGGCGACGACGGACAACGGCATCCCCGTCATCGAGGGCATGCTCGACCTGGTCCACCTCGACCACGCGATCGCGCTGACCGGCACCCTGCCGCTCGCCCCCGCCGCCCTGACGATCTCGTCGGTCGTCGAGTCGATCGAGGACACCGGCTTCGGCCGCGTCGTCGCGGTCGACGTCACGGTGTCCTCCGCCGCAGGCGACCTCGCCACGCTGCGCGAGCGCTTCGCGATCCGCGGACGTACCGGTGCCGGCGAGCTCGCCGACCCGGCACGTGCCGGCGGAGCGATCGGCGACGACGTCGCGGACACCCCGCGCAAGTCCCGCGGTGCCGCGACGCTGACGGCGCCGACCGACCTGCGTGGATTCGCCGCCGTCACGGGCGACCACAACCCGATTCACACCAGCATCGCTGCTGCCCGCCTCGCCGGGCTCGGCGCGCCGATCGTGCACGGCATGTGGGTCTCCGCTGCCGCGCAGCAGGTGCTGTCCGGCCGCCGCATCACGGGCTGGACGACGCGCTTCCTCGCTCCCGTGCGCCCCGGTGTCACGGTCGACGTCAAGGCCGACCGCATCGGCCTCGACAACGGCGCCGAGCTCGTCGACATCACGTGCCGCGCCGAGGGCGAGGTCGTCATGTCGGCGACCGCCCGCCTCGAGGCACCCCGCACGGCGTACGCCTTCCCGGGCCAGGGCATCCAGCACCAGGGCATGGGCATGGCGGCGTACCAGCGCTCCAAGGCCGCACGTGAGATCTGGGACCGCGCCGACGCGCACACCCGCACGGCTCTCGGCTTCTCGATCCTCACCGTCGTCCGCGACAACCCGACGGTCCTCGTGACCGATGGTGTGACGCACAAGCACCCCGACGGCGTGCTGTTCCTGACCCAGTTCACCCAGGTCGCCATGGCGGTGCTCGGCGCTGCCCAGATGGCCGAGCTGCGTGAGTCCGGCGCGTTCGTCGAGGGCTCGATCCTCGCGGGCCACTCGGTCGGCGAGTACAACGCGCTCGCCGCCGTCTCGGGCGTCATCCCGCTCGAGGCCGTCGTCGAGGTCGTGTTCCAGCGCGGCTCGGTCATGCACACCCTCGTTCCCCGCGACGCCGCGGGCCGCAGCAACTATCGCCTCGCCGCGATTCGTCCGGCGCAGATCGGGCTCAACGACGACAACGTCACCGCGTACGTCGACCGCATCGCCGAAGAGTCCGGCGAGTTCCTGCAGATCGTGAACTACAACCTGCGCGACTCGCAGTACGCGATCGCCGGCACGGTCCACGGCCTCGAGGTCCTCGAGGAGGACATCACTCGTCGCCGCGAGGAGTTCGGTGGCAAGGCCGCCTACATCCTGGTGCCCGGCATCGATGTGCCGTTCCACTCCACGGTGCTGCGCGACGGCGTCCCGGACTTCCGCGACCGCCTGACCGAGCTCCTGCCGACCACGATCGACCCCGCGATCCTCGAGGGCCGGTACGTTCCCAACCTCGTGCCGAAGCCGTTCTCGCTCGACCGGGCGTTCCTGCAGGAGATCGCCGATCTCGTGCCGTCGGAGCCGCTCAACGCGGTGCTTGCCGACTTCGCCACCTGGTCGGCCAAGCCCGGCGAGCTCTGCCGGGTCGTGCTGATCGAGCTGCTCGCGTGGCAGTTCGCCAGCCCGGTTCGCTGGATCGAGACGCAGGACCTGCTGTTCTGCCCTGAAGACGGCGGAGGTCTCGGTGTCGAGCGATTCGTCGAGGTCGGTGTTGGTCAGGCCCCCACGGTGGCCAACCTCGCTTCGTCGACGCTCAAGCTGCCGGGTCGCTTCGGCGGACCCGTCGAGGTGCTCAACTTCGAGCGCGACAGCGCCGCGGTCTTCGCGACCGACGAGGAGATCGTCATCGATGATGACGAGGACATCGCTCCCGAGGCGTCCGCGCCTGAGGCGTCGGCTCCGGCCGCCGCACCTGCGGCTGCTCCGGCGACCTCCAGCGGACCGCGCCCGGCCGACCTGACTTTCGACGCCGCCGACGCGACCACGGTCCTGATCGCCTGGTGGACCAAGATGCGCCTCGACCAGATCGGTGCTGCCGACACGATCGAGTCGCTGTGCGACGGTGCATCCTCGCGCCGCAACCAGCTGCTCGTCGACCTCGGTGGCGAGCTCGGGCTCGGCGCGATCGACGGTGCCGCTGACGCGGACCTGCCGACGCTGTCCGGCCAGGTCAAGGGCTTGGCCCGCGGCTACAAGGCGTTCGGCCCGGTGCTCACCGAAGCCCTCGGCGACCACCTCAAGAAGGTGTTCGGCCCGACCGGCAAGCGCCAGTCCGCCGTCGCGGAGCGCGTCACCGACGTCTGGCAGCTCGGACCGGGCTGGGCGAGTCACGCACTCGTCGAGCTCGCGCTCTCGAGCCGTGAGGGTTCGAGCGTCCGCGGTGGTGAGTACGGCTCTCTGAGCGGTCTCGCCTCCGGTGCGGACGTCGACGCCGCGGTCGACGCGAGCGTGCAGGCAGTCGCCGCACGCCACGGCATCAGCGTCGACCTGCCGTCCACCGGTGGGGGAGAGGGCGCCACGATCGATGCGGCCGCTCTCGGCGAGTTCACCGCCCAGATCACCGGCCCCGACGGCGTTCTGGCGTCCTCGGCCCGACTGGTCCTCGACCAGCTGGGACTCAACGACGTACCGGCTGTCGTCGAGACGGACGAGGCGGAGGCCGAGATCCTGGCCCGCGTCGAGACCGAGCTCGGCAGCGACTGGGCCAAGCTGACCGCTCCGGCGTTCGACCCGCTCAAGGCCGTCGTCCTGGACGACCGCTGGGCCAGCGCCCGCGAGGACCTGGCCCGCATCGCCGCGGGCGAGACCGTCGAAGCCAGCTTCGTCGGCGCCGGCGAGGTCGTGGCGGCGCAGGCTCGCTGGCACGCGACGCACTCCGACCCGAGGCTCTCCGAGCGCTTCACCCGGATCGCCGAGGACGCCCTGAGCGCGACGGACCAGACCTGGTCCGGCGAGCTCGCGGTCGTGACCGGCGCCAGCCAGGGCTCGATCGCCGCTGGCGTCACCGGCAAGCTGTTGGCCGGTGGTGCGACGGTCGTCGCGACCACCTCTGGCCTCGACCCGAAGCGGCTCGCGTTCTACAAGGAGCTCTACCGCACGCACGCGGTCGACGGAGCGGCCCTGTGGATCGTCCCGGCCAACATGGCGTCGTACGCCGACGTCGACGCGCTGGCGAGCTGGATCGCCAGTGAGCAGACGCAGACCCGCGCGGGTGTCACGACGGTGTCCAAGCCGGCGATGACGCCGACGCTGCTGTTCCCGTTCGCCGCTGGCCGCGTCGCCGGTGACCTCACCGACGCCGGCAGCCGCACCGAGATCGACATGCGCATCCTGCTGTGGTCCGTCGAGCGCCTGATCGGGCGGCTCTCGGCCAATATCCAGGACCGTGACCTGACCTCGACGCTGCACGTCGTGCTCCCGGGCTCGCCCAACCGCGGCATGTTCGGCGGCGACGGCGGATACGGCGAGGCGAAGTCGGCACTCGATGCGCTCGTGACCCGCTGGTCCGCGGAGCGTACGTGGGCCGATCGGGTCACGCTGAGCCACGCCATCATCGGCTGGGTGCGCGGCACCGGGCTCATGGGCGGCAACGACCCGCTGGTCGAGGCCATCGAGGCTCGCGGCGTCCGTACGTGGTCGCCTGAGGAGATGGCTGAGGCCCTCCTGGAGACCGCAACTGGCGAGGCGCGCGCTGCTGCACGCATCGAGCCGCTCACGGTCGACCTCACCGGCGGGCTCGCGGGCGTCAAGCTCGACATGAAGGCTCTCGCCGAGGGCGTCGAGCGTCCCGCCGCTGTCGAGGAGGACGAGGGTGCGACGATCGCCGCGCTCGCCGCCTCACCGGCCCAGCTCGACCGTGTCGAGCAGATCGACTGGGCTCCGGTCCACGCCAAGCCCGAGGACCTCGTGGTCATCGTGGGTGCCGGCGAGCTCGGTCCCTACGGCTCGTCCCGTACGCGCTTCGAGATGGAGGTGTCCGACGAGCTGTCGGCCGCCGGCGTCCTGGAGCTGGCCTGGACGACGGGCCTCGTGAGCTGGGACGAGCAGGGTGGCGGCTGGTTCGACACCGCGACACAGGAGAAGGTCGACGAGGCTGATCTCGTGGAGCGTTACGAGGAGACGGTCCGCGAGGCGGTCGGCATCCGGCGCTACGTCGACGAGGGCAACATGGTCGACAACTCGGCGCCGCTGCTGACGTCGGTGTTCCTCGACAAGGACCTGTCGTTCACGGTCTCGAACGAGGCCGAGGCACAGGCTCTGCGCGACGCGGACCCCGAGCGTACGGTCATCTCCGCGACGGCCGACGGCGACTGGACCGTGACCCGCAAGGCCGGCACCGAGATCCGCGTGCCGCGTCGCATGGCGCTGACCCGCACGGTCGGTGGCCAGATCCCGACCGGCTTCGACCCGACGGTGTGGGGCGTGCCGGCTGAGATGGTCGAGTCGATCGATCGCGTGGCGCTGTGGAACCTGATCTGCACGGTCGACGCGTTCCTCTCGAGCGGGTTCAACCCGTCCGAGCTGATGCGCTGGGTCCACCCGGCGCTCGTCGCCAACACGCAGGGCACGGGCATGGGCGGCATGCAGTCGATGCAGTCGCTCTACCTCGACACGCTGCTCGGCGAGAGCAAGCCGAACGACATCCTGCAGGAGGCGCTGCCCAACGTCATCGCCGCGCACGTCGTGCAGTCGTACGTCGGCTCCTACGGCGCGATGGTCCACCCGGTCGCCGCCTGCGCCACCACGGCCGTCTCGGTCGAGGAGGGGGTCGACAAGATCAAGCTCGGCAAGGCCCAGTTCGTGGTCTCGGGCGGGTTCGACGACCTGAGCGTCGAGGGCATCGTGGGCTTCGCCGACATGTCCGCGACCGCCGATTCGGCGGCGATGCGCGCCAAGGGCCTCGAGGACCGCTACTTCAGCCGGGCCAACGACCGTCGCTACGGCGGCTTCGTGGAGTCACAGGGCGGCGGCACGATCCTGCTCGCCCGCGGCGACCTCGCACTGCGCATGGGCCTTCCGGTCCTCGGCGTCGTGGCGTACGCCGGCTCGTTCGCCGACGGCGTGCACACGTCGATCCCGGCCCCGGGCATGGGCGCTCTCGCGGCGGGTCTCGGCGGTCGTGAGTCCGCTCTGGCGAAGTCGCTGAGCACGCTCGGCCTCACCGCCGACGACATCGGTGTGCTGTCCAAGCACGACACGTCGACCGGCGTCAACGAGCGCAACGAGTCCGAGCTGCACGAGCGGCTCGCCGCGGCGATCGGCCGCAGCGACGGCAACCCGCTCTACGTGATCTCGCAGAAGAGCATCACGGGCCACACCAAGGGTGGCGCCGCGGCGTTCCAGATCGTCGGGCTCTGCCAGGTCCTGTCCGGTGGGGTCATCCCGCCGAACCGCAGTCTCGACTGCGTCATGGACGACCTGGCCGAGCACGAGCACTTGGTATGGCTGCGCAAGCCGCTGGCCACGGGTCAGCTCAAGGCGGGCATCCTGACGAGCCTCGGCTTCGGACACGTCGCCGGCTTGATCGCGCTCGCGCACCCCCAGGCATTCCTTGCGACCTTGAGCGGCGAAGAGCGCGACTCGTACGCCGCCCGTGCGGAAGCACGGCTCATCGAGGGTCGGATGCGTCTCGTCAGGGCCATGTACGGCGGTCCCTCGCTGTACGAACGCCCTGCCGATCGGCGCCTCGGCAGTGAGGGAGTGCGGAAGCGGGAGGCTGGACTCCTCCTGGATCCGCAGGCACGACTGGGCGAGGACGACGTGTACTTCGGAGCGTCCTGCTAGTGACGGTCGTCGGTGTTGGTGTCGATCTGGTCCACGTACCCACGTTCGCGGACCAGCTCGACCAACCCGGAACCACGTTCGCCACGGCTTTCCTGCCCGGTGAGCGAAGTGACGTGCGGAGTCGTCCCTACGACGCCGCGCGTCACTTCGCCGTGCGCTGGGCCGCCAAGGAGGCGGTCATCAAGGCCTGGTCGGCGTCGCTCTATGGCGAGGCGCCGGTCATGGACGAGCACGTGCACCACCTGATCGAGGTCGTCGCCGACGCGTGGGGTCGCCCGCGCATCCGCCTGCACGGCGAGGTGGCGAAGCGACTCAGCGGCCATACCCTCGAGGTCTCGCTGAGTCACGACGGCGACTACGCCATCGCGTACGTCGTCCTGTCCCGCGACTGACGGGCTTTGTCGGTTTCCCATGAGGCCTAGGGAAGTTGTCACGCACCAAGCGCCGTAACACGCGGTGCGTGACAAGACCGCGAGGCCTCATGGGAAACGACACGGAGCTCAGGCGTGCTCGGCGCTCAGCAGGTATGCCGTGACGAGCCGCTTGAGCTCGATGATGGCTTCACTGTGCTCCTGGCCGTCGCGGATCGAGAAGTTGAGCATCGAGTAGACGACGTGCACCAGCACCTCGGCCATGATCTGGCGACGGTCGCGCGGGGTGCCAGGGGTCAGTGGTGCGAGGGCACGCGCGACCTCAGCGGCAAGCTCGCGCTCGGTCACCGCCGCCGTCGCGCGGGTCGCCGGCGTCGACTGGACCGCGAGCCACACGGCGCGTCGTGACGGGTCGTTGACCCACAACGCCGCCATGTGATCGACGAGGCGGTTGAGGAACTTGAGCCAGTCGAGCGTCGGGATCGCCTCGGCGAAGCTCGCGAGCTCCTGGCGTACGGCGACCGCGTCGACCCGGTCGAGCTCGCACACGATGACGTACTTGTTCTGGAAGAACTGGTAGAGCGTGCCGATCGGCAGACCCGCCCGATGGGCGACTTCCTCGCACGTGAACGACTCGAAGCCGACGTTGAGCAGCAGCTCGCGCGACACCTGCAACAGGTGGTCGAACTTCTTGTGGCTACGCTCCTGCGTCGGGCGGCGCCGGGGTTCGAGGATCTCGGCCGTCACGGGCGCAACCCTATCTTGAAGCGGCGCGCCCCGCGGCGATCAGTGGAACGATCATGTCGCCGATCCCGTCAAAGCCCGCCCCGACGGTCTGCCCCTGCGAATGGCGGTAGTGGATGCCCTCGAGGATCACCGCGAGCTTGAAGAACGCCAGCGCAAGGTGGAAGCCGATGTCGCTGACGTCGCGACCGGACTGCTCGGCGTATCTCGCCAGCACGTCGTCGCGGCTGAGGTAGCCCGGAGCCAGCGGCGCGTCGGTGACCAACGCCGCGCCCTCGCGCGCCGGGGGAGCGGACTCGGCGAGCTGCTGGTACGCCAGCAGGACCGCGACGTCCGTCAGCGGATCGCCGAGCGTGCTCATCTCCCAGTCGAGCACCGCCGTGACCTGGTCATCGGCGTCGACGAGGAGGTTGTCGAGCCGGAAGTCGCCGTGCACGATCGTTGCGTCGTCACTGGCGGGGACGTTCGACTCGAGGTGCGCGACGAGCTCGTCCATGCCGGGCAGCTCGCGGCTGGTCGATGCCACCAGCTGCTTCTTCCAGCGGGCGACCTGGCGCCCCAGGTAGCCGTCTGGGCGCCCGAAGTCGCTGAGCCCCACGGCCGTGTAGTCGACGGCGTGGAGCGCAGCGAGGGTGTCCACCATGCGCTCGCTGATGGCGCGCGTGCGCTCGGGACCGAGCGGCTCGAGCTGCGAGGCGCGACCGTACGGCGTGCCGGCGACCTTCTCCATGACGTAGAACGGCGCACCGATGACCTCGGTGTCCTCGCAGTGCGCGATCATCTGCGGCACGGGGACGTTCGTCGGGGCCAGCGCAGCCATGACGCGGTACTCGCGCCCCATGTCGTGCGCCGTGGCGAGGACGTGGCCCAAGGGCGGGCGGCGTACGACGTAGTCGCGGGAGCCGGCGCTCAACGTGTAGGTCAGGTTGGACTTGCCGCCCGTGATGAGGCTCGCCGTCAGCGGCCCGGTCACCAGCTCGGGGCGCTCGCGCTCGAGCCAGTTCTGCAGCGCCGCGAGGTCGAGGCCCTTGGGATCACTCGTCATGCCGATGTCTCCTTGGAAAAGGCACGGTAAGGCGACACCGGCATGATATTCCCTCGCTTCACTCGCTGGCGCTCGCTCATGTCAGTCCTTGGGCCCGCCGGCGACGTAGATGACCTGGCCCGACACGAACCCGGCACCTTCGCTGACGAGGAACGAGACCGTGTGGGCGATGTCCTCGGGCTGGCCGACGCGGGCGACCGGGATCTGCTCGGCGTTCCACTTGATGAAGTCGTCGAACGGGATCTTCATGCGCTCGGCCGTCGAGGCGGTCATGTCCGTCTGGATGAATCCCGGCGCGATCGCGTTGGCGGTGATGCCGAACTTGCCCAGCTCGATCGCCAGCGTCTTGGTGAAGCCCTGCATGCCGGCCTTGGCGGCGGAGTAGTTGGCCTGGCCGCGGTTGCCGAGCGCCGAGGTGCTCGAGAGGTTGACGATGCGGCCGAAACCGGCCTCGGTCATGTGCTTCTGGCTTGCCTTGGTCATCAGGAACGCGCCGCGCAGGTGCACGTTCATGACCGCGTCCCAGTCATCGACGGTCATCTTGAACAGCATGTTGTCGCGGATGATGCCGGCGTTGTTGACCAGCACGGTGGGGGCACCCAGCTCGCTCGTGATGCGCTCGATCGCGGCCGCGACCTGCTCCTCGTTGCTGACGTCGGCGCCGACGGCGAGGGCCTTGCCGCCTGCGGCGACGACGGCATCAACCGTGCCGGCGCATGAGGCCTCGTCGAGGTCGACCACGGCGACCTGGAAGCCGTCTGCGGCCAGTCGCTGTGAGACGGCGGCTCCGATGCCACGTGCGGCTCCGGTGACGATCGCGGTACGGGGTTCGGTCACGACTTGCTCCTTCGACTGGCGCCTAAGCGCTTGCTTAGTTGATTCCTTCCGCACGGTATCGCACGGAGCCCGCGTGTGCGAGATCACCTCCGAAATTGACCGTCGCGGAAGATGAGGGATTCCTCATGTTTGTGTATAGTTGAGGAAAACCTCATGTTTTAGGAGACCTTGTGACGCAGCTCGACACCCCCTCGGTGGTTTCAGCGCCGGACCAGGCCGATCACCGCACGACGCTCACGCAGCGCCGACAGGATCGGTTCGCCCGGGTCGAACCCAAGGGCAAGCGTGTCTTCACGGCGCGTGAGCGCGCCGAGATGCTCGTCGACGATGGCTCCTTCGTCGAGATGACGCCGTTGCGCACGGCGGGCGGAGGCGCCGGCAGCGGCGTCGTCGCCGGATGGGGTACGACCGATGGTCACGCAGTCGTCGTCGTTTCGCACGACGCGGCCGTGGCCTCCGGTGCCATCGGTGCGGTCATGGCCGAGGCGATCATGAAGGCCCAGCGGTTCGCGATCGACAAGGGCTACCCGATCGTCTACATCAACGACTCGGGCGGCGCGCGCATCCACGACGGGATCTTCGCGCTGCACGGCTGTGGCGGCATCTTCGCCAACAACATCGAGGCTCAGCAGCGGATCCCGCAGATCTCGCTGATCCTCGGGCCGTGCGCGGGCGCCGCGGCATACTCGCCGGCGCTGACGGACTGGACCATCATGGTCAAGGAGCAGGGCCAGATGTTCCTGACCGGCCCCGAGATCGTCAAGGCCGCGACGGGCGAGGACGCCTCCGCCGAGGACATCGGTGGATCGGCGCTGCACACCAAGGTCAGCGGGGTCGCGCACCTCGAGGTCGACAGCGAAGAAGAGGCGTTCCACGCGACACGCCTCCTGCTGTCGTTCCTGCCGACGCACAAGGGCGGCCCGCAGAAGCGGCACAGCCCCGTGCCGGCCAACCCGGGTGCGGTCGAGCGCCTGCCCGGCCTCGTGCCGGAGAAGTCGAGCGTCGTGTTCGACATGAACGCCCTGCTCGACGGTGTGCTGGACAACGGCGCCCGCCTGGAGCTCATGCCGACGCACGCGCCGAGCATCCTGACCCTGTTCGGCCGTCTCGACGGCCACGCGGTCGGCATCCTGGCCAACCAGCCCAACGCCCGCGGCGGCATCCTCGACTCCAAGGCGTCGGTCAAGGCTGCGCGCTTCGTCGAGTTCTGTGGTCGCTTCGACCTCCCGGTCCTGACGTTCGTCGACGTGCCCGGCTTCCTGCCCGGCACCGTCGAAGAGGGACGCGGCGTCATCACGCATGGCGCGAAGCTCCTCAAGGCGTACGTCGAGACCAAGTCGCCCAAGCTGACCGTCGTGGTCCGCAAGGCGTACGGAGGCGCGTACATCGCGATGGGCGCTGCCTCGCTCGGTGCTGACGTCAACTGGGCCTGGTCGGGCTCGGAGATCGCGGTCATGGGTCCTGGTGGCGCCGTCGCGCTGCTGCACCGTCGTGCCCTCAAGGAGGCCGAGGAGCCGACCAAGCTGCGCGATGAGCTCGCCGCGGTCTATCGCGAAGAGGTTGCGCGTCCCTACATCGCGGCCGAAGCCGGTATCGTCGACGACGTGATCCTGCCTGAGGAAACCCGCGACCGCATGGCTGCCGCCCTGCGCATGCTGACCCACGAGTCGTCGCACTGATGTTCGCTGCGCGCGCCGAGATCGTCGCAAACGTCTGGAAGATCGTCGTCCGCGAGGGTGACCAGGTCGGTGTCGGCGATGTGCTGGCCGTCCTGGAGAGCATGAAGATGGAGATCCCGGTGTACGCCGAGGCGTCCGGCTTTGTCAGCAAGGTCCTCGTCGAGGTCGGGCAGATCGTCCAGGAGGGCGACCCGCTCATCGAGATCGACGAGAGCCACGCCTGACCTTCAACCGGCTTGGTTGACCATGAAGTTGGCCGCGTGCTGGACGTATGCCCAGAACTGCGCGTCCAGCTCGGGGGAGAGGTTGGCCTTGTCGAGACCTTCGCGGAAGTGCACGAGCCAGCGGTCGCGGGCATCGGGCGTCACGGCGAACGGCGCGTGCCGCATCCGCAGGCGGGGGTGTCCGCGCTGGTCGGAGTACGTCGTGGGGCCGCCCCAGTACTGCTCGAGGAACATCGTGAAGCGGTGTGCCGCCGGGCCGAGGTCCTCTTCGGGGTAGAGCGGGCGGAGCAGCTCGTCGGTCGCGACACCTTCGTAGAACGTGTCGACGATGAGCTTGATCGTGTCGTGCCCGCCGATCGCGTCGTAGAACGTCTGCGTCTCGGTCACGGCAGGGGCTCCTCGTCGGTGATCGTGCGGAACGTGGTGGGAATGCGGATGCCTTCCTCGTCGAATCGCGCCTTGACCCGTTGACGCATCGCCCGGGCCACGAGCCACTGCTGAAGCGGTGCGGTCTTGAGCACGACGCGTACGACGGCACCGTCCTTGTCGAATCGCTCGACGCCCCACACCTCGGGCTGCTCGATGATGACGTCGCGGAACTGCTCGTCCTCGTACATTGCGGTGGCCTCCTCACGGAGGACCTGCTGGACCTGGTCGAGGTTGGCCTCGTAGTCGACCGTGATGTCGAGGACCGTGCGCGCCCAGTTCTGGCTCTGGTTGCCGACTCGGAGGATCTCGCCGTTGCGGACGTACCAGACCGTGCCGTTGACGTCCCTGAGGCGAGTGACCCGCAGGCCGACCGCCTCGACGGTGCCGCTGGCCTCGCCGAGGTCGACCGCGTCACCGACGCCGTACTGGTCCTCCAGGATCATGAAGATGCCGGACAGCAGGTCCTTGACCAGGTTCTGCGCGCCAAAGCCGAGTGCGATGCCGACGATGCCGGCACTCGCGATGATCGGCGCGATGTTGACGCCCAGCTGAGCCAGGACCATGACGCTGACGATCGCCAGGATGACGCCGGTGCCGATGCTCTTGAGCAGAGACCCCATCGTCTCGGCGCGCTGCTTGCGGCGTTCGTTCGAGCCCGGGCGGAGGTCGGCGAGGAACTCACCTGCCTTGGTGTTGGCGATGACTCCGGGAACCGTGCCCTTGATCGCCCGGGACACCAGTCGGTCGATCGCGCGGTTCAAAAACCAGCGAAACGCCAGACCGACGACGATGATCAGCACGATTGAGGCCGGCGTCGCGACGAAGTTCTCGTACGCCTTGCCCTCGGGCAGCTTCCAGTTCACGTCGAGGTAGGGCATTGCCCCAGCCTACGGGTGGATACGATGGGGCCCATGAGGACTCCCGCCCGCCTGCTCGGACCTGCGCTTGCCTTCGTCGTCACGTTCTTCGCCGGATCGGCCGCGGCCTTCGCCGACGAGCCCACCGGTGGTGCCTGGCCCGAAGGCCCGGACCGCAGCGATCTCTACCTGCTGATCCTTTTCGGTGGCGGCACGGTCGGGCTGTTCGTGATCATCACGCTGTTCGCCCTGCTGACGGCGCGCACCAACTACGTACCCCCGGCGCCCGGCAACGAGATCCACGTCCGCACGGACACGAGCCCCGCCGAGCACCACTGACCTCACCTCCCACTGGGCGAGCTCCCCGCTGGGAGTGACAAGTTGCAGGTCCGCTTGGGCGTGTCGCCTGCAAGTCGTCACGCTCAGGCCTGCTTGAGTCAGTCCCAGCGTCGGCCGGGATCCCAGCGCCACCACCAGTCAGGTTTCTCAAGCGTCCAGGATGGTTCGGTCTGACGAGCTGCGTCGAGGTATGCCCGACGCATGCGACCGACGGTCTTCCATCGATCCCGGTCCCTGTGGTCGAGCGCAGTGACGCGGCACACGACGGCCTTCGCACGTTCGAATCGCTCCTCCCGCCGATTGTCGTCCGTGTGCTGTTCGGCCTCTCGATGGTGGGAACCGTCCGACTCGATGACGAGTCCCGTTGCAGGATCGATGAGGTCGGCGATCCCCAGGAGCTCGCCGGCGAGATCGAAAACCGGGGCGTTCGGCAACAGGCCGTGGATGTCAGCGTCGAGTTCGGCCAGCAGACGCGTTCGAGACTCCCATGGACTTGCGGATCGGTCCGTAGCAAGGGTCAGCGCGTTTCTGACGCGGACGATCCCGCGCGTCTTGCGATGCCTTTCGACGAGTCGTTCGAGGTTCGCAAGGGTTGTGCGCGCCTGGGACACAAGTCTGGACACGCCCATGTCGATGATGACCACGGCCTCGCGGACATCACGCGCCTCCAGCGCCTGGTCGTAGACAGCGCGCGCCAGCGTGGCGACCGGCACGTTCTCGAATATCAGGGTCTCGTCCGCGAGGATGGACCGGCGAGTGGCGCGTATGCCGTCCCGGTGACGATGCTGGCCTCGCTCCGGAGTTGCCAGCATGACCGGCAACTTCTGGCCGTACCGGTCCAATCCGTCGAGCATCAGGTTGCCTTGCCACCGAGCGGACGCCCATCCGGTGAGGAAGGTGCCGGCCGACAGGATCGGAATGACGTGGCGCACACGATCAACCGGGTCGTCAGGATCGAGGTGATCGGGCGCCACGACGCCGTAGTGCGGATGAGCCCATGGGCTCTTGGTAAGGCTCCAGCGGGTCTGCTCAAGCTGAAGGGCATCGCGACGCGTCATCGGTCGAAGGTCAGACATCCAGCAAAGGTGATGCCGACGCTCAAGCTGGAGAACCCTTGCGAGAGGCCTTGTGGACGGCCGTTACTCATCCACAGCCATGCCCCCACCGTGAGCGTGACGAGTTGCAGGCGACACGCCCAAGCGGGCCTGCAACTCGTCACTCCCAGCGGGGACTGGACGACCGTTAGAAGGCGGCTTGGGCCTTCAGGGCGCGGGCCAGGTCGTCGCGGCCTTCGGAGACGTAGCGCTGCGCCGCCGGGTTGGCCGACGTCGATGCGAGCCATGCATCGACCTTGTCGAGCGCCGCCTGCGAGGGGTTCGCCGAAGGGAACAGGTAGATCAAGGCGACCTGCCCGATCCATACGCCCATGTCGTCGATGATCGTCGTGGCCATCTCGAGGTAGCGGTCGACGTACGGGCTCGAGGACCTCGGCCTGGCCGGCGACCTGGAACGCCATGGCGGCCTGGCGACGGGTCTCATTGGGCGTCGCAGGGTCGACCGCGGCGATCTGCCATGCCTCGGCCTTGGCCTCAGCCAGCGGCTGGATCGCGCGGGCGGCGACGGCGTTCTCCTTGCCGGAGATCGTGTTGTCGCGCTCGAGCTCGGCGGCGATCTCGGCTTCATCGGCCTCGCCGAGTCGGGCGAGCGCCGTGACGATCGTCCAGCGCAGATCCGTGTCGACCGAGAGTCCCTCGAGCGAGCCATCGAGGATCTCGCGGAGGCGCTCAGGTCCGGACGCCGCCGAGGCGTACGCGCGAACGAGCGCGAGCTGGTGGTCGCTGCCCGGCTCCGCGGCTTCCATCAGCGCGCGCACACCGGTCTCCCAACGCTCCTTGAGCTCAGGACGAGCGGCGTCCGGGGTGAACAGGTTGACCGCGCTGAGTCCCTGCCGAAGCAGCGAGCCGACAGCAGTGAGGTCCGTCTCGGAGCCGACGCCGGCAAGCACCAGCGTGACGAAGTCTGACGACGACAGCTCGGCGTCGCGGGTCATGTCCCACGCCGATCCCCAGCACAAAGCGCGGGGGAGCGACTCCTCGAACGTCGCGATGCTCTCGATCAGCGTCGCGAACGAGCGCTCGTCGAGCCGGATCTTGGCGTACGTCAGGTCGTCGTCGTTGAGCAGGATCAGGTCGGGCTGCTTGGTGTCGATCAGCTCGGTGATCTGCGTCGACGCGCCGCGGATGTCGGTCTCGACGCGCTCGGTGCGCACGAGCTTGCCCTCGACCTGGTCGTAAAGGCCGATCGCGATGCGATGGCGACGCAACGTCGGGTAGGCGTCGATCGCGGTCTGCTCGACCGAGAACGACGTGAAGAATCCGTTGTCGTCCGTCTCGAACCGCGCCCGCAGCGTGTTGACGCCCGAGGTCTGCAGCCACTCCTCGGCCCAGGCGCCGAGCTCGCGACCGGACGCCTCCTCGAGCTCGGTCAGCAGGTCGGTCAGCTCAGTGTTGCCGTAGGCGTGCTTGCCGAAGTACGCCCGCAGGCCCGCGAAGAAGTCCTTCTCGCCGACCCACGCCACGAGCTGCTTGAGCGCGGACGCGCCCTTGGCGTACGTGATGCCGTCGAAGTTGGCCTCGACGGCGTGGAGGTCGTAGTTGTCGGCCGCGATCGGGTGCGTCGAGGGCAGCTGGTCCTGGCGGTAGGCCCAGTTCTTGCGGGCGTTGGTGAAGCTCGTCCACGAGTCGGTGAAGCGCGTCGCGTTGGTCGCGGAGTGCGATGCGGCGAACTCGGCGAACGACTCGTTGAGCCACAGGTCGTCCCACCACTTCATCGTGACGAGATCGCCGAACCACATGTGCGCCATCTCGTGCAGGATCGTGTTGGCCCGCTGCTCGTACGCCGCGACGGTCTGGCGGCTGCGGAAGATCATCTCGTCGCGGAACGTGACGGCGCCGGCGTTCTCCATGGCGCCCATGTTGTACTCCGGCACGAACAGCTGGTCGTACTTGCCGAACGGGTACGCCATCTCGAACGCGCCCTCGAAGAACTCGAACCCCTGCTTCGTGACGAGGAAGATGTCGTCGGCGTCGAGGTGCTCGACGATCGACTGGCGGCAGAAGATGCCGAGCGGGATCTCGTCGTACGCTCCGCGGTAGGAGTCGGTCACCGAGACGTACTCGCCCGCGATCAGCGCGGTGATGTAGGTCGACATGCGCTTGGTCGGCTCGAAGTGCCACGTGTTGAGCGTTGGCCTTCGCCTGCCGCGACGGGCTCAGGCGTGGGGGAGTTGGACACGACGGCCCAGTCCGACGGCGCCGTCACGTGGAACGTGAAGACGGCCTTGAGATCGGGCTGCTCGAACGTCGTGAAGACGCGACGAGCATCCGGCACCTCGAACTGCGTGTAGAGGTAGACGCGCTGGTCGACAGGGTCGACGAACCGGTGCAGGCCCTCGCCGGAGCGGGAGTAGGCGCACGTGGCGTCGACGACGAGCTCATTGCTCTCGGCGAGGCCGGTGAGCGCGATGCGGTTGTCGGCGTACGCCGAAGGGTCGACCGGAGCGCCGTTGAGCGTGATCGAGGAGATCTCGGCATCGACGAGGTCGACGAAGGTCGCGGCCCCGGGGGTCGCGCCGAACCGGATCGTGGTGATCGACCCGAAACGGGTGTCGGAGTCGAGGGTGAGGTCGAGCTGCACGTCATACGTCTCTGTGGAGACGATCGAGGCGCGCTCGCTGGCTTCTTCGCGGGTGAGATTGGTACCAGGCATGTTCGTCATGCTTTCACGCGACCGTTCATGGGACGAGGGGGGTCGAGCGTCGGATCTCGGGCAGGATGGACACATGGGAATCCCGTTCGCTGCGTCCGAACGCTCGACGATCGGCATCGAGTGGGAGCTGGCGCTCGTCGACTCGGACTCCGGCGACCTTCGACAGGTCGCGCAGACCGTGCTCGACGCGGTCGAGCCGGCCGGTGGCGGCGAGCATCCGCACATCCGCCAGGAGCTGTTGCTCAACACCGTCGAGGTGGTTTCCGGCGTGTGCCACACCGTGCGCGACGCGGGCGCCGACCTCGAGCGGGCGATCGACGAGATCCGCGCCGTGACGGATCCGCTGCGGGTCGAGCTGATGTGTGCCGGCACGCACCCGTTCGCCGCCTGGGATCACCAGAAGGTCACTGACAAGGAGCGCTACGCGACACTGATCGACCGCACGCAGTGGTGGGGCCGGCAGATGCTGATCTACGGGGTCCACGTCCACGTCGGCATCGAGGACCGCGACAAGGTGCTGCCGATCAGCCGCGCCATGCTGACCTACTACGGCCACCTCCAGGCGCTCAGCGCATCGTCGCCGTTCTGGGGCGGCAAGGAGACCGGGTACGCCTCCAACCGCGCGCTGATGTTCCAGCAGCTGCCGACCGCCGGGTTGCCGTTCCAGTTCGAGGAGTGGAGCCAGCTCGAGGGCTATGTCGACGACATGCTGCACACGGGTGTCATCGACGTCTTCGACGAGATCCGCTGGGACCTGCGGCCGTCGCCCAAGTTCGGGACGCTCGAGGTACGCGTGTGCGACGGGATCCCCTCGATGGCCGAGCTGCTCAGCATCTCGGCGCTGACGCACTGCCTGGTCGAGCACTTCTCGTCCGAGCTCGACGCCGGCCGTGAGCTGCCGACCGTGCCGCCGTGGTTCGCGCAGGAGAACAAGTGGCGGTCGGCCCGCTACGGCATGGACGCCATCCTGATCCTCGACAAGCACGCCGAGGAGGAGCTCGTCACGACGCACCTGCATCGCGTCCTCGAGCAGCTCGCGCCGGTCGCCGAACGGCTCAAGTGCACCGAAGAGCTTGCCGGGATCCACGACATCATCGCGGGTGGTGCGTCCTACCAGCGCCAGCGCCGGGTCGCCGCGATGCACGGTGGCGAGCTCGACGCCGTGGTCGGATCTCTCGTTCAGGAAATGCGGGCGGGTCATCCGTTGTTGAAATTTCTATGACCTTCACTGACACCGATTCCGCCACGTCCACGACCGTCTCCACCGAGGCGGTCGACTTCTGGTTCGACCCGTTGTGCCCGTTCGCCTGGATCACCTCGCGCTGGATGCTCGAGGTCGAGCAGGTCCGCGACGTCAGGACGACGTTCCACGTCATGAGCCTCTCGGTGCTCAATGCCGACAAGGACGTCGAGCAGCGCTACAAGGACATGCTGGAGCGCGGCTGGGGCCCCGTACGCCTGGCGATCGCGATCGAGCAGGCGCACGGCACCGAGGCGCTGCGACCGTTCTACACGTCGATCGGCACCAAGCACCACAACGAGGGACGCGAGTTCGACAAGGCGCTGTACGAGGAGGTGCTCGAGGAGATCGGCCTGCCGCTCGACCTCGCCAACGCCGCCGAGGACACCGAGCTCGACGACGCGGTGCGCGCGTCGCACCAGAACGGCATCGAGCGCGTCGGCGAGGAGGTCGGCACTCCGGTGATCTCGATCGGCGGCACGGCGTTCTTCGGCCCCGTGCTGCAGAGCATCCCGAGGGGCGAAGTCGCCGGTTCGGTGTTCGACGGCGCCCGGCTGCTCGCGAGCTTCCCGGACTTCTTCGAGCTCAAGCGCACCCGCAAGGGCGAGCTCAACTTCAACTGACGCTCGCATCGAGGCTGCGGGTCACTAGGCTCTCCGCATGAGTCTTCACCCGCAGTCTCGTGCCCTGCTCGACACGCTCGGACCCTCCTCGTACGGCCCGCTTGGCGAGACGTACGAGGAGGTCCGGGCCACGGCACGCGCCGCGGCGCTGGCCAGCACGGATCGGATCGGCCTCGACCACGTCAGTGACCTCGACGCCCACGGCGTGACGTGCCGCCTCTACCGCCCACGCCAGGGTGCCCCGGTCGCGCTCTACGTGCACGGTGGTGGCTGGGTGCTGCACGACCTCGAGACCCACGACAGCTTCTGCCGCTACCTCGCCCACACCACTGGCTGGGCGCTGCTGGCCGTCGACTACCGGCGGGCGCCGGAGGAGCCCTACCCCGCGCCGCTCGACGACGTGCAGACCGCTGCACGGTGGCTGCGTACGCATGACCGTGAGCATCGCGTCGATGCCTCGTTCCTGCCGGCGATCGGCGACTCGTCGGGCGCCAACCTGGTCGCCGGGCTGGCTGTGCGGGAGCCGGGGGCGATCGACTTCCAGGTCCTGATGTACCCGCCGGTCGACCGTCGCGCCGACTTCGGCGGACCTGACGACAACGCTGCGCTCGAACGTGCATCGATGGAGTGGTTCTGGGAGTCCTACGCGCCCGGCGATGTGGGGGACCTGCCCGAGGTGTCGGTCGTCAACGCGACCAATCTCGCCGATCATCCGCCGGCGTTCGTCGTGACCAACGAGCACGATCTCCTGCGGGACCAGGGTGAGGCCTACGCAGCCCAGCTGGCCGAGGCTGGGGTCGACGTGACGGCGTTCCGTGCGCTCGGGATGGTGCACTCCTATTGGCGACAGCCAGCCGCTTTCGACGCCGCGCGGACCAGCGTCACGATGGTCGGCGCCCTGCTCGACGCCCGCCGGGCCCGCACACGCTGAACACGCGTGAGGTGCGTGAACGCGCCGTCATACGAACTGGAAGACTGTGCGCCATGCGCGTCCACATCGCCTCCGACCACGCCGGCTTCGAGCTCAAGACCCACCTGATCGCCTGGCTCGCCGACAACGGCTACGAGCCGGTGGATCACGGCGCTCACACGTTTGACGCCGAGGATGACTACCCGCCGTTCTGCATCGACGCAGCCACGGCCGCGGTCGCCGAGCCCGGTTCGCTCGGCGTTGTCATCGGCGGTTCCGGCAACGGCGAGCAGATCGCGGCCAACAAGGTCAAGGGTGCCCGCGCGGCACTGGGCTGGAGCACCGAGACGGCGTCGCTGTCGCGCCAGCACAACGACGCCCAGGTCATCGCCGTTGGTGCGCGTATGCACACCGCTGACGAGGCGACGGCGATCGTCGAGGCCTTCCTGACGACCCCGTGGAGTCACGCCGAGCGCCACCAGCGTCGCATCGACATGCTGCTGTCCTACGAGGAGACCGGCGAGCTTGCCTGAGGGGCACACGCTCCACCGGCTCGCGGACGAGCTACGCACGGTCTATCGCGGTCGTGCCGTCACCTCCACGAGTCCGCAGGGGCGGTTCACCGCCGAGGCCGCACGAGTCGACGGCCGGGTGCTCGAGAGCGCCGAGGCGTGGGGCAAGCATGTCTTCGTGTCGTTCGCGGACATCCCGGAGCAGGTGCACGTCCACCTGGGGCTCTACGGCACGTTCGTCGTGACCCACGGTGCGGGCCTGCCGGTCGTCGGGCAGGTGCGCTGGCGGCTCGAGGCCGGGTCGACGGCGGACCTGCGCGGACCGAACGCCTGTGAGCTGCTCACGCCTCCGGAGGTCGACGCGCGGATCGCGCGGTTGGGTCCCGACCCGTTGCGCACCGACGCCGAGCCCGAACGCGCCTGGCACCGGATCCACCGCTCGACCATGCCGATTGCCACGTTGCTCATGGACCAGGCGGTGCTGGCGGGCGTCGGCAACGTGTATCGCGCCGAAGTCCTGTTCCGCAACGGCGTGGCGCCGATGACCGCAGGTCGCCGGATCACCCGCAAACGGTGGGACGCCATGTGGGCCGACCTCGTCGAGCTGATGCGCGAGGGAATGCGTACGGGCCGGATCGACACCGTCAGGCCCGAGCACGAGCCGGAAGCCATGGATCGCGCACCGCGTGCCGATGACCACGGGGGAGAGGTGTACGTCTACCGCCGCGAAGGGCAGAGCTGCCTGGTGTGTGACACGCCAGTACGCAAGCGCGTCCTCACCGGCCGAAACCTGTTTTGGTGCCCCACATGCCAGCATCGTGGATAGGCTCGAACTGTGACAACACGGCTCCGGCGCGCACTGCCCACTGTGGCGCGTTATGTCGATGAGCGCATCGTCCGGTGGCGCACCGGTACGCGCGAGGGGCAGGCGGCAGTTCTCGGCGCTCTGCTGCTCATGTCCGTCGGGATCATGCTGCTGTCGTTGCTCAGCTACAACACGTTCCCGGCCGCGACGTTCGTGATCCCCATGCTGCTCGGCACGATGGCTCTGCGCTACCAGCCGCTGCTCGCGCTCGTGCTGTTCATCGTCGCTGCGACTGCCACAACGGTGACCAAGGAGACGCTCGAGACCGGCATGACCACCGGGCGGGTCAGCACGCTGGTGGTCATGGCGCTCGTCGCGGTCATCGTCCTGTTCGAGTCCAGCCGTCACCGCAGCGGCCTGCCTGGCCCGCTCGGCGAGGCGATGCTGGTCGAGCTCAAGGACCGGCTCCAGGCCCAGGGTGTCGTGCCGCCGTTGCCTGAGGGCTGGACGTCGCAGTCGGCGATGCTGCCGGCCGGCGGCGCCAAGTTCGCCGGTGACTTCCTCGTCGCCAACCTGTCCGAGGACGAGACACGGCTCGAGATGATCCTGGTCGACGTGTGCGGCAAGGGGGTGGCCGCGGGCACCCAGTCGCTGCAGTTCGCGGGAGCGCTGGGTGGCCTCATCGGTGCGCTGCCCCCGCTCGGCCTGTTCGCGGCAGGCAACGACTTCCTCATCCGCCAGAACTGGGACGAGGGCTTTGCCACGGCGGTGCACGTCCTGGTCGACCTGACGACGGGCGACTACTCGATCATCAACGCCGGTCACCCGCCCGCTCTCCGCTGGGACGCCGAAAGCTCCGTGTGGGAGATCGATGGCGCCCGTGGCACGGCGCTCGGCATCATGAAGCGCCCTGACTTCCACCGGACCACCGGGCGGCTCGCGGTCGGTGATGCCCTGATGTTCTATACCGATGGCGTCGTCGAGTCGCGAACCGTGGACTTCACTGCCGGCATCGAGTGGCTGCGCACCGAGGCGGCCACGATCGTCTCGGCCGGCTTCGATCACGCGCCCCGGCGCATCCTCAAGCTGGTCAGCTCAGGAGATGACGATCGGGCCGTCCTGATCCTCAGTCATTCTGGCGTTCAGGCGCTGTCGGTTGAGGAAACTGAGTCTTCAGCATCGCGTCCCAACCCCGTGCTCCCATGAGGTTGCGGCTGCGGATCGACAGCTTCGCCGACGGCGTCACGGTGTAGCGGATACGGGGCCTGCGGGCGTCCAGCGACTTCTCGATGACCTTGGCGACCGCATCGGGCCCACCCCCGAGGCGGCGCATCGGCCCGGAGTAGACCTCCTTGGTCGCCTTGGCGACCTCGGCGTTGAACTCTGCGTACGGGCCGTCGGCATTGCCCTCCATCGATGCGACCGCTGCATTCTCGAAGTTGGTCGTGATCAGCCCCGGCTCGACGAGCACGACCTTGATGCCGAATCCGGCGACCTCGAAGCGCAGGGCATCCGAAAGGGCCTCCACGGCGTACTTCGTCGCGTGATAGGCCCCGCCGCCGGGGAACACGAGCCGGCCACCCATCGACGAGATGTTGACGATGCGTCCCTCGCGGTGCTCGCGCATCGACGGCAGGACGAGCTGGCACATCCGCATCAGTCCGAACACATTGGTCTCGAACTGCCGGCGTACATCGTCGAGGTCGAGCGTCTCGACAGCGCCGGACTGGGAGTAGCCGGCGTTGTTGACGAGCGCGTCGATGCGGCCGGACTCGTTGAGCACGGTGTCGACCGCTGCCGACATCGAGGCCTCGCTCGTGACGTCGAGCGCTAGCGTTCGGCAGCCGGCCGCCGCCAGGTCGGAGAGTGTCTCGGGCTTGCGGGCGGTCGCATACACGGACCAGCCGGTGCGTGCCAGGCGAGCAGCTGTGGCCTCGCCGATGCCGGACGAGCAACCGGTGATGAGCACGGTTCGAGTGCGATCGGTCATGACCCTCAGTATGGCCGCGAGTCCGTGATTACGATACGAAGATGGTCGACGACCCCGAGCCCATACGATTCGACGATGCTGGCGAGGCGGAGGCCTGGTACGAAGCACACCATGCGGACACCGATAGGGCGTGGTTCGTGATCGCCAAGAAGGGCTCGAGCCTGCAGACGCCGACCTTGGCCGAGCTGCTCGACCTCGCCCTCGCGTTCGGCTGGATCGACGGTCAGCGGCGTTCGCTCGACGATCAGGCCTACCTCCAGTCGTACGGGCCGCGGCGCGCGCGAAGCCCGTGGTCGCAGATCAACCGCGACAAGGTCGCGGCGCTGACAGCGGCGGGCCGCATGCGCCCGGCGGGTGTCGCCGAGGTCGAGCGCGCGAAGCAGGACGGCCGGTGGGACACGGCGACCGCCAGCCCCTCGACGGCAGAGGTGCCCGCGGACTTCCTCGAAGCCCTGGAGGCGAGTCCCGCGGCGAAGGAGTTCTTCGCAACCCTCAACAAGCGCAACACCTTCGCGGTCTACTACCAGCTGCATCACGCCAAGCGGCCTGAGACCCGCGCCCGACGCATCGAGAAGTTCGTCTCGATGTTCGAGCGCGGGGAGACCCTGCACTGACCTACCAGGTGCGGTCGACCTTGGAGTGGTAGTGCGTGCCGGCCTTGCCGCCGGCCAGTGCAGCGAGCAGTGTCGCGAAGATCGCCGCGGCGATCGTGATGGCGCCGCCGAGCGTCAGGTCCTCGGTGGGGATCGGCACATCGGGTATGTCGACGCGGTTCATGACGTCGTACTCCGAGCCGTAGACCCCGCCGATGACCGCGGCGATCACGACGACCACGAGGCTGATGAGCCAGACCGCCCAACCTTGACGTGTGCCGTCGAACCGTGACATGCGGCCGGCGACGTACCCGCCCGCGTAGAAGCTGATCAGCAGCACGACAAGCAGCACGATCGCGGCGGCGACACTGATCTTGCCTGCCTCGCGGTCGAGCTGGGTCTGCGTGACGTCGTTTGCATCTCCAACCGCGGCGGCGATGGCGCCGATGATGCTCGACAGCAGGACCGCCATGCCGACTGCGACGAGCCAGCCGAAGAATCCCGCGCCGAGGTGCATCCCGCCCCACTTCTCTTCGCGGGCCTGTTGGACCTCGGCGGCCTGGTCCTCAGGACCGTCGTACGTCGTGCGGTTCTCGGGCTCGTCGGCATGTGTGCGGGTGTCCCTGTCGGTATCGAGGTGCTCGCCCTTGTCCTTGTTCCAGATCATGGCCGTCTCCTGTCCTGCAGCGCGGATGCGCGAACCGTCCTCATGGAGGCTTGCGGTCGGAGTACCCAGATCGCGAAGATTTCACGCTTTTGACGGGAGCGGACGATTCGTCGAGAAGAGAGCGGACGACGATCCCTAGATGGCGGCTTCGCCGCGCGGAGGGGCCCATGAGTCTCGTCGTCCACGCAGCTGAACGCTACGCGTAGAAGAGAGCGGACGACGATCCCTAGATGGCGGCTTCGCCGCGCGGAGGGGCCCATGAGTCTCGTCGTCCACGCAGCTGAACGCTACGCGTAGAAGAGAGCGGACGACGATCCCTAGATGGCGGCTTCGCCGCGCGGAGGGGCCCATGAGTCTCGTCGTCCACGCAGCTGAACGCTACGCGTAGAAGAGAGCGGACGACGAGACTCGAACTCGCAACATTCTGCTTGGAAGGCAGAGACTCTAACCAATTGAGTTACGTCCGCGAAGCCTTGCGGCAACGACGTCCATCTTGCCACACGGCCTCGGCGGATCAGGCGTGGGTATGCACGACGACGTCGGCGTGGCGGCGGGTCTCCTCAGCCCTGAAGTGGGCCGCCTCCTGAGCCGCCCAGATCTCCCAGAACGGCGCGTACACACCACCGTCGCGCGCCAGCGCACGCTGCTTGCGTACGTCGACAGGGGCATCGACCCAGATCAGCAGGCTCAGGAACGGGCGGATGATCGCTGCGCCGCTGCCGACACCCTCGACGATCAGCAACGGAGCCGGCGGGACCAGCAGCATCGGGCCGGGGCGATTGTTGACCCAGTCCCACCGCGACGCGGACCCGACCTGGTCGACGGCAATCGCGTCGAGGATCCCGTGGGCGACCATCGGGGGAGTGGCCGCCAAGCCGTGCCAACCCGGGTAGAGATCCTCGAGATGGAGCACTGCTGCCCCCGCGACTTCGGCGAGCTCGTCGGCGAGACTGGTCTTGCCCGATCCACTCGGTCCGTCGACCGCAACGACGGTCGTCGAGCCACACGCCGGCTGCCGTTCGCGGATGAGGGCGACGATGTCGTCATACCGATGCGCAGTCACGGGGCAAGTGTCCACTAGACTGACGCGGCTACGGGATGTAGCGCAGCTTGGTAGCGCATCCGCTTTGGGAGCGGAGGGTCGCAGGTTCAAATCCTGTCATCCCGACTTATCGAAATATGTACCTGAACGTACGTCCAACCGACGCGTGACGTTCACCCTCGACTGGAGGGTTGGTTCCGCGGGGCCTGCCGCAATGGCTGTGTGAGAACCAGCGCAGCACCCGCGCTTCCGGACCGCAGGCAATTCCTGCTCGGCGGGGTTGGCCTCGCAGCAGGATTGGGCGTCCTCGGGTCGGAGATCTTGTCGACCCCCGCCTCGTCGTCCACCGTGTCGGCGTTCCGGCACGGGGTCGCCTCAGGGGATCCGCTGCCCGACGCCGTGGTCCTGTGGACCCGGGTCACTCCGACGGAGCAGGCGATGCCCGGATCGGCGCAGGGTCCCGCCGTCGAGGTCCGTTGGGAGGTCGCCCGCGACGACGCCTTCACCCATGTCGAGCGCGCGGGCGTCTTCCAGACCGATGCCACGCGTGACCACACGGTCAAGCTCGATGCGACCGGGCTCGAGCCGGGCACCGACTACTACTTCCGGTTCGTGATCGGCCGAGACAGGTCCCCGGTCGGGCGTACGCGCACCGCCCCCGCTCCGGGCAGCGCGCCGAAGCGGCTGCGCTTCGGGGTCGTGTCGTGTGCCAACTGGCAGGCGGGCTGGTTCAGCTCCTACCGGCACCTCGCCGATCGCGGTGACCTCGACGCGGTGATCCACCTCGGGGACTACCTGTACGAGTACCAGCCCGGCAAGTACTCGTACGGACACCTCAACGAGGACATCCGCCGGCACGACCCGCCACGCGAGACCGTGAGCCTGGTCGACTATCGCCGCCGGCACGCGCAGTACAAGACCGACCCCGACCTCCAGGCGTTGCACGCTGCCGTGCCGTTCATCGTCACGTGGGACGACCACGAGGTCGCCGACGGGAGCTGGGCGCACGGCGCGTACGAGCACCAACCGTCGAGCGAGGGGTCGTACGCCCGCCGGGTGCGTGCCGCACAGCAGGCGTACGACGAGTGGATGCCCGTGCGGATTTCGGGCACCGCGACGTCAGGCGACGGGTCGAAGATCTACCGGCGGCTGCAGTTCGGGCAGCTGGTCGACCTGTCGATGCTCGACCTGAGGAGCTATCGCAGCAAGCGGGTCGCCGAAGACGATCCGGCGATCGACGACCCGGCTCGAACGATCACCGGCGAGCATCAGCTCGCCTGGCTGGCCGCCAACCTCGCGACGTCGCCGTGCCGGTGGAAGCTCATCGGTAACCCGGTCATGATCGCTCCGGTCCGGCTGCCGCCCCGGCCTGCGATCGAGGAGTTCGCGTTGAGCCAGACGGTCAGCTTCACACCGTCCCGGTCGGCAGCGCCGAACACCGACGAATGGGACGGCTATGCCTCGGACCGCAGCCGGCTGCTCGGTCGCATCGAGGCGGACGGCACAAGGGACGTCGTGTTCCTGACCGGTGACGTCCACACGGCGTGGGCCAACGAAGTGCCCGGTCCGAGCGGGACTGCGGTTGCGTCCGAGTTCGTCTGCAGCTCGATCACGAGCAACAACGTCGACGACTTCATCGGTGCCCGGCCGCGCACCGTTTCGCTCGCGCTCGAGGCGGCCATCCAGGGCGAGAACCCCCACGTACGGTTCGTGAACCTCGACGATCACGGCTACTGCGTGCTCGATGTGACGCAGTCAAGGGTTCGGATGGACTGGTACGCCGTGGAGGACCGACGGAACCCGCGCTCGGGCAAGCGGCGCCTCGCCTCGTGGGCCGTCAGGTCGGGCGTCGCCGCCGTCGAGGCGGTGGACCGGCCGCTCGGAGCGTGACCGGACGAGACTCGATTCGGGGCTTCTTGGCGCTCATGAGAGACTGGTACGTCGCTGTATTCGCCGTACGTATGTCGGCCACAGCCCCCAACCGTCAAGCATCGAGATCATGCAGGAGTCAGTCACGTGAAGAGCACCACCGAGACACTGAGCCCGACCCGGATCAAGCTCACCATCGAGGTGCCGTTCGAGGAGTTCAAGCCCAGCCTCGACGCTGCATACAAGACCATCGGCTCGCAGATCACGATCCCCGGCTTCCGCAAGGGCAAGGTCCCCGCGGCGATCGTCGACCAGCGTGTGGGACGCACCGCGGTCCTCGACGAGGCCATCAACTCCGCACTGCCCGGCTGGTACAGCCAGGCCCTGCAGGACACCAAGATCCAGCCGCTGAGCCAGCCCGAGATCGACCTGTCGAAGTTCGAGGACGGTCAGCCGATCGAGGTCACCGCAGAGCTCGACGTACGTCCGGAGCTCGAGCTCCCCGACGTCTCGACGATCGAGGTCACGGTCGAGGACGCCGCCGTCAGCGACGACGACGTCGAGCAGCAGCTCACGGCGCTCCGCGAACGTTTCGCGACGTTCGCCGAGGTCGACCGCGCGGCCGCCGAGGGCGACTTCCTCACGATCGACCTGTCCGCGTCGCAGAACGGCGAGGACATCGAAGCCGCTCAGGCCGAGGGCATGCCCTACACGATCGGCCGCGCCACGATGCTCGACGGCCTCGACGAGGCGGTCACCGGTCTCAAGGCCGGCGAGTCCAAGACGTTCACGACGCAGCTGGTCGGTGGCGAGCTCGCGGGCCAGGATGTCGAGGTCAGCGTGACGGTCAAGGACGTCAAGGAGCAGCAGCTCCCCGAGCTCGACGAGGAGTTCGCCCAGACCGCGTCGGAGTTCGACACGGTCGAGGAGCTCCGCGCCGACCTGACCGACCGCGTGACGCGCGGCAAGCGCATGGAGCAGGCCAACGAGGCCCGCGACCTCGTCCTCGACGAGATCGTCGGCAAGATCGACGCGCCGCTGCCGGAGAACCTCGTCACCGAGGAGATCGACAGCCGCCGCCAGCAGATCGAGCAGCAGCTCGCGATGGCCGGCGTCGAGTTCCAGACCTACCTCGACGACGAGAAGCAGACGATCGACGAGTTCGAGGCCGACCTCGAGAAGCGCGTGCGCGACTCGCTGATCGCCCAGTTCGTCCTCGACCAGATCGTCGCCAACGAGGAGTTCGGCATCGACGACGCCGAGCTGTCGCAGCACATCATGCGCCGCGCTCAGCAGTCGGGCGAGGACCCCAACTCGTACATCCAGCACATCATGGAGCACAACCACGTGCCCGAGATGGTCAGCGAGGTGCTGCGCGGCAAGGCGCTCGCGTCGCTCGTGGAGTCCGCCAAGGTCACCGACAAGTCGGGCAACGTCATCGAGCTCTCCAAGCTGCGTGCTGACGGCACCTTCGCCGACGAGGCCGACGACGCAGAGGCTCCCGCCGAAGCGTGACGCAACACTCCCCGCGCGGGAGTTCATTTTCCGTTCGGATACCGGCAGTATGTAGTCATGCCCGAAGAACCCGCACGGACGACTGACGTCGCGGCGCTGGCTCTTGACTACAGCGACCGCCTGATCGTCGGGACCGTTCGCGAGCTGCACTCGGCCATTGCGTCGCGGGTGTTCAAGGCGACCCGCGTCATCGGCGGCCACGTACCCGAATCGCTGCACGATGCCGTCGTGACGTCGATGTACGGCGCGGTCTCAGGGGTCCTGCGGGTCTCGAGCGGCTCCGTGCGGGCGCTCGCGACGCGCGGCGTCGGCCGACCCATCGAGGACACTCGCCGCGGCCGGCTCGTCGTCGCGGCGGTCAACGGATTGATCGGCGACGAGCTGCGGATGCTCGACGACCCCCAGGCCATCACGATGGCGATCCGGCACGAGGGGCAGGACGTGCCCGCGACGTCGTGGCCGCTCGCCGAGGCGTTCCGCGACGGCACGAGTCACCCCGTCGTGTTCCTGCACGGATTGTGCGAGAACGACGAGTCGTGGTCCAACGGCGCCAAGACGCACGGCACGACGTACGCCGAGCGGATCCTCGCCGAGACCGACGGCACGCCGGTCATGATCCGCTACAACACCGGCCTGCACATCTCCGAGAACGGCAAGCACCTCGACGTCCTGCTCCAGCGCCTCGTGGAGTCCTGGCCCGTGCCGGTCACGCGCATCACCCTCGTCGGGCACTCGATGGGCGGCCTCGTCGCCCGCGCCGCGACCAACCACGCGACGGCGTCGGGTCAGACCTGGCAGCACCTCGTACGCGACGTGGTCTGCCTCGGCACGCCCCACGCGGGCGCCAACCTCGAGAAGGTCGCGCACCTCGGCTCGCGGCTGCTGCGGTTCTGGCCGGAGTCGACGCCGTTCAGCTCGATCCTCGAGAGTCGCTCGGCCGGCATCGTCGACCTGCGCCACGGCTACATCACCAAGGACGAGTGGGAGGGCCAGGACCTGACGGGCCAGTGGGGCCTCGACCGCATCGCCGCGGCGCCGCTGCCACATGCGGAGTACCACTTCGTGGCCGCCACGCTCGGCGCCTCGCAGCGCCATCCGCTGAGTGCCGTGCTCGGCGACCTGCTGGTGCACTTCTCGTCGGCGACCGGTGTCGGGCGCACGGGGCCGATCGTCGACGGCGCCACGTTCGAGTACCTGCCGAGCGCGCATCATTTCGCCCTCCTCAACCACCCGCGGGTGGGAGACTGGCTCGTCGAATGGCTCAACTCCCGCACGCGCAACCTGCGAGCGCTGCCGGCTGCACCGCGGCGCGCCTGAGCCAATCCCGTACCGAAAGGCTGATCCATGGGGCAACCTCCGCTCGAGTCGACCATCCAGATCGCTGCGACGCCTGACGAGGTCTGGGCCGCTGTGTCGGAGGTCAAGGCGATGTCGCGCCGGAGCCCGGAGCTCGTCGGCATGTGGCTGTTCGGCAGGCCGAAGGTGGGGCGCCGCGGGGTCAACCTCAACCGCCGCAAGGGCTTCGTGTGGCCGACGTTGAGTCGCGTCGTGCAGTGGAAGCCGCCGGCGAACGACAACGGCCGCGGTGTGTTCCGGTTCCACGTGTGGCCGACGAACGTGGACTGGTCCTACGAGATCGAGCCCGCTGACGGCGGCACCGTGCTCACGGAGCGGCGTACGGCGCTGCCCAACCCATCGTTGAGCGTACGTCTGACGGCGCGGTACGCGCTTGGTGGCGCGGACGCGCACGACTCCGAGCTGCGTGACGGCATGGACCGTACGCTCGCCACGATCAAGTCCGAGGTCGAATCCCGCTGACGGTGGGGTCCCCCACGAGCTCTGTGAGTAGGGGGACAACTTTGGCCCGGTGACGGGTCACTTATCGCCCGCTGACGGGTCAGTTTTGGCCCGGTGACGGGTCACTTTTTGACCGCTGAGGGGTCACTTTTCGCTTCGCCCGCCTCTCGCGTTCAGCGGTAGAGCTCCTCGTCGATGCTCGCGAGCCGCGATGGGTGGACGCGGTCGCCGAGGCCGTAGAAGTGCTGGAAGCTCATGATGAGCGGGCGCCAGCGATTTGGGTCGATGCGGTGAGCCGTGCCAGGCATGCGGATCGCGTCGTGCACGTGCACGCGACTGACCTGCACCTCGAACAGCAGGATTCCGTCGTCGACCGGGTGCAGGTCGACGACGTGCGCTTCCAGGTTGACCGGGCACTCGGCGATGCGCTCGGCGTCGACTGTCTCCGACTGCAGGGCGGTCAACCCTGCGCGAGCAAACTTGTCCGGCTCGTGCCGGTAGCCGCGCTCGGCCTTCGCCGACGGTACGTCAAGACGACCCGTCGTGAGCGCGAGCCGGTCGACTTCTGTCACGAGGTCGACCGACGGCAGGTTGAGTACGCAACCGAGATTGTGCTGCAGGTTGGCTGCGGTCTGGGACCGGGCACCGATCCCGAGCACGCCCGTCTGCCCGAGCCAGAACGCGGACGACATCGGCATGATGTTGCTGCTGCCATCGGGGTTGGCCGTCGTGACGACCACGACCGGTGTGCCGAAATAGAGGATCGCGGGATCGATCACGGTGTGGGGGTCTGGGAGCTGCGTGGAGATGGTCACCTGTCAAGGGTCCGTCACATCCTCCGCTCGGACCGGCGGGTTTCAGACGTGGCCTTTCCGCTGGAAGATGACCCATCAATGGGCCAAAACTGACCCGTCAGCGGGCAACAAGTGACCCGTCAGGGGGCCAAAACTGTCCCCCTACTCGCAGAGCTCGTGGGGGGACCCCCACCGTCAGCGTTAGCGGTCGACGAGGGTGAGCTCGAACGCGTACAGGTCGGGGCGGTAGGCGTGGCGGCCGTACTCGACGGCGCGACCGGCGTTGTCGTACGCCGTGCGGGCCATCGTCAGCAGTGGAGCCCCCTTCTTCTCGCCGAGCCGGGCGGCCTCGTTGGCGTCTGCGCCGCGTGCGCCGATGCGCTGACGGGCGACCCGCATGAGGATGCCCGACGAACGCATGTACGCGTACAGGCCGGTCGTCTCGAGGTCGACGGCGTCCAGGTCGACCACGTCGACCGGGATGAAGTTGTGCATCAGGGCCAGCGGCTGGTTGCCCACGAAGCGCAGGCGCTCGAGGGACCACACGTCATCGCCGATGCTGAGCTGCAGCTCGTGAGCGACGTCATCCTCGGCGGGGACCTTGCCGACGGCGAGGACTTCCGTACGCGGCTTCTGACCGGCCGCGCTGAGGTCGTCGAACAGGCTCGTCAGCTCGACCGAGCGGCGGATCTTGCCGTGCACGACCTGCGTGCCGACGCCGCGCTTGCGCACCAGCATGCCCTTGTCGACGAGCACCTGGATCGCCTGGCGCATCGTGGGTCGCGACAAGCCAAGGTCCTTGGCGAGCGCGATCTCGTTGTCGATCCGCTCCCCGGCGGCGATCTCGCCGTTGAGGATCGCCCGCTCGAACTGCTCGGCCACCTGGAAGTAGAGCGGGACAGGGCTCGATCGGTCGAGCGTGAACCTGGGGCCTGGCATGCGGACAATGTATCGACTCATGACTAGACGTCAATATGTCAGGACAAAGGGTTGACATCGCGTGTGAGTGGAGACACACTCATCCTTGATAGTTTGTCAGCACAAACCCGCAAAGGAACAGCATGACCGCGAGCGACCTGCATCAGACCGGCCCCCGAGTGGCCGGCGCCCCCATCTCCTGGGGGGTGTGCGAGGTCCCGGGCTGGGGCTTCCAGTTGCCGCCCGAGCGGGTCATGGCCGAGATGGAACGCCTGGGGCTCAGCGCTACCGAGTTCGGTCCCGACGGCTTCCTGCCGGAGGAGCCCGAGGCGCGCAAGTCCTTCCTCAAGACCTACAACCTGCAGGCCGTCGGTGGGTTCGTGCCGGTCGTGCTGCACGACGCCGCCCACGATCCGATGGGTGGGGTCGACACGTTCATCGACGCGTGCCTCGTGACCGGCGCCGGAGTCGTCGTGCTCGCCGCAGCGACCGGTGTCGACGGCTACGACGACCGTCCCGTGCTGGACGATGTCCAGTGGAAGACGCTGCTGACCAACCTCGACCGCATCGCCGACCGCGCCGCCGAGCGCGGCGTCATCGCCGTGGTCCACCCGCACATCGGCACGCTCGTCGAGTCCGCCGAGGACGTCCAGCGCGTCGTCGACGGCTCGCACATCGGCTTCTGCATCGACACCGGCCACCTCGCCGCTGCGGGTGCTGACCCCGTCGCGATCACGCTCGCCAACCTCGACCGGGTCAAGCACGTCCACCTCAAGGACGTCGACACCACCATGTCCGCCAAGGTCGTCGCCGGGGAGATCACGTTCTCCGACGCCGTGGCCCAGGGGATGTGGCAGGTGCTGGGCGAGGGCGACGTCGACATCCGCGCCATGATTGAGGCGCTCCAGGGCGCCGGCTACGACGGCTGGTACGTCCTGGAGCAGGACGTCATGTTCAAGGACGGCGAGCCGGAGGGCGAAGGCCCGATCGCGGACGTCCGCTCCAGCCTCGAGTTCGTGAAGGCTGTTCTCGCGTGACCGACTTCGAGCTCATCACGATGGGGCGCGTCGGCGTCGACATCTACCCCGAGCAGGTCGGCGTCCATCTCGAGGACGTCACCTCGTTCGCCAAGTTCCTCGGCGGCAGCTCGACCAACGTCGCGGTGGCTGCCTCGCGGCTGGGCCACCGGGTAGCCACCATCACGCGTACGGGCGACGACCCGTTCGGCCAGTTCATCCACACGGCGCTGCAGGGCTTCGGTGTCGACGACACCTGGGTGACTCCGGTATCCGGCCTGCCGACACCTGTGACATTCTGCGAGATCTTCCCGCCGGACGACTTCCCGCTGTACTTCTACCGGGAGCCCAAGGCGCCGGACCTGGAGATCAACGTCGACGAGCTCGACTTCGACGCGATCCGCGCCGCCGACGTCTTCTGGGTCACCGGGACCGGGCTGTCGCAGGAGCCGAGCCGCGAGGCGCACCTGGCCGCCCTCGAGGCGCGGGGCAAGCGTGGCATCACGGTGCTCGACCTCGACTATCGGCCGATGTTCTGGGAGTCCGCCGAGGCGGCAACCGCCCAGATCCAGGCCGCCCTCCCATACGTCTCGGTGGCCGTCGGCAACCGCGAGGAGTGCGAGGTCGCCATCGGCGAGACCGATCCGCAGGCTGCCGCCAAGGCGCTGCGGGCCGCTGGCGTCGAGCTCGCCGTCGTCAAGCAGGGCCCAGCCGGAGTGCTGGGCGTTCGCGGTGACGAGTCGGTCGTCGTGCCGCCCGTCCCGGTTGACGTCGTCAACGGTCTGGGCGCTGGCGATGCCTTCGGCGGGTCGCTCGTCCACGGGCTGCTCCGCGGCTGGGACCTCGACACCACACTGGCGTTCGCGAATGCCGCGGGTGCTTACGTCGCGGGACAGCTGTCCTGCGCCGACGCCATGCCCACCGCTGACGAGGTCGTCGCGGTGCTCGAACGGGGGAAGGTCTGATGACCACGGTCAACGCCGAGAGCATTGCGAGCGTCGTCGCGACGCGCGCGCTCCATCCTGAGCGGATCGCCGAGCTCGCCGCGAGCCGCCAGCAGCCGACCGGCCTCGTGGGCGAGACCGGGCGACTCCTGCTCGTCGCTGCCGACCACCCGGCCCGCGGAGCGCTGCGCGCCGGCGACGACGCGCTGGCGATGGGTGATCGCGCCGAGCTGCTGAGCCGTATGGTCCGCGCGCTCGAGCGGCCCGGCGTCGACGGCGTGCTCGGCACCGCGGATGTCATCGAGGACCTCCTGCTGCTGGGCGCCCTCGAGGGCAAGGTCGTCATCGGCTCGATGAACCGTGGCGGCCTGGCCGGTACGGTCTTCGAGATCGACGACCGCTTCACGGGCTACGACGCGGGCTCGATCGCCGCAGCGGGCTACCAAGGCGGCAAGATGCTGTTCCGCATCGACCCCGAGGACCACGCGACGCCGGCGACGATGCAGGCGTGCGCCAACGCCGTCGACGAGCTCGCGCGCACCAGGTCATGGCGATGGTCGAGCCGTTCATCTCGCGCCGCGACGCCGACGGCCGCATCCGCAACGACCTGACTACGGAGGCCGTCATTCGTTCGGCGACAGTGGCGGCCGGCCTCGCGAGCACCTCGGCATACACCTGGCTCAAGCTGCCGGTCGTCGATCACATGGACGCGGTCCTGGCGGCGACGACGTTGCCGGTCGTCCTGCTCGGTGGTGAGGTGTCGACCGATCAGGAGGCCCAGTTCGCCGCGTGGTCCAAGGCGCTGGCCAGCCCGAACGTCCGTGGCATGGTCGTGGGTCGCACGCTGCTGTTCCCGCCCGACGGCAACGTCGAGGCCGCCGTCGACGCAACCGTGGAGATGATCCGTTCATGACCCACGTCGTGCACGCGGTTGAGCGAGATCACGCCGGAGTCCGCTGGCTGGGGCTACAGCGGGCTGCGCATCGTCGAGCTCGGCGCAGGTCAGAGCGAGACGATCGCCACCGAGGGCTCCGAGTACGTCGTCGCTGTCGCTGAGCGGATCTGCCGACGTGACGGTCGACGGTCAGGCGTACGCACTCGAGGGCCGCCGCGACGTCTTCGCCGGCCCGAGCGATGTCGTGTACGCGCCCCGCGACGCCGAGCTGACGCTCACCAGCGAGGCCGGCGGGCGCTTCGCCCTTGCCTCGTCGCGCTGCGACAACCGGCTCGCACCGGCATACCTGCCCAAGGCGGACGTACCCGTCGAGATGCGCGGCGCCGGCCAGTCGAGCCGGCAGGTCAACAACTTCGGCATCCCCGGCGTCCTCGAGGCGGATCGACTCATCGCGTGCGAGGTGCTGACGCCCGGCGGCAACTGGTCGTCCTGGCCGCCGCACAAGCACGACGAGGAGCGCGACGGCGAGACCGCCCTCGAGGAGATCTACTACTTCGAGGTCGCGGACGGCCCGGCCGGACCCGGCATCGGCTTCCAGCGTGTCTACGGTCATGAGGGTGCCGACATCGACGTCACAACCGAGATCCGCAGCGGCGACGCGGTGCTGATTCCGCACGGCTGGCACGGTCCCTCGATCGCCGCACCCGGATACGACCTCTACTACCTCAACGTCATGGCCGGCCCCGGCGCAGAACGAGCCTGGCTGATCTGCGACGACCCCGCGCACACGTGGGTCCGCGACACCTGGGCCGACCAGCCCGTCGACCCCCGTCTGCCCTTCGGAGTCACGCAGGAGGTGACGGCATGACCGTACGCCTGACCGTCGCGCAGGCACTCGTGCGCTTCCTGGAGGCTCAGCATGTCGAGCGCGATGGCGCCGAGAACGCCTTCTTCGCCGGCTGCTGGGGCATCTTCGGCCACGGCAACGTCGCCGGAGTCGGCCAAGCCCTGCTCGAGCGCGAGGTCGCCGGTGACCCGTCGCACCTGCGCTATCTCCAGGGTCGCAACGAGCAGGCGATGGTGCACGCCGCCGTGGCGTATGCCCGGCAGCGCGACCGGCTCGCCACGATGGCCGTGACGGCGTCCGTCGGACCCGGCGCGACCAACATGGTCACCGGCGCCGCGCTCGCCACGATCAACCGTCTCCCGGTGCTGCTGCTGCCGGGCGACACGTTCGCCACCAAGGTCGCCAACCCCGTCCTTCAGGAGCTCGAGGACCCGGCCAATGGCGACATCTCGGTCAACGACGCATTCCGGCCGGTCTCGGCGTACTTCGACCGCGTGCACCGCCCCGAGCAGCTCGCTCCGGCTCTGCTCAACGCGATGCGGGTGCTGACCGATCCCGCTGCGACGGGCGCCGTGACGCTCGCGCTGCCGCAGGACGTCCAGGCCGAGGCGTGGGACTGGCCCGAAGAGCTGTTCGCACACCGTGTCTGGCATGTCGCCCGCCCGGTGCCCGAGCCGGCCGCACTCGACCGTGCGGTTGCCGCCATCCGCAGCGCCAGCAAGCCGTTGATCGTCGCCGGCGGCGGTGTCACCTACAGCCGGGCCAATGAGGCGCTGCGGGCATTCGCCGAGGCGACGGGCATACCGGTTGCCGAGACGCAGGCCGGCAAAGGCGCGCTGGCATACGACCACCCGCAGTCGGTCGGCGCGATCGGCGCCACCGGCACGACCGCCGCCAACACGCTGGCCGCCGAGGCGGACCTGGTGATCGGCGTCGGCACGCGCTACAGCGACTTCACGACGGCGTCGCGGACGGTGTTCGCCGCCGAGGACGTGCGGTTCGTCAACCTCAACGTGTCGGCGTTCGACTCCCACAAGCTGGCCGCCACGAGCCTTGTCGCGGATGCGCGTGAGGGCCTGCGAGCCCTCGCTGCACTGCTCGAGGGCTGGGCCGTCGACTCCGTCTACACGGCTCGGGCCACGCAGCTCGCCGGCGAGTGGGACGCGATCGTGCAAGCTGCGTACGACCGTGACAACCAGCCGCTGCCGGCGCAGTCCCAGGTCATCGGCGCCGTCAACGAGCTCTCCGACCCGCGCGACATCGTGCTGTGCGCTGCGGGCTCGATGCCCGGAGACCTGCACAAGCTGTGGCGCACACGCGATCGCAAGGGCTATCACGTCGAGTACGGCTTCTCCTGCATGGGCTACGAGATCGCCGGCGGTCTCGGCGTCAAGCTCGCGGCGCTGGATGAGCAGGACCAACGCGACGTGTTCGTGATGGTCGGCGACGGCTCCTACCTGATGATGAACACCGAGCTCGTGACCGCGGTCGCCGAGGGCGTCAAGATCATCGTCGTCCTGGTGCAGAACCACGGATTCGCGTCGATCGGCGCGCTGTCGGAGTCGCTCGGATCGCAGCGGTTCGGCACGCAGTACCGCTACCGCACCGAGACCGGCCTCGACGGTGATCGCCTGCCGGTCGACCTCGCCGCCAACGCCGCGAGCCTCGGCGCCGACGTCCTGTCGGCGACCAGCATCGAGGACTTCCACGCCGCGGTGCTCAAGGCCAAGCAGTCGACGCGTGCGACGGTGATCCACGTCGAGACCGACCCACTGGTCCCCGCACCGGACAGTCCGGCCTGGTGGGACGTCCCGGTGGCCGAGGTCTCCGCGCTGGACTCCACCCAGCAGGCCCGCTCAGCGTACGAGCAGCACAAGACCCACCAGCGCAGCCACCTTGCGCCCACCGACAACGAGAAGGACCACGTATGAGCACGTATGACCACTGGATCGCCGGCGCGAGTGTGCAGGGCGAGAGCGACCGATTCGCCGACGTGTACGACCCGGCGCTCGGCGCGCCCAAGTCCCAGGTGCGCCTGGCGACCGCAGGCGACGTCGATGCCGCTGTGCAGGCGGCCGCGACGGCGTACGAGACCTGGGGTGAGTCGTCGGTGACGGCCCGCTCGCGCATCATGTTCGACTTCCGCCAGCTGCTGGTCGAGCACGAGGACGAGCTCGCCGCGATCATCTCCTCCGAGCACGGCAAGACGCTCGACGACGCCAAGGGCGAGGTCGTCCGAGGTCGCGAGGTCGTCGAGTTCGCCGCGGGCATCCCGCAGCTGCTCAAGGGCGAGTTCAGCGACCAGGTCTCCGGCGGCGTCGACGCGCACACGTTCCGCCAGTCGCTCGGTGTCGTCGCGGGCATCACGCCGTTCAACTTCCCGATCATGGTGCCGTTGTGGATGCACCCGGTCGCGATCGCATGCGGCAACACGTTCATCCTGAAGCCGTCTGAGCGTGACCCGGGTGCGTCCGACCTGGTGGCGCGCCTCTACCAGAAGGCCGGCCTGCCCGACGGCGTGTTCAACGTCGTGCACGGTGACAAGGTCGCGGTCGACGCGATCCTGGAGCACCCCGGCATCAGGGCCGTGTCGTTCGTCGGTTCGACGCCGATCGCCCAGTATGTCCACGAGAACGCCTCGCGCACGGGCAAGCGGGTCCAGGCGCTCGGTGGCGCCAAGAACCACGCCGTCGTGATGACCGACGCCGACCTCGACTTCGCCGCCGACCACATCGTCGCGGCGGGCTACGGCTCGGCCGGCCAGCGTTGCATGGCGATCAGTGCCGTCGTCGCGGTCGGACCGGTCGCCGACACGCTGGTCGACAAGATCCGTGAGCGCTCGATCGGCCTCAAGGTCAGCGTCGGCACCGACCCCGATGCCGAGATGGGACCCGTCGTGACCGCGGCGTCCCGCGACCGCATCGTCGACTACATCGGCCAGGGCGAGGACGCCGGCGCCAAGGTCATCGTCGACGGCCGCGACCTGGTCGTCGAGGGCCACGAAGAGGGCTTCTTCGTCGGGCCCACCCTGCTGGACCAGGTCACCACTGACATGTCGGTCTACACCGACGAGATCTTCGGACCCGTGCTCACCGTGTTGCGGGTTCCGACGCTGGACGCTGCCATCGAGCTCATCAACTCGAATCCGTACGGCAACGGCACAGCGGTGTTCACTTCCTCGGGTGAGGTGGCACGTACTTTCCAGCGGAAGGTCCACGTGGGCATGATCGGCATCAACGTGCCGGTCCCCGTCCCCATGGCCTTCCACTCCTTCGGAGGCTGGAAGGACTCACTGTTCGGCGACCACCACATCCATGGTCCCGAAGGAGTGAGGTTCAACACCCAGGCAAAGGCAGTCACCACCCGGTGGCCGCACGTCAGCGAGGACTCCCTCGCCCAGCTGAACTTCCCGACGGCACACTAACCCCGACCGCCTCATGGCGCCGGGCCCCCTGAAGAGAAGGAACACCATCACATGAAGAAGATCAAGATTGTCGGCGCCATTGCTGCCGCCGGCGTTCTGCTCGCCGCATGCAGTGGCACTGGCAAGGACGAAGGCACGGACGAGACCGCCAACAAGGACTACACCTACGCGGTCGTGACGCACGGTTCGCCCGGCGACGCGTTCTGGGACAGGGTCAAGTCCGGCGCAGAGCAGGCGGGCAAGGACTACGGAGTCAAGGTCGAGTACAGCTCGGACGGCGACCCAGCGAAGCAGTCGCAACTGATCGACGGCGCGGTCGCCGACAAGGTCGACGGCATCGTGGTGTCGATGGCCAACCCTGACGGCATCGAGGACAGCGTCAAGAAGGCCGTCGCTGCCGGCATCCCGGTCATCACGATCAACTCCGGCGTCAGCAAGTTCAAGGAATTCGGAGCGATCACCCACGTCGGCCAGACCGAGACGATCGCCGGTGAGGCTGTCGGCGAGCGGCTCAAGGGCGAAGGCCTCAAGAACGCGATCTGCGTCATCCAGGAAGCCGGCAACATCGCCCTCGAGGAGCGCTGCGCTGCAGTCGCCAAGACGTTCGGCGGCAAGGTCGAGAACCTGCAGGTCGACGGCACGGACGACGCCGCCGTGCAGTCCACGATCACGTCGAAGCTCCAGTCCGACAAGTCGATCGACGCTGTGCTGACGCTCGGTGGCCAGTACGGGATCGACGCTGTCGGCGCCGTCAAGGACTCCGGCAGCAGCGCCAAGGTGGCGACGTTCGACCTCTCCGAGGACGTCATCTCGGGCATCGAGGACGGCACGATCCTGTTCGCGGTCGACCAGCAGCCGTACGTCCAGGGCTTCCTGGCTGTCACGGGCCTCTACCTGAAGTCGATCAACGGCAACGACATCGGTGGTGGGCAGCCGATCAACTCCGGCCCGGCCTTCATCACGAAGGACAACGCCGCTGATGTGAAGAAGTACGCAGCAAACGGAACACGCTGAGCTGTCCGGGGGCCCGGCACCCGCCGGGCTCCCGGCCCTCACCCTCACTCATACGCAGGCTCGACGAGTATCTGGGCGTCGAGGAAACGGAGCCATCATGACCACCGCCACACTGGAAGACGAACGCGTCGCGCGTACGTCGACCCTGACCAAGCTCTTGAAACGCCCGGAGATCGGCGCGCTCGTCGCGGCCATCGTGATCTTCGTCTTCTTCGCGGTCACGACCGACACGTTCGCCACGGGCAGCGGTGCCAGCACCTGGCTCCGCGGCGCCTCCACGATCGGCATCATGGCCGTCGCCGTGGCGCTGCTCATGATCGGCGGCGAGTTCGACCTCTCCGCAGGCGCGATGACTGGGTTCACCGGCCTCGTGGTCGGCGTCCTCACGACCGAGTACGGCCTCAACATCTGGGCCGCGATCGTCGTCTCCCTGGCTCTCGCGCTGGGTATCGGCGCCATCAACGGCATTCTCGTCATGAAGACCGGCTTGCCCAGCTTCATCGTCACCCTCGGCACGTTCTTCGTGCTGCAGGGCATCGACCTCGCGGGCACCAAGGCGCTGATCGGCCAGGTCGCGATCCAGGGCATGACGAACGTCCCGTACTACGACCAGGCCAAGAAGGTGTTCGGCTCCTCGATCGACATCAACGGCAGTGGCGCCGGCGGCCAGATCTATGCGTCGGTGTTCTGGTGGATCGCCGTCACCGCAGTCGCGACGTGGATCCTGCTGCGCACCAAGACCGGCAACTGGATCTTCTCCGTCGGCGGCGCACAGACCGCGGCTCGCCAGATCGGCGTACCGGTGTTCAAGACCAAGGTCGGCCTGTTCATGACGACCGCGGGTGCCGGCTGGCTCGTCGGCATGCTGCTGATCTTCACGACGTCGACGGTCCAGAGCAACACCGGTGTCGGCCAGGAGTTCATCTACATCATCTGCGCCGTGGTCGGCGGCTGCCTCATGACCGGCGGCTACGGCTCGGCGATCGGCGCGGCATTCGGCGCGCTGATCTACGGCATGGTCAACCAGGGCATCGTCTACTCGGGCTGGGACAACAACTGGCTCAAGGCGTTCCTCGGCGTCATGCTCCTAGGAGCGGTGCTCCTCAACGAATGGGTACGCAAGCGGGCGGAGACGGCACGATGACCGAGAACAACGAAACTGTGGAAGTGGCCGACGCGACGTCGCCCGTCACGAACGTCTTCCAGCCGGCCGAGCGGGGGACCGCGGTCATCGAGGTGCGCGACATCGGCAAGCGCTACGGCAACATCATCGCGCTGAGCGACGTCTCGACGTCGGTGCGTGCGGGTGAGGTGACCTGCGTGCTCGGCGACAACGGTGCCGGCAAGTCGACGTTCATCAAGATCATGGCGGGTGCGCATGAGCACTCCGATGGGCAGCTGCTGATCGACGGCGAGGAGAGGCACTTGTCGAGCCCTCGTGCGGCCTTGGAGCTGGGCATCGCGACGGTCTACCAGGACCTCGCGGTCGTATCGCTCATGCCGGTGTGGCGCAACTTCTTCCTCGGCAGCGAGATCACCAAGGGCTTCGGGCCGTTCAAGAAGCTCGACATCGACTTCATGAAGAAGACGACGAAGTCCGAGCTGTCGGCGATGGGCATCGACCTGCGTGACGTGGAGCAGCCGATCGGCACGTTGTCGGGCGGTGAGCGGCAGTGCGTCGCGATCGCCCGCGCGGTCTACTTCGGCGCCCGCGTGCTGATCCTCGACGAGCCCACCGCGGCGCTCGGCGTCAAGCAGTCGGGTGTCGTGCTGAAGTACATCGCCAAGGCTCGCGACCGCGGCCTGGGCGTCGTGTTCATCACGCACAACCCGCACCACGCCTATCCGGTCGGCGACCGGTTCATGCTCCTGCGGCGCGGCAAGAGCATGGGTGACTTCCCCAAGGAGGAGATGACGCTCGACGAGCTGACCTCGATGATGGCTGGCGGCACCGAGCTCGAGTCGATCGCACACGAGCTGGAGCGCTCGATGGGCGCCGATTCCAAGGTGGCTCAGGAGATGAAGGCAGAGATCACGTGACAGCGGAGCTCCGCGTCGGGATCGTCGGCCTCGGCTGGATGGGCCAGGTCCACGCTCGTGCGCTGAGCCGGCTCACGCAGCACTACACCGACAGCCCGTTGCGGCCACGGCTCGTCGCCGTGGCCGACACGGCGGACGACGACCGTACGGAGCGCGCTGCGCAGGCGTTCGGGTTCGAGCACCAGCTCACCGACTGGCGCGAGCTCGTGACCCGTGACGACGTAGACCTGGTGTGCGTGACCGGGCCCAACTTCATCCACCGTGACGTGGCTGTCGCTGCGGCGGAGGCCGGCAAGCACCTGTGGGTCGAGAAGCCCGCGGGCCGCAACGCTGCCGAGACGGCCGAGATCGTCGCGGCGGTCGAAGCGGCCGGCGTACAGACCGCTGCCGGCTTCAACTATCGCAACGCGCCGGCGGTCGAGCTGGCTCGTCAGCTCGTCGCGTCGGGACGTCTCGGCACGGTCGAGCACACCTCCGTACGCTTCGTGTCCGACTACGCCGCCCACCCCGAAGGGGCGCTGTCGTGGCGGTTCCAGAACGAGTTCGCCGGCAGCGGCGTGCTCGGCGACCTGGTCAGCCATGCGGCCGACCTCGTCCGCCATGTCGTGGCCGACATCGACGAGCTCGTCGTCGACCGGGCGACGTTCATCGGCCAGCGTCCCCAGGCGATCGGTGCCGCCTCGCACTTCTCCCGTGGTGGCGACGGGCCGATGCTCGACGTCGAGAACGAGGACTACGTCGCGGCACTGCTGCGATTCGTCGACGGCTCGCGCGGCACGCTCGAGTCCAGCCGGGTCGCGGTGGGGGAGCAGTGCACGTACGGCATCGAGGTGCACGGCACGGCCGGAGCACTGAAGTGGGACTTCCGCCGCATGGGCGAGCTGCAGTTGTGCCTCGACCAGGACTACCAGGACGCGTCTTTCACGACGCACTTCGTGTCGGTCGGCGACGGTGAGCTGGCCTCGTTCCAGCCCGGCACCGGCATCGCGATGAGCTACGACGATCTCAAGGTCATCGAGGCCCGCCGGCTCGTGCAGTCGATCGCCGATGGCAAGCCTCATGGGGCGACCATCCATGACGCGCTGATCGCCGCGCGAACAGTCGACGCGATGATCGTGTCGGCGGACGAACGAAAGTGGGTCACGCTGTGAGTCTTCGCGTTGGCGTGATCGGTGTCGGCGCAATGGGCGCCGACCACATCAAGACGATCTCCACGGCCGTCCCAGCCGCCCGGGTGTCTGAGGTCTTCGACTTCGACGTCGACCGGGCCTATGCCGTCGCGCAGCCGGTGTATGCCGGTGTCGCCGGCTCGGCCGAGGCGCTGATCGACTCTTCGGCCGTCGACGCCGTCATCATCTGCTCTCCCGACCACACGCACGCCGACCTGGCCAAGGCCTGCATCGCCGCGGGCAAGCCCGTGCTGTGCGAGAAGCCGCTGGCCGTCACCGCCGAGGACTCGCTGTCGGTCGTCGAAGCTGAGCTCGCTGCCGGCCGGCAGCTCGTCCAGCTCGGCTTCATGCGGCGCTATGACCCCGGCTACCGGGAGATGCGTGACACGCTGCGCAGCGGCGACATCGGCGAGGCGCGCATGGTGCACTGCGTCCACCGCAATGCTTCGTCCCACACGAGCTCGACCAGCGAGGGCATCGTGACCGGCTCGATGGTGCACGAGCTTGACATCGTCCGCTGGCTGCTCGACGACGAGATCGCGACGATCCGGGTCGAGTCACCGGTCGCCGAAGGGCTGCGCGACCCTCAGCTCGCGACGATCCAGATGCGCTCGGGCGTGCTGGTCTCGGTCGAGGTGTTCGTCAACGCCGCCTACGGCTACGACGTGCGCTGTGAGCTCGTCGGCACGTCCGGCACCGTGTCGCTCGTACCCCCGAACCCTTCGAGCATCCGCAAGGAGGGCATCGACGGCGTACGCGTGCGGGACGACTTCATCGGCCGGTTCTCCGATGCCTATCGTCTCGAGCTCGGCGCATGGGCCGAGGATGCGCTCAACGGCGTCATCCACGGACCGAGCGCGTGGGACGGCTATGTCGCCAACGTCGTCGCGGCCTCCGGTGTCGCCTCGCTCGCGACGGGCGGGCGCCAGAACGTCCCTCTTGATCCACGTCCAGACCTCTACTCCTAGGAACTCGTATGCCCCTCACACCCGTCAGGATCGGACTCATCGGCGCGGGACGCATCGGCGCGTCCCACGCCTCCGTCATCGCTCGTCGCGTGCCTGAAGCTCAGCTGGTCGCCGTGGCTGACCCCCGCCCCGGCGTCGCCGCAGACCTCGCCGAGCCGTTGGGCGCCCGCGGAGAGACGTCTCCCGAGGCGATCTTCGCCGACGTCGACGTCGACGCTGTCGTCATCGCCGCCTCCTCGACCGCCCACGCGGAGCTGATCACGGCTGCCGCCGAGGCCGGCAAGCACGTGTTCTCCGAGAAGCCTGCGGGCATGAGCCTCGCCCAGATCGAGCAAGGCATCGCGGCGACGGCTCAGGCCGGTGTGGCGTTCCAGGTCGGCTTCAACCGCCGGTTCGCCGCCGACTTCCGTGCTGCACACGAGGCGATCGTCGCGGGCCGCATCGGCGGCGTCCGGCAGCTGCGCTCGGTGACCCGCGACCCGGGGTCCGGCCCAGCTGATCCCGATGCCGTGCCGCCGTGGACGATCTTCACCCAGACGCTGATCCATGACTTCGACACGCTCAACTGGCTCAATCCCGATGCCCGGGCCGTCGACGTCGTCGCGACGGCTGACTCGCTCACCGCACCGGGTCATCCGACGCTGCTGGACCACGCGACCGTCGTGATCCGCTACGACAACGGCGCGATCGCCACCGCCGAGGCGAGCTTCGCCGCTGCCTACGGCTATGACGTACGCGGTGAGGCCCTCGGGTCGGCCGGCATGGTGACCGCGGGCGAGGGAGCCACGTCGTCGATGCGTCTGCACGACGCCTCGGGACGCCTGGCGACGACGGCGCACGGCGATATCGAGCTGATGATCGACGCGTACACGGGTGAGTTCGCCGAGTTCGCGACGGCTGTCCTCGAGGGTCGTACGCCCTCGGTCACGGGTGAGGACGCCCGCGCGGCATTCGCGATCGCGCAGGCATGCATCGAGTCCCACCAGTCGGGAGCCCGGGCGAAGGTGACCGCATGACGTACAGCCTGGCGGTGTGCGCCGAGATGGTGTTCACCGAGCTTCCGTTGCTCGAGCGGATCGAGCGGATCCATGCGGCGGGGTTCGCCGCCGAGATCTGGGGCTGGACCGACAAGGACGCCGTGGCCCTCGCGGCGACCGGTGCGACGTTCACGTCGATGACCGGCTACGTCTCGGGCGACCTGATCACTCCTGACGGCGCCGACGAGCTGCTCCGGACGGCCGAGCAGTCGATCCCGTTCGCCCAGGCGATCCACTGCCCTTCGCTCAACCTGCACGGCACGGGTCTGGGCGAGGGCGGCATCCCCGTGCTCCCGGTCGAGGTGGTGACCGGCGAGATGTGGCTCGCCGCCGAACGTACGCTGTCGCGCATCGCGGAGCTGGGGGAGCGGCACGGCGTCACGTTCGTGCTGGAGAACCTCAACACCGAGGTCGACCACCCCGGAACGCCGTTCGGCCGCGCGGCCGACACCTTGGCGCTCGTGGCCGCGGTCGACAGTCCGCATCTCAAGATGAACCTGGACCTCTATCACGCGCAGATCGGCGAGGGGAACCTCGTCGAGCTCATCCGCCGGTCCGCGCCTCACCTGGGCGAGGTTCAGGTCGCGGACGTACCGGGCCGCTGCGAGCCGGGCACTGGCGAGGTCAACTGGCCGTTCGTCGCCCGGGCCCTCGCGGACGCCGGCTACGACGGCGTCGTGGCGATGGAGGCGTTCGCGAGCGGTGACTCGACCGTTGCGCTCGAGCGGTTCCGCGAGGCGTTCACGCTCTGAGGTCGTCGATCCCGGGCGGGGCGTTCACGCTGTCAGCGAACAGCCGTGTTTTCGCGTGTGTTCGAACCCGCGGCCGTCTAGGTTTGGGGACGTGAACACACCGGATACCCCCAGCCCCATGTCGCCGAGAATGGCCGGCGAGGCCGGCCCCTCGGATCTCGACGGCCACATCTACCAGCGGCTGCTCAAGGAACGCATCGTGTTCCTGGGCTCCGAGGTCCGCGACTCCAACTCCAACGCGATCTGCGCCCAGATGCTGCTGCTCAACGCAGAGGACCCGCAGGCCGACATCTACCTCTACATCAACTCGCCGGGCGGCTCGGTCGACTCCGGCATGGCGATCTACGACACGATGCAGTTCATCTCCAACGATGTCGCCACGTTCGGCATGGGCCTGGCTGCCTCGATGGGTCAGTTCCTGCTCGCCGCGGGCACGGCCGGCAAGCGCTACGCCCTGCCGCACGCGCGCATCATGATGCACCAGCCCTCGGGCGGCATCGGCGGTTCGGCGTCGGACATCAAGATCCAGGCTCAGCAGAGCCTGCTTCTCAAGAAGCAGCTCAACGAGCTGCAGGCCCACCACAGCGGCCAGAGCGTCGACCAGATCGAGCTCGACTCCGACCGGGACCGGTGGTTCACGCCGGACCAGGCCAAGGAGTACGGACTGATCGATCACGTGGTCAAGAGCGCAGGAGACGTCAAATGAGCTATTACATCCCGCAGTGGGAAGAGCGCACGTCCTACGGCTTCCGCCGCATCGATCCCTACGCCAAGCTGTTCGAGGACCGCATCATCTTCCTCGGCACGCCGATCAGCGACGATGTCGCCAACGCCGTCATGGCGCAGATGCTGTGCCTCCAGGCGATGGACCCCGACCGCGACATCAGCATCTACATCAACAGCCCCGGTGGCTCGTTCACGGCGCTGACCGCGATCTACGACACGATGCGCTACCTCAAGCCGGACGTGCAGACCATCTGCCTCGGCCAGGCCGCCTCGGCCGCAGCGGTGCTGCTCGCCGCCGGCACACCCGGCAAGCGTCTGGCACTGCCCAACAGCCGCATCCTGATCCACCAGCCCTACACCGAGGGCACCGGCGGACAGATCTCCGACCTCGAGATCCAGGCCAACGAGATCCTGCGCATGCGCGAGCTGATGGAGAAGATGATCTCCGACGCATCGGGCAAGCCGGTCGAGGAAGTCAGCCGCGACGTCGATCGCGACAAGATCCTCACCGCAGCACAGGCCCTCGAGTACGGCTTGATCGACGAGGTCCTCGAGACACTCAAGGTCCCGGCCGTCTAAACCGCCCATGACACACGGCCCCGTGACCGAGACGCAGACCACATTCGCCGCTAGGGTGAAAATATTGCTACCTCGGTCACGGGCCAGCTTCGGCTCACAGCGCGCAGTCTCAGACTGTGTCGTCCAAAGGAAGGACTCTCCACGTGGCACGAATTGGTGAAACCGCCGATCTGCTGAAGTGTTCTTTCTGCGGAAAGAGCCAGAAGCAGGTCAAGAAGCTCATTGCCGGCCCAGGTGTCTACATCTGCGACGAGTGCATCGACCTCTGCAACGAGATCATCGAGGAGGAGCTCGCCGAGGGTGCCGAGCTGAGCCTTGGTGAGCTGCCCAAGCCCAACGAGATCTACGACTTCCTCAACGGCTACGTCATCGGGCAGGACGGCGCCAAGAAGTCCTTGGCCGTCGCGGTCTACAACCACTACAAGCGGGTCCAGGCCCAAGTCGGCAGCTCGCGGAGCAAGGACGACCAGGTCGAGCTGGCCAAGTCCAACATCCTGCTCGTGGGTCCCACCGGCTGTGGCAAGACCTATCTCGCCCAGACCCTGGCCCGCATGCTCAACGTGCCATTCGCGATCGCCGACGCGACCGCCCTGACCGAGGCCGGCTACGTCGGCGAGGACGTCGAGAACATCCTCCTCAAGCTCATCCAGGCGGCCGACTACGACGTCAAGAAAGCCGAGACCGGCATCATCTACATCGACGAGGTCGACAAGATCTCGCGCAAGAGCGAGAACCCCTCGATCACCCGTGACGTGTCGGGCGAGGGCGTGCAGCAGGCTCTCCTCAAGATCCTCGAGGGCACGACGGCCTCGGTGCCGCCGCAGGGCGGGCGCAAGCACCCGCACCAGGAGTTCATCCAGATCGACACGACCAACGTGCTGTTCATCGTCGGAGGTGCGTTCGCCGGTCTCGACCAGATCATCGAGCAGCGCAGCGGCAAGACCAGCCTCGGCTTCAACACCGGTCAGGTCGACATCGGCAAGGCCGTCGCACCCGAGAAGCTCTACTCCAAGGTGCTGCCCGAGGACCTGCTGAAGTTCGGCCTGATCCCCGAGTTCATCGGCCGCCTGCCGGTCATCGCAGCAGTCGACAACCTCGACAAGGAAGCGCTCGTCGCGATCTTGACCGAGCCGCGCAACGCGCTGACCAAGCAGTACGTCCGGCTGTTCGAGATCGACGGCGTCGAGCTCGAGTTCAGCGCCGACGCGAGTGCCGCAATGGCCGACCTGGCGCTGGCGCGCGGCACCGGCGCCCGTGGACTGCGGTCGATCATCGAGGCGGTGCTCGAGCCCGTCATGTACGAGATCCCGAGCCGTGACGACGTCGCCAAGGTCATCGTGACCGAGGCGACTGTCGCCGGCACCGAGGGCCCGACGATCCTGACCCACGACGAAGTGGCCAAGAAGGCCTCCTAGGCTCCCAGCACGTACCGTCGGTAGGTTGGGGCCATGACCTCAGTCGACATCGCCCTGCTCGGCGCCACGGGATTCACCGGCGGCCTCACTGCTGACTATCTCGGCGCGCACCTCCCGCCCGGAGGTACGTGGGCCATCGCGGGCCGCAACCAGGGCAAGCTCGAAGCGGTCGCCGACCGGATCGAGCAGCTCGGGGGAGTGCGCCCCGAGATCATTTCCGCCGACATCGGCAATGCCGACTCGATGGCCGCGCTCGCCCGCAGCACCCGGGTTCTGGTCACCACGGTCGGCCCCTACCTCCAGTACGGCGAGGCAGCGGTCAAGGCGAGCGTCGAGGCCGGCATCGCGTATGTCGACCTGACCGGCGAGCCGCAGTTCGTCGATGACATGTGGCTCAAGTACCACGAGCGCGCCGTGGAGACCGGTGCGCGCATCATCCACGCCTGCGGCTTCGACTCGATTCCGTACGACCTCGGCGTCCTCTACGCCGTGCAGCAGCTGCCCGAGGACGTACCGATCCAGGTCCGCGGCTACATCCGGGCCAGCGCGGAGTTCTCCGGCGGCACCTACCACTCGGCGATCAACCAGTTCTCGTCGATGCGCGCCTCCGGCAAGATCGCCGCAGCCCGTCGCAAGGCCGAGCCCCGACCGGAAGGCCGCACGGTCCGCGGCGCCGGCAAGCTCGGCAAGGCCGAAGAGCTGGGCGGCTGGGGCGTCCCGATGCCGACGATCGACCCGCAGATCGTGCTCCGCTCGGCACGATCCCTCGAACGGTACGGCCCTGAGTTCACCTATTCGCACTTTGCGCACTTCAAGACCCGCCGCATGCTGGCCGCCTCGGGCATCGGGCTCGGTGTGGCATTCGCCGGCGCGCAGCTGCCGCCCACGCGTGCGCTGCTCCTCAAGCTCAAGGACCCGGGTGCCGGTCCGTCGGAGGAGAAGCGCGACACGTCGTGGTTCAAGTTCAGTGTCTTCGCCGAGGGTGGCGACAAGTTGGTCCACGCCGAGGTCACTGGCGGCGATCCGGGCTACACCGAGACGTCCAAGATGCTCAGTGAGTCGGCGCTGTGCCTGGCGTACGACGACGTGCCCAAGGTCGCCGGCCAGACCACGACGGCCGTGGCCATGGGCGATGCGCTGATCGACCGCCTGCAGAAGGCCGGCATCACCTTCCGGACCGTCAGCGCCGATTGAGGGTGTGACGCATTCGTCGCGCGGACCTTCTCACACCCGCGCGACGGGGTTCGGCGGCGCGACGCACGTAGGGTGAAGACATGGACTTCGCGGGAGTCATCACCAACGTCCTGACCTCGAGCGATGCCCCACCGGGGCTCCTCCCGGCACGTGAGCAGATGGCGCTTTCCCTTGGCTGGCACATCATCCTCGCCTGCTTCGGGGTCGCCTTTCCGACGATGATCTATGTCGTCCACCGTCGCGGCATCGTGCGTGACGATCCGGTCGCGCTGGGTCTGGCGAAGCGTTGGGCCAAGGTCTCGGCGGTGCTGTTCGCGATCGGTGCGGTCTCGGGCACGGTCCTCAGCTTCGAGATGGGCATCTTGTGGCCCGGGCTGATGGGGAAGTTCGGCGATGTCCTCGGACTGCCGTTCGCGTTCGAGGGATTGTCGTTCTTCGTCGAGGCGATCTTCCTCGGCATCTACCTCTACGGCTGGGACCGCATGCCGCCCCGCCGCCACCTCGCGATGCTGATCCCGATGGGCATCGCGGGCGTCGTCGGCACGTTCTGCGTCATCTCGGTCAACGCCTGGATGAACAACCCCACCGGGTTCAAGCTCGTCGACGGTGAGGTCACCGACGTCAACCCGTGGCGAGCGATGTTCAACGACGGCGTATGGCTGCAGTTCGCTCACATGTGGTTCGCCGCGTTCATGGTGGTCGGCTTCGTCGTCGCGGGCGTCTATGCCGCCGGAATGCTCAAGGGTCGCGTGGACGCGCACCACAGGCTCGGCTTCACGGTGCCGTTCGTGTTCGCAACCGTCGCGGCGATCGTGCAGCCGTTCATCGGCCATGTGCTGGGTCTCCGCGTCGGTGAGACGCAGCCGTCGAAGCTCGCGGCGTTCGAGCTCGCGACGACCACCGAGCAGCCGGCGCCGCTGCGTCTCGGTGGGGTCCTGATCGACGGCCAGGTCCATGGCGCGATCGACATCCCCAGGATCGGGTCGCTCATCGCCCGGAACTCGTTCGACAAGCCGGTCCCGGGGCTCGACACGATTCCGGCAGCCGACCAGCCGCCGGTCAACATCACGCACCTGGCGTTCCAGTCGATGGTCGGCATCGGCACCTTGCTGGCGATCGTCGTGGTGCTGTTCTGGCTGGCGCGTTGGCGAGGGCACGACCTGCTGCTCAAGCGCTGGTTCCTGCGCGGTGCGGTCATCGCTGGTCCCCTCGCGATCCTCGCGATGGAGGCCGGCTGGATCGCCACCGAGGTGGGGCGGCAGCCGTGGGTCGTCTGGGGCATCCTGCGGACCGAGGATGCGGCCAGCCAGAGCGCGGGGCTGTGGTGGAGCTATGCCGCTGCGGTCGTGGTCTACATCGGCATGACGATCGGGGCCTTCATCGTGCTCCGCTCGATGGCCCGGCGATGGCGCGCCGGCGACGAGGACCTGCCGAGTCCGTACGGTCCAGGCTCAGCGTCCGTCGAGGAGGCGGGTGCGCGATGAGCCTGGCAGTCGTCGTCGCGATCGCGATGTTCGCGGGCATCCTGCTGTACGCCCTGTTCGGCGGCGCCGACTTCGGCTCCGGGTTCTTCGACCTCACCGCCGGGGGATCGGAGCGCGGCGGTGAGCTGCGCGCGTTGATCGACCACAGCATCGGTCCGGTGTGGGAGGCCAACCACGTGTGGCTGATCTACATCCTGGTCATCTGGTGGACCGGCTTCCCTGAGACGTTCGCCGCCGCGACCACGACGCTCACGCTGCCGCTCGCCCTCGCGCTGGTCGGCATCGTCCTGCGCGGCGCGAGCTTCGCGTTCCGCAAGTACTCCGCGACCCTCGCGCAGGCCCGACTCTTCGGGGTGGTGTTCGCCGGGTCATCGCTGATCACGCCGTTCTTCCTCGGCGCGGCCGCGGGTGCTGTCGCCTCGGGCCGGGTGCCGGCCGAGGGCAACGGCGATCAGCTCAGCTCGTGGCTCCATCCGACCTCGCTGTTCGGCGGGCTGATCGCCGTCGGCACGTGCGCGTTCCTCGCCGGCGTCTTCCTGACGGCTGACGCCACTCGATCGAAGCATGACGCGCTGAGCGAGACACTGCGCATTCGTACGATCGGGGTCGGCATCGTCACCGGCATCGTCGTGTTCGCGGCTCTGGTCCCGATCAAGCATGACTCGCCGACGCTCAGCGATCGGTTGCTCGGACCGGCCGCGCCGCTCATCGTCCTGTCCGCCCTCGCGGGGCTCGCCACGCTCATCCTGTTGTATCGCCGGCGCTATGCGCCCGCGCGGATCGGAGCGGTCGCCGCGGTGGCAGCGGTCGTGATCGGCTGGGGAGTCGCGCAGTACCCATGGATGCTGGTCGACGAGGTCAAGATCTCAGCAGCGGCCGGAGCTGACGCGACGCTTGCCGGGTTGCTCGTGGTCGTCGGTCTCGCCGGTGTCATCGTCGTCCCGGCTCTCGCATACCTGTTCTGGCTGACCCAGAGCGAGCGCTGGACCGAGTCGCACTAGACGCGTACGACCTCAGGGAGCGGCGGCAGGTCGTCGGGGCCAGGCATCATCGAGCCCGGCAATGACGCGGCCGCGCTGCCGTACGCGACAGCCAGCGCGAGTCGGCCGTCCGCGTCGGCAGACTCGAGCGCACCGATCAGGTAGCCCGCGAGCGCGGAGTCGCCCGCGCCCACCGTGCTGCGGGCGACGATGGCCGGAGCCGCGGCCAACCGGACGCCATCGTGGCTCAGGAGCAATGCCCCCTTGCTGCCGAGGGTCAACAGGATCTCGCCAACGCCGCGATCCAGCAGCGGCCGTGCGGTCTCGAACGCGGTCTGCGGATCTCCCTCGAACATCGAGGCAGGTACGTCGAGCAGCTCACCGAGCTCATCGGAGTTGGGCTTGATCAGGTCGATCCGGTCTGCGGCCCGGTCAAGCGTCTTGCGGAGCGACTCACCCGAGGTGTCGACGGCGATCCGGAGACCGTCGCCGTGGATCCCGTCGATCACGTCGGCGTACCACCCAGCATCGACCCCCGGTGGCAATGAGCCGCTCAGGACCGCCCAGCGCGCACCAACCGCTTCCCGGGCGACCTCGTGGATGAGCTGGTCGAGCTGGTCGGGCGTGAGCTCGGGGCCCGGCGCGTTCACCTTCGTCGTGACCCCATCGGCCTCGGCCAGTGTCAGGTTGACCCGGGACGCCGCTCCGGTCGGCACGGCGCGGTGCGTCACTCCGAGCTCACGCAGGCGGGTCAGCAATGGATCGTCGTGGTCTCCCGGAAGCACAGCGACCGCCAGATGGCCGCCCTTGCGCACGACCTGAGCCACGTTGACGCCCTTGCCGCCGGCCTCGTCATGGGCCGTGACAGAGCGGATCACCCCACCGCGTTCGAGGGGCTCCGACAGCTCGATCGTGCGGTCGATGCTCGGGTTGGGGGTGAGGGTGACGATCACGCCAGCACGACCTCGACGCCGTGCTCCCGCAGTGCATCGACATCCTTCTGGCTGGCGTCCTTGTCGGTGATCACGACATCGAGGTCGTCATAGGACGCGAACGCAAAGACGTGCTCGGCGGAGAACTTCGAGGAGTCGAACAAGGCGATGACCTTGTGGGCCGACTTCGCGAGTGCGCGCTTGACCGCCGCCTCCTCGCTGTCAGGCGTGCTCAGGCCGTGATGAGCCGATGCGGCGTTGGTCGCGAGGAAGCAGACATCGACCTGGACGGAGGCGAGGGCGTCGACGGTGGACTGCCCGACCGCCGCGGCCGTCACGCCTCGAACCCGGCCACCGAGGAGGTGCAGGTTGACCGACGGGATGGCGGTGAGCTTGGACGCCGTCGGGATCGAATGCGTGATCACGGTCAGCGGGTGGTCGAGCGGGATCGTGTCGACCAGGTGGCTGATGGTCGTACCCGCATCGAGGACGATGCTCCCGCCGGCCTCCGGGAGGAACGCAGCCGCCTCATGGGCGATGCGTTCCTTCTGCTCGGCATTCGTGGTGGTGCGCTGCGCGAGTCCCGGTTCGAGGATCGTCAGCGCCCGCGCCGCGACGGCTCCGCCGTGCACGCGCTGGGCCAAGCCGTCTCGCTCGAGGACGGCGAGATCGCGGCGAATCGTCTCGCTGCTGACATCCAGCTCCTCGGCCAGATCGATGACGGCCAGCCGGCCGTCCTGGTGCAGTCTCTCGGCGAGAAGCTGCTGGCGTTCTGCGGCGTACACGGCGCTCCTCGCTTGGTGGTCGAATGATGACGACTACGAAGTGGGTTTATGTGGTTTTTGCCACCTGTACGTATTGTTTTACGTCCGAATGCGTGTAAAGTCAAGCAACACCTTGGGGGAGAGTGGCACTCCCTCCGCATCGCTGAAGGAGCGAAATGTCGTCGACGATTCTGCACGGCAATGGCGTGGTCCCGGGAATCGGCGTCGGGCCGGTCGTCCGCCCCATGCCCCGCCCGGACCTCCCGCGCAATGAGGAGAGCCTCGACCCGGAAGCGGGTGCCACGCGTTTCAGCGAAGCGGCCACTGTCGTTGCCGATCGCCTCGCCACCCGTGCAGGTCAGGCCAGCGGAGCCGCCGCAGAGGTCCTCATGGCCACGTCCTCGCTGGCTCGCGACCGGGGTCTCGTCGCACTCGTGCAGAAGCGGCTCGGCGAAGGCATGGGCATATGCGCGTCGACTGCCGGGGCGATCGAGGAGCTCAGCGCGATGTTCGCCGCTGCAGGTGGACTGATGGCCGAGCGGGTGACGGACCTTCAGGACATCCGCGATCGTGTCGTCGCCGAGCTCACGGGTCAGCCCGAGCCGGGCATTCCGACGCCCGAAGTCGAGTCGGTGCTGTGCGCGGACGATCTTGCACCCGCTGACACGGCTGGCCTCGACCCGGCGTCAATCGCCGCGATCGCGACGTCCCTGGGCGGCGCCACGAGCCACACCACGATCATCGCCCGTCAGCTCGGCATTCCTTGCGTCGTCGGCACGGACGGCCTGGACGACATCGCCGAGGGCACAGCGGTGCTCGTCGACGGCTCGACCGGCGAAGTCATCCTCGATCCTGATGCTGCCCTCGTCCGTGAGCGCGTCGAGGCCGCTGCCGCCTTCGGCGCCGCCGCCGCGTCGTGGCGCGGTCCCGGCGCCACGTCGGACGGACATATCGTCGACATCCTCGCGAACGTCCAGGACGGCGCAGGTGCGCGCAAGGCTGCCGAGACCCAGGTCCAGGGTGTGGGCCTGTTCCGCACCGAGCTGTGCTTCCTCGACCGCGATGTCGAGCCCACGGTTGAGGAGCAAGCAGCCATCTACGGTGAGGTGTTCGCCGCGATGGGCGAGCGCAAGGTCGTGATCCGTACGCTCGACGCCGGGTCGGACAAGCCCGTCAGCTTCGCCACGATCAAGGACGAGCCAAACCCGGCGCTCGGCGTACGCGGCATGCGACTCGGCCTGCGCGACGAGGGACTCATGGACCGGCAGCTCGATGCCATCGCGCTCGCCGCCAAGGACTCGGCCGCGCCGGTGTGGGTCATGGCGCCGATGGTTGCCACCGAGGACGAGGCCGAGTGGTTCGGCGCGAAGGTGCGCGAACGTGGTCTGGTGCCCGGCGTCATGATCGAGATCCCCAGCGCCGCGCTCCTCGCGGACCGCATACTTCGCCATGTCGACTTCGTCTCGATCGGCACCAACGACCTGAGCCAGTACGCCTTCGCAGCGGATCGCATGGCGCCCTCGCTGTCGCGTCTGACCGATCCGTGGCAGCCGGCGCTCCTGGCGCTCATCGAGCGGGTGGCCGAGGCAGGTCTGGAGGCGGGCAAGCCCGTCGGTGTATGTGGCGAGGCGGCGGCCGATCCGCAGCTCGGTTGCGTGTTGGCCGGGCTCGGGGTCAGCTCCCTGTCGGCGGCGGCTACCGCTGCGCCGCTCGTTGGCGCAACGCTGGCCGGCGTCAGCAGGGATGCCTGCCAGGCCGCCGCGCACGCCGCCCTGGCCGCCAAGGGTCCTGCCGAGGCCCGTGAGGCGGCCGCCGTCGCACCTGTCCTGACAACATGACCTCCGCGAGTGGCGCAGAGTGGTTGGTTTGCAGCGGGCAAATCCAACCATCCTGCGCCACTCGCGGAGGTTGCTGGGTGACTACTGCTGGGGCTCGATCGTGACCTTGATCCCCTCGCCGCTGCGAACGATGTCGATGGCCTTCGGCACGTCGATCAGCGGCAACCGGTGGGTGATGAGATCGAGGACCGGAACGGCGCCGGTGGCGATGCGGTCGAGCGCGTCCTTGTTGTTGGCCGGTGACGACCCGTTGGCGCCCACGATCGTCAGCTCGCGGTAGTGCACGAGGTTGGAGTCGAGGGTGATCGTGGGCTTGTCCTTGGGCAGGCCGCCGAAGAAGCTGATGCGTCCCTGCCGTGCGGCGTACTGAACCGCCTGCTCCTGTGCGATGCCGGCGGCCGTCGCAGTGATGGCGACGTCGACTCCGCGACCGTTGGTGAGGTCCATGACTGCCTCGACGACGTCCACCTCGCCGGCGCAGATCGTCTCGTCCGGCTTGACGATGCCCGCGGCCTGTTCGAGGCGTGCACGGTTGAGCTCGATCAGCGTGATGCGGCGAGCCCCGTTGGCCCTTGCGAGGCGTACGTGCAGGCAGCCGATCGGGCCGGAGCCCACCACGACGACGTCGTCGCCCTCCCCGACGCGCGCGAGTGTCTGAGCGTTGATCGCGCAAGCGAAGGGCTCGGCCACCGAGGCCTCCGCATAGCTCAGCCCTTCGGGGATGCGGTTGAGGCCGTCGACCTTGAGCACCGCACGCGGGACGATCATGTACTCCGCGAATCCGCCGTCGAACTGGTAGCCCATCGAGACCTGGTTGGGGCAGACCGACATCTTGCCGTGGGTGCATTCCTCGCACTCCCCGCACGGCACGGCGGCGATGACCTGGACCCGATCACCGGGTTGCCAGCCGTCGACCGCTGACCCGACCTCGACGACTTCGCCGGCGATCTCGTGGCCGATGACGCGGGGCGGGTCGAGGTTCTGGTGGCCTGCGCCGAAGATCTTGACGTCCGTGCCGCACGTCGAGGTCGCCCAGACCTTGATCTTGACCTCATCGGGTCCGGGGGTCGGTTCGTCAGCGTCCTCGTATCGCAGGTCGCCCGGGGCGTAGAAACGCACCACCTTCATGAAATGTCTTCTCCTTCAGAGGGTTGCAGGAGGGCCAGCACCGTGTCGGTGTCCGACGCCTCGCGCAACTGCTTGGCCTGGTCGGGGTCGACCAGGATCATGGCGAGCTTGGACAGGATGCCGATGTGGTCGTCGCCGACAGCCGCGATGCCGATGGCGACTCGTACGTCGTTGCCGTTCCAGTCGACGCCGTCGGGGAATCGAACGAACGACAGCGCGTTGCGCTGCACCGTGTCTTTGCTCTCGACGGTGCCGTGGGGAATGGCGAAGCCCTCGCCCATGTAGGTCGAGACCGACTGCTCTCGAGCCAGCATCGCGTCGACGTACGACTCGGCGACGGCGCCGACCTCGACGAGGACGCCACCGGTCACCCGGATGGCTTCCTCGGCCGAGGTCGCGGCCGCCTCGAGGCGAATCGCGCCGGCCGTGAGCAGCTCAGCCACTGACGTCGCCGCCGTCCTTCAGCGTCTTGACCAGCGCGTTGACGGCGGGGTCGCCGAGGAACACCTGGAACGTCACCACGGGCTTGCCCGGCGCGCTCGAGCGCGCACGCTCGGCCAGCGACTGGTGGCAGATCACGACGTCGGCATCGGCCGGGATATGCGCTGACCGGCGTATGGGTGACCGTGATGCCGGTCTTCTTGAGCTGCCCCTTGAGGGTGCTCGCCAGCATCACGCTGCTGCCCATTCCCGCGTCGCACGCGACGACGAGCTTCTTGACGTCCGCTGCGTTGATGGTTGTGGTCATGTTCAGGCCTCCTGGAGAGTCGTGTCTTCGGCGACTTCAGAATCGTCGCTCCCGCGGCCGAAGCCAAGCAGCATCGCGCCGACGATGAACGACACCGCAGTGGCGACGACGACTCCGGAGATCATCCCGGCGTAGTTGCCGAAGCCCTTCGGCGTCTGGATGAAGTACGCGAAGATGCTGCCGGGTGAGGGCGACGCGACGAGTCCTGCGTTGGTGAGCTGGAACGTCGCGATGCCGGCGGCGCCACCGAGGATCGCCGCGAGGATCATCTTGGGCTTCATCAGGACGTACGGGAAGTAGATCTCGTGGATGCCGCCGAAGAAGTGGATGATGATGGCCGCGGGTGCGGTCGGACGCAGTGACCGGGGTCCGAAGAACCAGTACGCCAGCAGGATGCCGAGGCCGGGTCCGGGGTTGGACTCGAGCATGAACAGGACCGACTTGCCGGCTTCTTTCGGCCTCGATGGCACCCAGGGGGGTGAGCACGCCGTGGTTGATCGCGTTGTTGAGGAACAGGACCTTGGCCGGCTCGATGACGACCGAGGCGAGCGGGAGGAGGTTGTTGTCGACCAGCGTCTCCACGCCGTTGCCGAGCCATTCGGTGAGCTTCTCGACGACCGGTCCTGCGCCCTTGAGGCCAGCGACCGCCAGCGCCGCGCCGACGATGCCGGCGGAGAAGTTGTCGATCAGCATCTCGAAACCGGGCTTGACCTTGCCCTCGATCGCCTCATCGAACTGCTTGATGATCCATGCGGCGAGCGGGCCCATGATCATGGCGCCGAGGAACATCGGCACATCCGCGCCGACGATGACGCCCATCGTGGCGACCGCACCGACCACGCCACCGCGGTGCCCGTGAACCAGCTTGCCGCCGGTGAAGCCGATCAGGAGCGGCAGCAGGAACGTGATCATCGGGCCGACCAGTTCCGCGAGGTCCTTGTTGGGGATCCAGCCATCGGGGATGAACAGGGCGGTGATCAGGCCCCAGGCGATGAACGCGCCGATGTTGGGCATGACCATGCCGGCGAGCTTGGCGCCGAAGCGCTGGATGTTGGCGCGCAGGCCGTCGCCAGTCGCCGCTGGGCGTGAAGTTGGACATGTGGACTCCTTGAGGAAGCGGGACACGTCGCCGTGACGTGCGTCACGGGTACATCAAATGCCCGAATGTGTGGCTTTGTCAAGGTTTGATGCGGTTTTGTGTGGGAGTCAGCCTGTGGCATCAGGTAGTCGGAGGGAAATGGGCATGCTGAAGTGCCTCATCCGCTGCGGCGTACCGAGGGATGAGGGTCAGGCGGCGGCGATCAGTCGACGAGCGCTGGCGTCGCGTCGACGGTGAACCCGTCGACTGCCTCGTCGGCGACGTAGGTCGGCTCCGCGACAACGCGACCGGCCGCGAGGACGTCGGCGATTGCCAGGCGTACGAGGTCGAGCTTCTCCTTGGCGGCGCTGATCGTCAGGCTGCTGATCTCGGTCTTCTGGCTGACCTTGGCGGTCGACTTCGCACCGCGGATGTCGGCCAGGACCGTCGCGGCCGAGCTCAGGAGCGCCGGATCCTGGTTGCCCGTCGTCAGGTCGACGTCGTTGGCCGGCCACGCGGCACGGTGGATCGAACCCTCCTGCCACCACGACCAGACTTCCTCGGTCACGTACGGCAGGAACGGCGCCAGCAGGCGCAGCTGGACCGACAGGGCGAGCACGAAGGCGCTCCTGGCCGACCGGCCGGCGGCGTCGTCGCGGCGCGAACGCTCCTTGACCAGCTCGAGATAGTCGTCGCAGAAGTCCCAGAAGAACTTCTCGGTGACCTCGAGCGCGGTGGCGTAGTCGTAGTCCTCGAAGCGGGCCGTGGCCTCGTCGACGACGAGCCGCAGGCGGCTGAGCATCGCCAGGTCGATGGCCTCGGTGACGCGGGCCGGGTCGAGATCGCCAGCGCCCGCGCCGAGGCCGTACGCCTCCTCGGAGGCGAGCACGAACTTGCTGGCGTTGAGGACCTTCATCGCGAGGCGACGGCCGACCTTCATCTGCGCCTCGTCGAACGGCGAGTCAGCGCCGGGCCGAGCACCGGCCGCGCGCCAGCGGACGGCGTCGGCGCCGTACTTGTCGAGGATCTCGTCGGGGACGACGACATTGCCCTTGGACTTGCTCATCTTCTTGCGGTCGGGGTCGACCACGAAGCCCGACAGGGCCGCGTGCGTCCATGGCGCGACGCCGTGCTCGAGGTGAGCGCGGACGATCGACGAGAAGAGCCAGGTGCGGATGATGTCGTGACCCTGGGGGCGCAGGTCCATCGGGAACGTCCGGGCGAACAGGTCCGGGTCGCGCTCCCAGCCGCAGATGATCTGCGGCGTCAGCGACGACGTCGCCCACGTGTCGAGGACGTCCGGATCGGCGAGGAATCCACCGGGCTCGCCGCGCTGCGACTCGGTGAAGCCCGGCGGCGCCTGCGAGGCCGGGTCGATCGGCAGGCTCGCCTCGTCGGCGAAGATCGGGTTGTCGTAGTCAGGCTCGCCGTCGCCATCGAGGCGGTACCAGACCGGGAACGGAATGCCGAAGAAGCGCTGGCGTGAGACCAGCCAGTCGCCGTTGAGCCCTTCGATCCAGTTGGTCAGGCGCGACTGCATGTAGGCCGGCACCCAGTCGATCTGGTCGCCGCGGGCCACGAGCTCCTGGCGCAGGTCGGCGTTGCGGCCGCCATTGGTGATGTACCACTGGCGGGTCGAGACGATCTCGAGCGGCTTGTCGCCCCGCTCGTAGAAGTTGGCCATGCGCTGGGTCGGGGTCGGCTCACCGTCGAGGTCGCCACTGTCGCGCAATGCGGCGACAACCGCTTCGCGGGCCGAGAACGTCGTCTTGCCGGCGATCTCCTCGTAGCGGGCGACACCGTCGCCGGTGACCCACGAGGGTGTCTCGCGCAGCACGCGGCCGTCGCGGCCGATGATCGTACGGTTGGGCAGCTGCAGCTCGCGCCACCACTGGACGTCGGTGAGGTCGCCGAACGTGCAGGACATGACGATGCCGGACCCCTTCTCGGGATCGGCCAGCGTATGTGCGACGACCGGCACCTCGACACCGTAGAGCGGCGACGTCACGGTCGTGCCGAACAGCGGCTGGTATCGCTCGTCGTCGGGGTGGGCGATCAGCGCGACACACGCCGCGACGAGCTCGGGCCGAGTCGTCTCGATGATGACGGGGGAGTCGACCCCGTGGAAGGCGACCCGGTGATAGGCGCCGGGATATTCGCGTGCCTCGAGCTCGGCCTGCGCGACAGCGGTCTGATAGGTCACGTCCCACAGGGTCGGCGCGTCCTGCTGGTACGCCTCGCCGCGGGCAACGTTGCGCAGGAACGCGCGCTGCGACACGGTCTGGGACTCGTCGCCGATCGTCGTGTACTGCTGCGACCAGTCGACGCTGAGGCCGAACGTGCGCCAGAGCTGCTCGAAGACCTTCTCGTCCTCCTCGACGAGCTCGTTGCACAGCTCGACGAAGTTGCGCCGGCTGACCGGCACCTGCTTCTTGGCGTCTGGCTTCTCCGGCGGTGTGAAGTCGGGGTCGTACGGCAACGAGGGATCGCAGCGCACGCCATAGAAGTTCTGGACCCGCCGCTCGGTCGGCAGCCCGTTGTCGTCCCACCCCATCGGGTAGAAGACCTCTTTGCCGCGCATGCGCTGATAGCGCGCGATGAGATCGGTGTGCGTGTAGGAGAACACGTGGCCGACGTGCAGGGAGCCCGAGACGGTCGGCGGGGGAGTGTCGATCGAGAAGATCTCTTCGCGGGTCTTCGTGCGATCGAACGTGTAGGTGCCCAGCTCAGCCCAGCGGGCGGACCAGGTGGCCTCGAGGCCTTCGAGGACGGGCTTCTCCGGGACTGTGTTCACAGCAGGCAAGTCTAGGTGGGGGTGTGCAGCAACCAGCATCGGCGTCGCGGGCCACCGAGGTGACCTGCGACGCCGACCGCTGGTGCTAGGCGTTGATGGAGGACTTGATCGCGTCGTCGCCGGCCTGGCTGACCGGGACGTCCTCCTTCTTGGCGAGCTGGCTCGGCCACCAGATGTGGCGACCGATGTCCAGGTTGAGCGCGGTCACGAGCACCGAGCGCACGATGATCGTGTCGAGCAGGACGCCGACCGCCACGACAAAGCCGAGCTCAGCGAGGAACACGACCGGGATCGAACCCAGCGCGGCGAACGTGCCGGCCAGGACGAGTCCCGCCGAGGTGATGACCCCGCCCGTGGCTCCGAGCCCGATCAGCGCTCCGCGTCGAGTGCCCTTCTGCAACGCCTCTTCACGCACTCGTGTCATGAGGAAGATGTTGTAGTCGATCCCCAGCGCCACCAGGAACACGAATGCGAACAGCGGGAACGAGGAGTCCGCGCCGGCGAAGTCAAAGACGTGCCGGAACACGAGCGCTCCGATGCCCATGGCCGCGCCGAACGACAGCACGACCGTGACGAGCAGGATCAGCGGTGCAGCGAGAGCTCTCAGCAGCAGCGCCAGGATGATGAACACCGCGATCAGCACGATCGGGATGATCAGCTTGTTGTCGGCCGACGAGGCGGACTGGATGTCCTTGTTGACCGCGGTGTTGCCGCCGACCAGTGCGTCGGCTCCAGGCACCTTGTGCACGGCGTCTCGTACCCGGTCGACCGTGTCGAATGCCTCGGTCGAATCCGGCGACGACGTCAGCGTGCCCTCGAGGTAGGAGATGCCCTTGGCGTCGCCCTTGACCTGCACGCTGGCCGGGTCGATGCCCTTGACCGAGGCGAACGCGGTCTTGACCGCGTCGGCCTGGTCCGTGTTGGCGACGACTGCGACAGGCGAACCGGCGCCGCCATCGAAGTGCTTGGACAACTCCTTGTCGGCTGTGATGGACGGCTGGGTCTTGGTGAAGCTGTCCTCGTTGGTCATACCGTTGGCGTCGAGCTGGAAGATCCCCAGCGAGAACGCTCCGAGGATCGCCGCGGTCACGATCCAGACGAACCGTGGCCGCTTGCTGATGCCCCGACCGACGCGTCCCCAGATGCCGGACTCGTTGCGCTCCGGGTCGCCGAAGTGCGGGATGAATGGCCAGAACACCCAGCGGCCGAAGATCACCAGCAGGGCCGGCAGGAGGACCATCATCATGATCAGGGCGACCACGATGCCGGCCGCGGTGACCGGGCCCATGCTGCTGGTGGAGTTCATCTGGGCAAACATCAGACACAGCAGGCCGACGATGACTGTCGCACCACTGGCGATGATGGCCGGTCCGGCACGATGCAACGCATGCGCCATCGCTTCGTGGCGGTTCTCGTAGTGCCGCAGCTCCTCGCGATATCGGGCGACGAGCAGCAGCGCGTAGTCGATGCCCGCGCCAAGCGTCAGGATGCTGAGGATCGCGGCGCTCTGGCCGTTGACCGTGAGACCGAAGCCCGTGGCCAACACGTAGACCACACCTTGGGCGGTCAGGACGCTGAACAGGCCGCAGAGCAGCGGGATGAGCCACAGCACTGGACTGCGATAGGTCAGGAGCAAGAGGACCACGACCACACCGAGAGCCGACAGCAACAGGATGCCGTCGATGCCGGCGAATGCCTCGGCCTGGTCGGCGCCCAGCGCCGCAGGCCCAGCGATCTTGACGTCGAGCCCGCCGGCATTCTTTTCTGCAACCGCACGGATGTCCTTGACGGCGCCGGGGAGCTTGTCCCAGCCGTCCTCATCCATGATGACGGTCGGAATGACCTGCAGGGCTTTGCCGTCCTCGGAAGGAATCGGCCCGACGACTTTGTCGGCGACAAGGTCGACCTTCGCAAACGCTGCGACGTCGGCCTTGGCCTTGGCGAAGTCGGCCGGTGTGATGCCCGAGTCGCGGACATAGAGCACGACGGCTGGAGCGCTGTCCGGGTCGGAGAACGCTGATGACTTCTGGATGACCTTGGTCGACTCGGCGTCGCCAGGCAGCCAGGCGGCGACGTCGTTCTCCTGGACGCCGGTGAGCTTGAAGCCCAGCACGGTCATGATGCCGATAACGACCAGTGAGACAACCAGGGTGACCCATTTGGCCCAGCTGTGGGCGATCCAGCCCGCGATCTGGCGGTTCATGAAATTCTCCTCGGGTGGGCGTCCGATCGGGACGCGAAACACGGTGACAACATCATGACGTAATGCACCGACAAAATGTGACAAAGGTGGCTCCCCTCAGCCTTCGGTGAAGCCCTGCGACAATGGGTGGCGATGACACCCACCTACGCGGAGGTCGAGCGCGCGCTTCTCGGCCGGTGGCCCGAGACACGTCTCGAGCCGTCCCTCGACCGGATCGCTGCGGTCTGCCGGTTGCTCGGTGACCCCCAACGGGCATACCCGGTCATCCACCTCACGGGCACCAACGGCAAGACGTCCACGAGCCGCATGGTCGACGCGCTGCTGCGTGCCCTCGACCTGCGGACGGGCCGCTTCACCAGCCCACACCTGCAGTCCATGACCGAGCGCATCTGCCTCGACGGTGTCCCGCTGTCCGAAGACCTGTTCGTCGACGCGTTCGCGGATGTGGCGGCATACGCCCAGATCGTCGACGACTCTTCTGAGCACCCGCTGTCGTTCTTCGAGATGATCACGGCGATGGCCTTCGCGGCATTCGCCGACGCACCCGTCGATGCTGCCGTCGTCGAGGTCGGCATGGGCGGATCGTGGGACGCGACGAACGTCGCCGACGGCCAGGTCGCGGTCATCACGCCGATCGGCGTCGATCACGAGCGCTACCTTGGCGACCGCCCCGAGATCATCGCGGTCGAGAAGGCCGGCATCATCAAGCCCGGCTCTCACGTCGTCATCGCGGAGCAGCAGGAGGCCGTCATGGACGTCCTCATGCGGCGTGCGGTCGACGTCGGCGCGATCGCGCTGCGCGAGGGTGTGGACTTCGGCGTCAACCACCGCACCACGGCGATCGGCGGCCAACAGATCGACCTGCAGGGCGTCGCCTCGACGTACTCCGACATCTTCCTGCCGCTGCACGGTGCGCACCAGGCTCACAACGCGGCGTACGCGCTGGCCGCCGTCGAGGCGTTCACCGGCACCAAGGAGCTCGACCCCGACCTCGTCCGTGAGGCATTCGCCCAGGTCACGTCGCCGGGACGACTGGAAGTCGTACGTCGAAGCCCCACCGTGATGCTCGACGCGGCGCACAACCCGCACGGCGCCCAGGCGACGGTGGAAGCAGTGCAGGATGCGTTCACGTTCAGCCCGCTGATCGGCGTCGTCGGAGTCATGGCCGACAAGGACGTCGAGGAGATGTTGCGGACGTTCGAGCCGGTCATGGCCGAGATCGTGTGCACGCAGAACAGCACACCGCGGTCGATGCCGGCCGCCGAGCTCGCCGAGCTCGCCGAGGACATCTTCGGCGCCGAGCGGGTGATCCTCGCGCCTCGGCTGGATGACGCGATCGAGCGGGCAGTGGGCATGGCCGACTCGGCCGAGAGCAACGAGGACGCGATCGGCAGCGGCGGCGTCCTGGTCACCGGATCGGTCATCACGGTCGGTGAGGCGCGGGTGCTGTTCGGAGGTACACCGGCATGAGCGGACTCTGCGCATGAGAGGTATGTGCGCCGCGATGCTGACGCTCGAGGCCGTGATCCTGGGGCTGGCCGTGCCGGTCATGATCTCGGTTGAGGACGTCAGCAAGCCGCTGGCACTCGTGTCCGGGCTCGGACTGGCGCTGCTGTGCATCCTGACCGCCGGCGCGCTGCGGCGCCCCCAGGCGTACCTGGTCGGCCACGCGATCCAGGTCGGCGCGATCGGGCTCGGCTTCCTCGTCACGATCATGTTCTTCATCGGCGCGATCTTCGCCGCGTTGTGGTTCGGCGCCTTCTTCCTTGGCAAGCGGATCGAGGAGGACAAGGCTCGCTGGGCTCGCGAAGCAGGCCAAGGCTGAAGGGGTCACTCGGCCCGACCCGCGCTAATGTCGAGACCATGGTCCGCGTACTGGTGGTCGCCGACGAGGAGGTCTCCGCGATGTCGTCGCGGGTGCGCGACCTGCGCGTCGACCTCGTGCTTGCTGCCGGCGACCTGCCGTGGAGCTATCTCGAGACGCTCGTCTCGATGGTCGACGCCCCGGCAGCCTTCGTGCCCGGCAACCACGATCCGAGCACCGCAGATGGCGTGGGGCCACAAGGCCTGGAGAATCTCGACGGGCGGGTGCTGACCGTCGGTGGGCTACGGATCGCCGGGCTCGGTGGGTGCGTCCGCTACAACGACGGCCTGCACCAGTACACGCAGCGCGAGTATGACCGCCGTGCGCGCCGACTCGTGAAGGACGCCCGCCGCGGCGGACCGGTCGACGTACTGCTGACCCACGCGCCCCCGCTCGGGCTGGGCGACGAGCCTGACCGGTGTCACGTGGGCATCTCGGCGTTGCACGGTGTTCTCGAGAAGCTGCGGCCGGCATGGCACCTGCACGGCCACATCCATCCATACGGAATGCACAAGCCCGACCGGGAGGTCGGACCCACGACGATCCGCAACGTGATCCCATGGCATGTCCTCGACATCGAGCCGGCATCGGCGGCCACGGTCGTCACGACGGGGAGGCGGGGTTGAGATGATGGGGGATTCCGGCTCGGCCAGGGTCGACGCCGAGAGCGACTTCATGCGGGCGAGGCGACACCAGGTCCTGTCAGGACTGGCTGCCCGCCTGCGCAACGACACCGCCGACGTCGTCCAGTCGATGTCGTTCGACGACGTGGTGGAGGCGCTGGGACGCAAGGCCGAGAGCTACCGCGGCACCAAGGTCATTCCCCTCGACGCGATCGTGGGGTCGGTCGACAAGGTCCGCGACTTCGACCGCCGGTTCAGGCCCACGTCGACCGTCAGCCGCCAACGCTGGGAGCGGCTGTCCCGCGCCAGCCGGACCGGCGAGGCCATTCCGCCCATCGACGTCTACCAGATCGGTGACTACTACTTCGTCCGCGACGGGCACCATCGCGTGTCTGTCGCCAGGAGCCTCGGTCTCGACGTCATCGAGGCTCAGGTGACCGGCATCGACACGTTCCTCGCGCCGGTCGGCATCGGCGCGCGGTCCGATCTCGAACTGAAGTACTGGCGGCGGCTCATGCTCGAGCGCGTCCCTTTCACGGGCGAGGCCAGGGCGGCGGTGGCCGTCAACGACCCGTTCGACTACGGCGTCATCGCCGAGACGGTCGAGGCCTGGGCCGCGCGCGCGATGCACGCCGAGGGCGCCTACATGGACAAGACGACGATGGCGCAGCGTTGGTATGCCGAGGAGTTCCAGCCTGTCGTGCAGATGATCGAGGACGCCGGAGTCCGCGGCAAGGATGAGCGACCCGCCGAGGCCTACCTGCGCGTCGCATGCGAGCGCTATCGACTGATTCGCGAGCACGAGTGGAACGCCGAGGTCATGGACGCCGTCACCCGCAAGGGCAAGCGCAAGCGTTGACCTGCGCCTAGAGCCCCACCGTGAGGTTGTCCCCGGTCGACGGGTCGAACAGGTGCATCTTGTCGGTGTCGATGAACAGCGTGGCGTCGTCGTCCTCCTTGACCTTGCTGTCGGAGTCGAGCGAGACGACGAGCTGCGTGCGCAACGAGTCGCTGTCGGCTTCGCGAGCCAGCTGCTTGAGCTGGTCCTGCACCTCGGCCTCGGCCTCATAGGGGACATACGCGTACTGCTGGTCGCCGAGCCACTCCCGGACGTCGATGTGCGCCTGGAACGTGCGGGCCTGGTCGACCGATCCGGGCTCGATGACCGACACGTCCTCGAAGTGCTCGGGTCGGATTCCGGCCATCAGCAGGCCCTTGCCGTCGGTCTTCTCGGCCTTGGCATCGGGGATCGTGAACGTGCCGAACGGCAGGGTGACTCGATTGCCTTCCACGGTGGCCGGCAGGAAGTTCATCGGCGGTGAGCCGATGAAACCCGCGACAAAGAGGTTGACCGGCTGTTCGTAGAGCTCGCGTGGCGTCGCGAGCTGCTGCAGGATGCCGCGCTTCATGACTGCCACCCGGTCGCCCAACGTCATGGCCTCGGTCTGGTCGTGCGTGACGTAGACCGTGGTGATGCCGAGCCGCTTCTGCAAGCGGGCGATCTCGGTGCGCATCTGGCCGCGGAGCTTGGCGTCGAGGTTGGACAGCGGCTCGTCGAACAAGAAAGCTTTGGCTTCGCGCACGATCGCGCGACCCATCGCCACCCGCTGGCGCTGGCCACCGGAAAGATTGGCGGGCTTGCGCTGCAGGTGTTCGTCGAGGTCGAGCGTCTTGCTCGCGTCGCGGACCTTGGCGTCGACCTCCTTGTCGCTCATCTTCGCCAGCCGGAGTGGGAAGGCAATGTTCTCGTAGACCGTGAGGTGCGGGTAGAGCGCGTAGTTCTGAAACACCATCGAGAGGTTGCGGTCGCGCGGGGCCAGGTCGTTGACCCGGTCACCGCCGATCAGCATGTCACCCGACGTGATGTCCTCGAGCCCGACGATCATCCGCAGAAGGGTTGACTTCCCGCAGCCTGACGGTCCGACCAGGATCATGAACTCTCCGTCGGCGACGTCGATGCTGACGTCGTTGACGGCCGGGAAACCGTCGCCGTACTTCTTGACGATGTTTTTCATCTCAATGGCAGCCATGGATCAACCCTTCACTGCGCCGGCGGTGAGTCCGGCAACGATCTTGCGCTGGAAGAACAGGACGAGGACGATGATCGGCACCGTGACCATGACCGCTGCGGCAGCCAAGGTCGACACGGGCGGGTTGAACTGGTCGGGCCCGACGAAGAACGCCATCTGGGCGGTGACCGGCCGGGCAGCGGTCGTCGACGTGAGCGAGATCCCGAACACGAAGTCGTTCCAGGCGAAGAAGAAGGTCAGGATCGCCGCGGTGAAGACGCCGGGCGCCGCCAGCGGGACGATGACCTTTCGGAACGCCTGCCACGCGGTCGCGCCATCGACCTGGGCGGCCTGCTCCATCTCCCACGGAATCTCGCGGAAGAAGGCCGACAGGGTCCAGATCGCCAGCGGCAGCGTGAAGGACATGTAGGGGATGATGAGGCCGGGCCAAGTGTCGAACAGGCCGAACAGGCGCCATTGGTCGAACAGTGGTCCAACGAGCGACACCACCGGGAACATAGCGATCGCGAGGGCAATCGTCAGGACGAGCCGTTTGCCGGAGAAGTCCAGGCGGGCGATGGCGTAGGCGCACAGGGTCGCGATCGAGACCGAGAGAACCGTGGCGATCACCGAGATGCCGAACGAGTTACGAAGAGCCAACAAGAAGTCGTCGTTCTGGAGCACGTCCTTGTAGACGTCGAACGTTGGGTCCTTGGGGAGGAACTGGGGGCTACCGGCCGCGGTTTCGGCAACGGGCTTGAAAGACAGCGACACCACCCAGGCGATCGGCAGCAGGCACCACACCAGGATCGCGACGACGCCGATCCAGTGCGAAACTCCCATGCGCTTCATCTCAGGACTCCCCTCGGGCCGACGCCAAGTCCACTTTGAACAGCTTCACGATCAAGAAGGCCAGGAGCAGGACCGACAGGAACAGCAGCACTGACAGCGCGGATCCCATGCCGAGCTCGAATTGCTCGATGATCTGGCGGTACGTGAGGAATGAGACCGACTCGGTGCTCTGTGCGCCCCTCGTCATGATGTAGATGTTGTCGAAGATGCGGAACGCGTCGAGTGCCCGAAAGAGCACGGCGACCATGATGGCCGCCTTCATATTGGGCAGGATCACCCTGAAGAGCCGCTGCCACCACGTCGCTCCGTCGACCTTGGCGGCCTCGAGCATGTCCTCCGAAACCTGCGACAGGCCGGCCAGCAGCAGCAGCGACATGAACGGTGTGGTCTTCCAGATCTCCGACATGCAGATTGCGACCAGGGATGACCATGTGCCACCGAACCAGTTGTAGTCGGCACCAATGCCCGGCAGCCAGCCGTTGACGAATCCGTTGTTCAGGCTGAATGCGAACTGCCAGGCAAACGCCGAAACGACCGTGATGATGCCGTAGGGGATGAGGATCGACGTCCGGACCACGCCGCGAGCGAAGATGATGCGGTGCATCACCATCGCGAAGGCGAAGCCGATGACGAGCTCGACCGCGACGGTCACCACCATGATGAAGACGGTGACGCCCACGTCGCGCCACCAGACCGAGTCGGTGAGCACAGTGACGTAGTTGGACAGGCCCACGAATTCGCGGTCGCCGGGCGCCGTCAGGCGGTACTGGAACAACGACAGGTACAGGGCCCGGAACATCGGGTAGGCCGTCACCAGAAGCATCACGAACACTGCGGGTGCGACGAGTCGCCAGCCCAACCGGTTCTCCGCGCGGCTGCGGTCCGACGTCACAGTGGGCGCCGGGCGAGTCGCGGTCGCCGTCTCAGTCATGGTTGCCTTCTCTCGTCATAGCAGCGCATCGCCGCTGAGAACGTTCTTGATGAAGGACGCAGACCGTTTCGGCGTGCCATCGCCGACCGAGCTCGCCGGGTGCCATTTGTTGAGGACGGCGCCGACGATCGTGCCCCAGTACGGTGACGGCGGTCGCGGACCGGCCGTGTCGATGCTGTTGAGCCAGAGCGTCAGCAGCTCCTCAGGGAATTGCTTGCGGAGCTCGGCATCTTGGTACGCCGATTCCCGGGCGGGCATGTTCCCCGTCTCGACCGCGTACGTCACCTGGTTCTTCTCGGAGGTGATGCATTCGACGGCCTTGAGAGCGGCATCGTTGTCGTCGGTGAACTTGCTGACTCCGACGTTGATCCCGCCGATCGGGGGCTTGGACTCTTCGCCCGCGACCGTCTCGGGGTAGCGCGCGTATCCCAGGTCCTCAAAGGTCTTCTTGTCGGGTTTGACAGTGTTGTAGATGAACGTCCAATTGACCATGAAGCCGCCGGGCTTGGCGAACGGACCGATCACTGTGCCCTCGTTCGACACCGACAGGTCGGCTTCGGCAGCGGGCGACTTGGCGAGCTTGGCGATCACCTTGGCCGCATCGCGTCCGGCGTCACTGTTGACAGTGACCTTGGCGTCGGCGCCGGCCTCGGTGTCGGAGAGGATTGCGCCGCCCGCACCCTGCAGCAGCGCATTGATCCAAACGACGTAGCCCTCGTACTTGTTGGCCTGGACGCCGACCTTGCCACCCTCCGACGACGCGGCATCGATGATCTGATCCCACGTGACCGGTTGGGTCATGTCCAGACCTGCTGCCTCGGCCATCGACTTGCGGTACCAGAGGATTTGGGTGTTTGCCCACAGTGGGGCAACGACGAGCTTGTCGTCCCAGCTGGCCCCATCGACCGCGCCCTTCAACATGCCATCGGAGAGCTCCGGAGGCAGGTCGGCAAGGTATCCCGCGTCGGCGAACTCCGCCGTGAACACCGGGTCGAGGCTCATCAGGTCAATGGCGGGATCCTGTGCTGCGAGCCGGCGGAGCAGCTGGATGCGCTGCTCCGTGGCGCTCTGCGGGAGGATCTGCGTCTTGATCGTGTAGTCGTCGGTGCTGCAGCGCTCGGCGATGCCAGCCTGCCCGAATGCACCCTTGAAGCCGGCCGGCGGATTGGGATCAGGGTTGATGTACCACGTGAGGACGGGCTTTCCGGAGTCACCACCGCAGGCAGCGAGCACGCTCATGGACAGGGCCGCCGCGGCGATGCCTGCAACGACTCGACGAACTGGACGTACGGCCATACCTCCCCCAACCATGTCCCCTCAGCTGGCCGCGCACGTGATGCGGGTCACAGGGACGCATCGAACGTAACCGCCTCCTGAGAGGAGCGCAACCGGGAGGGATTCAGGTCTGCAACCAGACGGTCTCGTCGGTGCCGAGTGGCTGCCCGGATTCGAGCGGCTCGCTGGCGGCGAGGATCGTGGCGCCCTCTGGGAGCGGCAATGGCGCGTCGCCGAGGTTGGCCAGGACCGTCACCGAACCGTCCGCCGACGTCACCGAGAACGCCAGGACGTCCTCCGGGAACCCGTCCAGCCACGTCAGTGCCCCACGCCCGATCCGCAGCTCGCGCCTGACCGCGAGCAGCCTGGTGTAGAGCTCGAGAGTCGACCCGGGCACGTGGCGCTGGCGATCAGCGGCGAGCACGCCGTACTCGACGGGTTGCGGCAGCCACGACTGGTCGCCCGGACCGAATCCATACGACGGTACGCCGCCCTCCCATGGCACCGGGTACGCGGCAGCCGTCACGGCCTGTGGATGCGCCGTTAGTACGCGCGAATGTCGGGTCCTGGCGCGCCTCGTCGGGCAGCCGCGTCGCCTCCGGGAAGGCCGAGCTCCTCGCCTTGGAAAAGGTAGGCAGAGCCGGGCAGCGCCAGCATGACGGCGGTCGCGGCGCGGGCGCGACGCAGACCGAGCGCGGCGTCCGGCTGAGGGTCGTCAGCACCGATGCCCTCGATCTTCTGCAAGCCCGGTGTTTGCGGGTAGCCGAGCCGAGTCGCGTGGCGTACGACGTCGTGGTTGGACAGCACCCATGTCTGGGGCGCGCCGACCGCCTCGGCCTGGGCCAGCGAGTGGGTGATCGTCGCGCGCTGGTCGGCGGCCAGCCACGGCGTCATGAGGTACTCGAAGTTGAACGATTGGTGGAGCTCGTCCTCCCGGATGTACTGGGCGAGCGACTCCGCGGGCAGGACCCACGCCTCGGCGCACAGGATGCGGTCGGCGTCCTGGCCCTCCACGGCGTACGAGTCGGTGATCCGGCGCCAGCTGCGGTAGATCTCGTGAACGCCGGGCTGGTCCCACATCGGCGCCAGCGCGGTCGCGTCGGAATGCCGGTCGTGGTTGAGGTCGGCGTCGGGCAACCCGTCGGCCTTGACCAGCCCATGGGCGACATCGATCCGGAAGCCGTCGACCCCGCGATCGAGCCAGAATCGCAGGACGTCCTCGAGCTCGGCCCGTACGTCGGCGTGGGTCCAGTCGAAGTCGGGCTGGGTGGTGTCGAACAGGTGCAGGTACCACTGGCCGGGGGTCCCGTCGGGTTCCGTGACCCGGGTCCACGCCGGTCCGCCGAAGAGGCTCTGCCAGTTGTTGGGCGCCAGCTCGCCGCCCTCGCGGCCGTCCCGGAAGATGTAGCGGGCCCGCTCACGGCTGCCGGGTCTCGCGGCGAGTGCTGCCTGGAACCATGCGTGCTCGTTCGACGAGTGATTGGGAACGATGTCGACGATGACCTTCAGGCCGAGGTCGTGTGCCCGGGCCAGCAGCGCGTCGAATGCGGCGAGATCGCCGAAAACCGGGTCGACGTCGCGATAGTCGGCGACGTCGTAACCGGCGTCGTGCTGCGGCGAGGTGTAGAACGGCGAGAGCCAGATGGCATCGACGCCCAGGTGGGCCAGATGGGGGAGGCGCGCGGTGATGCCGGGCAGGTCGCCGATGCCGTCGCCGTTCGAATCGGCCCAGGACCGCGGATAGACCTGGTAGATCACCGCGTCGCGCCACCACTGCTCGGCCGAGCCTGCCATGTTCGTCTCCCTCCCGGTGCCGCACCGGCACCGCACCCCAACGTACGCAGGGCATCGGACGGGCGTCCACGTCGGGCGTACGAAGGCCGCAGGATAGGTTTTGGTCATGTCGCAACGCACCCTCGTCCTGATCAAGCCCGACGCCGTACGACGCGGCCTGACCGGCGAGATCCTGTCCCGGTTCGAGTCCAAGGGACTCACGATCGTCGCGCTGGAGCAGCGGACGATCGATGCCGCCCAGGCCGACGCCCACTACGCCGAGCACGTCGACCAGCCGTGGTACCCGCCGCTGCGCGAGTTCGCAGTCTCGGGCCCGTTGGTCGCGCTCGTCCTCGAAGGTGACGAGGCCATCGCGGTCGTACGCCTGCTCAACGGCGTCACTGACGGTCGGCAGGCTGCGCCCGGCACGATCCGCGGCGACCTCTCGCTGTCCAACCGCGAGAACCTCGTGCACGCCTCGGACTCAGGGGACTCGGCCAAGCGCGAGATCGCGCTCTGGTTCCCCAACCTCTGAGCTCCGACGTGGCTACGCTCCTGCCATGAGCGCGATCGGGATCCTCGGGACCGGCATGGTGGGGCAGGCCTTCGCGCGCCGTCTGTCAGGCCTGGGCCAGGACGTCCTGGTCGGGGCCCGGTCAGCGGACTCCGCGAGCCTGGCGCCGTTCGCCGAGCTGGATGTCCGTACGGGCTCGTTCGCGGACGCCGCTGCCCATGCCGACCTGCTGGTCAACGCGACCAACGGGATCAACTCGCTGAGCGTCCTGCAGTCGATCGGCGCCGACATCCTGGCCGGCAAGACCGTCGTCGACCTGTCCAACGAGCTCGATCACACTCGGGCCGGGCCGCCGTGGCTTGCCGCACCGGATCGCTCGATCGGCCGCCGGCTGCAGGAGTCGTTCCCCGAGACGTACATCGTCAAGTCGCTCAACACCATGAACTGCGACGTCATGGTCGATCCCTCGATCGTTCCCGGGGATCACGTCGTGTTCCTCAGCGGCAACGACGATGCAGCGAAGGCGCGGGTGCGGGAGTTCCTGTCACTGATGGGCTGGCGCGAGCCGCAGATGGTCGACCTCGGCGGGATCGAGACTGCCGTCATGACCGAGATGATGATGCCGGTGTGGATCGGTCTGATGTCAGCCCGCGGCGGCCACGACTTCCACTACAACTGGATCATCAGCGCTCCTTGATCGCCCGGGCTCGGTTGTTACGGTCGAAGCCATGACCAAGTCGACTGCGCTCATCGCCTCGATCGCCATCGGGGTCGTCGTCTCGATCTTCACCAGTTCCTGGATCTGGGTCGGCGTGTTCATCGCGATCGGGATCGCGCTGGGCCTGACCCTCTGACCTCAGACGTACGTCGGGCGCCGCAGGTGGTGCTCGACCTCGTGGAACTGTCCGCGTACGTCTTCGGGCAGCCAGATGACGTGGTTGGACTCCGAGGCCAGGTCGACGTCCTCCTGCAGCGTCACGACGTCGACGACCTGCCGCGGGAAGTCACGCTCACGTTCCTCGAACTCGAGCAATGACACCCGGACCGTGACGCCGAACGGGTTGGGGTTGACCAGGCCGATGCCCCAGAACTCCGCCGGGATCGTCCGTGGCCTTCTGCTCGAGATCGATCATGACGCTGCGCGTGGGGCTCTCGAGAGCGGGGTGGTCGAGCTCCTCGACGGCGGCCAGCTCGACGTGCACGCCGCGGACCTGACGGCTGCCTAGGCCGTCGAAGCGGAGGATGTCGCGCAGCGAGCCGCCAGCAGGCAGCAGCGGTCCGCCCAGGTGCGACCCATGCACGGTCTGCGTGACGACATGCGGCAGCTCGCGCCCATAGACGTCCAGCGGGAGTGAAGGTGAGCGTCGGGATCACGGTCACATCCGTGTGGTTCTCGATCGTGAGGACCTGGTCGGGACCGCCGTCCGTAGCGACAGGCACGTACTTGAGGGAGAACGGGCGCTGCTGGCGCGATTTGCGGCTCACGCGTCCGAGCCTAGGCCGTGGCGCCGCCCGACGTTTTCGCGCGGTGGCGGCCGAGCGCCTAACCTAGAGGCATGTCCGTCGAGTCCGTCTTCCCGCGCCTGGAACCGTTGCTGCCGTCCGTCGGCAAGCCCATCCAGTACGTCGGCGGCGAGCTCAACGCGACGAGCAAGGAGTGGGACGCAGCCCAGGTGCGCTGGGTGCTGATGTACCCCGATGCGTACGAGGTCGGGCTGCCCAACCAGGGCGTCCAGATCCTCTACGAAGTGCTCAACGAGCGCGACTGGATCCTGGCCGAACGCACGTACGCGGTGTTCTCCGACATGGAGAAGGTCATGCGCGACAACGACATCCCGCAGTTCACGGTCGACGCGCACCGTCCGGTCAGGGCGTTCGACCTGTTCGGCATCTCGTTCTCGACCGAGCTCGGCTACACCAACATGCTGACGGCGCTCGACCTTGCCGGCATCCCGCTGCACGCCGTCGACCGCGGCGACGACGACCCGATCGTGATCGCCGGCGGCCACTCCGCGTTCAACCCCGAACCCATCGCCGACTTCCTCGACGCTGCGGTGCTGGGCGACGGTGAGGAGATCGTGCTGGCGATCAGTGAGGTCGTCCGCGAGTGGAAGGACGAGGGCAGCCCCGGCGGGCGCGATGAGGTCCTGATGCGGCTCGCCAAGTCCGGCGGCGTGTACGTCCCGAAGTTCTACGACGTCAGCTACCTCCCCGACGGCCGCATCCAGCGCGTCGTGCCCAACCGGCCCGGTGTCCCGTGGCGCGTGGCCAAGCACACCCTGATGGACCTCGACGCCTGGCCGTACCCCAAGAACCCGTTGGTCCCGCTTGCCGAGACGGTGCACGAACGCTTCAGCGTCGAGATCTTCCGCGGCTGCACGCGAGGCTGCCGCTTCTGCCAGGCCGGCATGATCACGCGACCGGTGCGCGAGCGCTCGATCGAGGGCATCGGCGCGATGGTGCAGAACGGCCTCGACAAGACCGGCTTCGAGGAGGTCGGGCTGCTGAGCCTGTCGAGCGCCGACCACACCGAGATCGGCGAGGTCGCCAAGCAGCTCGGCGACCGCTACGAAGGCACCAACACGTCGTTGTCGCTGCCGTCGACCCGCGTCGACGCCTTCAACATCACCCTGGCCAACGAGTTCAGCCGCAACGGCCGCCGCTCGGGCCTGACGTTCGCCCCTGAGGGCGGCAGTGAGCGCCTCCGCAAGGTCATCAACAAGATGGTCACCGAGGACGACCTGATCCGCACGGTCGCTGCGGCGTACTCGCACGGCTGGCGTCAGGTCAAGCTCTACTTCATGTGCGGGCTGCCGACCGAGACCGACGATGACGTCATGCAGATCGGCGAGCTCGCCAAGCGGGTCATCCAGACCGGCCGCGAGGTCTCGGGCCGCCACGACATCCGCTGCACCGTCTCGATCGGTGGCTTCGTGCCCAAGCCGCACACCCCGTTCCAGTGGGCCTCGCAGCTCGATCACGAGACCACCGACGAGCGCCTCAAGAAGCTGCGCGACGCCGTGCGTGCCGACAAGAAGTACGGCAAGGCGATCGGCTTTCGCTACCACGACGGCAAGCCCGGCATCATCGAAGGACTCCTGTCGCGTGGCGATCGCCGCGTCGGACGGGTGATCGAGGCGGTGTGGCGCGACGGCGGCCGCTTCGACGGCTGGAGCGAGCACTTCTCGTACGAGCGGTGGGCCGACCAGACCGCCGAGGCACTGGCCGACGAGCCGGTCGACCTCGACTGGTACACCGTCCGCGAACGCGAGTACGCCGAAGTCCTCCCGTGGGATCACCTCGATGCCGGTCTCGACCGCGACTGGCTGTGGGAGGACTGGCAGGACTCGCTCAACCCCGACGGCGCACTCGAGGTCGAGGACTGCCGGTGGACGCCGTGCTTCGACTGCGGCGTGTGCCCGCAGATGGACACCGAGATCCAGATCGGCCCGACCGGCAAGACCCTGCTGCCGCTCAGCGTCGTCTGACCGTCCTAAGGCGGCTGAGCCGCAGGTCAGCACGAAGATAAGGCATGTGCCCGATGTGGCGACCCCACCTTAGAAATCACGATGGAGTCATCGAGATTCAAAGGAGTGGTCATCATGACTGCATCGGACTACGTCGAGACCGCGCTCTACCGCCAGCGTGAGCAGGAGATGAACCTCCGCAACGAGCGTCGGCGCGTCGTCCTGGAGCGCCAGGGCGTACGTTCCGCGGCTCGTCGCACGCGGTCCGCGCGCGGGCTGTCGTACGTCGTGCGCCACCGCCTGGCGGAGCTGTTCTCCGACGTTCCCGCACGTGGTTGAAAGCCACCAGTTGGGGAGCGCCGAACCCGGTCGAACTGTCGGCGGGAGGTGGCACGATGAAGTCGTGCACCTCCCGCCCTCCAGCTCCACACTGATCGGTCGCGCCGCCGACCTTCGTGAGCTCGATGCGCTCTACGCGCAGGTCGTGGCTGGTGAGCCGAGGGCCGTCGTGGTCGCCGGCGAGGCAGGGATCGGCAAGAGCCGTCTGCTCGCCGAGTTCACCGCCCAGGCGGCCGAGTCCGCTCGCGTCCTGCGTGGTCAGTGCGTCGACCTCGGCGAGGTCGCCACCCCATACGCGCCGATCACGGCTGTGCTGCGTGAGCTCGTCGCCCAGGTGGGCACCGACCGCTTGCTCGAGGCCGCCGGGCCGGGTTGGGACACGATCGGAGTGCTGCTTCCTGAGCTGGGCGACCACGTCACCGGTGGGGCGAGCGAGAACCGCCTCCACGAGGGTGTCGCGCTCCTGCTCGAGCATTTCGCCCGCGAGAGCCCGGTGATCCTCGTGATCGAGGACCTGCACTGGGCCGACGAGGCGACGCTGACGGTGCTGCGCTTCCTGCTGCGCGCCGTTGCGTCCGGGCCGATCATGATCGTGCTGAGCTATCGCAGTGACGACGTCCACCGCGGCCACCCCCTGCGGGTCTTCCTGACCGAGGTCGAGCGCGGTCGCCGGGCCAAGCGCCTCGAGCTGCGCCGGCTGACCCGCGCCCAGGTGCGCAAGCAGGCACAGTCGATCCTCGGACGTACGCCCGACTTCGACCTCGTCGAGAGCGTCTTCGAGCGCAGCGAGGGAGTGCCGTTCTTCGTCGAGGAGCTCGTGGGGTGCGAGGACTCGGTCCTGCCCGAGACGCTCCGCGACGTGCTCCTCGCCCGCTACGAGCGGCTCGACGAGGAGACCCAATACTTCCTGCGGGTGGTCTCCGCGGGCGGCCTGCGCGTCGAGCACGAGCTCGTCGAGGAGGTCTTCGGTCGTGGTGCCGAGCAGCTTGACGCCGCTGCGCGCGCGGCCGTCGTGGCCAACGTCCTGGTCGTCGATGACAGCGCCTACACCTTCCGGCACGCGCTCGTCCGCGAAGCCGTGCACGGCGATCTGTTGCCGGGGGAGCGAACCCGCTTCCACGCACGCTACGCCGAGGTGCTGGCCAACCGCGAGAAGCCCGGCGACATCACCGAGATCGCCTATCACTGGCACGCCGCCAACAACCACGAAAAGGCATTCCCCGCCAAGATCGCCGCGATGCGCAGCGCCGTGCAGGCCTATGCCTACGCCACCGCTGCCCAGATGGGGGAGCGTGCTCTCGAGATCTGGGACGCGATCGACGACGCCGAGGCTGTCGCGGGGATGCCGCGATCCAAGCTGATGGGCAAGGTCGCCGCCTATCTGCACACGGCCGGCGAACCCGAACGCGCCCTGGCCACGATCAACCTCGCGATCTCGATCGGCGATGTCCAAGGCCCAGATCTCGCGCGCCACCTGATGCTCAAGGCGCAGTGCCTGCACAACATCGCCAAGCTGGGCGCGATCCCGTTGCTCAAGGAGGCCCTCGAGCTGGTGCCGCCGGGCGTCAACGAGACGCTCCGGGCAACGATCCTCTACCGTCTCGCGGCGCGCTACATGATCGAAGGCGTACACCCCGACGCCGTCGACATGGCCACGCAGGCACTTGAGCTCGCACTCGAGCTCGGCGATCCCGAAGCCGCGTCCGTTGCCTCCAACATCCGTGGCGTCGCGCGGACGCATCGCGGAGAGGTCGACGAGGGTGTCGCCGACCTGGAGCGAGCCAAGGAGCTCGCCCAAGGCAATTCCGACGCCTTGCTGCGATTCAGGGTCAACTACTCCGACATCCTCAATCTGCTCGGTCGATATGACGAGTCCATCGCGGTCGCCGACGAGGGGCTCGACCGTTCACGTGAGCTGGGCGTCGAGCGCAGCTCGGGAGCCATTCTCGCGTCGAACATGATCGATCCACTGTTCGCGCGCGGTGACTGGGAGCGCGCCAGCCGCCTGCTCGATCGCGTGATTGCCCTGTCGCCGCCCTTGACGTTCCGGGTCTACCTGCTGCAGTCCAAGGTCTGGTCGACGCTCTGGCGCGGCGAGATCGAGGCCGCTGAGCGGATGTTCAAGCACTGGAGCCCGCACATGATCGCGCTGGCAGAGGTGGAGGTCCAAACCCGGCTCCAGTACGTCCTGCTGGCCGGCGAGCTGGCTCTGGCCCAGGATGACGCGGCCACGGCTTGGGTCCACCTGTCACACGTGATCTCCGACGATTTCCGTTCCAACCCGGGCCGCTCGCTCCCTATCTATGCCGAGGCCGCTCGCGCGCTTGGCCGGCTGCGCGCCGACGCGGACAGTGGGGTCGACGTCGACGATGCCGAAAAGCGGCTCCGTCAGGCGCTCGAGGCCGACTCGAGCTGGCCGACGGCCGGTCAGTGGGCCGCGGTGGTCGACGCCGAGCTCGGTGGCCCGTCTCGCACGGGCGACGACGTCGCGGCGTGGCAGCGTGCGCTGGACGGGGCCGAGGCGCTCCCAGCGCAGGTCGGCCCTTACCTGCAGCTGAGGCTCGGTATGGCTCAGCACGCTGCCGGTATGCGGTCGGAGTCGGTCACCGCTCTGGAGGAGACCATCGAGGCTGCCAACACGCTCGGGGCGGGGTTGGTCACCGGGCAGGCGCGCGCCTTCGCCCAGCGGGCCGGGCTGCCGCTCGGCGGGGCGCCGGGACGTCACGAGGCTGGCTCGGTCGAGCTCACCGCACGGGAGCAGCAGGTGCTCGACCTGATCGCCGAGGGACTCACCAACCGGCAGATCGGCGAGCGACTGTTCATCAGCGTCAAGACCGCGAGCGTCCACGTCTCGGCGATCCTGCGCAAGCTCGGCGCGTCGAGCCGCACCGAGGCGGCCATGATCGCCGAGCGGTCGACCATCCGCGTCTGAGCAGTCTAGGTATGTCTGAGGTACCTCAGACCTACCTAGGGCGAGATCTCTCGTGGAAGTTAAGGCATCCGTCCGATGTGGGCAGGTCACCTCAGCGACGAATGTAGGTCATGTCGAAAGGCACTCCAGAAAGGGAGCCCATCATGATCACCGACTACATCGCACAGGTCGACAACCAGCAGCATGAGCGTGAGCTCGTCGAGACGCTCGAGCGTCGCCGGGTCGCAGCCGAGCGTGTCGCTCGCCGCTTCGACGGTGATCGTTTGGCCGTCATTGCGCACCTGGCCCGCACGGCACGCGCCACCCGGGCCGTCGCCGCCCGCCCCGTCAGCTGCTGAACCAGCCAGGCCCGCGACATCGAGAGAGTCTCGATGTCGCGGGCCTTTGCATGTCCCGGTCCGACCAGTTGCGCACGCACACCCGTCCGTCGCCTCTGTGATGCGCGGGTAGCCTCGTCGGGTGACAACCCTTGAGGGGACGCCGAACCCCGAAGCCCCCAACCCGCAGCTGCCGATCGTGCAGAAGCTGCGCATCCGCTACGCCAAGCGCGGCCGCCTGCGGTTCACCAGCCACCGCGATTTCGCCCGCGCCTTCGAACGAGCCGTGCGGCGTGCGGGCATACCGATCGGCTTCTCGTCCGGCTTCACGCCGCACCCCAAGATCTCCTACGCCAATGCGTCACCTACCGGCGCAGCGAGCGAGGCGGAGTACCTCGAGATCGGCATGACGCGACCCTGCGACGCCGACGACGTACGGGCGTCGCTCGACGCAGCGCTGCCGGACGGTCTCGACATCGTCGACGTTGTCGTGGCGAAACCCGGGTCCCTGGCCGACCGCCTCCAGGCGAGCTCGTGGGAGATCGCGCTGCCCGGCGTCAGCCCCGAGCACGCTCAATCAGCGGTCGATGCGTTCCTTGCCACCGACGAGGTCTTGATCGAACGCATGATGAAGCGCGGCCTCCGTACGCTCGACTGTCGCGACGCCGTACTGGCCCTGTCCGCGCGTTCCGACGAGACCCGACCGGGCCCATGTGCGATACTGGCTGTGGTTGTACGACACGACACACCGTCGATACGACCAGACGACGTTCTCGCCGGACTCCGATCCAGCGGTGGCCTCGAGCTCGAGCAGACGCCCATCGCGACTCGCTTGGCCCAGGGCCCTCTGGACAAGGAGAACGGCTCGGTGGGCGATCCATTTGCCTTCGACCGCGACGCATCCTGACGGATGTCGACCGCGGCGGTGAATGTGGGAGCTGATGTGACAAACCGAAGTTCGCCGTCAACACCCTGGCGCGTGGCGCTGGGGTTGACCGAAGGCTTAAGGCCCGCTTGCCGGGCCGCAGACGTGCCCAGGCCGATCTTGATCGGCCTCGGGCGAAGGAGAGCACATGCTCGACGACAACGAAACACCCGCTGAATCCACCACCGAAACACCGCCCGTACGTCGCAGGGCCGCCGGCCGTCCCGCCGGTCCGCCCGCCGCGGTCAGCTTCTCTGCTCCCGTCGCCCCGGCCAAGGCCAAAGCCAAGGTCGAGACGCCCAAGGACGAGGCTCCGGCCGAGCAGCCAGCCAAGAATGCCCCGCGCAAGAGCGCGGGAGGTGCCCCCACGGCTGCCAAGAGGGCGGCGCCGGCCAAGGACGAGCCGGTCGCCGAGGACAAGGCCGACGACAAGGCAGAGGCACCCGCCAAGAAGGCGGCCAAGAAGCCCGCCAAGAAGGCTGCTGCCGCCAAGGACGACGCTGAAGCAGCCGACGATGCCGCGCCGGTCTCCGCCACCGCGGCGATGTTCAAGGCACCCGAGCCCGGGCTCGCACCCGCTCGACCGAAGCCCGTCCAGGCAGAATCCGACAACGACTCGGACGACGAGGACGACGACGATCCGGACGCGCCGAAGCGCCGGCGCCGCAGTCGCGGAGGCCGCCGTCGCCGCAAGGGCGACAACGAGGGCGACGAATCCTCCAACGACAACGACACTGAGGGCGACGACGACTCCGACGACGACGGCAACGGTGGCACCCGCCGCCGCCGGCGCCGCGCCCGCGCCGGCGAAGGCGCGGATGCCTCACCCGACGACCCCGAGAACACCGTCGTGCGCGTGCGGAACGGTCGCACCGCAGAGGACGAGATCACCGGTGTCGCCGGCTCGACTCGCCTGGAGGCCAAGAAGCAGCGCCGCCGCGAGGGCCGCGAGGCCGGTCGACGCCGCGCCCCGATCGTCTCCGAGGCTGAGTTCCTGGCCCGCCGCGAGTCGGTCAAGCGCGAGATGGTCGTACGCCAGCGCGACGACTACACGCAGATCGCCGTGATCGAGGACAACGTCCTGGTCGAGCACTATGTGGCCCGCGAGTCACAGATCTCGATCATCGGTAATGTCTATCTCGGCAAGGTCCAGAACGTCCTGCCGAGCATGGAGGCTGCGTTCGTCGACATCGGCGCGGGCCGCAATGCCGTGCTCTACGCGGGTGAGGTCGACTGGACGACGCTCGGCAACGGCAAGCAGCGCAAGATCGAGGACGCGCTCAAGCCCGGTCAGACGATCCTGGTGCAGGTGTCCAAGGACCCGATCGGCCAGAAGGGTGCTCGCCTGACGAGCCAGATCAGCCTTCCGGGCCGGTTCCTCGTCCTGGTGCCCGGTGGCCAGACCAGCGGGATCTCGCGCAAGCTGCCCGAGAACGAGCGCGCCCGTCTCAAGACCTTGCTCAAGGAAGTCCTCCCTGACGACACCGGCGTCATCGTGCGCACGGCTGCCGAAGGAGCGACCGAGGAGCAGTTGACCCGCGACGTCACCGCCCTGTCGGCTCGCTGGGAGGTCATCGAGGGCAAGGTGGCGGCCGGCAAGGCCCCCGAGCTGCTCTACTCCGAGCCCGATCTGATGATCAAGGTCGTCCGCGACCTGTTCAACGAGGACTTCCAGGGTCTCGTCGTCGAGGGTGACGACGCCTGGGACATGATCAAGGGCTACATCGACCACGTCGCCCCTGACCTCGCCGAGCGGGTCAAGCGCTGGGACGACAAGGACGGCAGGGACGCCTTCACGGCCTACCGGCTCGACGAGCAGATCCACAAGGCGCTCGACCGCAAGGTGTTCCTGCCGTCAGGCGGCTCGCTCGTGATCGACCGCACCGAGGCCATGACAGTGGTCGACGTCAACACTGGCAAATACACGGGCTCCGGGGGCAACCTCGAGGAGACGGTGACCAAGAACAACCTCGAGGCCGCCGAAGAGGTCGTCCGCCAGCTCCGGCTGCGCGACATCGGCGGCATCATCGTCGTCGACTTCATCGACATGGTGCTCGAGAGCAACCGCGACCTTGTGCTCCGGCGGCTCGTCGAGTGCCTCGGCCGCGACCGCACTCGCCACCAGGTCGCCGAGGTCACCTCGCTCGGCCTGGTCCAGATGACCCGCAAGCGCATCGGCACGGGTCTGTTGGAGTCCTTCAGCCATGAGTGCGAGCACTGCCACGGCAGAGGCGTCATGATTCAGGAGGCGCCCGTCGAGCCCAAGAAGGAAGAGCAGCGTCGCGGCGGTCGTGGTGCGCGCGGCGGCGGTGGCGGTGGTCGCAGTGGTGGCAACAACAACCAGGGCGGCAACCAGGGCGGCAACGCCAGGGGCGGCAATGAGTCGGGCAAGAACGATCCCGTAGCCGACAACAAGCAAGCCGACGACAAGTCGGTCGACAACAAGCAAGCCGACGACAAGTCGGTCGACGACAAGCCGGCCGACAAGCCCGACAACGTCCGGTCCCAGGACGCCACGCCGTCGGGTTCGCCCGACGTCGAGGCTGCTGCTCCGGCCAAGAAGACCCCTCGCAAGCGAGGTTCGGCCTCCAAGCCGGCCGGCCCGCCGCCGTCGGTTGACAACGCGTCAGCATCGGCCGGCAGCACGACTTCTGAGCCTTCAGGTCCGAACGGGAACACCCCCGTTTTGACCAGCGAGGGTCAGGCTCCGTAAACTAGTCCTTCGGTGCGCTCTGCGTGCCGTTCTCGCGCGTCCCACTCCCTGAGTGGTCGTGCCCCCAGAGTTGAAACGAGTGAGGAATCCCGTGGTGTACGCAATCGTCCGCAGTGGCGGCAACCAGCAGAAGGTAGCCGTCGGCGACGTCATCCAGATCGACAAGGTCGCACAGGCCGAGGGCGAGACGCTGTCCCTTCCCGCGGTGCTGTTCGTTGACGGCGACACCGTCACGGCCGACGCGGACTCGCTCGCCAAGGTCACGGTGACTGCCGAGGTCCTGGGCCTTTCCAAGGGTCCCAAGATCGTGATCCAGAAGTACAAGAACAAGACCGGCTACAAGAAGCGTCAGGGTCACCGTCAGAAGTACACCCAGGTGAAGATCACCGGGATCAAGAAGTAGGGGACTGAGCACATGGCACACAAAAAGGGCGCAGCCTCCACCAAGAACGGCCGCGATTCCAACTCACAGCGTCTGGGCGTCAAGCGCTTCGGCGGTCAGCTGGTCAACGCCGGCGAGATCATCGTCCGTCAGCGTGGCACCCACTTCCACCCCGGCACCAACGTTGGCCGCGGTGGCGACGACACGCTCTTCGCACTGTCCGCAGGTGCGGTCGAGTTCGGCCGTCGTCGTGGTCGCAAGGTCGTCAACATCGTCCCCGGCGTTCCGGCGGAGTAACACAGCGAACACTCTTCACGAAGGGGCGGTCCGCAGCTGCGGGCTGCCCCTTCGTTCCATTTCTGGCCTGTAGAGGCCCACACGAAAGGAGCGGCCGGTGGCTGTCCCCAGCTTCGTCGACAAGGTGACGCTCCACGTCACCGCCGGCTCCGGTGGCGACGGTGTGGCCTCGGTCCACCGCGAGAAGTTCAAGCCGCTCGGCGGCCCTGACGGCGGCAACGGCGGCCACGGCGGCGACGTCATCCTGCGCGTCGCGGCCGATGTCACGACCCTCGTCGACTATCACCACGAGCCCCATCGCAAGGCGACCAACGGCGCGCCCGGCGCCGGCAGCAACCGCAGTGGCAGCAACGGCGAGGACCTCGTTCTCCGGGTGCCCGACGGCACCGTCGTGCGCAACGAGCAGGGCGATGTCCTGGCCGACCTGGTCGGCCCCGGTACCGAGCTCGTCATCGCGGCCGGAGGCCGCGGCGGTCTCGGCAACGCGGCGCTGGCATCGTCCAAGCGCAAGGCTCCCGGCTTCGCGCTCAAGGGTGAGCCCGGCGACGAGCTGATATTCACCTTGGAGCTCAAGGTCGTGGCCGACATCGGCCTGGTCGGCTTCCCGAGCGCCGGCAAGTCAAGCCTGATCGCCGCGCTCTCGCGCGCACGGCCCAAGATCGCCGACTACCCCTTCACGACGCTGGTGCCCAACCTCGGCGTCGTCACGGCTGGTTCGACGACGTTCACGGTCGCCGACGTACCCGGACTGATCGAGGGTGCCAGCGAGGGCCGCGGACTGGGCCACGACTTCCTCCGCCATGTCGAGCGTTGCGCTGCTCTCGTGCACGTCATCGACTGTGCGACCGTCGACCCGGGCCGCGATCCGTTGACCGATCTTGACGTCATCGAGCGTGAGCTGGCTGCCTACGGCGGCCTCGAGGACCGGCCTCGGCTGGTCGCGCTCAACAAGACCGACGTCCCCGACGCGCAGGAGATCGCCGGATTCGTCCGTGCCGATCTCGAGGCTCGCGGGCTCGAGGTCTTCGACGTGTCCGCGGCAAGCCACGCCGGCCTGCGCGAGCTGTCGTTCGCCATGGCCGAGATCGTGGCGTCCCGCCGCGCCGCCGACCCGGTCGCCGAGGTGACGCGCATCGTGCTGCGACCCAAGGCCGAGGCGGGTGTGGGCCGCGAGTTCACGATCACCCAGCGCGACGGGCAGTGGGTCGTACGCGGTGACAAGCCCAAGCGCTGGGTGCGTCAGACCGACTTCAGCAACGACGAGGCCGTCGGCTTCCTCGCCGACCGGCTCAACCGCCTGGGTGTCGAGGACGAGCTCCTCAAGCTCGGCGCCAAGGCCGGAGACGACGTCATCATCGGCGACGAGAACGATGCCGTCATGTTCGACTTCGACCCGCAGATCATGGCCGGCGCCGAGGTGCTCGGACGCCGAGGCGAGGACCTGCGCATCGACCAGTCGGATCGCCGCACCAACGTCCAGCGGCGCGAGGAGCTCGCCGCCCGACGGGCGTACGAGGCGGAGAAGCGGGAGGCCCGCAACGAGGGCCGCGATCCCGACTGGAGCTTCCCCGAGGACGATCCTGAGCTCGCCGATGACACTGCAGACGGTGCTGAGTTGGACGGTGATGGCGTCGGCGAGGACCCGCGCTGATGAGCCGGATCGTCGTCAAGGTCGGCTCGTCGTCGCTCAGCTCTGCTGAGGGCGGTCTCGACGGGGCACGCGTCGACACACTGGTCGACGCGCTTGCTGCCGGCCGGGCACGCGGCGACGAGATCGTCCTCGTGAGCTCGGGCGCGATCGCCGCCGGGCTCGCGCCGCTGTCCCTGCTGCGCCGTCCGCGAGACCTCGCGACGCAGCAGGCAGCTGCGAGCGTCGGTCAGGGGGCACTGATCGCCCGCTATGCCCAACGGTTCGCCCGCCACGAGCTCGTCGTCGGCCAGGTGCTGCTCACCGCGGATGACGTCACACGGCGCAGCCACTACCGCAACGCCTACCAGACCTTCGCACGTCTCCTGGAGCTCGGCGTCGTGCCGATCGTCAATGAGAACGACACCGTGGCGACGAGTGAGATCCGGTTCGGCGACAACGACCGGCTCGCCGCGCTCGTGTCGCACCTCGTGCACGCGGACCTGCTCGTGCTGCTGTCGGACGTCGACGGGCTCTACAACGGCGACCCACGGCGTGAGGGTGCGCGCATCGTCGCGGACGTTCATGGCGAAGCCGACATCGCCGAGCTCGACATCGTCCGACCGAGCGCGTCAGCGATCGGCACCGGCGGCATGGTCACCAAGATCGAGGCCGCTCGCATCGCGACGGGCGCCGGAATCCCGGTCGTACTGACCTCGGCCCCCAGGCCGCCGCCGCGCTGGAGGGCCAGCTGGTCGGGACCAGGTTCCATCCCACGGGGCGCCGCCGTCCGACCCGGCTGCTCTGGCTCGCGCACGCCAGCAACACCAAGGGCGGCGTGCACCTCGACGCGGGTGCCGTACGTGCGCTGACGACCCGCAAGGCATCGCTGTTGCCGGCTGGCATCACCGGCGTGACCGGGACGTTCGTGGCCGGCGACCCCATCGACCTGATCGGCCCGGACGACGTCGTGATTGCCCGCGGCATCGTCAACTACGACAGCGCCGAGCTGCCTGCCCTGCTGGGGCGGTCGACGCGCGACCTCGCCGCTGAACTCGGAGCCGAGTACGAGCGTGAAGTCGTGCACCGCGACGACATGATGGTGATCTGACCATGGCTCCTAGGATTGCTGCATGAAGGACCAGGTCCACACCGCCGCCCGTCGTGCCCGCATCGCCGCAGCAACGCTCGCAGGGACGCCACGTGCAGGCAAGGACGCTGCGCTTCTCGCCATGGCCGACGCGCTCGTGGCGGCCACCGACACGATCGTCGCCGCCAATGAGGTCGACGTCGAGGCTGCGCGCGAGGGTGGCATCGGGGAGAACGTGATCGACCGACTGCGGCTCGATCCGGCGCGTGTCACCGCGTTCGCCGACGGTCTCCGCGACATCGCCGCACTTCCGGATCCGGTCGGCGAGGTCGTACGCGGGGCAACCCTGCCCAACGGCCTGCGCATGCAGCAGATCCGCGTGCCGATGGGCGTGATCGGCATGATCTACGAGGGTCGCCCCAACGTCACGGCCGACGCCGCCGGGATCTGTCTCAAGGCCGGCAGCGCAGTGCTCCTGCGCGGCTCGGCGTCCGCGGCACGCTCCAACGCCGCGATCATCGAGGTCATGCGCAGCGCGCTCGTCACAGCGGGCCTGCCGGCGGACGCGATCCAGATGATCCCTGCCGACGACCGGTCATCGGCGAAGCACCTGATGCAGGCTCGCGGCCTCGTCGACCTCGTCATCCCGCGCGGTGGCGCCGGCCTGATCCGCGCCGTCGTGGAGGAGTCGACCGTCCCGGTCATCGAGACCGGAGTGGGCAACTGCCATGTGTATGTCGATGCCGACGCCGACCTCGACATGGCGCTCGACATCGTCCTCAACTCCAAGACCCACCGCACGAGCGTGTGCAATGCCGCCGAGTCGTTGCTGGTGCACAAGGCCGTCGCCGACGCGTTCCTGCCACGCGTCGTCGGGGCGTTGCACGACGCGGGCGTCACGATCCACGGCGACGAGTCGTTCTGCGCTGTCCAGTCAGACATCGTGCCGGCCACCGACGAGGACTATGCCGCCGAGTACCTCTCGCTCGACATCTCGGCCCGTGTGGTCGACTCGATCGACGACGCGATCGAGCACATCCGTACGTACTCGTCCGGTCATACCGAGGCCATCGTGACCTCATCGCTCGCGGCCTCGGCGCGGTTCACGACCGGGGTCGACTCGGCCGCGGTCATGGTCAACGCATCAACCCGTTTCACCGACGGCGGCGAGTTCGGGTTCGGCGCCGAGATCGGCATCTCGACCCAGAAGCTGCATGCCCGCGGCCCCATGGGCCTGACCGAGATGACGACCACGACCTACGTCGTCGTCGGCGACGGACATACGCGCTGATAGATTGACGGCATGTTCTCGAACCTCGTGACGGCCGAAGAGCCCCTTCGCGACATCGGCATCGATCCGTATGCGGTTGGCGGCATCGCCCTGGCGATCCTGGTCGTCCTGATGCTTGCGCTGCTGTCCTTCGGCAAAGGTCGCGAGCACTCCTGAATGGCATGACCCGCCGCGAGGGGAGTGAGCGCCGCCGCGTCGGCATCATGGGCGGAACGTTCGACCCGATCCATCACGGTCACCTGGTGGCCGCGAGCGAGGTCCAGTCGTGGTTCGACCTCGACGAGGTCATCTTCGTCCCCACCGGCGAGCCGTGGCAGAAGGCCGACCGTGAGGTGTCCCCGGCCGAGCACCGTTACCTCATGACCGTCATCGCGACCGCTGCCAATCCACGGTTCGAGGTCAGCCGCGTCGACATCGATCGCAGAGGGCCGACCTACACGATCGACACGCTGCGCGAGCTCACGGCATTGCACCCCGACGCCGACCTCTACTTCATCACCGGCGCCGACGCCATGGCCGCGCTGCTGACGTGGCAGGACCACGAAGAGCTGTTCAAGCTCGCGCATTTCGTTGGCTGCACGCGCCCAGGGCACGAGCTCACGGACGTCAGTCTCGAAGGCCTGCCCAAGGACCGCATCACGCTCGTGGAGATCCCCGCCTTGACCATCTCGTCAACAGACTGCCGTCACCGCGTCGAGAGCGGCGAGCCGGTCTGGTACCTCGTGCCCGACGGTGTCGTGCAGTACATCGGCAAGCACGAGCTCTACAGGGAAGATTTCCGCATGACTGCCACAGAACGTGCCGTCGAGCTGACCCAGGCCGCCGCGGCAGCTGCGGGTGACAAGCTCGCGCAGGACGTCATCGCCTTCGACGTCTCCGAGCTCCTGGCGATCACGGACATCTTCCTGCTCTGCTCGGCTTCGAGCCCGCGCCAGGTCAGAGCTGTCCAGGACGCCATCGAGGAACGCATGATCGAGCTCGGCGCCAAGGCCGTACGCCGCGAGGGCGAGCGCGAGGGGCGCTGGGTCCTGCTCGACTTCGCCGACATCGTGGTGCACATCCAGCACCAGGACGAGCGGGTGTTCTACGCGCTCGAGCGGCTGTGGAGCGACTGCCCGGTCGTACCGCTGACATGACCACACGCCAGGTGGTTCTCTGGCGTCACGGACGGACCCAGTGGAACGTCGAAGGCAGGGTCCAGGGCCAGAGCGACATCCCGCTCGACGACGTCGGCCGCGCGCAGGCCAAGGCCGCCGCCTCGCGGCTCGCGGCCCTCAGACCGGATCGCATCGTCAGCTCCGATCTCGTACGCGCCGCCGACACGGCTCAGGCCCTGGCCGACGTGACGGGCGGCAAGATCGAGCTGGACCCCCGCCTGCGCGAGCTCAACTTCGGCGAGCGCGAAGGACTCACGTGGCGCGAGGCGTGGACGAGGTTCCCCGACGGCATGCAGGCGTGGGCCGACGGCGACGAGACCCAGATACCCGGTAGCGAGACGCACCGGCAGGCAGGGGAGCGGTTCGCCTCGGCCCTGCACGACCTGCTCGACGACCTGCCACCCGAAGGCGTCATGGTCATCGTTGCGCACGGAGCGGTCCTGCGCACCGGCGCGTGCGCGTTCCTCGACATCCCCGAGTCGCACTGGGCCACGTTCGGCGGGCTCGGCAACTGTGCCTGGTCGGTGCTCGAGGAAGCCAGCCACAAGGACTGGTCCAAGTGGCGGCTCACGGAATGGAACGCCGGGACGCTGCCCGAGCCCGTGCTCTCCGACGACGAGTGACCCGGTTTGGGCTTGCGTTGGGTCAACGGCTAACATTGGCGAGGCCCAACACACGGGCCGCAGCGGGGCATTGGCGCAGTTGGTAGCGCGCTTCCATGGCATGGAAGAGGTCAGGAGTTCGAATCTCCTATGCTCCACAAGATCACGAGACCCGAGCGCACTTTGCTCGGGTCTCGTGGCTTGTCAGAGGCTGGTGATTCGGGGAGGAGCGTGCGCACCGTCTCCCGGGTCCCACGAGTACGAGGGTCGAGCTTGGCCGAGCGCGCGCGACGGAGTCTCCTATGCTCCACAAGATCACGAGACCCGAGCGCACTTTGCTCGGCCGCACAGCACGCCCCTTCGTTCCGCCGGAGGGGCGTTCGTGCGTCGCGAGTCGGTTGTGTGCCGCTACACCCTAGGCTGGTCCTCGCCCACGTCGAATCAGGAAGGTTCCGCCACCCGTGCTCGCCCGCATCAGCCTCGGCATTGCCGCCATGATGGTTGGGGTGATCGTCCTCGCGGCCTACATCGGTGACCAAGAGGGCGAGCGCAGTCTGATTCCCGTTGCCACGCGCGAGAAGGCCCCGGCCGGCCTCGCACGGTTCTACGACCAGAAGCTCACCTGGGTCCCCTGTGGCCGCTCGCAGTGCACGTGGGCGCGCGTGCCGCTCGACTACGACAAGCCGGCCGACAAGACGATCCGCCTGCGGGTCAAGTTCCGTCCGTCCTCCTCCCGCAAGGCAACGGGCGCCGTGTTCATCAATCCCGGCGGCCCGGGCGGCTCCGGCGTTCGTTTCGTCGACACGTTCGCGTCGTTGACCTCCAACGAGGTCCGTGCGAATCGCGGCATCGTCGGCTTCGACCCGCGCGGCGTCGGCAAGAGCGATCCGGTGACCTGCGAGTCGGATGAGTCGTTCGACAAGCTCATCGCTCTCGACCCCAACCCCGACACGCTCGAGCTGGTGGACAAGCTCGAGGACGGTTTCCGCACGTTCGGCAAGGGGTGCGTCAAGAAGTCCGGCGCGATCGCCTCCCACGTCTCCACGGAGGAGGCCGCGCGCGACATGGACGTCCTGCGCGCGCTGATGGGTCAGAAGAAGCTCGACTACTACGGCGCGTCCTACGGCACGCAGCTCGGAGCGACGTACGCGGACTTGTTCCCGACGCGGACCGGAGCCATGATCCTCGACGGCGCGGTGGATCCCTCGCGCAGCAAGGAGCGGCAGGGCTTCGACCAGGCCAACAGCTTCCAGCGCGCGCTCAAGTCGTACATCGCCGCGTGCCTCGAGGACGGCAACTGCGCGCTCGGCGAGGACCAGAAGGCCGCGAACGACAACATCCTCGAGCTCCTCGCCGCGCTCCAGGAGCAACCGATCAAGACCCGATTCGACCGCGAGCTGACCGAGGGTGCCGCGATCTACGGCATCGCCTACGCGATGTACGACCCGGAGAGCTGGAGTGTCCTCACGACCGGGCTCGTGCGAGCCGGGTTCGGGGACGGCAGCGTCTTGTTGACCCTGAGCGATCAGTACTACGGGCGTCGTCAGGACGGCACCTACCGGGACAACAGTGCGCAGGCGTTCTTCGCGATCCGATGCCTCGACTTCCCCAAGGCGCCGAGCGACGAGGACATCGCCGCACGACTGCGCACGTATCACGATGCCTCGGCCGTGTTCGGGGGAGTGATGGCGTGGTCAGCAGCCGAGTGCCAGAACTGGCCGGCGAAGTCGAAGCACCCGCAACGAGCTGTGCATGCGAAGGGAGCCGCGCCGATCGTCGTGATCGGCTCGACCCGGGACCCGGCAACGCCCTTCGCCTGGGCCAAGTCGTTGAGCAAGGACCTCGCGTCCGGGGTCCTCGTGACGCGCAAGGGAGACGGGCACACGGGATACGGCGTGGACAATGCCTGTGTGGACCGCGTCGTCGACCGCTATCTCGTGTTCCACGAGGCGCCCACTGGACCGGTGACGTGTGATGACACCAAGTAGCCGCGGCGCGCGTCGGGCTCCGCGACGGCGCAGGAATTCCGTGTCGCCGCACGCCAGCGCCGTCAGGACTCGTCTGCGGCGCGCCATGGCGGTGACGTTCGTCATCAGGCCTCGTCGTCGCGGGCATCGGCTCCGTCGTGGCCAAGTCACCCGAGCAGCGCGACCAGATCAGGGCGGCGGACCGGGTTGCCCAGCGCTTCGACGCGAAGATGGATCGCTACGCGATCGCTGCCGCCGAGGAGCTCAAGAGCAAGCACGATGCGGATCAGGACGGCTATTCGGCGCTGCTCAAGCACACTCAGGCCACGATCGAGGATGCGCCGCGGCTGCGCCCGACAGGCACGACGCCTTACGGCCGGAATCACAGCGGCGACTACCAGGATGCCGGCGAGCGCCGATCGGCCACGCTCGCGCCGTTCGAGGACCTGGAGGCATACCTGCGCACACGGGCGGTTCCCGACTCAAAGTTCATCGCAGCCGGCAAGAAGCTCGTCGCGTTGCGGCCTGGGACGCTCCTGGGCAAGGATCCCGTGCTGAGCGGCCTCCCGCTCCGCGAACGGGTGCTGCCGGCGTACGAGAAGGCACGCGACGCCGCTGAAGAAGCAGGACACGCCCAAGGGCTCGGAGCTCCTGCAGGTGGACCTCATGACATACGCGAACGACATGATCTCGACGACCAAGGACGGCGCCAAGAAGATCGACGAGCAGGAGGCGTTCTTCTTCCAGCTGGGCGACCGTCCAGTGAAGCTGTTCCAACGCTTGGCGGCCGATCGAATCGGCCATCCGCGTGCAGGTCGCACAACAAGTTGAGATCGTTGCCGCATCGCAATAACCCCACGCTCGTGCCGATCGTTGTTGACGATGTACGGCCCTTCAGGTGGATTTCGGTCGACTTGTCGCGACGGAATGTCTCAGTAGCCGACTCGTTTGTGGTAATTTTCAATCGTTTGAGTCGCCCTGAGGCGTCGGCACATCGTACGTAGGTCCGGAACTCCCGTGAACACGCAGAATGACGAGGAAACAAAATGAAGATCCGCAAAGCCACCATGGCGCTCGGAACCTTGGTCCTGGCTTCCGGCACGTCGATCGGCTTCGCCGGCAGCGCGAGCGCTGCCCCGGCGAGCCTCGTCACCGCCGACAGCTGTGTCGACGACAGTGCTGACACCAGCGCCGACACGGACGCAGACGCCGACACGGACGCAGACGCCGATGCACGTCGACGCCGATGCAGACACCGACGCTGACGCGGACGCGGATGTCGACACGGACTCCGCGGAGGCCGACGCCGACGCGACCGATGTTGACGCGGACGCTGACACGGATGCTGACAGCACCGAGGTCGACGGCCAGCTCGTGACCTTCCCTGACATCGACGCGGTTCAGTCGCCCAACGCGATCAATGCGGACGGTGTCCTGACGACCGGCACGGAGACCGACGGTGAGCTCATCACGTCCGACACCGACATCGAAGCGATCTCGAGCACCAACTCCACCGTCACGGACGGTGTGATCGCCACCAGCACGCAGACCGACGGTGAGGTGGCCGCTGGCCTCGACCTCGACGCCGTCGCATCCACCAACTCGATCGCCACCGACGTTGCCGGCGACACCGGGCTCGAAGCAGTGACCGGCGCCGAGACCGATGGTGAGCTCGTCACGTCCAACACCGACGTCGACGCGATCGCCGCGACCAACTCTGTTGCGCTCGACGGCCTTCTGGCCACGAGCACGACTGGCACCGAGACCGACGGTGAAGTTGCCGCTGGCCTCGACCTCGACGCGGTCGCCGCGACCAACTCGATCGCCACCGATGTTGACGGCACGACCGGCCTCGAAGCCGTGACCGGCACGCAGACCACCGGCGAGCTCGTCACGTCCAACACCGACGTCGACGCGATCGCCTCGACCAACTCGGTCGGCGTCCAGGGCATCACGGCCGTGACCAGCACGGCCGGCACCGAGACCGACGGCGAAGTTGCCGCGGCCCTCGACATCGATGCAGTCGCTGCCAACAACTCGGTTGGCATCGAAGGCCTCGAGGCCGTCACCGGCACCTCGACGGCCACCGACGGCGAGCTCGTTGACACGGGCCTCGACATCTCGGCTGTTGCCAGCCCCAACTCGGTCGGCGTGGCAGGTCTCCTGGCCACCGGCACCGAGACGGATGGCGAGGCCCTGGCTTCGCTCGACATCGACGCGGTTGCCAGCACCAACGCGATCACGGGCAACACGGACCTCGACGCCGTCGCCACGGCTGGCGCTCTCGACGGACTCCTGACGACGGCCATCGCCGGCACGAGCACGGCGAGCGTCCTGAGTGCGACGCAGTTCAAGGCTGCTTCGGACGACTGCGACGACGACGCCCTGCCGGACACCGGAGGCTCGAACCTTGGTCTGCTTGCGGCCGGCGGAGTCCTCGTCGCTGCAGGTGGCGCAGTCATCTTCGGTGCCCGTCGCCGCCAGCAGGTCTGAGCCCGACGAGCAACACGAGTCTGACAACTCAGCATCCGACGCTGTCCACGGCTACGCTTCGGCGTAGCCGTGGACAGCGTCTGGTACGTAAGGACAACTGACAGTGGAAGAGCCGAAAGCATCGCCGCACGCGATACCCATGCCGTCGATCGGGCGCCGCGTCGTCATCATCGGTTTCGGGGTGGGGTTCGCAATTCACTCCTTCCTGGTGACGCTTTGGGTCATGCCACCCAACCCGTTCCGGGATGCGGTCGGCAGCGAGAACCTTGCGCACTACATCAACAACGAGTACATCCCGCTCGAACAGTCCTGGTCCGTGTTCGCCCCGACGCCTCGAAGAGGTGGCGAGAACGTCAAGGTCCGTGCCTACTACGGCAAGCCGGGCGCCAAGAACACTCGGGTGACCGAGTGGTTCGACATCACGGCCGATGAGGACCAGCGCATCAAGTACCTCGTCAACCCGTCGCGTTTCCACTCCGCGACCCGCCGGCTGGGAGGCAACGTCAACTCGACAGTCGGCACGTTCAACGAGCAGCAACGGCTGCTGATCTCCAGGCCGGTCTTCACCTCGCCGCGCAGTGATCTCACCAAGCTGCTGGTGAAGTTCAACACCAAGGGCCTGGTCGGCCAGGCCAACATCCAGCAGTACATCGACAACGACGAGATGCTGACCCGCTACGGGACGATGTACGCCACCGCACGCTGGGGCAAGGGTGTCACGGCCGTGGAGTTCCAGGTTGGTCACCGCTCGGTTCCCAACTTCACCAAGCGCAACGAGATCAACTTCCTCGACGTGCCGTTCACCTACTACCGCGTCGGAATCCGCAAGGCGATGCCAGGCAATGCCGATGCCCAGGCCGCGTTCGACGGCTATGCCCACAAGGCTCCCGCCCAGAAGTCCTCGAAGGACGGTGAGTAGTCATGTCGCAACCGTCGATCGCGTCGCGCGGGCTCGATCTGGTCAACAACTGGTACGACTCCTTCGAGTCGTGGATCCTCACCGACAAGCGGTCGCTCTATGGCGCTTCGCTCGCCCGCATCCTGTCTGGCTGCGCCGTCATGGGCATCCTCATCACCAACTTCCGCGTGCGCAACCTGTTGTTCGGTGAGGGCTCGATCTGGAACAAGCCCCTCCAGGAGAACAACGCCAATATGTATTGGCCGCCGCGGCTCATCGTCGACGGCATGGGAAACACGACGTTCCTGTTCTACTACCTGGCCGTCATCTTCGTCGCTCTACTGTTCGTGCTGGGCTGGCACACGCGGTTGGTTGGTCCGATCATGTTGATCGGCCATGTCTCGATCATCGAGCGCATCCCGGTGCTGGGCGACCAGGGTGACAACATCCTGCGCGTGGGCCTGTTGCTGCTGATGTTCATGCACACCAGCGAGCACTGGTCTCTCGACGCCCGCAGGCGGGCGCGACACGCTGCCGTGCCCATGGGTCATGGCGCCGGCAGCGTCGGTGCAGTCTTCAGGAACCTGTACAACAGCCACCGGGTGCTTCCACGTTGGTTCACCAACGGGCTCCACAACGTCGTGCTGATCGCCTTGGCATGGCAGCTGATGATCATCTACTTCTCTGCAGGCATGTTCAAGGTTCAGGGCCTGCTGTGGCAACGCGGCACGGCGCTCTACTACCCGCTGCAGCTTCAGGAGTACAAGCCGTTTCCGTTCCTGACAGATGTGTTCACGCACATCGGCATCGTCGTGGGAGCTGCGACGTACGTCGCTGTCATCGTCCAGCTCTTGTTCAGCATCGCGTTGATCCATCCGATCACTCGACGGATCGCGATCTTCTGCGCGATCATGTTCCACCTCTCGATCGCCGTCCTGATGGCGCTGCCATGGTTCTCGTTGTCGATGATCGCGTTCGATGCGATCTTCGTCAGCACCTCGACGTTCATCCTGTTCGACAGGTGGATTCGCGACAAGCTGCGGCCGGTTGCCGACCTGTTCTGGGACGTGACCGACCCGATCGTGGAGAAGCTGCCGGGCGGCCGGGTCAAGGAACCCAGCCTGGTGTCCAGGCGGGCGGACTAGGCGACTGACGCGGCGACGCGGCGGCCGGCCAGCACCAAGGCGATGACGGGCAACGTGAGCACCGCAGCCGCGGCGTTGAGTGTCCCGAAGCCGCTGACGGCGACCACGATGCCGGCCAGCAGGCCGCCGAGCGCTCCGGCGAGGTTCATGGCGAGGTCGGAGAAGCCCTGAACCACGGGTCGGTCGGCAACGTCGAGTGATTTCGTGAGCATCGCCGCGCCGGCGATCACCGATGCGGACCAGCCGATGCCGAGGAACGTCAGACCGACGGTGATCTGCACCTCGGAATGGCCGGACGTGCCGGCGATGAAGACCGCGAGCAGGAGGATGGACTGCCCCAGCAGGATCGTGCGGTCGGCGCCCCAGCGGTCGCTCAGCACCCCCATGAACGGTGACAGCGAGAACATGCCGGCGATGTGCAGGCTGATCGTCAGGCCGATGACGTTGAGGGTCGAGCCGTGATCCTTCATGTGGACCGGCGTCAGCGCCATGACGGACACCATCACGGCGTGCGATGCCGCGATCGACAGGATCGCGGTCGCAGTGCGGCCTCGGACGTGGGGGAGCGCGGCGCGAATGCCCCGTGCGGCGGGCTTGGCGCCCACGGCCCGAACCAGCGGGTCGGGGCGAAGGAACGCGAGGGTCAACAGCCCGGCGAGCGCAAAGCCCGCGGCTGAGAACAACATGGGACCGGCGAGATCAGGCAGGCTGACGGCGCCGGCGACGGAAGCGCCCGGACCGGTGAGGTTGGGCCCGATGACGGCGCCGATCGTCGTCGACCAGACGACGAGGGAGAGGGCGAGGCCGACCTGACCGGGCCTGGCTCGATCGACGGCGGCGAAGCGCGATTGGAGGTTGGCGGCGGTGCTGGCGCCGAACAGCAGGAGGCCGGCGAGCAGGATCGGCAAGGAGCTGGTCTCAGCGCCGAGGATGACGACGCCGGCGCCGGTTGCGCCGAACAGCCAGCCGAGCGTCAGGGCGGGGCGGCGACCCGTGCGCGCTGCGATCGACGACAGGGGCATCGTGAATGCTGCCGCGCCGAGCGTCAGCATCACCACCGCCATACCCGCCCAGCCTGACGAGCCACTGACGTCCTTGACCAGGAGTGCCCCGACCGCGAGCCCAGCACCGTTGCCCACCCCGCCGACAACCTGAACGAGCGAGAGAACCGTGACGATCCTGCGCTGGTGAGGGTCAGAAGTCGTCGAGGTCACCCGAGCAATCTAGCGGCTCGCGGTGAGCGCGCGGGTACCAAATGGTGACGCGTGCGTCCTCGTCCAGCCAGAGCTCGTCGTCGGCCGTCACGCCGAACGCTTCGTAGAACGCGCCGATGTTGCGAACGACCTGGTTGCAGCGGAACTCCGGCGGCGAGTGTGGGTCGATCGTGAGGCGGCGCACGGTCTCGGCCGGACGTACCTTGGACTGCCAGGCCTGCGCCCACGAGATGAAGAACCGCTGATCCGGGGTGAGCCCGTCGATCTCGTCGTCGTCGGGCTCGGTGAGCCGGAACGCCTGGTGGGCGATGCCGAGGCCGCCGAGGTCGCCGATGTTCTCACCGATCGTGAGCGAGCCGTTGACCGTACGGTCGTCAGCGCCTTCGGGCGACAGCGCGTCGTACTGGGCGATCAGCGCCGACGTGAGCTGCTCGAAGGACTTGCGGTCATCGTCCGTCCACCAGTTGCGAAGTGCGCCGGTGCCGTCGTACTGGGAGCCCTGATCGTCGAACCCGTGACCGATCTCGTGCCCGATGACGGCGCCGATGGCGCCATAGTTGACCGCGTCATCGGCGTCGGCGTGGAAGAACGGCGGCTGAAGGATCGCGGCCGGGAAGACGATCTCGTTCATCGTCGGGTTGTAGTAGGCGTTGACGGTCTGCGGCGTCATGTACCACTCGTCGCGATCGATCGGTGAGCCGATCTTGGCCAGCTCGCGGTCGGTCGCCACGGCGATCGCACGCCGGGCGTTGCCGAGCAGGTCGTCAGGCGCGGTCTCGAGCGCCGAGTAGTCCTTGAACTCGTCAGGGTGCCCGATCTTGGGGTTGAACGTGTCGAGCTTGTCGTGTGCGCGCTTCTTGGTCTCGTCGCTCATCCAGGGCAGGGCCGAGATGCTCTGCCGATAGGCCTCGAGGAGGTTGTCGATCAGCTCGGTCATCCGCTCCTTGGACGTGGGCGGGAACTCCGTGCGTACGTAGATCTTGCCGACCGCTTCGCCCACGGCGCCCTCGACGAACCCGACGCCGCGCTTCCAGCGGGGCCGCAACTCGTCGGTGCCGCTGAGGGTCTTGCCGTAGAAGTCGAAGTTGGCGTTGACGAAATCCGACGAGAGATAGGGCGAGGCGCTGTGGATGACCTGCCAGCGCAGCCAGTCCTTCCATGCGTCGAGCTCGGCCGGGACGAGCAGCGTCTCGAGCCCCTCGAGGTACGACGGCTGGGCGACCACGATCTCGGCGATCACGGGCGCGGGGATCTTCGCGGCGTCGGACCAGCGCGTCCAGTCGAAGGACGGGGTGAGGGCCTTGAGGCCGTCGAGAGCGAGCAGGTTGTAGGTCTTCTGGGCGTCCCGCGACTCCACGCGGTCCCAGTGGAACTTCGCCAGGCGGGTCTCGAGCTCCATGATCCGCTGCGCGCGGCCGGCGGCGTCGTCGAGCCCGGCGAGGCCCAGCATCGTCGTGAGGTGTCCGACGTACGCCTCGCGGATCGCGGCCGAACCTTCCTCGCGGTAGTACGCCTCGTCGGGGAGGCCGATGCCGCCCTGACCGAGGTGGGTCACGTAGCGGTCGGGCTGACCGCTGTCAGGGCCGATGTACATGCCGAAGACGCTGCCGACGCCCTGTCGGTCGAGCGTGCCGAGCGTCGTGATGAAGCCGGGAAGGTCGGTGATGGCATCGACCTGGGCCAGCTCGCCCTCGAGCGGTGTCGCGCCGAGCTGCTCGACGCGGTCCTCGTCCATGAAGCTCGCGTAGAGGTCGCCGATCTTGCGCTGTTCGTCGTCCTCGGGCGCCTTGCTGGCGGTCTCGATGATCTCGCGGACCTTGGCCTCGGCCTCGTCGACGAGCGTCACGAACGAACCGGCGGTGGCGCGGTCGGGCTTGATCTCGGCGGTCCGCAGCCAGGGGCCGTTGACATGCCGGAACAGGTCGTCTTGAACGCGGATGGAGGGGTCGAACTGCGTCATGTCGATGCCGTGGGTCACGCCAGTAGGCTACACAGGTGAGCAAGACCCATCCCGCCGAACTGACCGTGATCCGCACCGAGTTCGTGGCGCCTGCGATGCGCCGGGTGGTGTTCGGCGGTGACGGGTTTTCGGAGTTCCTCGACCGCCATGCTGCGCTCAACAAGGACGCGCTCAGCGAGGGCGGCTTCACCGATGAGTACGTCAAGCTCGTCTTCCTCGCCGACGGGTTCGACTATCCGAAGCCGCTCGACCTGACGGCCGTACGCGAGACGATGCCGCAGGAAGCCTGGCCCATCCTGCGCACCTACACGATCCGTTGGCTCGATGCCGAGGCCAAGGAGCTCGCGATCGACTTCGTGGTGCACGGTGACGAGGGCATCGCCGGCCCGTGGGCGGCTCGCGCCGAGCCCGGTGACGTGCTGCACCTGCGCGGACCGAGTGGGGCATACGCGCCCGACCCCACGGCGGACTGGCACCTGTTCGTCGGCGACGAGGCCGGACTGCCGGCGATCTCCGCCGCACTCGAGGCGCTGCCCGCCGGCGCGCAGGCGGTGGCGTTCGTCGAGGTCGGGGGAGTGGACGACGAGATCGCGATCGCCACCGTCGGCGAGCTCGAGATGCACTGGCTGCATCGCGGCGACGCCCCGGCCGGCACGACCACGCTGCTCGACGACGCCGTACGCGCATGGGACTGGCGTCCCGGTCGCGCTCAGGCGTTCATCCATGGCGAGTCGGCGCTGCTCAAGACCGTGCGTCCGTACGTCCTCACCGACCGCGGCGTGGCCCGCTCAGATGCCTCGGTGTCGGCCTATTGGCGGCGCGGGACGACTGAGGAGGGCTTCCGCGAGTGGAAGTCGGCGCAGAAGGACGCGGTCATGCGACCGGGTTCGTGATCGGGACTGATCAACCGGCGAGTCCGACCAGTAGCCTGAGCGGGTGACCGGAACCAGCACTGTTGCCGTCGTCCTCGCCGGCGGTGCCGGGCTGCGTATGGGCGTGGGACGCCCCAAGCAGCTGCTCGAGCTCTCCGGCCGTACGTTGCTGGAGCGGGCGGTCTCAGCGTTCGAGGACAACGAGCTGATCGATCGCATCGTGGTCATGGCGAGCGAGGACACCCTTGCAGTCGCGGAGGAGATCATCGAACGTGCTGCCTTCATCAAGGTCACCGACGTCGCTGTCGGTGGCTCCAGCCGGCGCGCCACCACGCTGGCTGCCCTCGAACGCCTTGACGATCACGTCCGCAACGTCTTGATCCACGATGCGGCGCGGCCGTTCGTGTCGGGGGCTTTGATCACGCGCTGCGTCGAGGCTCTCGACGGGCACGCGGCCGCCGTGCCGGTCCTGCCGCCGTCGGACACGATCTATCAGGTCACCGCTGACGACCGGCTCGACGTCGTGCTGCCGCGTGCCTCGCTCCGGCGGGCGCAGACACCGCAGGCGTTCGAGCTCTCGCTGCTGCGGCGTGCCCACGCACTCGCCGAGGCCGACAACCACCAGGAAGCCACGGACGACTGCGGGCTCGTACACCACTATTTTCCCGAGATCGAGGTGCACCTGGTCGAGGGTGAGGAGACCAACATCAAGGTCACCACTCCCTCGGACCTGGCCCTCGCTGCGGTGCTGGCCTCAGAGGCGAACAGGTAGTCTTAAGCGTCACCCCCGCACTGTCAAGGAGCTTGATGCGCGTCATCACCTACGGAACGTTCGATCTCTTCCACGACGGCCACCGCCGCCTGCTGGAGCGGGCCAAGGCCCTGGGGGATCACCTGACGGTCGCGGTGACCACCGAGAACTTCGATGATGCACGCGGCAAGCTCAACGTGCAGCAGAGCCTGATGGATCGCATCCGCAACGTCCAGGACTCCGGCATCGCCGACGAGGTGATCATCGAGGAGTACGAAGGCCAGAAGATCAACGACATCCAGAAGCACGACATCGACATCTTCGCGATCGGTTCGGACTGGCTGGGCAAGTTCGACTACCTCCGTGACTACTGCGAGGTCGTCTACCTGGATCGCACCAAGGGTGTCTCGAGCACGATGTTGCGCAACGAGTCGGCTGGCATCTTGCGCCTCGGCATCATCGGAACCGGCCGCATCGCCAACCGGTTCGTCGACGAGGCCCGCTTCGTGAGTGGTGTCGACATCGAGGGCGCGTGGTCACGCAACGCGGACAACGTTCGCGAGTTCACCGAGAGCCATGAGCTCGAACTGGCGGCGGACAGCCTCGATGACCTGCTGGAAGCCTCCGACGCGGTCTACATCGCCTCGCCGCACGGCACGCACGAGGAGTACGCGCGTCGAGCGATCGAAGCCGGCAAGCACGTGCTGTGCGAGAAGCCCATGACGCTCAGCGGGGATCGTACGCGCGCGCTCCACGAGCTCGCCAGCGAGCACGACGTGGTGCTGCTCGAGGCGATGAAGACCGCATTCTCGCCGGGATTCCAGCGAATGGTTGCGGTTGCTCGCAGCGGCTCCATCGGCGACATCCGGTCCGTGCAGGCGACGTTCACCAAGCTCGTCTCGCCGCCTTCGCGCGAGCTCGACAAAGCCCAGGACGGCGGGAGCATTCCCGAGCTGGGCAGCTATCCGCTGCTGGCGATCGTCAAGCTGCTCGGCATGGAGCACCTCGACGTCCGTGCCTCATCGCTGTGGTCCGACGAGCTGGGAGTCGAGACCTTCTCGCGCATCGATCTGCGCTACAAGCACGCCATCGCGAGCGCGACGACCGGTCTCGGCGTCAAGTCCGAGGGCGACCTGATCGTCGCCGGCACCAAGGGCTACATCTATGTTCCCGCGCCCTGGTGGAAGACCGAGTACTTCGAGGTCCGGTTCGAGAACCAGTCGGACAACAAGAAGTTCTACTACAAGTTCGACGGCGACGGCCTGCGCTACGAGATCGCCGAGTTCAGCGCCATGATCAATCGCGGCTACCGCGAGACGTTCAAGCTGCGTCCGTCGGAGTCGGCGTGGATCGGCGACGTCATCGAGTCGGCTCGCACCGACGCTGCACAGTTCAGCTGAGTGCCCGTGGGAATCTCGACCCTCCTTCCGCGCGACCTCGTCGTCCGGGCTGCCCGACGCGCCAACAGCTCCGAAAAGGACTGGATCCGGCGACTGTTCGCCCTGCTGCGGGCGACCTACCGCTTCGTGGGCCGGACGATCCCGGCCCTGCACCTGGGCTGGACCTCCAGCCTCCGGCAGGTGCAATGGGACGACGACGGCGCTCTGATCATCCGCGGATGGGCCTACACGCGAGGCACCGGCTACGAGGATCCGCCGGAATTCGAGGTCTGGCTGCACCGACGCCTGTCCGCGCGGCGGATACCCGCGACGGTCACCCAGCTCGTTGATCCCGACGTGCGAAGTGCACGACGGGCCGAGTTCGACTACGCCAACGCTGCGTTCGAGGCCCGCTGGGAGCCCGCAGTGCTGGAGCGCCTCGGCCGCGGCTCGGCCGCGCAGGTTCGTGTGCGGGTGACCGGGTCGGGTCGCCGATATTGGGGCCCTCTCCGTCGCCGGTACGCCCTCGGCTCCGCGGCAACCATGCGCCTGCGGCACCTGGTCGACGGATCGCTCGTGGGTCCGCGGTGGAGCGACGGGCGCGGGCTGCTCGTCGTTCGCGAGTCAGCCGGCACGGTGGCCACTGCTGTCGCCGCCGACGACCGATTGCTTGAGGTCACGATCGACCGTTCCGTTCGCCGCGCGATGTTGGTCGGCGACGGTGGGCAGGTGCTCGAGCTCGACGTCGAATCAACGTCCAGCGGTGCCACGCTGACGGGGCGGGTCCCTGACCGAGTCCCAGTCGTCGATTCGTCGACAGGACGTGTGCTCCCGGAGTCGTGGACGCTGCGCGTCGTGCCGGTATGGCGCTCCCGCCCGGTTCGGCTGTCAAACCCTGAGCTGGAGCTGCGGCCTGACGGGCGTAGTGACCTGCTGGTCCGGGGTGACGACCAGCTGCGGCTCGAGGTCGTCGACGTCCCGGTGTTCGTCGAGGTCGACCGCGCCTGGCTCGAGAACGACACGCTCCTGTGCTTTGAGGGCACCATGGTGGGACCCGACTGCTCGCTGACTTTGGCGGGCCGGAGGTCGGCCATCCCGGTCGAGCTGGTGGAACGCGACGGTGCACGGTTCGCGGCGCGTGCTCACCTGCGGGTGTCCGCGTGGGGCGGGCCGGAGCTGCCCCCCAAGGCTGACGGCTATGCGCTGCAAGCCCGGCTCGACGACGAACCGGTTGCCACGTTCGTCGACCGCGACCTGTGCCAGGTCCTGCCGCTGCTGCACGACACGGTGGACCACCGACTCCGGATCGGCCTCGAGCGGCGCGACCAGCTGCGGCTGCAGGTCGGTCGGCCGCGCCGTTCGACAGAGTTCGGCTCGTTCAACCAGTCGAGACTGCAGCGCACGCACAACCACCACGCCCAACCCAGGGACGCGGTCTTCCTCGAGAGCTTCTTCGGCCGCAACGCGACCTGCAATCCGCGGGCGATCGATGCCGAGATCGCGCGGCGTCATCCTGACCTGCCGCGGTTCTGGGCGGTCGATGACCTTTCGATCGCTGTTCCCGATGGTGCACAGCCGGTTGTGATCGGCACCACCGAGTGGTGGCAGGCGCGGACCACGTCCCGGTGGGTCGTGACCAACGAGTGGCTCCGCACGACATTTCGCAAGCAGCCGTTCCAGACGGTGCTGCAGACCTGGCATGGCTCGATGTACAAGAAGATCGGCCTCGATCGTGACATGAACAATCGTCACCAGCGGCTGCTGCGCGAGGAGCGAGCCAACTGGGACATGTTCATCTCCCAGAACAACGCCAGCACACCCATCATCCAGAGTGCGTACGACTTCGACGTCGACGACATCCTGGAGATCGGCTATCCCCGCAACGACGAGCTGCACGAAAACGACGCTGAGCGACGTGCGGACATTCGCCGGCGTCTCGGTGTGCCCGACGACGTGCGGCTGGCGATGTATGCGCCGACGTGGCGCCCGGTCGCCACCGATGGCAGCGATGCGTTGCTGGTGGACCTTCCGCGACTTGCGGGGGAGCTCGGCCCGGAGTGGATGGTGTTGCTGCGAGGCCACGTCCGTACGCTCGGTCGATCAGAAGCCGTTGAGACCCCCGGCGTGCTCGATGTCGGCACATATCCGCAGGTCAGCGAGCTGTTCTTGGTCGCCGATGTGCTGATCACGGACTACTCGTCGATGATGTTCGACTACTCGGTGACCGGCAAGCCCATGGTCTTCTTCGCCCCCGACATCGATCAGTACACCGATGACCGGGTGCGCGGCACCTACTTCGACCTCGAGGCGCTCGCTCCAGGACCCGTCGTGCGTACGCAGGACGAGGTCCGCGACCTGTTGCTCGACGACATGCGCTGGCACCCAGGCTTCTCGGACCGCTATCGAGAGTGGCAGAGCATGTTCAACCACCACGACGACGGCAAGGCCGCGAGTCGTGCGGTCGATGCGCTGTTCCGGTCCGACCAGCCCCGCTGACCTGCGTAGTCAACAGGGCTAGGGGAGCACCACATCGGCGCGGATCATGTTGTGATCCGACGGGATGGTGCCGATGATGCGGCCGGCTGAATCGCGCCGCATGACGTTCTCGAACTCGAGCACCCGCATGGGTGACGTGAAGATGTAGTCGAGGTAGACGCCGTTGAGCTTCGGGCTCGCCGACCGCTTGGGGGTCCGGCGCATGTCCTGGAAGCTGTCGAAGTTGGCGTTGATCCGCTTCTCTGCAGGCGCGTTCGACGCCGGTTGGCGAGAGCTTGGCTGGACACCGATCACGTCGACCAGGCCGGCGCCCGTCATCGCGCGGTGGATCGCGTAGAAGTGGTACTGAGAGGCGTTGAAGTCACCAACAGCGACGACGGGGCGGTTACCGGCGATCCGCTTCAACGAGCCTGCCAGCTGGCGGGCCTGCGAGAGACGGACACCGTAGTTCTTGGGCTCCAGGTGCGTGGAGAAGAACGCGAACTCCTTGCCGGTCGACCGCTGCCGGAAGATGGCCCAGGCTGCGTAACGAGCCGTCGCGCCACCTCGCTGGCTGGAGTAGCGGATCGCGCCCTTGTTGAGGAGTACCAGCGTGGACGGCTTGTAGATGATCTTGGTGCCCTTGGACGACTCGATCACCGGGTCGGTGATCCGGTAGTCAGGACCAAGGGAGCTCACGGAATTCGCGATGTCGGCGAACTGGGAGGTGCCGAGGCCCCTCGGGCGGGACTGCTGTGCCTCCTGCAGCCCGACGACATCGGGACTCTGGGCGTCGATCTGGGCGGCCACGGGTCCACGGCGCGCGCTCCATGAGTGCCCTCCGCAGCTGTGGCAGCGTACGTTGAACGACGCGACGCGAACCGGCGGCGGAGTGTCCGGTACGACGCTCGTGACCTCGACAGCTGTCGTCCAGGCGCTGCGGGCGCCGTCGGGGCCGTTCGAGCGGACACGTGTGAACAGGTGAACGCCACCATCGAGCTTGTTGATCGAAGCGCTCGGGACGGCTGAGGTGACGGCCTTTGCGCCGCGGAAGTCTTTGCGGGTCGAGTACTGCAGCTCGTAGCGAGTGGCACTCTCGATCTTCTCCCAGCGTGCGTCCACCGTGCCGGGTTTGGGTGCCGAGACGGTGAAGGCGCGTGGCACGAGGAGCGCCGATCGGGTGGGGTCTTGGGTGCGCGCGGTGATGGGCCGCGAGTAGGGCGTCACGTCGCGCGGCTTGCTGGCGCCGACCACGGCGCGGACGCGCACGGTGTAGTCGACTCCAGCCTTCAGCGACGGCACCTGCGCCTCAGGGGTTGAGGAGCGGATGGTCGTACGAGGGCCCTTCTTGTCGACAGGGATCAGCGCGATCTCGTAGTAGTCCGTGCGAGCCACGGGAATCCACGAGACCCGCAGCATCGTGGCGGCGGTCTCGTCCACTCTCGCGTCGCCCGGCGCCGCGAGCGAGTGGGCCGGATCTTCCTGGAGGAACCATGCGCCGGCCGGCACGAGGATCCCGAGCGCGATGGCGACCACGACGACGGGCCTCCATCGTGACCGGCGCCTGCGTCGTCCGCCCCCTCGGACTTTGCGCCTGAGTGGGCGCGACGCGACGTGATCCCGCCGCTGCACCATCGTCTGCCGAGTCCCTCCACGCGTAGTCGCGCATATCCTACCGTCTCGTTCCGGGGCCGGTTGATAGTCTTCGGGAATGGGATCGGCACACGAACACTGTCCCGGCGTGACGTTCGTGATGCCGGTCTACAACGAGGTCGGATATGTCGAGGCCGCCATCCACAGTGTCCTGTCCCAGGCCTACGACGGCCCCGTCGAGCTCGTGGTCGCCCTGGCGCCATCGACGGACGGCACCGACGAGATCGTCCACCAGTTGGCGCGGTCGGACGAACGCATCCACGTCGTGGACAACCCTGAGCGGGACATCCCCATCGGGCTCAACAGGGCCATCGCCGCGGCACGTCATCCTGTCGTCGTACGGGTCGATGCCCACAGTGCCCTGTCGCCCAACTACACGTCGTCCGCGGTTCAGACCTTGGAGCGGACAGGTGCCGCGAACGTCGGCGGCATCATGAGCGCGGTCGGTCGGCCGGGTGTGCAGGCCGCCGTGGCGCGGGGCTACAACAGCCGTCTCGGCCTGGGCGGCGGGGCCTATCACGCGGCCCACGCGGTCGAGGGCCCGGCCGAATCCGCTTACCTCGGGGTCATGCGGGCAGATGTCGTCCGCTCGGTCGGTGGATTCGACGAGAGCCTGCGACGTGGCGAGGACTGGGAGCTCAACTTCCGCCTGCGGGCCAAAGGGCACCTGATCTGGCTGGATCCCGCGCTCAGCGTGACCTACTGGCCGCGCGACAGCTGGAGTGGCCTGGCTCGTCAGTTCCTGGCCACCGGCACGTGGCGTGGTGAACTCGGTCGCCGGCTCGGCGCCCGCAACCCGGTCCGATTCCTGGCACCGCCGGCGCTGGTCGTGGTCCTGGCACTGTCGATCGTGGTCGCGCTGCTGCAGCTGACCGGTGTGCTGTCGGGGTGGCCGGCCCTCGTCGCTTCCGTCATCTATGCCGGTCCGGCGGCCTACCTTCTGGTCCTGGCGAGTGCCGCGCTGTCGGGCGGCGGCTCGGTGCTGGACCGTCTGCGCTATTCCGGCGTGCTGGCGACGATGCACGTGAGCTGGGGCACGGGTTTCCTGATCGGCATGCTCCGGGGCGCCGGGCACGCGGTGGACACCTCTCGGACCCGGCAACAGTAGGGTCCACGGACCCTCACAGGGCCTCGGCCGGACTCAGTCCAGCCAGCCCTCGTTGACCAGCCGCTCCACCACGCGACGACCGGCCTCGCCGTCATCCAATGGCGTGTATGTCCGACGCCATTCAGCCGCGACGTCGGCGTAGGAAGGCGCCCGGTCTGCCGCGTGGCGTACCGCGTCGGTCAGGCCCTCGACATCGCTGACGACCGGCCCGGGTGGCTCGGCCAGCAGGTCGGCGTAGAACCCGCGCAGGTCGTCGCGATATCGCGCCAGATCCGGCACGAAGAAGATGATCGGCCGGCCGGTCGACATCCAGTCGAACATCGACGACGAGTAGTCGGTCACGAACACGTCCGCGACCAGCAGCATGTCGGCCATGTCGGGGTAGTCGGTCACGTCGAGCACCCCCGGCGCAGGCGGGCGAACCCCCTGCGGCTGGGTGCGGGAGTGGCCGCGGACCAGGACGACGCCGCCGGGTGCCAGGCTGCTGGCCAGAACAGCCGGATCGAGGGCGTCGATCATCGTGTCGCGGTCCTCGCGCCACGTGGGGGCATAGAGGACGACGTGGGCATCTGCGGCGATGCCGAGCCGCGTACGCACGGCAGACGCCCGATCAGGATGGGCCAGCACGTCGTTGCGGGGATAGCCGTCCACCCACACGGGCCCGGTGAACGCATACGCGGACCGCAGGTGGGGGACGCTGAAGTCGTTCTGGGACAGCAACGCGTCCCAGCGAGCACCCTCGCGCCGGGCGGCGATCCGGCTGCGCCACCCGGCGTCCGGACGATCTCGGGCGAGGCGCTTCAAGGTCGTCCCGTGCCAGGTCTGCAGCACGTGTTGCCGACCGTGGCGTCGATAGCGCTTGCGGAGCCAGTCGTTGACCACCAGCACCTGCGAAGTGGCCCGGGCCTGCCACCACGCAGCGCTGCCCTCCACGACGGGGATCGCGCCTTCGGGCACGGCGACCGAGCCATCGACGACGCTCCAGTAGCGCCGGGTCGCCGGTCGCAGCATCGCCAGGCTCGCGTCGATGCCCAGCGGGTTGCAGGCGGCGCTCGTGCCGTAGAAGCTCTCGAGGAAGACGGCGTCCTCCAGCGGCGCGTTGGTACGGCGGTAGCCGTCGCTCGAGCCGTCGTTGACCGCGCCGGCTGCGCTCGTCGTCCGTCAGAGGAGGGCCGATCTGCAGCGTGACGTCACCGGTATGGACCGCAACGTCGGCACGGAAGAGCGGGTGCCGCAGCTGGAGCGGGGGGAGGTCCTCGGCCGCCTCGAGCCGTACGGTGCCGTCGTCGAGCTCGAGCCGGTAGGACCCGGATGGCAGGGCAAGCGGACCGTTGCCCCACCGAGACGTCAGCAACGGCACCGTGAGCTCGACCCGATCGCCTACGTGGCCGACCTCGACAGGGACAGACGCTCGTGCGCCGACGAGACGAGCTCGCTGGACACTGCCGGCCGAGCGCAGCCGGACGTGGAGGCCGGCGGCATCAGGTGTGGCGGTGCACGAATCGACCACCGGGCTGGTCGGCAGGTTCACGATGACGCCGTCCCGCCGACTTGGCGCACCACCTCGTCGAGCACGCGGTCGGCGGCCCGGCCGTCGTCGTGCTCGAAGATCTCGCGGCGGATCGCCCGGGCATGGCGGTGACCGGGGCCTTCGACGTCCTCATCGAGCGCCTCGCCGAGCTGGGCCAGCACATCAGCCCAGGTCGTGACGCTGCGTCCGCCGCTGAACCACTCGTACGAACGGTAGAAGCCGCGGCTCGCGGCATACGCCTCGAGGTCGGGGGCGAAGAACACCACGGGCCGGCCCACGAGAGCGTAGTCGAACACCACCGAGGAGTAGTCCGTCACGACAGCGTCCACGGCCCACAACACGTGATTGAGCTCGCGCAGCGCGTCGAGGTCCAGCATCCGGATGCGAGGTGAGATCCGCGGCCCGTCACCGAAGTCGCCGCGGCCGAGCGGATGAGTCCGCACCAGCAACACGGCGTCGTGGCGCTCGAGCCAGGAGGCGATCGACTGCCATTCATCGGCTGTCGGCACCGTGGGGTCGGCGTTGCCGTCGCGCCACGTCGGGGCGAACAGCACGATCCGGGAGTCGGCCGGCAGGTCGGGGGTGGCCGCCGCCAGCAGCGCTTGAGCGGCCGCACGCCGATCCTCCTCGCTGCCGGCCAGCAAGACGTCATCGCGTACGTCGCCGGTGACCATGATCCGTTCGGCGGGGACGCCGAAGGCCGATGCGATGTTGGGCACGATCGATGGACCGGCCACCGGGAACATCGAGATCCCGCGACCTGCCCGGCGATAGGCGTACCCGATGAGTCGACGGACGATCGAACGGTCCGGCAGGAACGACACGGCGTAGGTCGACGGCGAGTCAAGGTGTAGATGCTTGAGCGGCACACCGTGCCAGAGCTGCACGACGAAGCCGCCACGCGTCCCATAGCGATTGGCGTCTCCGAACCCGTGCGTCACGACGATGACGCGCGCGCGGGCGGTGAGCCAAAAGCCCTTCCACCCACCCTTGCGAACCGTGTCGAGGCCCAGAGATCGTGCCAGGTCGAGCTCTTCCTTAGACCTGGCCAGCCACACGAGCCGGGTCCGGTCGTCTAGCCGGGCGCGTGCCGTACGGTACAACGGCAGGGCACCTTCACCCGGGCCGATGCCACAACCGAAGACCCACAACCGGTTGCTGCGCGGAATGATCGACGTGGCGAGTGCGGCCAGTGCGTAGAGGGGGACTCCGAGCAGCTTGCGGCTGTTGCCGCTCCCGAAGGTGAAACTGGCCATGGTCGGCCCAATTGTGGCATGCATGGCACTCTCCGCCTCGCCCTGCACCGAGCAGGTCCGACGCAGGGTTTCAGCGGGGCGACGTTGTCGGGTCGCTCGCGGGCTTCCGCGTCGACCCAGTGACTTCGGGGCGCCGACGCTCCCACCAACCACATCCCAGCATCACGAACGCGGCAAGAGCCCACCCGGCCACCAGGTCGATGAAGTAGTGCTCCCCGTAGTAGACCAACGCCACGGCCATCAGTGCGGGATAGGCCAGAAGCAGCCACCGCCAGGCGCTGCGAAGCCTGGAGATGCCGTACATCGCCACGAGCATGGCCAGGCCGCCGTGCAGTGACGGCATCGCTGCGACCGGGTTGCCGACCTTGGCGAGGAGGACGTGGAAGCCGCCGAGTCCCAGGTCATCCCATCCGCGGCCGGTCAGCCGGGGGATGTGCTCCGCGATGTAGCCCTCCTTCGACGCGAGCCACGGCGGTGCCATCGGGAACGTGATGTAGACCGCGAGGGCGGCGAAGTTGATCACCAGATAGCGCCGCATCCACGGGAACCCATGCGGCCCGGCTGCGCAACCACAGGACGACCGCGATCGTCAGGCCGACCACGAAATGGCTGAAGTAGACCGTGGTGAGCACGGCGTCGTACCACCGCGGGTCCGAGCTGGCGGTGCACGGCTGGTGGCACCACGCGGACTGCAAGCGTTCAGTTGGCAGCTCGCCCCCGCCCAGCCACTCGTCGACACGGATCGGGAAGGTCCAGTGCACCGACACCGGGAGGAAGTTGTCCGACAGGCCGCGGCTGTAGAGATAGATCACGAGTGCCGCGAACACCGGACCCCAGTCGCGGGCGAACCTCAGGTGCGAGCGTCGCGGCGCCCGGATGTTCCATGCGATCGTGGCGAGCCACAGCCAGACGAACGCCTGGAACGGGTCGGTGGGCACACCCACCAGCACGATCCACGCGATCAGCGCCAGCGCATACACCGACATCGCCGGGGCGCGCCAATTCCACGAGGTCTCGACGAGCTGGTCGACTTCGGTGCTCATGGGCAGCTCTCGGGCATGGCAACAAGCCTGCGGGACGTGTCCTGGCGCAGCCAAATCGTGCGTCCGCAGAGTTCGCCGACGTTGCGGTAGTGCTCGCGGACCACGACCCGGAGTCGCGACGGATCGACGCCCCACGACTCCAACCCGGACCAGTCGACGAACCACGTGGGACGGTCAGGGCCGTCAAGTACGGCCGTGAACTCCCGCAGCTTCGGGTCGAGCGTGCGCACTGGCAGGCTCCAAAGATAGGGATACGGGCTGGTCATCTCGGCGTTGCGTACGACGTTGGGCTGGCCGTAGGCGACGACGACGGTGTCGGCCCGCTGCCCGGAGTCGCGGAGCCAGTGACCCACGACTTCGGCCTCGGCGTCCTCAGAGGGTTGCGTCGCTGCGGCCCACGCGACATTGCCCAGCGTGGCGACTGCGATCACCACGGCGGCACCAGTCCGGAGCCTCGGGCGTACCTGATCCGCCAGCAGCCCGACGGCCAGAGCGGTGGCCGGCACGAGCTGCAGGAGGTAGTGGCCCCAATAGCTCCCGCCGAGCAGCGCCAACAGCGAGTCGACGCCGATGACGCCGACGGCGGCAAGGAGGACCGGTTCGCGGGTTCGGGCACCGTGCCAGCACGCCAGGACTGCGACGAACGCCAGCCCGCTGACCACCCAGATCGCCAGCAGCGCCCACAACCGGAACTCCGTTGCGTCGCTCGCAGACGTACGAACGACTTCGCCGGCATGGAATCGGAATACCACCAGGGCGTCGAACAGGTCTTTGGGCGACGTGCCTCGGGCGGCGGCCCCGGCCAATCCGGCGCCGACGGTCAATCCGGCACCAGCGACCCCCCAGCCCAGAATCCGTGTCGCAGCACGACGGTCGTCCGATCGCTGCCAGGCAAGCACCAGCGACCAGCACGACCGCGAGCACCACACCGTCCGCAATGGTCTGTTTGATCAGCATGGCGCACGCGGCGAGGGCGCCGGCGACGAAGCCGAGGAGGCTGGCACGAGATCCTGGCCGGAGTATGGCCTGCAGGGTCAGGGCAAAGCTCCATGCGACGAACGCCCCGGCGAGCATCTCGCCGTTGACTCGAGGCGTCCCGAGCCAGTGCGCAGCACCGAACAGTGCGGCGGCGGCCCCTGCCCACCGGGCCGCGTCGGGGCCACGCGCGACGTGTGCGGCCCGGGCCACACCCAGCACCGTCAGGACGCTGGCGACCAGCCCGAAGACGCGCAACGTGGTGAGGTCACCTGCGAGCTGCATGATCCAGATCAGCAGAGGCGGCCGGTCGACCCAGTAGTCGCCATAGACCGAGCTGCCGTGGTGCCAGCCGTCGCCGACCATCAGAAAACCGGCTTCGTCGTTGCCGGCCGGTACGTGCCAGAACAGCACCCGGGCGACGATCATCAGCGTGATCGAGCCGGCCAGGACCGTGAGGACCGAGATCTGGACGCGACCGCGCTGGCCGCCCGTCACCTCATCGCTCGACGACACGTGACGTCGGGTCCGCAGTCGTGGCCCGGGAGGCTGGACGCCGTCGGATCCGGGGCATTCGGCCTGAGCGGCACGAACGGACGACCATGTCGTCGAAGTTATCACGGGGCGTCCCACGATCCTCTGCGGTAACGTCATCGCGTGCACCGCCCTCGGAGCCTCCGGATCCCTGCTGCGATAGCGCACCCCGTTCGCCTGCTGCCGCTGACGTTCCTCACCCTGATCGTCGTGGGGACGATCCTGCTCCTGCTGCCGTTCGCCCACTCCGGCGCGGGTTCGGCGGGGTTCATGCCGGCGTTCTTCACGTCGGCCTCGGCCGTCACGGTCACCGGCCTGTCCTCGGTGGACACCGGTACGTACTGGACGCCCGCCGGGCAGGGCATCATGCTCGCGCTCGTCGAGATCGGCGGGCTTGGCATCATCGCGCTCGCGACGGTCCTCGGCTTGTTCATCGGCGGCCGTCTCGGCCTCCGCACCCGCATGGTCGCGCAGGCCGACATGCATGTCGTGAGTCTCGGCGAGGTGCGCCCGCTGTTTCGCAGGGTCGCGGTCACGATGATCTTCTTCCAGAGCGTGACCGCGGCGGTCCTGACGGCCCGCTACCGCGCGCACTATTTCGACGACCTCCCGACCGCGCTGTGGCACGGCGTGTTCGACTCCGTCATGGCGTTCAACAACGCCGGTTTCTCGCTCAACCGCGACAGCCTCACGGGCTATGCCGGGGACGGCCTGATCATCATCCCGATCTGCTTCGCCGTGTTCGTCGGGGCGATCGGGTTCCCGGTGCTCGCGGAGCTGTTCCAGGAGTGGCGTACGCCCGACCGCTGGACGATCCACACCCGGCTGACGGTGTGGGGGTCGATCGGGCTGCTCGTGGTCGGCGCGCTCGCCTTCCTGGCGCTGGAGTGGAGCAATCCGGACACGCTCGGCAACCTGTCGTTCGGTCACAAGATCGTGTCCGGCATCGAGGGCGGCATCATGCCGCGCTCGGGCGGGCTCAACAGCTTCGACTGGGGGTCGGTGCGCCCTGAGACCCTCAACATCGGCGTCGTCCTGATGTTCATCGGCGGCGGCAGCGCAAGCACCGCGGGCGGCATCAAGATCACGACGTTCCTCCTGCTCGCGTACGTGATCCTCGCCGAGCTGCGCGGCGACCCTGATGTGACGATCGGCAACCGGTCGATCAGCTCCGTCGTCATCCGCTCGGCCCTGACGATCGCCTTGCTCGCGGTCATGCTCGTGTCGGTGACGACGCTGCTCGTGATGCTCATGACCGACGTCGGGTTCGACGCTGCGCTGTTCGAGTGCACGTCGGCTTTCGCGACGGCGGGTTTGAGCACCGGCATCACGCCAGATCTGCCGGCAGATGCGCAGATCGTGCTGATCGCCTTGATGTTCATCGGCAGAGTGGGCACGATTACGGCTGCGTCCGCGTTCATCCTCCGACAGCGCGTCCCGAGGTACCACCTTCCCGAGGAGCAACCGATCATTGGCTAAGAGCGCAGAATCCCCGACTGCTCCTGTCCTGGTCATCGGCCTGGGGCGCTTCGGCTCGTCCGTCGCCAAGTCGCTCGTGCGGCTCGGTCACGAGGTGCTCGCCGTCGACGAACGGCCCGACATCGTCCAGAAGTTCGCGGGGGAGTTCACCCACATCGTCTCGGCCGACAGCACCGACACCGAGGCGCTCCGCCAGATCGGCGCCGAGCAGTTCCGGCGCGCCGTCGTCGGCATCGGCACCGACATCGAGGCCAGCGTCCTCACGGTGCTGAGCCTGTCCGACCTCGGCGTCGCCGAGATCTGGGCCAAGGCCATCAGCGGCAAGCACGCCGCGATCCTCGAGCGGGTCGGGGCGACCCACGTCGTACGCCCGGAGGCCGACATGGGCAAGCGGGTCGCTCACCTGGTCACCGGGACGATGATCGACTACATCGAGTTCGACGACGGCTTCGCGCTGGCGCGCACGCGGACGCCCCAGGTGGCGTGCGGCAAGACCCTCGCCGAGTCGGCGTTGCGCCAGAAGTACGGCATCACGGTCGTCGGCGTGAAGACCCGCGGTGAGGACTTCACCTACGCCCGGCCCGAGACTCCGATCTCGCAGTCGGACGAGCTGATCGTTTCCGGCCCGACCAACAAGGTCGAGGCCTTCTGCGCCCTGCCCTGAACCAGACGGCGTTGAACCTGCCGGCGGAGCGCTGAGACCGCGGCAGGCTGGCCGGCAAGCACCCCGCCGAGCACCAGGATCGACCCCGAGGAGCTGGGCCGCGCCGAACGCCTCGTGCATCACCACGACTCCGAGCGCGGTCCCGACGACGGGGTTGACCAGGCCGACCAACGCGGTCGAGCCGGCCGTCATGCGGCTCAGCCCATGGAACCAGCAGACGTACGCCAGCCCGGTGCCGATCGTGCCGAGGTAGAGATAGGCCGTGATGTTGGTGGCGTCGACGTGAGGCGGGCGACCTTCGACGAGCAGCGCGATCGGCACGAGGACGAGGCCTGCAGCCGTGAGCTGCCATCCGGTGACCGTGATGAGGTCTGCCGGGCGCTCCCAGCGCTTGACCAGGACGAATCCGATCCCCGAGACCAGGACGGCACCGATCGCCGCCAGCAGGCCGACGGGGTCGACCGCCGCGTCGGCTCGCAGCACGAGGAGCGCGACTCCGGCGACCCCGACGATGCCGCCGCCGATCCCTGCGACGGTGGCGCGCTCGCGGATCAGCACCGCGGCAAGCAACATGACCGCGAGGGGGGACATCGCCGTCACGGTCGACGCGAGTCCGCCTGGCAACCGGTATGCCGCGGTGAACAGCAGGGCGAAGAACAGCCCCATGTTGCAGGTGCCGAGGACGAACGACTTCCACCACCACGAGCCGCGTGGGAGCTGTCCTCGGGCTGCCGCGATGACGAGGCCGATAGGCAGGGCGCGGACCGCGGCGGAGAAGAGCGGCCGGTCCGGCGGCAGGAAGTTCTCGGTCACGACGTACGTGCTGCCCCAGGCCACCGGGGCGACGACGGTGATGGCCGGGGTCCGCCAGCTCCACGAGTTAGTTTCCATGGAAGACATAATACCTTCCCGGGAAGATAATATGCAAGTATGGACAACGTGGACATGATCATCGCGCAGTGGAAAGTCGAACGCCCCGACATCGATGCGAGCCCGATGGAGGTGATCGGGCGGATCTCGCGACTCGCCGCCGACCTCGACCCGCTGCTTGCTCCGGTGTTCACGTCGCGCGGGCTGGGCGACGGTGAGTTCGACGTCCTGGCGACCCTCCGGCGGTCGGGCGAGCCGTTCGAGCTGTCACCGGGCGATCTCGGCGCGTCGATGATGGTGACGTCCGGCGCCGTCACGAAGCGGATCGATCGCCTCGAGCGCTCAGGGCTCGTCACGCGTCGTGTCAGCGAGGTGGATGCACGGGCCAGGCTCATCCGCCTGACGGACGAAGGCCTACGGATCGTCGACGAAGCCGTCGTCGATCACGTCGCGAACGAGGAGCGGTTGCTGTCCGGTCTCACCGCTGCTGAGCGCGAGACCCTCGCCGGCCTGCTGCGCAAGCTGGGCGAGTCGATCGACGCGATCGACGCCGAAATGCGGGCCTCCTGAACCGGCGGTAACGTCCCGTGAGGGACCCGCCAGGGGGTGGGTGACGCCCTCTCTGGAACGGAGATCTTCCGTGGTTCACACTGCCGACGGCACGTTCAGGCTCGACGCCAATGCGGTCGACTACTTCATCGTCGGGGTCTACTTCGTGGTCGTCGTGGGAATCGGCTTGCTGGCCCGCCGCCAGGTGTCGACCAGCCTCGACTTCTTCCTCTCCGGCCGTTCGCTCCCTGCGTGGGTGACCGGCCTGGCATTCATCTCCGCCAACCTCGGTGCGGTCGAGATCATGGGCATGTCGGCCAATGGTGCCGAGTTCGGCATGGCGACGGTCCACTACTTCTGGGTCGGTGCCGTGCCGGCGATGCTGTTCCTCGGCATCGTGATGATGCCGTTCTACTACGGCTCCGGCGTGCGCAGCGTGCCCGAGTTCATGCGGCGACGGTTCGGCACCGGTGCGCACCTGGTGAATGCCATCAGCTTCGCCGTGGCGCAGCTCCTCATCGCCGGCATCAACCTCTACCTGCTCGCCACGATCGTCAATCGCCTCCTGGGCTGGCCCCTGTGGGTCTCCCTCGTCGCGGCCGCGGCGATCGTCCTGACGTACACCGCGCTCGGCGGGCTCTCCGCGGCGATCTACAACGAGGTGCTGCAGTTCTTCGTCATCGTCGCGGCGTTGCTTCCCCTGACGATCGTCGCGCTGCACAAGGTCGGCGGCTGGGAAGGCGTCAAGGACAAGGTCCAGCCCGGCCAGGAACAGCTCTCCTCATGGCCCGGCACGGACCTGACCGGCATCGACAGCCCGCTGCTGTCGGTCATCGGCATCGTGTTCGGCCTCGGCTTCGTGCTGTCGTTCGGCTACTGGACGACGAACTTCGTCGAGGTGCAGCGAGCCATGGCGTCCGACTCGATCTCGGCGGCCAAGCGCGCTCCGATCATCGGCGCATTCCCCAAGATGTTCATCCCGTTCATCGTGATCATCCCGGGTGTCATCGCGGCGATCGTCGTGCCGGAGCTCGTTGATCTCAAGGCCGGCGAACCGGCCGGTGACGTCAAGTACAACGACGCCATGCTGCTGCTGATGCGTGACCTGCTGCCCAACGGCATGCTCGGCATCGCGATCGCCGGCCTGCTGGCGTCGTTCATGGCCGGCATGGCCGCCAACATCTCGGCGTTCAACACCGTCTTCTCGTACGACCTGTGGCAGCAGTACGTCAAGAAGGACGAAGAGGACTCCTACTACACGCGGGTCGGCCGGATCGCGACCGTCGGGGCGACCGTCATCGCGATCGGCACCGCGGGCATCGCCTCGAACTACTCCAACCTCATGGACTACCTGCAGACCCTGTTCGGGTTCTTCAACGCTCCACTGTTCGCGACGTTCATCCTCGGTATGTTCTGGAAGCGCATGACCGCGACCGCGGGCTGGGCGGGGCTCGTGTCCGGTACGGCTGCCGCAGTTGCCGTGGCGTTCCTCAGCGAGGACACCTTCGGCTCCGCGAGCCTGGGGTGGCTGGGCGTCCAGGGCCAGGGTGCGAGCTTCGTCGCGGCCGGCGCGGCGTTCGTCGTCGACATCCTGGTCAGCGTCATCGTCACGTCGTTCACGAGACCCAGGGCCGAGGCCGAGCTCAAGGGTCTCGTCTATTCGCTGACGCCCAAGGAGTCCCTCGTGGACCCCGACGAGGTGCACCTGCCGTGGTACCAGTCGCCGCCCAAGCTGGCCGGCATCGGGCTCGCGCTCGTCATCATCCTCAACGTGATCTTCCGATAGGAGCAGGACATGGTTGCAACAGGCAAGAAGACGGTCGGGGTGTTCGACATCCGCTTCATCATCGGTGGCCTGATCGCGCTCTACGGCGCCATCCTCACGTTCCTGGGGCTGTTCGACGCGAGCGACGCCGAGCTGGCGCGCGGCGACGGCCTCAACATCAACCTCTGGGCCGGGCTCGGGATGCTCGTCGTCGGTGCCGCCTTCATCCTGTGGGCTAGGCTCCGGCCCGTCATCGTTCCTGACGACGTGGAGGAGTAGGCGCATGCGCATCGCCATTGCAGGGGCCACCGGCATGGTCGGCGCCCGACTGGCCGGACTTGCTGTTGCGGAGGGGCACGACGTCGTCGAGCTCACGCGGTCCGCAGGGGTGGACCTGGTCGGGGATGCTGACATCGCCGGGCATCTCGCCGGCGTTGACACGGTCGTCGACGTGACGAACGCGCCTGCTGCCGAGGGACCGGTCGCCGTCGACTTCTTCACGACGGTGGGTCGCCGCCTCGGCGATGCCGCGACCGAGGCGGGCGTTCGCCGGTCGGTGCTGCTGTCGATCATCAACCTCGAGAACGCGCCGGTCGGGCACTACGCCGCGAAGCTGGCTCACGAGGAGGCAACCCGTGCCCACGCGCCGGGACTCGTGGTCCTGCGGGCAGCACAGTTCCATGAGTTCGCGGGCCAGTGCGTGGCGTGGGGCCGAGACGGCGACACGACATCCGTCCCGGACATGCCGGTCCAGCCGGTCGCGCTCGACACCGTCGTCCGTACGCTGCTCGACCTCGCGGTCGGCGTCGACGTGCCGGCGCGCGTCGACCTCGCCGGGCCCCGTCCTGAGCGCCTCGTCGATCTGGCGGAACGGGTCGTCGAGCGCGACGGCCTGGGCCTGATCGTCAAGGCTGCACCCGCCGGCGACAAGCTCGCGGGTGGCGCAATGCTCGCGGGCACCGACGCGACCCTGGCCGGGCCTGACTTCGAGACGTGGCTCGCCGCAGGGGAGACCTCGCCCGACCGGTAACATTCGGGCGGTGACCACGCCTGACCTGCCCCCCGCCTCCTACCGCTACACGAGTGCGCTTGCGGGCGAGATCGAGCAGCGGTGGCAGGATCGCTGGGAGTCCGAGGGCACGTTCGAGGCGCCCAATCCGGTCGGCGACCTGGCCGGCGAGGTCGTGGGCGACAAGTACTTCATCATGGACATGTTCCCGTACCCCTCGGGCGCGGGCCTCCACGTCGGCCACCCGCTGGGCTACATCGCCACCGACGTCGTCGGCCGCTACCGACGCATGCGCGGCGACAACGTCCTGCACGCCCTCGGCTACGACGCGTTCGGGCTGCCGGCGGAGATCCATGCCGTGCAGACCGGCGAGCACCCGCGGACCAACACCGAGTCCAACATCGCCAACATGCGTCGGCAGCTCCGACGCCTGGGCCTGGCTCACGACCCGCGCCGCAGCTTCGCGACGATCGACCCCGACTTCATGCGCTGGACGCAGTGGATCTTCGTCCAGATCTTCGAGTCCTGGTACGACCAGGAGCAGGGCCGTGCGCGGCCCATCAGCGAGCTGCGCGCCGACTACGAGTCCGGTGCCCGCACGGCGCCGGACGGCACGGCATGGGCCGACCTCACGCCGATCGAGCGCAGCGTCCTGATCGACGCGGTGCGGCTCGCGTATGTCGACGAGTCCCCGGTCAACTGGTGCCCGGGACTGGGCACGGTGCTCGCCAACGAGGAAGTCACCGCCGAAGGCCGCAGCGAGCGCGGCAACTTCCCGGTCTTCACCCGCAACCTGCGCCAGTGGAAGATGCGGATCACGGCCTACTCCGACCGCCTGATCGACGACCTCGAACGCGTCGACTGGCCGGAGTCGGTCAAGAACATGCAGCGCAACTGGATCGGTCGCTCCCACGGTGCGCGGATCAGCTTCCCCGTCGAGAGCGTCGCGACGCCGATCGACGTGTTCACGACCCGGCCGGACACGATCTTCGGCACGACCTACATGGTGCTGGCGCCCGAGCACGTGCTCGTCGACCAGATCACGGCGCAGGCCTGGCCCGAAGAGACCCCGCGCATGTGGACCAACGGCGGCGAGACTCCGGCTGAGGCCGTCAAGGCATACCGCGCGATGGCGGCGGCCAAGACCGATCTCGAGCGCCAGGAGAACAAGGAAAAGACCGGTGTCTTCACCGGGGCATACGCGATCAATCCGGTCAACGGCGAGAGGATCCCGGTGTTCATCGCCGACTACGTCCTCACGGGCTACGGCACCGGCGCGATCATGGCGGTGCCCGGAGGTGACGAGCGCGACCACGAGTTCGCCGAGGCGTACGGGCTGCCGATCATCCACACGGTGCAGCCGCCCGAAGGGCACGAGGGCGGCGCCTACGTCGGCCAGGGTGTCGTCATCAACTCCGCCAACGACGACCTCAGCATCGACGGCATGGAGATCGACGACGCCAAGGCTGCGGTCATCACGTGGCTGCAGGAGCGCGCGGCCGGCGAGGGCACCACGACCTATCGGCTGCGTGACTGGCTCTTCAGCCGCCAGCGCTACTGGGGCGAGCCGTTCCCGATCGTCTACGACGAGGCCGACCAGCCGATCGCGCTGCCCGAGTCGATGCTGCCGGTCGAGCTGCCGGAGGTGCCGGACTACTCGCCCAAGACCTACGAGCCGAACGACGCTGACAGCAACCCTGAGCCGCCGCTGGCCCGCGTGCCGGAGTGGGTCAACGTCGAGCTCGACCTCGGCGACGGCCCCAAGACGTACCGGCGCGAGACCAACACGATGCCCAACTGGGCCGGATCGTCCTGGTACGAGCTGCGCTATGCCGACCCGCACAACAGTGAGCGGCTGGTCGACCCCGAGAACGAGCGCTACTGGCTCGGCCCGCGCAAGGCGGGGGAGACCGGCGGCGTGGACCTGTATGTCGGCGGCGTCGAGCACGCCGTCCTGCACCTGCTCTATGCGCGTTTCTGGCACAAGGTGCTGTTCGACCTCGGCCACGTGTCGAGCGAGGAGCCGTTCCACAAGCTCTTCAACCAGGGCTACATCCAGGCCGATGCGTTCACCGATGCCCGCGGCGTCTACGTCGAGGCCGCTGAGGTCGAGGAGCGCGTCGACGACGCGGGCACCAGGACGTACTGGTTCGGTGGCGAACAGGTCACGCGTGAGTTCGGCAAGATGGGCAAGAGCCTCAAGAACGCCGTCACGCCCGACGAGATGTATGAGTCGTACGGCGCGGACACCCTGCGGGTCTACGAGATGTCGATGGGTCCGATGGACGTGTCGCGGCCGTGGGAGACCCGTGCGGTCGTGGGTGCGCAGCGATTCCTGCAGCGCGTGTGGCGGCTCCTGGTCGACGAGGACTCCGGCGCGCTGCTCGCCGACGACGCCGAGCTCGACGCCGCGACGCTGCACGTCCTCAACGTCACGATCGACGGCGTCCGCAGCGACATGGAGAACATGCGGTTCAACACCGCCGTCGCCAAGCTGATCGAGCTGACGAACCACCTGACCAAGGAGGGTGTGCGCGGCCGCGCCGCCGTCGAGCCGCTCGTCCTGATGCTCGCCCCGCTGGCGCCGCACCTCGGTGAGGAGCTGTGGGCACGCCTCGGCCACCCCGAGACACTGACCCACGAGCCGTTCCCGGTGGCCGACCAGGCGCACCTCGCGGCTGCGTCGGTGACGTGCGTCGTGCAGGTGCTGGGCAAGGTGCGCGGCAAGATCGAGGTGAGCCCCGACATCTCTGACGACGAGCTCACCGCCCTCGCTCTTGCCGAGCCCAACGTCGTGCGTTCGATCGACGGCCGCGAGATCCGCAAGGTCATCGTGCGTGCGCCCAAGCTCGTCAGCATCGTCGTCTAGCTCGCGGCCGGATAGCATCTCGGCATGACCATTGCGATCGTCACGGACTCGACGTCCTCGCTGTCGCCCGCCGACGCGGAGCGCGAGGGCATTGCGATCGTGCCGCTGCAGGTCATCATCGGCGCGGAGACCTACACCGAGGGCGTCGACGTCACGGCCGACATGATCGCCGAGGCGCTTGCCGCATTCGTACCGGTCAGCACGTCGCGCCCGACGCCGGACGACTTCCTCGCGGTCTATGAGCGCCTCGCCGCCGAGGGTGCCGAGGCGATCGTCTCGGTGCACCTCAGCGCGAAGATGTCGGGCACGCTCGACTCCGCGGTCCTGGCGTCCAAGCAGGCCCCGGTGCCGGTGACCTGCATCGACTCGACCCAGGTCGGCATCGCGACGGGCTTCGCCGCGGGCCGGGCGGCGAACGCGCGCGACGCCGGGGAGGACGCGGTCGGCGTCGCCGAAGCGGCTCGCCGGGCGGGGGAGTCCTCGACCGTGCCTGCTCTACGTCGACACGCTCGAATACCTCAAGCGGGGCGGACGCGTCGGTGCCGCCGCCGCCCTGATCGGATCAGCGCTCGCGGTCAAGCCGATCCTCACGATCACCGACGGGCTGGTCGTGCCGCTCGAGCGCGTACGCACGCAGGCCAAGGCGCTCGGAAGGCTGGAGGCGCTGGCCGTCGAGAAGGCGCTGGCCTGCGACAAGGGCTTCGACATCGGCGTCCAGCACCTCTCGAGCCTGACCGTGGCGTCCACTGTCGCCGAACGCCTCGCGGGGGCTCTCGGGCTCGACGTCGATCGGAGTCGACGAGGTCGGCGCCTCGATCGGTGCCCACGTCGGCCCCGGCATGATCTCGGTGACCGTCACCCCGCGCTGCTGACCCGCCTGCTACGGACTTTTCCACGGGGCGTCCAGCGCTCGGCGCCGTCCACAGGCTTCGACGTGAGCGCGCGGGACGCGAGCCGCCCTGCCTAGCGTCGATGTCGTGAAGCGGCGCCCGGATCAACCCGACGAGACACGTGCGGAGATCGCGCGGCGCAGACTGGCTCAGCTCGCGGCCTCGTTCGACGCAGAGCTGCCGCCCGTCGACGGAGCCCGAGCACGGTCCGCGTACGCGCGCACGGTCGAGCTCCCGCACGTCAAGGTGCTCGCGACGATCGCGGTTGCGGCGTCGGTGCTGCTGGTGTGGTGGCTGCTGTCCGGGCGGCCCGAGACCAGCGAGCCCGCCGCACCTCTGGCCTTCGCCGAGTCGACCGCGCCCGCCGGGGCAGCCGAAGGCGCCGGCCGCCGAGCTGATCGTCGATGTCGTCGGCAAGGTGCGCAAGCCCGGCATCGTCACGGTGCCCAAGGGATCGCGCGTCTACCAGGCGATCGAGGCCGCGGGCGGGCTGAAGGGTCGCGTCGACACCGCGTCGCTCAACATGGCGCGGGTGCTGGCCGACGGCGAGCAGATCCTCATCGGCATCGAGCCGGTCGGCGCGCCGGCCGCAGCGGCGGGTCCTGTCGGGTCGTCGCCGGCCGGAGCCAAGGTCAATCTCAACTCGGCGACCGCCGAGCAGCTCGACACCCTGCCCGGAGTCGGCCCGGTCACCGCCCAGGCGATTCTCGACTGGCGCCAGAAGAACGGCCGATTCGGCTCCGTCGAGGACCTGCTCGACGTCAAGGGCATCGGCGACGCGACACTCGCAGAGCTCCGCGACCACGTCTCGGTGTGATGCACGATCTGCGGATGGCGCCGCCGGCGCTCTTCGCGTGGGGCGCCGCGGCGTGGCTCGTCACGGCGAGCTCGTACGTCTCGGTGGCTGTCGCGGTCGGGGCGGTCCTCAGCGCCGGTGCGCTCACCCGGTGGCGCCCGCGTCACGGGCTCACCTGGCTGCTCACCGCGGTGTGCCTGGCGGCGATCGCGGCGTCATGTGGCTGGCGGCTCGCGACGATCGAGCACTCGCCGCTCACGGGGCTGGCCAAGGAGCAACGCCTGGCAACGCTCGACCTCGAAGTGCGCCGGGACGCCCGGACATTCACTCACCACGGTCACGAGTCGGTCGTCGTCGAGGTACTCGTACGCCGGGCGGTCAGCCGCGATGCCGACATCAGGACGCGGGACCACGCAACGGCGTTCCTCGAGGGCAGTGCGGACGATCTCGTCGTCGGGCGCCGTTTCATCGCCACCGGCCGGCTCGCCCCCTCGGACTCATCCGATGAGGCCGCCGTGATCGATGTCGTACGCCGGGGGCCTGCGGACCGCGCGACGTGGTGGTGGGAAGCCTCAGAGCGCGTGCGTGAAGGCGTACGCCAAGCGGTGTCGCCGGTCGGTGACGAGCCTGAGGCGCTCGTGCCGGCGCTCGTCGACGGGGATGACGGACGGGTCAGCGACAAGGTCGCGGAGGACTTCCGCCGCAGCGGGCTCACCCACCTCATGGCGGTCTCCGGCACCAACCTGACGATCGTGCTGGCCGTCGTGATGGCGGTGGGGCGCGCCGCGGGCGTACGTCGGCGGGGGCTCTGGGTGCTTGGCGCACTCTCGATCGTCGCATTCGTGCTGCTGGCCCGGCCGGACCCGAGCGTCGTACGAGCCGCCGCGATGGGCGCCGTCGGCGTGGCAGCGCTGGGTTTCGGCGCTCGTGGAGGCGTACGCGCCCTGGCCTGGGCGGTCGTCGGGTTGCTGTTCCTGGACCCGTGGCTCTCCCGGTCGGCGGGCTTCATCCTCTCGGTGACCGCGACTGCGGGGATCTTGCTGCTCGCGCCGCCGTTCGCCCGCCGCCTCGAACGGTGGATGCCGCGGTGGTGTGCGCTGGCGATCGCGGTCCCGATCGCCGCCCAGCTCGCCTGTACGCCGGCCATCGCCGCGATCTCGGGACAGATCTCTCTCGTGGCGGTCGTGGCCAACCTTCTGGCGGCCCCGGCCGTCGCGCCTGCCACTGTCGCCGGCTTGGTCGGCGGACTCGTCGCGCTCGTCTGGGTGCCGCTGAGTCACCTCGCCGGGATCGTCGCCGGGGCCTGCGCGAGCTGGATCCTCACGGTCGGCCACCGAGCGGCTGCGCTCGACGCCGCGTCGCTCGAGTGGCGGTCGCCATGGCAGTGGCTGCTCGTCCTGGTTCCGATCGTCACGGTCGTGATCCTCACGATCTCGACACGACCAATCCTGTTCATCGGCCTCTCGACCGGTCTGCTGATCGCGGTCTGGCGGCCACCACAGACCGGTTGGCCCCCGGCTGGTTGGGTCATGGTCGCGTGCGACGTCGGCCAGGGTGATGCCACAGTGCTGAATGCCGGTGGCGGGTCGGCAGTCGTCGTCGACGCCGGGCCAGATCCCACATCCGTCGATCGATGCCTCGACCGGCTCCAGGTGACGCGTGTACGCCTGATGGTGTTCAGCCACGCGCACGCCGACCACATCGATGGCTGGCCGGGCGTGCCGGAGGGAAGGAAGGTCGACCAGATCGCCGTCGGGCCGACCGGAGGGCCGGCCGCTCCGGCGACACCACGGCACGTCGTCACACCGGGGGAGTCGTTCACGGTCGGAGACGTCACAGCGACGGTGGTGTGGCCGTCGGCGGAGGGCCCGATCCGAGTCGCGGGCGCTGAGGGCTCGACCGCCAACAACGCCAGCGTCGTCCTGGTCGCCCAGGTCCGCGGCGCACGCCTGATGCTCGCGGGCGACATCGAGCCGGAGGCTCAGGACGACCTGCTTCGCGAGCACCTGGACCTCGGCGCGGACGTCCTCAAGATGCCGCACCACGGCAGCGCCCGGCAGTCCAAGGAATTCTTCGAGGCCGTCGGGGCACGGCTCGCGACGATCAGTGCGGGGGAGGGCAACGACTACGGTCATCCCGCCGCTGCGGCGCTCTCGCTGCTGCGCGACCAGCGCACACGTTGGTGGCGCACCGACACCGACGGCGACATCGCGATCGTCGAGCGTGACGGTCACCTTCTCGTCGTCACACGCGGCTAGTCTGTCTCCGTGGCAACGGCATTCGGCAAGATCCTGCTCATCACCGGCAACGCCGAGTTCCTCGCCGACCGCACCCGTGCGCGCGCCGTCAAGGCCGTCACCGGTGAGCATCCCGAGTGCCAGGTCGCCGAGGCCAGCGCGTCGGGCCTGCAACCGGGCGAGCTGGCCGGTCTGACCAGCCCTTCGCTGTTCAGCGATGTCAGCGCCCTCGTGCTGACGGAGCTGCAGGACCTCCCCGACGTGGCTCAGGCCGAGCTGCTGGCCTACGCCGCCGACACCTCGCCTGACATCGCCGTCGTTCTGGTCCACGGTGGCGGCACCAAGGCCAAGGGCTTGCTCGACAAGCTGCGCAAGATGAGCACTGTCAGCGAGGTCAAGCTCGAGCAGCCCAAGTATGAGCGCGACTACGCGCGCTGGGTCTACACCGAGATCCGTGACCTCGGCGCCCGCATCGACGAGGAAGCCGCGACCCTGCTGGTCGCGGCGGTCGGCCAAGACCTCAGAGCCCTCGCCGGCGCCGCCGATCAGCTCGTGTCCAACCTCGAGAAGGGCGCCGAGATCAGCGCCTCGCTCGTGCGCCAGTACTTCGGCGGACGCGCCGACGTCCGCGGATACGAGATCGCCGACGCCGCGATCGACGGCCGCATCAATGTCGCGCTCGAGGCAGCGCGCTGGGCCGAGACCGCCAAGGTCGCCCCCGTGCTCATCACCAGCGCGTTCGCCAGCGGGCTGCGTTCGCTGGCCAAGCTCGCCAGCGCTCCTGACGGCATGCGCGACAACGACCTGGCGGCGCACATCGGCGCCCCGCCGTTCAAGATCCGGTCGATGCGGCAGCAGCTCCGTTCGTGGGAGCAGGACGGCCTGGCGCACGCGCTCCGTGCCGTGGCCCAGGCCGATCTCGACGTCAAGGGCGGCTCCGCAGATCCGGCCTACGCCATCGAGCGCATGGTGCTCCAGGTGGCCGCGCAGCGTCGGCGCTGATGGCCGAGCTCGACGGCTCGTTGCCGGCACCGGCGGCGCAGGTCGGCTCGTCGCGTACGCCGGTGTCCCGCACGGGCCGGATCGACGCCGTCGATCTCGCCCGCGGCTTCGCGCTGATCGGCATGATGTTGGTGCACCTGAGCTCCTACTGGATCGGGCGCAACCCGCCGGTGGGACACATCGTGGCCGGTGGCCGGGCGGCGCCCTTGTTCGCGATGCTCGCCGGTGTCGCCCTCTCGCTCGTGCACGACCGTGACCCTCGCGGCGCCGGATCGACGCGGGCGACCTTGATCCGCGCCGTCCTGCTGATCGCGCTCGGTCTCGGCCTCGGATCGCTCCACGACATGCCGGTCTTCGTGATCCTGGCGTTCTACGGCCTGCTGATCGTGGCCGCACTGCCGTTCCGGCGGTTGTCGACGCGCGCGTTGTTGATCGTTGCCGGCGTCTGGGTCGTGGCCGCACCATTGATCCTGCTCTGGGCGCGGGTCGGCCACGATCCCGTCGAGGTGGGGCAGGCCGAGTGGTCCGACCTCAAGCACCCCGTCGACCTGCTCATGGAGCTGCTGGTGTGGGGCACCTACCCGGCCCTGGTGTGGTTCGCGTACGTCCTGGTCGGGCTCGCGATCGGTCGGCTCGACCTACGGCGCACGGCTGTGGCGTGGCGACTTGTCACCGACGGCGCCGACGATGCTGGTGCTGGCATTGCTGGCCGGATGGATCTTGATCCGTACCGGCCGGCTGGATGATCCCAACAACCTCGGCTGGCGGCAGCTGTTCGAGGAGCGCTTCTGGCCGTTCTACCCGGCGCACTGGAACGACCTGCTGCTCGTCGGGTCGCACACCTCGACACCGCTCAACGTCATCAGCGCGATCGGCTCCGCCGTGCTCGTGGTGGGCGTGTGCGCGCTGCTGCTGCGGCTGCCATGGGCTCGCATCATCCTCACGCCGGTCAGGGCGGCCGGCGCGATGACGCTGACCCTCTACACGATCCACGTGCTCTGGGCCTGGCGTCTGCGGGTCGACTACATGAACGACCACGACGGTGCCTGGAGCGACGGCAGCGTTCGCGACTGGGTCCTGCAGGTCGTCGTGCTGTGCCTCGCTGCGGCGCTGTGGCAGCGGTTCATCGGCAAGGGGCCGCTGGAGTGGCTCATGCGCCGCGTGTCGGTGTGGGGCAGACGCGCCCGGGCATGAAAAAAGCCGCCCCGAAGGGCGGCTCAGTCCATGGCGTACGTCAGAGAGACGCGGCCTTCTTGGCAATGGCCGACTTGCGGTTGGCCGCCTGGTTCTTGTGGATGACCTTCTTGGAGGCCGCCTTGTCGAGCTTCTTGGTGGCCTCGCCGGCGAGCTTCTTGGCGTCGTCGGTGTTGCCGGCCGTCACGGCCTCCTCGAAGCGGCGTACGGCGGTCTTGAGGGCCGAGCGCACGGACTTGTTGCGCTCGCGAGCCAGCTCGTTCTGCCGGTTGCGCTTGATCTGCGACTTGATATTCGCCACGGGGCAAACCTGTTTCTCTCGAATGTGTGAATGCTGCGAAAAAGTTGTTGGACATGCCGAGGCACGCGACCGCCAACTCTATCAGTGAGCGGCCCGCCCGCTCAAATCGTCGCGGTGGGACGGGTGGCACGAGCATGCCCGGGGTGATGGGACAATGGAGGCATCATGAGCACCAGCCCCGTTCCCCAGCCCGGGGCCACCGACCCACAGGTCCTGCGCAACTTCTGCATCATCGCGCACATCGACCACGGCAAGTCGACGTTGGCCGACCGCATGCTGCAGCACACCGGTGTCGTCGATGGCCGCGACATGAAGGCGCAATACCTCGACCGCATGGACATCGAGCGCGAGCGCGGCATCACGATCAAGAGCCAGGCCGTACGCATGCCGTTCACCAAGACCAGCGGTGACGACGCCGGCACGGTCTACATCCTCAACATGATCGACACGCCCGGCCACGTCGACTTCACCTACGAGGTCAGCCGCAGCCTCGAGGCGTGCGAGGGCGCGATCCTGCTGGTCGACGCCGCGCAGGGCATCGAGGCGCAGACCCTCGCCAACCTCTATCTGGCGATCGACGCCGACCTCGACATCATTCCTGTGCTCAACAAGATCGACCTGCCCGGCGCGCAGCCCGAGAAGTACGCCGCGGAGATCGCCGGCATCATCGGCGGCGACCCCGACGACGTGCTGCGGGTCTCGGCCAAGACCGGCCAGGGCGTCGAAGAGCTGCTCAACCTGATCGTCGACGAGGTGCCTCCGCCCAAGGGCGATCCCGACGCGCCGCCGCGTGCGCTGATCTTCGACTCGGTCTACGACACGTACCGGGGCGTCGTGACGTACGTCCGGGTCGTCGACGGCAAGCTGTCGCACCGCGACCGCATCAAGATGATGTCGACCGGCGCCGTGCACGAGATGCTCGAGGTCGGCGTGATCTCGCCCGAGCCGGTCAAGGCCAAGGAGATCGGCGTCGGCGAGGTCGGCTACCTCATCACCGGCGTCAAGGAGGTCCGCCAGTCCCGCGTCGGCGACACCGTGACGTCCAACATCCACGGCGCGACCGAACCACTCGGCGGCTACAAGAACCCCAACCCGATGGTGTTCGCCGGGCTCTACCCGATGGACGGCGACGACTACCCGACGCTGCGTGATGCGCTCGAGAAGCTGCAGCTCAACGACGCTGCGCTGGTCTACGAGCCCGAGTCGTCCGGTGCGCTCGGCTTCGGCTTCCGCATCGGCTTCCTCGGCCTGCTGCACCTCGAGATCGTCCGCGAGCGACTCGAGCGTGAGTTCAACCTCGAGCTCATCTCGACCGCGCCCAACGTCGTCTATCGCGTCGACATGGAAGACGGCAGCGAGCACCTGGTCACCAACCCGTCGGAGTATCCAGATGGGCAAGATCGACAAGGTCTACGAGCCGGTGGTCCGCGCGACGGTGCTGAGCCCGACCGACTACATCGGCACGATCATGGAGCTGTGCCAGGCACGCCGTGGCCAGCTCATCGGCATGGACTACCTCTCCGAGGACCGCGTCGAGATCAAGTACACGCTGCCGATGGGCGAGATCATGTTCGACTTCTTCGACGCGCTCAAGAGCCGCACCAAGGGCTACGCCTCGCTCGACTATGAGCCGACCGGAGAGCAGGCCTCCGACCTGGTCAAGGTCGACGTGCTGCTGCAGGGCGAGGTCGTCGACGCGTTCAGCGCGATCGTGCACCGCGACAACGCGTACTCGTACGGCGTGTCGCTGGCCTCGAAGCTCAAGGAGCTCATCCCTCGCCAGCAGTTCGAGGTGCCGATCCAGGCCGCGATCGGCGCCCGGGTCATCGCCCGCGAGAACATCCGCGCGATCCGCAAGGACGTGCTCGCCAAGTGCTACGGCGGCGACATCTCCCGCAAGCGCAAGCTGCTGGAGAAGCAGAAGGAGGGCAAGAAGCGCATGAAGATGGTGGGCCGCGTCGAGGTCCCCCAGGAAGCCTTCATCGCTGCGCTTTCCACCGGCGACACCGACAAGTAGCCACTCACTCCCGCGATAGCCTCTGGCGCATGTCCTTCGTCGAGTCCGTCAATGTCGGCCAGACCGTCGATGTGCCATGGGGCCAGCTCAAGCGGACGGCGATCGACAAGCGGCCGGTCGAGGGGCCCGTGCATGTGCACGAGCACGGCGTCGGCCACGACGAGATCGCCGACCTCCAGCACCATGGCGGCCCGGTTCAAGCCGTCTACGCGTACGCCCTGGAGGACCTCGACGCGTGGGAGGGGATCTTCGGGCGCGACCTGACTGCCGGCCAGTTCGGCGAGAACCTGACGACTCAGGGCATCGACCTCAACGCCGCCAGGGCGGGGGAGCGGTGGCGCATCGGCGGCGCGCTGCTGGAACTGTCGGGCGTACGGATTCCGTGCTCGGTGTTCCAGGGGTTCATGGACGAGAAGCAGTGGGTCAAACGGTTCACCCTGGAGGGACGGCCGGGCGCCTACTTCCGGGTGATCGAGGCCGGCGCGGTCACGGCCGGCGATCGCATCGAGGTCGTCGAGCGGCGTGACCACGATCTGACGGTTGACCTGCTGTTCCGCGCCTTGACGACCGAGCGACACCTCATCCCGAGGCTGGCTGAGGAGCCGCGCCTCGACCAGTTTGTCGAGCGCCGTTTGGGTGCACGTAGCAACAACACAGCCAGGTGACTCGGAGGTAAGTTAGGGTGATCCGCACCACAGCCCACCGCCCGAATGTCAGCGCCGAAGGACCCCCCCATGACTGTCACCGTCGCCACCCCAGAACAGCTTGAGATCGTCAATGACCGGGCCCCCAGCATGGGCGCCGCATTCTTCTCCCGTGTCAAGGAGTCCGGCCCGCGCGAGGCCTACCGCTATCCCGACGAGGACGAGAACTGGCACTCGCTGACCTGGACCGAGACCGGCGACCGCGTGACGCGCCTCGCCGCCGGACTCGTGTCGCTGGGCATCCAGGCCGAAGAGCGGGTCGCGATCGCGTCCGGCACGCGGCTCGAATGGATCCTCGCTGACCTGGCGATCGTCGCCGCAGGCGCTGCCACGACCACGGTCTACCCGTCGACGATGTCCGACGACGTCGCCTACATCCTCGCGGACTCCGACAGCCGGATCGTGTTCGCCGAGGACGACGAGCAGGTCGCCAAGCTCCGCGAGAAGCACTCCGAGCTGCCGTCGATCGTCAAGGTCGTGGTGTTCGAGGGCACGACCGACGGCGACTGGGTCATCGGCTTTGACGATCTGGAGAAGCTGGGGGAGCAGTACCTCGAGCAGCACCCGACGATCGTCGAGGATCGAGTGGCCGCGACGAAGCCCAGCTCGCTCGCGACCCTGATCTACACGTCCGGCACCACAGGCCGGCCCAAGGGCGTACGCCTGAGCCACGACGGCTGGACGTACGAAGGTGCGGTCATCCTGTCCGGCAAGTTCCTCAGCGAGGACGACCTGCAGTTCCTCTGGCTGCCGATGGCGCACTCGTTCGGCAAGGTCTTGCTGTCGACGCAGATCGCGATCGGTTTCCCGACGGCGATCGACGGACGGGTCCCCAAGATCGTCGACAACCTGGCCATCATCAAGCCGACGTTCATGGGCGCTGCGCCGCGGATCTTCGAGAAGGCGTACGGGCGCATCGTCGGCATGGCCGAGGCTGAGGGCGGTCCCAAGCTCAAGATCTTCCGGTGGGCCGAGGGCGTCGGCATCGAGCACTCACGGGCCGTGCGCTCGGGCAAGTCGGTGTCGCCGATCCTCAAGGCCAAGTTCGCCGTCGCCGACAAGCTGGTGTTCTCCAAGGTGCGCGAGCGCTTCGGCGGCCGCGTGCGCTTCTTCATCTCCGGCGCGGCGGCGCTGTCGCCCGAGATCGCCGAGTGGTTCCATGCCGCGGGCGTCCTGATCCTCGAGGGCTACGGACTGACTGAGACCTCCGCAGGCGCCTTCGTCAACCAGCCGAGTGCCTTCAAGCTCGGCTCGGTCGGCACGCCGTTCCCCGGCAGCCAGGCCAAGATCGCCGAGGACGGCGAGATCCTCATCAAGGGCCCGCACATCATGCAGGGCTACCACAACCTCGACGCCGAGAGCGCGTCGTCGCTGACCAGTGAGGGCTGGCTGCACACGGGCGACGAGGGCCGGATCGACGAGGACGGCTTCCTGTTCATCACAGGCCGCAAGAAGGAGCTGTTCAAGACCTCGGGCGGCAAGTATGTCGCCCCGCCGCACATCGAGGGCATGTTCAAGGGCATCAGCGCCCTGACGAGCCAGATCGTCGTGCACGGCAACGAGCGCAACTTCTGCTCGGCACTCATCACGCTGGATCCTGACGGTGTCACCGAGTGGGCCGCTCACCATGGCATGGCCGGCAAGTCGTACGCCGAGGTCGTCGCGTCGCCCGAGATGCATGACGTCATCCAGGGCCAGATCGACGAGCTCAACGCCAAGCTCAACCGCTGGGAGACGATCAAGAAGTTCGCGATCCTCGACCACGACCTCACCGTCGAGAACGGCGAGATCACGCCCAGCATGAAGGTCAAGCGCAACGTCGTCGAAGCCAACAACAAGGAGCTTCTCGACGCCTTCTACGCTTAGGCAGTGAACCTTCCCGAGAGCCCGGTCGTCCAGCTGGACGACCGGGCTCTCGGGCGCGTAGCGCAGCGACCATTCGGGATCTACGTGCACGTGCCGTTCTGCTCCGTGCGGTGCGGCTACTGCGACTTCAACACCTACACCGCCGACGAGCTGGGCGAGGGCGCCACGCGGGCGTCGTACGCCGACACCGCGATCCTCGAGATCGAGCGGGCGGGCCGGGAGCTCGCGGGCGCGCCCAAGGTCGAGACGGTGTTCTTCGGGGGCGGCACGCCGACGCAGCTGCCATCTGCCGACCTTGTTCGCATCCTCGACGCGATCCGCCGCACGTTCGGGCTCACGGACGGCGTCGAGGTCACGACCGAAGCCAACCCCGACAGCGTCACGCCCCAATCGCTCGAGGTGCTGCGTGAGGGCGGCTTCAACCGGATCTCGTACGGCGTGCAGTCCGCCGTGCCCCATGTGCTGGCGACCCTCGAACGTACGCATGACCCTGCTGGTGTCCCGCAAGCCGTCCGATGGGCGAGGCAAGCCGGGTTCGAGCAGCTCAGCGTCGACCTGATCTACGGCACCCCGGGCGAGTCGATGGACGACTGGCGGGCCAGCATCGACCAGGCGATCGCCCTCGAGCCTGACCACATCAGCGCGTATGCCTTGATCGTCGAGGATGGCACGGCATTCGCGCGCAAGGTCAGGCGTGGCGAGGTCGTGATGCCCGACGACGACGAGACCGCGGACAAGTACCTCCTCGCCGACGAGCTGTTCTCCGCGGCGGGACTCGGGTGGTACGAGTTGTCCAACTGGGCGCGCGACGAGGCGGCGCAGTGCCGGCACAACGTCCTCTACTGGCACAGCGACAACTGGCTGGGCATCGGTCCCGGTGCCCACTCGCACGTCAGCGGTGAGCGCTGGTGGAACGTCAAGCACCCGGCGGCGTACGCCGGACGGCTGCTGGCGGGCGAGTCGCCACGGCAGGACGGCGAGACGATCGATGCCGACACCGCACGCGTGGAGCGCGTCATGCTGGAGACCAGGTTGCGTACGGGCCTTGGACTCGACTCCCTGGCCCCGAAGGCGCGTGCCGCGGCCACCGGAGTCGTGTCGCGTGGGTTGGCCACTCGTGAGGGAGACCGGCTCGTGCTGACCCCGTCCGGACGACTCCTGGCCGACGCCGTCGTACGTGAGCTCGTCGAATAGTCGCGATTGCCTGACGTAACGCTGAGTTACTGCCTACGCTCCCGATCAGGGAGTGGGTCTATGGGAGTGGACCCTGGGAGCTCGGGGGAGAACGGCTAGGGAGCTATGCGCCATGCGCATGGGCTGGCACGACGACTGGGAGTGGTCGTCGCGATGGTCACGACACTGTGGGCGACACCGGCCCGGGCGTCGATCGATGTGGTCTGCACCGGATTCGCCGGATGCGCCACGATCGGACGCACGGACGGCGGCTATGGGAATGTCTTCCAGCAGTCGTTCTGGAACATGGCGGCAGGCCACAACTGCACCAACTACGTGGCCTACCGTCTGACGCACGGCCGGCTCGTCGCACGGCCGCCGGGCACCGACAGCGCACTGACGTGGGGCCCGGCGGCGGTGGCGGCGGGCGTGCCCGTCGACGACGTGCCGACCGTCGGCGCTGTCGCCTGGTGGGATGCCGGCTTCGCTGGAGCGTCGGCGACGTCGGGCCATGTCGCCTACGTCGAGGCGATCGTGCCTGGCGGCGTGCTGGTCTCCGAGGACAACCTCCACGGTGACTTCCGCTGGCGACTCATGACCCGGCTCGACGGCACCTGGCCGTCGGGGTTCATCCACTATCCGGAGTCGGACGGCTCGCCGGCGGGGGAGTTCACCTCGGTGACGTCGCCGGAGACCGGCAAGCTCGACTTCTGGGGCTCGGCGATGGACCCGGACGCGGCGGATGCCAACCGGGTGTACGTCGTGACCCTTGGTGGGCCGCGCGGTACGTCGGGCGTCGAGGCATTCACGTTCCAGAGCGAGTTCTTCCGGTTCCACCGGACCAACAACGTCGGCACGCGCGGCCCGACCACGATGTACCTGTACGCCCTCAACGCGCCGGGCACGGCGGGCAAGGACGTGCTGCTCGGACGCCGGACCGTGACGATCCGCTCGGCGTCGACGACCGCGCCTCGTTCGTGGACGCGTCGATCACGCGCACGGTGAGCCCGAAGGTCAAGGTCAGCCTGGCGCCCACGCGGGCGAGCGGAACCGTCGAGATCATGCGCGGATCGACCCTGCTGAAGCGGGTCACGATGACCGCGGGCGTCAAGCAGACCATGACCCTCCCCAAGCAGGGCAAGGGGAAGTGGACGATCAGCGTGCTCTACCGCGACTCGACCGCATACGCCCCGAGCAGCAAGACGGTCTATCTCACGGTGCGGTGACGAAGTCGATGAGCTCCTCGACCCGGCCGAGGAACTCAGGCTCGAGGTCGGCGTAGGAGTCGACCCGGCCGAGGATGTGCTTCCATGCGCGGGCGATGTCGGCCTGGTCGCGGTGCGGCCAGCCCATCGCCTCGCAGATGCCGTGCTTCCAGTCCGTGCCGCGCGGGATGACCGGCCACGCCGCCATGCCCAGGCGGTCGGCCTTGACCGACTGCCACACGTCGACGTACGGATGGCCCACGACGAGCACGTGAGGGCGCCCCGAGACCTGCTGCGCGATGCGGGTCTCCTTGGAGCCCGGCACGAGGTGGTCGACCAGCACGCCGAGGCGCCGGTCGGGGCCGGGGGAGAACTCGTCGACGATCGACGAGAGGTCGTCGATGCCGCCGAGGTACTCGACGGCCACGCCCTCGATGCGCAGGTCGTCGCCCCACACCTTCTCGACGAGCTCGGCGTCGTGGCGCCCCTCGACATAGATGCGGCTCGGCAGCGCGACGCGTGCCCTGGCCCCGGCGACCGCGCGAGAACCCGACGCCGTACGCCCGGAGGTGGCCTTGGTCGCGGCCGACGGCGGCCGGAGGTTGACCGGCTTGCCTTCGAGGAGGAAGCCGGGGCCGAACGGGAACGACCGGCGTACGAGGCGGCGATCCTCGAGGATCATCATGCCGAGATCCTTCTCGATGATCATGACCTCGCCGCAGAAGCCGGTCGTGGCGTCCTCGACGACCATGCCGTGCTCGACGACGACGTCGACCGTGCGTCCTCGAGGCGGCTTGCGCCAGTCGCTCGACAGGACGTCGGTTCCATAACGGTCAACCATGCAGTGCCCCCAGAAGTCGTTGATGCAGTGTCTCGACGTCGTCCTTGGTGATGCCGGGCCCCAGGACCTGGACCTCACCGTCCATCAGCCCCAGCGCGAGGTCGACCGCGACGGGCCAGCTCGGCGGTACGTGCGCCGGCAGGTCGTCGGCCCACAGGTCGCCGATCGTGACGTAGCGAACCGTCTCGTCCAGGCCGATGTGGGTCACGGTCATGACGAGCTCGCCGCCGACAGGCCCGTCGCCGAGGTGCGCCACCTCGACGAACCAGTCGCCGCCCAGATCCGTCGCCCATACCGACGACATCTCGCCGCCCTGCGACTCATGGGCGACCGTCGTGCCGTCGTCGAGCGTCACGAGACGCGGGCGAACGTCAGGCTGTCGCTCAGCTTCCTGACACCTCGTAGGCGCCGGTCGTCATGGTCGATCGAGATTCCGGGCACATCGCTAGACTGGCACTTGACCAGGGAGAGTGCCAGCAGGCTCGCGGAGAGGGGATTGTATGTCTGACGATCGCCGCCTCGACGTGTTGCGCGCGATCGTCGAGGACTACGTCGCGACGCAGGAGCCGGTCGGCTCGCGGTCGCTGCTCGACCGTCACCAGCTCGGCGTCTCGCCCGCGACGATCCGCAACGACATGGCAGCCCTCGAGGACGAGGGCTACATCATGCAGCCCCACACGAGCGCCGGCCGCATTCCCACCGACAAGGGCTACCGGATGTTCGTCGATCGGCTCGCGACGGTCAAGGCGTTGTCGCCGGCCGAGCGTCGGGCCATCGAGACGTTCCTGACGGGAGCCGTCGACGTCGATGACGTCGTGCAGCGGTCCGTACGCGTGCTGGCGCAGCTCACCAACCAGGTCGCGATCGTCCAGTACCCCTCGCTGACCCGATCGACGGTCCGGCACATCGAGGTCGTCGCGCTCGAGGGCGCGCGCGTCCTGCTCGTGGTCATCACCAGCAGCGGCCGCGTCGAGCAGCGCATCATCGAGCTCGTCGAGACGCCGACCGATCAGCTGATCGGCGAGATCCGTTCGCGCATCACGCATGCGACGGTCGGCCAGCGGCTCCCCGAGGCCTCGCTCCGGCTGGCCGACATGATCGACACCTTCGCGCCCAACGACCGCCCGATCGTCACCTCGATCGTGACGACGCTGTCGCAGACCTTCAGCAATGAGCGTTCCGACGAGCGCATCGCGGTCGGCGGCACCGCCAACCTCGCTCGTTTCGGCAGCGACTTCGACACCGCGATCAAGCCCGTGCTCGAGGCGATCGAGGAGCAGGTCGTGCTGCTCAAGCTGCTCGGCGAGGCGACCGGAGGCTTGACGGTCCGCATCGGCACCGAGACCGGCAACGAGAGCCTGTCGAGCACGGCTGTCGTCTCCTCGGCGTACGGTTTTGACGACCAGGCCCTCGCCACCCTCGGCACCGTCGGGCCGACCCGTATGGACTATCCCGCAACGATGGCTGCCGTCGGCGCCGTCGCCCGCTACGTCGGCCGCATGCTGGCCGACAACTGAACCCACGTGATCAAGGAAACCCACCACTGATGGCCCAGGACTACTACGCAACACTCGGCGTCGGACGCGACGCGGGCGCGGACGAGATCAAGAAGGCGTACCGCAAGCTCGCGCGCCAGCTGCACCCTGACGTCAACAGCGACCCCGATGCCTCTGATCGCTTCAAAGAGGTCACGGTCGCCTACGAGGTGCTCTCGGACGCGCAGAAGCGCTCGACGTACGACCGCGGCGGCGACCCGCTGAGTGCCCACGGCAGCGGCGGATTCGGTGGCCAGGGTTTCAACTTCGACGACATCATGGATGCGTTCTTCGGCCAGAACGCGAGTCGTGGGCCGCGGCCACGCATGCAGCGGGGCCAGGACGCGCTCCTGCGGCTCAACGTCGAACTCGCCGAGGCGGCGTTCGGCGTGACGCACGAGATCAAGGTCGACACGGCGGTCACCTGCACGACGTGCGAGGGCAGCGGCGCGGCCAACGGCTCGCAGCCGGTCACCTGCCGCACGTGTCACGGTCACGGCGACGTCCAGCACGTGCAGCGCTCGCTGCTCGGCGACATCCGTACGTCCCGGCCGTGCCCCACGTGCCACGGCTTCGGCACGATCATCCCCGAGCCGTGCCCGGAGTGCGCCGGCGAAGGGCGCGTACGCTCGCGCCGCTCGATCTCGGTCACGATCCCGGCCGGCGTCGACCAGGGCACCCGCATCCAGCTGAGCGGCGAGGGTGAGGTCGGACCCGGCGGCGGACCGGCGGGTGACCTCTACCTCGAGATCAACGTCGCCCGGCACCCGGTGTTCCAGCGCAAGGGCGATCAGCTGTTCTGCCAGATCACCGTGCCGATGACGGCGGCCGCGCTCGGCACGCATCTCGATCTGCCGACGCTCGAGGCCGATCTGCCGGAGCCGCCCGAAGGCTCGACCACGGTGGAGCTCGACGTCTCGCCCGGCACGCAGTCCGGCGACACGCTGACGATCAAGGGCCACGGCATCCCGCGATTGCGCGGCTCGGGTCGCGGCGACCTCAAGGTCCAGGTCATCGTCGAGACTCCGGCCCGGCTCGACGACGAGCAGCGTGACCTGCTGGTCCAGCTGGCCAAGCTCCGCGACGAGGAACGCCCCGAGGCGCTGATCGCCAACAACCACAAGGGTGTCTTCGGCAAGATCAAGGATGCGTTCAAGTGAGCCTCACTGATCCCGACTGCCTGTTCTGCAAGATCGTCACGGGCGACATCCCCGCCGAGATCGTGTCGCAGACCGAGCACACCGTGGCATTCCGCGACCTCAACCCGCAGGCACCGACTCACGTGCTCGTGATCCCCAAGCGCCACGAGCCTGACATCGGCAGCCTCGCCGCGGCCGACGCCGACGCCACGATCGCGCTGATCGCCGAGGCCAGGCAGATCGCCGAGTCCGAGGGCAACGGGTCCTACCGGTTGGTGTTCAACACCGGCGCCGACGCGCACCAAACGGTGTTCCATTGCCACGCGCACGTGCTGGCCGGCCGCGAGCTGGGCTGGCCGCCCGGCTGATTCGCTCTGGATCGACGGTCTGCCGAGCCTGCCGCCGTGAGCCGACAATTGGCACGCTGTCACCGCGATTGCGTACGATTGAGACCACATGACTGAACACACCACGCCTGCCCACACGTTCACGATCCCGTCGAGCGTTCCGGCAGTTGCCCTTCTAGGGCCCGCCGACGAATTCCTGCGCCTCATCGAAGACTCCTTCGAGGCGCGCATTCACGCGCGCGGCAACACCATCACGGTCACCGGATCGCCAGCTGAGGCAGCCATGGTCGAGCGGCTGCTCGACGAGCTCGTGACGATCGTGCGCACCGGCCAGAACCTCACCCGCGAGACGGTCGAGCGCAGCGTCACGATGCTGCGCACCGAGACCGAGGAGAAGCCGGCCGAGGTGCTCAGCCTCAACATCTTGTCCAACCGCGGGCGGACGATCCGGCCCAAGACGGTCAACCAGAAGCGCTACGTCGATGCGATCGACCAGCACACGATCGTGTTCGGCATCGGCCCGGCGGGCACCGGCAAGACCTACCTCGCGATGGCCAAGGCCGTCCAGGCGCTGCAGGCCAAAGAGGTCACCCGCATCATCCTGACCCGCCCGGCGGTCGAGGCCGGTGAGCACCTGGGCTTCCTGCCCGGCACGCTGGGCGAGAAGATCGACCCCTACCTGCGCCCGCTCTACGACGCGTTGCACGACATGATCGATCCCGAGTCGATCCCCAAGCTGCTGACGTCGGGCGTCATCGAGGTCGCTCCGCTGGCCTACATGCGCGGTCGCACGCTCAACGACGCGTTCATCATCCTCGACGAGGCACAGAACACGACGCAGGAGCAGATGAAGATGTTCCTGACGCGACTGGGCTTCGGCTCCAAGATCGTCGTCACAGGTGACGTCACGCAGGTCGACCTGCCGACGAGCACCAAGAGCGGACTGCGCGTCGTCCAGAACATCCTCGACGATGTCCGCGACATCCACTTCTCGCAGCTGACCGCGTCCGACGTCGTGCGCCACAAGCTCGTCGGACGCATCGTCGCCGCCTACGATTCGTTCGAGGCCGAGGGGCCCCAGCGCAACCGGGTCGCCGAGGCGGGTGCAGAGCAGCATGAACGTCGACGTACTCAATGAGTCCGGCGCCGACGTCGACGTCGTCGGCCTCACTCGGCTGTGCCGTTTCACGATGCGGCGTATGCGTCTTCATCCCGCGACCGAGCTGACCGTCCGCCTGGTCGATCCCGACACGATCGCGACGCTCAACGAGCAGTGGATGGGCAAGAAGGGGCCGACCGACGTCCTGTCGTTCCCGATGGACGAGCTCACGCCGGGACGCGACGACGCCGAGAGTCCCGAGGGCTATCTCGGCGACATCGCGCTGTGCCCGCAGGTCGCCGAGCAGCAGGCTCCGGCCGCGGGCCACACGACCCAGGACGAGGTCGACCTGCTGACGGTGCACGGCATACTCCACCTCCTCGGCTACGACCACGCTGAGCCAGAGGAGCACAAGGAGATGTTCGGCATCCAAGGGCGGCTGCTCCTGGAATGGCAGCAGGCCGCCGAGGGCAAGGACCCCGAACAACCGTGACGAGCCCACGATGAGCTGGGCGCCGATCTTCGTGTCGGTGGCCCTTGCGCTGGTCGCGGGCACCCTCGCCAGCGTCGACGCGGCGATCTCGGCATTCTCCAAGGCGCGCGCCGAGGAGCTCGAGGACGAGAGTCGCGGGGGCGCGGCGCGCCTGGCGCAGATCCTCGAGGACCCTGCGCCGTTCCTCAACTCGGTCCTGCTCGTCCGTGTCCTCGCGGAGACGACGAGCGTGGTGTTGGTCGCCCTGTTCGTCGCAGACCATGTCGACGGGCTGTGGCAACGCCTGCTGATCGCGGTCGGCACCATGGTCGTCGTCAGCTTCGTCCTGATCGGGGTCGGCCCCCGTACGCTCGGGCGCCAGCACGCCGAGTCGATCGCCCTTGCGTCGGCGCTCCCGGTCATCGGCCTGACCCGCCTGCTCGGCCCGATCCCGCAGCTGCTGATCCTGCTGGGCAACGCCGTGACGCCGGGCAAGGGTTTCCGCGAGGGCCCGTTCGCGTCGGAGGTCGAGGTGCGTGAGCTCGTCGACCTGGCCGCGGCGAGCTCGGTCATCGAGTCCGACGAGGGCAAGATGCTGCAGTCGGTCTTCGAGCTCGGCGACACGATCGCCCGCGAGGTCATGGTGCCGCGCACCGACCTGGTGTTCATCGAGCGCCACAAGACCTTGCGCCAGGCGATGTCGCTCGCGCTGCGCAGCGGCTATTCCCGCATGCCGGTCGTGGGCGAGAACCTCGACGACGTCATCGGCATGGCCTACCTCAAGGACATCACCAAGCGGGTGTTCGACAACCACGTCGCCGAGACGACCGAGCGAGTCGAGTCGATCGCCCGGCCGTGCCTGTTCGTGCCCGACACCAAGCACGCCGACGACCTGCTCAAGGAGATGCAGGCCGAACGCACGCACGTCGCGATCGTCGTCGACGAGTTCGGCGGCACGTCGGGCATGGTCACGATCGAGGACATCGTCGAGGAGATCGTCGGTGAGATCACCGACGAGTACGACACCGAGCCCGAGGAGAGCGAGCTGCTCCCCGACGGATCGTGGCGGCTCAGCTCACGCTTCGAGGTCGACGACCTCGAGGACCTGTTCGACATCCCGATCGAGGACGAAGACGTCGACTCGGTCGGCGGGCTCATGGCCAAGCACCTCGGCAAGGTCCCGATCCGCGGCAGTGTCGTCGAGGTCGAGGGTCTGCGCTTCGAGGCCGAAGGGCCGTCGGGACGCCGCAACCGCATCGGCCGCGTGCTCGTGAGCCGCATCGATCAACCCACAGACACCACAGCATCGAGAGGTTCGGACCATGGAACTCAGTCCTGAGGACGCCAAGCTGGTGACGCTCGCGCGCGCCTCGCGCGCCCGCACCGGTGCCGCCGAAGGAGCAGCCGTGCGCGACCTCGACGGTCGCACGTACGCCGCCTCGACCGTGGCGCTCGATTCGCTGCAGCTCGCTGCGCTCGACCTCGCCGTTGCGATGGCCGTGTCGTCCGGCGCCAAGGGGCTCGAGGGTGCGGCGGTGGTGTCCGAGACGAGCCCGGTCGACACCGCAGCCGTACGCGACCTTGGTGGCTCAGGTGTCAGCGTCCTCATCGCGGATGCCAGCGGCACCGTGGGATCGGTGCAGGAGTCATGAGCGAGCGCAGCGAGCGACCCGTGTGGCAGGGATCATGCCATCGCCTCCGTATCGTGGGTTTTGTCGTGGAGGTGATGGCATGAGCGAGTTCAAGTCGGGCTTCGCGTGCTTCGTCGGCCGGCCCAACGCCGGCAAGTCGACGCTGACCAACGCCCTCGTCGGCGGCAAGATCGCCATCACGTCGTCCAAGCCGCAGACGACTCGCCACGCGATCCGTGGGTTGGTCAACCGCGACGACGCCCAGCTGATCCTGATCGACACCCCGGGCCTGCACAAGCCGCACACGCTCCTCGGTGAACGCCTCAACGCGCTGGTCCGCTCGACGTGGTCCGAGGTCGACACGATCGGCATGTGCCTGCCGGCCAACGAGACCGTCGGCGAGGGAGACAAGTTCCTGATCCGTGAGCTGGCGCAGATCCGCCGCAAGCCGGTCTTCGCGATCGCGACCAAGACCGACCTGGTCAAGCCCGACAAGCTCCGCGACCATCTCCTCCAGATCCAGCAGGCCGGCATCGATGCGGGCCTGCAGTGGCAGGAGATCATCCCGGTGTCGGCGGTGGCGGGCGACCAGGTCGACCTGCTCGCCGACCTGCTGATCGGCACGCTGCCCCAAGGCCCCGCGCTCTACCCCGAAGGTCAGCTGACCGACGAGCCCGAGGAGACGCTGATCGCGGAGATCATCCGCGAGGCCGCTCTCGAGGGCGTACGCGACGAGCTTCCACACTCGATCGCCGTCGTGGTCGACGAGATGGTCCCGCGCCCCGACCGTCCTGAGGACAAGCCGCTGATCGACGTACGCGTCAACGTCTACGTCGAGCGCGACAGCCAGAAGGGCATCATCATCGGCAAGCAAGGTGCCCGCCTGCGCGAGATCGGCACCAACTCCCGATCGCAGATCGAGAAGCTCCTCGGCACACCGGTCTACCTCGACCTGCACGTCAAGGTTGCCAAGGAGTGGCAGCGCGACCCCAAGCAGCTCCGCAAGCTCGGCTTCTGAGGTGGTACAGCCGGTGATCGACGGCGACGTCGTCCGGCTGCGCGACTTTGGCCCCAACGACGTGGAACTGGTGCTCTCGGCCTCCTCGGACCCGTTGATCCCGCTCATCACGACGGTTCCAGCGACTCCGGATGCGGAGGAGGCGCGCGCGTACATCACCCGACAGAACTCCCGCCTGCCGTCCGGCGTGGGATATGCGTATGCGATCGCGCGGAGGTCCGACGACGTGGCGGTCGGCTACATCGGGTTGACCTTCCTCGAAGCTGGGCGCGCGTCGATCGGCTACTGGATCGGTCCAGATTTTCGCCGGCACGGCCATGCCACGCATGCGTTGGAAACCCTGAGCGCGTGGGCGTTGGCTGAGCTTTCGATGTCACGCCTCGAGCTCTACGTCGAGCCTTGGAACGCTGCCTCGATTCGTACGGCCGATGCAGCGGGCTTCGAGCGGGAGGGCATGATGCGATCGTGGCGCGAGGTCGGCGACACCCGCCGCGACATGTGGATGTACTCGAGAATCGGCGGAGGCTGAACCGTTCAAGGAGTCGAGAGGATCGCGAGCATGTGCTGATTGGTCTCGGCGTCCTTGACCGCGATGCGCAGTGCCCGGTCTCCCAACGTGGCGCCCATGTTGCGCGCGTCCCGCAGGTAGAGCCCCTGCGTCCGAGCACGAGCCATGACGTCAGCAGCTGTTGGCCCATGCTCCGGCACGTGGGCCATCAGGAAGTTGGCGCAGCCCGGAACCACGTCCCAGCCGAGTCCGCGCAGTCCGTCAGCCAGGTCCTCGCGGAGGCGGTTGGTCTCGCTCCACCGAGCCACGTAGTACGCGTTGGACTGCAAGGCGCGGGTCGCCGCCACCTGGGACGGTAGGCCGATGACCCACGGCGGGGTCAAGGCGCGCAGCTCCTCCAGTTGGTGGGGCCCCGCCGCGAGATAGGCGACCCGGGCACCGCTCAGCGCGTACGCCTTCGACATCGACTTGCAGATGATCAGGTTGTCGTGCCGTGGAATCAGACGCTCGACGCTCTCGCCGACGTAGTCGATGTAGGTCTCGTCGATCCATACCCTCGTCGAAGGCGGAGACGCACTCAGGAGATCGTCGATCTCGTCGGCCGTGATGAACTGCCCGGTGGGGCTGTTGGGGTTCACCAGGATCACGAGGTCCGGGCCGGTGGCGATCAACTCCTTGAGCTGCGCCGGGTCGAGGCGATAGCCCGTCGAACGCGTCAGCGGGACACGCTCGACCCGGCAGCCGACGACCTTCTCGAGGACATGGGCGTACTCGCCGTACGTGGGGTCGAGCAGGAGGACTCGCGAGCTCGGCGACAGCCAGCGGGGGAGAGCTCGAAAGATCAGGTCGGAAGACCCTGCTCCCGGCAGGATCGCGGAAGTCGCGAGGTCTCGTGCCTTCGCGATGGCCGCGACCAGGCCTGCACAGTCCACGGGTGGCGAGGTGCGCAGCAGCCAGGGCAGCTCCTCCTCAAGGGCGCTGATGACTGCCGGCGCCGGCGGGAACCACGCATCGAGCACGTCGGCGTCGATGACGTCCCGGTGCCGTCCGATGTCATCGAACGCCGTGCCGATCGCATCGAATGACTCGCCGCCGTGGAAACAGGCCGCCGGCTTGCGCAGCGGCACGTGCAGTCCCCACTCCACCGACTGCTCGATCGCGGCGACCACCGGCTCCAAAGCGTCGAAGTCGGCGCGGACCTGGGCGACGTCGGCATGCATCAGCTCGAAGTTCACTGCGCCCGAGCTGACTGACAACCCGGTCGGGAGCATCCCGCCGCGCACGTACATGCCGGCGACTTCGTCTCGCCCGATCGCCACGACCCTGCTGCCGCCGCGGGCCTCGATCCAGCGGAACGCGGCGACCATGAGAGTCGCGGCCAGGTCGGAGTCCCGATGCTCCTTGAGCACGGTCAGCAGGCGGATCTCGTAGGTGCCGGCCCCGACTTCGAAGGGCAGCGCTGCGCGTTCGAAGTACTTGTCGATCGAATAGCCGTGGGCGCCCGGCGGCGTGATGCTCACGAACGCGGCGAGCGTGCCTCCACGGGTGGCGACGATGTAGCGGTTGACCTCGTCGAGCCTGTCACGGAGCAAGCCTTCGGTGTTGGGCCGATGCTGGCCGAGCTCCAGGGCGTACACCTCGTGTCGCGCCCGGTAGATGGCTTCGCGGTGGTTGGCGTCCGCCTCGGTGATCAGGGTGCGATTCGGAAGGAGACTGGAAGTCACGCAGTCATCTTGCCCGACGACGGACTGAGATCAACGCGACTCGGCCTTTCGCAGCACCGACTTGAACTGCTTGCCGAGCGTGCTGGCACCGACGATGGGGATCAGCGCGCCGATGAGCTTGCCGCGCAAGGAGTTCGCCACGCGCGTCAACGTGACTTTCACGTCGGTGCCGCCGTCTGCGGGTGTGAGCTCGTAGAGCCATCCGCTGCCAGGCCCCCACAGGTTCGATTCGACAGTGTCGACCTTGACCGTGCTGGCGACGCTGTCCCACGTGTAGTGGCTGCGTTCCCAGCCCATCGCGGTGCCTTCAGTGACGTCGGCCGAAGTGGCACCGAGCTCGTGCACCGTGAAGTGTGCCTCGTCGATGTTCGGCCACTTCTCCGGGCGATCGGGGCCGAAGTCGGTCAGCATGTTGAGAACGTCGCTGGGCGAGAGACTCGTGTGAACGGTGAACTGCGTCTTGGGCATGCTTCGTTCCTTCGCGTCGTGCGGCGGGAGTCCACCGATGCTGTAGATCTTCCCGCAGATCCGGCGGAGTGGGGCACGGATTCAATCAACGCTGAATCCGGACAATCCTTCGGGTTCCTCGTCGCTCACGTCGACGCCTGCGACGTCGGCGTGCGGCGGGCCCTGCCGGCACCACGAGACCAGAGCGTCGACGGCCGCATCCTCACCCTCGAACACCGCCTCGACCGCGCCATCAGGACGATTCGACACCCAGCCCGCGACGCCTCGCGCAGAGGCTTCTCGCTGGCATGACGCGCGAAAGAACACGCCTTGCACGGTCCCGCGCACCACGACGCGTCGACGGATCATCGCTCCAGCGTATTAGGCTCCCCGCGTGGACCGCCGCCTTGATCTCGTCGCCGACTGCAGCAGCTGCTTCGGGCTGTGCTGCGTGGCATTGGCGTTCGAGAAGTCGGCGGACTTCCCGATCGACAAGCCTGCCGGTGAGCCATGCCGCAATCTGCAGCAGGACTTCAGCTGCGGCATCCACGACCGACTCCGCGACGGAGGGATTTCGAGGCTCTGCGGTGTACGACTGCTTCGGCGCCGGGCAGCAGGTCGCCCAGGTGACGTTCGCAGGAGTGAGCTGGCGCGACGCTCCCGACACGTCGGCGGCGATGTTCGCGGCGCTCCCGGTCATGCGGCAGCTGCACGAGATGCTCTGGTACGTCGCCGAGGCCCTCACCCTGGCGGCCGCCGCGACACTGCACGCCGAGCTCGAGCAGACATACGCCGCGACCGAGGCCCTCACACATACGGACGCCGCCCAGCTTGCAACCCTCGATCTCGCGGGCCATCGTGCAGAGGTCGATCCGTTGCTGCAGCGCACGAGCCAGCTCGTACGGGCGGCGCATCCAGGTCCGGAACGACGCGGCGCCGACCTCATCGGCGCCAAGCTGACCAAGGCGGACCTGCGGGGTGCCAACCTGCGAGGCGCGCTGCTGATCGCCGCCGACCTGCGTGCCGCGGATCTCCGCGAGGCGGACCTGATCGGCGCCGACCTGAGGGATGCCGACCTTCGCGGTGCCGACCTGACCGGGAGCCTGTTCCTCACCCAGATGCAGGTCAACTCGGCGCGCGGCGACGCACGCACGAAGATCCCGGCAGTGCTCGTGCGACCAGAACACTGGGCGGGGTAGGAGGGACCACATGGAGGCTGTCGAGGCGCTGAAGGAGATCGGCTTCTGGCTCGAGCGGGAGCTGGCCAAGACGTACCGGGTCGAGGCATTCCGCAAGGCGGCCGCTGCGATCGAGCAGCTCTCCGCGGACGAGCTCGAGCGGCAGGTCCGGGACGGCAGTCTCAAGCGACTGAAGGGCATCGGCGACCGTACGTTCGGGATCATCAGTGAGGCGGTTGCTGGGGAGGTGCCGGGCTATCTCGTCGACCTGCGCGAGCGCGGCGCCAAGCCACTCGCGTCGGGCGGCGCGAAGCTGCGAGCCAAGCTCCGCGGCGATCTGCACAGCCACTCGAACTGGTCGGACGGCGGCTCGTCGATCCAGGAGATGGCGCGCGCGGCCGGGTGGCGTGGCCGGGAGTACCAGGTCATGACGGATCACTCTCCACGACTCACGATCGCCAACGGCCTCTCCGCCGAACGGCTTGCCGAGCAGCTCGACGTCATCGCCGAAGTCGACGCCGAGCACGACGACCTCAGGCTGCTCAGTGGCATCGAGGTCGACATCCTCGACAACGGCGACCTCGACCAGACCGGCGAGATGCTCGGGCGCCTCGACGTCGTCGTCGCCAGCGTGCACTCCAAGCTCAAGATGGATCGCGACCTCATGACGCGCCGTATGGTCAACGCGATCGCCAACCCACACACCAACGTGCTCGGCCACTGCACCGGGCGGCTCGTCGCGGGATCACGCGGAGGGCGCGAGCAGTCCCGCTTCGACGCCGAGATCGTGTTCGCCGCCTGCGAGCGGTTCGACGTCGCGGTCGAGATCAACTCGCGGCCCGAACGGCGGGATCCGCCGAGCCGATTGATCCAGATGGCGCTCGATCAGGGCTGCCTGTTCGCGATCAACACCGACGCGCACGCGCCCGGACAGCTCGACTTCCTCGACTACGGAGCTGAACGAGCTGCGGCCAACAAGGTCCCGGCGTCACGCATCGTCACGACCTGGCCGGTCGAGCGGCTGCTGGAGTGGTCGCACGCCAAGCGCTAGCCGAGGCTGTCGGCCAGCTCGCGCACGTCGGCCTCGGTCACGGCGGAGGATCCGCCCGGTCACCTCGTCGTACACGTCGATCAACCCGGCCAGGTCCTTCACCATGCGTCGGGCCCGGGCGGGCCCGTTGCCACAGTCGGCGAGGCATTCGCCCGAGGCAGCAATGCGATGAGCCACGACCAGCGCCGCGAGGGCGTACGCCTCGGAGGCCTCCAGCTCCGGCGACATCGCGAACGGGAACATCCGCGAGGCGTTCTCGTGGAAGGCGAGGTGCTCGGGATCGAGGTCGCCCGAGACCATCGGGAACGCCATGGCCTCGGCCAACGCCTGGCGTACGTCCTGCTCGTCGCCCTCACGATCGAGCCACGACTCGGCGCGGGTCACGGCGGCGAGCGCCCGCGGCCGCGACGCCGGATCGAGCAGAGCGATCACCTGGCGAGCCTGTGCGATGCGCAGGCGGGCCCGGAGCTCGGGGGAGTCCTGGGTGGTGCCGAACAGCCGTCCGACGAGAGGTACGAGGCGCGGACGGTCGTGATCGAGCAGCAGGTCATTGGTCGTGCGGGCCTCGTGGGCGAGGATCGGATGGGTGCACTCGGGGCGGTCGCTCCACTCCTCACCGGCGAGCAAGGAGACGTACTCCATGACGCACGCCTCGCCGGCGTCTGCATCGTGGGCACCGTGCGAGAGGGTGGGCAGGAAGTCGGGGACGGTCATGATCACTCCATCGAATAGCGCTTCGAGAGCGTCGTTCGGCCGGTCGGCACGCTCATGGAGATTGTCGCTCGCCCAGCCAAGCAACGCGAGCCGCACCAGTCCCAGTAGGCGATTTTTGCCCCAACCGTGACATGTTGGCTTACGCTCGGGGGATGTACGGATCTCTCGGGTTCAGGCACATTGCTGCATTGATTGCTGGATTGGTGACGGCGAGCATCCTCGCCGCCGTCCCGGCGCAAGCCGCGTCGTTGAAACCGGCTCCTGCGGCTCCGACGCTCTCGGACGTCACGTCGTCGAGCGTCAAGGTCTCGTGGGCCGGCATCTCCGGCGTCGGGACGTATCGGGTCAAATGGTCGTTGAAGAGCGACTTCGATCCGGCGCCGACGCCGGCCAGCTTCGGGTCGAGCGCGCGCAGCGGCACGATCACCGGCCTGTCGCCCGACACCACGTACTACATCCAGGTCGTGGGCTATGACGCCGCCAACAAGACGCGGCTCACCTACTACGGCAAGTACGCGACGGTGACCACCGCCAAGGCCTCGACCTCGACGACCGGCACGTCGCTGAAGCCGGCTCCTGCGGCTCCCACGCTCTCGGACGTCACGTCGTCGAGCGTCAAGGTCTCGTGGGCCGGCATCTCCGGCATCGGCACCTACCGGGTCAAGTGGTCGTTGAGGAGCGATTTCAATCCGGCGCCGACGCCGGCCAGCTTCGGGTCGAGCGCGCGCAGCGGCACGATCTCCGGTCTGTTGCCCAATACCAAGTACTACTTCCAGGTCGTGGGCTATGACGCCGACAACAAGACGCGGCTCACCTATTACGGCAAGTACGCCTCCACCACGACCGCGAAGGCGCCAGTCGATCCACCGCCAGGCGACACCGATCTGCGGGTCGGCACCTTCAACCTGTCCGGCGCCAACAACGACTCCAAGGCCTCGGGTGAAATGCAGCTCTGGTCGCAGCGCAAACCCGTCGTCGTGTCACAGATCATCGCCGAGAACTCTGACGTCGTCGGCCTCCAGGAGGCCTACCAGAGCACTGGCAACTCCAGCGGCAGCGTCAACCAGTACACCGACCTGCGCAACGGGCTGAATGCCGCCGGCAAGCCGTTCGAGGTCACCGACACCAACAAGGACGCCTCCAAGGCCACCCGCATCATCTACAACACCGCGACGCTGGACCTGGACTCGAAGGGCTCCTACAAGTACGCCAACCAGGTGTCAGGATCGACCGATCGCTACCTGGTGTGGGCCACCTTCACGCAGAAGTCGACCGGCAAGAAGTTCTTCTTCGCGGACACCCACCTCAGCCCCAACAGCTCGACCGTCAAGAAGAAGGAATGGCAGGAGCTGATCCCCAAGATCCGGGAGCTCAACACCGCCTCGTTGCCGGTCATCTCGGTCGGGGACTTCAACACCTCGAAGTTCAGTGCCGAGGCCCAGGACATGCTGCCTGCGATGAAGTCGGCGGGCTTCGGTGACGTCATGAACCAGGAGTACAAGGTCAACCCGCCCAGGAGCCCACGCGCCAAGGTCGTGGTCAACGGCTGGATCAACTCGTACAACGACTATCGGCGCAGCATCGTCGACTACGCCTACACGACGCGCCACGACAAGGTCGGCAACGGCATCGACTGGATCTTCGCGACGAACTCGCTGGCGATCAAGCAGTGGAAGGTCGTCATCGACTTCAATCCCTCGACCCTCACGATCAACGGCGTCATCCCGTCAGATCACAACATGGTGAGCTCGATCCTCACGTTGCCGTAGGCCGATTTGGGCAGATGTGACTACCATCACGTATGGAGTTCGAGACAGCTGCTCGGGCCATTCTCGCGAACATCGAGAAGGTCATCGACGGCAAACCTGAGGCCGCTGAGGCCGCCCTGGTCGTTTTTCTCGCCGAAGGACACCTCCTCATCGAGGACGTCCCCGGCGTCGGCAAGACGGTTCTCGCCAAGGCGCTGGGCCGTTCGGTCAGCTGCTCGGTGCGACGCATCCAGTTCACGCCCGACCTGCTGCCGTCCGACATCACCGGGGTGTCCGTCTACAACCAGGCCGACCGCGAGTTCGAGTTCAAGCCCGGCGCGGTGTTCGCCAACATCGTGATCGGCGACGAGATCAACCGCGCCTCGCCCAAGACCCAGTCGGCGTTGCTCGAGGCGATGGAGGAGCGGCAGGTCACGGTCGACGGCACGACGTACGTGCTGGCGAGCCCGTTCACTGTCGTCGCGACGCAGAACCCCTACGAGATGGAGGGCACATACGCCCTGCCGGAGGCCCAGCGCGACCGCTTCATGGCGCGCATCTCGATGGGCTACCCCGACTCGGCAGCCGAGCTCGCCATGGTGCAAGGCCGGGACGCCGAGAACCCCTTCGACGACCTCGAGTCCGTCGCCTCGATCGAGGACGTCCAGGCCATGATCGCTGCTGCCAGGGCGATCTACGTCTCTCCAGCCGTCGAGCAGTACGCCGTCGACATCGCCCAGGCGACCCGTGTCGACGCCGACCTGCGACTCGGCGCCAGCCCGAGGGCCACGCTCCAGCTGGTCCGGGCCGCCAAGGCGCGCGCGGCCGTCCAGGGCCGCGACTTCGTCCTCCCCGACGACATCGACGCCCTCGTCCCGGTCGTGCTGCCGCACCGGTTGATCCCGATGCGCGGCGCCTCCAGCGTCGAGGACGTCGTCGACCGCATCGTCGCCGAGACGCCGGTCCCGGCCGGCGCCGTCCAGCCGAGCTGACCGCCATGACGACCGAGGGCTCCGCAGGCCGCCTCAGGCGGGCCGCGAGCTCGGTCGTGCTCACCCGGCGGGGCATCGGGTTCCTGATCGCCGCGGTGGTCTGCTTCATCGCCGCGCCGATCATGTCGCTGCCGGCGCTGCTCTACGTCACGGGCCTGTTGCTCGCGTTGGTGCTGTTCTCCGCGATATTCGTCTTCGCCGGTCACTCGCGTGTCCGCATCGAGCGCTCATTCGCGCCGCAGGTCGTGCCGCCGGGACAGATGTCTCACGCCACGGTGCGCATCACCAACCTTTCGGTCCTGCCGTGCCTCGAGGCCCGGTGGTCCGACGATCTGCCGCACGGCATCTCCGGCGACGCCACGGGCATCCTCCCGGCGCTCGGCGGGAGCCACGGCACCGACTCGCGGGTCTCGTTCACGTACGCATTGCAGGGCTTGCAGCGTGGTCGCCACCCGATCGGACCACTGCGGGTCAACGTCCTGGATCCGTTCGGGCTGGTCTTCCGCAGGCACAAGTTCGGCAGCCCAGAGATGCTGACGGTGCTGCCGCGCCGCTTCGAGCTGCGACCCATCGCGCCACGCGGCACGAGCGAGGACGGCGCGACCCGGCCCGCACCGCAACATGTGGGTCTCGGCGAGGACGATGTCATCGCACGCAACTATCTGCCCGGCGACGCCATGAAGCGGCTGCACTGGAAGGCGACGGCGCACCGGGGCGAGCTCGATGGTGCGCCAGGAGGAGCAGCAGCTCACCCCACGTGCGGCGGTCATCCTCGACTGCGATCCGTTGAGCCAGGGCACCGCACAGGATCGTCAGGGGGAGTGGGAGTACTCCTCGGTCTTCGAGTGGTGTGTGGCCGCGACCGCGTCGATCACTTCGCACCTGGTCAAGGCCGGATACGTCGTGGTGCTGCAGTCGAACGGGACGAGCATCGACCGCTTCATCGCCGACGGCCAGGCCACCCTCGAGGACGCCATGGTCGACCTCGCGGTGATCGAGCCTGAGGAGCGCGACAACGATCGTCGCTTGGCGCCTGAACGCGCGGCGTTCATGGTGTTGGGGCGCGTGAGCGTCGATCGGGCTCATCACTGGGCTCATTTGATGTCGACTTCGCGGGCCGTGCTGGCCCTCGTCGCCGCCAACACGCCGGCCGAAGCGCGGGGGATCCTCGAGGATGCTCGCTGGCGGGTCGTGACCTACCACCCCAACGACGACATCAGTGATCTGTGGACCGAGTTCGACGGGGCGCGTACGCGTGCTGCGGGCTGAGGCATCGACGCAGCGGGTCACCGCGCGGACGGCGCGTGACACGTGGTTCGACCACGTCATCATCGGTCGTGGCGTTCGCCCTGCTTCTCTCGGGCTTCCGCAGCATCATCGCCGGCACCGACTGGTGGATCACGACGGTCCTGGTGGCGACGCTGACGGGTCTGGCGTGCGCGGTCCTGCGCGCGGTCGGCGTTCGATGGGTCGCCCCGATCGCCGTCGTGGTCGAGCTGCTCACCCTGGCCTGGATCTTCGTCCCGGACACGCTGATCGGCATCCTGCCGACGATCGACACGTTCCGTGCGCTGGGCAACCTGGCAGCCACGGCACAGGACATCATCATCGAGGAGCAGGCCCCGGTTGCCGCCGCCAAGTCGGTGGTGCTGGTGATCGCCAGCTCGTTCGGACTGCTGGTGATCGTCGCCGACGTGCTGCTCGAACGCCGGCGGGCAGCATCGGCGATCGGCCTGTTGCTGCTCTCGGTGTTCGCGACGCCGGCGCTGATCTCCGGCGACACGCCGTCGGTCTGGCTCTTCGTGGTCGTTGCCGCACTCTGGCTCGTCATCCTGCGCTCCAGGACGGCTCTGGGCGGTACGCTCGCCGGTCGGCAGCGCGGTCCGGCGCTGGTGCTTGCGACCGCGGCCCTCGCCGCGTCGGTGGCGTTCCCCATCATCTCGCCCGACGTCAGCGCGGTGGCGACGTCGTGGGGCAAGCCGCCGCCGGCCGTGTTCGGCCGCGGCATCAACCCCATGCTGGAGCTCGGGCAGAACCTCCGGCGCAACGGCACCACGACCGCGCTGACCTACACCACAGGCCTGCCTGACGCTCCCTACCTCAAGGTCGCGACGCTGCGTGACTTCACCGGCAAGACGTGGAAGCCGGGGTCGAGCCAGCGCTTCGACGTCGACGAGGGGGCAGAAGCGATCAACCCCGACATCAAGGTCGAGAAGGCGTCGACGACGATCACGATCCGCCAGCTGCGCACCACGATGCTCCCCGTGCCCTATCCGATGACCCGTGTCTCCGGGCTCAAGGGCAAATGGAAGCCGGAGCATTTCGGACTGACGATGACCGCGATCGACGACGACACGCGGGGACAGACCTACTCCGTCACGAGCCTCGACCTCCAGCCGACCGCCGCCCAGATGCGCGCACTCACGACCACCGTCGGCATGGTCCTCCGTCAGGAGACCGCCCTCCCCGACAAGATGCCCGCGATCATCGGCGACACCGCCCGCCGCGTGACACAAGACGCCACGAATCAGTACGACCAGATCGTCGCGCTGCAGGACTACCTCCGCAACGACGGTTCGTTCACCTATTCCGAGACCGCGCCGGTAGCCGATGGATATGACGGCAACGGCATCGACGTCATCGCGAAGTTCCTCAAGAAGAAGTCGGGCTACTGCGTGCACTTCTCCTCGGCGATGGCTGTCATGGCCAGGACACTCGGCATCCCGTCACGTGTCGCGGTGGGCTATGCGCCGGGCGACGTCATCGGGGTCAAGGGCGGACAGAACCAGTACGAAGCGACGTCCGACGACCTGCACGCGTGGACCGAGATCTATTTCGAGGGTGCCGGCTGGGTCAGCTTCGAGCCGACTCCGGGCGTCGGCTCGGCCACGGCGTTCAAGGAGCCGGGCTCGCCGTCGTCCAACACCGACACCGGCAACCTGCCCGACTCCACCGGCCGGGACACGCCGGAGGAGCGCAACGGGGTCGACAGCACCGCGCCCACATCGTCCACAGCGGCCCGTACGACTCCGCGCGCCGCGTTGATCACTGCGGCCGTCCTGCTGGTCCTCTTCGCCGCACCGGGCCTGGTGCGCTGGACGCGGCGCCGCTGGAGGCTGCGGGGGTCGCGTACGTTCTCCCAGCCGGCTTTGGGAGGAGCTGGAGGCGACGGCCCGCGACTTCGCGATGTTCGTCACCGCGACCGAGACCCCGCGGGTTTTCGCCTCGGTGCTCGCATCGTCGCCCGGCATGGATCGCGATGCCCTCGACCGACTGCTGTCGGCCGTCGAGCGCGAGCGCTACGCCCGTCCCGGTGCGTCGATCGACGCCACGCAAGACTTCTGGCAGGTCATGAGGTGCCTGCGTTCCGGCGCCAGCCGGGTTGAGCGGCTTCGCGCAGTGGTGCTGCCTCGGTCGCTCGCGCCACGCTCGTCAGGGATGAGGACGGCGCCGATTTCTCGCCCCGTCGCCTCGCTGTGACGCGGCTTCAGCCCTGAGAACGCAGGGGTTTCAGCTGTTCGGAAACCTTCCCCTGGGCGTGCGAAACCGGGTAGAGTCTGCTCACCACTCTCGTCACACCCGTCACTTCTTCCCCAGGGGTCACTGTGAGCTCGTTGCTACGCCGTTCCGTCGCTGTGCTCGCGGTGATCGCCCTTTCCGTCGGCGTACCGCTGGTGTCCGCCGAGTCCGCAAGTGCCGCCACCATGCCGGTGCCGGCCGGGCTTACGCAGACGGCCGCAACGACGGCGAGCGCGACCATGAAGTGGTCCGCGGTCGCGAAGGCGCCGAAGTATCGGCTCCAGGTGTCGACCTCGTCGTCCATGGCGGGCGCGACGTACCACCGTTACACCGGCACGACCGGCACGGTGACGGGTCTCCGCGCGGGGAAGACCTACTACGTCAAGGTGCGAGTCATCACCTCCACGGGCGGCAACCTGAGCTCGTACTCCTCGGCAGTCAAGGCGTTCACGTCCCTGCCGACTCCGACCGGGCTCAAGGTGACCTCGACATCTGGCGAGTCCGCAGCCCTCAGCTGGGCCGCTGTGACCGGAGCTCCCGGCTACCGCATCCAGCTGGCGACGTCGTCGACGATGTCGGGCGCGACCTACTACCGCTTCCCCACCACGGAAGGCTCCGTCACGGGCCTCGAGGAGGGCAAGACCTACTACGCCAAGGTCAGGGTCATCACGGCCGATGGCGTCAATCTCAGCAGCTACTCCGGTGCGGTCACGTTCAAGACTCCGGCGAAGCCGACGCCCCTCGCGATCGCCTCGTGGAACATACGCTGCGCCAACTGCAGCGCGGGAGGCAGCAATGAACTGCCCTGGAGCGGGCGCCGCGACACGGTCGTGCAGATGATCAAGAGCCGCTTGCCCGACGTGATCGGCATCCAGGAGGCTTCGCAGGGGTGGCTGAGATCAGGTGGCAAGACGATCGAGCTGTCGCAGTTCGAGGACCTGCGCAACCGGCTCCGCTCGGCCGGGGCGCCGTACGACGTCACCGATCTCGACCGCAACAACTGCGTGAAGTCGACGACCCCGTCGAGCTGCAAGTACAAGGATCAGGGTGCTTCGAAGGGGACGAAGATCTTCTTCAACACCGCGACCGTCGAGAAGGTGTCGTCGGGATCGAAGAAGCTGCCGGGCTGCAGTGGCTGCAACGAGCGCTATGTCGCGTGGGGCATCTTCACGCAGAAGTCGACCGGTGAGAAGTTCTTCTTCGCCGACACGCACCTCGAGCCCGGTGGTGACAAGTACGCACTTCGCAAGTCGCAGGCTGCCACGATGATGGTCGAGGTGATGGCGAAGAACGTCGACCGCCTGCCGGCGTTCGTGGTCGGTGACTTCAACTCGACTCGCTACTTCTCGCCGAGCAACGCCCCCTACGACGAGGTGGTGTCCCGCGGATTCGTCGACCCCCTCGGGCACACGTACAAGTCGCCCAAGATCTCGTCGCTGGCGACCGCTGAGACGCGGATCCGCGCCAACTACAACTCGCACAGCAACTTCAATCGAACCGTGACCAAGTACGGGCCGGACGAGAACGGCAGCAACATCGACTATGTGCTCACGACTCCGATGCGGACACTGTCGTGGGAGACGGTCCTGAACCTGGACGCGAACGACAAGCAGGTCGGCGTCATCCCGTCGGACCACCACATGCTGTCGCTCAAGGTTCTGCTGCCCTAGGTGCGACGCGAGCTCACGCCGCCCGGTGGAGCCTGACGTAGCCCTTGGCGGTGAGCTCCACGGTGAGTCCATCGACGGGGTCGGGCGGATCGCCGGGTCCGCGCCACGCGACGTCACGCCATCGCCCGTCGGCTTTCGCCCGCAGCTTCCAGCGCCCGGCGTCGGCCAAGCGGAGGTTGAAGGACGCCGGGACCGATCTCGTGCGCCGTGACGGTGGGGGAGCCCACGCACGCCGGTGGCTTCGACAGCCTCGACCGGAGCGTCAGACGCCAGTGCAGTTGTCTCGAGCACCACATCACCGTCGGCGTCGAGCCGGATGTCGGCAGCAACGTGGGGCGATGCCGTCTCGAGGCGAAGCCCGGCGCGCTGATCGATCACCATGACCGGTCGCCTCGGTGCTGCCGGTGGCAGGGCCAACCACGGGCGGTCGGACGCGGCAGCGACGACCGTGTCGCTGACCTCGACGGGTCCGACTCGCGCCGTAAGGATCACGACATGGTGCAGAGGTTGAGCAAGCGATGCGGTGTCGATGTCGAGCGCGACGGTCGTCGTGGGTGCGGACGCTGAGGATCGCCCGCGGACGCGATGCGTGGTTTCACCGCCGTGCGCGAGCCAGTCGGAGCGTGCACCAATGCAGCCTCGATCGTCGGATGGTCCTCCAGCGATTCGGCGCCCTCGACGCTGCAGGAGATGGTGACCGTGGCGGTCGGTCCTGTCCAGGCGACATCGATCAGAGTCGCCTCGAGCCGACAGTCCAGCAGCCGATACAACGCCGCCGCTCGCTCGCGATCGGCAAGCTGTGTTGGGTCGAGCTCGGACGGTGCACGCGACGCAGCGGCGGTCGTGGCCGATGCGAGGACGCCGGCCCATCTCGGCATCACCGCTCGGGGAGACAGCGAGCGCGCCCGGCGCCGGGCGGCGCGCCTCAGGCGACGCAAACGCCAGCGTGAAGCGGTCGCCACCTCGGCGATCCTGTCGGCCATGCCGTCAGTGTCGCCAGGCGGCACGACGAAGCCGTCGACACCGTCTTGAATGATGTCGGCGGGACCGTAGGGGATGTCGTAGGCAATGGGGAGAGTCCCTGCAGCCATGGCCTCGATCAGCACCAGCGGGAACCCCTCGCGAGTGCTGGTGAGGAGTGAGTACGACGAGGCGGCGAATGCCGCCGCCGGTTCTGAGGTGTAGCCCTCGATCGTGACGGGCGCGCCGGTCTCCTCGATGACGGCTTCGAGCGCCTCGAGACGGGGGCCCCCGCCGAACACGCTCAGCTCAACCCCCGGCACGGATGCGGCGGCCCGGGAAACGGCTCGGACGGCGTGGTCGACTCGTTTGCGACCGTCCACGTTGGCCATGACGATGCCTGACCCGGGAGGTCGCACCGACGAGCGGCTGACCGACTTCGTCAGCTCGATCGCGTGTGGCACGACATGCGCGTGGGGCTGGGGCCCAAGGAGCAGTTGGACGTGCCGAAGCTGGGTCTCGGTGAGGTAGACGACGGCATCGAAGCTCGTCAGATGATGGTGCGCGTAGGCCCGCCAGCGTTCCAGACGGCCGTACGGCGCCTTTCGCTCGGCGGCTATGTGGCCGTTGTGCACGACATAGGTCGTGGGCACTCCGAGCAGCGGTGCGACGGCGAGGACGTCGGCAAGGTATCCGCTGTCGACGATGACCTGGGAGGAGCCGGGCTCGAGCACTCGACCGAGCCACCACCGCCACCATGACCACGTGCCATGCCACCCGCCGAGGAACGTGCCGTCGCTCGACCAGATCTCGGTGCGGGTGACCTGGTCACCGTTGGGCGTCAGGGGGTGGCGCGAGCCCATGCGGACCCACTGCTGGCGCGCCAGCACCGAGCCATCGGCTCGACGAACCTCGTGGACACCTTCGGTGCCAGGGACCAGGGTGGGTGCTGAAACCGTGGGGTCGAACGGAGCCGACGCGAGGTCGGTGTCCGACGTCACGAGCAGGTCTTCCCACTGGTTCTGGATCGTCACGCCGGGCACCAAGAGGCCCCGCCCCGTCAGGTCGGCACGAATCGCGTCCAGGTCAGGCTGGTGAGCAAGTGTCAGGACGCGTACGTCCCGCCCGAAATGCGTGGCCAGCTGGCACGACCGTCGAAGCAGAGACTTCGTCATGCCGCCGAAGTCGTGGGGGATCTCCCAGGTGAGGGAGCAGAGCTCTCCCGGAGGCAACGCCTTGGTGCTGCGTGGCATCGGTCCGATCAGGCCTTGACCCGCTTCGCCGCGAGCGCAGCCTGCATGGCGACGGCCCAGCGAGCGGTGACGTGTTCGTCGTTGAACTCAAGGGCGCGGCGGTGTGCGGCCTCGCGCATCGGTGCGAGTTCTGCGGGCTTCATGCGTGTGATGCGTCGGATCGCCGCCGCAAGGGCTTTGATGTCGTCGGCCGGTACGAGGTAGCCGTCGACTCCGTCGGTGATGATCTCCGCCGGCCCATACGGCATGTCATAGCTGATCGGTATGCAGCCGTGTCCCATGCTCTCGACGAGCACTAGCCCGAATGCCTCGTTGCTGCTGGTGAGCAGCGAGAAGGACGCGGTGTCGAACTCCCGGTCGGCGTCATCTGAATAGCCCCGCAGGTCGACGTTGGCGCGGTGTCGCGCGATGAGGAGGCGGAGCGTCTTCTCCTGTGCGCCCTGACCGAACACGTCGAGATGCGGTTTGCGCAGACCCACCCGGCCGGCTTTGGCCATGGCCTTGATGGCGTGGCCGATCTGTTTGCGCTTGGACAGGCTGGTGAGCATGACGCCGTTGAGGCTCGACCGGTCCAGCTGAGGTGGAGACGACGGCACGTGTCGACCGTGGGGGATGACATGCCGGTTCTCTCCGGGGCCGAGCAGGACGTCGACCTCGTCGAGCTGTTGACGCGTCAGGAACACCACGCCGTCCCAATGGTCGAGCCGTTCGAATGCCTTGCGCCGGCTCTCCACGAGCTGCCCATGCGGTCGACCGGTGCCGGGGGTGAGGTGCGAACCGTGAACGACGTGAATGACGACCGCGTCGTCGCGGTGGTAGTCGACCATGTGGTTGGCGCTCGTCTTGGAATCGGCGATGAACCACGCAATGGGCTCACGCGGCAGCGAGTCGAGCCACGACCAGTAGAGCTCCCAGATCTTCTGCCACGTGCCGATCGGCTGACCAGTGGTGTCGCACAGTGTGAACGCGCGCGACTTCGGCCCCGGGACGTCACGACGGTCCGACGCGAGCATCGTGCCATCGGGCCGGAAGTAGTCGAGCTGGAGGATGTTTCCGGAGCGGTCGTGCAGCGTGTGGCGCAGCGGATCATTGTGGTCGCCGCGCTCGCCCAGCGGGCTGAACAGCGTCTCGTCGGGAGCGACGAACTTGTTCGCGCCAGACACGTTGCGGAGCTTGGTGTCGTCCCAACCCCGCATGTCCTCCCAGAGGTTGATCAGCTGCATGCCGTCGATCATCGAGCCGCGCTCGCGCAGCCTGGTGCGGACGACGTCGTAGTCGGGGCGGTACTCGTACGTGACGATCGCGACGTCGATCCCCGCGAGCTCGACGAACGCTCGGCAGCGGTGCAGCATCGAGTTGGTCATGCCCGCGTACAGATCGGGGATGCCCCACATGACGGCATAGTGGCTGCCCTCAGGCAGCGACGTCGTTGTCGCGTTCAAGGTCACGCGGACATCCTAGGGGTGGACAGACACCGTTGTGGGTCACGCCTCGTCGTCGGGGCGCGGCGCGGTGGTGGAGCTGCCTGCCATGGCTCCGTCACGTCGGCGGTAGGCGACGTACGCTGCCGCGCCACTGCCGGCAAGTGCCAGACCGATGACGACCGCCCACAGCCAGCCACGCCCCCCAGAGCTGTCTGACTGGTCGGTGTCATCAGCCGTGTTGGTCGGATCCGCACCCGTCGTTGCTTCAGTGCCCGAGGCGCCGGGCGTGGCACTGGCCTTGTCCTTGTCGGACGTGGCGGCTTCGAATGCCGCCTCACGCTTGGCGTCGTCCGGCAGGCGGGTCTCCTTGGGGATCTCCTTGTAGCCGGACCACGTGGAGATGTCCTTCTTGGCACTGCCGGAGCCGTAGGCGAACTGGAACACGCCGCCCTCGGGACCCTTTGTCTTGCTGCCTTCGATCCGATAGGTCACGGTGTAGACGCCCTGCGAGAGGCCGGTCTTGAGGTCGACGGCGATGTTGGTCGACACCAAAGTCGTCGTGCCTTCGCTGACCACGCGGCCCGACCCATCCTTGACCGTGACCACGGCCGGTCCCGTGACGGCGTCACGCATCGCGAGGGTCACTGACGATGGTTCCGCCGCGACCCGCGACCCGACCGCGGGCACGGTTGCGATCGGTGGGTTGGCGCCTCCAGTCCCGGCGGATCCGGCGCTGGCCCCGACGCTGACCAGCGTCGAGACGAGCGCGACAAGGGCAAGGCTGCGCACCGTGAAAAGCATTCTCCAAGTGTAGGCCCGGGCGTCGACGCCGTGCTCAGACTTTCTGCGACAACGTGTTCGAACTGCTATTCTGCTGAGACTTGATACCGTACTTCCTCTGAATCACCCGCGACGTTCCGGAACACTCCCATCGTCGCCGAACCGTGGGGGCTCTCATCTCCGAACTTGTCCGGCGTTCAATTTTGTGCGCGGTTGGCACCTTGATGGTTGCCATCGCTTTGCAGACTGCGGCACAAGCCGATGAGACGTCACCGTCCGGCACGACCGTCGTCACCCCTGCCGTGGCGAAGACATCGCCGGCGCGCGTCACGTCTTCGGGCGTCCAGACGGGTCTGACCGGCGCCAGCACGGCGAGCTGCCTCGACTACGCGAATCAGTTCGACCCGTCGGTGTCCAACATCTCGCCCGGTCCGGCGATCGTTCCTTACACGTCTGCGCCGGCAGCTGTCGATGCCTGGTTCAACTCGACCGATGTCGAAGAGCGTGGCATCTACAACCCGAACGACCAGCGACCCTGGAAGTTCGCGCAGCAGTTCGCCCGCCTGCTCTGCTACTCGGCACCCAACGCCGACATCACCGCGGCCTACTACTTCTTCCGTGCGACCAACAACAGCGACACCGCCGAGTTCAATCGGCCCGAGTCTGATTCCGAGACGGTCTACCGGGTGCTCGAGTGGTTGGCCGAGAACCGCAACGTGAAGACCGAGATCCTGCTCGACAACACCAACACCTGCACCACGAACGCGCCCACCGAGTCGTGCACCAACATCATGAACAAGACGGCCCGTGCCGCGCTCGAGAAGCGATTCGCCCAGATCCCGGGCAGCACGGTCACCTACTGCATCAACGGCTGCTTCAACACCGCGCGTTACGGCGTCTATCCCTACGCGATCGAGCACGAGAAGTTCTTCACCGTCAGCGACACGGACTTCCCCGGCACCGCCGGCGGCACGCACCCGTTGGTGATCTCCACCTCGGCCAATCTGGCTCGCAGCCAGATCCGCAACTATCGCCAGGAAGCTTCCTCGGTCTACGACGACCAGGCGGCTTGGCAACTGTTCAGCCAGCGTTTCAAGGGTATGCAGGACTGTGCGCTCAACTCCTGCGCCTATCTCGGCAGCTCGGCGGTCCACAACACCAACAACCCGGACCTCGCGACCACTCCTCCCAACCCGCTGGGTCTCATCCAGGAGGATGACCGCCGCATCTGGGTCGACCCGATCCTGCGCCACACCACCGACGCGGGACGGGGCACGTCGGTCACGTTCTCGCCGGGACGCAACGCTGACGTCAACAGTTTCGACGTCTACGTCAACCAGTTCGACAACGTTGACTGCGACACTGACGAGAAGATTCGCGTCGCGATGTTCAAGCTGACCGACGCCAAGGCCGAGAAGATGGCGGCAGCGCTCAAGTCGCTGAAGAGCCGCGGGTGCGACGTCAAGATGCTGATGACGTCCCAGGCTGGTGCCACCGTGATCTCGACCTCGGTCCGCAATACGCTCACGGCGGCAGGGGTCGACTACAAGTGCGCCGTCGACGGCATGCACTCCAAGCTGATCTTGATCGGGCCCAAGTCGGGCAACCTCGGCAGCGTCCTGACCGGCACTTTGAACATGTCGGTCGCCGGACAGCTCTACAACGAAGAGCACGTCATCACGTTCGACGCGCGCAAGGCGAGCGGAGCGACCCGCACCGCCATCCGCTCGGTCTACGACGACTATCAACATGAATGGTTCGAGCTCTCCAGGGGCGCTTCCAAGAGCAATTGTGGGGCAAAATGACCGGCCGCCGACTTCAGCTGATCACCCTCGCGGGGGCACTGCTCGTCGCCCTCGTCCTCGGGGGTGCTTCGATGACCTTCGGCGCGAGCTACCCCAAGTCGCCGCCGACCGGCCTCAAGGCGTCCGACAAGTCCAATGCCTCGATCACGCTTACCTGGACGCGTACCTCGGGCATCAACCGCTACGCGATCCAGTACTCCACCAGCTCCTCGTTCAGCAACCCCAAGTACCGCGTTCCGGACAACGTCACGAGTCAGGCGGTCGCGTTCGCAGCGGTGCGCGACCTCGAGCCGGCGACGGCCTACTACTTCCGCATCCGGTCGACCTATGCCAACGGCAGCAATGCCTCCGACTGGTCCAAGGCGGTCAAGATCTCCACCTCGACCTACGCGTTCTCGGCGCCGTCGACCCCCAAGCTCACCAACATCCTGAGCACGTCGGCCGAAGCCTCCTGGAGTGAGGTGCCCAATGCGGGCAAGTACCGCGTGGCCTACTCGACCTCCAGCACGTTCGCCGCCAGCGTGCCGATCACGTACGTCTATCCGGTCGACAACAAGGTGACGCTGACGGGTCTCACCGAAGGGGTGAAGTACTACGTCAAGGTCCGCGCCCTCGAGTCCAAGTCCGATGACAACGGTGATCCCTATCTCCTGACCGGCTACTCATCGGTGGCGAACTTCACGACGACGACGTTCACCGCGCAGCCGCCCGCCAACTTCAAGATTGTCGGCAACTCCAAGGACACGTTTGTCCTGAGCTGGACGGCGACGCCCGGCGCCAACGGTTACCGGGTCCAGACGACATACGGCACCACGAAGCGCTATCTGGCGTCCAACGAGACGATTCCGGCCGGAGCCGGATCTTTCAGTCAGTCCGGCAACACGGTCACCGCGACGCTCAAGAAGTTCTGCGATGCAGCGACCAACGTCTGCAGTGCCTACGTGCCCGGCAAGTCCTATGGCTTCGCCGTCACCGCCAAGAGCGGCGACACCCGGATCAGTGACTACACCGCAAAGCTCACCGCGATCTCCACGGCGCTCCCACTGAGCACACCCAACGACTTCACCCTCAAGGGCACGACAAGTGGCAGCCTGACCCTCAGCTGGGAGCGCGTCGCGGGCGCGGCGTCTTACCGCCTGCAGCAGAAGAAGACGTCGACCACCGGTGAAACTCGCTACCTCTACAACATCTGCGGCACCAACTCGCCGGTCACCTGCACCTACGACGGCAACACCATCAGCGTCACGCTGACGTCGTTCACCTCCAACTCGACCGGGGTGTCGACGCCGTTCTCGGCCAAGTCGACCTACTACCTCAAGGTGACCGCGCAGGCCAACGTGCCCGGTGCCGTGACCGACACCTATGCGCAGTTCGACGACCGCGCGTCGGAGTACACCTCGGCCTACCTCAAGGCGACGACAGACGCCTTCGGCCTCAAGCCGCCGCCGTTGTCGACGGACAAGCGCGACGTCGACTCGGTGACACTCAGCTGGCCGAGTGTGGTTGGGGCCAACGCCTACGTGGTCGACCGCACAACCGATACCACCTTCGCCAAGGTCGACTCGAGCACGTGCGTCGACCTCGCGACGCTCAACGCCGATCCGCTCAACCCGCCCGGCACGACGACCTTCAAGCGCAAGTTCGCCGGCCTGAACGACGAGACGTCGTACTTCTTCCGCATCCGCGTGGTCAACAACTGCACGAGCAAGGCGGCGCAGAGCGACAACTCGTCGATCATCTCGGTCCGCACCACGGCCGGGGCCGGATCGCTCACGGGCCAGGTCGTCGGTGGCAGCAACCCGGGCAACCTGGCCGATGCGAGGTCGACGATGACGGCAACCGCGTACGCCTACCAGGATGGCCAGACCAGCTCCAACCAAGAAGTTGCCGGCACCGCGGACGTCAACGCCGACGGCAGCTACACGATCGACGGCCTCCGGCCGGGCAAGTACCAGGTGCAGCTGAGCCAGAACGGCGACAAGAACTACACGTCGCCGTGGGTCAGCAGCAAGTCGAACGCCAGCGAATGGGCGGACGACTCGCACGAGTTCCAGGTCAAGGCCGGGATCTACACCGTGCCCGGCAGCGGTGGCTCGTTCGCGGTGCCCAACACGCCCGTCAACGTCGGCCAGACCCTCAGCGGCACCGTCGTGCGGGTCATCGGCGGCGCAGCACAGAAGGACGTCACAGTGACGGCCATCGGCGCGCCGATCGATCCGGCTGACCTCACTCGTGAGGTGCGCGACGTCGACGTCACGGACGCCAACGGCCACTACTCGTTCACCGGCCTGTTCCCCGACAAGTACAAGATCACGCTCGCGCGGACTGTCTCGTCGCCGTTGCGTGGCTCGTCGTTCTGGGTCAACCCGCTGGTCACGCACCCCACGATCAACGCTGGTGTCTGCCTGGCATCTGAGTCGGCCGCGGTCTGCACTCCTACGCCAGGTAGCAACGACAACAACGACAACTGACGTACATGGGTGGCACGGGAGCTGATGTTCCCGAGCAGTACAGGTAGTGGGGGATACGTGTTGAGTGAAGTGCACGGTAGATCGGTTTGGGTCGCAACAGGATCGAGGTTGCGGCTCAGGCCTCCGCTGAGGTTCGGCCTTGTCCTGGGAGTAGCGCTCATGCTGGTGATCGCTCTCGGGGTAGCCTCCGACGCGGCCTACAAGTACTCGGCTCCCAGCGGGCTCAAGGCGTACGAGACATCCAACTCGTCCATCACACTGACCTGGAAGCGCACGTCGGGCCTCAACCGATACGCGATCCAGTACTCGACCAGCTCCTCGTTCAGCAACCCCAAGTACCGCGTCCCTGACAACGTCACGAGCCAGTCGCTTGCGTTCGCGGCGGTGCGTGACTTGCAGCCCTCCAAGAGCTACTACTTCCGGATCCGGTCGACCTACTCCAACGGAGCAACGCGTCTGGCTGGTCGAAGTCGATCAAGGTCACCACCTCGGCCTACGCGTTCTCTGCGCCATCCAAGCCGGTTCTGTCGCGCATCCTGAGTACGTCGGCCGTGGCCTCATGGAGCGAGGTGCCCAACGCGGGCAAGTATCGCGTCGCGGTCTCCACGTCGAGCACGTTCGCCTCGACCGTGCCGATCACGTACGTCTATCCGGTCGACAACAAGGTAACCCTGACCGGGCTGACGCAGGGCAAGGCCTACTACGTCAAGGTGCGGGCTCTGGAGTCGAAGAACGATGCTGACGGCAATCCCTATCTGCTGACGGCCTATTCGTCGGTGGCCTCGATGACGACCTCGAAGACCTACACAGCCGCACCCCCGCCGGTCTCGGCGACATCGGTCTCCAAGGACGCCATCGTCGTCCAGTGGGACGTCGTCGCCGGTGCCGACGGATATCGGGTCCAGACGACCTATGGGTCGACAAAGCGTTATCTCAGCTCTTACGAGATTCCAGGTGGGGCCGCATCGTTCCAGACCTCCGGCGGCAAGGTATCGGTCACGATCAAGAAGTTCTGCGACTCCAACGGCACATGCAGCGCCTTCGTGCCGGGCAAGAGCTATCTGTTCAGGGTCACCGCGATGGCAGGGTCGACTCGCATCAGCGACTACACGACCAAGGGCGCTTCCGTCGTCGCGACGGCGCTACCTGTCTCGGCACCGGGCGACTTCACGCTCAAGGGCACGACGAGCGGCAGCCTCATCCTGAGCTGGCAGCGGTCGCGGGAGCGGCGTCCTACCGCATCCAGCAGAAGAAGGGCAGCACCTCCGGTGAGACCCGCTACCTCTACAACGTCTGTGGCGACAACTCGCCGGTGACCTGCACGTATGACGGCGACACGATCAGCGTCACGCTGACGTCGTTCACGTCCAACTCGACCGGGGCAATCGACGCCGCTGACCGCGAACTCGACCTACTACCTCAAGATCTCGTCGCAGGCTCCTTCGTCCCTGCCCGGCACGCTGCCCGACAGCTATCCCCAGTTCGACGATCGTGCCTCCGACTACACCGCGAGCTATCTCAAGAGCCTCGACCGATGCCTACGCGTTGACCCCGCCCACTCTTTCGGCCGGCTGGTCCGTGAGCCGGACGCCATCACGCTGGAATGGGCGAAGACCGCTGGCGCGCAGGCCTACGTCATCGACCGGTCCAAGAGCACCACCTTCGCGTCGATCGACTACTCGTCATGCCTCACCCTGGACACCTTGAACCGCGACACGACCCTCAATCCGCCGGATGCCGACGACCTGGAAACGTCGCTACTACAACCTCAGCGCTGAGACGACCTACTACTTCCGCATCAGGCTCGTCGCGGACTGCACCGGGAAAGCCGCGCGCAGCGCTGACTCAGGCACGATCTCAGCACGTACGTCTGCAGGCGCCGGCTCGCTCACGGGTCAGGTCGTCGGTGGTACCAATCCGGGCAACCTGGCCGATGCCAGGTCGACGATGACGGCAACCGCGTACGCCTACCAGGATGGCCAGACCAGCTCCAACCAGGAAGTTGCCGGCACCGCGGACGTCAACGCCGACGGCAGCTACACGATCGACGGCCTCCGACCGGGCAAGTACCAGGTGCAGCTGAGCCAGAACGGCGACAAGAACTACACGTCGCCGTGGGTCAGCAGCAAGTCGAACGCCAGCGAATGGGCGGACGACTCGCACGAGTTCCAGGTCAAGGCCGGGATCTACACCGTGCCCGGCAGCGGTGGCTCGTTCGCGGTGCCCAACACGCCCGTCAACGTCGGCCAGACCCTCAGCGGCACCGTCGTGCGGGTCATCGGCGGCGCGGCACAGAAGGACGTCACAGTGACGGCCATCGGTGCGCCGATCGATCCGGCGGACCTCACTCGTGAGGTGCGCGACGTCGACGTCACGGACGCCAACGGCCACTACTCGTTCACCGGCCTGTTCCCCGACAAGTACAAGATCACGCTCGCGCGGACTGTCTCGTCGCCGTTGCGTGGCTCGTCGTTCTGGGTCAACCCGCTGGTCACGCACCCCACGATCAACGCTGGTGTCTGCCTGGCATCTGAGTCGGCGGCGGTCTGCACTCCGACGCCGGGTAGCAACGACAACAACGACTAGCGAAGCGCTCTGCTGGCCGCTCGCCACCGAGGTATTGCTCACCTCGGTGGCGATGCTGCTAGCCTAGACAGACCATGCGGAACATGAGCCTGCTCCTTCTCTGCCGCGTCGAGGTCCTCTAGGTCGGACCCCTCGGCGCGGAGTTTGTCACGTACCGGCCGCACACCAGCCAGACAAACACCCGAGGATGCAGATGACGACCTACGCCAACACCCCGCAACAGCCCAGCGGCATGCCGCACCAGCGCTATGCGCCGTTCGTGCCGATTGAGCTGCCTGACCGCACGTGGCCGGGCAAGACGATCACGCAGGCCCCGCGCTGGTGCGCCGTGGACCTCCGCGACGGCAACCAGGCCCTGATCGACCCCATGACGCCGGCGCGCAAGCTGGCGATGTTCCAGCTGCTCGTCGGCATGGGCTACAAGGAGATCGAGGTCGGCTTCCCCAGCGCGAGCCAGACCGACTACGACTTCGTACGCCAGCTGATCGAGGGCGACCACATCCCCGACGACGTCGTGATCCAGGTGCTGACGCAGTGCCGTGAGCCCCTGATCGACCGGACGTTCGAGTCGCTGGTCGGCGCCAAGCAGGCGATCGTCCACTTCTACAACTCGACCTCGACCTTGCAGCGGCGGGTCGTGTTCGGGCTCGACAAGGACGGCATCACCGACATCGCGACACAGGGTGCCCGCCTGTGCATGAAGTACGCCGAGATCCACACGCCGGACACCAAGATCTCCTACGAGTACTCGCCGGAGTCCTACACCGGCACCGAGCTCGACTATGCGCTCGAAGTGTGCAGCCGGGTCATCGACGTGATCGACCCGACGCCGGACTGGCCGCTGATCATCAACCTGCCGGCGACTGTCGAGATGGCCACGCCCAACGTCTACGCCGACTCGATCGAGTGGATGAACCGGCACCTGCCGCGGCGCGACAGCATCGTCTTGTCGCTGCACCCGCACAACGACCGTGGCACGGGTGTCGCGGCCGCCGAGCTCGGCTACATGGCCGGCGCCGACCGCATCGAGGGGTGCCTGTTCGGCAACGGTGAGCGCACCGGCAACGTCTGCCTGGTGACGCTGGGGCTCAACCTGTTCAGCCAGGGCATCGACCCGCAGATCGACTTCCACGACATCGATGCGATCCGTCGCACGGTCGAGTACTGCAACGAGCTGCCGGTGCCCGAGCGTCATCCATACGGCGGCGACCTGGTCTACACGGCGTTCAGCGGCTCGCACCAGGACGCGATCAAGAAGGGCCTGGAGGCGCTGGCCAAGGAGGCGGCCGACGCAGGCAGGCACATCGACGAAGTGCCCTGGGCGGTGCCTTATCTGCCGATCGATCCCAAGGACGTGGGTCGAACGTACGAGGCCGTCATCCGCGTCAACAGCCAGTCGGGCAAGGGCGGCGTCGCCTACATCCTCAAGAACGACCACCAGCTCGACCTGCCCCGCAGGCTGCAGATCGAGTTCAGCCAGGTCGTGCAGCAGCTCACCGAGGGCGAGGCCGGCGAGATCGAGCCGAGCGCCATCTGGGAGGCGTTCGAGCGGGAGTACCTCGACGTCGATGATCCCTACGAGCTCCAGAGCTATCGCTCGTTGACCGCTGAGGACGGCGGCGACCACCAGGTCGTGATGCTGCGCGTGCGCGGTGAGGTCAAGGAGTTCACGGGGGAGGGCAACGGGCCGGTGGCCGCGTTCGTCGACGGCATGCGCCACGCCGGCGCTGACATCAGCGTGCTCGACTACTCCGAGCATGCGTTGTCGACCGGTGGCGACTCGCTCGCAGCGGCCTACGTCGAGTGCGATGTCGCCGGAGAGACCGTGTGGGGCGTCGGTATCCACGCCAATATCGTCACGGCCTCGCTGCGTGCCGTCGTGTCGGCCGCGAATCGCGCGGTCGCTCAGACGATCCCGGGCTGACTCGTCGTTTGGGTCCTGCCGCCCAGGTCGTTCAGTCCGGCGGCAGGACCCATCCGAGGGCATGATCGACGGCGCGATTCCACTGCGCGGACTCGCGTTCTCGCGCGGCCGGCTCCATCTGCGGGCGCCACACCGACGCGACGTGTCGGTGGTGGCTGAGTGTCGCGAGATCGGCCCAGTAGCCGACCGTGAGGCCGGCCGCGTATGCCGCGCCCAGGCAGACGGTCTCGGATACGAGCGGGCGTTCGACGGCCACGTCGAGAACGTCCGCGAGCATCTGCATCAGCAGGTGGTTTGACGTCATGCCACCGTCGACCCGCAAGGTTTCCAGCGTCAGGCCGAGATCGCGGTTGATCGCCTCGACGACCTCCCAGGTCTGCCACGCCGTCGCCTCGAGCACGGCACGCGCCAGGTGGGCCTTGGTCACGAATGACGTGAGTCCGACGATGACACCTCGCGCGTCCTGATCCCACCGGGGCGCGTACAGCCCGGAGAAGGCCGGGACGATGTAGCACCCGCCGTTGTGATCCACCGAGCGCGCCAAGGTCTCGATCTGCGGGGCTGTCGGGATGATCTCGAGGGCGTCGCGCAGCCACTGGACGAGGGACCCGGCCATCGCGATGGATCCCTCAACGGCATAGACCGGGTCGTCGTCGCCCAAGGCGTACGCGACGGTCGGCAGCACGGATGGCCCTGGCGTCGGTCTTTGCTCGCCGGTGTTGATCAGCAGGAACGCGCCGGTGCCGTAGGTGCACTTGGCGTCTCCGGGCTCGAAGCAGGTCTGCCCGAACAGCGCCGCCTGCTGGTCGCCGAGCGCTCCTGCGATCGGCACCCCTGCGAGCGGTGCCACGCAATGCCCGTAGACCTCGGCGTTGGACCGGATGCTCGGCAGGCCGGCGCGCGGGACGTCGAGCAGGTCGAGCATCGAGTCGTCCCACTGACCGGTCGACAGGTCCATCAACATCGTGCGGCTGGCGTTCGTGACGTCGGTGACGTGGACCCCGCCATCGACGCCACCGGTGAGGTTCCAGATCAGCCAGCTCTCCATCGTCCCGAACAGCAGCTCGCCCGCCTCCGCGCGCTGCCGCAAACCCCGTCGATGGTCCAGCAGCCAACGGAGCCGCGGGCCGGCGAAGTACGTCCGTGGCTGGAGGCCGGTCACCGCCATCACCTGGTCGGTCGTGCCCTTGGCGACGAGGTCGTCGACGATGTCGGACGTACGGGTGTCCTGCCAGGTGATCGCCGGTGCCACGGACCGGCCGGTCGCGCGGTCCCAGACGACCGTGGTCTCACGCTGGTTGGCGATGCCGAGCGCTGCGACCTGTCGGTGGCCAAGGCCCGCTTGCGCCAACGCCTCGGGCACGAGGCGTTGGACGTGGCGCCAGATCTCGTCGGCGTCCTGTTCGGCCCAGCCCGGCCGGGGGAACACCTGGTGGTGCTCCCGCTGGGCCAACGACTGGGTACGCCCCTGACGGTCGAAGATCATGCAACGGGTCGAGGTGGTGCCCTGGTCGATCGCCGCCACGACTGTGTCGTTCACGCGTGCAGGCCCAACGAACGCGAGATCGATCCGGCGGTGTCGATCGTCGCGCTGACGATGGAGTCGAGCGGGGGACCGGCGCGGCGAAAGACCTTCTCGATCGGTCCAGTGACCGCGAGCGCACCCACCCCGATACCGCCATAGCCACGCAGTGGCACGGCGACCGCGCCGACCCCTGGCGTCAGTTCACTGCCTTCGGATGACCAACCCCGCGCGCGTGTGCGGTACATCTCGGCCTCCAGCGCCGCACGGCTGACCAAGGTGCGTGGGGTGTAGCGCTCCAGGAGCCGAGGACTCGACGGCGTACCGGCGACGAAACCGAGCATGATCTTGCCGAGGGCGCTGGCGTGGAATGGCAGCACCTCGCCGATCCGGAGCTCTTGGACCGAGCCGCCGGGTCGGAAGACGTGATGGACGATGCGCGCGCCGTCCGGATCGGGATATCCGATGTGCACCTCGAGGCGAGTGCGCGAGGCAAGCGCGTCCGACCAGTTCATGGCGTGCGATCGAAGGTCATGGGGATCGAGCCCGGACTCATGCAGGTTTCGGACGCCGTCGCCGAGCGAGTAGTCGGACGTGGCGCGATCCTGGTGGACGAATCCGACGTCGCGAAGGGTGCGGACCAGCCCGAACACGGTCGGCTTCGGCAGGTCGAGGGCGTCGGCGATCTCCGAGAGTCGCAAGGGGCGTCCCGCACCTCCGAGGATGCGCAGCACCGCTGCTGCACGCTCGACAGATCTGATGGCCCCCGGCACATGGTCGACGTTAGCGCGCACATGGTGGCGTGTACGGTCGCCCGTTCGACGATGTCGAACGAACGACCTTGAGCCGCGTCATACCCGGTTCTAGCGTCACCCGAGGCGGCACGAGCCGCCAGATATTGGGGGGTACGACGACATGAAGAAGAACACTCTCTGGGGTGAGGTCTCGGCCGAGATGCTCGGCACGATGGTGCTCATCCTGTTCGGCACTGGCGTCGTGGCGCAGGTCGTCACGGGCGACGGTGCAGCAGGCGATCATGACTCGATTGCCTGGGCATGGGGCATCGGGGTCACGCTCGGCGTCTACGTCGCGGCACGCATCTCGGGGGCGCACCTCAACCCGGCGGTCACGATCGCGCTGGCCGCTTTCAAGGGCTTCGAGTGGCGCAAGGTTGCGCCCTACATCGCCGCGCAGGTCGTCGGTGCGTTTCTCGCCGCCTTGATCATCAGGGCGACGTACGCGGACCTGATCGGCAAGATCGACCCCGGCCACACCTACGACACACAGGGCATCTTCTCGACCTCGCCCACCGCCGGTGTGTCCATCCCATCGGCGTTCCTCGACCAGGTCGTGGGCACGGCAATCCTGGTGTTCGTGATCTTCGCCCTGACCACCGCGACCAACAACCCGCCGATGGCCAACATCGGTCCGGTGGTCGTGGGTCTCCTGGTCGTCGCGCTCGGCATGGCATTCGGCGGCAACGCCGGCTATGCCATCAACCCGGCACGTGACTTCGGCCCGCGCCTGGCCTCCTGGATCACCGGCTATGGCGACGCGTGGTGGAGCACCAGCGGCAGTCACCCGCTCTACTTCTGGTTGCCGATCGTCGCGCCGATCCTCGGTGGCCTCATCGGTGGCGCCGCCTTCAAGTACCTCATCGAGCGGCACCTGCCTGACGAGGCCGAGGAGATCACGGTCTCCGAGCCCGTGCAGGAGCCGGTCCGCGAGAGGGCCCGCGAGGAAGCGGACAGCTTCGTATGACCACGGTTCCGCGCATCTGCTTGCACTCTCACACCACCGAAAGGCGTCACCATGGCTGAATACGTAGGATCGATCGACCAAGGCACGACCAGCACCCGCTTCATGATCTTCGACCACAGCGGCAACGAGGTCGCCCGCCACCAGCTCGAGCACGAGCAGATCATGCCGCAGGCCGGCTGGGTGGAGCACAACCCTGCTGAGATCTGGGAGCGTACGTCCGCGGTGATCCAGACCGCCCTGACCAAGGCCGGCCTGGGCGCCGAGGACCTCGCCGCCCTGGGCATCACCAACCAGCGTGAGACGACCGTCGTCTGGAACAAGAACACCGGCCGGCCCTACTACAACGCCATCGTGTGGCAGGACACCCGCACTGACCGGATCGCGAGCGCACTCGACCGCGACGAGCGTGGCGACACCATCAGGCGCAAGGCCGGGCTGCCACCCGCGACGTACTTCTCCGGCGGCAAGATCCAGTGGATCCTGGAGAACGTCGAGGGAGTGCGCGAGGCTGCCGAACGGGGTGAGGCGATCTTCGGGAACACCGACAGCTGGATCATCTGGAACCTCACGGGCGGTCGCAACGGCGGTGTCCACGTCACGGATCCGACCAACGCAAGCCGCACGATGCTGATGGACCTGGAGACCCTCGAGTGGGACGACGAGCTGCTCGGGTTCTTCGACATCCCGCGCGCGATGCTGCCTGAGATCAAGCCGTCCTCGACGAAGGAGCCGTATGGCTCGACGCTCGAGAACGGGCCGTTCGGCGGCGAGGTGCCGATCACCGGGATCCTCGGTGACCAGCAGGCGGCAACGGTCGGCCAGGTGTGCTTCGCCCCGGGCGAGGCCAAGAACACGTACGGCACGGGCAACTTCATGCTGCTCAACACCGGCACCGAGCTCGTCCGCAGCAACGCGGGACTGCTCTCGACCGTGTGTTACCAGTTCGGCGACGACAAGCCGGTCTATGCCCTCGAGGGCTCGATCGCGGTGACCGGTTCGGCCGTGCAGTGGCTCCGGGACCAGCTCGGCATCATCTCGGGCGCGGCCCAGTCGGAGTCGCTCGCGAGCCAGGTCGAGGACAACGGCGGCGTCTACTTCGTGCCGGCGTTCTCGGGGCTCTTCGCGCCGTACTGGCGTTCGGATGCCCGCGGCGCGATCGTCGGTCTCTCGCGGTTCAACACCAACGCCCACCTGGCCCGAGCGACCCTGGAGGCGATCTGCTACCAGTCGCGCGACGTCGCCGAGGCCATGGAGAAGGACTCCGGAGTCGTTCTGGAGGTGCTCAAGGTCGACGGCGGTGTCACGGCCAACGAGCTCTGCATGCAGATCCAGTCCGACGTCCTCGGCGTCACGGTCAGTCGGCCGGTCGTCGCGGAGACGACAGCGCTCGGTGCCGCGTACGCCGCAGGGCTCGCGGTCGGCTTCTGGGGCTCGACGGACGAGCTGCGCGAGAACTGGAACGAGTCCAAGCGCTGGGAGCCGCAGTGGACCGACGAGCAGCGTGAGACCGGGTACGGCCAGTGGAAGAAGGCCGTCACCAGGACGCTCGACTGGGTCGACGTCAGCTAGTCGGATCCGCCCGCACCGAACACCACGAAGTCGAGAGGTATGAGCATGAGGTCAGCACCCCTGTCCCCGCAGTCCCGCGAGGAGGCGCTGGAGGCGATGGCTGCCACGACGCTCGACGTCCTGGTGATCGGGGGTGGCGTCGTCGGGGGCGGATCGGCCCTCGACGCCGCCACGCGCGGCCTGTCCGTCGGACTGGTCGAGGCTCGCGATCTGGCCTCCGGCACGTCGAGTCGTTCGAGCAAGCTCATGCACGGCGGACTGCGCTACCTCGAGATGCTCGACTTCAGGTTGGTCGCGGAGGCACTCAAGGAGCGCGGCCTCCACCTGCAGAGACTGGCGCCTCACCTGGTCCGCGAGATCCCGTTCCTCTACCCGCTTCAGCACCGCGGTTGGGAGCGGGTCTACGCCGGCGCGGGCGTAGCCCTGTACGACGCGATGAGCAAGGCATCGGGCTATGGGGCGGGTGTGCCTTGGCACCGGCACCTCACCCGTAGGGGAGCGCGCCGCATCGCGCCCTCCCTGCGAAAGGACGCACTCCTCGGTGCCTTGCAGTACTACGACGCCCAGGTCGACGACGCCCGCCACACGATGTTCCTCTCGCGTACGGCCGCGGCGTACGGGGCTCATGTCGCCACGCGCGCCAGGGTCACGTCCTTGCTCAAGGAGGGTGGCCGCGTCGTCGGCGCGGAGGTTCGCGACCTCGAGTCCGGCCGCATCATCACGGTTCGGGCGCGGCAGGTCGTCAATGCCACCGGCGTCTGGACGGACGAGACGCAGGCGTTCGCGGGGGAGCGCGGACAGTTTCACGTCCGTTCGAGCAAGGGCGTGCACCTCGTCGTGCCGCGCGACCGGATCCGGAGCGAGTCGGGCTTGATCCTGCGCACCGAGGAGTCGGTGCTGTTCGTCATCCCGTGGGGGCGGCACTGGATCATCGGCACGACCGACACCGACTGGTCGCTGTCCAAGGATCACCCGGCGGCGAGCCGCAGCGACATCGACTACCTCCTCGACCACGTCAACACGCGTGCTCGAGCAACCGCTGACCCACGACGACGTCGAAGGCGTCTATGCGGGTCTCCGGCCATTGCTGCACGGCGAGGACGAGGCGACCAGCAAGCTCTCCCGCGAGCACGCCGTCGGCCATGCTGCGCCGGGACTGATCGTCGTGGCGGGTGGCAAGTACACGACGTACCGGATCATGGCCAAGGACGTCATCGACGAGGTGGCTCACGCTCTCGCCGGGCAGCTCGAGCGGCATGTGCCCCCGTGCGCCACGGAGCACATCCCGCTCCTGGGTGCCGAGGGGTGGGACGCCGTCTCCAACCAGCGCCAGCTCCTGGTGCGGGACAGCGGCCTGCACGACGAGCGGATCACTCACTTGCTCGGCCGATACGGGTCACTGATCCATGAGGTTCTCGCCCTTGTCGCGGAGGACCCGGACCTGGGCCTCCCACTGGACGGGGCATCCGGCTACCTCCGAGCCGAGGTCGTCTACGCGGCATCGCATGAGGGCGCCCGCCATCTCGACGACGTGCTGACCCGACGTACCCGCATCTCGTTCGAGGAGTTCGACCGGGGCGTGACGGCGGCGCCGATGGTCGCTGACCTGATGGGCCGGGTGCTGGGTTGGGACGAGGCGCAGCGCACCAACGAGGTCGAGCACTACCTCAAGCGGGTCGAGGCCGAACGGGAGAGCCAGACCATGCCGGACGACGAGACCGCAGACGCCGCGCGCAAGGGCGCCGCGGACGTCGTTCCGGTGTCGGTACGCGTCTAGACCGCGCGTCGCGGCGCTGGTCGATCACGAGCGTGATCAGGGCCAGCGCCGCGAGCACCGCGACCCCGGCCGAGAACGACGTGCCTGCCGAGGTCAGACCCCAGTGCTGCGCGGCCACGCCCTCGCCGATGACCGGCACCGAGATCGCGATGTAGGCGACGACGAAGAACGCCGACGTCACGCCGGCGCGCTCGTGCGGACCGACCTTGGCCAGCACCGCGGCGAGCCCCTTGCTGAACGAGAGCCCTTGACCGACGCCGGCGGTGATCGCCGCGAGGACGATCAGCGGCACGGACTGAGCCTGCAGGCCCCACACGAGCAGCAGCATGCCCGACGACCAGGAGTGCGCACCCGGCGTTGAGGGCGCGGGTCGTCGAAGCGGCCTTCAGGACGATCTGTGCGACGACGGACGCGCCGAACACTGCGAAGACCACGAGACCCTCGAATGCGGGACTCGGGTTCGTGAGCGCCTGGGCCACGAAACGCGGCGAGACCGCAACGAACAGACCCATCACAGCGAACCCGGCAAAGCTGGCGATCCCGGCGCCGATGAAGGTCGTACGGACGTTGGCCGGCACCGCGAGGCGCTGGAAGGAGGGGCGTGTGCCAGGCACGACGTCGACGGTCTCGGCGACCCGCCACACCAACGCCACGGCGATGAAGGACAGCATGAGGTGGACGATGAAGGTCAGGTGGACATCCCACGGGAGCCAGTCGACGAGGGCGCCTGCGGTCAGCGGTCCGAGGCCGAGCCCGCCGATGTTCGCCGCGGTCGCGAGCAGTGCGGCACGCGAACGCCAGGCTGCCGGCGCTGCCTCGACGATCGCAGCCGTGGCGGTGCCGACGAAGATGCCGGCGGACAGGCCCGACAGCACGCGGCCGACGAGCAGCGTGCCGGTGTTCTCGGCGATGAGGAAGACCACGTCACTGGCGATGGCCGCCGCAACACCTGCGAGCAGAAGCGGTCGCCGGCCCAGCGCGTCAGACCATCGGCCGAACGCCAGCAGCGCCGCGAGGACCCCGAAGGCGTACATCGCGAAGATCACCGTGGACATCGTGATCGAGAAGCCGAATCGCTCCTGATAGATGACGTACATCGGGGTCGGCAGTGTCGTGCCCATCATGGTGATCGCGAAGGTGTATGCCAAAGCCGCGAACGCGCGACCGCCGCTGAGGGATGCCATGACCGAAGTCAACCAGTCGGCCCGACGAGCGCATCCCGACGTGCCATGGATCACTGCACCGGCCGGTACAGTAAATGCTCCTTGTTCGCGATACGCTCGAGGGGACGCCGACCACCCTCGGCGCAATGTCGTACCGCGGTGAGATCCACCCCGGTCGTGAGGAGGATTCGTGGCGCGCATCATCAACCAGGTCGCGGTGTTCGGTCTCGGCAAGGTCGGCGAGCTCGTTGCCGTCATGCTGGGGGAGTCGGGGTTCAAGGTCATCGGCTATGACTCCGCGCCCCGCGACGACCTCGGGTTCGAGGTCAAACCGCTCGACGTGCAGGACACCGCCGGGCTGCGCGAGTCGCTGCGTGGTGTCGACGCCGTCGTGTCGTGCCTGCCCTATCACCTCAACATCGACGTGGCCGAGGCCGCGTACGACGCCGGAACCCACTACTTCGACCTGACCGAGGACGTGCCGACGACCAACCGGGTCATCGAGCTGGCTGCCGAGCGCCCGGGCGCGGCCTTCGCGCCGCAGTGCGGCCTGGCCCCGGGTCTGATCGGCATCATCGGCGCCTCGATCGCCAAGACCTTCGACGAGATCCGCTCGATCGAGCTCAAGGTCGGCGCGCTGCCCCAGAACCCCACCGGCCTGCTCGGCTACGCCATCAACTGGTCGCCCGAAGGTGTCGTCAACGAGTACCTCAACGACTGCGAGGTGCTGCGTTCGGGCAACCGGCAGATGGTGCCGGCGATGACCGAGAAGGAGCGGGTCTTCATCGGCGGCATCGAGCTCGAGGCCGCGCTGACGTCCGGCGGGCTCGGCACGATGTGCGAGACGTACGAAGGCCGCGTCCACCGCCTCGACTACAAGACACTGCGCTACCCCGGCCACTTCGACCAGATGCACTTCCTGTTCGACGAGCTCAACCTGCGAGAGCAGCGTGAGCTCGTCGGCAAGATGCTGGTCGACTCCAAGCCGCCGGTCAACGACGACGTCGTGTTCATCCACGCAGCCGTCGAGGGCCGCAAGAACGGTCATCCGTTCCGCGAGAACCACGTGCGCGCCTACAAGCCGCTCGACATCTCCGGGCGCGTGTGGCGGGCGATCTCGTGGACCACCGCGGCCTCCGCGGTGAGCGTCGTCGAGCTCGTCGCCGATGGCACGCTCCCGCACACTGGATTCATCAAGCAGGAAGACATCACGCTCGAGCAGCTGTTCTCGACACAGGCCGGGCGCCACTTCGCCGAGCAGGGAGAGGTCTGACATGACCGACATCGCCATCCGTACGCAGGACATCCTCGACCGCCTCGGTGCGGGCAACCCGTTCGTCGCTGATGGCGACCTGGTCTGCCGCTCGCCGATCGACGGCGCCGAGATCGGTCGGCTTCGCTCGCACACCGCCGACGAGGCTGCCGACGTCATCGGCCGCGCCCAGTCGGCGTTCGAGCAGTGGCGCAGCGTGCCCGCCCCCGTACGCGGGCAGTTCGTCCGCGAGCTCGGTGAGCTGCTGCGTGAGCACAAGGACGATCTCGGTGCCCTCGTCTCGATCGAGGCCGGCAAGATCGTGTCTGAGGGCCTCGGCGAGGTCCAGGAGATGATCGACATCTGCGACCTGGCCGTCGGCCTGTCGCGCCAGCTTCACGGCCTGACGATCGCCACCGAGCGCCCGGGTCACCGGATGATGGAGCAGTGGCACCCACTCGGTGTCGTCGGTGTCATCTCGGCGTTCAACTTCCCGGTCGCGGTGTGGTCCTGGAACGCCGCGCTGGCGTTCGTGTGCGGCGACGCGGTGGTGTGGAAGCCGTCGGAGAAGACGCTCCTGACGGCGCTGGGCTGCCAGGCGCTGGCTGCTGAGGCTGGCTCGTCGTGCCGGCGTGCCCGAGGGGCTGTCCGCGGTGCTGCTGGGCGACTACCGGATCGGCGAGGTGCTGGTCGACGACCCGCGCGTGCCGCTGGTGTCGGCGACCGGCTCGACGCGCATGGGCAAGCAGGTCGCTCCCCGCGTCGCGGCCCGCCTCGGACGTACGCTGCTGGAGCTCGGCGGCAACAACGCCGCGATCGTCGCGCCGTCGGCCGATCTCGACCTGGCGGTGCGCGGCATCGTGTTCTCCGCGGTCGGCACCGCCGGTCAGCGCTGCACGTCGCTGCGGCGCATCATCGTGCACGAGTCGATCAAGGATGACCTGGTGGCACGGCTCAAGGCGGCATACGAGACGCTGCCGATCGGCTCGCCGCTCGAGGCCTCGACGCTGGTCGGGCCGCTGGTCGACAAGCCCGCGTTCGATGCGTTCGGCGCCGCTGTCGAGCAGGCCACCGCCGACGGTGGCGACCTCGTCACCGGTGGCACCGCAGCCGACGTGCGAGGGTGACGGGTACTACGTCCACCCCGCGATCATCGACATGCCCAAGCAGACCGAGATCGTCAAGGCCGAGACGTTCGCGCCGCTGCTCTACGTGCTGACCTACACCGACTTCGACGAGGCCCTCGCGCTGCACAACGACGTCGCCCAGGGTCTGTCGTCGTCGATCTTCACCCTCGACGTCCGCGAGGCCGAGACGTTCGTGTCGGTCGTCGGTTCGGACTGCGGCATCGCCAACGTCAACATCGGCCCCTCGGGCGCCGAGATCGGCGGAGCGTTCGGCGGCGAGAAGGAGACCGGCGGCGGCCGCGAGTCGGGCTCCGACGCCTGGCGCGCCTACATGCGTCGGTCGACCAACACGGTCAACTACTCCACCGAGCTGCCACTGGCGCAGGGCGTCGAGTTCGTCTGATCCGGCGGTCTTGTCGGTCGCTTGGGGAAGGGTTGGGGTCATGGCCAAAGAAGTCCAAGTCACGTTCGACTGTGCCGATCCCGGTGCCCTGGCGAAGTTCTGGGCCGAGGCGCTCGGTTATCAGGTGCAGGGCCCACCTCCGGGCTTTGACACCTGGCCCGACGCGCTGACCGCCTGGGGCGTTCCCAAGGACCAGTGGAACAGCAAGTCGGCGATCATCGACCCTGACGGCAAGGGACCACGGATCTTCTTCCAGCGCGTTCCAGAGGGCAAGACCGTCAAGAACCGCGTGCACCTCGACGTACGCTCGGCGCCCGGTCTCGAAGGCGATGCGCGGCTCGAGGCGCTCGAGGCCGAGGCTGCCCGCCTTGCGCCGCTTCGGCGCGACCAAGGTCGAGGTGCGCGAGGACATGCAGAGCATCTTCATCGTGATGCAGGACCCCGAGGGCAACGAGTTCTGCCTCGACTAGCGGACGCGGTTCTCCTTGCGCCACATGAGCTTGAGGCCTGACCAGTCGGTGTCGATCGCGGCAACCTTGACGTCGACCATGCCGAGCTCGAGCGCGCCGTCACGGATCGCGTTCTCGGTCACGTCGCTGACGTGACCGGCTGCCTTGCGGGGCCAGGCGATCCACAGCGAGCCCGCTGGGAAGATCCACTCGCCCCAGGCCGGGAGACCGCCGAGCTCTGCCTCCGAGCGTACGAACACCAGCGCCACGTCGGTCGAGCCGTCGGGCACCCGCTCGACATCCTCGAGCGGCTCGGCGAACTCCCAGTCGGCGTCCGCGCCGACGACCACGAGCCGCAGGCCGGGCTTGATGCCGAGCTTCTTGAGCTGCGGGGTGCCTGAGTAGCCGGAATCCTGCGCCATGAGCCCGAGAGTAGCGGTGGCTATGGACGGATCAGCCACGATGCTCTACGTTGAGGCGCGAGTGACGCACGTCACATCGTGGGCAATCGGGGGGTTGCGATTCATGTTTCGTCGTCTGGGTCTTGCCGCTGTCGTTCTTGCTGTCATTCCCAGCTTCGTCTGGCAACCGGGCGCAGGTGCCGCCGCCGCTCCGTACGTCGCGCTCGGTGACTCGTATTCATCCGGGGTCGGCACTCGTACCTACATCAATGACGGCACCAGCTGCCAGCGCTCGGTCTACGCCTATCCGTCCCTGATCGCCTCCGCCAAGGGTTACGCCCTCAACTTCCGAGCCTGCTCGGGCGCCAAGGTTTCCGATGTCACGGCTGGCCAGCTGAGCGCGCTGTCGAGCAGCACGACGTACGTCACGATCTCGGTCGGCGGCAATGATGCCGGTTTCACTGACGTCCTCACCGAGTGCGCGCTGCCCGCATGGGCCAGCAATTGCGCCGGCCGGGTGACGACGGCGCAGAACTACATCAAGAACACGCTGCCGGGTTCGCTGTCGACGCTCTACGCGAGCATCAAGTCCAAGGCGCCCAACGCCAAGGTCGTCGCAGTCGGCTATCCGCGACTGTTCAACGGCGAGGACTGCAACGCCCTGACCTGGTTCTCACCCGACGACGAGTCGCGGCTCAATGCGACCGCCGACCTGATCAACTCCAAGATCTCCGCGGCCGCCACCGCAAAGGGCTTCACGTTCGTCAGCCCGGTCAGCGCCTTCATCGGTCACGCCGTCTGCGACAGCCCCGAATGGCTCAACGGCTTGTCCAACCCGGTCACGGAGTCGTACCACCCCAACAAGCTCGGCCACTCCAGCGGCTACACGCCGTTGGTCAGCGCGAAGCTGATTGGTGCTGCGGTCGCGGTCAACGCGGCGGTCAATGCTCGCGCGGTGTCCTCGGCCGACCAGCTGGCCGCGCAGCAACGTCCGCACGCGGCCAAGGATGCCAAGATCCGGCCCGAGCGGTTCGTCGTCCCGAATCTCAACACACCGGCCATGCGCGCCGCCGCCGAGCGGGCCGGCGTCGATCTGACCAGTCGGGCCAGCATCGATCGGGCGGATCGTGAGTACGCGAAGGCTCAGGCGAAGGCCTACCCGCCGTCGTAGGACGGGACGCCGGCTGAGTGCCGCGTGCCGGGGCACAATCGTCGGTCCCGCACGGCACAATGGACAGGTGAGCCTCTACCGCGACGCCGGCATCGTGCTGCGCGTCCACAAGCTCGGCGAAGCCGACCGCATCATCACGCTCCTCACGCGCGACCGCGGCATCGTGCGCGCCGCGGCCAAGGGCATCCGCAAGACCACATCACGCTTCGGTGGCCGGCTCGAGCCGTTCATGCACGTCGACCTCCAGCTCGCCGAGGGCCGCTCGCTCGACATCATCACGCAGGTCGAGACGATCAACGCGTTCGCCAAGGATCTCGGCGGCGACTACGCGGCATACACCGCAGGCACCGCGATGCTCGAGACCGCCGAGCGACTCGTGCAGGAGGACGGTGAGCCCGCCGTGCCGCAGCTCCAGCTCCTCGTCGGGGCGCTGCGGGCGCTCACCGAGGGCCGGATGACGCCGAGCCTGATCCTCGACTCCTACCAGCTGCGGGCCCTGTCGATCGCGGGCTACGCGCCGACGTTCGACGCCTGCGCCCGGTGTGCCGCCGAGGGGCCGCACCGCAACTTCCACGCCGCATCGGGCGGCATGCTGTGCGACGACTGCCGCGTGGCCGGCTCCGCTGCACCGTCTCCGTTCACCGTCACGCTGCTCGCCGGCCTGTTGAGCGGCGACTGGACCACGGTCGGCACGTCGGACGACCGGTCCCGCCGCGAGGCCAGCAGCATCGTCAGCGCCTATCTCTCGTGGCACCTCGAGCGCGGGTTGCGCTCCCTGAGCCACGTGGACAGGTAATGGGTCGCCTGAGGAGTCCCGCACGCCTGCCGGTGCCGCACTCGTCCGGAGCCGAGCCGCCTTCCATCCCTCCAGATCAAGTTCCGCGCCACGTCGCGATCGTCATGGACGGCAACGGCCGATGGGCCAAGCAGCGGGGCCTGCCCCGCACCGCCGGTCATGAGAAGGGCGAGGCGGCGCTGTTCGACGTCGTCGAGGGTGGCATCGAGATCGGCGTCAAGGCCATCTCGGCCTACGCGTTCTCGACCGAGAACTGGAAGCGTTCACCCGACGAGGTGCGCTTCCTCATGGGCTTCAACCGTGACGTCATCCGGCGCCGGCGCGACGAGATGCACGAGCTCGGCGTACGCGTGCGGTGGGCCGGCCGCCGCCCTCGCCTGTGGCGCAGCGTCATCAAGGAGCTCGAGACCGCCGAGGAGATGACCAAGCACAACGACGTCCTGACGCTCACGATGTGCGTCAACTACGGCGGGCGCGCCGAGATCGCCGACGCCGCGGCCGCGCTGGCGCGCGACGTCGCCGCCGGCAAGGTCAACCCCGACAAGGTCAACGAGCGTACGTTCGCCCGCTACCTCGACGAGCCCGACATGGCGGACGTCGACCTGTTCTGGCGCACGTCGGGGGAGCAGCGCACCAGCAACTTCCTGCTGTGGCAGTCGGCATACGCCGAGATGGTGTTCTCCGACATCGCCTGGCCCGACGTCGACCGCCGCGCGCTCTGGACGGCGATCGAGGAGTACGCCGCCCGCAACCGCCGCTACGGCTCGGCCTGAGGTCGCCGCGACCGGACCGATAGGCTGGCGCATATGCGCATTGCCAGGTTCGCGGGGGACGACGATCCCCGCTTCGGAGTCATCGGGGACGACAACGGTGTCCCCACCATCGCGGTCCTGAACGGCGATCCTCTCTACGCGGGGCTCAACCTCAGCGGCCAGAAGATCCCGCTTGCGGACGTACGCCTGCTGGCGCCGGTGATCCCGCGCAGCAAGGTCGTGTGCGTCGGCAAGAACTACGCCAAGCACGCCGCCGAGATGGGCGGTGAGGTGCCCGAGGAGCCGCTGATCTTCCTCAAGCCCAACACGAGCGTCATCGGGCCCGGCGAGCCGATCTTCTATCCCGACCAGAGCGAGAACGTCCACTTCGAGGGCGAGCTCGCTGTCGTGATCGGCCGGATCTGCCGCGACATCTCCGCCGACGACGCGGCCAAGGTCATCTTCGGCTACACAATCGGCAACGACGTCACGGCGCGCGACCTGCAGGCCAAGGACGGGCAATGGGCCCGTGCCAAGGGCTTCGACACGTTCTGCCCGCTCGGCCCGTGGATCGAGACCGACTTCGACCCGTCGAAGGTCCAGGTCACGACTCGGCTCGGCGACGAGATCAAGCAGGACGGCAACACGTCCGACATGGTCTTCAGCGTCCCCGCGATCATCGAGTACGTCTCGTCGTTCATGACGCTGCTGCCCGGCGACGTGATCTTGACCGGTACGCCCGACGGTGTCGGCCCGATGGTCGTCGGCGACGACGTCAGCGTGACCATCGAAGGCATCGGCACCCTGACGAACAGCGTGGTCTCCCGTGAGCAGTGACATTTCCGCCCGCCCGGTTGTTGCGCGGTTCTGCCCGTCGCCGACCGGCAACCCGCACGTCGGCATGGCCCGCACGGCCCTGTTCAGCTGGGCGTTCGCCCGCCACCACGGCGGCAGGTTCGTGTTCCGCATCGAGGACACCGACACATCGCGCGACAACGAGGAGTCCTACCAGCTCCTGATCGACGTCATGCGCTGGCTCGGCCTCGACTGGGACGAGGGCCCGGAGGTCGGAGGCCCCAACGGCCCCTATCGCCAGTCCGAGCGCATGGACATCTATGCCGATGTCGCGCAGCAGCTGCTCGACGCGGGCTTCGCCTACAAGGCGTACGACACCGCCGAGGAGCTCGAGGAGCGCCGCAACGCCGCGCGTGCCGCCGGCAAGCCCAGCGGCTACGACGGCCTGCACCGCAACCTCACGGCCGAGCAGATCGCGGCGTACGAGGCGGAGGGTCGCGAGCCCGTCATCCGGTTCAAGATGCCCGAGCGGACCTACACGTTCAACGACCTGGTGCGCGGCGAGATCACGTTCGACTCGGCCAACGTGCAGGACTACGTCCTCGTACGCGCCAACGGCCAGCCGCTCTACACGCTGACCAACCCCACGGACGACGCGATGATGGGCATCACGCATGTGCTCCGCGGCGAGGACCTGCTCAGCTCGACGCCGCGGCAGATCGCCCTCTACGAGGCATTCGCGGAGATCGGCATCGGCGGCGGCTTCACCCCGGAGTTCGGGCACCTGCCGTTCGTGATGGGGGAGGGCAACCGCAAGCTGTCCAAGCGCGATCCCGAGTCCAACCTGCTCGACTACAAGCCCAAGGGATTCCTGCCCGAAGGGCTGCTCAACTACATGGCGCTGCTCGGCTGGTCGATCGCCGAGGACCGCGACATCTTCTCGATCCCGGAGATGGTCGAGGCGTTCGAGATCGGCCGGGTCAACCCCAACCCCGCGCGCTTCGACATCAAGAAGTGCGAGGCGATCAACGGCTCGCACGTGCGCCTGCTGTCGCCCGACGACCTGCGCGATCGCCTGGTGCCCTACTTCCAGGCCGCCGGCCTGATCGACGACGAGCCCACGGCGGCTCAGCTGAGCACGCTCGAGGCGGCGACGCCGCTCGTCCACGAGCGCATGACGCTGCTGACCGAGGCCGTCGACATGCTGCGGTTCCTGTTCATCGCCGACTCGGACTTCTCGATCGACGAGGCGGACCGCGCCAAGAACCTCGACGAGGGCGGCCTCGACGTCGTTCGCGCGGCGCACGAGGCGCTGTCGGCGGTGTCCGACTGGTCGACAGAACCGATCGAAGAGGCGCTTCGCGCGGCCCTCATCGAAGGCCTCGGGCTCAAGCCCAGACTGGCATTCGGGCCCGTACGCGTTGCGGTCACGGGCAGCCGGATCTCGCCGCCGCTGTTCGAGTCGCTCGAGCTGCTCGGCAGGGACGTCACCTTGGCGCGACTCTCGGCCGCGATCGCCTCGTGAGGGGTGGTCCCGGTTTGGGCGCGAGAGGTCCGGTCGGGTAAAGTGTGACCTCGGCTCGGGCCCCGCTCGCAGCCATTGGGATATGGTGTAATTGGCAACACAGCGGTTTCTGGTACCGCCATTCTAGGTTCGAGTCCTAGTATCCCAGCGAAACCCTCCGAGCAGCTCTCGAGCACGCTTTGGTAGGGTTTCGTGCGGTCGCAAGACCACCCATGGCCCCGTTGTGTAGCGGCCTAGCACGCCGCCCTCTCAAGGCGGTAGCGCGGGTTCGAATCCCGTCGGGGCTACCATGGAAAAGGCCCCCTGACCAGCGGAAACGCTGGTCAGGGGGTCTTCCTCATCCAGGGCCAGAAGGTGCTCGGGCAACACTCGGGCAACAGCAGGTTGAGCGCGCTCGGTCGTGCGAGCCAGGTCCATCGCGTCGGCAACCTCGTCGAGACGGTTCTCGAAGAGATGTCCGTACGTGTCGAGGGTCATCGTCGCCGACCCATTCAACGTGCGGCACCGGCCCGCTGTACTACCCAGGAGACAACGACGACCTCCGACTCGTTGTCCTGGAGATCGTCAAGCAACGTGAACCGCTCAGCAATTGGTGAGTGGTTCACTGATCCGCCCGTCCGCTCGCTTCGTGGCGAGCCGGCGCGCCAACTCAGGGCCCTGTCAGATCCGATACCAACCACGGATCGGCGCGTTTCCCCTTACCTCGAAGAATGCTGATGGAACCATCTCGTTCACGAACGGCCAGATCGACCTCGGAGAGCTGGGTGACGCCAACGCGACGAAGCGCGAGGCGAAGGTCCTGATCATGGAGGTGGGCACGTCGCAGGTGATCAGTGACGACGATGCCCGAACGCACCAGCACGACCGGCTCTCGATGCAGGATGCGATCGATACCGTGGTGGCGCCCAGACCAGAGCATGAGGAGGCGCATGGAATAGATCGTCACCAACGCCACCACACCCTTGATCAGTGTGGGATTCTCCAGCAACGCTGTGCGACCGATGATCGCGCCCATTGCCGCGAGCGCGGCGAAGTCGACGCTCGAGAGGTTGGTCAGGCCGCGGGCACCCCAGATCCGGGTGAGCGCGACAGCAACCAGATAGATCGTCACTGAGACGATGACGACCGTCAGGACTGTGGAGAAGGTGACGTCGAGCTGTTCGGACATACGGCTCCTCGGGTCAGGCGATGAGATCAGTCTGGCCGACGGCGTAGTTTCCGCTGCGCTCTTGGTCGCGGGAGTGGGCGAGCTGGTGGCTGTCCGGGTCGCGTTCCAGCCTTCCTTGGCCAGTACGCCACGGCGATCGCGACCGCCGCGATCACGACCGTCAGCACGACCCAGCTCAGCCCGTACGGCCGGTTGAGCACCGTGTCGTTGTCGGGCTTTCCACCCTGACCGGACAGCACGTTGAAGAATGTCACGGTCAGAGTCGCCCAGACGAGGAACGCGATCGCCGCAACCGAACGCGAATGGTCAGGCAATACCCGGGCGGCAGCGACGCCGATCATCACCGTTAGTGGTGCGATGACGGCGTCGTGCAGCGCGACGCCGCCCGCGAGCCAAATGGCGAGCGAGACCAGCTGCGCGGAAGTGAAGTCGCGCATCAACCACACGCCCCACAGGCCGATCCCGACTCCGGCCAGCAACAACACCGCGCGAAGGATTCTCATGCGTCGACCTCCAGCCGCCGGACCCATTTGGTCTGTAGGACGCCCGGACGGTTGGGCGCGATGATGCGGCATGGGTAGCCGTGATCGATGCTCAGCGGCTCGCCGTTGAGCTCGAGCGCCAGCAACGTGCGCGGATCGCGCACGAAGTCTGCCGGCAGCTCGGACGTACGAAACGCACCGCGGGTCTGCATCGACCGTACGGTGACCGTCGATCCGGGCGGCGCGTCAACGAGCGCGACGAGATCGCTGACCGCGACCCCCGTCCACACGGCGCTACGACTCCATCCCTCGACGCAGGTGATCGGCAGCCGGTGCGTACGTTGTGGGAGGCGGGCGAGGTCCTCGCGGGTGAGCGAGACCGACCGGCCGTCGGCCACGATCTCGAGGGTGAATGCGGGATCGCTCGCGGCCTCGGTGGCGCCGGCCGCTCGCGCGGTCCGGTTGATCGGCAGACCTTGGGGCCCTTGACCATCGCGAACGCCGAACACCGAGATCCTGCGCAGGAACGGCACGGTCTGGCCGACCGTGAGCAGCAAGGCCAGGCCGGATGCCACCGTCACGCCACGCAGGACGGCGCGGCGACTCGGGGCGTCGGGATCGGTGACCGGCGTCTCCTCGACCGGGGTGCCAAGGCCCTCACGGATCACCGGCAGCTTGACGGCGATGTGCACCAGGATCGCGCCGATCGCGACCCAGGCCACGGCCTCGTGCGTACGCCGGAAGCTGAAATCCCACGGGTACCACTGCGCGATGTTGAGCGTGCCGCTTGCGAGCTGGAAGATCGCCGCTGACACGAGCACTCCGATCGACGCCCGCTCGAGGAGGTCGACCACCTGCTCTCGCCTCGCCGTGGGTGGACGGAGGAAGAACCGCGGATAGACCGACCACAGCTTGACCAGCAGCAACGGGATCGCGGTGATGCCGGTCGCCACGTGAACGCCCTGCGTGACCCGGTAGAGCCACGCGGGATTCGGCCCGATCGGCAGCCAGCCCGGCGACGTGTACTGGTAGTGGCTCCACATTCCCGTGAGGAAGCAGATGCCGAACGCGATGCCCAGTGCTGTGCCGACGCGCGCGGTCGTGGCCGGCCCGCGCGACCCTGCGGTGAAGTCCTCCGGCCGCGGGATCCGCTTCTCGATGTCCTCCACCCGTGGCAGCCTCATGATGCCTCCCGGACCATCGACACGGCGTGCCGGCCACCGGCCGACCGGGTCTCCAGTACCTGCAGACCCGCCTTCGCCGCGATCTCTTCGATCACATCAAGCCCCACGACCGCCCACTCGAAGTGGGCCGACAACCGGCCCTCTACGCGCAACCGGCGGTGCTCGTGCACCAAACCGGTGCCAGCGGCGGCCACCTCGGCGATCACGGTGCCGTCGGCGGTCAACACCTGGCGCAGCCGGGCGAGCAGGCGTACCGGGTCGCCGCCGATCCCCAGATTGCCGTCGGCCAGCAGCGCGTACGCCCACCGGCCCTGGCCCGGGATGACGCCGAAGACGTCGCGGCGCAGCGCCAGTGCACCACGGCCCCGGGTCTGACGGATCGCCTCACTCGACACATCGATCCCCATGGCCGGGACCTGACGCGCCACGATCTCTGCGACGAGGCGTCCGGGCCCACAACCGATGTCAATCGTCGCGGCGTCACACGGCTCGACGAACAGCTCGCGGTCGACCCAGTCAGGAGCCGACGACCACTGGGCGACTTCGAAGGGCCGCGTACGCCCGACGTGGTCGACGACGTGCGTCACCTTGCCGGTGAACGCCTCGTCGTACGCCGAGACCGCATCGAAGGTGAGGCTCATGCCGTCACGCTGACGCTCTGCACGACCGTCGCGAGCCGAGACCGCGGGATGTCATCGGCGATCGCCATCGCGTCGGCCCACGAGTCCATGTCCCTGAGGACCCGCAGCCGGACGACATCACCGAGCGCGCGCTGGGTCTGCTCGGCGGTGTCATCGAGCGACATGCCGACGTCGGCCAGGGCGGCAGCATCGCCCGGCTCGGGCAGCCCGAGCAACCACCAGCCTCCGTCGGCCGCCGGCCCCATCACCCGTACGCCAGCGCGCACTGCGGCGCCGGCGTCGAGGTAGTCCCGGATGATCACCTGCGGGGTGTCCATGCCGACCTGCACCACGCCGTACCCGCCGTCTGCATCGGCATGGGCGTGCGCCAGTCGCTGGCCCAAACCGTCGCCGCGCTGGCCGATGACGCATACGTTCGACAGCGCCTTGGCGATCTCGTCAGCGCGGACCGCCTGGCTGAGGTCTCCAGTCGTCGCGACAACGACGGGCCAGCCGACCGCTCCGGCGGTCTCTAGCGTGTCGAGCAGGGCGGCCGCGGCCAGCTCGGCGGCCAGCGTGTCGCCGACCGTCGCGCCGATCCGCGTCTTGGCGAGACCTGGCACGGGTGCCTTGGCGACGATGAGCAGTGTCGGGTGAGTCATCGGAGCACCTTGGCGAAGTCCTGCACGACCCTCGCGGTCCCGCGAACCGACCCGGAGACCTTGGACTTCGTCCCGGCGGCCCGGCGGTCGTATGCGACGTCGAGCTCCCGCACGGTCCAGCGCGTACGGGCGGCGCGCAGCATGAGCTCGAGGGGATAGCCGAACCGCCGGTCCTCGATACCGAGCGCCAGCAGGTCGTCCCGGCGGCACACCCGCATCGGTGCCAAGTCGTGGATGGGGAATGCCGACCTCCGGCGGATCCAGGTCGCCAGCAACTGCGTCCCGAGGCGTGCATGCCATGGCCAGACACCGCGGCTGACTGGACGGCGTCGGCCGACGGCCATCGTCACCACCCCCGAGCGTACGAGCTCGAGCATCGGCACCAGGTCGGCCAACCGCATCGATGCGTCGCCGTCGATCACGGCGACATGCTCGGCCTCGGCGGCCAACAATCCGGCGTGCACAGCAGCGCCATAACCCGGTCGCACCTCCGTGACGACATGCGCGCCGAGCTCTCGCGCGACGTCTGCCGTGGCATCAGTCGAGCCGTTGTCGACGACGATCACTCGCCACCCGGCAGGCACCGCGGCCAGGACGATGGGCAGCGCAGCGGCCTCGTTCCGGCACGGGATCACAACGTCGCAGGTCGGCATGTCCATGATTCGACGCTAGGGGCCGGCCTGCGTGGTTCGCCATACGTGCGGCAGTGACGGACCCGTGACATCGGGTCGTTCAGCCGGAACAGTCACGCGTACCGGACCTAGGCTGACCAGCGTGTCCATGCCGCTCTCCTCAGCACGCGCAGCAGGTGCTTCGGCTGCCGCAGGTCTCGTGCTCGTGGCCGCGGCAATAGCCGTACCGCGCTGGACCGACCAAGCGGTTCGAGTGCACTGGCCGCCGCTGCATGCCGACTGGGACCCGCGCTTCGGCCTGCTGACCCTGCCCGCGATCGCGATCGGCCTGGTCCTCTGGTTCACGCTCCCTCGACTCGCCGTGCAGACATCGTGGCGTGGGCTCTTGGCATACGCGTTCGCCGGCACGTGGGTCTGGACCATGGCGTTGGCGATGACGGAAGGCACGGACGGACTGGCGCGTGTCTTTGAGCGCCCAGGCGAATACGTCTACGACGCGCAACGCGTCAACTCGATCGGGACGATGGTGCGGACGTTCGTCGACCGCATCCCGATGGACTCGCCGGACCACTGGCACACCCACGTCGCGGGACATCCGCCCGGCGCGCTGCTGTTCTTCGTGCTGCTCGACCGGGTCGGCATCACCGATCCGTTCTGGATCGGTGTCGTGGTCGTCACGATCGGCAGCTCCGCCGTCGTCGCGGTTCTGATGACCCTGAAGTCTCTCGGCTCCGTCCATCTCGCGCGTCGGGTCATGCCCTGGATCGTCCTGGCACCGACCGCCGTGTGGATGGGCGTGACCGGCGACGCGTTGTTCACCGCGGTCGCAGCGTGGGGGCTGGCTCTTCTCGCGATCGCTGCCGTCAGCCGGCGGCCGGCCCTCGCCGTGGCTGCCGGGCTGCTGCTCGGGATGTGCGTCTACCTGTCGTACGGACTCGTGCTCCTCGGCATCCTCGCCATCGCGGTCCTGATCATCGCCAAGACGTGGAAACCGTTGCCGTGGGCTCTCACCGGCGCTGCGGTTGTCGTCGCGGCGTTCACGGCCGCGGGTTTCGCCTGGTGGGACGCATCCCGGTGCTGCACGAGCGCTACTACGCCGGCATCGCCTCCGAACGCCCCTACTCCTACTGGGTCTGGGCCGACCTCGCCGCCTGGACATTCACGGTCGGGCTCGCCGTCTGGGCGGCATTCCCACGGGCGGCTCGCGCGTTCAGGAACCGCGACGCCATGGCCCGGCTCGCTGCCGCGGCGCTCCTGACGATTCTCATCGCAACGCTTTCTGGCATGAGCAAGGCCGAGGTCGAGCGCATCTGGCTGCCGTTCACGATCTGGGTCGTCGCCCTGCCCGCGCTGCTGCCGGACCGGTGGCACCGTCCGGCACTTCTTTCGCAGGTCGCAGTGGCCCTGTGCGTACAACAATTGGTGCTGACAAGGTGGTGAGCATGGCAATCGGCGATCGGCCTCATGTCCTCGTGGTCGAGGACGACATGGCGGTGCGCGACGTGCTGCGCCGATACCTCGAGCAGGAGTCATACGAGGTCACGGTCGCGGCCGACGGCGCCACAGGTCTCGCTGCCGCGCGCGAGCTCTCGCCCGACCTGATCGTGTTGGACGTCATGCTGCCGCAGCTGAACGGGCTGGACATCTGCCGTGAGCTCCGGGAGACCGACGGCTCGGCCGTGCCGATCATCATGCTGACGGCACTGGGTGAGACCGACGACCGTATCGCCGGACTCACGAGCGGCGCGGACGACTACGTGACCAAGCCGTTCAGCGTCAAGGAACTCACACTCCGCGTCGGCTCGGTCCTGCGCCGCAGCCTCGTCCCGGCGGGGATCAGACCGGTCGCCGGACTGTTGCTCGACGGCGACCTCACCCTCAACCCAGTGGCCCGCGAAACGCTGAAGGCAGGCGCCACGCTGCCCCTGACAACGCGCGAGTTCGACCTGCTGTACTTCTTCATGCGTCACCCGCACGAGGTGTTCAGCCGCGAGGACCTGCTCAAGCAGGTGTGGGGATGGGAGTACGGCGACCACTCGACCGTCACGGTGCACGTCAAGCGCCTGCGCCACAAGATCGAGGCGGTCCCGGCTGACCCCGCGAGGATCGTCACCGTCTACGGCCTCGGCTACCGCTGGGACCCGCAATCATGAGTGCGGACACACTCCACGCGCTCGTCATCGGACTCCTGGGTTCCCTCAGCGTCGTCGGAGTCGGCGCCCTGGTGCTCTACCTGCTGCGCGGTCGCGCCCTGACGACGTCGATCGTGCTGTTGACGCTCGTCCCGCTCATCGCGATCATCGTCGGGGTCGTGGGCACGAGCCAGTTCATGTTCACCGCTGAGCTCCGGCGGACCGCGATCGTCTGGCTCGTCGTCACCGCGGTCAGCGTGCCCAGCGCCGTGGTGCTGGGCAGCTCACTCGCCCGCAAGATCGTGTGGGAGCGCGAGGCCCTGGAGCGGGAGCGCAGCGCCGAGCGGTCCCGCAGAGAGCTCCTCGCCTGGCTCAGTCACGACCTGCGAACGCCGATCGCCGGCGTGCAAGCCATGACGGAGGCGCTCGAGGACGGTGTTGTCTCCTCATCCGAAGACGTCAAGCAGTACGCCCAGCTGATCCGGGCGGAGACGCTGCGGCTCGCCTCGATGATCGACGACCTCTTCGAGATGTCGCAGATCAACGCCGGCACGTTGGCACTCGACGTCGGCCCGATCGCGGTCGACGACGTCGTCCGCTCAGCGGTGGAGGCCGCCCGCCCTGCCGGCGACCGTCATGGCGTACTTCTCGCCGTCGAGGGCCGACCGCATGGGACGCTCGCCGTCGGTGCGGCCCCGGAGCTCATGCGGGTGCTCCGCAACCTGCTCGGCAACGCCATCCGACATACGCCCGAGGGTGGGACCGTCAGCGTGTCGACCGGCTCGGATCGCTCGGAGGTGTGGCTGCGGGTCGACGACTCGTGCGGTGGCATCCCCGACCACGACCTCGCGAAGGTCTTCGACATGGGCTACCGCGGCTCCGAGGCGCGGGGGTCTGACGGGCAGGGCGCTGGCATGGGGCTGGCGATTGCCCGCGGCCTCCTCGACGCGCAGTCCGGGTCGATCGACGTCCGCAACCACGACAGCGGCTGCCAGTTCGAGATCCGACTCCCTGCTGCCTGACCCCGCTGGGAGCGACGTTCGGGTCGCGACTCGCCGTCGCACCCCGGCCGAAACGTCACTCCCAGCGGGGGATCAGCGAGGGCGGAGGGGATCCGTGGCGAGCTGGGCGAGGCCGACCTCGGGGGCGACCGCGGCGGTGAACCCAAGACCCTTTGCCGCGGCACTCGGCGACGCGACCACGTGGCGTACGTCGAACCGCCGGTAGTCGCCCGTCACCTCAGGCACCGCACCACCGGACGCCTCGGCCAGCACCGATGCCATCTGTCCGATCGTGAAGGTGTGCCCAGAGGCGATGTTGTACGGCGTCAGCCCGACCGGGTGCTCGGCGACCTGCTCGATCGCCAGCACGTTGGCCCGGGCGACATCGCCGACATGCACGAAGTCCCGCACCTGCTGCCCGTCCTCAAACACCTGCGGCGCCTCACCGCGCGCGATCGCTGAGCGGAAGATCGCCGCCACGCCGGCGTAGGGGGTGTCCGCCGGCATGCCTGGGCCGTACACGTTGTGATAGCGCAGCGCGATCGCCAGGCCACCGTCGAGCGTGCACCAGGCGCCTGCGTAGTGCTCCTGTGCGACCTTCGACGCGGCATAGCTCGTACGCGGCAGGAACGGCGTGTCCTCCCCGATCTCCCGCCAGGTGATCTCTCCGTCGCAGACTGAACAGCGGGGCTCGAACCGGCCAGCGGTGAGGTCGTCGTCCCTGCGCGCCGCCGGCGGCACGTCTCCATCGACGGGGCACGTGTAGCGACCGTCGCCGTACACCACCATGGACGACGCGAGCACCAGCGCCCGTACGCCCCTCCGTGACATGGCCGCCAGCAGCCGCGCCGTGCCCACATCGTTGTGCTCGGCGTAGCCAGGCAGGTCCTGGGCATCCACACCGTTGCCGACCATGGCCGCCTGGTGGCAGACCACGTCGACACCGTCCAGCACGTCGTCGAGTCGGTCGTGCCTCAGGTCGATCCGATGAATGCGTGGTCATTCGCCGCCGCGCCACCATGTGCCTGCGGCAGGTACGCGTCGAGCGCGACCACCTCGTGTCCCCGGTTCAGCGCCCGGTCGCGGATGTGCGAACCGATGAACCCGGCTGCCCCCGTCAGCAGGATCCTCACGGCAGCTCGATCGGCAGCTTCATGCCGTCGACCGCGAGCGCGCAGGAGCAGTCCCGCTCTCCGAGCGAGGTGGCCACGGTCGTCAGCGCCGACTTGAGCGTCTCGGTGTGGGCAGCGAAGACCGCGAACACCTCGTCCATGCTCACCGCGGTCGCTTCGTCGACCCCGGCGTCATGGTCGGTGACCAGCGCAACGGTGGCGTAGCAGAGCGCCAGCTCCCGAGCCAGCACAGCCTCGGGATGACCCGTCATGTTGATGACGGCCCACCCCTGGTCGGCGTACCACTTCGACTCCGCGCGGGTCGAGAACCGCGGTCCGTCGATCACGACCATCGCGCCGCCGTCGACGGGACTCTGATCGGCCAATCCGTCCAGCAGGTGCGAGCGAAGCCTCGGGCAATAGGGGTCGGCGAACGAGACGTGGCACGCGCCGGAGTCGAAGTATGTCTGTTGGCGTGCCGACGTTCGGTCGACCAGCTGGTCGGGCACGACGAACGTGCCGGGACCGTGCTCGAGCTGGAGACCGCCGACAGCACACGGCGCGAGGACTTGTCGTACTCCCAGGCTGCGCAGCGCCCACATGTTGGCTCGGTAGGGGACGCGATGTGCCGGGAACTCGTGATGTGGCCCGTGCCGGGGCAGGAACGCGACGGACCGGCCCTCGACGGTGCCGATCGATATCGGGGCGGACGGACTACCGTACGGCGTCTCGACCTCGATCGACTGCGGGTCGACGAGGAAGGTGTAGAACCCGGATCCGCCTATCACCGCGATCTCGGGGCGCGCTCTTCAGTCATGTCCCCAACATGTCATGCGCCGCGACCGACCGGTTCGGCTACGCCCCGGCCGTCACAGCACCGTCATGGAGCGGCGGGCCTGCTGAATTGCGCGCGCAGGGTCCTGCAGCGCCACCTCGCGCGTCGTGGTCCTGAGCGAGAAGCAACCCGGGGAGGTCTCCTGACATGACCGGCTTCCCGGCATTGGAGCTTCTGATGCGCAACTACCTGGATCAGACGTGGGACCTGCGGTACTTCAGCGTCTGGGCGGCGGTGGAGGACTTCTCAGCACGTGAGGCCATCGCTAGCCAGCTCGAGGACGAGATCGCGGCTCTGCTCGTGCAACTTCCCACGGAGGACGACGTGGAGATGTTCCTCGTGCGGGAGCTCGACTCCAGCTTCCACCCGTATCAAGACGGGTTCACCGTTCGGGAATGGTTGACGGCAGTTGCCGCTCGCCCTGGGCGATCGACTGGACCTCGACCTCGGCGATGCGGTGACCGTCCAAGGCCTTGACCTCGATCACCGAGCTGTCGACGTTGACGAAGTCCCCGACGTCTGGGATCCGTCCGAGCTGGTCGATGATGTAGCCGGCAACGGTCTCGTACGAGCCGTCCTCGAGGGTGATTCCGGTGAGATCGGCGAAGTCCTCGATGCTGATGCTGGCGTCGACCATGCCGGCGCGAGGCTGAACCTGCGCGGGATCCTCGGCGTCGTACTCGTCGCGGATTTCGCCGACAAGTTCCTCGACGATGTCCTCCAGGGTCACGATGCGTCTGTTCCGCCGTACTCGTCTACGACGAGGGCGATGTGGACGCTGCGCGGAGCATGCGCGACATCGCGGGCAGGATGCGGTTGGTGCCGGGCAGCACAGGTATCTCGCGTGCGATGCGCGGACTGTGGCCGAGGGCGGTGTCGCCGTCGGGTCCAGCAGATCTCTGCCGACGTGTACGAACCCGACGATGTCGTCTACCGATTCGCCGGTCACGGGGTAGCGCGAGTGAGGCTTGCCGCGTACGGCGATGATCGCCTCGGGGAGCGTGAGATCGGCTGAGATGAACGCTACGCTGCCGCGCGGTCGCATGACCTCCCTGACGGAGCGCTCGGTGGCGTCAAGACGTCCTTGAGGATCTGGCGTTCGTCGAGCTCGAGACTTTCGTGTGCGCCGACGAGGTCGCGCAGCTCTTCCTCGGACATGGCTTCGTTGGTCGCGTGGGGATTGCCGCCCAGGACCCGGACGACGGCGTTTGTCGAGATCGACAGAAACCAGATCACCGGCTTCATGACGGTCGCGAATCTGGACAACGGCGGCGCCACGGCCACGGCGAGACCTGCGGAACGTTGGAGAGCGAAGCGTTTGGGGACGAGCTCGCCGAGCACCAACGACAGGTAGGCGATGAGCAGGGTCATCAGCACGAGGGCGACGTTGTCGGCTGCACCGTCGGACAATCCCAGAGCCGTCAGGACCGGTGCGAAGTCCGGCGCCAGGGTGGAGGCGCCGTAGGCAGCCGACAGGAAGCCGGCGACCGTGACGCCGATCTGCACGGCAGCAAGGAACGTGTTGGGATCCCGGGCGAGCGACGCGACCTTGGCGCCGCGGGCGCTTCTTGCTCGAGCCGAGCCAGTTGGCTCGGACGCAACGATACAAGCGCCATCTCGGTGGCGGCGAACACACCGCCGACCAGGACGAAGATCACGACGAGGACCAGGTTGATGATCGTGTTCTGGTCCATCAGATGCGGCTCCGGATCGGGCCGGCAGCAGACGGACTTGTGTCGGACATGGGTCTTCGGGGGTCATCCATGCCACGAGTTTACGGAAACCCCAGTGGGACTGATCGCTAGAGTTCGAGACGTGCGTGCCGCGGACGACGACAGTGAGACCGCGGCATGAGTCCGTCTTCAGCCATCTGGCGTCGGATACGTTTGGTTGGCCGCCGCACAGCTCGGTGGCGGCCGGACTGGAGCTGGGTGATGAGCGCACTCCGCTCGTTCATCGTCTCGTTCCTCGCTCTGACTCTCAGTCTGTGGTTGTTGCCGGGCGTTCAGGTCAATCGTGGTTCGGAGTCGGTGGCGACGCTCGCTGTCGTTGTGCTCGCTGTCGGTGCGTTGCTGCGTCCGCTGCTCACGCGACTGACGGTGCTCACGGGGACCATCGGCCTGCTGGTCGCCGGGTTGCTGGCCCAGGCGCTGATCCTCGGGATCGCACTCAACCTCGTCCACGGTGCGGCCCTTCTCGCTCGGCGAGATCTTCGTGGCCTCGTGGGCTGCGGCAGCGGCGGCGGCCGCCGTCAACTGGATCTTTGACACCAGTAGCGATGAGGCATTCTTCGGCCAGGTCCTCGGGCATGCGGTACGGGGCACTCACCGGCATGGGAAGACGGGGCCGGGACTGCTCGTCGTCCAACTCGACGGTGTCAGTGAGCCGCTCATGCGGCAGGCCGTCACCAGCGGGGCGGTGCCGACCGTATCTGACTGGCTTCGGTCGGGGAGTCACGTGTTGCGGGGCTGGCACACCGGCCTGCCGGCCACGACTCCGGCGGGTCAGTCGGTCCTGCTTCATGGTGATGTCAGCGCGGTTCCGTCGTTCCGCTGGTACGACAAAAAGCGCGGCCGCCTGGTGGTCGCGAGCCAGCCCGCCGACCTGGCTGAGATCGAGGCGACCTTCAGCAACAGTCGTGGACTGCTCGCCGATGGCGGCGTGAGCGTTTCCAACTTGTTCTCCGGTGACGCGCCCACCCGTGTCCTCACGATGAGCGATGCGCGGATGCCATCGTCGGAGCGTGGCGCCGCATCGTTCGCGGTGGCGCGCACGGGATTTGTTCGGTCGGCCGTGCTGTTCGTCGGGCAGATGGTGACCGAGCTGCACCAGGGACGTCGGCAACGGCGGCGGGACGTGAGACCTCGCGTACGACGTGGCGGCGTGTTCGTGTTCCTCCGGGGTTTGACGACTGTCGTCCTTCGGGACCTCAACGTGTCGATCGTTGCGGAGCACATGGCTCGTGGGGCGCCGGTGATCTTCGTGGACTTCGTCGACTACGACGAGGTCGCCCACCATGCCGGGCCCAGCCGTCCGGAGTCCATGCGGACGCTGGAGAGCCTCGACCGGGTCCTCCAGTTCTTCGAGGAGCTGGCCGATGAGGTACGCCGGGACTACGAGCTGGTCGTGGTCTCGGACCATGGCCAGGCCCAAGGGATGACGTTCAAGCAGCTCGCGGGTCGTACGTTGTCCGACCTCGTTCACGAGCTCGCAGCACAGCCGGTTCCTCCCAGGGAGGACGACAAGCCGGTCGAGCCGTGGGGTCCGATCAACAACCTCCTGACGAGCGTCAGTCGCTCCGACTGGGTCGTGGGTGCCGCGGCACGTAGTGCCTGAGGCGCCGGGAGTTCTCCCGTGAGCCGGGCTCGGTGCCGGAGACGAGCGGTCTGGTTGTGGCGGCCTCTGGGAGCCTCGCTCACATCTATCTGGCCGACGAGCCGGGACGGGTCCCGCTGGAGACGATCGACGAACGCTTCCACGGGCTGGTTGCCGGCCTCGCGTCGCACCCACAGATCAGCGTCGTGGTTGTACGGCGTGCGGACGGGACGTTGGTGGCTCTGGGGGCGACAGGATGGCGCGAGATCTCCGATGCGGCTGCCTCTGGTGGCGAGGGTGACGACCCACTCGCGGTCTTCGGCCCCAGCGCTGCGGCAGACGTGGCATCGCTCGACCAACGGCAGCACGTGGGCGATCTGATCGTGTTGGGGCGCTTCGACTCGGCACTCGGCGAGGTGGTGGCGTTCGAGGAGCTGGTAGGTTCTCACGGTGGTCTCGGCGGCGGGCAGACCGAAGCGCTGCTCATTCACCCGTCCGACTGGACGGTGCCGGGAGATTTGCTGACGGGATCACAGGTGCATCGAGCACTCGTGGAACGGCTCGAACAGCTCGGCCTTCGGACTGACCCCTCGTGAGCACCTTGGCGGTGACGTGGTGGGGTCACTCGTCCGTGACCGTCGAGTTGGGAACGACACGCGTTGGCACCGACCCGCTACTGGTCGATCGACTGATGCACCTGCGTCGAAATGCACCTTCTCCTGGCCGGACCGCGGCGGAACTCGACCTGGTCCTCGTCTCGCACCTGCACGGCGACCATTTCCACGTCCCGTCACTCGCACAGATGTCTCCAACAGCGCCGATCGTCGTGCCACGTGGGGCGGCCAAGCTGCTTCGTAGGTTGTCAGGTCGCGACGTGATCGAGGTCGAGCCGGGGGACCGGCTGGAACGCGCCGGAGTGCAGATCGAAGTTGTCCCTGCCCGCCACGACGGCCGCCGCCTTCCTCTGAGTCGACGGCATGCCCCCGCTCTCGGATTCCGGGTCGAGGGGCAGTCGCGTTCGTTCTGGTATCCCGGCGACACCGGCCCACACGACGGGATGGCTGACGTGGGAGCCGTCGACCTTGCGCTCGTCCCGATCGGCGGCTGGGGACCCACGTTGGGGGACCGGCACCTCGACCCTCAGCAGGCAGCAGCAGCGGTAGCGCTTGTAGGGGCCACCTGGGCCTTGCCAGTCCACTACGGGACGTTCTGGCCAGTTGGCATGCGCGCCCTCAACCGCACCAATCATCAGCGTCTTTTCGAGACTCCAGGGCAACGCTTCTCCGACGCGATGTCGCCGGGTTCCACGATCGCTGTTGTGCCCGATCACGGTCGCCGGGTGGTGCTGCATGAATGAGGGAATCGGGCCAATCGGGCTGCTCATCCTGTTCGGGTTCGTCGCGTTCGGCTCGATCATTCCGGTCGTGCCGACTGGCGCAGCCCTCAGTGGCGCTGCCGTCCTGGCTCGCGCCGAGCATCCTTGGGAGCTTGTGCTTGTCGTAGCCGTCGGAGCAGCGGGCGCGTATGCCGGGGACGTCGTGACGTACGGGGTGTTGCACCAGGCAGGCGCCCCGCTGGCGCAACGCATCGGCTGGCTCCAGAAGGACGACCCTCAGGCAGCGCTCCGACGGATCCGAAACAGCATTGACCAGCACGAGGTCCGGACCTTGCTGGTGTCGCGGCTCGTGCCGGGTGGGCGGGTTCCTGTGCTCGTTGCGGCAGCGCTCGGGGGCTATCCCTGGCGGCGCTACATGGTGGCGGCGGTGCTGGCCACGCTCCTGTGGTCAGTGACCTACACCGTCATCGGCATTGTCGGAGACTCGCTCTTTGCGGGCTCACAAGCTGCGATCATCGCGGCGGTGGTCGGCGCCACGCTGCTGACGCTTGTCGCTCAGGCGATCCAGCGCCGACGGAGATAGCGAATCCAAGTGATGGCGTCAGGGCCGGGACTGCTCATCGAAGATGTCTGGAACTCCGTCGCCGTCGGCGTCGACTTCTTCGGCCTCGCAGATACGTCGGTACGTCCGGTTGCGAGCTCGCAACAGAGTCGCGCCAATCAGCGCAGCCAGAAGAGATCCCGCTAGGACGCCGACCTTCACGTGCTCGTCTCGCAAACTGCCTGGCCCGTATGCGAGTTCGCCGATTAGCAGTGAGACGGTGAACCCGATCCCTGCCAGCACGGAAAGTCCGAGCACGTCGATCCACTCGAGGTCATCGTCGAGCTCGGCGCCGGTGAACTTGGAGATCAAGAAGGTCGTACCGAGGATTCCGACGGTCTTGCCCAACACGAGGGCGAGCACGATTCCGACGGCGACGCGGTCGTGAAGGGCACTGTTGAGTCCGTTGAGCCCACCGACAGTCACGCCGGCCGCGAACAGGGCAAATATGGGCACGGCGACGGCGGACGAAAGGGGTCTCACAAGGCGTTCAAAGTGCTCTGCCATCCCTGGCCCGGCGTCGGGACCGCCGGCCGCTGCGCTGCGTACGACCGGGACCGTGAAAGCGAGTAGAACTCCGGCGACGGTCGCGTGGACGCCCGAGGCGTGCACCAATCCCCATGCCGTGGCAGCCAAGGGCAGCAGCAGCCACCAGCTGCGAACCCGGCGCTGGACCAAGAGCCCGAAGATGCCGATCGGCAGCAGGGCCATCAGGAGCCAGTCGATTTCCAAGGTGTCGGTGTAGAACACGGCGATGACGGTGATGGCCAGAAGATCGTCGACCACGGCCAATGTCAGCAAGAAGGTTCGGAGGGCTGAAGGCAGGTGAGTGCTGATCACGGCTAGGACCGCGACGGCGAACGCGATGTCGGTCGCGGTGGGAATCGCCCAACCGCGCAGTGCGTCGTCACCCGTGCCGAGATTGGTTAGGACGAACAGGAGTGCCGGTGCCACCATCCCTCCGACCGCGGCGAGCACGGGGATCGCTGCCCTCCGGGGTTCTCGCAGGTCACCGGCCACGAACTCTCGCTTGACCTCGAGGCCCGCGACGAAGAAGAAGATCGCCAGCAATCCATCGGCCGCCCAGGTCCCGACGCTGAGATCCAAGTGCAGCGTCTTGGGGCCGAAGGTGAAGTCGCGCACGTCGCTGTACGTCGACGACCATGGCGAGTTCGCCCACACCAGTGCGATCACCGCCGCGGCGAGGAGTAACCCGCCGCCAACAGTCTCGCGTCGCAGGATCTCGTTGATCCGCGCGGTCTCCGACCACGATCCCCGAGGGAACAGTCGGGAACGTCTGGGCGAGGAGTTCATATGGTGGCCTTCGGGGTCGACAGCGAGAATGCCGACCAGACTTCCCGGCTCACCTTCGACGATCCTATCGGGTGCCTTCGAGGCTCTCGACGCTGATGGTCAGTGGCCGGCCAGGCCGCCGGTCAGGCGCTCGTGACGCTCCGCACTGGCTGCGTTGAGACCTATGATCTTTACGGTCTTGCCCTTGCGTTCGTACTTGGTGGTGATCGCGTCCAGCGATGCGACCGTTGAGGCGTCCCAGATGTGGGACTGAGTCAGGTCGATAACGATCCGCTCGGGGTCGTTGGCGTAGTCGAACTGGGTGTAGAGATCGTTGCTGGAGGCGAAGAACAGCTCCCCGGTGACGGTATACACCGCTGTGGCGCTGCCGTCGGCGTCCTCGGTCAGCTCCCGGTTCGTGTGGGTGAGGTGAGCGACGCGGCGGGCGAACAGGGTCATGGCCACCAGGACACCGACCACGACGCCGATGGCCAGGTTATGGGTCAGCACGGTGACGATGACGGTCGCGACCATGACGGTGGTCTCGCTCTTGGGCATCCGGCTCAGTGTCTTGGGCTGGACCGAGTGCCAGTCGAAGGTTCCGACCGAGACCATGACCATCACGGCGACCAGCGCGGCCATCGGGATGAGGGCGACGACGTCACCGAGGCCGACGACGAGGATGAGCAGGAAGACTCCCGCGAGGAAGGTCGAGATGCGGGTGCGTGCGCCTGACGCTTTCACGTTGATCATGGTCTGGCCGATCATGGCGCAGCCGCCCATGCCGCCGAAGAACCCGGTGATCACGTTCGCCACGCCTTGGCCCCAAGCCTCCCGGGTCTTGTCCGAGTGGGTGTCGGTGATGTCGTCGACGAGCTTGGCGGTCAGCAACGACTCGAGGATGCCGACCAGCGCCATTGCCAGCGCGTACGGGGCGATGATCTTCAAGGTTTCTAGGTTGAGTGGCACGTCCGGCAGGAACCACGACGGCAGACTGTCGGGCAGGTCGCCCTGATCACCCACGTTCGGGACGTTGATGGCACCGATGATCGTGAACGCGGTCAGAGCCACGATCGCGACCAGGGGTGCTGGAATGATTTGGTTGACGCGGGGAAAGCCGACGATCACGGCAATGCCAACAGCGATCATCGGATAGACAGCCCACGGCACGTCGAGCATGTGGTCGATCTGCGCCTCGAAGATCAAGATCGCCAATGCGTTGACGAACCCGACCATCACCGACCGCGGGATGAATCGCATCAGCTTCGCGACGCCGGCCACGGCGAGGAAGACCTGGATCACCCCGCCGAGCAGGACTGTGGCGATGAGGAAGTCGTAGCCGTGGTCGCGCATGACCGGGGCGATGACGAGCGCGACGGCGCCAGTGGCGGCCGAGATCATTGCCGGGCGTCCGCCCAGGAATGAGATCGCAACAGCCATGGTGAACGAGGCGAACAGGCCGACCCGTGGATCGACCCCAGCGATGATCGAGAAGGAAATCGCCTCGGGGATCAGCGCGAGCGCGACGACGAGGCCGGCCAGGACCTCGGTGCGCAGCATCTTCGGCGATCGCAGGGTATTGCGGACGGTGGGTTCGAGCGACGCGAGGGCACGGCCCGTTTCGGGCACAGAAGTGTTCAAGGATGGCTCCGTTTCGGGACGGCATGGACCATGTCTGCTGTCTGAGCAGGCTCGTGGTCCAGGCTGAGATGATGAATCGATGCGGCGCTCAGGGCGCGCGCCGACGCGAGTCGCCGGCGGAAGTCTGCAACCAACTCTACCGTTACGTAAGGGTAGAGTTGGAATTCTGTTCGAGTGAGTGAGGTCACGTGGCTGGCGACAAGACACCAGAGGGCCGAACCGGTCTCGAGGCGATGCACATTGGAGAGGTCGCTGCCCGCACCGAGTTGTCCCTGCGGAGCCTGCGCCACTGGGAAGAGGTTGGCCTGCTCCAACCGTCGGGACGCACTCATGGAGGGTTCAGGATCTACACGGAAGACGACGTCGAAAAGATTCTCGTCATCCGACGCATGAAGCCGCTCGGTTTCAGCATCGACGAGATGAAGGCGGCGATGTCCAGTCTTGAGAACCTCCGGCGCCCGGGGGCGTCCTCTGCAGCCCGCCAGGCAGCTATGGCGCATCTGTCCGAGGTGAAGTCCGAAGCAGAAGAGCGACGCAAGAGGCTCGCAACGCAGTTGGAAATGGCCGACGAATTCATCGAGCTCTTGGATCAGCAATCGTCGTAATCGGCGGGCGATGCCACGTCCCGTGTGCGATCAGTGGTTCGACCGTGGGACTCAACTTCCCATGGGGATGATGGCGCCAGCAGCCAGAAGCGTAAGCAAGAGAATCGCAGCGGTCACGATCGGTCCCGTTGTCGAGGTCGGCGTCGCAACCCGTTGCTGACTGAGTTCCCGCGCTGTCGCCCGGTACCGGATGCTTCCGTACGTCGCGACAGCTGTACCGGCGAGCATCAGTAGATAGCCAGCCGTGACGCTGGACGCGGATGCAGTTCCTTGGTCCCCAAACTTGGCAATCGCCAGACCGAGCACGATCACGGCGAGCGAGGTGCGAAGCCAGGCAAGATCCGTGCGCTCGTCGGCGAGATGGTCTCGCGGACCTCCGACATCATCCATGGGATCACCCTCTCGCAGTCGGATGCCTGCGGCGACCGTCCTGGGCGGGTCGTCGCCGTCACTACGTCGCCACCCGCGTCGGGCAACACGGACGAATGTGCACCCCCGACAGGTCGGGAGGAGGCAGGGATCGGATACTCGATCATCATGTTCGCTGACGTGGACGATTGCGATCGCCACCGGATGGTTGGCGTCATGAACGCCTGCGGATGTCTCGGGCGACTCATAGCGATGGGCATTGCCCTGGGTCTCACAGTTTGACCGTCCGAACCAGTTCAGTCGCCGGAGATGGCCTCTGGATCTCCCGGCTGACCGCCGGGCAGGCCGAGGTCGACGCGGTCGGTGATGGTGGCAGTGCCGTCTCGAGCGATGTCGATCCGGGCGTAGCCGGTCTGGAGCCCGGTGTCGGCGTTCACGTACTGGAGCTGGACGCTGAGCGTCTTCAGGGGGGCGGAGAACGGGGTAGAGAACCGGTTGAAAGTCGGGTTCTCCTCGACACCCCCGGAGGTGCCGAGCTGGTTCAAGACCGTCCAGGTGACCTTGTCGCCGCCGGTATTCCAGATCACCTTGGGAGGCGCGAAGTCGTGGAGGTGCCCGAAGTTGATGATCCCCGGGGGCAGATCGGGTACGGCGTCATCTCGAGGAACAGTTTCGCGTCCGACGGCGCCGTCCAGGTCATGGACCGAATCGATGCCGATGTAGCCCGCCGCCGATCGTGGCTGGTGGAACAGAACGATGAGGGGCTTGCCCGCGTCTGTGCGCCCGACTTTCTTCCGCAGCTCGCTGCCGAGCTGGGTCTCGGTGACGCCGCTGTGGTTGGTAATCAATCCACCGAAGAGCTCCTTGAAGGCTGGGTCATTGCTCGCGACGAGGTTCAGGCCGGCGACTTCGGCGATGTCGGAGTCGGGATTGATCACGTCATGGTCGGTGAGCTGCTGGACGGTGATGTCAGTGTCGTGGTCACCCTTGACTGCGACGGTTGGGATGTCGCCGCTGGCGTCGGCCTCATTGGCGACGAACCCTTCTTCGGCGAGGGTGCCGTTGGAGGTGATGTCGCCGGATATGGTGCGCACCGCCAAGGTGTCTTGGTCCAGGCGATCGCCAAGCAACGAGTACAAGGTCGTCCGGACTGAGGTCCCGACGAGGCTGCCTTGGGGGTCGGCCTCGGCGATCACGACGCGCTCACGCGTGCGAGGCAGCAGGCCTTCGATGTGCCGCGGCAGCTCGGCTCGCAGCGAGGCGTCCGCTGCGGCCTCGTAGGCGGCAGTCCGTCTCCGGATGCGGTCGGTGTTCTTCTTGATGAACGGCTGGACCTGTCGGGCAACTTCGAGTGTCTGTGGACTGCTGAACGAGAGCTGGTCGACGCCGGGCAATGGGTAGGTCTCTTGGGGCTCGACGCTGCCGTCCCAGCGACTGAAGAGCCAGGCCGCGACGGCGACCGACGCAGCCATGCCCAACGTGACGGTCAGGACGGCAAGGCCGAGTCGCGTGCTTGCGCGAAGACCGCCGAGGATAGGGGCCCGGGTCCGGAATGCTGCCCACAGTGCGGCACCGCCGAGCGTGAAGGCGCAGAACTCGAAGAGCAGGAATCGCCGCCACAGGTGACTACGGAGCTCGTCCCCGTAGACACGTGCAACCTCGTCAGGGTCATTGACGAACTGGGCGTTGGCCTCGACGAATTTTGGGCTCACATATGACGCGAGGGTACCGCCGGCTTCCGGGGGGCCGGTTGCCCTGACCGAGGCGCCGAATCCACCGGCGCCGGTTCTCTGCCAGTACAGGCGCCCGAGGATCCCGGTGTCCAGCGTCGTGACGCCGTTGTGCGCCAACGACACCTGGACCGGCAGCGTGCCGAGTCTGTCGTGGAATGACGCTCCTTCGACGGCACGCTCGGCCGCGATCGGCGCGCTCACCGCCGCCGCCACCAACCCACAGGCCAGGAATGCCATAACGACGCGCGCGACCTTTCGGGCGGCCGGCTGCATGCGGCCGGGCCGGAGGGCAAGCTCCATGTGTTCGACCCTACGGCGAGTTGGTTACGAGCGGGATGTCGTTTGGAAGATCCGCAGGTTCGTCGGGAGTACCTGACCTTCGTCGTCGTCGGCGCCGGCCCGACCGGAGTAGAAATCGCCGGACAGATCGCCGCCCTGGCCCGGCGTACGCTCCGGCGGGAATTTCACGACCTCGACGCGTCGGACCTCCGCATCGTGCTGGTCGACGCAGGTGACACGGTCCTGGCGCCGTACGCGGCGTCCCGGCGCCGACAGACAACCAATTCGCTTCGCCGTCTGGGAGTCGAGGTCAAGGTCGGTCTTGCGGCGCGGTCGATTGACTCTGAGGGGATCTCTCTGTCACCCACGAGTAGCGAGGGTGACGGGGTCGATCGGTTGCGTGCTCGCACCGTCGTGTGGGCGGCAGGCGTCGCGACCAGTGGCGTGGCGCGCCAGCTGGCAGAGGACACCGGTCCGCCGGTGGACGAGAAGGAACGCATCAAGGTGGGCCCGCGCTGCACCGTGCCGGGACACCCACACATCTTCGCCATCGGGGACGCCGCCAACGTCGATGACCTACCCGGCCTGGCCGAGCCGGCGATGCAGGAGGGCAAGTAGGTGGCCGACATCATCGAGCGCGATCTCGACGGCCGAGTGCTGCCGGAGCCGTTCCGCTACCTCGACCTGGGTACGATGGCCACGATCTCATCGACCGACGACGTGGCACAGCGAGGCCGCATCCGCCTCAGCGGCCCCATCGCCAATGTCGGATGGGCGGCCGTCCACCTGGCCTTCCTCGTCGGCTGGGGCAACCGCGTGGCCGTTCTCACCGAGTGGCTCCAGGCCACCATCTTCGGCTCACGCCGAGGTCAGGCGATCATCACTAACCCATACTCCAAGCCGGATGGGGATCGTGGCACGTCGTTCCCGCCCACACGTGAGAATCCGTGACTCGCGAGGTTAACGGTCAGGGGCTCGTTTCTCAGCCGTGCGTGTAGAACCAGGTCGTGTAGACCTGAGGCGCGCCAGCCAACGCATCAGCGAAACTCGCGTCGGGCAACACTGGGGCAACACCATGATGAAAAACCGTCGCTATCTGCCACAAATGTCCAACAATGACAGTTCAAGAAAAGCCTGAAATATCAACGAAGAACAGCAGTGATCACCATTGTCCCATCAGGCCTCATTTCACTCTCAAGGCGGTAGCTCGGGGTCATTTGCATCCCATCAGCACGGCTGTGCACGATGTGCCTGAGATCCACTCCTTGCTGACGATTCGGCGATAGCATTCGTCTCGCCGATCCTCGACCCCTAGGAGAATTCATGACCAGCACGGGCAAGGATGCCAACGAAGTCTCAGGTACGTGGAAGGCCTCGGCGGAGTCGAAGTCAAAGGCCAAGAAGCTGCGCCTCTTCGCCGTGTTGCTGTGGGTGCTCGGCATTGCGATCGAGATCGGCGCGATCTTCGGGCTGCTGCTCAACAAGTCGATCCTCACGGAGAAGGCAACTGTCAACGCCAAGGGCGAGTTGATCACCGACAACGCGTTCCCGACATGGGCGTTCGCGCTGCTGATCGGGTTGCTGGTCCTCGACGGCATCGTGGTCGTCATCGGCTCGATGCTGTGGAAGAAGGCCAATCAGTTCGACCCGGCCTCCGAGAAGGAGCCGGTCAAGTTCTTCATCCAGAACCAGCTCGGCGCGTTCATCCCGATCCTCGCGTTCCTGCCGATCATCATCCTCATCTTCCTCAACAAGGACATGGGCAAGACGCAGAAGGGCGTGGCCGGTGCCGTCGGCATCGTGGTGGCTCTGGCTGCCGTGGCCCTGGGCATCGACTTCAACCCGGCCTCGTCAAGAGGAGTACACGGCCGAGAAGCAGGCCGTGATCCAGCTCCTCGGCGAGGACAAGGTCTACTGGGCCGGCGGCGGCGAGGTCTACCACGTCTGTGGCACCGTCTCGGACCTCTCGGGCAGCGAGGTCACGTCCGGCACGACTGCGAAGGCGGTCGAGGAAGGCAAACCGCGGCTGACGCTGAAGCTCGGATCGGAGCTGGAGAAGTGCGGTCGAGCCGTGCCCAACAACCTCGACGAGATCGTGGCTGCGATCCGCGCTGTTCAGCAGGGAGATGCAACCGAACAGGTCTTGCCGTCGCCCGACTGGACTGGTGTGGAGAACGCGCCGACCGGAGGCGACCTCGACTCGCTCAAGGACGCACTCGACGAAGTGAAGGACGCTGCCTGAACCAGGCACGAACGAAGGGGAGCAGCGCGGCACGCTGCTCCCCTTCGTGCTGATGTTCACGCCGCTGAGGCCTGACGGGAGTACGTTCAGCCTCATGGATGACCTCTCGATAGTCGGCATCATCATCGCGGCGCTCGCCTTCTTCGTCCTCGGTGGCGTCTGGTACACCGTCCTGTTCGGCAAGCTCTGGCGCGCCGAGATGGGCATTTCTGAAGAGGAGGCCGCCGGCATGAGCCCCAACCCGCTCATGTTCGTCTGGTCGATCCTCGTGGCGTTGGTCATCGCGATCACGCTGGCCAAGCTCATCAGTGAGAGCAGCGTCGAGTACGGCGTCAAGGTCGGTCTCGGCGTTGGCGCGGGCGTCGGCGCGGCGATCCTCGCGCAGAACTATGTGTACGAGGCGAAGTCCGTCCGGTTCTTCGCCATCAACGCCGGCTACGTCATCGTCGGGCTCACCCTGATGGGCGCGATCATCGGCGCGTTCCAGTCGTCCTGACGCATCCTGCGTGCATGTCCGAAACCCGCCGGTATGTGTCGGTGGCGGGAGTCATGATGGACGTATGCACACCGACCACGAACGCTGCTACCGAGCCGCATCGTCGCGTGACGCGCGCTTCGACGGTGTCTTCTACGTAGGCGTCAAGACGACCGGCATCTATTGCCGGCCGTCCTGCCCGGCGGTGACACCGAAGAAGGAGAACGTCACGTTCTACGCCTCGGCGGCTGCGGCACAGGACGCTGGCTTCCGCGCATGTCGGCGGTGCCGTCCCGACACGACACCTGGCTCGCCGGAGTGGAACGTCAGGGCCGACGCGGTGGGCCGCGCCATGCGGCTGATTGCCGACGGCGTCGTCGAGCGCGAGGGCGTCGACGGGCTGGCGAGCCGCCTCGGCTACAGCCAGCGGCACGTGACGCGGATGCTGACCCAAGAGCTCGGCGCCGGCCCGCTGGCGCTGGCACGCAGCAACCGTGCCCACGCGGCCCGGATTCTCATCGAGACCACCGACATGCCGATGTCCGACATCGCGTTCGCGTCGGGCTTCGCCTCGATCCGCCAGTTCAACGACTCCGTACGCCATGTCTACGCCCTCTCGCCGACCGAGATGCGTGGCCGCCGCCGCAGCACGCCGACGGGTCGGGTGACGCTGCGCCTCGCGGTCCGCCAGCCGTTCCACGTCGATGGGCTGCTCGACTTCCTCGGCGGTCGCCTGATCGCCGGCGTCGAGCGGATCGAGGGCCGCACGTACGCCCGGGTGTTGCGGTTGCCTCACGGCCTCGGCGCAGTCCAGCTCACGCTGCACGACGACCACGTCGCCTGCGAGCTCGAGCTCGCCGACCTGCGCGACACCGCGGTGGCGGTGCAGCGCTGCCGCCGGCTGCTCGACCTCGACGCCGACCCCCTGGCGATCGACGAGGTCCTGTCGGACGATCCGCTGCTGGCCCCACTCGTGGCATCGGCGCCGGGCTTGCGGTTGCCGAGCCAGGTCGACGGGTTCGAGGTCGCCATCCGGGCGATCGTCGGCCAGCAGGTCTCGGTCGCCGGCGCCCGTACGATCCTCGGCCGGTTCGCCCAGACCTACGGCACGCCGGTGACGTTCGACCTCGCCGCCTCACACGGGTTGACCCACGCCTTCGCGACACCCGAGGCGCTCGCCGAAGCCGATGACACTGACGTTGAGCATGCCGCGCAGCCGCGCCAGGGCACTGATCGGCGTCGCCCAGGCGGTCGCCGACGGCAAGATCGAGCTCGATCCGGGCGCCGATCGTGACGCCGTACGCGCGGATCTCGTCGCATTGCCCGGCATCGGGCCATGGACGGCCGACTACATCTGCATGCGGGCGCTCGCTCACCCGGACGTCATGCTCGAGACCGACCTGATCATCCGCCGGATGCTCGAGCGCCACGGCGTCGAGCCCGACCGGACCGAACGATGGAAGCCATGGCGGTCCTACGCCGCCATGCACCTCTGGCGCGCAAGCGTCGATGTCGAAGGGACACGAAATGACCACACGTTGGATGGAGTCGCCGATCGGCGGGCTCCGCATCCACGCCTCCGCCGGACTGATCACCGCGATCGACTTCGCGGCGACCAACCCGCGCAAGGCCCGGGCGAACGACCCGCTGCTCGATCGCGCGGAGCAGCAGCTCGGCGAGTACTTCAAGGGCGAGCGCACCGACTTCGACCTGCCCCTCGCGAGCGAGGGCTCGGAATTCCAGAAGAAGGTGTGGGCCGAGCTGCAGCGCATCCCGTACGGCGAGACGGCCAGCTATGGCGACATCGCCAGGCGGCTGGGCTACGAGCCGGTGATCTCACGGGCGGTGGGAGCGGCCAACGGTGCCAACCCGATCCCGATCGTGGTGCCATGTCATCGCGTCATCGGTGCAGACGGCTCGCTGACCGGCTATGCCGGCGGCCTCGAGCGCAAGAAGACGCTGCTCGACCTGGAACAGCCCGGACTCTTCTGAACCGACCTCGGCGGGTGCATCCTGTCCAGAGGGCACCAACCGAGAAAGGTTTGACGATGGTCGACGGCACCGGCACCAAGGACGATCCCTGGCGACTCACGACGGCACCGGGATCCTCGACGTACGAGATGTTTCGTCAAGAGGACGCCGATCCTCCGGCGCTGCGGTGCCAGGTCGGCACGACGTGGCTCGCCTATCGGCTCGAGGCGATCGAGGACCTGCATGCCTGGCTGCGCGAGCAGGGTGACTGGGTCGACCTCGGCGCCGCGGATGAGAAGAAGCCGGCCAAGGCAGGCACGGTGGAGGCATGGGGGCGTGACCCCGCCAACCCGGTCGGCGGTTGGTACGGGCTGCGCAACGGCTACCGGGGGAGATTCGGGATGTATCTCCCGCCCCTGCTCGAGGCGCTCGGACTCGTCGAGCTCACCCACGATCCGCGCAACAACCGCGTGCGGGCACTCTGACCTGCGCGTTCGTCGTCCGTTCACCGTGGTGGGCCATCGTCGGGGACACCCGTACCCGGAGGTGATGATGGCGAACAAGCCTGGCAAGAAGGCGCCCGGACCCGGCAAAGCCGACAAGAAGCTCGCGGCTGCGACTGCGGTGGTCGAGGAGCTGACGGCTGAGGTCACTGCGCTCCGGACCCGGGTCAAGATTCTCGAGGCCGAGTCGGAGGCATGGAAGAAGCAGGCCGAGAAGCAGAAGTCGCGGGTCCACAAGGTGCGCGTCAAGGCCGAGAAGGCGATCGCTGAGGCCAACGCCAAGCGCAAGAAGGCCAAGGCGCGAGCGCGCCAGGTCATCGCGGACCACCCGCGGGCCGAGCCACTGGCCCTCAAGGAAGCCCCACGTCCGCCGGAGCCGACCTGGACCGTGGCGCAGCTTCGGGAGGCGGCGAGGGACCAAGGCGTCGCCGGCTACTCACGGATGCGCAAGGACCAGTTGCTTGCGCAGCTGATCTAGGCGTTCGGGTGGCTGTGGACAGCGGGTTCGACGGCGGCGCGCTTCTGCGCAGATCGTGGGGCATGACCTCAATCGACCTTCCCGACGTGCACACACCCGCCGACCTGGAGGCCGTGTGGCGCCGGCTGATCGAACCTCTGGGATTCAGCAGCCGGCAGATCTTCGCGATCCTGTTGGGCCGCGGCGGCCAGGTGCATCCGTCGATCGTCAATGTCACGGACTGCCCGGCGGCACCCGACGGCCAGATGCTCGTCAACCTCGCGCGTTCGCTGCGAACCGTGCTCGACGAGGCCGATCCGGACGGCTCGATCGCGATGCTCTGGGCACGTCCGACCCACGCGGGCACGCGCGCATCCGACATCCAATGGGTACGCGCGATGACCGCCGTCTCGAGGACGCACTCGCTCGGCGACTGGCCGCTGCACACCGCCGACGACTCGGTCCTCCGGGTGATGTCGCCCGACGACCTCGCTGCCTAGGACCGTGCGGGCGCGCCTTCTGAGCAGTCCCTGGTTGGGATAGGCTGTCGCAAACCGCGATGAGCAATGGGGGAACATCATGATGAGAACCGTATGGAGCGGCCTGATGGCCGCGGGACTGATGGCGAGCCTGGCCGTGGCCACGCCCTGCCGCCGCGGAGACGCCGGCGACGATCAACGACATCGACGGCGACGGGCTGCTCGACGTCGTCTACTCCTCGGACGGGAAGGGTTCAGACGAGGACAACGGCAAGCTCACGATCGCTTACGGCGATGGTCAGACGCAGTCGTTCAAGGGCCAGGCACGCTTCGGTTACCCCCTCCCCGACCCCCCGTTGCACGATCCGCGATTCGGACGCACGACCGAGGTCGCCAACCTCAACGGCGACCAGTACGCCGATGTCCTCGTCACCGGCAGGGGACTTGATTCGTCCCACAGCTACCTCTTCATCGCCCTCGGATCGGCCGACGGCCTCACGCTCGATCGGATCAAGCGAGTCGGGGTCCCGGTCGCCGGAGTATCCGACCTGACCGTCGTGATGGAGCCGGAGCCGCTCATCGTCGTCTCATCCCCCGACGCGGTCGTCGGCGGCGTGAAGTCCGGTGCGCTCTACGCCGTCCCGGTCACCGCAGCGGGCGAGGCAATGCCCGGTGAGCTGATCAGCCAGAACTCGGCCGGCATTCCAGGGAGTAACGAGGCCCTCGATGAGTTCGGAGCATCGATCGACTCCGAAGGCAGCACGCTCGTCGTCGGGGCGCCCGAAGAGGACACGACCAAGGCCGACGACACCGGCATGATCCACGTCCTCCGGCGCAACGGCGGCACGTCTTTCACCGGCGTCGGGATCCATCAGGACACGACGGGCGTCCCGGGGTCCGCAGAAGACGGCGACCTTTTCGGCTGGTCGGTCGCGATCGAGGATGGTCACCTTGCCGTCGGCAGTCGCGGCGAGGACATCGGCTCCGTCGACGACGCCGGCATGGTCACCTACTTCACGGACAACGGCACCAAGACGGCTGCCGCCGGCGCCTTCAACCAGGACTCCCCGGGGATTCCCGGCTCCAACGAAGAATGGGACGCCTTCGGTGACACGGTCGGATTCACCCGACCTTGCTCCGGACAGCGGGCCATTCTGGTCGCAGCGCCTGAACTGTCCGACGACAACAGCGAACGGACCACGGTCGTGAACCTCAACTCCGCTGCCTCGTGCGGCAACAAGATCCTCAACGGATACGCGGTGTCCGCCCGGCACAACGCCGCACCGAACCAGGCCGACTCGGTGATCGTCGCCGAGCAGCGAGAGCTACACCGACGACCCGCTAGCCGTCGAACGCAAGTTCCCCTACTCGGCGGTGGTCAAGCAGTGGGGCAAGGGTGACGTCGACGGCGGCCTGCACCTCGTGTCTCCGATGTCGAGATGACCTCGGCTTGCCTCCGGTGCCATGAGATCGGTTCCGGGGGCGCTGCGTGGTCAGTTCGACCGGCGGAGACTCTGCGAGAGGCGCTCGGCGGCGGCGACCACGGCAGGCGCGTGCATACGGCCGGGCTGACGGGTCAGTCGCTCGAGCGGTCCCGACACCGACACCGCGGCGACGACCTTGCCGGAGGGGGAGCGGACCGGTGCGGAGACCGAGCCGACGCCCGTCTCGCGCTCGCCGACGCTCTGGGCCCAGCCGCGCCGGCGTACGGCTGACAGCTCCGCAGCCGAGAACGTCGCCTTGAGGAGTCCCTTGTTCATGCGCTCGGGGTCTTCCCACGACAGCAGGACCTGGGCGGCGGAGCCGGCACTCATCGTCAGCTGGCCGCCGACGGGGATCGAGTCGCGCAGGCCGGTCGGGCGATCGGCGGCCGCGACGCATACGCGGAAGTCGCCCTGGCGGCGGAACAGCTGTGCGGACTCACCGGTGATGTCGCGCAGGCGGGCGAGGACGGGGCCGGCGGCCGCGAGCAGGCGATCCTCGCCGGCAGCGGCGGCGAGCTCGCCGAGGCGGGGGCCGAGGATGAAGCGTCCTTGCATGTCGCGAGCGACAAGCCGATGATGTTCGAGTGCCACCGCGAGTCGGTGAGCGGTCGGCCGCGCCAGCCCGGTGCTCGCCACGAGACCGGCCAGCGTTGCCGGTCCCGGCTCGAGCGCGGCAAGCACGAGTGCGGCTTTGTCGAGAACTCCGACTCCGCTAGAGTTGTCCATGTCTTGATACTGCCGTATCGCATTGTGAGACGCAAGTGCATACTGGTGGTGGTGCCGAAGGGCACTGAACGCAGCTGAGGAGAGCGCCATGGGCAAGACTCTTGCCGAGAAGATCTGGGACGAGCACGTCGTACGCAGCCACGAGGGCGAGCCCGACCTGCTCTACATCGACCTCCACCTGATTCACGAGGTGACGAGTCCACAGGCATTCGACGGGCTCCGCATCGCGGGGCGCACCGTGCGCCGCCCCGACCTCACGCTCGCGACCGAGGACCACAACATCCCGACGACCGACCTCGACAAGCCGATCGCCGACCTGGTCTCGCGCACGCAGGTCGAGACGCTGCGCCGCAACTGCGCGGAGTTCGGCGTACGCCTGCACCCCATGGGCGACATCGACCAGGGCATCGTCCACGTCGTCGGCCCGCAGCTCGGCCTGACGCAGCCCGGCATGACGATCGTGTGCGGCGACTCGCACACCTCGACGCACGGCGCGTTCGGCTCGATCGCGTTCGGCATCGGTACGTCCGAGGTCGAGCACGTCCTCGCGACGCAGTCGTTGTCGCAGGCCAAGCCCAAGATGATGGCCGTCGAGGTCGTCGGCGAGCTGCCGGTCGGCTCGACCGCCAAGGACCTGATCCTGTCGCTCATCACGCAGGAGACGACCGGCGGCGGCCAGGGCTACATCGTCGAGTACCGCGGCGACGCGATCCGCAAGCTGTCGATGGAAGCCCGCATGACGATCTGCAACATGTCGATCGAGTGGGGCGCCAAGGCCGGGCTCATCGCGCCGGACCAGACGACGTACGACTACCTCGAGGGCCGGCCCGAATGCGCCGAAGGGTGCCGACTGGGACGCCGCCGTGGCGTACTGGGACAGCCTCGTCACCGACGACGACGCCGAGTTCGACAAGGTCATCACGATCGACGCGTCGACCATCACGCCGTTCGTCACGTGGGGCACCAACCCCGGCCAGGGCGTGCCGCTGTCGGGCAACGTGCCCGACCCGGCGTCGTTCGAGGACGACAACGAGCGCATCGCCGCCGAGAACGCGCTGCGCTACATGGGCCTCGAGGCCGGCACGCCGATGCGCGACATCAAGGTCGACACGGTCTTCATCGGCTCGTGCACCAACGGTCGCATCGAGGACCTGCGCGTCGCCGCCAACCTGATCGAGGGCCACAAGGTCGCCGCCGACACGCGGATCCTGGTCGTGCCGGGATCGGTGCGCGTACGCCTGCAGGCCGAGCAGGAGGGCCTCGACGTGATCTTCAAGGACGCCGGTGCCGAGTGGCGTGGCGCGGGTTGCTCGATGTGCCTCGGCATGAACCCCGACCAGCTCACGCCGGGGGAGCGCAGCGCCTCGACGTCCAACCGCAACTTCGAGGGCCGACAGGGCAAGGGCGGACGTACGCACCTGGTGTCGCCCGACGTCGCCGTCGCGACCGGCATCCTGGGCCACCTGGCCGGGCCTGCCGACCTCGCCGAGCTCGAGAAGGCAGGAGCCTGACCATGGAGAAGTTCTCAACGTCACACCGGCGTCGGCGCTCCGCTGCGCCGCAGCAACGTCGACACCGACCAGATCATCCCCGCCGTGTGGCTCAAGAAGGTCACGCGCGACGGCTTCGAAGAGGGCCTGTTCTCGGCCTGGCGCAGCGATCCGTCGTTCGTGCTCAACCAGGACGCCTACAAGAACGCCACGGTGCTGGTCGCCGGGCCCGACTTCGGCACCGGCTCGTCGCGTGAGCACGCGGTGTGGGCGCTGCAGAACTACGGCTTCAAGGTCGTCATCTCGCCGCGCTTCGGCGACATCTTCCGCGGCAACTCCGGCAAGGCCGGGCTGCTCGCTGCGCAGGTCGACGACAAGGTCGTGCAGCGGCTCTGGGACTACCTCGACGCCAACCCCGGCGCGTCGATCACGATCGACCTCGAGTCGCGCACGGTCAAGGCCGGCGACGGCGTCGACGCGATCGAGGACTCGTTCACGATCGACGACTACACCCGCTGGCGCCTGCTCGAGGGCCTCGACGACGTCGGCATCACGCTGAGCCACGAGGACGACATCGTCACCTACGAGAAGTCCCGCCCGAGCTTCAAGCCCGCGACCCTCTGACCACACCCCCGCTGAGGGTGGGGGTCACGATGGCTCTGCGACGGGTCACTTTTGGCCCGCTGACGGGTCAGTTTTGGTCCACTCGACGGGTCAGTTGTGGTGCGGGCTGCGTCGCAACAAGTGACCCGTCACCGGGCAATAAGTGACCCGTCGACGGGCAATAAGTGACCCGTCAGCGTCAGGTCCAGATCTTGATGGACGTGACGGCGCCGGTGGCGTCGGTCTCGACGAAGACGCGCTGACCCACGCGGAGGTGCCGGATGTGCTCGGCGAGCGACGCGGCGGGGAACTCCAGCGGCATGCCGTCGTCGGTCAGGAGGCTCCCGGCCCGCGTGGACTGGTCGAAGCTCGCAACGGTGCCCTGCATGGCAGTCACCCTAGTGGGGACGCGAAAGGTTTAGGCTCGCCCACATGGCGAAACGTCCCGTTCCTCTCACGATCAGGGTCATCAAGTTCTTCCTTCGGCCGATCCTGATGCTGACGACCAAGCGGGACTGGCGCGGCATGGAGAATCTGCCGGAGGGCGGATTCGTCCTCGCGCCCAACCACGTGTCGCACACCGACCCGTTCCTGATCGGGCACTTCATGCTCGACAACAACATCGCTCCGCGATTCCTGGCCAAGGACACCTTGGTCGGCGCGAAGGGCTACGGCTGGATCCTGCGGACCGCCGAGCAGATCCCGGTCTACCGCAGCACCGAGGGCGCCGCCGAGTCGCTGCGCGCGGCGGCCGCGGCCGTCGAGGCCGGCCACGTCGTCACGATCTATCCCGAGGGCACGATCACCCGCGATCCGGCTGCGTGGCCGATGAGCGGGCGTACGGGCGCCGTACGCGTCGCCCTGAGCACGGGCAGGCCCTTGGTGCCGCTGATGCAGTGGGGGCCTCAGGAGATCCTGTGGCCGTACGCCAAGAAGCTGCGGCTGTTCCCCCGCAAGACGATTCACATCCGCGTCGGCAAGCCGGTGGACCTGTCCGACTTCGAGGGCAAGGAGCTCACCGAGGAGGTCCTCCATGCCGCGACCGATCGGCTGATGGACACCTTGACTGCCATGATGGCCGAGGTGCGGGGCGAGCTGCCCTCGACACCTCGCATCGATGTGCATACCTTGAGCAAGCCGAAGACGAACTACAAGCAGTCGATCGAACCGAAGAGACGGGAATCGTGAATGGCGCAGACAGCCGTGATGGGTGCAGGGTCGTGGGGCACGGCCTTTGCCATGGTGCTGGCCGACGCCGGCAACGACGTACGCCTGTGGGGCCGGCGACCTGAGCTGTGCGAGGCGATCAACACCACGCACGCGAACCCCGACTACCTGCCGGGGATCGAGCTGCCCAAGGAGATCACCGCGACGCACGATCCCGCCGAGGCGATGGCCGGTGCCGAGATCGTCGTGCTCGCGGTCCCGTCGCAGCAGCTGCGTGACAACCTCAAGTCGTGGAGCGAGCACGTGCCGGCCGACGCCGTCATGGTCAGCCTGATGAAGGGCGTCGAGCTCGGCACCCACAAGCGCATGAGCGAGGTCATCGCCGAGATCACCGGCGCCGGACCCGAGCGGATCGCGGTCGTCTCGGGCCCCAACCTGGCCCGCGAGATCGCCAACCGTGAGCCCGCGGCCAGCGTCGTGGCGTGCGAGGACCAAGGCGTCGCCGAGCGGCTCCAGAAGCTGTGCCACACCGCGGCGTTCCGTCCCTACTCGATGACCGACGTCGTCGGGTGCGAGCTCGCCGGCACGGCCAAGAACATCATCGGACTCGCGGTCGGCGTGTGCGTCGGGCTCGGCTACGGCGACAACACCAAGGCCTCGGTCATCACCCGCGGCCTCGCCGAGACGGCGCGGCTCGGCGCGGCGATCGGCGCCGATCCGGTCACGTTCATGGGGCTCGCCGGCATGGGTGACCTGGTCGCCACCTGCATGTCGCCGCTGTCGCGCAACCGTACGTTCGGCGAGAAGCTCGGCCAGGGCATGAGCGTCGAGGAGGTCGCGGCGCAGACCAGCCAGGTGGCCGAGGGCGTCAAGTCCTGCGTCTCGGTCAGTGAGCTCGCCAAGCTGCACGACGTCGAGATGCCGATCGTCGAGCACGTGGCGGCGCTGATTGCCGGCGAGATGACCCCGGACGAGCTCGTCGCAGCGCTGATCTCGCGCCAGGCGAAGCCCGAGACCGTCTAGTACACGAGCGGTCAGGCGAAGGCAGCGAGCACGTTCTGGATGTCGATCCAGAGGTCCTCGACGTCCTCGATGCCGACCGAGAACCGGATCAGGCCCTCGGGCACGGACTCCGGCTCGCCGGCATGCCGGCGACGGCGCTCCCAGGTCGACTCGACGCCGCCGAGGCTCGTGGCGTACGTGATGATGTCGCTCTGCTCGGTCATCTTCTGCGCGACCTGCGCCCCGCCGGCGACCTCGAACGCGATGATCGTGCCAAACCCGGGATAGCGGGAGTAGACGATGCGGCTGGAGGCCGAGAGCCGCTTGTGCAGCTCCTTGGCATTGGCCTCGGCCCGGTCGAGCCGGACGTGGAGCGTACGCATGCCGCGGGCGGCGAGCCACGTCTCCATCGCGCCGGGGATCGCGCCGAGCACCGAGCGGCGCTTCTCGATCGCGGCGTAGGCCCGGTCGCTGTTGGTCACGACGGCGCCGAGGATCACGTCGCTGTGGCCGGACAGCAGCTTGGACGCCGAGTGGACGACGAAGTCGGCGCCCTGCTCGAGCGGCTTCTGGCGCAGGGGAGTCGCGAACGTGTTGTCGACCGCGACAGCCGCGCCGGAGCGCGACGCCGCGTGGGCGATCGTGGCGATGTCGGCGATCTCGAGCGACGGGTTGGTCGGCGACTCGATCCACACCAGAGCGGCGCTCTCGGCGGCGTTGATGACCAGCTGGGTGTTGTCGATGTCGACGAGCTTCAGCTCGATCTGTCCGCGCCGAGCGCGCTCCTGCAGCTGGTTGAGCGTGCCGTAGTAGGCGTGACGTGGCGCCACCACGGTGGCCTTGGCGGGAACCAGGTCGAACAGCGCGCTGGTGGCGGCCGTGCCGGACGCGAAGGCCAGGGCGCGACCGCCCTCGAGCGCGCCGAGCACGGTCTCGAAGGAGTCCCACGTCGGGTTGCCGTGCCGGCCGTACTCCGACGTGACCACCGGGCACGAGGGCGCTCGCGAGCGTGATGGGTGCGTTGAGCGGTCCCCCCGGGACCCGATTCGGCCGCCCCGCGCCAACGGCGATGGTGGAGGGCGAGAGTTCGTGTCCGGGCATGAGGACATCATGCCCTGACCGGTATTGTGCTCGGCAATGAGCCTCTCGGTGGACACCTCAGTCGGCAAACCAAGACTTGCTGTCATTTTTGGCGGCCGTTCCAGCGAGCACGGGGTTTCGTGCCTCACGGCCCGCGAGGTCATCGCGGCGATCGACACGGAACGCTATGACGTACGTCCCATCGGGATCACCCGCGAAGGGGCGTGGGTCCAGGAGACCGCCGAGTGGCCCGAGCTGGTGTCGGGGCAGCTCCCCGAGGTACGCGACGACTTCCCGGCGTTCGTCTGGGAGGACCTGCACGACTTCGACGCGGCGTTCCCGCTGCTGCACGGCCCATGGGGCGAGGACGGCACGATCCAGGGCCTGCTCGAGATGGCGGACGTCCGCTACGTCGGCGCGGGGGTGCTCGCGAGCGCGGTCAGCATGGACAAGCCGTTCACCAAGACCGTCTTCTCCGCTGCCGGGCTGCCGCAGATCCCGTACGTCACGGTGCTGCCGTGGCAGTGGAAGGGCGAGCGCGACCGCGTCGAGGCGCGCATCCGTGCGCTGGGCCTGCCGGTGTTCGTCAAGCCCGCCCGCGCCGGCTCCAGCTCCGGCGTGACGATGGTCGACACGTGGGAGGAGCTCGACAGCGCCGTCAACAAGGCTCGCGACTTCGACCCCAAGGTCATCGTCGAGGCCGGCGCCAAGGGCAAGCGCGAGCTCGAGTGCGCCGTCATCCAGGACCTCGACGGCAAGCCCGTCGCGAGCGTCGTCGGCGAGATCACGGTCGCGGAGGACTCCGCCCACGAGTTCTACGACTTCGAGGCCAAGTACCTCGACGGCACGAGCCTCAACGTCGTCCCGGCCGACATCCCGGTGACGCTGAGCGAGCGCATTCGCACGTACGCCGTGCAGGCGTTCGAGGCGGTCGGCTGCGAAGGGCTCGCCCGCGTCGACTTCTTCCTCACCGACGACGGCCTCGTCATCAACGAGATCAACACGATGCCGGGCTTCACGCCCTACTCGATGTTCCCGGTGCTGTGGCAGGCGAGCGGGATGTCGTATGCCGAGCTGGTCGACCGGCTGATCCAGCTCGCCCTCAGCCGCGAAACAGGCCTGCGCTAGACGCAGGGCTTCTTGACCGGATCGTGCCGGGCCACGGAGTCGGCCAGGTCGGCGAGGGCATCCGCCTCCGGCTCGTAGTCGTGCGGGACCTCGACGCTGACGTAGAAGTCGCGGCCGATCGTCGTGAACAGGTAGCCGTCGGACGTCGTCTCGCTGAACCAGCCGACGTCGTCGACCATGTCGCACCGTGAGGCCGGTCCGAGGTCCTGCGGGCTTCTCGACCCCGCACCGCAGGATGATCGCCGGATCACCCCAGGCCGAGGCGTTCTCGCCCTTGACCATGCGGTTCTTCTGGCCGGCGACCTTCAGCGGGCGGTCGGCGAACAAGCCCTTGCAGTTGACCGCCGTGCCGGCCTCGGTCGGGTACTCGTCGACCGACAGCTCGGATCCGCATCCCGCCGTGACGAGCGCGGCACAGAGCGCGACGGCGAGGAGAACGCGCCGGGCCACGTGGAGGCGTGCCTAGATGCGGACGATGGGGCAGGTGAGCGTACGGGTGATGCCCGGGACGTTCTGGATCGTCGTGACGACGAGGGCGCCGAGCTCGTCGACGCTCGGACCCTCGGCGCGAACGATCACGTCGTAGGGGCCGGTCACGTCCTCGGCGAGCGTCACGCCGTCGATGGCGGCGATCGCGGTCGCGACCTCGGCGGCCTTGCCGACCTCGGTCTGGACGAGGATGTATGCCTGCACAGCCATCGTGAAACTCCTTCGGTTGACCGGACTGTGCCACGCTACCCGATGCGCCTCCTCACGTGCGCCGCCGCCTGCGACACAATGGCGCGTATGGCGACCAGTGCTCCGGACGAACCCACGATCGGCGACATCGGAGAGTTCGGCCTGATCGACCAGGTACGAGCCCAGATCGGCGAGAACCGGCACGTCCTGCTCGGCCCGGGCGACGATGCCGCTCATGTCTCGACCAAGGACGGCACGTTCCTCGTCTCGACCGACCTGCTCGTCGAGGGACGCCATTTTCGCCGCGACTGGTCCTCGGCGCACGACATCGGCCGCAAGGCGGCGGCCTGCAACCTGTCCGACATCAACGCCATGGGCGGAGTCGCGACGGCGCTCACGGTGGGATTCGGCGCGCCCGCCGACCTGCCGGTGTCGTGGGCGTTGGAGATGACGCGGGGCTTCGAGGTGGAGTGCGCGCACGTCGGCGCCAACATCGTCGGTGGCGACGTGACGGCGTCCGACAAGATCATCATCGCCGTCACCGCGATGGGTGACGTCGCACGCCCGGTGCTGCGCTCAGGTGCGCTGCCGGGCGACGTGGTGGCGTACGCCGGGCAGCTCGGCCTGGCCGGCGCCGGATTCGCCGCCTTGAGCCGCGGCTTCCGCTCACCCAAGGCTGCCGTCGACGCGCATCGCGTGCCACATCCGCCGTACGCGGCGGGCCCGCAGGCGGCCGGTGCCGGCGCGACGGCCATGACCGACATCAGCGACGGCCTGCTCGCCGACCTCGGCCACATCGCCGAGGCCAGCGGCGTGGCCATCGACCTGATCTCGTCGACGTTCGTGATCCCCGAGCCCGTCGCGACCGTCAGCGAGGCGCTCGGTGCCGACCCGCTGGCGTTCATCCTGACCGGCGGTGACGACTACGCCTTGGTCGCGACATTCAGCTCACAGGCGGCGCTGCCCGAGGGCTGGACCACGCATCGGCGCGGTCTCCGACGGTGAGGGGATCACGGTCGACGGCAAGACGTACGAGGGCCCGGCAGGCCACCAGCACTTTCGCTGAGGATCAGTTGATCCAGTAGCGGCGCTTGGGCATGTCGGCGACGCCTGGCACGACACCCTCCAGCACGCCGCCGTTGGCCTCGATGACCCTGGCCGACGCGAGGTTGTCGTCGTCGCAGGTCACCAGCACCGGGCTGATGCCGCGGGCCCGCAGCAGGTCGACCGACTGGCGCAGGATCTCCGTGGCGTACCCGCGGCCGCGGAACTGTGGACGCACGGCGTAGCCGATGTGCCCGCCGAGCGTCCGCAGGAACCCGTTGAGCTCGAAGCGCAGCGAGGACCGGCCCACCACGACGCCATCGACCTCCGCGACGAGGTCGGCGTTCGCGACGAAGTCCCCGGGCAGGTCGTGGCCGTCCTCCCAGCCGTGCACCAGCGCGACGTAGTCGGGCCAGGTGAGGTCCGGCCGGTAGCGGTACGACCAGTGGCCGCCCTCGGCATCGAACTCGGCGACGGCCGCGACGACGTCTGCCTGGTCCTCGAGCGCCAGGCGGCGGAGCTTCAGGTTCAACGCTGGATCTGCGCGAACGGCTGGGCGGCCTCGAGCTCGTACGCCAGCTCGAGGAGCGTCTGCTCGTCGCCGTGGTCGGCCGAGAAGTGCACGCCGATCGGCAGGTCCGACCGACGACTGCCCGAGCGGCAGCGAGATCGCGGGGCCGCCGGCGGCGTTGTTGAGCGGGGTGAACGCGGCGTACTGGATCAGTCGCTCGAACATCACCGGGAACTCGACGGCGGGGGACAGGTGGCCGAGCTCAGGGGTCGCGTGCCCGAGCGTCGGCGACACGATCACGTCGACGTCGGCGAAGGCGGCGCGATAGCGCAGCTCCGACCGCTTCAGCCCACGGATCGCGCCGGGTGTGCGCCACGCCTGGCGGATGAACCTCCGGGCGAGGCCGCGGGTGAGCGGATCGGTGAGCGTCTTGTCGAAGTCGGGGCTCATGACCTTGCGGCCGAAGTGCTGGGTGGAGAACGCCAGCAGGCCCCAGTAGTGCTTGAAGTCCTCCGAGAACGACCGGTCGACCGGCAGGTCGACCTCGACGACGTCATGACCGAGCGATCCGAGCAGGTCGGAGGTCGCCAGGACCGCCTTGCGGGTCTCCTCGTCGGTCGGCGTGCCGGTCACCGAGTCGAGGATCAGGCCGACGCGGAGGCGTCGGTCGGACGGGCCCTCGACCAGTCCGAGCGGCTTGAGGCCCTTCGCCGGCAGGTACGCCTGGGTCGCCGCCATGAAGTGCGCCGTGTCGCGAACGGTACGCGTGACGACGCCGTTGGAGATGATGTCGACCGGCAGCTTGGCGGCGTCGGCTGCGGGGACGACGCGGCCGCGAGTCGGCTTGAGCCCGACGAGCCCGCACGCCGCGGCGGGTATGCGGATCGAGCCGCCGCCGTCGTTGGCATGGGCGATCGGGACGACGCCGGACGCCACCAGGGCCGCGGCGCCGCCGGACGAAGCGCCGGCGGAGTAGCCGGTGTTCCACGGGTTGCGGGTCGGCGGCAGGGTCGCGTACTCGGTGGTGGCGTTGAAGCCGAACTCCGGCATCGTGGTCTTGCCCAGCACCGTGAACCCGGCGGACAGGAACTGCTCGGTGAACGGCGCGTGCGCGGCGGCGGGACGAGCCTTGACCGCGAGCGAGCCCTGGTCGGACGGCAGCCCGGCGAAGTCGGTGTTGTCCTTGACGAACGTCGGCACGCCGCCGAAGACGCCCGTCGGCGGGGTGGTCGGCCGCTGCGAGGCCCGCGGTCGAAGTCGGGATGCTGGATCGCGTTGAGGTCGGGGTTGACCCGCTCCGCACGGGCGATGGCCGCCTCGGCGGCCTCGCGAGCGCTGATGGCTCCCGAGGCAATAGCAGCGGCGACCTCGACAGTGTCGAGGTCGCCGAGTGCGTCATCGCCGAAGGCGTGTACGCGAGTGGTGTTCTCAGTGGTCACGAGATGACTCTAGGGTCACATCGCAACAGGCAGCCAGAGGTTAGCGGGAAACCTTGCCGGCCTTGAGGCACTTCGTGCAGACGTTGAGGCGCTTGGGGGTGCCCTCCACGACAGCGCGAACACGCTGGATGTTGGGATCGAAACGACGCTTCGTGCGTCGGTGTGAGAAGGAGACGTTGTGGCCGAAGCCAGGTCCCTTGGCGCACACATCACAGACCGCAGCCACGGCGAACTCCTGAAGATTGAGACTACTTGGATGAATGGGGCTGTCTCCGCGACCTGACGGTGCGACGACAACCGCTCAAGAATAGCCGAAGACCCGACGCCGACGCGAATCCGCCCGGCTGCTCCCGTGGTTCCGCAGTGCCGACCGATAGCCTCGCCCCATGGGCCTCACCCTCAACCCCACGGCGTTCCGTGCGTGGACGCAGCTGTGTGCTGGGGCCCTGTCGTCGGCTCGCGCCGAGATCGACGCCCTCAACGTGTTCCCCGTGCCCGACAGCGACACCGGGACCAACGCCTACCTGACGTTCGCGTCAGGCGCCGACGCCGTGTCGGCCACGCGGCGCTGACGTGCCGTTCGCCGAGCTGGTCAAGGCGTACGTCGACGGGCTGCTGACCGGCGCCAAGGGCAACACCGGCGTGATCCTCTCCCAGCTCGTACGCGCCTGCTTCCGCGACCTCGACCTCGAGGGCGGCGTGGTCTCGGCCGACGATGTCGCGCGGTCGTTCGTCTCCGCCTCCGACGCCGCGTGGGCCGCCGTGGGCGCACCCGTCGAAGGGCACGATCCTGTCGGTCGCCAAGGCCGCGGCGGTCGGCGCGACCGACGTCAGCCGGGGACGGCGTCGACGGCCGTACGGTCTTCGGCGAGGCTGCCCGGTCCGCTCGCGAGGCGCTGGCCCGCACGCCTGAGCAGATGGAGCTCCTGGCCCGCGCCGGAGTCGTCGATGCCGGCGGGCGTGCGCTCGTCGTGGTCCTCGACGCGACGGAGCAGGCGCTGACCGGCCGCATCCCCAAGCCCGCCCCGAGCAGCATCCCGGTGCCGGTCGTGGGCGCCGGGGACGACCTGAGCGCGGACGGTCCTTCGTACGAGGTCATGTATCTCCTCGAGGCCGACGACGACCGCATCGCCGAGCTGCGCGCAGCGCTGCTGCCGCTCGGCGACTCGCTCGTCGTGGTCGGCGGCGAGCGGCTGTGGAACGTCCACGTGCACGTCGACGACGTCGGCGCCGCGATCGAGGCCGGCATCGCGGTCGGCCGCCCCTACCGGATCGCCGTCACGCACTTCGCCGACCAGATGGCGCAGGCGCCGCGCACCGGGCGGGTCGTGATCGCGGCGACGACCGGCGAGGGCCTCACCGCGCTGTGCCAGGAGGCCGGTGCCCAGGCGCTGGAGTTCACGCGTGACCGGCCGCTGACGATCGCCGAGATGAGCGCGTCGTTGCGCGATGCCGGGGCCGACGAGGTCATCGTGCTGCCCAACAACCAGCGGTATGTCCGACAGTTCGAGGCTGCCGCGCAGGCCGCCCGGCAGGACGGCATACGCGTCGCGGTCATCCCGACGCATGCGCAGGTGCAGGGTCTTGCCGCGCTCGCCGTGCACGACCCCGGCCTGGGCTTCGACGAGGTCGTCGTCGCGATGTCGAGCGCCGCAGCTCATACGCAGCACGGCGCCGTCACGATCGCGACCGAGCCCGGCATGACGATGGTCGGCCCGTGCGACGTCGGCGACGTGCTGGGCGTCGTCGCCGGAGACTTCGCGGTCGTCGGGCAGGACATCCTCGCCGTCGCCTACGAGGTCATCGATCGCATCCTGTCACCGGCCGGTGAGATGCTGACCGTCGTGATGGGTGAGGGAGCCGAGGGGCTGATCGAGGAGTCGATCTCCGAATACCTGCGCACGCTGCGCCCCGACGTCGACCTCGTGGTCTACGACGGCGGCCAGGAGAACTACCCGTTGTTCATCGCGGTGGAGTGATGGTCGAGCTCTCGACCAAGCTGGTCAACGTCCTCGGCGACAAGACCACCAAGCCGCTCACCAAGGCGTTCGACATGGTGGTCGTCGAGGACCTGCTGCGTCACTACCCGCGGCGCTACGCCGAGCTCGGCAAGCTGACGGACCTGTCGCAGCTCGAGGTCGGCCAGCACGTCACGATCATGGCGCGGGTGGCGTCGGTCAAGAACTACTCGTTCGGGCCGGGCGGTCGGCGTACGCGCACCGAGGTCGTCGTCACCGACGGCACGGGACACCTCACGCTGACGTTCTTCCAGCAGGCCTGGCGGCTCAAGTCGATGCTGCCGGAGTCGCTCGGTCTCGCGGCCGGCGTCGTCACCGAGTTCAACGGCAAGCTCCAGCTGACGCATCCGGACTGGGAGGCGCTCACCAAGACCGACGACCCGGCTGGTGGCGCACGGCTGGGCCGCGGCGTCATCCCGATCTACCGGGCGACCGCCGCGATGGCGTCGTGGAAGATCGAGCAGTGCGTCGGCATGTGCCTCGACGCGATCGGTCCGCTCGACGACCCGTTGCCCGACGACGTGCGTGCCGCGCATGGCTTCTACGACCTCAAGGGCTCGTTCGAGGCGATCCACCGGCCCCGCAACGCCAAGGACTGGCAGGGCGCCCGCGACCGGTTCCGGTTCGAGGAGGCGTTCGTCGTCCAGACGATCTTCGCCCAGCGCCGCAACGCCCTCGAGCACGAGCGGGCGGCGTCGCGCCCCGTCGCGCCCGGCGGGCTGCGCGAGCGGTTCGAGCAGCAGCTGCCGTTCGAGCTGACGGCCGGGCAGAAGACGGTCGTCGAGGAGATCTCCGACCGACCTCGCCCGCACGCATCCGATGCACCGGCTCCTGCAGGGTGAGGTCGGCTCCGGCAAGACCATCGTCGCGCTGCTCGCCATGCTGCAGGTCGTCGACGCCGGCGCGCAGACCGCGCTGCTGGCGCCCACCGAGGTGCTCGCCGCGCAGCACTACCGCGCGATCACCGCGATGCTCGGCGACCTCGCCAAGGGTGGCATGCTCGGCGGCGCCGACGGGGCCACCCGCGTACGCCTGCTGACCGGGTCGCAGGGCGCCAAGGCACGCAAGGAGTCGTTGCTCGACGCGGCGTCGGGCGAGGCCGGCATCGTGATCGGCACGCATGCGCTGATCCAGGACCACGTCCAGTTCGCCGAGCTCGGCCTGCTGGTCGTCGACGAGCAGCACCGCTTCGGCGTCGAGCAGCGAGCGGCTCTGGTCGACCGCGCCGAGGTCACGCCGCACGTGCTGGTCATGACGGCGACGCCGATCCCGCGCACGCTCGCGATGTCGGTGTTCGGCGACCTCGAGGTCTCGACGCTGCGCGAGCTGCCGGCCGGTCGTCAGCCGATCCAGACCACGGTCGTGCCCTTCGCCGAGCGGCCGCAGTGGCTCGACCGCGGCTGGGAGCGCGTACGCGAGGAGGTCGGCCGCGGCCGTCAGGCGTACGTCGTGGTGTCGCGCATCGGCGAGGGCGACGATGGCGGCGACAAGGACACCACGTCCCTGCTCGAGCTGCGCGAGGAGCTCGAGGGCGGTGCGCTGCACGGCCTGCGGCTCGGCAGCCTCCACGGACGGATGACCCCGGACGACAAGGACGCGACGATGAACGCGTTCGCCCGCGGCGAGATCGACGTGCTCGTCGCGACGACCGTCGTCGAGGTCGGCGTCGACGTGCCCAATGCGACGGTCATGGTCGTCATGGACGCCGATCGTTTCGGCATGTCCCAGCTGCACCAGCTGCGCGGTCGCGTCGGTCGAGGCTCCGAGGCCGGGCTGTGCCTGCTGGTCACGGCGTCCGAGGTCGACTCGCCGGCTCGTGAGCGGCTCGACGCGGTGGCCTCGACATCCGACGGGTTCGAGCTGTCCCGGCTCGATGTCGAGCTGCGCCGCGAGGGTGACGTGCTGGGTGCGCGGCAGTCGGGCATACGGTCCAGCCTCCGACTCCTGTCGGTCGTCAAGGACGGTGAGGTCATCGAGGAGGCCAGGCGGGTCGCGGATGCGATCGTCGAGGCCGACCCGACGCTGGCGTCACACCCGGCGCTCGCTGCGGCTGTGCAAGAGCTCGAGCGTTCCGAGCAGGCCGACTACCTGGAGCGCACATGACCCGGATCATCGCGGGGGCAGTACGGCGGTCGGCGGATCGAGACTCCCAAGGGCGACGGCACCCGGCCGACGTCCGACCGGGTCCGCGAGGCGATGTTCTCGTCGATCAAGTCCGAGCTCGGCGGGTTCGATGGCGTGCGCGTGCTCGACCTGTTCGCCGGTTCAGGTGCGCTGGGCCTCGAGGCACTGTCCCGAGGAGCGCAACACGCGACATTCGTCGAGTCGGACGCTCGAGCGGCTGCAGTCATCAAGCGCAACATCGCGACCCTCGGCGTGACCGAGGCGTCGGTCGTCCGCGGACGACGGTCGAGGGTTTCCTGCGAGCGCCGTACGACGGTCCGTATGGACCTCGTGTTCCTCGACCCACCGTACGCGCTGCCGACCGGCGCAGCTGGCGGCGCTCGTCGGCGACGCATCGGAAACCGCTGGCAACGGCCGATGCGTTGTTCGTCGTCGAGCGCGCGACGCGCGATCCGTTCGTATGGCCGGAGGGTGTCGAAGGTCTCCGTGACAAGACGTACGGCGAGACGACGCATTTGGTACGGTCGCTGACATGACGAAGGTCGTGTGCCCCGGCTCGTTCGACCCCGTGACCAATGGTCACCTCGACATCATCGAGAGGGCGTCGCGACTGTTCGACGAGGTCGTCGTCGCGGTGCTCGTCAACGAGAGCAAGAGCGGCCTCTTCACGATCGACGAGCGGCTCGAGCTGCTCGACCGGGCCACGTCGCAGTTCCCGAACGTCTCGACGGCGTCGTTCCACGGTCTGCTGGTCGACTTCTGCTCCGCCAACGGCGTCTCCGCGATCGTCAAGGGTCTGCGCGCCGTCACCGACTTCGACTACGAGCTGCAGATGGCGCAGATGAACAGCAGCCTCACCGAGGTCGACACGCTGTTCATCCCGACGACGCCCGAGTACTCCTTCCTGGCCTCGAGCCTCGTCAAGGAGGTCGCCAAGCACGGCGGCGACGTGTCGCGCCTCGTCCCCGACTTCGTCCTCACGAGCTCAAGGCCAAGTTCGCCTGAGGGCGGCGTCAGTCCGGCAGCTGGGGCGATCGGCCAGGTGCTCGCGCTTGCCGAGCTGCACCGCGCGGCGCAGCGACGACGAGCCGTACTTGTCGCGCACCGCGTCGATCGCCTGGTCGAGCTCCGCGCCACTCGTGACGTCGAGGGGCAGCGCCATGCTGCGATGCTCGAGTCGCAGCTGTGCGTGCCGATCGCAGCCGTCGAGCTGTCTGATATCGGCCAGCGCGACACGACGGACTCCCAGAGCGCCTGACGATCGCCGTCGGAGAGCTCTGACTCTGGCAGGAGCTCGCAGCGGTAGACGACGCGGCGCAGCTCGACAGCATGATGTCGCGATCGATCCCTCGTCCATCGAAAAATGCTACGAGCAGGGCCAGATTGGTCGTGGCGAAACGGCGGATCAGTCGGGCAGGATCGGCATGGCATCGCGCTCGGAGCGTCCGACCTGAACGGCCCGGCGCAGCGACTTCGAGCCGAACTTGTCGCGTACGGCGTCGATCGCCTCGTCGATCGTGCGCGTCCGCTCGATCACGTCGAGCGGCAGCGCGAGCTGGGCGGGGTTGTCGTCGAGCGAGCCGACCGCGACGCCGATCAGCGTGAAGCCCTGCTCCTTGATCGCCTCGGCCGGACGGGCGGCGGGACGTCGAGGAAGCAGCAGCCGAGCGACCTCGAGCACCGTCGTGTTGTGCGCGGTCGGCCGCGCCAGCGTATGAGAGCTCGTCGAGCGGGTGAAGTCGCCGAACCGGAGCCGGATCGTCACGGTGCTGCCCGTACGCCCGGCAGCCCGCATGCGCCGGGTGACCCGGTCGACCAACGTCAGCAGGGTCAGGTCGATCTCGGCAGGGGAGTGCGGGCCGCGGCCGATGGCGTGCTGCGCGCCCATCGACCCGCGCCGCTTGCCGACGACGACCGGCCGCGGGTCGCGGTTGTGCGCCAGCGCGTGGAGGTGGTGGCCGCTGCCGGGCCCGAGCAGCTGGACGAGCTCGATCTCGTAGAGGTTGGCGACATCGCCCACCGTGACGATGCGCGCGGTCGCGGAGCTTGTGTGAGGTGACCTTGCCGACGCCCCACAGTCGCTCGACGGGCAGCGCGTGGAGGAACTCCAGCTCCTTCTCGACCGGCACGACGAGCAGGCCCTCGGGCTTGGACACGGCGCTGGCGACCTTGGCGAGGTACTTGGTCCGTGCGACACCGACCGAGATCGGCAGCCCGACCTTGGTGCGTCACGTCGTGGCGCAGCTGCTCGGCGATCGAGGACGGCAGGCCGCGGATGCGTCGGAGCCCGCCGACCTCGAGGAACGCCTCGTCGATCGACAGCCCTTCGACCACCGGCGTGGTGTCGCGGAACACGTCGAACACGTCGCGGCTCGCCTGCGTGTAGGCCTTCATCCGCGGCGGCACGACGATGGCATCGGGGCACAGTCGCAGCGCCTGGCGGCCACCCATGGCCGTGCGCACCCCGCGCGCCTTGGCCTCATAGCTCGCCGCCAGCACGACCCCACCGCCGACGATGACCGGCCGGCCGCGCAGCGAGGGGTCGTCGCGCTGCTCGACCGACGCGTAGAACGCGTCGAGGTCGGCGTGCAGGACGGTGCCCTCGGACATACCTGCATCGTGTCACCGACGTGGGACAAACGACCTGTCCGATTGGCCTCGGCTGGGCCCGGCGGGTTACGATTCTCTTCGGCCTGTTCGCAGGTTGAAGTTTTGTCGTGCACTTGGACAGATGGGCAAGCCGTGCTTTCGGGACCATTGGTTTTCGACACCCACGAGATGGGTCGCAAACCGGGCGCCGAACGTACGCACACCCTGACCGTCGCAGCGCCGGCAGACATGGGTTACGACGTCTACAGCGTGCCCGAGGATTCCCCGATGGAGATCGAGCTTCGGCTCGAGGCCATCATGGAAGGTGTTCTGGCAACAGGCACCATCTCGGCGCGGGCCGTGGGTGAGTGCGTGCGGTGCCTGGACCCGATCGACGAAGCTGTCGTGGTGGGATTCCAGGAGTTGTACCTCTTCGAAGCTCCTTCTGACACAGAAGAGGCCGAAGAAGAGGAGTTCTTCCTCGAGGACGACCTGCTCGACCTCGAGACCGTCCTGCGGGACGCGGTGGTGCTCGCACTGCCGCACAACCCGTTGTGTGGTCCGGAGTGTCCGGGATTGTGCCCCGAATGTGGAGCGCGGCTCGCGGACGATCCAGATCACACACACGGTGAGGCGATCGACCCGAGGTGGGCGTCGTTGAGCCAGCTGGCGGAGCAACCGGTCCCGCCAGCCGACCAGACAGGGTCGGACATCACGTCCGACGACAGCAAGGAGTAGATCGTGGCAGTCCCGAAGAGGAAGACATCGCGCAGCAACACGCGCCACCGTCGTGCACAGTGGAAGACGACCAAGACCGCGATCGTCGACTGCGCGAACCCTGCGTGCGACTCGAAGGTGCAGCCGCACCACGCGTGCACCAAGTGCGGACAGTACGGAGCTCGCGGCGAGCGTCGCCAGGTCCTCTGATCTCTGCAGCATTCGATGCTGACGGGCTCCGGCAGGTTCTCGGTGTGGAGGACCTGGATGCGGGGCTCCTTCAGCATGCCCTGACGCATCGCTCGTACGCGTACGAGAACGGTGGCGTTCCCAACAATGAGCGTCTCGAGTTCCTCGGTGACTCGGTGTTGGGGCTGGTCGTCACCGACACGCTCTTCACCGAGCACCCCGAGCTCCCTGAGGGCCAGCTCGCCAAGCTCCGCGCTGCCGTCGTCAGCGCCAAGGCCCTCGCCGAGGTCGCTCGCACCCTCGGCATCGGCGATCACGTACGCCTCGGCCGAGGCGAGGAAGCCACCGGCGGCCGCAACAAGGCCTCGATCCTGTCCGACACGGTCGAGGCGGTGCTCGGCGCGATCTACGTGCAGTTCGGCATCGAGCGCGCCGCCGAGGTCATCCACCGCATCTTCGACCCGGTGATCGCCGTGGCAGCCGAGCTCGGCGCCGGCCTCGACTGGAAGACGTCGCTGCAGGAGATCGCCGCCAACAACGACCTCGGCGTGCCGCACTACGTGCTCGAGGGCACCGGCCCCGACCACGACAAGTCGTTCACCGCCGAGGTGCACGTCGGCGAGCGGGTCTTCGACGGCGGCACGGGCCGCTCCAAGAAGGAGGCCGAGCAGATGGTCGCCGAGATCGCCTGGCGGGCCATCAGCGCCGACCTCGAGAGTTCTGTCGCCGACCCCGCCTAGGCTGCGTACGTGCCAGAGCTGCCAGAGGTCGAAGTCGTCCGTCTGGGCATCCAGGACCACGTCGTCGGTCGCACGATCACCGCGCGTCGTTGTCCACGACGTACGTTCGGTGCGCCGGCACCTTCCCGGGGCCGGCCGACTTCGTGCACCGGCTCGAGGGCCGTACGGTCGTCGGCGCCGCGCGTCGCGGCAAGTATCTCTGGATGCAGCTCGACCACGGCGATGCCGTGCTGTGCCACCTCGGCATGAGCGGGCAGTTCCTGATCTCCGAGGCCGACGCGCCGCCGCCCAGGCACCTGCGGATCGCGCTGACCCTCGACGACGGCCGCGAGCTGCGGTTCGCCGACCAGCGCATCTTCGGCGGCATGTCGTTCAGCGAGGACGGGGCTGAGCTGCCGCCCGAGATCGCGCACATCGCCCGTGACCCGCTCGACCCGCTGTTCGACGCAGCGGAGTTCGCCGCGCGGCTGCGCAAGCGCGAGACCGGCGTCAAGCGGGCGATCCTCGACCAGACCCTGATCTCCGGCGTCGGCAACATCTACGCCGACGAGGCCCTGTGGCGCACGCCGCTGCACTACGCCCGCAACACCCGGCACCTGCGGTCCCGCGAGGTCGAGGGCCTGCTGGTGCACATCGGCGAGGTCATGCTCGAGGCCCTTGCAGCAGGGCGGCACGTCGTTCGACGCGCTCTACGTCAACGTCAACGGCAACAGCGGCTACTTCGAGCGGTCGCCTGCAGGCATACGGGCAGGAGGGCAAGCCGTGCCAGCGCTGCGGCACGCCGATCCGCCGTGACGCGTTCATGAACCGATCGTCCTACTGGTGCCCCACGTGCCAGCCCCGGCCTCGCAACGGCAAGTTTTGACTACGCTGACCGCATGACCCTCACGCTCGAGCCGATGTCTCCGGAGTACTTCGTGGCGTGGAACGAGCGACTCGCCGTGGAGTACGCCCGCGAGAAGGTCGAGGCGGGCCTGTGGACCGAGGAGCACGCGCTGGACCTGTCGAGGGCCGAGCAGGCCGCGTCCCTTCCTGACGGCATGGCGACGCCAGGTCACGACCTGTTCGTCGGCACGGTCGACGGCGAGGTCGTGGGCAACCTGTGGCTCTACACCGACCCGAAGCAGCCGGTGCGCGACACGTTCATCTACGACATCGAGATCTTCGAGTCGCATCGTGGTCGTGGGCTCGGACGGGCGCTGCTCGAGGCGGCGGAGTCGTGGTGTGCCGACCACGGGAGCTCCTCGGTGCGCCTCAACGTTTTCGCGCCCAACGTCGACGGCTCGGGCGCTCTACGAGTCAGCGGGCTACGCGCCGACCAGCACGCACATGATGAAGCGGATCGCACCGGCGTGACCGACGCACCCTACGGCGACGAGGCCCGCGCGCGCTTCGTCGACGAGCCGCCGAAGCGCTCCGGCCGTACGCCGTTCGAGCGCGACCGTGCCCGCGTCGTGCACTCCGCGGCGCTGCGCCGACTCTCGGCCAAGACGCAGGTCATGGGCGCCGGATTCGACGACTTCGTCCGCAATCGCCTGACCCACACGCTCGAGGTCGCCCAGGTCGCCCGCGAGCTCGGCAAGGCGCTGGGCTGCGACCCGGACATCGTCGACTCCGCCGCCCTCGCGCACGATCTCGGCCATCCGCCGTTCGGTCACAACGGCGAGGCGGCGCTCGACGAGGCGGCGCAGTCCTGCGGGGGATTCGAGGGCAACGCCCAGACGCTGCGGATCCTCAGCCGGCTCGAGTCCAAGGCGTTCGCCGCCGACGGCTCGAGCGTCGGCCTCAACCTCACCCGTGCGACGCTCTCGGCCTGCGTGAAGTACCCGTGGCTCCGCGGCGAGGCGCCGGACGCCAGCGGCAAGTTCGGGGCGTACGCCGACGACGTGGCGGTCTTCGAGTGGCTCCGCGACGGTTCCCCGGCGATGCGCCGGCCCATCGAGGCGCAGGTCATGGATCTCGCGGACGACATCGCGTACTCGGTGCATGACGTCGAGGACGGCGTCGTCGGCGGCTGGTTCGCGTTGCGCACAGGCGAGCTCGACCGTGAGTCGATCCATGGCGTCGCACGTGATTGGTACGACTCAGGTGCCTCGGACGATCGGCTCGACGCGGCGCTCGGACGCCTGCAGGAGATGCCGGAGTGGCCGACCACGCCGTTCGACGGCAGCCGCGCGGCACGGGCGGTCCTCAAGAGCCTGACGAGCGCCCTGATCGGCCGATTCGCGCATGCCGCCGAGGTGGCGACGGTCGAGCGGTGGGGCGGCGGACCGCTCATACGCTTTGCCGCCGACCTCGAGGTGCCCGACGACACGCGTGACGAGATCACGGTGCTCAAGTCGATCGCGGCGCACTACGTCATGCGGTCGGATGACCGTGCCGGGCCGCTCAGCCGCCAGCGGGAGCTGCTGCTGGCGCTGGTCGAGGTGCTCGACAAGTCCGACGGCCAGGAGCTCGAGGCCGAGTTCGCCCTCGACTTCGCCAACGCCGCCGACGATGCCGCGAGGCGTCGGGTCGTGATCGACCAGGTCGCCAGCCTGACCGATGCCTCGGCCCGCACGTGGGCCCTCCGCCTGCTCAACTAGACCCCGCGAGTGGCGCAAAGTGGTTGGATCTGCCACCCGAAGCCCAACCACTTTCCGCCACTCGCGGAGACGTGGGTGGCGCCGACTAACATTCACCCCATGGCCGGACGCATCAAGGACGAGGACATCCAGCTCGTCCGTGAGCGCGCCCGCATCGACGAGGTCATCGAGCAGTACGTCACGCTCAAGAACGCCGGCGGTGGCTCCCGCAAGGGCCTGTGCCCGTTCCACGACGAGAAGTCGCCGTCGTTCAACGTACGACCCGTCCGTCGGGTCCTATCACTGCTTCGGCTGTGGGGCCGGTCGGTGACGTGTTCCGGTTCGTCATGGAGATCGAGGGCCTGACGCTTCGTCGAGACCGTCGAGCGGCTGGCCGCCAAGGCCGGCATCACGCTGCGCTACGAGGACGGCGGGCACACCGGACCTCGCCGCGACCCCAACCAGCGGCCGCGGCTGCTCGAGGCGCACCGCGAGGCGGGCGAGTTCTACGCCGCTGCGCTGCAGAGCTCCAAGGACGCCGAGGTCGGCCGCCAGTTCGTCAAGGACCGCGGCTTCGACCAGTCCGCCGCCGAGAAGTTCGGCATGGGATTCGCGCCGCGCGGGGGAGAGGCGCTCGTCGCCCACCTCAAGTCCAAGGGCTTCACCGACGAGGAGCTCACGATCGGTGGCCTCGCGGCCAGCGGCTCCCGCGGGCTCTACGACCGGTTCCGCGGCCGGCTGCTGTGGCCGATCCGCGAGATGACCGGCGAGATCATCGGCTTCGGCGCCCGCCGCATGTTCGACGACGACCGCGTCGAGGCCAAGTACCTCAACACCTCCGAGACGCCGATCTACAAGAAGAGCCAGGTGCTCTACGGGCTCGACCTCGCCCGCCGCTCGATCTCGTCGTCGAGCCAGGCCGTCATCGTCGAGGGCTACACCGACGTCATGGCGTGCCACGAGGCCGGCGTCACGACCGCGGTCGCGACCTGCGGCACGGCGTTCGGCGAGGACCACGCCCGCGTCATGCGCCGCCTGATGCTCGACGACCAGGCGTTCCACGGCGAGGTCATCTTCACGTTCGACGGCGACGAGGCCGGCCAGCGCGCCGCGCTCAAGACGTTCAGCGGCGACCAGCAGTTCGTCGCCCAGACCTACGTCGCCGTCGAGCCGCGCGGCATGGACCCGTGCGACCTGCGCCTCGCCGAGGGCGACGCAGCGGTGCGCGAGCTCGTCGCGTCGCGCATACCGCTCTATCGCTTCGTCCTCGACAACATGCTGAGCAAGTACGACCTCGACCGCGGCGACCAGCGTGTCGACGCCGTACGCGAGGCGGTCTCGCTGGCTTCGGCGATCCGCGACAAGTCCAAGGTCGACGAGCTGCTGCGCGAGATCGCCGGACGCGTCGGCACCGACATCGAGCAGGTGCGCTCCGAGCACCGCAGGCGTACGGCGACGGCCACCAAGCCCGACGGCCGCGACGCCGGCGACGGCCGAGGCGGCGCCGCCGCACGAGCCGCCCAGCCAGGTCGTCGAGCTTCGGCGCCCCGCAGTTCGCCGACGAACGCGAGGCGCTCAAGGCGATCGTGCAGTTCCCGCACCTCGCCAGCGAGCACGCCGACGAGCTCGACGACAACGACTTCACCCACTTCGTGTCCAAGTACCTCTGGAAGCACATCCAGGGCATGACCTGGCCGACCGGCCCGGACTCCAACTGGCTGCCCAGGCTGGCCGAGTCGGTCCACGACGACGACGCCAAGCGGGTGCTGTCGGTTGCCGCGGTCGAGCCGATGCGGGCGCGCGAGAGCAACACCGCCGCGGTCGTGGCGTCGGTGATCCTCCGGCTGCAGCTGCTGACCTGCGGGCGCCGCATCACCGAGGTCAAGTCCAAGCTGCAGCGCACCAACCCGATCGAGCAGGCCGAGTCCTACAACCGCATGTTCGGCGAGCTGATCGCCCTCGAGCAGCAGTTCCGCACGCTGCGCGACCGCTCGCTCGGCGGCGACATCCCCAGCTGACCCGCGCACGCGCCGACGGTCCACAGGTCGGCCCGCGACGCCGGCGCTGGTCCGTCGCGCCGCCCGAGGCTGGTGGCATGGACCGATTCGTACGCGAGCTGCTCTCGCTGCCGCCGCATGGACGCCGCCGAGGAGATCGCGCTCGCCCGGCTGGCACGACGCGGCGACCGCAACGCGCGCGAAGCCCTGATCACTGCCGGCATGCGGGCCGTGGCGATGCGGGCCCGGCTCCGCGGCCTCAGCGGCGAGGAGCTGCGCGACGCCGTGCAGTCGGGCGCGATCGGCCTGATCCGCGCGATCGACCGGTTCGATCCCGATCGTGGTGCGCGGCTGGCGACGTACGCCTGGCACTGGATCGGCGCCGCGATGACGGTCGAGCACCGCCCCGAGCAACCGCTCGGCGACGAGGATCGGCCGGCATCGCAGCCCGAACCGGCCGACGTCGACCTGCTCGACGGGATGCCCGACGAGCTCGCCGAGGTGCTCCGACTGCGCTTCGGTCTGGGCGATCCGCTGGCCGTCCCGATGCCTCGCCGGGTGGTCGGCGAACGCCTCGGCCTGACCGTCGCCCAGGTGCGCACGGTCGAGGCCAAGGCGATGCGACAACTCCGAAGGCGGCTTGCTAAAGTAGTTGACCGTGCTCCTCCGCAAGAGGAGCCGATCCCCCATAGCTCAATTGGCAGAGCATTCGACTGTTAATCGGAGGGTTCTTGGTTCGAGTCCAAGTGGGGGAGCATCACCCGAACGGCGCCGATCTCGGCGCCGTTTCGTGGTTTTCGGGTCCGATGCTTGCGATCAGGTCGGCCGTCGCGGGGTACGCGGCCTCACGTGGACATCAAGCCCGAGCGCCGAGCAGACTGGGACGCGGCGCTGCCGCGCTGTCGGGCAAGGCGCTCGCAGGCGTGTTCGCGTGCTGCGGCGCGGATCCGGCCCGGCTCGCAAGCCCCTGCACCCCAAGGGCAGCTGCACACGGCGACGATCGAGACGCTAGGGGCTGAGGCACGGCATCGGCGTGCCGTGGATCGACGAGCCGGGCACCTCGACTGGGCTGCGTGCGCGTGTCGAGGGCGATCGGGATCCCGGAGGCGTTGCCGGACATCTACGGACTGTCGCTGCGGCTGCCGCTGTTCGGCGGTGCGCACGCCGACATCCTCTTCGCGACGACAGGGCTCGGCCGGCTGTCGCGTTTCGTGCTGTTCCCGGCGCAGCATCCGGGACAGCGTGCGTACTCGACGCTTGCTGCCGTACCGCATCGACGTCGGGCCCAGTGCTGCTCGCGGCGGTGCCGGTCGGGACCACGAGTTGCAGGCGACCGACGCCGTACACGAGCGCTGCAGACTCGTCACGCTCAGCGCTAGTTACTCGCCCCAGGTCATCGAGAAGACCTCGAACGACGCCGCGTGGGTGACGCCGAGGCGTGATCCGGTCGGCCGCGACATGCCTTCGAGGAACTCGGCCGGGTCGAAGTTCTCCCAGCCGAGGCCATCGATGTACGCCTTGTGGGCCTTGAGCGACTCGACGCCGCGGTCGAACGTGTCCGTCGTGTCAACGCCATGACGGCTGTCGGGGGAACCCGCCGCCCACACCTGCTTGACGCCGCCCCACGGCTCGAGGCCGTCGATCAGCTGGTCCGGGAAGATCCACCGGTTGCCCGCATCTCCGGCGGAGTTGAGCGCCGCGCGGCCGACCGCCATGTGATCGGGCTGGTTGGGCATCGATCCGCCCCACGTCTCGCGGAAGTTGTTGGTGATGATGATCTCCGGCCGGTGCTTGCGCACGACCTCGGTGATCGCGCGGCGCAGCGCCACGCCGTACTCGATGGTGCCGTCGGGCAGGCCAAGGAACTCAACGGCTTCGACGCCGACGATCTTCGCCGACGCGATCTGCTCGCCGATGCGGATCTCGCGGCATTCGTCGGGAGCGATGCCGTCGATCCCGGCCTCGCCGCTCGTCACCATGCAGTAGACGACGGTCTTGCCCTGGCCGGTCCAGCGCGCGATCGCAGCGGCGGCGCCGAACTCGACGTCGTCCGGATGCGCCACGACCACCAGCGCGCGTTCCCACGTCTCGTCGACGGGCTCAAGTGGTGTGGGTTCCATACGGTTAGGCTAAGCCCGCATTCCCTAGGGGAGGTAGCTCAGCTGGTTAGAGCAGGGGACTCATAATCCCTGGGTCGCGGGTTCGAGCCCCGCCCTCCCTACAACGAACGTCACAGCTCATCTCGCCGACGGCCAAGATGTTGCCCTCGGAATCCTTGAACCAGGCTCCACGGCCACCGTCGTACTCGGCAACGCCGTTCTCGGTCTTGAGTCCCGGGAAGTCGTAGTCCTCGAACGTCACGCCTCGGCTGCGCAGGTCGGCCATCTCGGCGTCGAGATCTCCGGTGACGAAGTTCATCGCGGTGTTCTGCGCCGTGCCGGCGAACTGGGTCTCGTACAACAAGAACTTGGGACCGCCCTTGGCCTGGTAGATCAGCCCGTCGCTGCGTTCCTCGGCCGGCTCGAGACCGAGCTTCTCGCTGTAGAAGCTCCGTGCTCGTCCGATGTCCGAAGCCGGGAGGACTGCGTAGATCTCAGAATCACTCAACATGTCTGCTTCCTCTGCTTGTACCCCAAATCGACGGTACGCCGGTCGATCGGCGATGGCGATAGTCCGATCTGAGCCCTGAAGCCGCAGGTACGACACAATCGAGACATGCGTGACGCGGTGATCTTCGACATGGACGGCACCCTGTGCGACACCACGACGATCGAGCACTTCATCGAGGGCAAGGAGAAGGACTTCCACGCGTTCCACGCGGCGTCGGCCACCTGCCCGCCGCGGCCCAAGGTCGTCAAGGCCGCACGAGCCGAGCGTGACAAGGGGCTGGCGATCCTCGTGGTGACTTCGCGCGAGTTCATCTGGCGTGACCTCACGCTCGACTGGCTGGTCGAGCACGGCATTCCGTATGACGCTCTCTACATGCGGATCGTCGGCGACTATCGCAAGGACGTCCAGATCAAGAAGGACATCCTGGCCCAGATCGCCGACGACGGATTCACGGTGCTGGAGGCATGGGACGACAAGCCGGCCGTGATCGACCTGTGGCGCGACAACGACATCGCGGTCCACGTCGTCGACTGAGTCAGTTGCGACGCCGCTCCACGTCCGCGACGATCTCCGCAGCGACGAGCCGCAGCTTGACGTTGCGGTGCTGCGAGAGCCGGGTCAGGAACGCGAAGGCGCGCTCGTCGTTGAGCTCATAGCGCTCCATGATGATCCCGACCGCCTGGCCGATCGTCGTACGTGTGCGGATCGCGTCGTTCAGATCGGCGATCTCGCGTGCATAGCCGATCGCGACCGCTGCCTGGTGGGCGAACAGGTTCGCCAGCGTCGAGAAGTCCTCGAACGCTCCGGAGCGGTGCGAATAGAGGTTGAGCGCGCCCTGTGACGCGGGCGCGTCGAACAGACGGAGGCCCGCCTGCGCGTGGATGCCCTTCGACACGACGTAAGGCCCGTAGCTAGGAAAGCGTTCGTCCGTCGCCATGTTCGGCGCAATGACGTGCGCTGTTGTGACGGCCGCGTCGTAGCAGGGGCCCTCCTTGAGCTCGTACTGCTTGGCGTCGAGGTCGAGGACGAGATCGCCGGTCGGCGCGACGGTGTCGATGCTGTCGTCAGCGTGCTTGACCGTGATCGAGGCGTAGTCGACATCGGGCAGCACCTCGACGGCCGCCAAGGTGATCGCCTCGAGGGTCGCATCGAAGTCGCCGGGCTTGAGCGCCTCGGCGAGACGTCGAACGCTGTCCTCCAGAGCCTCGTCTGCCACGACGACTCCCTACCCGGATCCCCGAAGGTCATGCGTGCGCCGCTGTGCACCGGACGTTCACTCGACGTTGGGCTGCCCGCCGACCGCCGCCCCTAGCGTCGGCCTCAGTAAACCGACGACTCGGGAGGACCCGCATGTTCACGATCGAACCCCGCCAGAAGAACGACGACCAGTCGCCCCATCGCCCGGGACGGTCCTCCGTGACGTGCCTCTACCGGTGCGGCAACGCCTGCGCGCAGGAGGCGCCCAACTGTTCGGGCAACGAGTACTTCGGCGACATGATGCGCTCAGCGGTCTCCCGCCGTGGCGTGCTGCGGGCCGGCGCGGTCGTCGGAGTTGCGGGTCTGGTTGCGCCCGCCCTCAGCGGTGGCTCGGCGGCAGCGGCGCCCAGGTCCAAGGCGTCGTCGAAGGGGTTCGCGCCCGGGCTCGGATTCTCGACCGTGCCGCCCAACGTCATCGATGACGTCGTCGTGCCGGAGGGATATGACAAGAAGGTCGTCATCGCGTGGGGGGATCCGGTGCTCAAGGGCGCACCGGCGTTCGACGTGCACGCGCAGACCGCTGCGGCACAGCGCCGCCAGTTCGGCTTCAACAACGACTTCCTGGGCCTCCTGCCGTATGGGCGGGACACCAAGCTGCTGGTGATCAACCACGAGTACACGAGCGAGACGCTGATGTTCCCGGCGTACGACGCCGCCAACCCGACGCGCGAGCAGGTGGAGATCGCGTGGGCGGCTCACGGCCTGAGTGTCGTCGCGGTCAAGGAGTCGGACCGCGACGGTTCGCTGCGCCCGATCGTCGGCCACCGCATGAACCGTCGCCTGCACACCGGTTCTGCGTTCGAGCTGACCGGCCCGGTCGCCGGACACCCGCTCGTACGCACATCGGCCGACCCCCGCGGGCGTACGGTGCTCGGCACCCTCAACAACTGCTCGGGCGGGCTGACGCCGTGGGGGACGTGGCTGACGGCCGAGGAGAACATCAACCAGTACTTCGCCAACGCGGCGACCGTGACCGAGCCGGTCCAGGCCGCACGGCTCAAGCGCTACGGCATCGCCGGCGCCGCCACCGAGCGCAAGTGGGAGCGATTCGATGATCGGTTCGACATCGCCAAGGAACCCAACGAGCCCAACCGTTTCGGCTGGGTCGTCGAGGTCGACCCCTACGATCCGCACGCGACGCCCAAGAAGCGCACGGCGCTGGGACGGTTCAAGCACGAGGCGGCACAGCCCCGCATCACGAGCGACGGCCGTGTCGCGGTCTACATGGGCGATGACGAGCGGTTCGACTACTTCTACAAGTTCGTGTCCGACAAGCGGGTGGCCCGCGGCCAGAGCGCAACGGCCCGACGTCACAACGCGAAGCTGCTCGACGAGGGCACGCTGTACGTCGCGAAGTTCACGGGCGACTCCGGGCCGATCGACGGCTCCGGCGCGCTCCCCGACGACGGCCGGTTCGACGGCAGCGGCGAGTGGATCCCGCTGGTCCGTGGCAACCACTCGTACGTCGACGGCATGACCGCCGAGGAGGTGCTGCTGTTCACCCGCCAGGCCGGCGACAAGGTCGGCGCCACCAAGATGGACCGCCCCGAGGACGTCGAGCCGAGCCCCGAGACCGGCAAGGTCTACATCGCACTGACCAACAACAGCAATCGCGGTGCCACCGGTGCCGCCGGGGCAGACGAAGCCAACCCGCGCACCAACAACAAGAACGGTCACGTCATCGAGCTCACGGAGTCGCACAACAACTCCGGCGCCACGAAGTTCGGCTGGAACGTCCTGCTGCTGTGCGGTGACCCGCAGGACCCCTCGACCTACTTCGCGGGCTTCGACAAGAGCCAGGTGTCGCCGATCTCGTGTCCCGACAACCTGGCGTTCGACGGCTACGGCAACCTGTGGATCTCGACCGACGGCAACGCCCTCGGGTCCCACGACGGACTGTTCGCGCTGGCTCTCGAGGGCAAGTACCGCGGGCAGGTCAAGCAGTTCCTCAGCGTGCCGAACGGTGCCGAGACCTGCGGGCCGTACGTCGACCGTGAGCGCGTCATGGTCTGCGTGCAGCATCCCGGCGAGGTCTCCGGGGCATCGGTCGAGGCACCGGCGTCGACCTGGCCCGACGGCCCGGGCTCGGTGCCGCGGCCGGCTGTCGTGGCGGTCTGGCCCAAGCGCCGCCAGCGCGGCGGGCGCTAGGCAGCGCCTAGAGGCCGAAGGTGTCCCGCTGATCCTTGGGCACGAGCTCGAGGAACTCGGGATGATCGCGGATGACCTTGGGGACGAACGGGCAATAGGGGAGCACGGTGCCGCCGCGCGAGCCGATCTCGGCGAGCGCGCCGCTGACGAGCTCTGAACCGAGGCCGCGACCCTCGAACTGAGGGTAGATCCGGGTGTGCGGCAAGGCGTACTCGTTGCCGTCCTTGCGGTAGTCGAGGAACCCGGCGAGCTCGTCGTCGACCGTGATCTCGAACCTGGACGAAGCGGGATTGTCCGCCACAGTCGTCGTCATCCGACATTCCCTTCGGCTTGGATGTTGTCCGTACAGGAGAACATGCGTCACAATGGTCTCAGGTGCTCCCAAGACGCTGGGGAAGGCGACACTAGGGAGGCACCGATGAATATGTCTTCGCCGACCACCCCGACCCGGGGTGTTCTTTTCGTGCACTCAGCTCCGTCTGCGCTGTGCGCGCATGTGGAGTGGGCTGCTTCTGGCGTGCTCGGCGGTACTCCCGACATCGCTTGGGTGCCGCAGATGGCGGAGCCGGGCACCTACCGCGCCGAGCTGTCGTGGCAAGCCGCAGCCGGCACGGCTGCTGCCTTGGCCTCGGCGCTGCGAGGCTGGGACAAGCTGCGCTTCGAGGTCACCGAGGAGCCGACCGCATCCACCGAGGGTGCCCGCTACTCCTACACGCCGTCCCTCGGCATCTTCCACGCCATGGCCGGGCTGCACGGCGACATCCTGATCCCCGAGGACCGGATCAAGGCGTTCCGCGTCAAGGTCGCGCTCGGCGAGGTCGACATGGAGACCGCGCTCGACGGACTGCTGGGCACGGCGTGGGATGCCGAGCTGGAGCCGTTCCGTCACGCCGGCGACGGTGCACCCGTCCGCTGGCTGCACCAGGTCATCTAGGCGGGCTCTAGCCGATCTGCACGGTCACCGCGGGCGTGGCGTCGTTGGTCTTCTTGTTGAGCAGACGGAACTGCCGCTCGCCCGTGCGTGACGTGTAGAGCTCAGTCTTGAACTTGCCGCCACCCCTGGTCGTGGTCTCGATCGGGAAGTCGTCCCAGTCGCTGCCCTCGTCCTTGACCTGGACCTGCAGCTCAGCGCCGTCGCCGACGGCGGGGAACGTGCCCTCGATGACGAACCGCTCGCCCGGCGAGACCTGGGGCTTCGACACGTTGATCGTCGGCTCCGGCTCATCCGACTCGGTCGGGGTCGTCTCGGTGGGCTCGGGCGTGGGCGTCGGTGTCGCCGTGGTCGAGGGAGCCGTGGTGGGATTGCTGATCGGTGCCAGGTCGACCGAGCTGAGACCGGTCGCATCGATGAGCGCCGACCCTCCGAAGCCCAGAATGGCGCCGAGACCTGCGCCGATGAGGGCGAACCAGATGATCAGGCGTTCGGCCAGGCGCCGACGGCGCACGTGCTCCTCGTCGCGCTCTGGTGGCGCCGGGGACTCCAGCACCGTGGGCACCCGTCCGCTGCGTGCCGGTGGTGTCGCGCCGTCATGGCGTACGACCGCGTCGATCGCGTCCTGGACCGTCACGAGAGCGTCGACGGTGTCATCGGAGAGATAGACGTCGAAGCGCCGGCCGAGCTCCTCAGCCAGCTCGACGATCGTGAGCGAGTCCGTGCCGAGCTCCTTGAGACTTGCCTCCGGCACGACTGAGTCGGCGGGACAGCCGACGACGCGAACGAGGATGTCCGTGAGCTGTTCGCGGACTGACAAGGGAGACGGCACGCGTTGAGTCTAACGAGGGGGGCATGCGATCCCGCACACCGCGCAGGGGTTGCCCGGACGGCCAGACAGGCCAGCCCTAGGATGTTCGGATGGAAAGCGTCGAGGACGTCCAATACCTGGTGGTGCACGGCTACCGGCGAGCGTTCCGCATCTCTGGTTCCGGCCCGGCGTTGCTCCTGCTGCACGGTCTTGCCTGCGACTCGTCGACCTGGCTGGACGTCATACCAACCCTGTCGGAGCACTTCACGGTCATCGCGCCCGACCTGCTGGGCCACGGTGAGTCCGACAAGCCCGACGCCGACTACTCGCTCGGCGGCTATGCCAACGGCATGCGAGACCTCCTGACGGTGCTCGGCATCGACAAGGTGACGGTCGTCGGGCACAGCTTCGGTGGTGGCGTCGCGATGCAGTTCGCCTATCAGTTCCCTGACCGCACGGAGCGGGTCGTGCTCGTCTCGACCGGTGGCCTCGGCAAGGAGGTCACGCCGCTGATCCGATTCCTCACCCTCCCCGGCAGCAGCGCAGCGATCGCCGCCGCGACGTTCCGACCCTGGCGCTCGCTCGTGGGCGGCACCATGCGGACGCTGTCGCGCAGCCCGTTGCACGCCACTCGCGACCTCGACGAGGTCGCCCGGATCTACGAGTCATTGGCCGACCCGGCGACCCGCAGGGCGGTGCAGCGTGTGACGAGCCACGTCCTCAACTGGCGGGGTCAGTTCGTCACGATGACCGATCGCAGCTACCTGGCTCGCTTGATGCCGGTGCTGGTCGTCTGGGGGCGCCACGACATGGTCATTCCGTCGAAGCACGCTGATTTCGCGCCCACGCAGGTCTCCGATGTTCACGTTCTCAATGACGCCGGGCACTTCCCCCACAAGGACCATCCGGAGGAGTTCTGCCGCCTCGTGACGGCGTTCATCGCGGCCAACGAACCGGCGAACTACCACCGCGGGCGCTGGCGGGCGTTGCTGCGCCGCGGCGACCAGTTCGCCCTGGAGAGCGTGCCCCCGGTGCTTGCAGACGGCGTCGAACCGGCCATCAGCTAGGAACGGCCGGCCTCGCCTCGAGTGGCGGCGGAGCCTCGAGCTCGACCTGCTCCTTGCGGCGCTGCCGCTTGGTGTTGCCGGTCGCCCAGGCCCCGATCACCACGGCCGCCCAGCCGATGAAGGCACCTGCGACGTCGTCGGCGAGGTAGTGCCAGCCGAAGTAGATCGTCGCCAGCACCACGAGCCCGAGGTAGACCCAGCCGATCAGCTGCACGACCTTGCGCTGGTTGGTCGCGCGGAGGAACAGTGCGGCCGAGACCACGACCGAGACGTGGAGCGAGGCGAAGCCTGCAATGCCGTACGTGCTGCCGCCGGCCGGGTCTTCATAGAACTTCGTCGCGGCCCGGAACAGGCTTCCTTGTAACTGTTCGGCGCTGGTCTCGGGCAGGCCGGCGAACATCGAGGGCTGGACGAAGGCAGGGCCGAACGTCGGGAAGATGTAGTAGCTGATGACACCCAGCACCCAGTTGAGGCTGAGCGCCGTGGCATACCAGGCACCGAGCGAGAGGTCCTTGCCCCAGACGAGGAAGGCGCCGAGCGTCAGCGGGATCAGCGGCAGATAGGCGACGTAGATGACGGAGAGCACCTGGGCGGCGAATCCGGTCCCCAGCAGGTCATGGAGCACCGGCGCCGGGTTGTGGTTGAAGAACAAGAAGTAGTCGATGTCGAGCATCTGCTTGTCGAAGTGCACACCTTCGCGGGCAAGCGGCAGGTCGCTCTTGAGGTTTCGATAGCTGACGTAACAGATGTAGAACGAGACGAGCCCGAGCACGATGTAGAGGACGCGTCGCCAGGTCCACTCCTCGCGGATGATGTCCATGAACTGGAACAACCGCGGAGGCGTCTCGCGGGCGCGCAACGGCGTGAGGTCGGCGGGCATGCGATTGGCTTCGAACCGCCGCGCGGCGACCAGGCGGTCTGCGCCGTTGGTTGTCAGCCACAGCGGGATCAGCAGGACGCCGAGCCACGCCCAGTCGCCGATGTAGGGGTGGGTGTAGGCCGCGACAGTGCGTACGGCGAGCAGCGGCAGCACGATGCGGATGCTCTGCCGGGCGATCGCGCGGCGCCACGAGAGCGGCCGCAACGTCGACTCGTCGAGGACCACGATCTCCGTCAGGCGGGAGATCGTGGTCATGCCGGTGGTGGTCTGGCTCCTGAGCTCCATCGAGGCGAAGCCCACCACGACTGCCAAGGCCACGACCACGACGGCGACCCGCCCTGCCGTCGAGCCCTCGGCCGCCGTCCACCCGATCGACGCGATGCCCGCCACGAGGCCCCAGAAGAACGTCGTGACGAACGCGTCGAGAAGACGACTCGTGATTGGCGAGCTGTGGTCGAGCGACCGGCGCCACTGCGGGGTGCCGGTGAACGTACGCCTCGAGCGCCGGAACGCCGGGGGAGCGATGCCGGCAGCGAAGAACAGCAGGCCGATGACGGGCAGGCGGATGTAGGCCGGTCCGAGGAAGCCATCAGGGTCGCGCAACGGGACGTCGTACTTCTTCGACGCGATGAATGCTGCCAGTCCCACGACGATCGAGAGACACACCGCGAAGTGGTAGGGCCGTTGACGCATGGTCGCCATCCTATTGGGCGACCCTGAGAGGTGCTTGTGAGGGTTTGACTCCCGGGCTCAGGCGTCCCCGCCCTCTTGCGCCACGTCTGCGACTGCGGTCGGATCGTCGATGCGGAAGCGGTTGAAGGCCTCACGCACCGTCTCGGGTCGCACCGTGCCCCGCTGTGCCAGCGTCTGCAGCACCGACACGACGATCGACTCGGCGTCGACCTGGAACGTACGCCGGGCAGCGGCGCGGGTGTCGGCGAAACCGAACCCGTCGGTGCCGAGGGACTGCCACGGACCGGGCACCCAGCGGGCGATCTGGTCGGGCACGGCGCGCATGTAGTCGCTCACGGCGACCGTCACCGCGGACGTGTCCATGAGCTTGACCGTGATGTAGGGCATGCGGCTGTACTCGCCGGGGTGGTTGAGGTTCCACTTCTCGGCGGCAACGGCGTCGCGAGCGAGCTCGTTCCACGACGTCACTGACCAGACGTCGGCCTCGACGCCGTAGTCGGCCGCGAGGATCTCCTGGGCCTTGAGCGCCCATGGCACGGAGACGCCCGACGCCATGATGCGCGCGGAGGCCTCGCCACCGGTCGCCTTGCGATAGAGGTAGGCGCCCTTGAGGATGCCCTCGACGTCGACCTCCTCCGGCTCGACCGGCTGGTTGATCGCCTCGTTGTAGACCGTCAGGTAGAAGATGATGTCTTCGCCGTTGGGGAACGTCTCGCTGGAGCCGTACATCCGCTCGAGGCCGTACTTCATGATGTGGCTGATCTCGAAGCCGTAGGCCGGGTCGTAGTGCACCACGGCCGGGTTGGTCTGCGCGATCAGCGGCGAGTGGCCGTCGGCGTGCTGCAGGCCCTCGCCGGTCAGCGTCGTACGACCGGCGGTGGCGCCGATCAGGAAGCCGCGGGCCAGCTGGTCGGCCATCGCCCAGATCGAGTCAGCAGTGCGCTGGAATCCGAACATCGAGTAGAAGAGGTAGACCGGGATCATCGGCTCGCCGTGCGTCGAGTACGCACTGCCGGCCGCGATCGCCGAGGCCATCGCCCCGGCCTCGCTGATGCCCTCGTGCAGGAGCTGGCCCTGCGCCGACTCCTTGTAGGCGAGCAGCAGCTTGCGGTCGACCGACTCGTACGTCTGGCCGGCCGGGTTGTAGATCTTGGCCGACGGGAACATCGAGTCCATGCCGAACGTGCGGTACTCGTCGGGCGCGATCGGGACGATGCGGTGGCCGATCTCGGGATCCTTCATGAGATCGCGCAGCAGTCGTACGAACGCCATCGTCGTGGCGATCTGCTGCTTGCCGGAGCCCTTCTTGAGCTCGTCGTACATCTTGTCCTCGGGCAGCTTGATGCTGGCGGGGTTGACGATGCGCTTGGGCAGCGATCCACCGAGCGCCTCGCGGCGGGCCCGCATGTACTGCATCTCCTCGCTGTCCTCGCCCGGGTGGTAGAACGGCGCGATGTCGCTGCCGTCGATCTGGGCGTCGGAGATCGGGATGTTGAGGCGGTCGCGGAAGCCCTTGAGGTCGTCCTTGGTGAGCTTCTTCATCTGGTGGGTCGCGTTGCGGCCCGCGAACGACTCGAGCAGCCAGCCCTTGATGGTGTGGGCGAGGATGACGGTCGGCTGACCCGTGTGCTTCTGCGCGGCGTCGAACGCGGCGTAGACCTTGCGGTAGTCGTGGCCGCCGCGGGGGAGACGCTCGATCTCCTCGTCGGACAGGTGCTCGACCATCTTCGCAGGCGCGGGTCGGGACCGAAGAAGTTCTCGCGGTTGTAGGCGCCGGACTCGACCGAGAGGGTCTGGAACTCGCCGTCGGGCGTGCGGTTCATCTGGTTGACCAGGACGCCGTCGGTGTCGCGGGCGAGCAGGTCGTCCCACTCGCGTCCCCAGACGACCTTGATGACGTTCCAGCCGGCGCCACGGAACGTGGACTCGAGCTCCTGGATGATCTTGCCGTTGCCACGCACGGGACCGTCGAGCTGCTGCAGGTTGCAGTTGACGACGAACGTGAGGTTGTCGAGCTCCTCGCGAGCCGCGATGCCGATCGCGCCGAGCGACTCGGGCTCGCCCATCTCGCCGTCGCCGAGGAACGTCCATACGTGCTGCTGGCTCGTGTCCTTGATGCCGCGGTTGTGCAGGTAGCGGTTGAACCGAGCCTGGTAGATCGAGTTGATCGCGCCGAGGCCCATCGAGACCGTGGGGAACTCCCAGTAGTCCGACATGAGGCGCGGGTGCGGGTAGGACGACAGGCCGTTGCCCTCGCCGTGCGAGTGCTCCTGACGGAACCGGTCGAGCTGCGTCTCGCTGAGGCCGCCCTCGAGGAACGACCGGGCATAGATGCCGGGAGCCGCGTGACCCTGGAAGTAGATCTGGTCACCGCCGCCGGGGTGGTTCTTGCCGCGGAAGAAGTGGTTGAAGCCGACCTCGTAGAGGCTGGCCGCCGACTGGTAGGACGCGATGTGTCCACCGACGCCGAGACCCGGCCGGTTGGCGCGCGACACCATGACGGCGGCGTTCCAGCGGATGTAGGACCGGATGCGTCGCTCGATCGCCTCGTTGCCGGGGAACCACGGCTCGCGCTCGGGCGGGATCGTGTTGATGAAGTCGGTGCTGCGCAGAGCGGGCACGCCGATGTTCTGCTCGCGGGCGCGCTCCAACAGCTTGAGCATGACGTAACGCGCACGGCTGCGGCCGCGGCTGTCGATCATCTCGTCGAGTGAGCTGACCCACTCGGATGTCTCGTCCGGATCAATGTCGGGCAACTGGGTCGGCAGACCCTCGTGAATGACAGCCGGTCGTTCGGGGCCGGATTGCGGCATGGTTGCTCCCTAGAAGTCTTGTGGACGTGTCCATCATTCCACCCCGGGTTCGCTACTGTGTTAGCGGCAACAGTGCTGACATACCTACTTTTCAGTAGGTTTTCCACGAACGTAGGGAGACATCGCGGTGGACGCGGGCAAGTTGGGCTTCGGTCCTGACACCGTCATCCAGGAGCTTGGCTGGGATGAGGACGTCGACGAGGAGCTCCGTGTCGAGATCGAGCGTGTCACCGGCAACAATCTGGTCGATGGTGACCACGGTGATGTCGTCGACGGTGTGATCGTCTGGTGGCGCGACAAGGACGGCGATCTCATCGATGCGCTGGTCGACGCGCTGCAGGATCTCGTCGAGGGTGGCTCGGTCTGGCTGTTCACCCCCAAGGTGGGCCGACCCGGATACGTACCCGGCGCCGACGTCGTGGAGGCTGCCCCGATCGCGGGTCTGTCGACGACCACGACGTCTTCGGCCTCCGACGAATGGGCCTCGACCAGGCTGACGGCTCACAAGCGCTGAGCTCTCGATGCAGCGGCGTCGATAGGCTCGAATCATGAGCCTCGACGTCGGATCTGTCGCGCCGGACTTCACCCTCAAGAGCCAGCACGGCGAGGACATCACGCTCTCGTCGTTCCGCGGCGACAAGAACGTCCTGCTGGTGTTCATCCCGTTCGCGTTCAGCGGGATCTGCAGTGACGAGCTCGGGCAGCTCCGCGACGACGTCGACGCATTCGAGGCTGCAGACACGCAGATTCTGGCGGTGTCGTGCGATCACTTCTTCGCCAACCGGGCGTTCTCGGACCGGGACGGACTTACGTTCCCGATCCTCAGCGACTTCTGGCCGCACGGCGAAGTTGCCAAGGCGTACGACACGTTCAACGACCGATGCCGGAGCGCCCAACCGTGGGACATACGTGATCGATCTGGAGGGGATCGTGAGGTGGAAGGTGCAGATGGGGATCGGCGATCAGCGCGATCTCTCGGAGTACCACGCAGCAGTTGCTGATCTTTACTGAAATCTTCCCAAATTCGCTGCGGTTGAACCCGTCAATACGGTTTGATTGGATCTGCTGCGGCTGCCAGGGACCCGAGACCTTGGCAGCCGCGGTTCTGCTTTTCCTGCCGCCCCGCAAATGCGGGTCCTGTGCGCCGCTTGCGGTATCGTTCCGCTGGTCCTGAGGGCGAATAGCTCAGTTGGTTAGAGCATCCGGTTTACACCCGGAAGGTCGGGGGTTCGAGTCCCTCTTCGCCCACCACAATGGTCGGTTCCGCCTGTGGCCTCGGTCGTTGGCCTCATCCCGCGCCACGTCGTGGGTGCGTGCCATGAGCGCTTGGGCTGGCACTGTTGCGTCTTGGGCTCAGCCGTCGTTGTTGGGTGCTCCGGAGATCGCCTCGACGAGCTCGCCCACGCGGTCCTCGGGCAGGTTCTTCGCGACGTCAGCCTGACTGACGATGCCGACGAGCTCGTACCCGTCGATCACGGGCAAGCGCCGCACCGCGTGTTCGGTCATGGTGTGCAGCGCATCCTCGATCGAGTCGTCCGCACCGATCGTGACGGGCTTGCCGTGCGCCAGGTCGCCCGCGGTCTTGGTGCCGGGGTCGATGCCGTCGGCGACGCAGTTCACGACGATGTCGCGGTCGGTCAGCATGCCCTTGAGGCGGTGATCCTCGCCGCAGATCGGCAGCGCGCCGACGCCGAGGTCGCGCATCTTCTGTGCGGCCTGGACGAGCGTCTCGTTGACATCGACGCACTGCACCCCTCCGGTCATGATGTCTCGTGCTGTGGTCATGAGTTCCTCCATCGCGTAGTCGGGATACTCATCGCCGTACCCACGGCTTCGACGACCTAACGGTCCTCACGTCCTGTGAAAACATGCGGCCACGATTTCGTCCTCATCGTCCCTGACCTGCCGCTCTACGGGAAGACGCCGGACAAGATGTGTTGGCAGCTTCCTGGCATCGTCCGTGAGCGCGGCGCTATGCCACGATGACGTGCATGCCTTCGAGATGCCACGGCGAGATCGTCGACCCGCCTTCGAGCATCTGGCAGCGTCTTTGCCGAGGACGAGGCTGAGCTGCTGATCGCCGAGGCGCGTACGCCTGACGAGCTCGAGGCGATGGTCGGGCAACGGGTCGCCGGGCTGCCGCTGGAGGTCATCGTCGGCTGGGCCGAGTTCTGCGGGCTGCGGATCGTCGTCGAGCCCGGGGTGTTCGTCCCGCGCAGGCGTACTGAGGTGCTGGTCCGCGAGGCAGTCACGCTCGCGCGCACCCGGTGCCGTGGTCGTCGACCTGTGCTGCGGGTCAGGCGCTGTCGGAGCTGCGATCCACGCTGCTGTCGGCGGCGTCGAGCTGCATGCGTCCGACATCGAGCCGGCCGCCGTACGTTGTGCACGCCGCAACATCGAACCGCTGGGTGGTGCGGTGTACGAAGGTGACTTGTTCGACCCGCTGCCCGCCTCGTTGCGGGGCCGGGTCGACCTGCTCGTCGTCAACGCGCCGTACGTACCGACCGACGCGATCGCGCTGATGCCGCCCGAGGCGCGCGAGCACGAGCCACACATCACGCTCGACGGGGGAGCCGACGGCGTGGACATCCAGCGACGAATCGCCGCCGAGGCAGCCGAGTGGCTGGCGCCTGGAGGACACCTGCTGATCGAGACGAGTCGGGAGCAGGCGCCCCGTACGGTCGCCGCGTTCCATGCCGGGGGCCTGACGGCGGAGGTCGCGCCGCGCCGAGGACGTCGACGGGACTGTTGTCGTCGGTGCCTCGGGCCTGACCGGTTGTCCACAGCGCCGGCGCCGGAAGGAGACGGTGTCGGGGGCGGCTGACACAGTGGGGTCATGTCTTCGACGACGAGCACCGAGCTGGACGCCACCACCGCGCTGCGACAGCTGACCGGCCGCGACGACGCGGTCTTCCATGACGGCCAGCTCGAGGCGATCCAGGCGCTCGTCGACGACCACCGCCGCGCGCTCGTCGTGCAGCGCACGGGGTGGGGCAAGTCGGCGGTCTACTTCATCGCGACGCTGCTGCTGCGTCAGCGCGGCGCCGGGCCGACGCTGCTGGTGTCTCCGCTGCTGGCGCTGATGCGCGACCAGGTGGCCGCGGCGGCCCGGGCAGGCGTACGAGCGGTGGCGATCAACTCGGCCAACCCGCACGAGTGGGAGGAGACCCAGGCCAAGCTCGCCGCCGACGAGGTCGACATCCTGCTGGTGTCGCCCGAGCGGCTCAACAACCCGCGGTTCCGCGACGAGCAGCTGCCTGACCTGATCGCCCGCATGGGCATGCTCGTGGTCGACGAGGCGCACTGCATCTCCGACTGGGGCCACGACTTCCGGCCCGACTACCGCCGGCTCGCCGAGCTGATCGGCGGCCTGCCCGGCGACCTGCCCGGTGCTGGCGACGACGGCGACCGCCAACGCGCGGGTCGTGACCGACGTCGCCGAGCAGCTCGGGCTGTCGACCAGGTGCATGACGATCCGCGGCTCCCTCGCCCGTACGTCATTGCGGCTCGGCGTGCTCGAGCTGCCGGACTCGCGCGACCGGCTCGGCTGGCTGCTGAGCCACCTCGGCGGAGCTGCCGGGCAGCGGCATCATCTACACGCTCACCGTCTCCGCCGCGGAGGACACCGCGCGGCTGCTGCGCGAGGCCGGGCACGCGGTCCGCGCCTACACCGGGCGCACCGATCCCGAGCAGCGCGAGGAGCTCGAGCGGCAGCTCAAGGACAACGAGCTCAAGGCGCTGGTGGCGACGAGCGCACTCGGGCATGGGCTTCGACAAGCCCGACCTCGGCTTCGTGATCCACCTCGGCGCGCCGTCGTCGCCGGTTGCCTACTACCAACAGGTCGGCCGCGCAGGTCGCGCCACCGACAACGCCGACGTCCTGCTGCTCCCGGGCCGTGAGGACGCCGAGATCTGGCACTACTTCGCCACGTCGTCGATGCCCAGCGAGGAGCGCGCGGCCGCCGTGATCGGCGCGCTCAGCGACACGCCGCTGTCGACGCCGGCGCTCGAGGCACTCGTCAACATCAGGCGTACGCCGTTGGAGCTGCTGCTCAAGGTGCTCGACGTCGACGGCGCGGTGCGCCGGGTCAACGGGGGATGGGTCGCGACCGGGCAGCCATGGACGTACGACAAGCGAGCGCTACGAACGCATCGCCGAGGCGCGCGCTGCCGAGCAGCAGTCGATGGTCGACCTACGAGCACGCCGTCGACCTGCCGCATGGAGATGCTGCAGGCCGACCTCGACGACCCGACGGCGGCACCATGCGGCCGCTGCGACAACTGCGCCGGGCCCTTGGTATCCCGACCGCCGTCGACGATGCAGGCGGCGCAGGTCGCCTCCAGCACGCTCGACAAGGTCGGCGTCGAGATCGAGCCGCGGGCGCAGTGGCCGACCGGGGCGACCCGCCTGGGGGTCGAGGCCAAGGGCAAGATCGCCGAGGACGAGCGCTACGAGCCAGGCCGCGCCGTGGCGCGACTGACCGACCTCGGCTGGGGCGGCGTGCTGCGCGAGCTGTTCGCGGCCGGCGCCCCGGACGCGCCGGTCACCGACGAGCTGCTGGGCGCCTGCGTGCGGGTGCTCAAGGACTGGGACTGGGCGCGAGCGACCCGCCGCGGTCGTCAGCATCCCGTCGCGGTCTCGAGCCGCTGCTGGTCGACTCACTGGCGCGCGGGATCGCCCGGATCGGCCGGCTCGCAGGACCTCGGCACACTCGACCTGGTCGGCGAGGGCCCGCGCGGCGAGCCGGGCGGCAACAGCGCCTATCGACTCGCCGGCGTGTGGGGCACGTTCGCGGTCAGCGCCGAGCTCGCCGGCGGGTCTGCAGGCGCTCGAAGGCAAGCCCGTGCTGCTGATCGACGACCGGGTCGACAGCCGCTGGACCATGACGGTCGCTGCGCGCGAGCTGCGCCGGCACGGGGCCGGTTCCGGTCCTCCCGCTCGCGCTCGCGGTCGTTGCCTGAATCCTCGCTAGAGTGCGGGCATGCCCACACTGCGTGACGTCGTCGGCGTCCTCGACGGCCTGTACGACCCGCGGTGGGCGGACGACTGGGACGCCGTCGGCACGGTCGCCGGTGACCCGGAGGCCAGGTCGGCAAGGTGCTGTTCGCCGTCGACCCGGTGCAGGCGGTCGTCGACGAAGCCGTCGCCTGGGGGGCCGACCTCGTGGTGACGCATCACCCGCTCTAGCTCAAGGGCGTCACCTGGGTCGCCGCGACCACGCCCAAGGGCCGCGTCGTCCACGACCTGATCAGCAACGGCATCGCGCTGCACACGTGCCACACCAACGCCGACAGCCCGCCGCTCGGGGTCTCGGAGTCGATGGCGCTCGCGCTCGGACTGACCGACGTACGCCCGCTCGAGGCGGATCCGGCAGAACCGATCGACAAGTGGGTCGTCTTCGTGCCGGACGCAGACGCCGACGCGGTGGCCGCGGCGATGCACGGCGCCGGTGCCGGGACGATCGGCGACTACGACTCGGCACAGTTCCAGTCGACCGGCACCGGGTCGTTCCGTCCGCTCGACGGCGCCGACCCGACGATCGGCGAGGTCGGCAGCGTCGAGCAGGTCGCGGAGACCCGGATCGAGATGGTGGCCGACCGTCGCGCTGCGCGAAGCCGTACGCGCCGCGATGCTCGGGCGCACCCGTACGAAGAGGTCGCCTACGACGTGCTCGAGCCGGCCGCCAAGGCCTCCGACCGCGGCAGCGGCCGGATCGGCACGTTGGCAGCCGATGACGACCTGGCGGACTTCGCGTCGCAGGTGACCGAGTGGCTGCCGGCGCACCACAGCGCCACCCGCGTCGCGGGCGATCCCGAGCGACCGATCACGCACGGTCGCGCTCTGCGGCGGTTCGGGCGACTTCCTGCTGGCCCGGCGGACGCGGCCGGCGCCGACGTCTACGTGACCTCGGACCTGCGGCACCACCCGGTCAGCGAGCACCTGGAGCGGCCCGGGAGCGTGCGCTGTCATCGACGTCCCGCACTGGGCGGCGGAGTGGACCTGGCTCCCGGTCGCCGCTGCGGCCCTGAGCGACGGCTGCCCGGCATCGAGGTCAGGGTCTCGACGATGGTGACCGATCCGTGGACCTCCCACGTTTCGTGAGAGCCAGCCTCCTCGAGCGTGCCGTGGGGTGGATCGGCAAGCCGGTACGGTAGCCCTTGTGAAAGCCGACCCCACCGCCCAGGCCGCCCTGCTCGACCTGCAGGCCCAGGACTCCGTCCTCGCCCAGCTCCAGCACCGCAAGAACTCCCTTCCGGAGCACGCCCAGATCGAGGAGCTGCAGGCCAAGGCGAGCGAGCTCGACGGCACGCGCATCGAGGCCGACACCGAGGTGTCCGACCTGACCCGCGACCAGCGCAAGGCCGACGCCGAGGTCGAGCAGGTCAAGACCCGCCGCACCCGCGACGAGGAGCGGCTCAACTCCGGCGCGATCAGCAACCCCAAGGACTCGCCAGCCTGCAGCACGAGCTCGTCGCCCTCGAGCGCCGCATCTCGACCCTCGAGGACGACGAGCTCGAGGTCATGGAGGAGCTCGAGGAGGCGCAGATCCGGCTGACCGCGATCCAGGCCGAGCTCACCGCCGTCAACGAAGAGCTTGCGCAGGCCATCGACGCCCGCGACGCGGCGGTCGCCGTGCTCGACGAGCAGGCCGCAGATGCCCAGGCCGATCGCGCGCAAGCGCGCAGCCGGCGTGCCCGACGACCTCATCGCGCTCTACGACAAGGTTCGCGCGCAGTACGGCGGCCTCGGTGCTGCCGCGCTCCGTGCTCGCAGGTGTGAGGGCTGCCGGCTCGAGCTCAACGGTGCCGACCTGCGCGAGCATCGCTGCCGCGCCCGAGGACGAGGTCCTGCGCTGCCCCGAGTGCAGCCGCATCCTCGTACGTACGGCCGAGTCAGGGCTGTGACGACCCGGATCATCATCGAGGCCGACGGCGGCTCGCGAGGCAACCCGGGCCCGTCGTCGTACGGTGCACTGGTCCGTGACGCCGACACCGGCAAGGTCATCGCCCAGCGCGGCGAGACGATCGGCGTCGCGACCAACAACGTCGCCGAGTACTCGCGGCCTGATCGCCGGGCTCGAGATGGCCCGGGAGCACGCGCCGGACGCCACGGAGGTCGAGGTGCGGATGGACTCCAAGCTGGTCATCGAGCAGATGGCCGGCCGCTGGAAGATCAAGCACGAGAGCATGAAGCCGCTCGCGGTCGAGGCGCGGCGCCTCCTGCCCGCCAGCGTCACCTGGACCTGGGTGCCGCGCGAGCAGAACGCCGCCGCCGACGCGCTCGCCAATGCCGCGCTCGACGACGAGGCCGCAGGTGGCGCGGGGAAGGTCGGCGAGCCGGGTCTGCGCCGCGGCCGTCGCGGCACCCCGACCCCGAGCGCCCAGCTCGGCTGGCGCGGCGGCGTCCACGGCGAGCCGACCACGATCATCCTGCTGCGTCACGGCGTCACCCAGTCGACCGAGCGCAAGCTGTTCTGCGGCAGCGGGGGAGCAGACCCCGGCCTGACGCAGACCGGCGTGGAGCAGGCACAGCGGGCCGCCACGCTGGCTCAAGCGACTGGCGGCGTCGACGCGATCGTCTCCTCGCCGATGCAGCGCACGCGTGAGACGGCTGCGGTCGTGGCGGGCGAGCTGGGTCTCGACGTCGAGCTCGAGGCGGGCCTGGCCGAGGCGGCCTTCGGCGAGTGGGACGGCTTCACGTTCGCCGAGATCATGGAGCGCTGGCCCGCCGAGCTCGACGACTGGCTCGGCTCGACGGCCGTGGCACCGCCGGGTGGCGAGCCGTTCGACGCGGTCGACGAGCGGGTAGCGGCGGCTGCGCGACCGGATCCTCGAGGCATACGCCGGCAAGACGGTCGTCGCGGTGAGCCACGTGACGCCGATCAAGATGATGGTGCGCCGCACCCTCGATGCACCGATGCAGGTCATCTACAAGATGGAGCTGTCGCCGGCGTCGATCACGACGATCCAGTGGTGGCCGGACGGCACCTCGTCGCTCCGCAACTTCAACGTCGTCCCGGACTAGACCTCGGCGACGACGATGTCGAGGCGTTGGCCGTCACGCTCGACGGTCCAGCCGAGGTCGGCCAGCACCGACTGCAGCTCGTCGACCGTTCGGGGGTCGGCGCCGGACTCGAGCAGCCCTCGTACGATCGCGGCCCTTGGTCGCCTTGTTGAAGTGGCTGACGACCTTGCGGACGCCTTGGTGCTCGTGGAGCACCCGCATCGTCACGGTGCGGTGGGCGAGCTCAGCGGGCGGCTTGCCGAGCGCGGTGTACGTCCCGGAGCGCAGGTCGATCAGCAGTCCGTCACCGGCGAGCTCACGCATCGCGCGGGGGAGCGGCGTACGCCAGCGGCCCGCCACCGTGCCGAGCCGGGGCAGGGTCACGTTGCCCGACAGCCGGTAGGCCGGGATCAGGTCGTCGGGCCGCAGCAGGCCGAACAGCGCACTGGCGATCGCGAGTGACTCGTCGGCGCGTTTGCGGGACGCCTCGTCGAGGGTCGGCAGGTCGAGCTCGGAGAACAGCACGCCGGTGTAGATCGCGTCGGCGCGCGCGGTCGGCTCCTCGGGCAGCGCCGCGTTGATCTCGATCGCGTCGGCCTGCGTGGTGCCGAGGCCGAGCACCTCCATGGCGCGTTTGGGGTTGCCGTTGCACAGCTTGACCAGGGTGCGCAGCAGCTGCGCGCGTACGGGCGTGAGGCGGCTGAACGACAGCGACTCGAGATCGAGCGGCGCTCCGGACGCCGGTCGGGTCTTGCCTTCGGAGGGCGGCAGCAGGATCAGCACGCACCGACCCTAGACGAGCGACCTAGCCGACGAGCATCCAGACCCCGACGCCGGCGAACAGCAGCGCCGAGACGAGGTGCACCGCCCTGATCGGCAGGACCTGCAGAAGCGCCCGGCCGACGAACACCGCCAGCACGATCGAGAGCAGCATGCCGATCGTGCTGCCGATCCAGATCAGCAGCCAGTGGTACTGGGTCGACAGCGTCATGGTCGCGAGCATCGTCTTGTCGCCGAGCTCGGCGAGCACGAAGGCGAGCCCCACGACGACCACGGCGGCGCCGCCTTTCGCGCGCGGCTTCGGCTCCTCGCCGGCCGCGAGGTGGCGCAGCGTCCACGCGGCGAACGCGAGGAACAGGACGCCGCCGGCGATGCGTACGGCGCGCTCGGGCAGGGCGTCGCCGATCGCATTGCCGACCAGCGCCGAGACGAGGTTGGTGAGCGTGCAGGCGATGCCGGCGCCGAGGATCACGGTCCGCGCCCGGTAGCGGGTCGCGAACGTCATCGACATCAGCTGGCTCTTGTCGCCGAGCTCGGCGACGAACACCAGCGCTGCGCTCAACAGGACCGCGTACATGAAAAAGGCTCCTCGTCCGCCTGGACGAAGAGCCGGATGACAAGCCTTCGACCAGGCATTGTCATTGACAAATACTGGTCGAAAGTCTCGTCCGCCACCTTGCGATGGCCTGCTGCACCGGAACCCACAGCTTCGTGGGGTCAGTATGTCGACGCAGCCGTTGGGGACTACTCCCTTTCGTACCTCCAGCCTAGCGGACGGCACCATGCGGCGCAGCGGCGGTAGGATGGGGGACGCGAATGAGTCGGCCGGGCGGCCGCGGCACCCTCGATGAGGTGTCGAGGAAAGTCCGGACTCCGTAGAGCGACGGTGGTGGCTAACGGCCACCCACGGCGACGTGCGGGACAGTGCCACAGAAATCAAACCGCCAACGGCCTTTCGAGGGTGCGGGTAAGGGTGAAACGGTGAGGTAAGAGCTCACCAGCGCTCCGGGTGACCGGGGCGGCTAGGTAAACCCCACCGGGAGCAAGACCAAGAGGGCCGCCCTTCGGGGGCCTGCGCTGACGGGCTGCTCGTCCAATGTCAGCGGGTAGGTCGCACGAGGCGTCCAGCAATGGGCGTCCCAGATGGATGGTCGCCCGGGCCACTCGGTGGCCCGACAGGATCCGGCTTACAGGCCGGCTCATTCGCACCGCTCGTCGAGACGAGCCGAACGACTCAGAGGCGTCGGCGAGGTGCAGGGAGTGCTGGATCGCCAGCGGGTCGAACTGCCAGGTGATCTCGCGGACGATGTCGACGAGGTCGGGGTCGTCGGTCTCGATCGTCACGATGAGGTGGCGGTTGTTGTCCAGCCGGGCGCGTCGAGCGTGATGTCCGGGATGGCGCCCAGGGCGGTGGACACGGTGGAGAACGCGTCGTCGCTGCTCAGCTCCATGTTGAGTACGACTCGATGCATGTTCATCCTCCCTGTCCTACGTCCCCACATCGAGAACGACCGCGCGGGCAGGAAGTTAGGCGTGGCGCGCCATCACGTCACCCGTAGGCTGGTGATGGCCTGCTCGGCCGCGCGTCGGCAGCGGCCGCCAACACCGCACCAGACGCCACGACTTCCGAGGAGTTCTGCTTCATGAGCACTGTGCCCACGATTGCCCTCAACAACGGAGTGTCGATCCCGCAGCTCGGCTTCGGCGTCTACCAGGTCCCGCCCGAGGAGACCAAGGAGGCGACGCTGACGGCGCTCGAGGTCGGCTACCGCCACATCGACACCGCGCGAGATGTACGGCAACGAGAAGGGCGTCGGCGAGGCCGTACGCGAGTCGGGCCTCGATCGCGGCGACGTGTTCGTCACGAGCAAGCTCAACAACGGCTTCCACGCCCACGACGACGCGCTCAAGGCGTTCGACGCGTCGCTCGAGGCGCTCGGCTTCGACTACCTCGACCTGTTCCTGATCCACTGGCCGCTGCCCGGGCATCGACATCGACTTCGTCGAGACCTGGAAGGCGCTGGAGGAGATCTACCGCAGCGGCCGCGCCAAGGCGATCGGCGTCTCCAACTTCCAGGCCAACCACCTGCGTCGGGTGATCCAGGAGGGCCGAGTCGTGCCGGCGGTCAACCAGATCGAGGTGCACCCCTACCTGACGCAGGACGAGGACGTCGCGCCGCCAACGCCGAGCACGGCATCGCCACCGAGGCCTGGTCGCCGATCGCCCAGGGGCTCGTGCTCGACGACCCGGTCATCACCGGCATCGCGAAGGCGCACGGCAAGTACGCCGGCGCAGGTCGTGCTCCGCTGGCACGTCCAGCGCGGCGACATCGTCTTCCCCAAGTCGGTCACGCGCGAGCCGGGTCGAGGAGAACTTCGAGCTGTTCGACTTCGAGCTCTCCGACGCCGACATGGGACGTCATCACGGCGCTCAACAAGGATCAGCGCACCGGGCCCGACCCGGACGAGTTCAACTGGATCCGCTGACGACACGACGCGCCGGTGTCACAAACAGTTACAGCCGCGGTGCTGGGCGCTACGCTGCGGGCCATGAGCGAACACCACCCACCAGAGCCGCCGGCGAAGTACAGCTACGCGGTGGGCGCCGGACTCGGCCTGCTGGTCGGCGGAGCCGTCGGCCTGTTCACGGGACGACCGTTCCTGCTCGACGCGCTGCTCGGCGTCGCGATCGGCCTCGTCGTGGCGTTCCTCGTCAAGGCTTCGTGCGCTGAGCCTCAGGGCAGCGTCAGGATCTCCGCGCCGTCGCGCGGTGACCAGCAGGGTGTGCTCGAACTGCGCCGTGCGCGACTTGTCCTGCGTCGTCGCGGTCCAGCCGTCGTCCCACATGTCCCACTCGACGGCGCCGAGCGTCAGCATCGGCTCGATCGTGAACGTCATGCCCGTCTCGATCACGGTGTCGTAGGTCGGGTCGTCGTAGTGCGGGATCACGAGGCCGTCGTGGAACGCCGGCCCGACGCCGTGCCCGGTGAAGTCGCGTACGACGCCGTAGCCGAACGCGCCGGCGTACGACTCGATGACCCGGCCGATGACGTTGATCTGGCGGCCGGGCTTCACCGCGCGGATGGCCCGCATCATGGCCTCCTCGGTGCGTTCGACGAGCAGGCGTGACTCCTGGTCGACGTTGCCGACGAGGTAGGTCTTGTTGGTGTCGCCGTGCACCTCACCGATGTAGGCGGTGATGTCGATGTTGACGATGTCGCCGTCCTCGAGCGGGCGATCGTCGGGGATGCCGTGGCAGATGACCTCGTTGACGCTGCTGCACAGCGACTTCGGATAGCCGCGGTAGCCCAGCGTCGAGGGGTAGGCGCCGTGGGCGATGAGGAACTCGTGGCCGACGCGGTCGAGCTCGTCGGTCGTGACACCCGGCGCGATCGCGGCCTCGACGGCATCGAGCGCCTGGGCGGCGATCCGGCCGGCGACCCGCATGGCCTCGATGGTCTCGGCGTCGCGCACGTAGGATCCGCGATAGGGCAGCGGCGCGATCTGGCCGACGTACTCGGGACGATCGATGGACGCGGGCACGGCGCGCTCGGGGGACAGGCGGCCGGCAGTCAGGACAGTCACCCGCAAAGTCTAGAGAACCGGTGTGAATGCCGGCGCTCGGTAGCGTGACGCGTATGGACGGAGCTGAAGCGGACGGCTGGTCTGCTGTGGCAGAAGGCTGGGCCGAGCTGTGGGGACGGTTCGCCGAGCCGGCGTGGGCTGTCGTGCTCGACGCCGCCGCACTGAGTCCAGGCGCTCGCGTCCTCGACGTCGGTTGTGGGTCCGGCGACCTGCTCGCCCATCTGGATCAGCGCGGGCTGGCGACGGCGGGCATCGACCCGGCTGCCGGCATGGTGGCCCTGGCGCGCGACCGCGTCCCGGCGGCCGACATCAGGTCCGGCGGGGCGGAGGACCTCCCGTGGCCGGACGAGATTTTTGACCTGGTGACGGCGGTCAACGCCCTGCAGTTCGCCGACGACACCGACGATGCGCTCGCGCAGCTCGTACGGGTGGCTACGCCTGGCGGAGCAGTCGCCGTCGTCAACTGGGCCGGGAGCGACCTCAACGACCTCGACACGATCGAGGCGGCGCTCGCCGAAGCCTCGGGGGAGGACCCTCGTCCGGACGGCGACCTCAGGGCCGCCGGGGCTCTTGACCGCCTGCTCGCAGCCGGTGGCCTCGAGGTCGTCTCGAGCGGGCTGGTCGAGGTCCCGTGGGACGCGCCGGACGACGACACGCTGCTCCGTGGCGTCCTCCTGGGTGAGGACCCCGAGACGCTGGCGGAGCTGGCGCCCACGGTGATCGCGGCGGCGAACGGGTTCCGGACGCCGGCCGGCGGGTATCACTTGCTCAACCACTTCCGGTACGCAGTCGGCCGCAAACCCGGCTGAACCGGATAGCGTGGAGCGGACTCGGAAAGGGTGAGCGTATGACCGACGGCAAGTTCTACTACTGCACCAAGCACAACACGGTCGAGGGCGAGGAAGGCTGCCGGGCGGCCGACCGGCTCGGACCTTACGACACCGCTGAGCAGGCGTCACACGCCTACGAGATCGCCGCTGAGCGTACGAAGGCGTGGGACAACGACCCGGAGTGGAACGACGACGCCGAGCAGCCGAAGGAGTGAGCCGACGCCGACTCCAGTGGGATCGCTCGGGACCGTGGATCGCGGTCGTCGGGCTGCTCATGGTCCTGTGGTGCTCGGTGTCGACCGGGCTCTTCGCGCCGTGGTGGGGAGTCGCGATCGCGTTCGCGTTGCTGGTCCCTCAGGTGTGGCTCGTCGCGAAGTGGGCACGCACCCGGCCGCGGCTCACGATGGCTGTGCCGGTTGTCGGCCTCGCGCTGTGGATCGGCCTTGCCTGGGTGGGCGCCGTCGTGTGGGACTGGAGTCCGTAGACCCGCTGGGCGTGACGTGCGCGTCGCGAATCGCCGGGGGACCCCGAGCCAGCGTCACTCCCAGCGAGGGTTCAGCTCTCGAAGGAGTGCTCTGCGGCCGGGAAGGCCCCGTTCGCGACGTCGTCGGCGTACGCCTTGGCCGCCTCGAGCATGACGCCGTGCAGGTCGGCGTAGCGCTTGACGAACCGCGGCGCCTTGCCCGTGCGCAGTCCCATCATGTCCTGCCACACCAGCACCTGCGCGTCGCAGTCGATGCCGGCGCCGATGCCGATCGTCGGGATGTGCAGCGCCTTGGTGACCTCGGCTGCGACGGGTGCCGGCACCATCTCCATGACGATCGCGAACGCGCCCGCCTCTTCGAGTGCCTTGGCCTCGGCGATGAGCTGCTCGGCGGCATCGCCGCGACCCTGCACGCGATAGCCGCCGAGGTTGTGCTCGGCCTGCGGGGTGAACCCGATGTGCGCCATGACCGGGATGCCGGCGTCGGTGAGCAGCTTGACCTGCGGCACCATCGGCAGCCCGCCCTCGAGCTTGACCGCGTGGGCGTTGGCTTCCTTCATGAACCGGACGGCCGTGTCGAAGGCCTGCTCGGCGGACCGCTGGTAGGACCCGAACGGGAGGTCGGCGACGATCAGCGCGCGTGTGGTCGAGCGGGTGACCGCGCGGACCAGGGGGATGAGCTCATCGACTGTCACCGGCAGCGAGGTCTCGTTGGCGAAGACGTTGTTGGATGCGGAGTCGCCGACCAGCATGACCGGGATGCCGGCCTCGTCGAACGTCGCGGCGGCGTACTGGTCGTACGCCGTGAGCATGGCCCACTTCTCGCCGCGTTCCTTCATCTGCTGGAGGTGGTGCGTGCGGATCTTGCGGATCTCGGTGCTTCCAGCCGGGGCGGCGGGCGCTGCGGCCGGTCCGGAGCCGTATGGTGCGGTCTCTTCAGGGGTGGCGTCAGCCATGGTCGTTCTCCTTGTCGTCTCGCGGCTCCTCTCGGAGTCCACGGATGTCTCCAGCGTGCCAGAAACCGGCGGAGATGCCGACGTGAGACTCGTTACAGCTTCTCGCGCCAGCGGTGGGTGATCGGTACCCGGCGGTCGCGGCCGAAGTTGCGGCGCGAGACCTTGGGTCCCGGCGGGTACTGGCGACGCTTGTACTCCGCGCGGTCGACCAGCGTGATGACCCGCTCGACCAGCGCCGGGTCGAAGCCCTCGGCGATGACGTCCGCCGAGCCGAGGTCGCGCTCCACGTATGCGTCGAGGACCGCGTCGAGCAGGTCGTAGGGCGGCAGCGAGTCCGAGTCGTACTGCCCGGGCCGCAGCTCGGCCGACGGCTGCTTGGTGATCGTGTCCTCGGGGATGGGCGGCGTCTCGCCGCGCTCGGCGGCGACCTGGTTGCGCCACCTGGCGAGCTCCCACACGAGCGTCTTGGGCACGTCCTTGATGGGGGCGTACGCGCCGACGGCATCGCCGTAGATCGTGGAGTAGCCGGTCGCGAGCTCCGACTTGTTGCCGCACGCCAGCACGAGATGGCCGTGCTGGTTGGACAGGCCCATCCAGATGACCGCGCGAATGCGAGCCTGCAGGTTCTCCTCGGCGAGGCCGTCGAGGTGCAGCGCCTCCTGGTATGCGTCGAAGATCGGCGCGATCGGGACGGTGTCGAGCGACAGGCCGGTGCGCCGGGCCTGCTCCGCGGCGTCGGACTTGGAGTGCTCGCTCGACCAGGCGCTGGGGTTGGAGACGCCGAAGACGTTCTCCGGCCCGAGGGCGTCGACCGCGATCGCGGCCACGAGCGTGGAGTCGATGCCGCCGGACATGCCGAACAGCACCGACTGGAAGCCGTTCTTGTGCACGTAGTCGCGCAGCCCGACGACGAGCGCCGTCCAGATCTCCTCGAGCCGCGGCATGCGCTCGTTGTGCGACGGTCGGCAGCGGCTCGTACGCCTCGAACGGCTCGGAGCTGACGATCGTACGTTTGATCGTGAGGCCACCGAAGCGCTCGTCGGCGCCCGGCATCGTCGGGGTCGCGTGGGGGAGGTCGAGGTCGACGACGAGCAGCTCCGGATCGAACTGGCCCGACCGGCCGAGGACCGTGCCGGCGGCGTCGACCACGATCGAGTCGCCGTCGAAGACCAGCTCGTCCTGCCCGCCGACGAGGTTGACGTAGGCCAGCACGCACTCGCCCTCGGCGGCGCGACGCGCGCACAGCTCCAGGCGTACGTCGTCCTTGTCGGCCTCGTAGGGCGAGCCGTTGGGTACGACCAGCAGCGCGGCGTCGGCGGCCTTGGCGGCGGCCGATGGGCCGTCTCGCCACAGGTCCTCGCAGATCGCGAGTGCGACGTCGATGCCGCCGATCTGGACGATGTTGATCGTGTCGCCGGCGACGAAGTTGCGGATCTCGTCGCCGACGCCGTAGTTCCAGAGGTGGTGCTTGGCCTGGCGGGTGACGATCTCGCCGCCGTGCATGACTGCGACGGAGTTGGTGGGGGCGTTCTTGGGGATGCCGACCTTCTCGGTGATGTGCTGCGCCTGGTCGAGGAAGCCGACCATCGCGACGAGGTCGCCGCAGCCTTCGTCCTTCAGGCGTACGGCGAGGTCCTCGGCAGCCGCGCGTGATGCCTTGATGAGCGACGCCCGCATCGCCAGGTCCTCGATCGGATAGCCGGTCAGCACCATCTCGGGGAAGACGATCAGGTGTACGCCTTGGGCGACCGCCTGCTGGCAATAGTCGACGACGAGATCGGCGTTGGCGGCCAGATCGCCGACCGTGGCATTGACCTGGGCTAGGGCGAGACGCATCTGAGGCACGGGTCAGCGTATCGGCGGCTCTTCCCTCCTGCCCCAGACGCGGGTAGTACTGGTAGGTAACTGCGGAGGGACGAAGGGGACGTCATGAGCACCGAGACCGTCGGCACGAAGGCAGATGTCAGCGAGAAGGAGGCGCGGGAGGTCGCCGAGGCGGCCCGCGAGTCCGGCTGGCAGCGACCCAGCTTCGCCAAGGAGCTCTATCTGGGCCGGTTCGACTGGTCGCTGGTCCATCCGCATCCGCGCCAGGATGCGAGCGAGGCCGCACCCGGCGAGGAGTTCCTCGCCAAGCTCCGGGCCTATTGCGAGAGCCTCGACGGCTCGCGGATCGAGCGCGACGCGCTGGTCCCCGACGACTACATCAACGGGTTCGCCGAGCTCGGCGTCTTCGGCATGAAGATCCCGCAGGCGTACGGCGGCCTCGGGCTGTCGATGCTGCACTACGGCAAGGCGTTGACCCTGATCGGCTCGGTCCATCCGAGCCTCGGCGCGTTGGTGTCGGCGCACATGTCGATCGGCGTGCCCGAGCCGGTCAAGATGTTCGGCAGCGAAGAGCAGAAGCAGGCCTATCTGCCCCGCTGCGCGGCCGGGGCGGTGACGGCGTTCCTGCTCACCGAGCCCGACGTCGGGTCGGACCCGGCCCGCATGGGCTCGACCGCGGTGCCGACCGATGACGGCAGCGCGTACCTCCTCGACGGGGTCAAGCTGTGGACCACCAACGGTGTCATCGCCGAGATCGTCGTCGTGATGGCCGTCGTGCCCAAGCGCGAAGGGGAGCGCGGCGGGATCAGCGCGTTCGTGGTCGACATGGACACACCCGGCATCACCGTCGAGAACCGCAACGCGTTCATGGGGCTGCGCGGGATCGAGAACGGCGTGACCAGGTTCAACCAGGTACGCGTACCGGTCGAGAACCGCATCGGTCGCGAGGGCGACGGGCTCAAGATCGCCCTGACCACGCTCAACACCGGCCGGTTGTCGATTCCGGCGATGTGCGCCGGCGCCGGCAAGTGGTCGCTCAAGATCGCGCGGGAGTGGTCGAATGCCCGCGTGCAGTGGGGTCGCCCGGTCGGCAAGCACGAGGCGGTCTCGCAGAAGCTGGCGTTCATCGCGGCAACGACGTTCGGTATGGAGGCGGTGTTCGAGCTGTCGGCCGAGCTCGCCGATGCCGGCAGCAAGGACATCCGCATCGAGGCGGCGCTGGCCAAGCTGTGGTCGAGCGAGATGGCTTGCCGGATCGCCGACGAGCTGGTCCAGATCCGTGGCGGCCGCGGCTATGAGACCGCCGACTCGATGGCGGCGCGTGGCGAACGCGCCGTGCCCGCCGAGCAGCTGCTCCGGGACATGCGGATCAACCGGATCTTCGAGGGTTCCTCGGAGATCATGCGGCTGCTGATCGCGCGCGAGGCCGTCGACACCCACCTGAGCGTCGCCGGCGACCTGGCGTCCGCCGACGCGGATCTGTCGTCCAAGGCGAAGGCTGCGGTCAAGGCCAGCGGGTTCTACGCGACCTGGCTGCCCAAGCTCGCCGCTGGCAAGGGCACCGTCCGTACGTCGTTCAGCGAGTTCGGCGACCTCGCCAAGCACCTGAGGTACGTCGAACGGTCGTCGCGCAAGCTGGCCAGGCAGACGTTCTACGGCATGAGTCGTTGGCAGGCCAAGCTCGAGTACAAGCAGGCCTTCCTCGGCCGCATCGTCGACATCGGCGCTGAGCTGTTCGCCATGGCGGCTGTGTGCTCCCGCGCCGAGATGCTGCGGACGACCGATCCCGCGCAGGGCGCCGCCGCGTACGAGCTGGCGGGCATCTTCTGCGCCCAGGCGAGGCTCCGGGTCGAGGCGCTGTTCGAGGGCTTGTGGCACAACACCGACGACGAGGACCGGGCGCTCGCCGACCGCGTGCTCGACGGCGAGTTCAGCTGGCTCGAGGCCGGTGTCATCGACGCGTCAGAGGGCACCGGGCCGTGGATCTCGTCATGGGATCCCGGCGAGTCGGCGCACGACGACGTGCACCGCAAATACCGCTAACCAGACCCAGTAACATCGCCCGTAACACGTCGTCGTCACACTGTCAGCATGGGAAAACAGGAAGACTTCGTGCTGCGCGCCCTCGAGGAGCGTGACGTCCGGTTCGTACGTTTGTGGTTCACCGATGTGCTGGGTTCCCTGAAGTCCGTCGCCATCGCGCCGGCGGAGCTCGAGGGCGCCTTCGCCGAGGGCATCGGCTTCGACGGCTCCGCGATCGAGGGCTTCGCCCGCGTGCACGAGTCCGACATGCTGGCCATGCCCGACCCGTCGACGTTCCAGATCCTTCCGTGGCGCGGCGAGACGCCCGCCACCGCGCGTATGTTCTGCGACATCCTGATGCCCGACGGCACGCCGTCCTACGCCGATCCGCGCCACGTGCTCAAGCGCACGCTGCAGAAGGCGGCCGAGGCGGGCTTCACGTTCTACACGCACCCCGAGATCGAGTTCTACCTGTTCAAGGGCAAGCCGGGCATCGGCGAGCAGCCCGTGCCGGTCGACGACAGCGGCTACTTCGACCACACGGCGCAGGGCGGCGGCCAGGACTTCCGCCGCGAGGTCATCACGATGCTCGAGAACATGGGCATCTCGGTCGAGTTCAGCCACCACGAGAACGGCCCCGGCCAGCAGGAGATCGACCTCCGCTACGCCGACGCCCTGTCGACGGCCGACAACATCATGACGTTCCGGACGGTCGTCCGTGAGGTCGCGCTCAGCCAGAGCAAGTGGGCGTCGTTCATGCCCAAGCCGTTCACCGCGCACCCGGGCTCCGGCATGCATACGCACGTGTCGCTGTTCGAAGGTGACGAGAACGCCTTCTACGAGGCCGGCGCTGAGTACCAGCTGTCGCAGACCGGACGCGCGTTCATCGCCGGAGTGCTCGAGCACACGCCTGAGATCACCGCGGTCACCAACCAGTGGGTCAACTCCTACAAGCGCCTGGCCGGCGGGGGAGAGGCACCCAACTACGTCTGCTGGGGCCACAACAACCGTTCCGCGCTCATCCGCGTGCCGATGTACAAGCCGCACAAGGGTGGTTCGGCGCGCGTCGAGCACCGCGGCATCGACTCCGGCAGCAACCCCTACCTCGCATTCGCGCTGGTGCTCGCCGCCGGGCTCAAGGGCATCGAGGGCAAGTACGAGCTGCCCGCCGAGGCCGAGGACAACGTGTGGGGCCTGAGCGAGAACGAGCGCAAGGCGATGGGCATCGCGCCATTGCCGCGCAATCTCGACGAGGCGATCCGGACGATGGAGAGCAGTGAGCTCGTGGCCGAGACGCTCGGAGAGCACGTCTTCGACTTCTTCCTGCGCAACAAGCGAGCCGAGTGGCAGGACTACCGGTCGCAGGTCACGCAGTTCGAGCTCGACCGCCTCATGCCCATGGTCTGACGACCGAATGTCGGGCCTCGCTCGAGGCGGGTAGCCTGCTCGGGTGGCAACAGACGCGCGAGAGCTCGCCCTGGCACTTGCCCGCAAAGGGTTCCGCAACGGTGAAGGTGCCGTCGCGGACCTGACGAGGCTGGGCGACGTACCCACGTCGCTCGTCGACCAGATCGCCGGCGTGGCGAGCCCCGACACGGCCTTGGCGTCGCTGTCGGCGATCGCCGAGCGATTCGGTGCGCCCAAGCTGCTCGACCTGCTCGCCTCCGACGCCGAGCTGCGCCAGCGGCTGCTGGTCGTGCTCGGCACGAGCGAGGCGCTCGGCGACTTCCTCGTACGCCATCCAGATCACCTGCTCGACCTCAGCTCGAGCGAGCTGTCGCCGTCGCCGATCACCCTCGACGTACGCCGGCGGCAGATGGAGGAGGCGACGACTGCTGACGAGCTGCGGGTCGCCTACTACCGCAAGCTGCTGCACATCGCGGCCCGCGACCTGACCGCCCTCACGTCGTTCGAGCAGTCGTCGGGGGAGCTCGCCGACCTCGCGGTGGCGACGTTGGGCGCCGCGCTCAAGATCGCCACGGCTGCCGAGGATGCGGCCGATCTCTGCCGGCTGACGATCATGGCGATGGGCAAGACCGGCGGCCGCGAGCTCAACTACGTCAGCGACGTCGACGTCATCTTCATCCACGAGCCGGCCGAAGGGGCCGACAACGGCGCGGCGATCGGGGCGGCCACCAGGCTCGCCGCTGCGGTCATGAAGCTGTGCCGCGAGCACACCGGTGAGGGCACGATCTGGGAGGTCGACGCCAACCTCAGGCCCGAGGGGAGCTCCGGCCCGCTCGTACGCTCGTTGTCGAGCCACATCGCCTACTACGAGCGCTGGGCGACGACGTGGGAGTTCCAGGCGCTGCTCAAGGCGCGCTATGCCGCAGGCGACGAGGAGCTGGCGCAGGGCTACCTCGATGCCCTGTCGCCGATGATCTGGATGGCCAGCACCCGCGACAACTTCGTGACGGACGTACGCGCGATGCGTCGTCGCGTCATCGAGAACATCCCGCCGAACCACCGGGACCGTCAGCTCAAGCTCGGCGCCGGGGGACTGCGCGACGTGGAGTTCGCGGTGCAGCTGCTGCAGCTCGTGCACGGTCGCGCCGACGTCTCGCTGCGCAGCCCGACGACAGTGGACGCCCTGAAGGCGTTGATCGAGGGTGGCTATGTCGGGCGTCGCGACGGCGCAGCGATGGAGGAGGCGTACGAGTTCCTCCGTACGCTCGAGCACCGCATCCAGCTGTTCAAGCTGCGCCGCAGCCACATCGTGCCCGACGAGCCGGAGGACCTGCGGCGCATCGGCCGCAGCATGGGGTTCCGGCAGAACCCGGCCGAGAACCTCACGCGTGAGTGGCAGGCGCACCGGCGCATCGTCCGGCGGCTGCACGAGAAGCTGTTCTACCAACCACTGCTCGAGGCGGTCGCATCGCTGCCGACGCACGGCCTGCGGCTCACTCCGCTGGCTGCCGAGCAGCGGCTCACCGCGCTGGGCTTCGCCGATCCCAAGGGCGCGCTGGCGCACATCCAGGCGTTGACGTCTGGGGTGTCGCGGCGCGCGGCGATCCAGAAGTCGCTGCTGCCCGCGATGCTCGCATGGTTCGCCGAGTCGCCCGACCCCGACGGCGGTCTCCTCGCGTTCCGCAAGATCTCCGAGGGTCTCGGCGAGACGCACTGGTATCTCCGCAAGCTCCGCGACGAGGGCGAGGGTGCCGAGCAGCTCGCCCACGTGCTGTCGTCGAGCCGCTACGTCACCGACCTGATCCTGCGTGCGCCCGACTCCGTGGCGTTGCTCGGCGACGATGCCGAGCTACGGCCGCTCGAACGCGAGCGTCTCCGCACCGAGGTCGAGCTGGCGACGAGCCGGCACAAGGACCCGCAAGCCGCGATCCGCGCCGTACGCCGAGTGCGGCGCCGCGAGCTGTCCCGCGTCGGCATCGCCGACGTGCTGGGCCGCCTCGACATCCTCGAGGTCGGCGAGGCCCTGACCGACGTATCGACGGCGACGCTCGATGGCGCCCTCAAGGCTGCGACATCGGCGGTGGAGGCCGAGCGCGGCACGATGCCGACGCGGCTGTCGATCGTGCTGATGGGACGCCTCGGCGGCGGGGAGGCCGGCTACGGGTCTGACGCCGACGTGATGTTCGTGCACGACCCCGTCGAGGGTGCCGAGGAGACGGAGGCGGCCGAAGCGGCGATGGCGGTCGCGCAGGGGCTGCGCAAGATGCTCGCCGCTCCCGGTGATGACCCGCCGCTCGACGTCGACGCCGATCTGCGGCCCGAGGGCAAGAACGGGCCCCTCGTGCGTACGTTCGCGGCCTACAAGGCGTACTACGAGAAGTGGTCAGCCGTCTGGGAGGCCCAGGCTCTCCTGCGAGCCAGTGCGACGGTCGGCGACCCCGGCCTCAACGAGCGGTTCACGGCGCTGATCGACCCGCTGCGCTGGCCCGAGGGCGGAGCGACGCCTGCGGAGATCCGCGAGGTGCGCCGCATCAAGGCCCGGGTCGACTCCGAGCGGCTGCCCCGCGGGGCCAACCCCAACACGCACCTCAAGCTCGGTCGCGGTGGGCTCGCCGACGTCGAGTGGACCGTGCAGCTGCTGCAGATGCAGCACGCGCACGCGGTGCCCGACATGCGTACGACCCGGACCCTGGATGCCCTTCACGCCGCGATGAAGGCCGATCTCGTCAGCCACGACGACGCGCATGCGCTCGAGGCCGCGTGGCGACTCGTGAGCCGTATCCGCAATGCTGTCGTGCTGATGCGCGGCAAGCCGGCCGAGTCGATGGTCGAGCAGGCCAACGAGCGTGCGGGTGTGGCCCACCTGTTGGGCTACGGGATGGACCAGAGCGAGCGCATGGTCGACGAGTACCTCCGCACGACCCGCCAGGCCCGCAAGGTCGTGGAGCGCATCTTCTACGAGTGAGCGGCCGCGCTCAGGGCGTGATCGAGTCGACGTACGCGTAGGCGGCGTCGAGCTGCTCGGACCACGTTGCGTCGTCGGCATCATCGGGCACGAGCACCCATTCTCGGCGAGGCACGCCGCCCATGACCATACGATCGGCGACGCCGGACTCGACCAATGCGTCGGCGTGAGCCTCCGGGACCTTGATCAACAGCCCACCGGCATGTGCCGCGACGGCGAAGACCTTGCCGCGGACACGCAGCCCGGTCGAGCCGAACATGCGTCCCCAGTCGACGCCGGGCAGCGCCTGCTGCGCGACCGAGAGCTCCTCGAGCCGGGCGTGAGCGGCTTCCTGCTGTTCGCTTCTGGCCATGGCGTCAGCATGCCAGCGCAGCCCGACAGATTCAGCCCCGTGACATCCGCAGCTGGTAGACGTCGAGATAGCCCGTGCGGAACCCGGCCTCGCAGTAGGCGAGGTAGAACTCCCACATACGGCGGAACGTCTCGTCGAAGCCCTGCGCCTTGATCGTGTCCCACCTGGCGTTGAAGGTGTCGCGCCACTCGTGCAGCGTCCGCGCGTAGTGCTGACCGAGCGATCGCCGGTTGATCACCCCGAGCGACGTGTGCGTGTGCAGCGTCTGGTCGATCGCGTCGAGGGAGGGGATGAGTCCGCCCGGGAAGATGTACTTCTGGATCCACCCGTACGAGTCGCGCGTCGCGAGGTAGCGGTGATGCGCCATCGTGATGGCCTGGATCGCGACGTGCCCTCCGGGGGCGAGCAGCTTGTCGATCGTGGCGAAGTACGTCGGCCAGTACTCCTCGCCGACGGCCTCGATCATCTCGACGCTGACGATCGCGTCGTATGTGCCGGTGACCTCGCGATAGTCGACGAGCTGGAGGTCGACGTCGACCCCGGCCTCGGCGAAGCGCTGCTGCGCCAGGGCCGCCTGCTCGGACGACAGCGTGATCGTCGTGACCTTCGCGCCGCGGTGGGCCGCGCGGATGGCGAGGGCGCCCCAGCCGCTGCCGATCTCGAGCAGCCTGGTGCCCGCGGTGACGTGCGCATCGTCGAGGATCGCGTCGATCTTGCGCAGCTGCGCGGCCTCGAGATCCTGCTCGGGACTCTCGAACCAGGCGGACGAGTACGTCATCGAGGGGTCGAGGAACTCGGCGAACAGGTCGTTGGACAGGTCGTAGTGCGCCTCGATGTTCTTGCGCGAGCCGTGGACCGAGTTGCGCTGATGGCGCGGCAGCTTCTTGTCGACGAAGACCCGGAGCTTCTGCAACGGCACCGGCACGATCGTGGCCATGCGGGCGGCGAACGGTTCGAGCAGGTCCGCGAGGTCCGTGTCGATGCCGGTGGTCCAGTCGCCGGCCATGTAGGCCTCGCCGAAGCCGATCTTGGTGTCGGCGCCGAGCCTGGCGAAGAATGCCTTGGGCCGGACGATCCGCATCTCGGGCGCGTCAGCGGTGCCGGCGCCCCACGCCCGCCCGTCCGCGAATGTCAGGCGTACGGGAACGCGATTGACCGTCGGCCGCAGGATCGCCTTGGCGATGCGCGCCTTGAGCGGCGTGCGGGGAGCACGCGCGATCCCGGGCCAGCGGGCGGAGGCGAGCTGCGTCATGGCGACCTACTCGGCAGCGGGGCCGCTGCCCTCGGCGTCCTGACCGGCCCGCTTGCTGGCCTCGGTGATCTCGAAGATCTCGGTGCCGAAGGCGCCGATCTCGGTCGTGATCTTGCGTGCCGACTCGAACAGGATCGCGACGACGTGCCCCGCGCTCGCTATCGCGGCCTCGGTCGACTGCTGAAGGACGTCCTTGGCGATCTCACGCCGGCTCAGTGCCATCGGGGTCCCTCTCGGTCGCAGTCGACTACGAGGTCAATTGTGGCGTACGCGCCTCTTCCAGGCGACGGGCGGCCTCTTCGCGCTTGGCGCGACGCAGAGCCTTCGACTCGGGGCTGTTGCCGATCTTGTAGGGATCGCTGGGCTTGTGGCCGAGCTTGGCCAGCTGCTTGATGACGCTGCCGAGCTGCTTCGACATCCGGCCGGTGTTGTACTGCAGGCCGTACTTCTCGACCAGGAGCTTGACGTCCTCGGCCACCTCGGGATAGCGGCGAGCCGGGATGTCGGGGAACAGGTGGTGCTCGATCTGGTAGCTCAGGTTGCCGGTCAGCACGTGGAACGGCTTGTGACCGGAGATGTTGGCCGAGCCCAGCAGCTGGCGCAGGTACCACTGACCGCGCGTCTCGTTCTGAGCGTCCTCCTCGGCGAAGGTCTGGACCTCGGCCGGGAAGTGGCCACAGAAGATGACGAGGAACGTCCACACGTTGCGGATGACGTTGGCGGCGATGTTGGCGCCGAGGATCGCGACCGGCGCCCACCAGCCCATGAACGGCACGAGCGCGAGGCCCAGGACCGGCCAGGCGAGGTAGTCCTTGAAGACCTGCTTGCGGATCTTGCGCAGCGCGCGCTTCTTGCGGCCCTGGAAGTCCTCCTTGGTGATCTTGCCGTGGAGGTACTGGTCCAGCTCGACACCGTGGTACATGATGCCCCACTCGAAGACGAGCATCAGGATGAACGCCAGCGGCAGGTTGAACCGGTGGCTGCCGTACCACGGCTGGTCCTCGTCGATCCGGAACATGTTGTAGCCGATGTCGCGGTCCATGCCATGGATGTTGGTGTAGGTGTGGTGGATGTAGTTGTGGCCGTGCTTCCAGTCCTGCGCGGGGGCGATGTTGTCCCACTCGTAGCGCTGGCCGTCGATCATCGGATCGTTCATCCAGTCGTACTGGCCGTGCATGACGTTGTGGCCGATCTCCATGTTGTCGAGGATCTTGGCCACAGCGAGGAACAGGATGCCGGCGACGAATGCAGGCCAGAAGAACGGCATGAAGATGCCGATGCGGCCGAGGACCTCGCACGCCTTGTGTGCCTTGATGACGCGACGGATGTAGTCGGCGTCCTTCTGGCCGAGGTCGTCGAGGACCCGCTGGCGGACGGTGTTGAGCTCCTCGCCGAACTCCTCGAGCTGCTCGTACGTCATCAGGTCGAGCCCGATCGTCGCGCGCTTCTGCGGTGTCGTCACTGATGAGCGACTTGGGCGCGGCATCGTGGTCGCTGGCGCTGTGCGGGGCGATGGGTGCGTGCTTGGCCATGATGGATTCTTCCTCTGCTTAGAGTGCGACGTTGACGTCGCCGACAGGGACACTGACACAGATCTTGATGGTCTCGTCGGTGTTGGCGCTGATCTCGCCGCTCACGACGTGGCGGATGGCGCCGCTGTTCTTCTTGAGTGCGCAGGTGTTGCAGACACCCATGCGGCAGCCGAACTCCGGCTTGAGGCCGGCGGCCTCGGCCTGCTCGAGGATCGTGGCGCCGGAGTTGTCCGCCTCGATCTTGGCGTCGTCGAACGTCAGGGTTCCGGTGGCGTCTGCCGCGTCGAGGTCGACGGACGGAACCTTGAAGTACTCGAGTCGCAGCTGGTCTGCTGCGCCGAGCTCGGTGTAGGTGTCACGGACCGTGCCGATCAGGCCGGCCGGGCCGCATACGTAGGTCAGGGTTTCGGACGGGTCGATGCCGAGGTGCTTGAGATGGTCGACGTGGAACCGGCCCTTGAGGTCGGCGCCGGCCTCGGGCTGGCGCGTGTAAATGCGCTTGACCGTCACGTTGGGCGCCTCGGCGAGCGCGTCGAGGTCGGCGGTGAACATCTCGTCGTCGCGCGACCTGGCGTAGTGCAGGAACGTGATGTCGCCCTGGTGGCCGGTGTCGCGCAGCGTGCGGATCATCGACATGACCGGCGTGATGCCGGAGCCGCCACTGACGAGCAGCAACGTGTCGGGCACTTCGCGGGGGAGGACGAACTCGCCCTCGGCCTGCGACAGGTAGACGATCGTGTTGGGCTTGAGCTCGTTGTGCAGGAACTGCGAGACGTACCCGTCGGGGTGCGCCTTGACCGAGACGCTGAACGTACGGTTCTTGCCGGCCTGCGAGCTCGACACCGAGAACACGCGTACGCGGCGCTTGCCGTCGACCTCGACGCCGAACTGGACGTGCTGGCCGGGCGTGAAGCCCTTCCACGTGCCGTTGGGCCGCAGGATCACCGTGCTGGCGTCGCCGGTCTCCTGCACGACCTCGACGACGCGGGCTCGAACGTTGTGAGCGGCGAGCATCGGGTGGATCTGGTCGAGATAGTGGTCAATCGTGAACGGGGAGGTCAGAGAGGCGACCGGGCGCGAGGTGAGCGCCTTGCGGATGATGCCCATCTGTAACCTCCTCGAAATCAGTGAACATGCGTACACTCAAAGTGTGCATGACTCACGGGCTACGCGCAACCGACCCGCCGCGTGACCTCGACCACGACCGATACAAGTGTGCACCGAAAGGCAGGTGACTAGGCTGTGAAGGTGACCGAGCCCGCGCAATCTGCCTCGCGTCAGGCCCAGAAGGAGCGCACCCGCCAAGCCATCCTCGCGTCGGCGCTGGAGCTCAGCCAGGCACAGGGGTTTGCGCAGGTCAGCCTCCGTCAGGTGTCGCGCCACGCCGGTGTCGTGCCGACGGCGTTCTACCGTCACTTCGAGTCGATGGACCAGCTCGGCCTGGCGCTCGTCGAGCAGTCGTTCTCGACGCTGCGCCGGATGATCCGCGATGCGCAGCGTGATCCGCAGGTCTTCGACAACATCATCGACGCCGCCGCAGACGTGCTGGTCGAGGCGGTCAAGCAGAGCAAGGCGCACTTCGGCTTCGTGTCCCGTGAACGTCTTGGCGGGCCTGAAGTCGTACGCACGGCGATCCGCCACGAGCTCGACCTGTTCGTCAGCGAGCTCGCGGTCGTCCTGGCGCGGCTGCCCAACATCGAGAACTGGTCGACCGAGGACGTGCAGATGGTGTCGCGGCTGTTCGTCCGCAACATGGTCTCGAACGCCGAGGAGGTCGTGGAGATGCCGGACGGGCGCCCCGACCTCGAGGAGCAGATCAAGGAAGGCGCCCGGAGGCAGATGCGCCTGATCGTGATCGGCTTCAAGGACTGGCACAGCTAGAGCTCGCTGCACAGAAATACCCATGCGGGTCCGGGGCAGAATGCATGTCCTTCCCGATGATCTCCGGTGCCCGACATCCGTACGGTCATGACGCAACCACCAGGAGGCGTCATGACCACCCAGCACATCGAGACCGTGATCGTCGGAGCCGGCCAAGCCGGCCTGTCCGTCGGATATCACCTGAAGAAGCGCGGCCGGTCGTTCATCATCGTCGACGGCAAAGACCGGATCGGCGACAACTGGCGTGAGCAGTGGGACACGCTCCGACTGTTCACACCTGCCAAGTACGACGGGCTGCCCGGCATGCGGTTCCCCGCAGAGAAGTGGCACTTCCCCCAGAAGGACGAGGTCGCCGACTTCGTCGAGTCATATGCCCTCAAATGGGACCTGCCGGTGCGGATGAGCACCAGGGTGGACCGGCTCCAGCCGCGACCCGGCGGCGGCTACACCCTCGCGATCGGCGCGGACACGATCACCTGCGACAACGTCGTCGTCGCGACCGGGACCTTCGGTCGTACGCCCTATGTCCCGGAATTCGCAGCAGACCTCGACCCGTCGATCCTGCAGATGCACTCCAGCGAGTACCGGAGGCCCGCGCAGCTCCAGGAGGGGCCGGCGCTGGTCGTCGGCGCCTCGCACTCCGGGACTGACATCGCGTACGAGCTTGCCCTCACTCACCCGACGATCCTGTGCGGGCGTGACTGCGGGCAGATCCCCGGCAAGCACGAGGGGCGAGGCAGGAGGATGGCGTTGCCATCGATGCTCTTCGTCGCCCGCCATGTGCTGACGCGTCGGACACCGATCGGCCGCAAGGTGATGGAGGAGATCCGCTCCCATGGTGGGCCGATGTTGCGGGTCCAGCGCGCAGACCTCCGTGAGCGTGGAGTCGACCGCCGACTGCCACGACTCTCGGGTGCGAGGGATGGGCTTCCTGTGCTCGACGACGGGCGCGCCGTCGATGCAACGAACATCATCTGGTGCACCGGGTTCCATCAGGTCTTCGACTGGATCGACCTGCCCATCATCGGCGAGGACGGCTGGCCGAAGGAGTATCGCGGCGTCGTGGACTCGGCGCCGGGCTTGTACTTCTGCGGGCTGTCATTCCAGTTCGCCTTCAGCTCGATGGTGTTCCCCGGGATCGGCCGCGACGCGGAGTTCGTGGCGTGCCGGATCGTCGAACGCTCCGGCGAGAAGGCGAGTCTGCAAGCCGCCTGATCGGGCGCCCTGACGCGCGTATGCTCCCGAGAAGGAAGTGATGCGCGAATGGGCGTGGTCGACGAACTGATCCGGGCTCGCGAGGCGTACGAGCGTCGCGACTGGGTCGCCGCGTACGGCGACCTGTCGCAGGCCGACGCGGACGCCATGAACGCCGAAGACTTCGCCCGTCTCGCGACGACCGCATATCTCCTCGGCCGGACGAACGACTGCCTCCAGGCGATGCAAAGGGCCTATCAAGGGCACCTCGCTGCGGGCGACGTCCTGGCTGCCGCGAGATCCGCGTTCTGGCTCGCCATGGTGCTCGAGGCGAGCGGTGAGCCCGTCGTCGGAGCCGGCTGGGTGGCGCGCGGCCAGCGGCAGCTCGATGGTGTCGTCGAGGACGTCGTCGAGCGTGGCTATCTGCTGATGCACCGCATGTTCGGGAACATCTCCCAGGGCGACTGGCCCGAGGCGCTCGAGCATGCCGTCGGGATCGCCGAGTACGGCCACCGATTCACCGATCCCGACCTGATTGCGATGGGGCTGTCGGCGCAGGGTCGGCTGCTGCTGTATGCCGGTCAGGTACCTCAAGGCTTGGCTCTGATGGACGAGGCAATGGTGGGCCTGGCTGCAGGTGAGGTGTCTCCGGTGTTCGCCGGCATCATCTACTGCACGATGATCGAGGGCTGTCAGGAGATCTCCGACTTCGCTCGCGCGGCCGAATGGACCCATGCCCTGACAACGTGGTGCGAGGTCCAACCTGGACTGGTCCCGTTCACGGCGCAGTGTGCAGTGCACCGTGGTCAGATCATGCGCGTGCGCGGCGCCTATGACGAGGCGCTCGATGAGTTCGATCGTGCCGTGCGGCGCTACATCGATGCCGGGACGACTGCCCCGGCAGGCTTGGCGATGAGCGAGCGTGGCGATGTGTTGAGGATCCGCGGTGAGCTCAGTGCGGCCGCGATGGCATACGAGGAGGCGATCGGGTACGGCTATGAGCCGCAGCCCGGGCTCGCGCTCCTGTGGCTCGCGCAGGACCGTCCCGACGCGGCTCAAGCAGCAGTCCGAAGGCTCCTCGCCGAGCCACGCGACCCGGTGCATCGCTCGCAGCTCCTGCCTGCCGCGATCGAGATCCTGCTGGCGACTGGCGGAGTGAGGCGGAGGAGGTCGGGCTACTGGTTGAGGAGCTGACCGCGATTGCCACGACAATCGGGTGCGCCGCGCTGCAGGCGATGGCGGCGTATGCGGCTGGGTCGCTCGCGCTGGTCGACGGCGACGCGATGACGGCGCTGCCGCTGCTGCGCACGTCGATGCGGCACTGGAGCGAGCTCAGCGCGCCCTACGAGGTCGCGCGCTGCCGGCTCCTGATCGGTCGAGTGTTCCTCCAGCACGGGGACGACGACTCAGCAGCGGGCGAGCTCGCAGCTGCCAGACGTACGTTTGCCCAGCTGGGCGCGGCGGCGGTCACCGACGTCGACCTCGCTGCTGCGCCTGCGTCGCTGCCCGGCGGCCTGACCTCACGGGAGCTCGAGGTGCTGCGGCTCGTCGCGTCGGGGCAGAGCAACCACGACATCGCCTCCACGTTGGTCCTCAGCGAGAAGACCGTCGCCCGGCACATCAGCAACATCTTCGCCAAGCTGGACGTGCACTCCCGCACGGCTGCCGCGGCGTACGCCTTTGAGAACCGCCTGGTGTGAGCTCAGCCGGCGTGCGAGACCTGCTGGCGGCCGTACTCGTCCTGCGCGTAGGTCGCGAGGTTGTCGAGCGCCTTGCTGAACACGTCATCGCCGATCGAGTCCTCGAGCTCCTGCAGGACCTCGGGCTCGGCGGTGAAGTCGGCCTCCCACGTGACGTACGAGCAGGAGTGCCCGGCGTCCTCGACGAGGATCGTGGCGCGGTGGTTCGCGATCGGGAACGGCGGGTCGGGGATGTGGTACGACAGCGTCATCGCCTCGTCGTCGCGCGACACGATCGTCACGACCAGATCCGCCGAGGCCTCGGGCCCGTTGGCGTAGATGCGGAGCGTGGGGTGCCATTCTGCGAAGTTGCCGGCCAGCTGCCAGACGTGCGGGGCGGGGGCGGCGACAAACGTACGACGGGTGATCCGGGGCATTGATTTCCTTCGGCGCGGCAAACAGACGTATCCCCACATTGTCGCCTGCGCACGCTGATCTCGGACCATCAGATGCGGTGAGGGATTGCTCACGCGTCAGGCGAGCCCCAGGTCGCCGGCGAGCCGCAGCGTCGTCTGCTCGAAGTAGCCTTCGTAGTCGCTCACCGAGCCTTTCAGGTGGCCGAACAGCTCGAAGGAGAGCGTCCCGAAGATCGTCGACCAGGCCATGAGCGTGCGCATGACGAGCTCGGGGAGCGCCTCGAGTCTCATCCCGCTGCGCTCGGCGATGAACGCGATGGCGTCGGCGACGACCTCGGCCGGATCGGCCGCGGCGGCCGGGGGCTGCGTCGCAGCCAAGGCGTTGCCGGACTGATGCGCGCCGACGATGATCTCGACGAGTCGCGCGATGACGCGAGTCGCGGGCATGACGGTGTCCTGGGGAGCGGCATAGCCGGGTACGGGGGAGCCGTAGATCAGCGCGTAGTCGTGGGGGTGCGTGACGGACCAGTCGCGGGTCGCCTTGCACGTCGCCATCCAGCGCCCGAGGTGGTCGGTGCGATCCTCGATGGCGTCGTCCGCCGCCTCGGCAGCGGCGCCGAGCTCGTCGTACGCCGCGATGATCAGGGCAGTCAGAAGCTCGTCGCGGCTCGAGAAGTAGCGATAGACCGCGGACGAGACCATGCCGACCTCACGAGCGACTGCGCGCAGGGACAGCTCGCCCGGGCCGGCATCGTGCAGCTGGGTGCGCGCCGCAGCGAGGATCTCGGCGGTGATCTCTTGACGGGCCCGTTCGCGGGCGGTTCGTGCGACTGCCATGCGCCCACTGTGACGCAAAACGAGAGCACGCGCAATAAACGAGAGCAGTGCTCTTGCAATCGGGATCTGCGATCTGACAGGCTCTCAACCGAGAGCGGTGCTCTCCACTATTCGGAAGGTTGATCATGACTGATCGTCATCTCGTCGTCGGAGCCGGACCGGTCGGCCGTCACGTGGCGCAACTGCTGGCGGCCCGCGGCTCGGAGGTCGTCGTCGCCACGAGGTCAGGCACGGACACCGGCATCGACGGCGTGACGCACCTGAAGCTGGACGCCTCGGACGCGGAGGCGTTGAGCGCCGCAGCCGAAGGCGTCTCTGTGCTCTACAACTGCGCGAACCCGGCCGACTACACGACGTGGCGCAAGTTCTGGCCGCCCCTGGCCGCTGCGTTCCTGGTCGCGGCCGAGCGCTCGGGTGCGGTGCTGGCGATCACCGGCAACCTCTACCCGTACGGACCGGTGGACAAGCCGATGAAGGAGGGCATGGCCGATGCGGCGACCGACTACAAGGGTCAGCTGCGAGCCTCGATGTGGGCCGAGGCCAAGGCTCTGCACGATGCCGGCCGCATCCGCGCCGTGGAGATCCGCGGCTCGGACTACGTCGGCACAGGCGTCGGCGGCAACGGTCACGTGACCCGCCAGATCCCCGGTGCGCTGAAGGGCAAGCGGGCCTGGGTGTTCGGACGCAAGGACCAGCCGCACACCTACACCGACGTGCTGGACACGGCGCGGCTCCTGATCGTCCGCGGCCGAGGACGAGACGGCGCTCGGTCGGATCTGGCACGTGCCGAGCAACCCGCCGCGTACGCAGGAGCAGGCCATCACGGAGGTGCTGGCAGCGTCGGCAAGCCCGCGGTCGGCGTCAGCGCTGTCCCGAAGCCGATGTTCGTCGCGCTGTCCTGGGTCGTGCCGATCATCCGCGAGCTGCGCCAGCTGTCGTATCAGTGGACAGCGCCGTACGTCCTGGACGACAACGACGCCCGGAAGCATTTCGGCATGGAGCCCACGCCGTGGGACGAGGTCTGCCGTCGAAGCGCTGTCGTCTGACAGTCACTCGTCGAGCGTGGCGCCCATCAGCGAGAGCATCTCGTACGCGGGGTCCCAGCCGAGCGACTCGTAGAGCAGGCGGCCCTGGGCCGAAGCCGCCAGCACGCCGCGACGCACGCCTGACTCCAACGCGTACGCCGTGAGGGTGGCCATGACGTGCCGGCCGAGGCCGCGCCGCTGGAAGGCGGGCGTGGTCTCGACGGCGTCGAAGGTCGCATCGTCGCCGAGGATGCCGATCGTGCCCTCGGCCGCGACGCGTTCGCCGGACTCCAGGACGTACCGGGCTCGGTGCTCGTCGATGTCCCACCGCGCGGTGAACTCGGGGTCGAGTGCTGGTGCATCGATCGGCGCGAACGTCGTGGTCATCAGCGTCTCGTCGTCACGGTCCACTCGTACGCCTGGCGGAAGGGCGAGAGCTGTGTAGGGGCCGATGTCGTTGCCGATCACGGTGAGCATCGCGCGCGGATCGCCACTGATGTGCCGGAAGAGCCCGGCGAAAGCCTCCGGTCCGGGGTCGATGCAGATCAGCTCGGTCTCGCGGGTGCGTGATCGGACGTGCACGAGCGGCCACCCATCGAGGACCGATGTCTCGAGCCCGCGGGCATGCACCCACGTGGCGATCCAGCGCTCAACGAGCTCGTGCTCGGTGCCGACAGTCATGCGGCCATTCTGTCAGCGGTGTGATCGCTGTTGGCCGCACCGCCTGAGAGCCTGTCCGTGACGCGGCAGGTGCGCCATGATGAGGTGATCGCGAGAGTGAGGAGTTCGACATGGGGACGAACGCCGAGTGGGTCGAGCTCAGGGTGCACGGCGTCAGCGGTACGCCGGCGGAGTCGCTCCTGGCGCATCCGCAGGTCGCCCAGACCGACGGTGGGGGAGCCAGTCGCTTCTTCAGTCCCGTCGACTCCGACGGGGTGATCCTGCCGGGCAAGGACGGCCAGGTCCTCGAGGCGTACCACTGGGGCCACTACACGTCCGGCACGTCATGGCAGGCGCTTTGGCTGCTGCTCGTCCCGTTCGGCATGATCAATGCCGCTCAGTTCATGCTTCCGGCGCCGGCCAGCAGGCCCAAGCGTTCGGTCAACGCCCAGGCTGCTGCAAGTGCGCTGCTCCGGCTGTTGGCGCTCATGCTGACCCTTCTGCTGGTGTTTGCGATGGGCTTGACGTTCATGGACCTGGTCGCCTGGCGGTGGGCGCCCACCTCGGCGCAGCTGGCGTCGTGGAACCCCTCAGCGGTACTGATGATCGCGACTCTCCTCACGGCGGCTGTCGTCGTCGGGCTCTGGCTGCTCGGCCGCATCACCGCGACGTCGGCGCCCAACATCACCGGCGGCATGACACCCGAAGAGGCTCGCACCCGTGCCGAGGAGCGCGGCACGCCGCTTGCCGATCCGTACTTCTATCAGGGCACCTCGGACTCGCCGATCCTGAGCCGGTTGCACCTTGCCGCCGGTCTGCTGCTCGTCGCCGCCATGGCGCGGTGGGTCCGCGAGCCGCAGAGTGACGGCGTCATCGTCTGGGTCTCGCTGGGGCTGCTGCTGGTGGTGGTGATCGCGGTGTCGCTGCTCGGCGACCCGGAGTCGCTGGCCGTTGCCGAGCTCGACGAGTCGGGTCTGCGTATGCGGGCCAGGTGGCACGCGGCCGTCGCCCGCGGATCGTGGATCGCGTGCCTCGCCGGGCTCGTGATGATCGGCCTGTCGATGTCGCAGATGCCGGGATTCACGCCGCCCAAGGACCCCAAGCTGCGGGTCCCGGTCGAGGGCTATGAGCTCATCTCGGTCATCTTGCTGCTCACGGGTGTGGTGGCCGTATGCGCGCTCGTGCTGGTCAACTGGCGCATCGTGGCGACCACGCCGAAGACGACGCCGGCGGCTGACGACCCGGCGTGGTACTTCCGTCCGTACGCCCGAGGGTGGGCAGCCAGCGTGGTCGCGGCTCTTGCGGTGTTCATCGGCGTCGGCCTCTCGGCATCCGTGCCCACCGCTGTCTCGTCGGTGCTCCAGCTGTCGAGGAGCAAGGTTGGTGTCACGCCGATGCTCGACCGCGTGTCGTACGGCTGGGGGTTGACGTTCTTCGTCGTGCTGGGGATCGGGCTATGGCTGTTGGCCAACTTCATCGCCCGCAAGGCCAAGCTCGCGGCGCGGGCCAGGGCGATGTTCGATGGTGCCGCGCCGATCGACGGGGGCGAGTACGCCGTGCCGCAATGGCGTCCCGACGCCGGATCGACCGTCCTCGCCATGTGGATCGCCCGGGTCAAGAACCACATCCCGGCCATCGCCCTGACGTTCGTCAGCACCGGCGTCGTGATGTCGCTGGCGATCGTCTACGAGATCAATCCTGGCTGGGACGACCCCCGCGACTGGCGCACACAGCACGCCTGGGGCTGGTTCGACGAGCTGTCAGCGGGACGCGACCGGGTCTCGCTGTCGCCGACGGAGAGCTCGTTCAGCAACGTCACAATGGTCGGCGGTGCGTGGCTCCTGCTGGGGCTCGCGGCGCTGTTCGTGTTGCTCGCGCGTCGCGGGTTCAAGACCGACACCTCGCGCCGAGGCGTCAACGTCGTGTGGGACGTCATCTCGTTCTGGCCGCACGCCGTGCACCCGTTCGTGCCCAAGCCGTACTCCCAACACGCCGTCATGCACCTGCGCAAGCGGATCAAGCAGCACCTCGCGACCCGCCCGGCGAGCGGTCGCGACGTCATCGTCAGTGCGCACAGCCAGGGAAGCCTGATCGCGTTCGCGTCGCTGCACCTGCTGAGCGACGAGCAGCGCGAGCGGGTCGGGCTGCTGACGTACGGCTCGCAGCTGCGCCAGATCTTCCCGAGGGCCTTCCCGGCATACGTCAACTACGACTCCGTCTCGCGGCTCCACCTCGACCTGCATCGCGGGTGGATCAACCTCTATCGCGAGACCGATCCGCTGGCCGGGCCGGTCCTGTCGTGGAACCACCTGGGGGAGGGCGCCGAGCTCGCCACGTCTGGCCGCTTCGTCGACGGCACCGCAGTGGAGGCGGTCGACGAGTACGTTCTCGGCTCCGGCGTCAGGCGCAGCGGCGACGACTGGCGCCTCCTCGATCCGGCGCCCGTCACGTCGGACGATCAGTACGGCCCGTCGACGCGCCTCTTCAAGCACAGCGAGTTCTGGCTCGACCCGGCGTACCGTTTGGCGCTGCGACAGCTGCGGGGTTTGTAGGGCGCTATCGATTCGGTGTTTCGTAGCCCTTGGCCGGTACGAGCTGGTCGGCCTTGTGCCACTGCACCGTGAGGCTGTTGCCGACGCCTCCCGTGACGACGGCGACGAGCGCGAGCCACTCACCCGAGACGTACGCCGCCACTCGATCAGCAGACCGGCCCACGGGGTCATCGTGCATTGGGCTGACGGTTTGACCCAGACGTGGCGAGCGGGTTGCTTCACGGGGTCGCGACCGTCCGGGAACTCACTCGTGGATCGATCGACGAACCCCATGGCCACAGAATAGAACATATGTTCGATGAGTGGTGTGCGGTGTGTGGACCGAGATGCTCAGCCGGGCGCGGATACGCCCCACAGCGCAGCGACGTGACGGCTGTCGGTGCCGCAGCATCCGCCGAGCACGGCGAGCTGCGGGTCTGCTCGCGCAGCGATTTCGTGGAGTCGACCAGCAGGTCGAGGTCGCCCGCGTCGAGGACCTCCATGGCGTCGAGCTCCTCGTGCGACATCGTCGAGGCGTTGGGCCGGAAGAACTCAGCCGCTGTTGCAGGCGCGCCGTCGATCGGGGCGCCAGGACGTGAGTGGGATGCGCGCAGTTCACGCCGTACCAGTCGGCCGCGCCGTCTGCCTCGAGAGCGTCGATCGGCCGCGGCGCAGCGTGGTGCCGTCCGGAAGCCGCCCATCGGTCTCGACGGTGAACGAGATCGCGACGGGGAGGTTCGTGCACGTGCCGCGCGGACGACCCCCATGGCCTCGGCCGGCTCGGTCATCGTCATCGCGTGAACGAGGTCGACGCCCTCTGCGGCGAAGGATCGCACCTGGGCAGAGTGGTAATCGGCAGCCTCATCCGCGTCGGCGCCGGCCGCGACGTATCCGTCGCCGCGTGGGCCGACGATCCCACTGACGGCCCGGTTCGCGCCGGCGCCGCGTCTGCGACGCCGCGTGCAAGCGCAACGGCGGCGCGGTTGGCCTGGTCCAGCCCGTCGCGTCGTAGCCGAGGACGTGCCCCAGTCCGGGTTGGCCCGCCAGGTCGGCGTCTCGACGAGCAGGCCCGCCTCGGCTGCGGCGGCGATCGCGGCGTACTCGCCGTAGTAGCTCCTCAGCACGGCCGAGCCCTGCTCGTCCTGTACGAGTGGGAACGAGGCGAACTCGGGCAGGTCGACTCCGCGGTTGAAGAGGAGGTCGGTCTCGAGGCCGCCGTCGGTGACCCAGCTGCCGCCGTCGAGAAGGTTGTTGGTTGCATGGTCGCTCCTGTATCAGACTAATCAGTCTGTTGTATCAGACTGTTCAGTCTGAAACAATGGTTGCGTGCCCAAAGATGGAACATCGACACGCGAACGCCTGCTGGAATCGGCCGAGCGACTGGTGGAGCGCAACGGCTTCGCCGCCACGTCGGTCGACGCGATCCTCGCCGAGTCGGGCAGCTCCAAGGGAGCGTTCTTCCATCATTTCGCCAGCAAGCGGGCGCTCGCCAGTGCGCTGGTGGAGCGATACGTCGATGCTGATCTCGGCCATGCTGGGCATCGGACTCGAAGCCGCAGAGTCCGCGTCAGACCGGTGGCGAAGGTGCTGGCGTTCCTCGGGTTCTACGAGGACTGGGCCGGAGACCTGACCTCGGAGTCGGCGTGCCTCTACATCGCGGTGATCACCGAGCGCGACCTCCTCGACGACGAGACTGGGAAGGAGGTCGAGCGCGCGATCGTCGGTTGGCGGACCGCCGTGGCGGACCTGATCCGCAAGGCATACGCGGCTCGCGGCCTCGTCGATGGCCCCGACCCGGACGACCTCGCCGACCAGCTCTTCGTGATCTTCGAGGGGTCGTACCTGATGTGCCGCGCCCTCGGCTCGCCCGAGCCGATGCGGGCCCAGCTCCGGGTTTTCCGCCAGCTCGTCGAGACCCTGCTCGCCGAGCGCTGACGCGACCTACCTACTTTGCGGCGGCGATCTCCTTGAGCCGGAGCACAGCATCGCCTACGTTGCCGGCGAACCGGGCAAGGGCGGCTTGGGCGCGCGGCTCGTGCAGGTGCTGTGGTAGCGCCTGCATCAGGTTCAGCCTCGTGGATCCCACCCAGGCCTGGAGCTCCGATTCGCCGCGCCAGCCTCCCTCCGTGCTCCAGGTCTGGGCGACCAACGCGGCCACTCGTCGACTGACCGCGGCAACGGGTACGGTCGACAGAGGCGGTTCTTCTGCTCGTCGTCGTCCCGATTCGCCTCGACCCAGGCCAGCAGAGCCGCGTTGAACGGCGGGGTGTTGTGTCGCACCTGCTGGAGCGTGATCCGCCCGGCCGTGAAGATCGGCTGTGGATCGACGAGTCGCAGCCCAATGGCGCTGGCGTCGACGTGCAGTGCGCCACCGGCGGGCAGCTCGTTCTGGTCGAGGACGAGCCGGTCGCGCTCGATGCGCGAGACGTAGCCCAGCCGCACCACATCGGCGATCTGGCGTACACGGTCGATCTCGAGGGTGCTCAGCATCGCGCCGCGATACATCGTCGCCGGTGCGGCTGGGTCGAGCCGGATCAACCGACCTCTTTGCTCCAGGTCGGCGACCAGCTCGGTCTGGTTCGTCGCGCGGGCGCCGACCTCGGCGTCGGTGGCGAACCCGTCGAGCGCGTCGACCACGAGGTCGAGCGCTTGAAACGCCTCGCGGTCGTGGAAGTACGCGTCGCGCGGGCGGACCCAGCGGATGCGCTCGGGGTCGATGTCGTTCTCCAGCAGCCACAGCACTGCGTCGACGGCGGTCTTGCCGGAGCCGAGGACGGTGAAGGCCGAGGCCCGGTCGGCAACTTCTGGCAGCCGGTTGACCGGGATGAATGCCGCGTCACGCGCGACCTCGAAAGTGGGCGTGTGTGTCGCCGGGACCGAAACCTCGAGGAACCGCGCGTCGACGACCCGGCGTCGAACCCTGACGTCGTGGACCGCGCCCGTGGCGAGGTCGCGGACCCGTGCCACGCCGTTCTCGTCGTCCAGCACGTCATGGCCCAGCACCAGGCGCACCCGACCGGTGGCCGTCGAGTCGCTCGGCGACCTCGTGGAAGTAGGACCAGAGCTCGTCGGCAGTGGCGCGCTCGTACAGGCCGGCATTCAGCCCTTCGCTGTCGATCCAGTTCTGGCCGAGGCGCAGGGAGTCGACCCCGTAGTACGCCGAGGGAGAGTGCAGCCGGACGAACGGGTAGACGTCGGTCCAGTGCCCGCCGGGATCACGACGCCGGTCGACGATGACGATGTCGGCGTCGCTGTGCGCGACCAGCGTGTCCGCGAACGCGAGTCCGCTCACGCCGGCCCCGATCACGAGGTAGTCAGTGTGGAGGTCCACGCCCACAGCATCACCCAAAACGACGGCTGACGCTGGAAGACTGCCGGTTGGTTCAGCCAAATCGCGATCAGGGCGCGGCGGGCGCGTCTGGCGCTACCCATGGGCCAGAATCGTCGATGTCTGCAGAAGGAGCGAAGCGGTGAGCGGTACCAAGCTCGTCATGGGAGCCAGCGGCTTCGTCGGCTCGCACGTGACCCGGCAGCTCGTCGGACGAGGCGACCAGGTCCGGGTCTGGATCCGGGAGTCCAGCTCGACGGTGGCGTTCGACGACCTCGACGTCGAGCGACACCACGGCGACCTCGACGACGCCGCCGCGATGCGTACGGCGATGAAGGATGTCGACACGGTCTTCTACTGCATCGTCGACGCGCGTGCCTGGCTTCGCGATCCGGCGCCGCTCTATGCGACCAACGTCGAGGCGCTGCGCAAGGTGCTGGACGTGGCTGTCGAGGTCGGCGTGCCCAAGTTCGTCTTCTGCAGCAGCGTCGTCACGATGGCGATCGCCGAGTCCGGTTCGGCGGACGAGACGATGCCGCACAACTGGCGGCACCTGGGCGGCGCCTACATCGAGTCGCGGATCCAGGCCGAGGAACTGGTCCTGCGCTATCACCGGGAGCACGGACTGCCGGCAACAGTGCTCAACGTCGCGACGACGTACGGACCGCGAGACCATGGCCCGACTCCGCACGGCAAGCTGGTGCGGGCCGCTGCACGAGGCAAGGTCCCCGCGTACGCCAAGGGCGCCTCGATGGAGGTGGTCGGCATCGAGGACGCGGCCAGCGCCTTCCTGCTCGCCGAGCAGCACGGCCGGCCGGGTGAGCGCTACATCGTCTCCGAGCGCTACCTGCCCATCAAGGACCTCTTCGACATCGCCGCCAGCGAGGGCGGTGCCAGGCCGCCCAAGCTTGGCATTCCGCTCCCGGTGATGCGGGTCATCGGCGCCGTCGGCGGAGGGGCCTCTCGGCTGTTGCGCAAGGACTCGGTCGTGACGTCGACCAGCGTCCGACTGATGCACATCCAGACGCCGCTCGATCACAGCAAAGCCACGCGCGAGCTCGGGTGGGAACCGGCCCCGATCGCGGACTCGATCCGCTCGGGCGTGAGGTGGTTCCTGGACAAGGCGTAGCTAGCTCGCGGCAATCTCTTTGAGCCGGACCACGGCATCCCCGACGTGTCCGGCGTACGTGTTCAAGGCGGCCAGTGCACGCGGCTCGTGCAGGTGCTGAGGGAGCGCCTGCATCATGTTCAATCGGGTGGAACCCACCCAGCCTTGCAGGTCCGGCTCTCCGCGCCAGCCACCCTCGGTGCTCCAGGTCCGGGCGACCATACGCGGCCACTCGTCGACCGATCGGGTGAACGGGTTCGGCGGGCAGAGCCGGTTCTTCTGCTCGTCGTCGTCCCGATTCGCCTCGACCCAACCCAGGAGAGCGCCGTTGAACGGTGGGGTCTTGTGCCGCACCTGCTGCAGGGTGATGCGCCCGGGCGCGAAGATCGGGCGCGGATCGACGAACCGCAACCCGCTGGCGCTCGCATCGACGTGCAGCGCGCCACCGGTGGGCACCTCACCGTGATCCAGGACGAGCCAGTCCCGCTCGATGCGCACGACACGGCCCAAGCGCACGACGTCGGTGACCCGGCGGGCCTGGTCGATCTCATGGCGGCTCAGCATCGCGCCGCGATACATCGTCGCCGGTGCGGCTGGGTCGAGCCGGATCAACCGACCGTTGTGCTCGAGGTCGGCGATGAGGTCGGCTCGGTTCGTCGCCCGGGCGCCGACCTCTGCGTCAGTCGCGAAGCCCTCGAGCGCATCCACCACGAGGTCGAGCGCCTGGAACGCCTCGCGGTCGTGGAAGTACGCGTCGCGCGGGCGGACCCACCGGATGCGCTCGGGATCGACGTCGTTCGCCAGCAGCCACAGGACCGCATCGATGGCGGTCTTGCCGGCCCCGAGGACGGTGAAGGCCGAGGCGCGCTCGGCAACCTCTGGCAGCTGGTTCACCGGGATGAAGGACGCGTCAGAAGCGACGTCGAAAGTCGGGATGTGTGTCGCCGGGACCGAGACCTCGAGAAACCGTGCGTCGACGACCCGGCGCCGAACCCCGATGTCCTGGACCGCGTCCGTGCCGAGGTCGCGAATCTGAGCGACGCCGTTTTGGTCGTCCAGCACCTCATGTCCGAGCATGAGGCGCACCCGGCCGGTTGCGGTGAGCCGCTCGGCGACCTCGCGGAAGTATGACCACAGCTCGTCGGCGGTGGCCCGCTCGTACAGGCCGGCATTCAGCCCTTCGGTGTCGATCCGGTCCTGGCCCAGGCGCAGCGAGTCGACGCCGTAGTAGGTCGAGGGGGAGTGCAGCCGGACGAACGGGTAGACGTCTGTCCAGTGCCCACCAGGGTCTTGGCGCCGATCGACGATGACGATGTCGGCGTCGCTGTGCGCGGCCAACGTGTCCGCGAACGCCAGCCCACTGATGCCGGCGCCGATGACGAGGTAGTCGGTGTGCAGGTCCACGCCCACAGCATCACCCAAAATGGCGAGTGATGCGCGGTGTTCACGACCAGCTCAAGCCCGACGACCAGCTGCCCGGCCCATGCGGGAGGGGTGGAACGGCAGGCCTGACGCGAGTCTGGAGTCTCCCGCCAGGCCCACCGGAATCGGGGGCCGAGGGTGGCGGCGAAGATGGCCGTCCGCCCGCCGTCGGCGTCATGGGCCAGGATCTGTTGCTCGACGACGGTCAGGTGGCGAAGATCCGGGACGACGATGCCCCATGCGGCTTCGTCGTGGGCCACCTCGCATCAGTGCGCTGAACGTCGCCGGCAGTATCGCCCTCCGCCACGAGGACGCCGCCCAGGCTGAACTTCTCGCGGTCGGCGAAGGCCTCGAGCTGGGCTTTCACCTGCGGCAGCTCGGTGCCGTTCCGGAGCAGGTCGGCACGGATGTAGCCGAGCAGCAGCGGTGGATCCTCGGAGCTCATGACCTGGCCTCCAGGAGGAACCATCCGGCGCTGTCCGGCGGCACCTTGTCTCCCACCTCCGGATCGCTGCCCAGCAGGAGCTGGGACCCGGGCGGGGCGCACACGGGCCGAGGGGAGCAGTTGACGACGCATACGAGGTTGTCGCCGCGCGTGAAGGCGAGCACGCCCGGCTCCGTCGGCAACCAGCGGAACCGGCCCGTGGAAAGTGCCGGCACGCGGTGTCGCAGGGCGAGCGCCTCGCGGTACAGGTGGAGCATGGACTCGCCGGACTCGAGCTGGCGGTCGACCGAGTAGTACGCGAACCATTCGGGCTGCGGCAGCCAGGGCGGGGTGTGGGCTGTCCGTCGGGGAGAAGCCGAACGCGTCGCCGGTGGACGTCCAGGGCAGCGGGACCCGGCACCCGTCCCGCCCACGGCGAGCGCCACCGGTGCGGCGGAACATCGGGTCCGTCAGCACGGCATCGGGCAGGTCCACCACCTCCGGCAGACCGAGTTCCTCACCCTGGTAGAGGTAGACCGACCCCGGCAGCGCGAGCATCAGCAGGGCGGCAGCCCGGGCTCGGGTGATCCCGAGGTCGACGTCACCCGCGGACACGCCGGGTGCGCCACCGGCGTACCGCGTGACGGACCGTGGCATGTCGTGGTTGTTGAGCACCCACGCCACGGGGGAGTCGTGAGCCGCGACCGTCCCCAGCCCGCGGTCGATCACCTGCGACAGCGACTCGGCGTCCCAGGGGGCGCGGAGGAACTCGAAGAAGAAGCTCTGGTGCAGCTCGTCGGGACGCTGGTACGACGCGAGCTCGGCGGTGTCCAGCACGCCGACCTCGCCGACCAGCACCCGCTCCCGGCCGGTCCGCTCGGTGTACTCCTCCGCCAGGGCTCGCCAGCTGCGCCATACCTCGTGCACCTCGGGCTGGTTCCAGGCGTATGGGTTGACCGGGTCGCCGGTGAGCTCGTCGTCGATCGCGAACTCGTGGTCCGGCAGCCCGTCGCGCTTGTGGAGGCCGTGCGCGACGTCGATGCGCAGGCCGTCCACTCCGCGGTCCAACCAGAACCGGAGGACCGTCCTCGAAGTGCTCGGTGACCTCCGGGTGGCGCCAGTTGAAGTCGGCCTGCTCGGGAGCGAAGGTGTGGAGATACCACTGCCCGGGCGTGCCATCGGGTTCGCTGATCCGGTGCCAGGCGGGCCCGCCGAAGATCGAGCGCCAGTTGTTCGGCGGCAGCTCGCCGTACTGACCCCGGCCGTCGGCGAAGTGGAAGCGCTGTCGCTCGGGGCTGCCCGGGCCGGCGGCCACAGCAGCCGTGAACCACGGGTGCTCGATCGAGCAGTGGTTGGGCACCACGTCGACGATGACCTTGAGGTCCAGCCGGTGGGCGTCGTCGACCAGCCCGTCGAACGTTGCCAGGTCGCCGTACTCGTGGTGGACGGCCATGTAGTCGGAGACGTCGTAGCCGTGGTCGTGCTGGGGCGAGGCGTAGAACGGGTTGAGCCAGATCGCGTCGACACCGAGGCTGCGCAGGTACGGAAGCCGTGCCCGCACGCCACCGAGGTCACCGACGCCATCGCCGTCGGAGTCCTGGAAGCTGCGCACGTACACCTGGTAGATGACGCCAGTCCGCCACCACCCGAGCATGTCGCCAGACCCGCCGCTGCTGCTGGCGGAGATTGCGTCGGCGGTCATGGTGGACATTCGGGGACCTCGGGTGGTGGGGACGGCGTTTGTTAACGCTCTCATCGAGGCCGGATGCCGGACATCGGGACAAATACGGAGATGACTACGTAGATCGCAGGCCTACGTAGTCCGCGCCGCGACCGCCGTCAGCGAGCCTGGTGTTCGGCGACCCAGCCGGCGACCTGAGCGCGGGAGGTCATGCCCAGCTTGCTCAGGATGTGGTCGACGTGGGTCTCGGCGGTGCGTTGGGAGATGACGAGCCGCGCCGCGATCTCCTTGTTGCTCAGCCCCTCGGCGAGGAGCGCGGCGATCTCCGTCTCGCGCCGGGTCAGGCCGCCAGGCGCCTCGGCTCGCACCCGCGGCGGACGCGGAGGTCGTCCTCGGAGGCGTCGGCCTCGTCGTCCTCTCCGAGGGCGAGTGCCACAGCCTGCTCGAAGGAGTACGACGCTCCCTCCGCGAAGGCGTTCTCGAACGTCTCGGTGTCGGACGCACCGGAGCCCAGCGCCTCGCGCAGCATGACCTCGGACCTCTTGTCGAACACGCTGTACGCGTTCGTCTCGTCGACCTTCGCACCGCTCGTCCGCCAGACGGCCTGAGCGGCACCGAGCAAACGGGCCGCCCGCTCGCCGGGCTCGGCGAACGAGGCACACCAGGAGAGCGCCTGGACGCCGAAGCTGATGCCGGTCAGGTCGTGCATCGGCAGGAAGAGTCGGACACTCCGCCGCAGGGAACGCGTCGCCTGCGCCAAAGTCGCCGGTGCGCCACTGCGCGATGCCGACGCTCCAGAGCCCGTAGCCCATTGAGGACTGCGCGCCGTGGCGCTCGGCCAGCTCCAAGGCCTGCCGGCTGAACTCGGTGGCCCTCGGGTCGTCGAGGAAGAAGGTGCACGCGGTGAGCAGGATCAGCGTGTCGAACTCCCCGAGCGCGTTCCCGAGCGCCTGGAACTCCCGGCGAGCCTGCTCCAGCAGCTCGATGGCGCCCGGCAGGTCGCCCTGGTAGAGCGTCGCCTGCCCCCGGCACTCCTTGATCCGCGCCTGCAGCAGGTCGTCGTCGAGTCCCGCGGCGATCTCTGCGCACTCGGCCAGCATCGTGGCGTTCCGGTCGAAGTCGGTCGCGAACATGGCCAGGTAGCTGGCAGCCCACAGCGCGTGCGCCCGGCCGCTGGTGGGTTCGGTGGCCAGGTCGAGCCCCCGGATCAGGTAGCGGTAGCCCTCGCGGAGGAACCCGGCGAACCAGAAGTTCCAGATGGAGGCCGCGATGTCGCACGCTGCGGCGGCCTCACCTGGCTCGGTCAGGCAGAACTCCAGCGCCGCCCGGATGTTGCCGGACTCGCCCCGCAGTCGGATGAACCAGTCCGCCTGGCGCGGGCCGAAGCCCTCGGCGGCGAACCGGTGCGCGAGCGACCGGTAGTGGTCCCGATGCCGGACGCGCAACGCTCGCAACTGGTCCTGCGTCGGTGATGCGCCCGGCGCCGTACTGCCTGATGCTCTCCAGCATCTGGTACCAGGCGGTGTGGTGCTCGGTCGCCTGATGCCGGAGGACGATCGACTTGTTGACGAGGCTCGCGACCAGGTTCAGGACGTCGTCGCGCGAGATCCCGTCGCCGGCGCAGACCTCCTCCGCGGCCTCGAGGTCGAACCCTCCGGAGAAGACCGAGAGCCTGGCCCACATGACCTGCTCAGCGGGCGAGCAGAGGTCGAAGCTCCACCCGACGGTGGCGTCCAGTGTCTGCTGCCGGGCCGGCGCCGCGGGTCGACCGCTGGCGAGCAGCCGGAAGCGGTCCTCGAGCCGCTCGAGGATCTGGGCGGGGGAGAGGATGCGCAGCCACACCGCCGCGAGCTCGATCGCCAGGGGAATGCCGTCGAGCCGTCGGCACAGCTCGACGACCGCGGCTCGGTTTGCCTCGGAGATCGCGAAGCCCGGCGCAACCGACGCTGCACGGTCCAGGAAGAGGCTCACCGACTCGTAGCGAGTGGGATCGCCGGCGGCCACCTCCGCCTCGGCGTCTGGTGTGGACAGTGGAGGCACCGAGAGGATCTGCTCGCCCTCGACACCGAGCACGTGCCGGCTGGTGGCCAGGATGCGCAAGTCGGGGGCCGCGGCCAACAACTTGCTGGCCAGCACCGCGCAGGCATCGGTGAGGTGCTCGCAGTTGTCGAGCACCACCAGGAGACTCTTCGTTTCCAGGTAGTCGGCGAGGTCGCTTGAGGCGTCGGCCGAGACCTGGCGCAGCTCGAGGGTGTTGGCCACGGTGTGGGGCACGAGCTGGGGGTCCTGAAGGGCCGCGAGCTCGACGAACCACACGCCGTCGGGAAACGTACGTCGGACCTCGGCCGCCATCCGCAGCGCCAGCCGCGTCTTCCCGACGCCTCCGACTCCGGTCAGGGTCAGCATCCGGCCGCTCGCCAGCAGCCGCCGGGTCTCGCTCAGCTCGCGTCGACGTCCCACGAAGCTGGTCAGCTCGGCGGGCAGCGCCCCCCGACTCGACCTCGCCAGCTTCGTCGTCGCCATACCGGATTCCGCCTCTGCCGTCTGTTTCAGTGACAGCGCGCCCCGACGCGCAACACCTGCAAGGTGAGTCTAAGACCGACGCGCCGGTTGCGCTGGAAGCGCAGATCGCCCCCAGCCATGTGGCTGGGGGCGACCTGAGGTGACGACTCAGATGTCGTAGTAGAGCTCGAACTCGTGCGGGTGCGGGCGCAGCTGCACGGGGAGGATCTCCTCGTTGCGCTTGTAGTCGATCCACGTCTCGATCAGGTCGGGCGTGAACACGTCACCAGCGGTGAGGAACTCGTGATCCTCTTCGAGAGTGTCGAGCACCGCGTTGAGGGAGGTCGGAACCATGTCGATGGCTTCGTACTCCTCGGGCGGCAGCTCGTAGATGTTCTTGTCGATCGGGGCCGGCGGCTCGATCTTGTTCTTGATGCCGTCGAGTCCGGCCAGCAGCAGCGCCGAGAAGGCGAGGTACGGGTTGGCCGACGGGTCGGGGCAACGGAACTCGATGCGCTTGGCCTTGGGGTTCGATCCCGTGATCGGGATGCGGACACAAGCCGAGCGGTTGCGGGCCGAGTAGACCAGCGCGATCGGGGCCTCGAAGCCCGGCACCAGACGGTGGTAGGAGTTGACCGACGGGTTGGTGAACGCGAGCAGCGACGGCGCGTGCTTCAGGATGCCGCCGATGTAGTGACGCGCCAGGTCGGACAGTCCGCCATAGCCGGCCTCGTCGTAGAACAGCGGGCTGCCTTCGTTCCAGATCGACTGGTGCACGTGCATGCCCGAGCCGTTGTCACCGAAGATCGGCTTCGGCATGAAGGTGACCGTCTTGTCGTTGGCCCATGCCGTGTTGCGGACGATGTACTTGAACTTCATGACGTCGTCGGCAGCCTTGAGCAGCGTGTCGAACCGGTAGTTGATCTCGGCCTGGCCCGACGTGCCGACCTCGTGGTGGCCGCGCTCGAGGATGAGCCCGGCGTTGGTGAGGTTGGTCATCATGTCGTTGCGCAGGTCGGCCGTCTTGTCGGTCGGCGCGACGGGGAAGTAGCCGCCCTTGTAGCGGACCTTGTAGCCACGGTTGTCGTCGATCGAGTCGCCGGTGGACCAAGCGGCCTCGGCCGACGTGATCTCGTAGAACGACTTGTTGGCGCTGGTGCCGTAGTTGACGCGGTCGAAGATGTAGAACTCGGCCTCGGGCGCGAAGTACGCCGTGTCGCCGATGCCCGTGGTCGCGAGGTAGGCCTCGGCCTTGCGGGCGATGTTGCGCGGGTCGCGCGAGTAGGCCTCGCCGGTGATCGGGTCGTGGACGAAGAAGTCCATCGCGATGGTCTTGCGGGCCTTGAACGGGTCGACGTATGCGGTCTTGATGTCCGGGAACAGCACCATGTCGGACTGGTCGATGGTCTGGAAGCCGCGGATCGACGAACCGTCGAACGCGACGCCGTTGGCGACCATGTCGGCGTCGAACGTCGAAGCCGGCAGCGTGACCTGCTGCTGGATGCCGGGCAAGTCGGTGAAACGGACGTCCAGGTACTCGACACCTTCGTCCTTGATGAACTTGAACAACTCGTCGGCATTGCCGAACATGGGGCCTCCTCGACCGCTGCGCGGCCTGTGTTGTCGATGACAGGTGAGTGCGTCGACGCACCGTACCGTTGACGCTATGGTCGGGCAGTTTCCCGACCGTCACTGGATTGTTTCAGGAATGTTACAAGTGCCCGTGATGGGCGCAATCACAGCGTCTGTAGGCTCGCCGCGTGCAGACCGTCTCCCTGGGCCGCCGACTCGGCGCCCTCTTCATCGACTGGATCATCGCGGCCCTCAGTGCAGCCGCCCTGACAGGTTCGGCCTACTCCGGATCAGGCGCGTCAAATTCGTTCGTTCCGCTGGCCGCATTCTTCGTCGAGGTGTCGGTCCTCACGGGCCTGTTGGGCTACTCGATCGGCAAGCGGATCTTCGGCATCAAGGTCGAGAACCCCGACGGCCGGCCGATCGGAATCATCCGGGCTGTCGTACGTACGGCGTTGGTGTGCCTCGTGATCCCGGCGATCGTCATGACCGACGACAAGCGCGGCATCCACGACCTCGCTGCCGGCTCACGCGTCGCGCCGATCTGACGTCAGCCGCGCATCGCCTTGCGCGAGCCCTTCATGTTCGTCGGCACGGGGCCGCGCGGCATGGGCGCGGCCGGACGCATCGCGTCGAGGGCCTTGAGCTTGTAGAGCACCGCCGTCATCTGTGCCGGCTTGATGTTCTTGGGCAGCTTGCGCATGTGCTTGACGAGCTTGGTCAGCTTGACCTCGTCGGGGCCGTTGCCGACGACGATGTCGAGCACGGGGACCTCGTCGCCACCGATGCGGGCGTGCTTCTTCTTCTCCGCGGTCAGGAGGTTGCGGACCCGGGTCGGGTTGCCCTCGCCGACGAGGATGATGCCGGGGCGACCGACGACGCGGTGCACGACATCCTGGTTCTTGGTGAACGCGACGGCGGGCTTGAGCTCCCAGCCGCGGCGCAGCATCTGCAGGGCGCCGGCGGCAGCGCCGACCTGGCCCTCGACCTGGGCGTACGCGGCCTTCTCGGCGCGACGGCCGAAGACGATGAGCACCGCGAGGATGCCGATCAGGATGCCGAACACGATCGTGATGATCAGGCCGAACGTGCCGGTGCCGAACACGAAGTAGCCGAGCGCCGCTGCGACACCACCGGCCAGCAGGAAGGTCAGCAGCAGGAGCAGACCGATGTTGCGGTCACTGCGCTTGGTGATCGTGTACGCCTGGCGCATCTGGCCCAGGCGACCCTTGGCGGGTTCGGGGGTGGCATTCGACATGAGGGTCAGTCTACGTCGCGTTGCGCAGTGCGACGCCGCCGCGTCCTGACGCGATGGCCTGCTTGTAGAGGCTGCCGGCCCGGTAGGACGAACGTACGAGCGGACCGGACATGACTCCGGCGAAACCGATCTCGTCGGCCTCGGTCTTGAGCTCGACGAACTCCTCGGGCTTGACCCAGCGCTCGACGGGGTGGTGACGCACCGACGGGCGGAGGTACTGCGTGATCGTGATGAGGTCGCAGCCGGCCTCGTGCAGGTCGACCAGCGCCTGTGAGACCTCTTCGCGGGTCTCGCCCATGCCGAGGATCAGGTTGGACTTGGTCACCAGGCCGTAGTCGCGGGCCTGCGTGATGACGTCGAGCGAGCGCTCGTAGCGGAACGCCGGGCGGATGCGCTTGAAGATGCGCGGCACGGTCTCGACGTTGTGCGCCAGCACCTCGGGATGGCTGTCGAAGACCTGCTCGAGCAGCTCGGGGATGCCGTTGAAGTCGGGGATGAGGTTCTCGACGCCGGTGCCGGGGTTGAGCTCGTGGATCTTGCGGACCGTCTCGGCATACAGCCAGGCGCCGCCGTCGGGGACGTCATCGCGGGCGACGCCGGTGATGGTGGCGTAGCGGAGCTCCATCTTCTGGACGGACTCGGCAACGCGGCGGGGCTCGTCGCGGTCGATGGGGTCGGGCTTGCCGGTGTCGATCTGGCAGAAGTCGCAGCGGCGGGTGCACTGCTCGCCGCCGATGAGGAACGTCGCCTCGCGGTCTTCCCAGCACTCGAAGATGTTGGGACAACCGGCTTCCTGACAGACCGTGTGGAGGCCCTCGCCCTTGACGAGCTTCATCAGCTCGTTGTACTCCGGACCCATCTTGGCCCGGGTCTTGATCCACTCGGGCTTCTTCTCGATGGGGGTCTCGGCGTTGCGGACTTCCAGACGCAGCATCTTGCGTCCCTCAGGAGCGATAGTCACCGTGCCAGCCTACGCCCGTGCCCCAGCCGTCACGCCGAGGACCGGCACGCTGGGATGTTCGTCGTGGACCAGGTCGGCGGATGGCTCGTACGACTGCCAGTCGAGCAGCTCGCGCAGGTGCGGGGCGATGGCGTCGGCGACCTCGCGGACGGTCACGTCGCGGCCCAGCTCGGCGCTCAGCGTGGTGACTCCGGCGTCGGCGATGCCGCACGGCACGAAACGGTCGTAGAAGCCGAGGTCGACGTCGGCGTTGAGCGAGAAGCCGTGCATCGTGACGCCGCGCGACACCCGGATGCCGATCGCACCGACCTTGCGCTCGATGCGCCCGGGGGAGGCGGCGAGCCAGACGCCGGAGCGGCCAGCGACCCGTCCGGTCGTGACGCCGAGGTCGGCGCACGCGCGGATCATGGCCTCCTCGACCCGGCGGACGTAGTCGACGACGAGGACGTGGGACGGCAGCTTGGTGATGGGGTAGCCGACGAGCTGGCCGGGGCCGTGGAACGTGATCTTGCCGCCGCGGTCGACGTCGACGACGGGGGTGCCGTCGAGCGGGCGCTCATGCGGCTCGGTCCGTCGCCCGGCGGTGTAGACCGCGGGATGTTCGAGGAACAGCGCGGTGTCGGTGATCTCGTCGGCGACACGCTGGGCGTGCAGCTCGCGTTGGAGCTCCCACGCATCGACGTAGTCGATCGCGCGTTCGCCGTACCACTCGTCCAGGATCTGCAGCGTCACGCTTCAAGACTAACTGCCCTGTGGATGGCGGTGAGCACGCTGGTGCGTACGGCGGCACAGTGGCCGCATGGACTGGCTGTGGGTGCTGATCGCCGCCGTGCGAGCCGTCTCGCCTGCCCCGGAGGACGAGTGGGCCACGAGGCTCAGCCAGCTCGACGAGGCCCGCGCCGAGGCGTTCGCGACGACCGACCCCAGTGCTGCTCGACCGCGTGTACGTCCGGGGGAGCCGGGCGTTGCGGTCTGACGCCTCGGCGATCGCGGACTACCGCGAGCGTGGTGGCCGGGTCGTCGGTGCCGACCTGCGAGTCATCTCGTGCCGGGTGCTGGCGGCGTCGTCGTCGCGCGCCCGGCTCGACGTCGTCGACCGCCTCGGCCCGGCGCGCATCGTGTGGGCCGACGGATCGGCCACCGACCTGCCGCGTGACGAGCCGTCGCGCCGCGTGATCACCCTCGTGCGTACGACCGAGGGGTGGCGCATCGCCGGGGTCGAGCTCAGGTGACCCAGAACCAGATGCCGGCCGCACCGGCCACGGCCAGTGCCGCCAGGTAGCCCAGCACGAGACGGGTGTCGCGGAGCACGCAGCGCGAACGCTGCAGGCCGCCGCGCCAAGCCTTCCAGTAGCCGGCGAATCCGAGCGCCGCGAAGCCGAGCAGCGCGACGGGTCCGAGCAGCCAGCCCAGCAGGGCGATCGTCGCGAACACGCACAGCCGCAGCGGGTCGTACGTCGTCGTGTCCGACTCGGTCGTGGGGTGGCTCATGACAGCGTCTCCAGGAGGTTGGGCCGGCCGGTGGCGGTCGACAGCCGGGTGCGCGACAGCGGCGCCCACGCCTGCACGGCGCAGAATGGCGCGCACTGGTGGGCGGACGTCTCGGCGTTGACGGTCGCGACGTGCACGCAGCACTGTGTGAGCCGCTCCTCGATCATCGTCGACATGTCCATGAACGGCTTGACGGTGATGCGTACGACCCGCTCGCCGAGCATCTTGCGCAGTCGCTTCTTCTGACCGGGTAGCGCCGAGGAGGCCAGTGTCGTGAGGGTGCCGATGCCGAGGTCGCAGTTCTCGCAGATGTCCTTCCAGATGTTGCCGATGTTGGGGTGCGACAGCGAGGACTGCTCGCTGAGCAGGTCCAGGAGCGAGTCCTTGACGACCCGCTTCATCGTCGCCGGGATCGAGTCGTCGGCGATCCGGTTGGCCAGCACGTCGGGCTCGAGATCGAGCCACTGCTTGAGCTTGTCGTGGCCGATCAGCGACGTGAGCGACCGCCACGTGCCGGAGTCGTCACGCAGGAGGTAGCCGACCGAGCAGCAGTGCGGGTGCGAGCACGGCAGAGCCGTGAGGTCCCGCCAGGTGACCTGCCCCGCGGTCTGCTCGTCGAGCCGGGCCAGCACGCCGGTGTGGGTCAGCCGGTCCATGCGGGTCGATCGCTGCAGAGCGTCCCGAGCCGAACACCGGCTGGATCGTCACGCCACCGACGTACGGGGTGTCGAGGCCGCGCTTGACGACGTAGCCGATCTCGTCGTCGTTGACGCCGAGCGCTGCGGTCATGGTGAGGGTCGTGAAGATCCCGGCCGCCGACAGACGGTCGAGGGCGCGGTCCTTGAAGCGGCGGATGTCCGCTCCACGGTGGTGCGTCGATGCCTCCGCCGACTCGCCGTCGAACTGCAGGTAGACCTCGACGCGTTCGCGGTGCCGCGTCAGGAGGGCGAGCAGCTCGTCATCCTGGGCGATGCGCAGGCCGTTGGTGTTGACGAGCACCCTGACGATCGGCCGTTCGGCCACGGCGTCGAGCAGCTCGGCCAGCTGGGGGTAGAGCGTCGGCTCACCGCCGGACAGCATCAGGACGTCGATGCGCCCGTTCTCCCGCGAGAGCCTGGTGTCGATCGACGCGAGCACCGCGTCGAGCGGCGCGACCGAGGACATCGCCGGTGCCGACTCCGCGAAGCAGGTGGGGCAGCGCAGGTTGCAGTGGTCGGTGATGTCGGCGAGCAGGATGCACGTGTGCTGGGTCTGCATCTCGGGCAGGCCGTCGGCGTACGCCGCGGGCACTGGTTGGAAGTTGCCGGCGACGTCCGGCTCGTGCACCTTGGTCGGGGCGGTCCACTCCTCGAGGTACGACAGGATCTCCGGCGACTCGTCATACAGCGTCCTGACCAGCCCGTGGTCCGGGCATCCCCGCTCCAGCCACACGCGGTCGTCCCGGACCGCGAGCCAGCCCGACAGTCGGCGGACGTCGGCGAGTGGCCGGTCGGGGACCTCGTCGTGGCAATGGGGGCAGAATGCGCTGACGTAGCGGTGTACTCGGTAGTTGCGCAGGGGCATACCGGTCATAGCGATCCGTTCAGGCTCGCGATGATCGCGACGCACGATCCGCCCACCACGATCAAGGCGACGGCCCAGCCGATGAGGATGCCGAGCCCCCACGGCCGGGACGAGTCACCGAACAAGAGGCCGAGCCCCAAGGCGGGCACCAGCAGCAGAGCCACGATGAACCCCCCGAAGCCGGCCCGATCGGCGATCGCGAGCGACAGCAACGGGAAGACGACGGCGAGGATGCCGCCGACCACCACGCCGCCGAAGATCTCCCAGCCGCGGCCGCGCTTGGGCGGGGGTCCGGACGGCTGGGGATAGTGGCCCCACGGCGGCGGTTCCTGAGGTGGTCCGGTCGGTGGTTGGGTCATCGTGCCTCCACTGGCTCGAGTCGGTAGACACCCTTGCGTGCCTGCACCACGATGCGGGCCAGCACGAGGGGAACGGTGAGGAGCAGGAACAGCTGCGGCCGGGTGAGGCCCTGCCACGCGACGTCGTTGCCGCGCGTGAACTCGACGAGGAATCGGAAGACCCCGTAGCCGAGCAGGTAGAACGTCAGCGTCTCGCCCGGTGACACGAGGCGATGGCGCAGCCAGAACCAGATCACGACGAACGCGGCAGCCTGGAACGCAATCTCGTACGCGAACGAGGGATGCAGCGGTACGCCGGCGGGGGCGCCGAGACGTGCGGCGTCCTCCGCGTCGAGTCGGATGCCGAAGGACGTACCGGTCGGCGTGCCGGGAAGCTCGGTGAAGAAGCAGCCGAATCGGCCGATCGCCATGCCGAGCGCCACGGCCGGCGCGAACAGGTCGCCCGTACGCGCTTCGTAGCCGACCAGGCGCTTGGCGACGTGGACGCCGAGCCAGGCGCCGAACAACCCGCCCAGGATGCTGCGGTTGCCGTAGAGCCACTGCTCGGGGAGCGAGGCGTTGGCGCGCAGGTCGAGGTGCTGGAACCACGGGCCGAGGCGCATGAGGATCGCGCCACCCACCAGGGCGCCCAGCACGACGTACCAGATCCGCTCATCGGTCTGCCCGCGCCGGCGCGCCTCGACGACGAATATCCCCGCGGCTGCGAGCACGCCGAGGGCCACGAACAGTGCGTGGGTCGGGATCGGCAGCCCGAGTACGTCGATCGTCGGCAGCACGGAGTCAGCATGTCAGCGGCGGGTGGCATCCGTACACCGAATCGCCGGTCAGTCCTCGCCTGTCGTCCCGTCGATGAGCTCCCGCACGATGTCGAGGTGCCCGACGTGGCGGGCGTACTCCTGCATGACGTGGAACAAGATCGCGAGGAGCGTCGGGGTCGGCTCGCCCTCGGGGAACCGTCCGCCGGTCGCGGCGTGATCGTGCAGGTCGTTGGCCGCGACGATCTCGGCCGTGCGGCGGCCGCCCTCGGCCAGCGCTGCCAGGAGGTCGTCGAGCGTACGTTCGGTGGCCCACACGCCGGATGCGATGCCGTCCACGTTGTCGCCCCACGGCTCGCCGACCTGCTCACCGAGGAATCCCCAGACGAGCCACCGCTGCTCCATGTGGACCAGGTGCGAGATCAGCTCGATCGGGCTCCAGCCCGACGGCAACCGGCTCTCACGCAGTGCGCAGTCGTCGAGATCGGCGACCTTGCGGCGGGCCGCGTCGCGGAAGAAGTCGAGGTAGGCGACGAACGCTTGCGCCGGGTCAGACGTCGCAGTTGTCGGCGACGGCAGCGACGGGTTCATCGCAGCGCGGCCTCGAGGGCCGATCTGAGGTCGGGCTGGTCGAACGTGAAGCCGGCATCGGCCAGCGCCGCGGGGGAGACCCGCATCGACCCGAGCAGGTCGGCCGCCATGCTGCCCAGCGCCGCCTTGATCGCGAAGCGCGGCGCGACCAGGAAGGTCGGTCGGTGCACGACGTCGCCGAGGGTGTCGGTGAACTCGGCGTTGGTGACCGGGACCGGTGCCCCGAAGTTGAACGGACCGCTGAGGTCTGGCGACTCGATCAGCAAGGTGGCGGCGCGCACCCAGTCGTTGAGCGACATGAACGACATGTACTGACGTCCGTGGCCGAGCCGAGCGCCGAGACCGAGCTTCCAGAACGGCAACATGAACCGGAGCAGCCCCTCGCCCGACTTGAGCACCAAGGTCGTACGAATGAAGCAGACCCGAGCGCCGGCCTCGATGGCCGGGGACGCGGCGGACTCCCATGCCTGGACCACGTCCGGCAGAAAGCCCCGGCCCGGATCCGACCTCTCGGTCAGAACCTCGTCGCGGCAGTCGATGCCGTACTGGGACATGCCCGAGGCCGAGATGAGCGCCGGCGGGTTGGCCGAGGCCGCGACGGCCTTGGCGAGCGTGCTCGTGGGGAAGGTCCGGGACTCGAGGATGATCTTGCGTCGCCCTTGGGTGCGCGGCCAGCGCGAAACCGAGGCACCCGAGAGGTTGACGACGACATCGGCCCGGTCGATCAAGCCTTGGTCGATGCGACCCGTGTAGGGGTCCCAGAACGAAGCGTCGTCGGCCCGATCATCGGAGCGGACCAGGCGGGTGACCTGGTGACCTCGCTGGCGCAGCTGGTGCGTCAGCGCGGCGCCCAGGAATCCCGAAGCACCCCCGATGACGACGTGCATGGGTCAGGACCCGAGCTCGCCTTCGAAGGAGCCGCCCTGCAGGCGCTGCTTGACCGCCGTGAGATAGCGGCCGGCATCCGCGCCGTCGACGATGCGGTGGTCGTACGTCAGCGCGAGGTAGGCCATGCTGCGCACCGAGATGCTGTCGCTGCCCTGCGCGTCGGTGACCACGACGGGGCGCTTGACGACCGCGCCGACGCCCAGGATCGCCACCTGCGGCTGGTTGATGATCGGCGTGTCGAACAGGGCGCCGTTGCTGCCGAGGTTGGTGATCGAGAACGTCGCGCCGGACAGCTCGTCCGGGGAGATCTTGTTGGTGCGCGTGCGCTCGGCCGCGTCCGCGATCTTGCGGGCCAGTCCGGCGATCGACAGGTCTCCGGCGTCCTTGATGGTCGGTACGAGCAGACCGCGCTCGGTGTCGACCGCGATGCCGAGGTGCTCTCCGGCCGGGTACGTGATCGTGCCCGCCTCGAGGTCGACCGCCGAGTTGAGCTGCGGGTACTGCTTGAGAGCCTCGATCGCAGCCTTCGCGAAGAACGGCAGGAACGTCAGCTTGACGCCCTCGCGCTCGAGGAAGGCATCCTTGTGGCGAGCCCGCAGGCGAGCCACCTCGGTGACGTCGACCTCGTGGACCTGGGTGAGCTGGGCCGAGACCTGCAGCGACTCGACCAGGCGGCTGGCGACGACCTTGCGCAGGCGGCTGAGCTTCTCGGTCTTGCCACGCAGCGGTGACGTCTCGGCCGCGGCAGCAGGTGCTGCGGCGGGCGCGCCCGCGGCGGGAGCTGCTGCCGGTGCAGCGGAGGGCTTCTCCGCTGCGTCGAGGACGTCCTGCTTGCGGATGCGGCCACCGACGCCCGTGCCACTGACGGCGGTGAGGTCGACGTTGTGCTGCTTGGCGAGCTTGCGCACGATCGGCGTGACGTACGTGTCGCCGCTCGCACTCGGCGATGCTGCCGGGACCGGAGCGGGCTCGGGTGCCGCTGCGGGCTCAGGTGCAGGTGCGGGTGCCTCGGCGGCGGGAGCGGGAGCTTCGACCGGGGGCGATGCCTCAGCCGGGTTGGCCTGGGACTCGGGGTCGGCAGCCGCAGGTGCCGACGCGGGTGCCGGCTCCGGTGCCGCCTCGGGTGCGGGAGCCTGGGGGGCGCTGGCCGCAGGAGCGGCGTCGGCCGAGCCGATGATCGCGAGCTCAGCGCCGACCTCGACGGTCTCGTCCTCGGCGACCTTGATCTCGAGGAGCTTGCCGGCGACGGGCGACGGGATCTCGGTGTCGACCTTGTCGGTGGAGATCTCCAGCAGCGGCTCATCGACGGCCACGTCGTCGCCGACCTGCTTGAGCCACTGGGTCACGGTGCCCTCGGTGACGCTCTCGCCCAGGGCGGGGAGAGTCACGGCTGTGCCGCCACCGGACGTCGGCGCGCTCTCGGCCTGCGGTGCGGGGGCGTTCTCGGCTGCGGCCTGCTGCGCGTCGGCGCTGCCGGCGGGCGCGGGGGAGCGCTCCTCAGAAGCGCTCTCGGCGACCGGCTGCTCGGCTGGGGCCTCGGGCGCGGCGGCGGCTCGGCTGCGCGGAGCTCAGCAGCTGGGGCCTCAGCGGCGGGAGCTTCAGCGGCAGGCGCTTCAGCGGCGGGGGCGGCGTCGCCACCGGCGCTCTCACCCTCCTCGCCGATGATCGCGAGGACCGCGCCGACCTCGACGGTGTCGTCCTCGTTGGCCTTGATCTCGAGCAGCACACCCGCGACGGGCGACGGGATCTCGGTGTCGACCTTGTCGGTGGAGATCTCGAGCAGCGGCTCATCGACAGCGACGGAATCGCCGACCTGCTTGAGCCATTGGGTGACTGTGCCCTCGGTGACGCTTTCGCCGAGAGCGGGAAGGGTGACAGACGTAGCCATGATGTCCTCTGGTTCTCCGGGTCAGGCGTGTGAGTGGAGCGGTTTGCCGGCGAGCGCGAGTGCGGCCTCGCCGAGTGCTTCGTTCTGGGTGGGGTGGGCGTGGATGAACTGCGCCACGTCCTCTGGGTAAGCCTCCCAGTTGACCATCAGCGATGCCTCGCCGACCTGCTCGCCGTAGCGGGCACCGATCATGTGGACGCCGACGATGGGGCCATCCTTCTCGCGTACGAGCTTGACGCTGCCCGCAGTCCCGAGGATCTGCGACTTGCCGTTGCCGCCCAGGTTGTAGTCCTGGATCTCGACCTTGTCGTCGCCGTACTTCTCGCGGGCCTGGGGCTCGGTGAGTCCGACCGAGGCGATCTCGGGGTCGCAGTAGGTCACGCGCGGGATGCCCGAGTCGATGACCGGCTGCGGGTTGAGGCCGGCGATCTCCTCGGCCACGAAGATGCCGTGCGCGAAGCCGCGGTGGGCGAGCTGCAGGCCGGGAACGAGGTCGCCGACCGCGAACACGCCGTCGACGTTGGTCGCGAGGCGCTCGTTGGTGGGCACCCAGCCACGGTCGACGGTGATGCCGGCCTCTTCGTAGCCCATGCCGGCGGAGTTGGGGCCGCGGCCGACTGCGACGAGGACCAGGTCGGTCTCGATCGTCGTGCCGTCCTCGAGGGACACCGTCACGCCGGACTCGGTCTGCTCGACGCTGCTGAACTTGACGCCGGTCTTGAAGTTGATCTTGCGCTTGCGGAACGCACGCTCGAGCTGCTTGGACAACGACGGATCCTCGAGCGGGATCAGCGTCGGCAGGCCCTCGATGATCGTGACGTCAGCACCGAACGACTTCCACACCGACGCGAACTCCACGCCGATGACGCTGCCGCCGATGATGACGACCTTGTCGGGGACCTCGCTCATCGTGAGCGCCTCGGCGCTGGTGATGACCCGGCCGCCGATGTCGAGCCCCAGCGTGCGGGAGACCGAGCCGGTCGCCAGCACGACGTTGGTGCCGGTGTAGCGCTCGCCGTTGACCTCGACCGTCTTGGCGTCGACGAGCTTGCCCTCGCCCTCGACGACCGTGATGCCGCCGGACTTGATGAGTCCCTGGAGGCCCTTGTAGAGGCGGTCGATCACGCCGTCCTTGTAGGTGTTGACCGCCGGCATGTCGATGCCCTCGAACGTGGACTTGACGCCGAAGTTCTGGCTCTCGCGGCTGGCATCTGCCACCTCCGCGGAATGCAGCAGCGCCTTGGTCGGAATGCAGCCCGTATGCAGGCAGGTCCCGCCGAGCTTGCCCTTCTCGATCAGCGCGACGGACTTGCCGAGCTGGACGGCGCGGAGCGCGCAGGCGTAGCCGCCACTGCCGCCGCCGAGAATCACGATGTCGAAGTTGTTGCCGGCGACGTCCGCCACGGTGTCCTCCCAAGGATGTCGTTCGTCATCATCTTGTCACCTGAGGCAACGACGCTGCCACCGGGGTTGATCGGGGTATGCGCCACGATCGGGCACACTTGTCGCATGGGAATCTTCCGAGGGCGTAAGGCCCGGACGGACGGCGGCGCCGTGGTCTCCGACCGCAACGCGAGCCGTGCGGACCTCGATGCGCTGCGCGCCTTCGCCGAGTCACGCAAGGGTGTCGAGGCGTATGTCGAGCCCAAGACGTCGGTGACCCAGACGACGTTGCTCCTGGTCGCCAGCGACGGTGAGTCGATCCGCCGACGGGTGGCCTCGGCGCAGGCGGCGTACGAGTTTGCCCGCAAGAAGCTCAACATCCCGGTCTACGACGCCAACCTCGTGGGCGTGCCGTCGCGCAAGCGTGACTACGACCTGCGCAAGGCCAAGGGGACGCCGCCGCCCCCGTCGAGCTCCGCGACTCCGCAACCGGCGAAGCAGACTCCCAAGGAGCTCGCCGCGATCATGACGCTCGAGTCGATCGCCGGCGTCGACCCGCTGCCGACGAACCCGTCGTTCGACGAGCTCATGCGGGTCTACCGCAAGGCCCGCAAGCAGGCGCATCCCGACCGGCTGGGCGGCGAGCGCACCAAGTGGGACACCGTCGAGGACGCCGCAAGAGCCCTCGGGCTGCCCGACTGACGTGCCACACTGCTCGTCATGGCAGAGCGTTTCGACACCGTCGACGAGTACATCGCATCTTTCCCGGGCGAGGTGCAGGTCATCCTCGAGGACGTGCGCTCGACCATCAAGAACGCCGTGCCGGGATCAGGCGAGACGATCCGCTACCAGATGCCGTGCGTCATGTTGGGTGACCGCTACCTGGTGCACTACGCAGGCTGGACCAAGCACATCGGCCTCTATCCGGTCCCGGTCGCGGATGCAGACCTCGAGCCGGAGATCGCGCCGCTGCGCTCCGACAAGGACACCGTCAAGCTCATGTATGACCGACCGGTGCCGCACGACCTGCTGAGCCGCATTGCGCAGTTCATCGCTGCCCAGCACGCCTGATCCATAAGGTTCTGTCTGGTCAGTCGGCGAGCTCTGGCGGCCACACGACCGCGAACCGCTGGAACAAGGTCTCGAGCGCGTCGACGCCGCCGGGTGGGATCGTGAGGCCTTGAGCGGCGCACCGACGCTCGGCGAATGCCCGATGATCGGCCAGCCAGGTGTCGCGAGTCCGGTCGCCTTCGCCCTCGTCCCACGCGAACTGGTCGTCGACGCTGTCCAGCCGTCCGGTGCGTACATCGGTGTAGCGGAGCACGGCGCGGGAGATGTCGCGGCCGTCCGTCACGATCCAGTGCTCACCCACAACCGGCAGCGGCTCACCGTCCGCGGCGTAGTCCGCCACGAGTCCGGCAGTCGCTCGCTTGGATCCTGACAGCACCAGCGCGAGCAGACGGTCGGCCATCTCGGGCGAGTCGCCGAACGCCTCGATCGGCGGAGCCTCGGTCGCATGCTCCGGGTGCGCGGCCACGTATGAATCCCACATCTCGACGCCTAGTGCCAGCCGGATTCGTGGATCCCGCCGGGAATCGAGGCATCGGGATCGTAAGGCGTACGGGTGAAGACGAACGATGCGAGCACCAGGCGCACCGCGCGGCCTGACGCGTCGCGCTCCACGGCGAGCGGCTCGCCGGTGTAGTAGCCGTCGAGGCCGACCCACGCGTCGCCGACGGGCTTGAACCGGGCGCCACGGCCCTCGCCGGGCGTGCCGAGCCGCAGCAGTCCTTCGGGCGCCAATGAGAGCCTGAACTCGTACGTTCCCCAGAACCACGGGCCGATGAGGTCGAGGCTGCTCGTCTGCGACGCGTCAGCGCTCCAGGGCTTCGGGGCCGCGGGTTCCTTCTCGGTGAACAGGTCGAGCAGCTCGGTGGTCGAAGTGCCGAGACCGCTGGTGGCGTTCGTCATGAGCACGATGCCGTCGCCGGTCTCGAGGTCGACCCGGAGGTTCGCCAGGAAGCCCGGCATCGAGCCGCCATGGCCGGCGAATCGGCGACCCTCGACGTTCCAGGTCTGCCAGCCGAGGCCGTGCGCGCCGGTCCACGCGGCGCCGACGACGTCGTTAACCGCGATCGGCCGCAGCATCTCCTTGAGCGTCTCGGGCGCCAGGACGTCACCCGTGCGTCCGCCGAGGAATGCCGCCCACAAGGCGAGGTCGTCGACGGTCGACCAGAACTGTCCGGCGGGTGCCATCGAGACGGCATCGTGCTCGGGCTCGACGTGCACGAGGTCGGCCAGCGGGTGCACGGCGAGGCCGGGGGCAGCCGGTGCCGTTGGCCGGGTCGTCGTACGCGTCATGCCGAGTGGTTCGAGGATGCCCACCCGCACGGCGTCGTGCCACGGTTGGTCCCGCAGCCGGGCGATGAGCTCGCCGAGCACTGCGAAGCCGACGTTGGAGTAGTGGAACCCGGTGCCAGGTGTTGACCGCAGCTGCGGGTTGGCAGCCATCAGCGCTGACCAGGAGGCCCCTTCAGTGCGCTCCCACCAGTCGCCGTCGGTCTCCGCCTGCAGGCCGGATGTGTGGGTCAGCAGCTGTGCGACCGTCACCTGGGGGAACGGCACCTCGGGCAGATGGGTGCCGATCGCGTCGCCCAGGTCGAGGCGGCCCGCGTCGCGCAGGCGCAAGACCTCGACTCCGACGAACGTCTTGGAGATCGAGCCGATCCGGTACTGCGTGTCCGTCGTCGGCGCGGGTCCGTCGGCACGACCATCGAGCGTGCCGACGGCGTCGGACCACACGATCGCGCCATCTCGCACGATTCCTGCGGCGATCGACGGAAGGCGTTGCTTCGACTGTTCGACCGCGAGCCGCTGGGACAGGACCCGGGTCGTGGCGGGGTCGATCGTCATCGAGTCCCGGCCAGCTCCGCCGCGAGCCGGACGAGCGTACGCACGCCGACGCCGGTGCCGCCGACGGGCGTGTAGTCGAACGCGCTGCCCTCGTTGAACGACGGTCCGGCGATGTCGAGGTGCGCCCACGGGATGTCGTTGACGAACTCACGCAGGAACGCCGCCGCGAACAGCGTGCCGCCGTACGGCTTGGGGTTGTGCTGTCGCAGGTCGGCGATGCTCGAGGAGTTGACCTTGCCCTTCATCTCCTCGGTGATCGGCAGCGGCCACATCGACTCGCCGGCCGACTTCGACGCCGCGAAGACCGTCTCGCCGAACTCCTCGTCATTGCCGAGGATGCCGGACGTGAGCTCACCGAGGGCCACGATGCAGGCGCCCGTGAGGGTCGCGACGTCGACGATGCGGTCGGCCTTGGTCTCGGCGGCGAGCGCGAGCCCGTCGGCGAGCACGAGGCGTCCCTCGGCGTCGGTGTTGTGCACCTCGACGGTCGCTCCGCTGCGCATCGTCAGCACGTCGCCGGGGCGCGTTGCGCCACCGCTCGGCATGTTCTCGGCGATGCACGCGTACGCCGTGATCTTGATCGGCAGCCCGAGTCGCGCGATCGCCACCGTCGCTGCCGCAACCGCCGCGGCGCCGGCCATGTCGAGCTTCATGGTCTGCATCGAGGCGCCCGGCTTGATCGAGAGTCCGCCCGAGTCGAACGTGATGCCCTTGCCGACGAGCGCGAGATGCGTGACGGCGTTGGCGGGGGCGTACGTCAGGGTGACCAGGCGCGGCGGGCTGTCGGAGCCGCGGCCGACGCCGAGGATGCCGCCGCACCTCTCCTTGGCGAGGCGCTTCTCGTCCCACACCGCGACCTTGACGTCGGTGCCGGCATGCGCAGTGATCGCCTCGGCGAAGTCGGCCGGTCGCAGGTCGCCGGGCGGCATGTTGACCCAGTCGCGAGCGGTGTTGACCGCGGCCGCGACCGTCGCCGCGCGCTCGACGGCCTTGGTCGCGGTCGTCTGGCGGGCGAACGGGCTGAGGATGACGGCGCTCTTGAGCTTGGGCTTCTTGGCGTCGCCCTTCTTCTTGGTCTTGTAGGTCTCGAACGCGTAGGCGCCGAGCGGCACACCCTCGGCGATCGCCTCGACCTCGTCGACTCCGGCGGGGTGCAGCGCGATCGCGATGCTCGTGGCGTTCTTGGCTGCTCGTACGCCCCGCGCAGTGGCGCGGCGCAGGTCCTCGGCGGTCGGCTCCTCCGGCAGCGCGACGGCGATGATCACCGACGCCTTGGCGGCGTCCCCGGCCGGGAACCTCACGGTCTGCCCCTTCTCGCCCGTGAAGCCCAACAGGTCGAGGGTCGGCGCCAGATCGCCCTTGTCCTCGTCGCCCCGGATCCCGAGGATCAGGGCGTCGGCCCGGGCAGTGGTCGGCTTGGCGGTGCTGAGGGTGACGGAAAGCATGTCCGCCACTCTAGGGTCGCCGCCCACACCGACGCGAGGGCGTGCCCTACCTTGGGTGCCATGGATCTGCTGCACTCGCCGTTGCACGACCGACACGTCGCTCTTGGCGCCAAGCTCGCCGAGTTCGGCGGCTGGGACATGCCGTTGGAGTACGCCGGCGGTGGCGTGCTCGCCGAGCACAAGGCCGTACGTGAGGCTGTCGGCCTGTTCGACGTCAGCCACCTCGGCAAGGCCCTGGTCCGCGGCACCGGTGCCGCGACCTTCGTCAACGAGTGCCTGACCAACGACCTCCGACGCATCGAGAGCGGCAAGGCGCAGTACACGTTGTGCTGCGACGAGGACGGTGGCACGGTCGACGACCTCATCGCATACCTCCGCAGCGACTTCGAGGTGTTCCTCATCCCCAACGCGGCCAACACCGCCGCCGTCGTCGCCCGACTGCAGGACGCCGCGCCGGCCGGCATCGAGGTGACCGACCAGCACCGCGACTACGCGGTCCTGGCGATCCAGGGTCCGCTGAGCGACGAGGTGCTGACGTCGCTCGACCTGCCGGTCGACCACGAGTACATGTCGTTCGCCGACGCCACGATCGCCGGGCAGGAGATCACGGTCTGTCGCACGGGCTACACCGGCGAGCGCGGCTACGAGCTGGTCGTGCCGTCAGCCTCCGCGGGCGATGTGTGGGACGCCGTCATGGCGGCGGGGGAGCCGCACGGCATCCGCGCCTGCGGACTCGGTGCTCGCGACACGCTGCGCACGGAGATGGGCTATCCGTTGCACGGGCACGAGCTGTCGCCCGAGATCAGTCCGGTCATGGCGCGCGCTGGCTGGGCCGTCGGCTGGAACAAGCCGGCGTTCTGGGGCAAGGAAGCGCTCGAGCGTCAACGCGCCGAGAAGACCGTACGCACGTTGCGCGGTCTCCTGGCTCAGGGCCGCGGCATCCCGCGCCCGGGCATGAGGGTCGCCGACGCCGACGGCGCCGAGCTCGGGGAGATCACCTCCGGTACGTTCTCGCCGACGCTCCGCCAGGGCATTGCGCTGGCGCTGCTGGAGCCATCCGTCGAGGACGGTGCGAGCGTCGTCGTCGACGTTCGGGGTCGCTCCGAGGCATTCACGGTCACCAAGCCGCCATTCGTACAACCGTCGACCAAGGAGGGCTGATTCATGGGCTGGACATGGACGTTGGAGGACACACTCGGAGAGGTCAAGGGCCGATCCGAGGAGTTCGAGAGCCGCGGCGACGCCGAGTCGTGGGTCGGCGAGGAGTTCGAGACGCTCCTCGAGCAGGGCATCGACCAGGTACGCCTGTTCGACGACGAGACCGAGATCTACGGCCCGATGTCACTGCATGCAGAGGATTCCTAGTAGCGGTCGGCCAGCGGTTCGCCGCGCTTGACCTGCGGCTTGGGCAGCCGGAACCGGCGCAACTGCGTGCTGCGGAAGAACGTGTAGGACGTCGCGCCGCGCGTCTCCTCGCGCTGGAACCGCTTCTTGAGCTCCTTCTTCAGCCCGCGCACCAAGAAGAACTCGTCGATGGCGAACGTCGCCAATGTCAGCGCCCACAGCACGGAGGTGAGCACGGGCGCGACGTAGATCGCGATGAGAATGATGACGAGCAACGGGAGGAGGAATTCTCCGACGTTCCAGCGGCGGTCGACGTAGTCGCGGCAGAACTTGCGCACGGGGCCGCGCTCGCGGAGCGGGAGGTACTTCTCGTCGCCGGTCTTGAGCGCCTCGCGCTGCTTGAGCCGGAGCTCCTCGCGGGCGGCCCGCTCGCGCTTGGCCTGGTCCTTGCGCGTCACAGGGACTTTCATCTGCTTCTTGCGCGCGGCTTCGGCCTCTTTGCGCGTCGGCGTGCGACGTCCTTTGCCGGCCTCTGTCTCGTCTACCACCCGCGACACCCTACCCGTAGGCTTTGGAGGGCATGAGCATCGGCAAGCGCATCGCCAGGATCTTCCGTTCGTGGCGTTTTGGCGGCAAGGACGTCGAGCATCTCAAGGACAAGCTCGACGAGACCTACCGCACGCAGACGGCTCTGCTCCGACAGGTACGCAGGGGTGTCGCGGACGTGGCGACGAGCCGCAAGCGGGTCGAGCTCCAGCTGGCTGCGCTCGACCAGCAGGCCGCGCAGCTCGACGACGACGCGCGACAGGCGGTGGCGCAGGGCAACGACGACGAGGCCCGCTCCGTCCTGACCCGCAAGGTCACGCTCGAGAAGGCGGCCGCCGACCTCAAGGCTCGGCATGCCGACCTGCAGAGCGAGGAGGACAAGCTCGAGGCCACGGCGCTCAAGATCGAGCAGGAGGTCGAGGCGTTCCGCGTCCGCAAGGACACGCTGGCGGCCCGGCACACGGCCGCGGCGGCCCGCGCCGAGATCAACAGCGCGACCCGTGGCATCAACTCCTCGGTCAGCGACGTCGGCCAGGCCGTCGAGTCGGCCGAACGGCGTACGCGTGAGCTCGAGGCCACCGCCGACGCGGTCGACGAGCTCGTCGCCGAAGGTGTCGTCAGCAAGCCGGGGGAGAGCCACGACGACGCGCTGCGCCGCCAGTTCGACACAGCGCTCGACAGCGCCGAGGTCGACCGGCAGCTCGAGCAGATCTCCACTCCCGGGAAGGACGACGATGGCACGGACGCGATTCAAAGGTGACCGCGGACTGACGCTGCGGATGGGCGGGGTCAGCCTGGGGCTCGGCGCGCTCTACGTCGTTTTCGGTGTCGTACTGCTCCAGGTGTTCAACGGCAGCATCATCGCCATCGTCATCACGCTCGGGATCGCCTGGGGCCAGTGGTTCTTCTCCGACTCGTTGGCGCTCAAGTCCATGGGCGCCAAGGTCGTCGAGCCCGAGCAGGCGCCCGAGCTGCACGCCATGATCGACCGGCTGTGCGCCCTCGCCGACATGCCCAAGCCTCGCGTCGCGGTCGCGGTGACCGACATGCCCAACGCGTTCGCGACCGGCCGCTCGCCCAAGCACTCCTCGGTCTGCGTCACGACCGGCATCATGCAGCGGCTCGACGCCGATGAGCTCGAAGGCGTGCTCGCGCACGAGCTGTCCCACGTCGCCAACCGCGACGTCACGGTCATGACGGTCGCCTCGTCGCTCGGCCTGCTCGCCGGGTTCATCACCCGCTGGGGCATGTATGCGGGCAACATCTTCGGCGGGCGCAGCAACAAGAACAGCGGCGCGGTGTTCCTGGTCGTGTTCCTCGTCAGCATGGTCGTCTACTTCGTGAGCTTCATCCTCACGCGCTCACTCTCGCGCTACCGCGAGCTCAGCGCCGACCGCAGCGGCGCCTACCTCACCGGCCGCCCGTCCAAGCTCTCGTCGGCCCTCGTCAAGATCTCAGGCGACATGGCCCGCATCCCCAACCGCGACCTCCGCGAGGGGCAGGCGATCAGCGCGTTCTTCTTCGCACCGGCCATCAACCGCGAGTCGATCGGCGCGATGTTCGCAACGCACCCGCCGCTCCAGGTGCGCCTCGACCAGCTCGCCAAGGTCAGCGCCGAGCTTTCAGAGCAGGGCTGACACGGGTGGGCATCTTCGACTCCATCCTCGGGCGTACCAAGCCGCCACAGGCAGATCTCGATGTGCTGTTCGCCGTGCCACAGGCAGCCCTGTCGCTGCAGACCGAGGGATTCAAGACGACCGGTTCGGGGTCGGTGTGCTTCCGCGACGTCGAGGGCAACGCCGACGATGCCGTGATGGCCGACGCCGAGAAGCTCATCACCACGAACGCCGGTGCCAGCGTCACCCGCAGCACGGACCGATTCGGCTTCCACTGGCTCACCGTCACGCGTACGGACGGCGACGTCTCAGGGCTGGTGACCGACCTGCACGCCGTCAACAGCTCGCTCGCCGACGCCGGCTTCGGCTCGGCGCTGCTGTGCTCGACGATGGGCTTCACCGCGGCCGACGGCAAGCCGCTCGCGCTGGTCTACCTCTACAAGCGCGGCACGTTCTACCCGTTCGTGCCGCTCGAGGGCGAGAAGCGCGACAACGCCCTGGAGCTGCAGATCCGCGGCGTCGTCGCCGAGGACGTCCCGGTCGAGCCCGACCTGACCAAGTGGCTTGCGATCTGGGGCGCTCCCGGTCTCGGCTGACGCAGCCCCCGCGATAGGTTGGTCAGGTGACGTTCGACACCCTCTCCACAGACCAGATCCAGGCTCTGCTCGACGAGCAGACCGCGGCATACCAGACCCTCAAGGAGTCGGGCCTCAAGCTCGACCTCACGCGGGGCAAGCCCTCTCCGGCGCAGCTCGACCTCTCGAATGAGCTGCTGTCGATGCCCGGCACGGACTTCACGGACGCTGCCGGCACCGACACCCGCAACTACGGCGGGCTCACCGGTCTGACCGAGCTGCGGGAGATCTTCGCGCCGATCATGCAGGTGCCCGTCGAGCAGGTCATCGCCGGCGACAACGCGAGCCTCGCGATGATGCACGACAACCTCGTGTTCGCCCTGTTCCACGGCGTTGCCGACTCCGAGCAGCCGTGGGGCGTCGAAGAGGTCGTCAAGTTCATCTGCCCCGTGCCCGGCTACGACCGGCACTTCGCGCTGCTCGAGGAGTACGGCATCGAGATGCTGCCGGTCGACCTGCTCGACGACGGGCCGGACGTCGCTGCCGTGCGCGAGCTCGTCAAGGACCCAGCGGTCAAGGGCATGTGGCTCGTCCCGACCTACAGCAACCCGACGGGTGCCGTCGTCAGCGAGGCGGTCGCCGCCGAGCTCGCCGCGCTCGAGACCGCAGCACCGGACTTCAGGATCTTCTGGGACAACGCGTACGCCGTGCACCACCTCACCGAGCAGCACACCAAGACCGCCGACATCCTCGGCCTGTGCTCCGCCTCGGGGCACCCCAACCGCCCGGTGATCTTCGCGTCGACGTCCAAGGTCACGTTCGCCGGCGCAGGCGTGTGCTTCCTCGGCAGCTCGGCGGCCAACATCGAGTGGTACCTCAAGCACCTCGCCAAGCGCACGATCGGCCCCGACAAGGTCAACCAGCTGCGCCACGCGCGGTTCCTCAAGAGCGTCGACGGTGTGCACGCCCTGATGGACGGGCACCGCGCGATCCTGGCGCCGAAGTTCCAGGCCGTCGTCGACATCCTGCGTACGCGCCTCGGCGACTACGGCGTCGCGAGCTGGACCGAGCCCAAGGGTGGCTACTTCGTGAGCCTCGACGTCGTCGACGGCACCGCGTCGCGGGTCATCCAGCTCGCTCGCGAGGCGGGCGTCGCCATGACACAGGCCGGTTGCGCGTTCCCGTACGGCGACGACCCTCGCGACCGCAACATCCGGATCGCGCCGTCGTACCCCTCGCCGCAGGAGCTCGAGGCCGCGATCGACGTGCTCGCCACGTGCGTGCTGATCGCCGCCGCCGAGCAAGCCCTCGCCCAGTAGCTCCAGCGCGAGGGTGAGTCCAGCGTGAAGATCCTCGTGGCGCCGGACGCCTTCGGCGGGACGCTCACCGCGCCCGAGGCGGCACGGGCGATCATCGAGGGCTGGCAGCGCCACGCGCCTGATGACGAGCTCAACCCTGCGGCGATGGCTGACGGCGGTCCCGGCTTCGTCGACGTCCTGCACGACGGGATCGGCGGTGAGCTCGTCGTCGTGACCGTACGCGGTCCGGTCGGCGCAGAGGTGCCGGTGACGGTGCTGCACGCCGACGGCACGGCGTACGTCGAGAGCGCCCAGGCGTGCGGCCTGCACCTGGTCGACCCGCAGGATCCGCTGCACGCGACGACATACGGCGTCGGCCAGGCGATCGCCGCGGCGCTCGACGCCGGTGCCCGCCGGATCGTCGTGGGTCTCGGCGGCAGCGCGACGAACGACGGGGGAGCGGGCCTGCTCGCGGCGCTCGGCGCGACCGCCGACGTGCCGCTCGACGCCGGGCCCGAGGGGCTCGCCGGCGTCACGCAGGTCGACCTCGCCCCGGCCCGCAGCCGGCTCGACGGCGTCGAGCTCGTCATCGCCGCCGACGTCGACGTGGCGCTGCTCGGGATGTTCGGCGCCACCAAGACGTTCGGGCCGCAGAAGGGCCTGACCGACGACCAGATCATCGCCGTGGACGGCGTGCTCGACCGGTTCGTCGACGCGACCTGCGGCACGACCCCGGCCGAGCGCCGGGTCGCCGACGCCAAGGGTGCGGGCGCGGCGGGCGGGCTCGGCTTCGCGTTGATGCTCCTCGGCGGGCACGTGGTCTCCGGCATCGAGCTCGTGGCCGACGCCGTCGGGCTCACCAGCCAGGCAGGCGCACACGACCTCGTCGTGACGGGCGAGGGCACGTACGACTTCTCGTCCCGCGCCGGCAAGGTCGTCTTCGGCGTCGCGGCGGTGGCGGCGGCTGCTGCCCGGCCGTGCATCGTGCTGGCGGGGCAGGTCTGGTCGGGTCCCGCGAGATGCGCGCCATGGGCGTCGAGAGCGCCTACTCGGTCACCGATCTCGTCGGCATCGACGCTGCGATGGGCGAGGCCTACGCCAGCCTCGCAGCGCTCTGCCGAGCGTGTCGCACGTACGTGGTCGCCTCGCGTCCGAGGATTGACGGCGTACGATGGAATGGAATCGGCACGGAGCACGTTGCGTGATGTAACGGTGACCACCGTGTCGTGACCACAAGACCAGATCCATGGGAGACCACATGACGATCGAGACTGAGCAGTCCACCGTCGAGACCGCACCTGCCACCGGGGTGACCCTGAGCGACGGCGCCGCCGAGAAGGTGAGCAGCCTGCTCGCGCAGGAAGGTCGCGACGACCTCGCGCTGCGCATCGCGGTGCAGCCCGGCGGCTGCTCCGGACTGCGCTACCAGCTGTTCTTCGACGAGCGTTCGCTCGACGGCGACCAGATCTTCGAGTTCGGCGGCGTCAACGTCGTGGTCGATCGCATGAGCCTTCCCTACCTCGGCGGCGCGACGATCGACTTCGTCGACACGATCGAGAAGCAGGGCTTCACGATCGACAACCCGATGGCGACCGGCTCCTGCGCTTGCGGCGATTCGTTCCACTAAGACATACGACACACGACGGCCTCCTGCATTGCGGGAGGCCGTTGTCTATTGTGTGGGGGTGCACCTCGCCATCACCGGTTCGATCGCCACAGATCACCTCATGACCTTCCCGGGCAAGTTCGCCGATTCACTCGTGCCGGACCAGCTCGACAAGATCTCGCTGTCGTTCCTCGTGGACGACCTCGACGTACGCCGTGGGGGGTGCGCCGCCAACATCACGTACGCGCTCGCCAGGCTCGGCCACCGCGCCCTGCTGGTCGGCGCCGTCGGACGTGACTTCGAGGTCGAGTACCGCGGCTGGCTCGACGACGCAGGCGTCGACACCTCGGGTGTCCTCGTGTCGGAGACCCGCCACACGGCCCGCTTCGTGTGCACGACCGACACCGAGATGGCGCAGATCGCCACGTTCTACGCCGGCGCGATGTCGGAGTCGCGTGACATCGACCTGCTCGCGGTCGGCCAGGACTTCGACCTCGTCCTCGTCGGCCCCGACGACCCCGACGGCATGCTGCGCCACACCCGCGCCTGCCGCGACAACGGCATCCCGTTCGCGGCCGACGTCTCGCAGCAGCTGGCCTGGGCCGAGGGCGATGTCATCCGCGACCTGATCGACGGCGCCACCTACCTGTTCAGCAACGACTACGAGGCCGCCCTGATCGAGCAGAAGACCGGCTGGTCCTCCGCCGACGTCCAGGCGCACGTCGGCACCCGCATCGTGACGCGCGGCAAGGCCGGCGTGACGGTCTATCCGGCCGACGGTGACCCCATCGAGGTCAAGGCCATCGAGGGCATCGTCGCGGTCGACCCGACCGGTGTCGGCGACAGCTTCCGCGCCGGATTCCTGGCCGGCATCGCGGCGGGACTCGACTTCGAGCGCTCCGCCCAGATCGGCTGCACGATCGCCGCCAGCGTCGTCGAGACCAAGGGCACGCAGGAGTACGTGCTCGAGCGCGAGGGCTTCCTCAAGCGCATCGGCGCGGCATACGGTGAGCAGGCCATGGCCGAGGTCGACGCCGCGCTCTCGCTCGCGTGACGCTTCGTTCAGACACGCGTACAACAGAGGCTGACCTCACCGCAGGTGGCCGGTCTCGCTCGAGTAAGGTGCTGCACGTGGCATCACGTGACAGTCATGGTTCAGAAAGGCGCGCCCCGTGGGTCGGATGAAGCTGGCGGTTCTCGCCTTCGCCGCCGTGGTCTTGAGCGGCTGTTCCCCCGTCGACGATGCCGACGTCAAGCGCCTCGCGCTGCCCGTCGCGGGCAGCGACCGGTCGCGAGTCGATGTGGGACGTCTGGCTGGGCGCGTGGATCGCCGTTCTGGTCGTGTTCCTGCTGGTCTTCGGCCTGATCGTCTACGCGATGATCCGCTACCGCCGGCGCAGCGACGACGAGGTGCCGGTCCAGATCCGCTACAACCTGCCGATCGAGGCGCTCTACACGTTCGCGCCGGTCATCATCGTCGCGGTGTTCTTCTTCCACACCGTCACGTCGCAGAACGACATGCTCGAGAAGGTCAAGAACCCCGACCACACGGTCGAGGTCATCGGCAGCAAGTGGCAGTGGGCCTTCAACTACCTCGACGAGGACGCCACGCAGGGCGACGACGTCTTCGACGTCGGCACGCCCCGAGGACCCGACCGAGCTGTGGCTCCCGGTCGACGAGTCGGTGCGCTTCAACCTGATGTCGCCCGACGTCATCCACTCGTTCTGGGTTCCCGAGTTCTACTTCAAGATGGACGTCGTTCCCGGCAAGATCAACACGTTCGACATGACGCCGACCCGCGAAGGCGTGTTCACCGGACGCTGCGCCGAGCTGTGCGGCCTCTACCACTCGCGCATGATCTTCAAGGTCCACGTGGTGTCGAAGGCCGAGTACGACGCGCACCTCGTCGAGCTCAAGAACGCCGGTCAGACAGGCGCGCCCAAGGGCGCCAAGGAAGCCCACACGATCGCAGGCCTCGACGAAGAGCGGCGACGAGAACGTTGACGACGTCCAGGGAAACGGAGGCGGGACACTGATGGCCACCACCACGGCGGCATTCGACGACACCTCGCGATCGCGCTGGACGCACGAGCGCACCCTCGGCCAGAAGGTCGTCACGGTCCTCACCACGACCGATCACAAGGTGATCGGCAACATGTACCTCTTCACGTCGTTCGCGTTCTTCATCTTCGGCGGCATCCTCGCCCTGCTGATCCGCGCCGAGCTGGCGCAGCCCGGGCACGCAGTTCGTCGACGAGGAGATCTACAACCAGCTCTTCACGATGCACGGCACGATCATGCTGCTGATGTTCGCGACGCCGCTGTTCTTCGGCTTCGGCAACGCGATCATGCCGCTGCAGATCGGCGCGCCCGACGTCGCGTTCCCGCGACTCAACATGTTCAGCTACTGGCTCTACCTGTTCGGCTCGCACGATCGTCGTCTCCGGGTTCTTCGTGCCCGGGGGAGCGGCGAGCTTCGGCTGGTTCGCGTACGCGCCACTGAGTGATGCGGTCAACTCGCCAGGCATCGGTGGTGACCTATGGGTCATGGGCCTGTGGATGTCTGGTCTCGGCACGATCCTCGGTGCGGTCAACTTCATCACCACGATCTTCACGATGCGTGCGCCCGGCATGACGATGTTCCGGATGCCGATCTTCGTGTGGAACACGCTGGTCACCAGCATGCTCGTCATCATCGCGTTCCCGATCTTCGCCGCCGCGCTGCTGTCGCTCGAGGCCGATCGCCGCCTGGGTGCCCACGTCTTCGACGCCGCCAACGGTGGACCGATCCTGTGGCAGCACCTGTTCTGGTTCTTCGGGCACCCCGAGGTCTACATCATCGCGCTGCCGTTCTTCGGCATCATCACCGAGATCCTGCCGGTCTTCGCCCGCAAGCCGATCTTCGGCTACATGGGCCTGGTCGTCGCGACACTGATGATCGCGGCGCTGTCGGTCGCGGTCTGGGCGCACCACATGTTCGTGACCGGCTCGGTCGACCTGGCGTTCTTCTCGTTCATGACATTCCTGATCGCGGTGCCCACCGGCGTCAAGTTCTTCAACTGGATCGGCACGTTATGGGGGGGATCTCTGTCCTTCGACACCCCGCTGATCTTCTCGCTCGGCTTCCTGACGACGTTCCTCTTCGGCGGTCTGACCGGCGTCATCCTGGCCGTCGCCGACGCTGGACTTCCAGCTGTCCGACAGCTACTTCGTCGTCGCCCACTTCCACTACGTCGTGTTCGGCACCGTGGTGTTCGCGATGTTCGCCGGGTTCTACTTCTGGTGGCCCAAGCTGACCGGCCGCATGCTCGACGAGAAGCTCGGCAAGATCCACTTCTGGCTGCTGTTCATCGGGTTCCACATGACGTTCCTGGTGCAGCACTGGCTGGGCGTCGAGGGCATGCCGCGCCGCTACGCCGACTACAGCCCGACCGACGGCTTCACGACGCTCAACGAGATCTCCTCGATCGGCGCGTTCCTGCTCGGCGCCTCGACGCTGCCGTTCTTCTACAACGTGTGGAAGTCGCGCAAGGGGCCGCTCGTCGGACTCGACGACCCGTGGGGCTGGGGCCGCTCGCTCGAGTGGGCGACGTCCTCACCGCCGCCGCGTCACAACTTCGCGTCGCTGCCGCGCATCCGCTCCGAGAGCCCGGCGTTCGACCTGCACCACCCCGAGATCGCGAGGCTCGAGCTGCTCGACAACCCGGGGGAGACATCACCGATTCGCCGATGCGCCCGACGTCAAGGGCAAGGGCGAGCCCAGGCGCCGACAGACACCACGACGAGGGCAAGGACGGTCACTGATCCATGAAGGCCGAGTACTGGACAATCATCGCGTGCGGGATCTTCTTCGCGATCGTCGCGCCCGTCTACTGGGTTCTCACGCACGACCCGACCGGCACGACAGCGCTGACCATGACGTTCCTGCTGACGGCGCTGCTGGGCTTCTACCTCGGGGTGGTCGCCAAGCAGATCCCCGACCGTCCTGAGGACCGCAGCGACGGCGAGATCGCCGACGGCGCCGGCGAGCAGGGCTTCTTCCCGCCCTACAGCTGGTGGCCGCTGTTCTGCGCCTCGTCGCTGGCGGTCGTGGTGCTCGGCGTCGTGATCGGCTGGTGGCTGTTCATCATCGGTGCGGTGTTCCTGTCGATCGCCGCGGTCGGCTGGATCTTCGAGTACTACCGCGGCATCCACGCACAC
>CAWFOH010000006.1:0-86031 GCA_963817425.1 uncultured Actinomycetota bacterium
CGCGATGACCTCGTGGGCCGTGGCGGCCACCTCGCGAAGGGGCCGGAGCGTACGTCGTACGAGCACGCGGCCGGCGAGCGCAGCCGCACCGGTCGCACCGAGCGCGAGCAACGCCTCCCACCAGATCAGGTTGCCGATGGTGTTGTCGACCGAAGCCCGCGGCAGTCCGACGATGCAGATCGATCCGTCGGGCCCCTTTGCGGCGAGCACACGGTAGGAGCCGTACTTCGGCAGGTCGATGTCGCGGGCCTTGCCGTCCGGGGTCACTTCGGCCAGCAGGTCGCGCGCTGCGGTCGAGATCGCGGGTGCTTCGCCGTCCTCGGTGACGACCGACCCGGGCCGGTCGGGCACCACGGTGATGAGCCCGACGTCCTGGCCGCGCCGGGGTCGGGACGGCGGCGATCGAAGCCGTCCGTGCGGCCGGAGGTGGCGCGTGCTGGGCACGGCCCAGCGACTGGGTCAGCTTCTCGTCCAGCCGATCGGTCAGGTAGTTGCTCATGACCACGGTCACGACACCGGCCACGAGCAGGCTCGCGACGGCGACCAGCGCCACGACCGTGACGACGAGCCGGCCGGTCAGTGACGAGGGGAGGAGCTTGCGCACGGGACCTACTCTGCCGGTTTGAGGACGTAGCCGGCGCCGCGCTTGGTGTGGATCATCGGCTCGTGACCCAGGTCGATCTTCTTGCGCAGGTAGGAGATGTAGAGCTCGACGACGTTGGCCTGGCCGCCGAAGTCGTAGTCCCACACCCGATCCAGGATCTGCGCCTTCGACAGCACGCGGCGCGGGTTGCGCATCAGGAAGCGCAGCAGCTCGAACTCCGTGGCGGTCAGCTCGATCTCGCGACCGTCCCGTTCGACGTCGCGGCTGTCCTCGTCGAGTGTCAGGTCGCCGACCGTGATGACCGAGTTGGGCCGGGCATCCATCGCTCCGGCGCGCCGCATGAGACCGCGCAGGCGAGCCACGACCTCCTCGAGGCTGAACGGCTTGGTGACGTAGTCATCGCCACCGGCGGTCAGCCCGGCGACCCGGTCCTCGACGGAGTCGCGGGCGGTCAGGAACAGCACCGGGATCTCGGGGGACTGGGCGCGCACCTTGCGCAGCACCTCCATGCCGTCGTAGTCAGGCAGCATCATGTCGAGCACGATCGCGTCGGGGATGAACTCCTTGGCGGCGGCCACGGCCTTGCGCCCGGTGTGCGCCATCTGGATGTCCCAGCCTTCGTAGCGCAGCGCCATCTGCAGCAGCTCGGCGATGTTGATCTCGTCGTCGACGACGAGGACGCGCAGGGGTGTCCCGTCGGCCCGGGTCAGTGTGGAAGCCATGAGGCAAGTGTGGATGGCCCAGCCGGATGATGCGTGAGAACAGCCTGTGAGGAGTCTGTGAAGCGCTGGCCTTGAGTCCCAGTCGATGATGAGCCGTTTCACAGCCTCGTGACAGGTCGTACGTCCACGGTGGGCGTCATGAGTGACAACGACAACGCCTCTGCCCAGCCCACGTCCTGGTCGACCCGCACCCTGGTGGCGTCCGCCATCGCTGCGATCGTGCTCGGTCTCGGCGCGGGCGCTGCGCTGGGATCGGCAGGCGGCGGCGCGGACAGCGGGCGCGGCGGACCCGGCGGGGGACCGGGCATGCAGCGTGGGCAGCTGCCGCCTGGCATGCAGCAGCAGGGCGCAGCAGCCCGGCGGGCAGCAAGGCGGCCAGCCGCGCAACCCGCCGCGCAAGGGAACGCCTCGAACATCTAGACCGCCACTACGCTGACAACATGACGCGGCTCACCCGATCGCAGGTGCAGGACCGCAATCGCGAAACAGTCCTCGAGGTCGCGCGTGGAGCGTTCCTCCGTGACGGCTATGTCGCGACGTCGCTGGCCTCGGTCGCCAAGGAGGCCGGGTTCACGACCGGCATCGTCTACTCGAGCTTCGGCAGCAAGGCGGACCTGGCGCTCGGCGTGCTCGAACGGCTGCAGGCTGAGCAGATCCACGCTCTGGGCGAGCGGGTCGAGCACTCCGCGGCGTCCGGCGATATCCTCGACCAGGTCCGGGAGTGGGCTGCCGAGGCGATGGCGTCAGGCTGGGTCCGGCTCGAGCTCGAGCTGCTGCTCGACACGATGCACGATCCGCGGCTGGCGGCGGCGCAGACGCAACGCCAGACCACCTCGATCCAGCAGGCGCTCACGGTCGTACGTTCGCTCGTACCGCCCGACTCGATGGACGACGAGACGCTCGAAGTGCTGGCCGAGGCGGCCGTCGACTACGTGATCGGCCTCGCCATCCGGCAGGTCGTGAATCCCGCAGCCAGCCCCGACCGCTTCCTCCGGCTGATCGAGCCGCTGGTCGCGGCCATCAGGACGCCGTCGGTCTAGGACGGATAGGGGCGCGACTTGCCGTCCGCGGTGCCGCACTCGGTGCCGGCGACGCTCGCCGGGAAGCGAAACTTCTCGAGCACGGCGCAGTCCGGGAGCGTCTGCCCGCCCCAGACCTCCCGCCATCCTCCGGCGACCTTGGCCCACAGCGCCGCGTTGCCGCCGCACTGCGGGATGAAGCTCCCGCCGGCCGCCCAGCCACGCGTGTCGACCTTCGCGACGTGGATCTCGGGCTGCTCGGCGCAGCCCTCGTCCTTGCTGTCCTGCTGCCGTTGCAGGTCGGCGACGATGAACGCCTTGAAGTCGTCGGGTGCGCCGGTCAGCTTGTCGGCGTCGGCCGCTTTCGCCACGGTGACCCCGTCATCGCCGTAGTCGATCAGCGTCGAGGCGGTCGTCGACTTGGTCGGCGTGCCGGCTGTGCCCTCCGACCCGTCCGAGCCGCCACAACCCGCGACAAGCAACAGGAACGTGATGGCCAGGACAGGAGTGCGCCTCATGCCAGCCAGTATCACCGAGCCCGGTGCGTGCGGTAGTCAACGACCTGCTGGAAGGTCGGCCGGTTCTGCCAGTCGATCGGCCTGACGCTGACGACTCCTCCGGTGGTCGGCCGGATGTAGTCAATCGACTTGTCGTACGTCAGCTGGCTCGGGCTGGTCACGTTCTGGGCGGTCTGCGCCCGCTGCACGGCGTCGAGCAGTGACGTGCGCAGCGTCGTGCGGCAGGTCGAGAGCGTGCCGCAGAGCCGATAGGCGTACGGACTCTGCACGGTCGATCCGGTCAGCTGGCGCAGCTCCTTGTCGATGTAGCCGTACCAAGGCGAGCCGAGCCACGACGAACCGCCACCGCCGCGCGGGTGATCGTCGAGCGGCTGGGGCAGAGCGCGGGCGAGGTCGGCGCCCAGGCTCGGCGTGACGAAGTCGTACGCCAGCGACTTGTCGCCGTCCTCCCACCACGTGTCGAAGATGCGGATCGCGGCCTGGTGCGCGTACGAACCCGTGCGGTCGTAGTCGACGCGGTGGGCACCGTCAGCCAGCCACGCCGACAGCAGCGAGCGCGCCTCGGCGGTCTGGGGATCGTCACCGAGCACCTTGAGCAGCTCCGGGAGGAGCTCCTTCGCTCGTACGTCCTCGGTTGCGGCATCCTCGACGATCCCGGCCAGTTGGGCCCGCCCGACCTTGCCGGCAGCGATCGCCTTGGTCACCCGTCGGCTGAGCGCCTGCGAGCGGTGCACGGAGCCGTCGGACCACTTGTCGTCAGCTGCGGCGAAGTCGCGCGCGGGCTTGTTGTTCCAGCTCGCGAGGTAGCCCGTCGAGGGGTTGACCTGTTGCACGTGCTTGGCGGCGCTGAGCCAGCCGCTCGGGTCGTACTTCTTGCCGGCCCAGCGGGGCATGTCGGTGTCGGTGCCCGACGCTCGCACGGGGAGGCGACCCGACGAGAAGTACGCGATGTCACGGTCGTCGGCATAGAACCAGTTGAACGTGTAGTCGATGCCGTTGGCGGCCTGCTTGAACGTCGTCGCGTTCTTGACGTAGTCGGGGTTGTTGAAGCGGGAGAAGCCCAGGATCGAGGCGGCCTCGCGACCGTACGTGCTGCGCTCGAGGACGACCGCGACCGGCACACCCTTGACGGTGGTGCGGGTCTGCACGATGCCGTGGTTGGTGCGCCACACCTGCATCTTGAGCGTCTTGGGCGCCGTGGGGGCCGAGATGTTGGGGATCACGGTCTCCTTGTGCTCGTTGTACTGCATCGGCACGCACGCTCCGCCGTCCTTGCGGTACGACGTCGAGTCGACCGTCGGCGCGCTGCCGTCGGCGTTGCACAGCTTCTCGACGACAGTGTCGATGTTGTCGCTGCCCGAGCTGGTCGCCGACCAGGCGTAGTCGAGCCCGTGGCCCAGCTCGACGACGAGGTTGGTGCCGGCGAACGACACGCCGCGGGCGAACACCCCGGGGCCCATCAGCACCTGCTCGTTGAGCAGCTGTGGGTTGTAGTAGCCGGTCTGCGGTCCGAACACCACGAGCGGGTGCCCCGTCTTGGTCTTGTTGGCACCCACCAGCAGCGCGTTGCTCATGCCGTTGGCCGAGAACAGGCTGCTGAGGTCGATCGTGCCCGAGGGCGTCTCGACCTCGTCCGGCACGCCGGTCAGCCCGAGCTTGAGCGCGTCGAGCAGCGTCTCGATGGGGTTGGTGCTGCCGACATCGTCGCCCGACGCCGTGCCGTGCGCGCCGTCGAGATCAGGGATCGCGACGCCCGCCTGGTGCGGGTTGAATGCCTTGTTGTCGTAGGGGAACGACAGCGTCGACGTCGTCGGTGCTTCCTTGTCGTTCTTCTCCCGCAGGGTGGCGAACATCTTGTCGGCCTTGGCGGTGCCGAACTTCTTGACGAGCTGGCCGTAGAACATGCTGTTGGCATACTCCTGGCCGCCGCCCTTGCCGAAGATGCCGCCGACGAGCGAGGCGACGTACGTCAGATCGGCGCGGGTCCACGGGGTCGGCTTCTTCTGCAGCGCGACGATACTCGGCTGGGCAGTTGACGCCGGTCGGCAGCCCGAGCGGGCACATCTGCTCTTGCGCTGCGTTGATGCCGGCGAGGTAGGCATCGGCGCCATCGAGCAGGCGTTGGCCCTCGGCCCCGTTCTCCTGGGCGATGATCTCGAGCTGGTCGGCCGCCTCCTTGGGCGTGTAGTACGCCGACCGGAGCTGCGCACGGTCCATCGCGATGTTGCCCGGCGTGCCGCCGACGAACTCCGCACCGCGGCCCGCGCCGAGATGGCGGAGCGCGTCCATCAGGAACATGCGGTCCTGGGCGCCGGCGAACCCGGCGCCGAACATCGTGTCGTTGTACGTCTTGCCGGTGATGTAGGGGACGCCGTACGCGTCGCGCACGATCGTGACACCAGCCTTCGGCGTCTCGGTGCTGACGACCTTTTCCGGGACGAAACCGGCCTTCTTGTAGTCCTTGTCGACCACAGCGTCGGTGATCGTGCCGGGTTTGTACTTCGCGAGGTCGTCGTACATCTCGAGCTGGTCGGCGTAGTTCGGCGGCGCGTTCTTGCCGTCAACTGCCGTCAGGCCGCCGCCGGTCAGCACCTGGACGAGCTGCAGCGCGTTGATCGTCCCGCGCTGGCCGGCCGGCACGATGTTGCGGACCGTGCCGTACGAGTCGGCTGTCGCGGGGGAGGGAACCGTCGTTGCGGCGTGGGCGGGCAGCGCTGCCGCTCCGACTGCCAGGACACTGAGGACGGTGATGGCGGCGCGACGTCGCACGGTTGCTCCCTCTGCTCGATTGTGTTGCAGGTCACAACGATTCAGGGTGACACGGGAGTTACACGCCGTAGGGTCGCCATCGGTGGTTGCGTTGCCACACGCCATGGGGTTTCTTGATCTCGATGTGGCCGTCTGGGGTTTGTCGGAATTGCCAGTTGTGGTCGTGGGCTTGGTGGTGGTGCCGGGAGCACAGCAGGGCGCCGTCGTTGATGTTGGTGGTGGCGCCGTGGGCCCAGTCCTGTTGCCAGTGGTGGCCTTCGCACCACCCTGGTGGTGCTTCACATCCGGGTGTCACGCAGCCGCGGTCGCGGTTGGCGATCGCGATGCGCTGGGCCGGTGTGAAGAGTCTCTTGGCCCGCCCCATGTCCACGGGCAATGACTTGCCGTTGAAGACCATGGGCAGGATGCCCTGGTTGCAGGCGATGCGGCGCAGCTCGCCGCCAGACACCCGGGTGCCGGTGGTCAAGGTGGCGGCGCCGACCTGCCGCTGAAGGTCTTCCAGGTCGATGTTGACCGTGATCAGCGCGGGAGTGCCGCCAGCGGTCGGAAGCTTGTCGGTCGGAAGATGTTCGATCAGGCCGGCGAACGCGCGTCCCATCCTCTGCGGGTAGGTCAGCTGATCCTGGTCGCGTTCCTGCTCGGCGGTCAGGTGGCGGCGCCTTGGTGCGGCGATTGCATCCAACGATGACTTGAGCATTTCGGCTTGAAGGTCGGGCAGCCGTCCGCCGAACCGCCAGGTGCCGTCGTGATCGTTGACGATCCACATCTCGGTGCGCGCCCAGGCCCGCCGTTCCCGCAGCCGCAACGCTTCGTCCTCATCGGCTGCGGCTTCGGCGGGCTCCTTGAACACGTCGGTGATCCGCAGTGCCCGTTGGCGCAGGTCCTTGATCGGGAACCGTTTGGCGTCGGCGATCAACGTCGTCTCACACGCCTCCCGCTGCTGGGGTGTGACGGTGTCGGGCAGGCCGGCCATCGCACCGGCGATCACCGCGGCCTGGGTCTCGGCGAGCTCACCGGACGCCAGCGCGTCCTCGGTCTTGGGCGCCGACGACAACGTCTTGGCGACCCGCACGGTCCGGTCGGCTTCGTACTTGTCCCGCCCGAACCCGCGCGCCAGCATCTCCCCGGTGCGGGCCTTGTCACCCAACCCGGCATCCAACGCCCGCACGGCGGCCATCTCCTGCCCGGTCACCCGTGCTTTGATCCGCCGCAACCGCTCCACCGCGTGGCGCTGCAGAGCCGGATCCAGATCCGCATACCCGCCCACTGCCATCGAGTCGAGCACCTCATCGAGCGCGTCCAAGCACCCCACCAACGGTGGCGGCGGTGGCACGAGCTCGGCAACCATGATCCCCCGATCAATAGAACATATGTTCGACTGATCCCAATCTAGACCACACCACCGACACCGTCCATCAACCCAAAACCGGACTGTGGACAACGCTCCCAAGCGAGAGTCTCAGCGGCTGGTTTCCCCGTCGATCGCCTCGCGCAGCAGGTCCGCGTGGCCGTTGTGTCGGGCGTACTCCTGGATCATGTGGATGTAGAGCATGCGAAGCGACATGTCTTCGCCGTGGCTGTCGAACGCGACGTCGAAGTCGAGCTCGCGGGCCACCGCGTCGGCCTCCCGCTGCTCCTCCAGCAGCTGGGCCACGGCTCGCTCAGCATTTGCGGGATCGATGACGTTGAAGTCGGTGTCGTCCCGCGCCTCGAAGTTGTGCAGGTGCGCGATGTCCTGCTCGGCGAGCCGCTTGCGGAACCAGATGCGCTCGACCTTGGCCATGTGCCGGATCAACCCCAGCAGGGTCAGGCTCGTCGACGGGATGGGTCGAGCCGCGAGCTGCTCGGCGGTCAGGCCAGCGCAGATGTTGAGCAGGGTGGCGCGGTGGTGCGCCAGCATCTCCTCGAGCAACGGGCGGTCGGGGCCGGTCATCGGGCCTTCGGGCGCAGGGATCGGTGTGGGGACGGTCCAGGTCATACGCCCGATCGTGTCACGCAGCCGCGTCGGCCAGTCCTGCGAGGATCAGGTCGAGGCCGAAGTCGAACTCCTCGCCGAAGTCGTACCCCGGCTTCATGACGTGTTCGCTCGCGAACTCGACGAGGTGCGGGTATGCCTCGGGCGACATGCGCTCCAGCATCGGACCGGCGATCTCGGCAACGTCCTCCGGCCCATTCATCGGCAGCGTCGCCTCCTGCAGCGAGAACCCGTAGACGAAGGCGTCGATCAGCGCGAACGCATGGGCGACCATCGCGATCGAGAAGCCGGCCCCACGCAATGCCCCGATGACGGCGTTGTGGTGGCGCAGGGTCGCCGGACCCGGGCTCGTGCGCGTCTCCATCAGGGCGATCGCCCACGTATGGCGGCCCATGACCGTACGGGCTGACTGCGCTCTGACGCGCATGCCCGTCTGCCAGTCGTCGTCCGGCTCCGGCAGCTCGATCTCGCTGAAGACGATGTCGACGATGCCGTCGAGGATCTCCTCCTTGTTGGCGACGTGGTGGTAGATCGCCATGGGCTTGACGTCGAGCTGGCTGGCAAGTGCCCGGATCGTCAGGGCGGCCAGGCCGTCTGAGTCGGCGATCGCCACGGCTTGTTGCAACACCCGATCGCGGGTCAGCCGCGTCCTCGCGGTCTTTGCCGGTTCGGCCACGATGCCCCATTTCGCTCGATGTTGTGGTTCACTGTATCTCGTACCGTACTTAGTACGGTTTCCGACTCGCCGTGAGGGTGAGACCGACAGGAGCAGACATGACCACGTCAGACCAGGCAGTGCAGCAGGACACGATGCGGGCGGTCGTCCAGGACACGTACGGCTCGACCGAAGTGTTGCGTATGTCGCGCGCCGACGTGCCCGTGATCGCCGATGACGAGGTGCTGATCCGCGTCCACGCTGCCGGAGTCGACCGCGGCACGTGGCACCTCATGACCGGTCGGCCGTACCTGATGCGGGTGATCGGGTTCGGCTTCCGCAGACCCAAGAACCGCGTGCCCGGCCTCGACGTCGCCGGCACGGTCGAGTCCGTCGGCGCCAAGGTCACCCGCTTCGCGGTCGGCGACCAGGTGTTCGGCATCAGCCGCGGCTCGTTCGCCGAGCTCGCCGCAGCCAAGGAGAGCAAGCTCGCGATCAAGCCAGCAGGCATCACGTACGAGCTAGCCGCCGCCGTGCCGGTCTCGGCCAGCACGGCGCACCAGGCCTTGCATCTTGCCGGTCGCCTGCAGCCCGGTCAGAAGCTCCTGGTCAACGGCGCCTCCGGCGGTGTCGGCTCGTACGCGGTCCAGCTCGGCAAGGCGCATGGCGCGGAGGTCACCGGCGTCGCCAGCACCTCCAAGCTCGATCTCGTACGCTCGCTCGGCGCCGATCACGTCGTCGACTACACGCAGCCGGGAGACCTGCCTGATCGGTATGACCTGATCATCGACATCGGCGGGAACACGCCCTTGCGTCGCCTGCGCCGAGCCCTCACACCGACCGGCACGATCGTGTTCGTCGGCGGCGAGAGCGGCGGCAACGTCACCGGTGGCATCGGTCGCGGGATGCGGGCCGCGCTGCGTTCGGTTTTCGTACGTCAGCGGTTCGTGATGCTGGCGTCGAAGGAGCGCTACGACGAGATCGAGCAGGTCGCCGAGCTGATCGTTGCCGGAACCGTGACGCCGGCCGTCGAGCGTACGTATCCGCTCGAGGCCGTCGCCGAAGCCCTCCAGCACCTCGAGGACGGCAACGCCCGCGGCAAGCTCGTCGTCAGACTGCTGCCGTCGGCCGGATAGTCAACCGCGGACTCCAGGCCGGGGCGCTGTCCCATTCCGGCGTGCGGGTCAGTGGCGTGAGGTCGGAGCCGTCCCGGCGCATGCAGGTAGAGATCGGGTTGTTCGTCGACGCCGGTCATGGCGAAGACGATCCACGCGACTGTCGGGTGAGAAGGATGTCGCGAAGACCTCTTGCCCCGGCGTCGTGAGCTGCGTGAGGTCACGGCTTACCGGCGCCGACCGGCTCCAGCACGGCGACCGGGATCGTCCGGCCCGCCTTCGCGGCGAACTCCTCGCACCTCATGGTGCCTTGCCAGGACGACGTCGCGCCACACCCATCGCTGAACCCTGCGCCAACCACTCGTTGTGCGTGCCATGTGGTCCGGGGCGGCGTCCTTGTTGTCGGCGAAGCGCAGCAGTACGACGAACATCGTTCTCTCCTCATCCATGGGTGGAGGGCCGGGCATAGGCGTCCAGCCAGTGGTTCCTCCATTCGACCTCGGATGCACGAAGGCGTCGTCGCCAATGGCGTTGAACAGGGTCGCCGTGCCCTGGCTGAACGCCAGCACCCGCATCGCCAGCTCATCGGCCTGGTCTGCGTGCCCGAGTGCGGTGAACTGCTTGACCAGCCAGGCGCGGAACAGGCCGAAGACCTCGCGAGCGGCACCCACGCACGAATGGTCGAGCTTGGCGAGCTCGCTTGTAGCGTCCCCACGGGGCAGCCGTACAGGCGGATCGCGTCGCCGTTCGTGATGACGAGCCGCACGTAGCACTTGATGCGAGCGGCCGGCGACGGCTCCTGTGCCTCCCACTCGGACAGGTGGCCGTCTGGCCGCCTTGCGGGCCTCGATGACGGCGGTGAGGATGTCGTCCTTACTCCAGTGCCTCAACCTGCTCATACGAGACCTCCGCATCCGTGCCCCACATCGAGAGTCTCGCTGCGTCGGGGCGGCGTCAAGCGGGACTTTCCACAGTTCGTCGCGACAGGCTCTTCCCAAACTCGCCGAGGTTCGGCACTATCACTAGCCAGTCACTTCTTCGGGGGAAGAGGTTTTGGGAGTGGAATCGTCGACGTCGGCCCTGTCCGACCGCGTGCGCGATCTCGTACGCCAGCGCCGCATCGACCCGCGCACCGACGCGACGTCCGTACGCCAGGCGGCGCTTGACGTCGATCGCGGAGCATGAGTCCCGCAGCCTCACCGGAGCGGTTCGGTCACTCGACGAGCCGGAGCTCGTGATCGGCCAGATCGTGGCCGACGTCTCTGGGTTCGGGCCGTTGCAGCAGTTCCTCGATGACGACACGGTCGAGGAGATCTGGATCAACGATCCGGCCCGCGTGTTCATCGCGCGCGGCGGCCGGCACGAGCTGACGTCGCTGATCCTCACCGCCGAGCAGGTCCGCGAGCTGGTCGAACGGATGCTGAGCTCGTCAGGTCGCCGGCTCGACATCAGCCAGCCGTTCGTCGACGCAATGCTTCCCGGAGGGCATCGATTGCACGTCGTCCTCGACGGCATCTCGCGTGGCTTCGCGGCGGTCAACATCCGCAAGTTCGTCGCCCGCGCGCACTCGCTGGGGGATCTGGTCACCTTGGGCACGCTCGACGAGCAGAGCGCGGCATTCCTCGACGCGAGCGTTGTGGCGGGGCTCAACATCGTCGTGTCGGGCGGCACCCAGGCCGGCAAGACGACGCTCCTCAACTGCCTCGCCGCGTCGATCCCCGGCTCGCAGCGACTCGTCTCCGTCGAGGAGGTGTTCGAGCTGCAGTGCGGGCACCCGGACTGGGTCGCGATGCAGACGCGCCAGGCCGGGTTGGAGGGCACGGGCGAGATCTCGCTGCGCGTCCTCGTCAAGGAAGCCTTGCGCATGCGGCCCTCGCGCATCATCGTCGGTGAGGTGCGGGCGGCGGAGTGCCTCGATCTGTTGCTCGCCTTGAACGCTGGGTTGCCCGGTATGGCGAGCATTCACGCCAACTCCGCGCGGCAGGCCCTGGTCAAGATGTGCACGTTGCCGCTGCTGGCCGGCGACAACATCGGCTCACGGTTCGTCGTGCCGACGGTCGCCTCGTCGGTCGATCTGGTCGTCCACACCGGTATCGCCGCCGATGGCTCGCGAGCCGTGCGCGAGATCGTCGCGGTCACCGGCCGGGTCGAGAACGACCTGATCGAGTCCGAGCCGGTCTTCGTACGCCGTGCAGGCCGCCTCGAGCGCGGTCATGGCGTGCCGCTGCGGCGCGACGCCTACGAGCAGGTCGGCATCGATCTCGACGCCGTGTTGGGAGTCGGCCGATGGGTGCCCTGATCGGCCTGATGGCGGGACTTGGCCTGCTGCTGATCGGCTGGACGTTCGCCGAGCCGGGCTGGCGACCGGCTCGGCGATCCGTTCGACGCACCGGAAGGCTCTCCGACCTGCTGGCACGCGCAGGGGTCGAGGGCGTGTCCTCGGCACAGGTCGTCGTGATGTGCGGAATCGCGTTCGTGGTGGCCGCGGTCGCGTTGACCGCCGCGTCAGGCGTCGCAACGATCGGCGTCATCTTCGGGCTCATGGCCGCCGCGCTGCCCATCTCTGTGCTGCGTGGCCGTGCCTTGCGAAGAGCCCGCGAGCATGCCGCGCTGTGGCCGGACGCGGTCGACAACCTCTCGTCCGCCGTGCGCGCCGGCCTGTCGCTTCCCGAAGCCTTGATGCAGCTGGGGGAGCGCGGCCCTGAGGGTTTGCGGTCGCCATTTCGACAGTTCGGTCGCGACTACCAGGCGACCGGGCGCTTTCACGACTCGCTCGACATGCTCAAGGCGCGGCTCGCCGATCCCGTGGGCGACCGGGTCATCGAGGCATTGCGCATCGCCCGCGAGGTCGGTGGTGGTGACCTCGGCCGCATGCTTCGGTCGCTGTCGGGCTTCCTCCGCGACGACCTTCGTACGCGGGGCGAGCTCGAGTCCCGGCAGTCGTGGACCGTCAACGGCGCCCGACTCGCGGTCGGCGCGCCCTGGGGCGTCCTGCTGTTCATGTGCCTCCAGCAAGACGTGGTCCAGCGTTTCGCCACCACGGCCGGACTCGTCGTCCTCGCCACCGGAGCCGTGCTCTGCGTCGTCGCCTACCGGCTCATGCTGTGGATCGGCCGGCTGCCGACCGAGAAGCGGATCTTGGCATGACCGGGGCCATGATCGGGCTGATGCTCTCCAGCGGACTGCTCCTCGCCGCCTCCGGCTGGGCACGCACGAGACGCCCGTCGCTCGACCAGCGGTTGACCCCCTACGTACGCGATGTGCACCCCTACGCCGTGGTGCCTGGCCGATCGCATGGTGTGGTCGAGGCGGTGTTCGGACCGTCCATCCGCAGGACAGGGCAGCTCGTGGGCGACCTTCTCGGTGGATCCGCGAGTGTGTCCCGGCGACTCGTCCGTCTGGGATCGACCGAGACCCTCGAGGACTTTCGCATCCGGCAGGTGCTGTGGGGGGTCGCCGGACTTGTCGCGACGATCGGTGTGTCTGCCCTCCTGTGGTCCGAGCGGGGCACCGGTGTGCCGGTCCTGCTGGTCATCTGCGTCGTCGGCTTCGTCAGCGGAGTGCTTCTGTGCGACAACAATCTGTCCAGCCGCGTGACCGCGCACGAGCAGGAGCTGCAGGCTGAGTTCCCCGTCGTCGCCGACCTGTTGGCGCTGGCCGTCGCCGCGGGCGAGAGTCCGGTTGCCGGTCTCGAACGCATCATGAAGGTCTGCCACGGCGCGCTGTCCGACGAGCTCGCGCGGGTCGTCGCCGACATCCGCACCGGGACGCCGATGGCGTTGGCGTTCGACGCGCTCGCTGGCCGCACGGGCGTCACGAGCATCGCGCGGTTCGCCGAAGGCCTCGCGATCGCCGTCGAGCGCGGCACCCCGCTCGTCGATGTCCTGCATGCGCAGGCGGCTGACGTACGCGAGGCGGGGCGGCGCGACCTCATGGAGGCAGGTGGTCGCAAGGAGGTCGCGATGATGGTCCCCGTCGTGTTCCTGATCCTCCCGGTCACCGTCGTCTTCGCGTTCTTCCCCGGCTACATCGGCCTCCATCTGACCTCGGGAATGTAGGAAGGAACTCACATGTGGCAAGTGCGAACACCTCGCCATGACGAGCGGGGCGACGTGCCCGGCTGGGTCATGATCACCGTGATGAGCGCAGGACTCGTGGCCGTGTTGTCGGCTGTCGCCGGACCGCAGCTGCGCCAGATGCTGACACAGGCGCTGTCGGCGGTCGGCGGCTGACCCATGCGGGCTGGCGCTGCACAGGAGAGAGGTGCGGCGGTTGTCGACTTCGTGTTGATCATGGTGCTGCTCGTCCCGCTCGTGCTTGGTGTCGCCCAGGTCGCGCTCGTGCTCCACGTGCGCAACACCGCCGCGGCCGCTGCGTCAGAGGGCGCTCGAGCGTCGGCGCCGCTCGGCGCGACCCCCGCCGACGGAGCCGAGCGCACACGCAGCATGATCCGCGCCGCGCTGGCTGATCGGTATGCCGACGACGTCACGGCGAAGCGCACCACGGTCGGCGGCGCTCCCGGCACGGAGGTCGTCGTACGCGCTCGAGTCCCGGCGCTCGGGTTGTTCGGGCCCTCCGTGCCGATCACCGTACGAGGTCACGCCGTCAGTGACGTGGAGCCATGAGGCGCGAGGACGGCACTGCGACGATCGAGTTCGTCTGGCTCTCGATCCTCCTGCTCGTGCCCTTCGTCTACATCCTCGTCGCGGTGTTCGACGCCCAACGCGCGTCCTACGGTGTCTCGACGGCGAGTCGCTCGGCTGCGCGGGCCTTCCTCCAGGCGCCCGACGTCGCAGCAGGGGAGCGGCGCGCACGGCTTGCGGCACGGGTCGCTCTGGACGACCAAGGTCTCGACACGGCGAGTGTCCGCATCACCTGTCTGCCATCGCCGGCTGACTGCCTCCAACCGGGTTCCTCGGTCCGGATCGTCGTGCGCACGACTCAGGCGCTGCCGCTGACCCCGAGCGCGCTTGGATCCCAGCTCGGTGGCATCACGGTCGACAGCACCCACACCCAGCCATACGGAACGTTCCGGAGCGAGCGATGAGGCGTGAGGACGGCCAGATCACCGTCATGACGATCGGATTCTTCGTGTTCCTCGGCCTGCTGGCGGTCGTGGTCGTGAACTCCTCGGCGGCCTTCCTGCAGCGTCAACAGCTCGACAACGTCGCCGACGGTGCGGCCCTCGCCGCAGCTGACGGGCTGAGCCGGGCCGACTTCTACCGCCGCGGCGAGGTCAAGGTCGACGACGCACAGGCCAAGCGGCTGATCGGGCAGTACGTCAGGGGCGACGGCATCCGCGTCGTCGCGGTCAGCACCGACGGCGACGAGGTGCACGTACGCCTCGAGCGCACCGTCAGCCTTGCCCTCGCGCCGCCGGGCTGGACGTCACAAACGACGATCGTGTCCGAAGCAACGTCCCAGCTGCGGCTCGGCGACTAGCGGTCAGCGCGATGCGGCGGCGCCCATGATCCGGCCGATGTTGTCCGGAGCGAAGAACTCGGCAGGGGAGAGGGTCGCGGCATTGACGCTCACGAAGTCGTCCATCGCCTCCTGGTTGCCGTGGACGGCACCGAGCAGCTGCTGCATCTGCGGTGGTGGAGGCTCCAGCCGAGCGAGGTCGGTCGTGAACTCGTAGACCGGCTCGACGTCGGCGTCCCGCTTGCGCTGGTAGTCGGCCATCGCGTCGTCGTGCGACCGGGCACCCGCGAGGGTCTCGTCCAGCGCGGTGGTGCACAGCTCGACATCCCGGAACGCATCCGTGATGCCCATCGCCGTGATCGGATCCTTGTTGTAGCCCGCGTCGCCGACCAGCGCCCACCCGGGGCCATACGGCTTGCGGAAGAAGTTGGGCACGGCGCCGCCGTTGAACGGCTCAACTCGCTTGGCGGCGCGGACCCGCTCGGCAAACTCCGGCGCCAGCTCGAACGTCTTGAGGTAGTTGGCCTCGACATCGGCCTTGTAGTCTCCGGCCTCCTCGTACGGCCAGCCGCAGACCACCAGCGTCAGGCCGTCATTCGTCGAGATCGCGGCCCAGGCGCGACTCGGACGGATGCGGACTTCGAAGCCGTCGACCGGCAGGCCGCTGAAGTACGTGTAGTAGCTCCATTGCAGGCGAGGCTTCTCGTTGTACTCCTCGGTGTCGAGCGCTTTCGCCACGTGCGAGTTGCGGCCATCTGCGCCGATGACGATGCGAGCTCGCTCGAGCACCTGCTCGCCGTCCTTGCCGTGACCACGGATACCGACGACGACACCGTCCTCGATCACGACCTCGTCGACGTTGAAGTGCTCGCGCACCTCGGCACCGGCCTCACGGGCACCGTCGACCAGGATCTTGTCGAGGACCGTGCGCCGGGGTGCGTAGCCGATGGAGTGACCTTCGAACGGCCGTGGCGACCCTTTGATCGTGAACGGCCCGAAGTCGAACGAGTAGCGCTCGATCGGCGGGCACCCGGTGGCCGTGACGCGAGAAAGCAGGCCCCAGCGATCAAGCGCGGCGACGCCCGGAGGGTGGATCAAGTGGGTCGAGAGCGTGTCGCTGGGAAACTCCGCCCGGTCGACCAGCAGGACCCGATGTCCCATGCGGGCCAGCAGCATTGCAGTCGGCGATCCCGCGCAGCGGGCGCCGACGATGATCGCGTCATAGTCGGTTGCCATCGTCCTGCCTCTTTCGGTTGGCCCCGATCTTTCGAGGGTGAACCCGTTGAGGCGTTTCGACAAGGGACCGGCGTGCCTACCCCTCGAGCGCGGCGCGGAGCTTGGCGGCGTACTCCTCGGCCTCGCCGTCGGCGTACTTCGTGCGCGGCCAGAAGAAGCCACGGAGTCCGTCGCCCTTGGTGCGCGGCACGACATGCACGTGCAGGTGGGCGACGCTCTGCGAGACCACGTTGTTCATCGCGACGAACGTGCCCTGCGCGCCGAGGCCTGACGTGATGGCGTCGGCGACGCGCTGAGCCGTGCCGAGCAGCGGGACCATGAGCGACTCTGGCAGATCGGAGAGCGTCACGAGATGCTCCCGCGGCACCAGCAGGGTGTGCCCCTTGAAGACCGGGCGTACGTCGAGGAAGCCGACGACATCGTCGGTCTCCAGGACGATCGTCGCCGGGGTCGTGCCGGCGATGATGCTGCAGAACAGGCAGTCCGGATCCATGGCTCGATCTCATCACAGATAGGCATAGGGTGGCGGTATGGCTGAATCAGAAGGCACCGACAACAAGTCCGACATGAAGGCCAAGTTCCGTGAGGCGCTGGAGAAGAAGAAGGGCAAGCACCACGCGACCGCCGAGGGTGCTGAGCACGACGGCAGCGAGAAGTCGCACGGAGCCAACGGCCCGACGCAGGCACCCGAGTTCCGGCGCAAGAGCATCTGACGTCTCCCTGTAACCTCGTCGGGTGGCGACACCCGATTTTGCAGAGCAGACCAAGGCCCTCGACGCGACCCTGACGTCGATCGAGAAGGTGCTCGATCTCGACTCCATCCGTTCGGAGATCGCCGACCTGCAGCAGCAGGTCGGCGCCCCCGACCTGTGGGACGACCAGGCCAACGCGCAGCGGGTGACCGGACGCCTGTCGGCGCTGCAGGCCGAGGTCGAGCGCGTCACCGGCCTGCGCCAGCGCCTCGACGACCTCGAGATCATGCACGAAATGGCAATCGAGGAAGAAGATGCTTCCGCTTCGGCTGAAGTCGCCTCCGAACTGGGTCGCATCCAGAAGGCCATAGATTCTCTCGAGATCCGCACGCTGCTGTCCGGCGAGTACGACGAGCGCGACGCTCTGGTGTCGATCCGGTCGGGCGCCGGCGGCGTCGACGCGGCCGACTTCGCCCTGATGCTGCAGCGCATGTACATCCGCTGGGCCGAGCGCCACGGCTACAGCGTCGAGGTCTACGACACCTCGTACGCCGAAGAGGCCGGCATCAAGTCGACGACGTTCGCGGTCAAGGCGCCCTACGCCTACGGGACCCTGTCGGTCGAGGCCGGCACGCACCGCCTGGTCCGCATCTCGCCGTTCGACAACCAGGGCCGGCGCCAGACGTCGTTCGCCGCGGTCGAGGTCGTGCCGGTGCTCGAGGAGACCGACGAGATCGACATCCCCGAAGAGGACATCCGCGTCGACGTGTTCCGCTCGTCGGGTCCCGGTGGTCAGAGCGTCAACACGACCGACTCGGCCGTACGCCTGACGCACATCCCGACCGGCACGGTCGTGAGCTGCCAGAACGAGAAGAGCCAGCTGCAGAACAAGGCGTCCGCGATGGTCATCCTCAAGGCCAAGCTGCTCGCCCTCAAGAAGGCCGAGGAGCGGGCCCAGCTCGACGAGCTGCGCGGCGACGTGCAGGCGTCGTGGGGCGATCAGATGCGCAACTACGTCCTCAACCCGTACCAAATGGTCAAGGACCTGCGGACCGAGTTCGAGACCGGCAACACCCAGGCCGTGCTCGACGGCGAGATCGACGACTTCATCGAAGCCGGCGTTCGCTGGCGCAGGGGCCAGGACTCCTAGTCCGGCTCTCGGGGGTCCTGCTCCTTCTGCTCCTCCACCCGCCGCTTGACCCGTCCCATGCCGGGGAGCTTGCCCAGCATCTGGTTGAGCTCCCGCGTGATGTCGAGCAGGTCGTGCACGTCGGGGCCGACGGTGCGCAGGGTCACGAGCATCGGGAGGATGTCGGACTCGAGGCGTTCGACCAGGTCCGGCAGCTGATCGATGAGCTTGACCATCGCGTCGACCTCGTCGGGGTGCGTGGTCTCGGCGAGGCGCGCGAGTGTCGGCTGGAGGCGTTCGAGGGACGGCGCAAAGGAGTCGAGCAACGCCTGCAGGCGCTCGATCGTCGGCTCGACGCTGCCGACGGTCCCGGCGGTGCGGACGATCAAGGCGTCCGCCTCGCTCCGGGTGTCGTCGATGCGGTCGACCAGCGCGTCGGCCCTCTTGAGGAGCGCCTCAGCGGAGTCGAGCAGGGCGACCGTACGGGGGACCAGCGCGAAAGCCTGCTCGACCAGCGCCGGCCCACGACCGATCAGGGCCAAAGCGTCACGCGGGTCGCCGAGAGGAAGCCTCATGGCTCGACGCTAGCCAACACCACCCCGGACCGCCCGCTGAGCGTGGTGACCCAATGCCCACCCACGTACGCCGCGGTGGGCCTCCAGGTCACCGCTCCCGGGTCAGTCTCCCGAGCTGAAGGCCGCGTCGAAGGCCGCGGTGGGTGCGTCGAACAGGTTGGCCTTGACGAACGCCAGCGCCTCGGGCGCGCCCAGCAGGCGGTCCATGCCGGCGTCCTCCCACTCGACCGAGATGGGCCCGTCGTAGCCGATCGTGTTGAGCATCCGGAAGCAGGCCTCCCACGGCACGTCGCCGCGGCCCGTCGACACGAAGTCCCATCCACGCCGCGGGTCCGCCCATGGCAGGTGCGAGCCCAGCCGGCCGTTGCGACCGTTGCCGACCTGCTTCTTCGCGTCCTTGCAGTCGACGTGATAGATCCGGTCCTTGAAGTCCCAGAGGAACCCGAGCGGGTCGAGGTCCTGCCAGACGAAGTGCGACGGGTCCCAGTTGAGGCCGAACGCCTCGCGGTGCCCGATCGCCTCGAGCGCAGCGTGCGTCGTCCAGTAGTCGTACGCGATCTCGCTGGGGTGCACCTCGTGGGCGAACCGCACGCCCTCCTCGTCGAAGACGTCGAGGATCGGGTTCCAACGATCGGCGAAGTCCTGGTAGCCGGCGGCGATCATCTCCTCGGACGCCGGCGGGAACATCGCGACGTACTTCCAGATCGCCGAGCCGGTGAAGCCGATGACGGTGTCGACGCCGAGCAGCTTGGCCGCGCGGGCGGTGTTCTTGAGCTCCTCGGCAGCCCGCTGGCGTACGCCCTCGGGATCGCCGTCGCCCCAGATGCGCGACGAGAGGATGCCCTGGTGGCGGGCGTCGATCGGGTCGTCGCAGACGGCCTGGCCGGTCAGGTGGTTGGAGATCGCGTAGACCTTGAGCCCGTTCTTCTCGAGGATGTCGTGGCGGGTCTGGATGTAGCCAGGATCCTCGACGGCGGCCCAGGGATCGAAATGATCGCCCCAGCAGGCGATCTCCAGCCCGTCATAGCCCCAGTCGCCGGCGAGCTTGGCGACCTCCTCGAACGGCAGGTCGGCCCACTGTCCGGTGAACAACGTGATCGGTCGGGTCATGCAGATGCCTCCTTGGAAAGGGCACGATAAGAAGACATCTGCATGAGTGCCACGCGATGCCCTCGCTGGCGCTCGGTCATGCATCTGCTCCTGTCGTGTGGGTGGTGCCGTCGGTGGCGCTCGCCTCGACAGCGGCGAGCACCCGCTGCACGGCGAGACCGTCGGCGAACGAGGGGATCGGGTCGGCGCCCTTGGCGATGTCGGTGACGAGATCGACGACCTGGTGCGTGAACCCGTGCTCGTACCCGAGCCCGTGGCCCGGCGGCCACCAGGCCGCGACATACGGATGGCTGGCCTCGGTCACCTGGATGCGGCGGAAGCCGGCAACCGCCGGGTCCTCGGTCGCGTCGAACAGCTCGAGGACGTTCATGTCCTCGAAGTCGAACGCGATCGAGCCGAGCGTGCCGTTGACCTCGAGCCGCAGCGCGTTCTTGCGACCGGTCGCGAACCGGGTCGCCTCGAAGACGCCGATGGCGCCGTCGGCGAAGCGGCCGGTGAAGGCGGCCGCGTCGTCGACGGTCACCGGTCCGCGCTCCGCGTCAGCAGTGGAGGTGCCGCCGAGCGTCGCGCTTTCGCCCGCAATCGGGCGGGTCTTGACGAATGTCTCCATCAGCCCGCTCACCGAGGTGATCGATGAGCCGGTGACGAACTGCGCCATGTCGATGATGTGAGCTCCGATGTCCCCGAGCGCGCCGGAACCGGCCAACGACTTGTCGAGCCGCCAGCTCAACGGTGTGTTCTCGTCGCAGAGCCAGTCCTGGAGGTACTGGCCACGGACGTGGCGGATCTGGCCGATACGTCCTGACGCAACGAGCTGTCGGGCGTACGACACGGCGGGCGTACGCCGGTAGGTGAAGCCGACCATGGCTCGCACGCCGTGCTTCGCGGCTTCGGTCGCTGCCGCCGCCATGGCCTCGGCCTCGGCGACCGAGTTGGCCAAGGGCTTCTCGCACAGGACGTGCTTGCCGGCCTCCAACGCTGCGATCGCGATCTCGGCGTGCGTGTTGCCCGGCGTGCAGATGTCGATGACGTCGATGTCGTCGCGGGTGAGCAGAGCGCGCCAGTCGGTCTCGACGGACTCCCAGCCGAACCGGCGGGCGACGTCCCCGGCGGCGGCCTCGTTGCGGCCGCAGATCGCTCGCATGCGTGGATGCAGCGGGAGGTCGAAGAATGCGGGGGCCGTGCGCCAAGCCTGGGAATGGGCGGCGCCCATGAAGGCGTAGCCGACCATGCCGATTCCGAGCTCGGTACGTGTGTCGGTCATGTCCCTGCTCTCGTGTGTGGATCTAAGTCTGTCGTGTGGTGGTGCGGGGGCCCGCGGTGGAGGAGACCGCGGACCCCCGACCTATCAGGACTCGAAAGCCGACTTGATGTAGGTGTCGACGTTGTCCTTGGTCACCACCGGGGCGGCCAGCTTGATCTGGCGCGGCACCTCGATCTCGGCGAGGTCCGACATCGACTTGCCCTGGACGATCAGGCGGGCGAGCTTGATGCCGTCGGCAGCCTGCGTCGACGGGTAGATGACCGTCGCCTTGAGCACCGAGTTGTCGGCCTTGATGTCACGCATGACGTTCGCCGAGCCGGCGCCGCCGATCATGACGAACTCGTCACGGTTGGCGTTCTTGATCGCCGCGAGGACGCCGACACCCTGGTCGTCGTCGTGGTTCCACAGGTAGTCGATCTTGGGCGCGGCCTGCAGCAGGTTGGAGGCTGCCTTCTCGCCCGACTCCACCGTGAACTCGGCGGCGACCCGGTTGTCGACCTTCAGGCCGCACTTCTTCAGTGCGTCGGCGAAGCCCTTGGATCGATCCTGCGTCAACGGCAACGAGTCGATGCCGGCGATCTCGGCGACCTTCTTGCCCTTGGCGCCCTTGGCGTCGTCACAGACGAACGTGCCCGCCGAGACGCCCATGCCGTAGTTGTCTCCCAGCACGGTGCTGCGTGCGGCGAACGGCGAGTTGAACTCGCGGTCGACGTTGATCACGACGATGCCTGCATCCATGGCCTTGCGCGCCACGGCGGTCATCGCGGCGCCGTCGAACGGCAGCAGCACGATCGCGTCGACCTTGTCGTTGATGAAGGTCTCGACCTGCGAGATCTGCAGGTTCACGTCGTTCGTGCCCTCGGCGACATTGAGCTCGATGTCGTCGTACTGCTTGGCCTGGGCGACTGCAGCCTTGGTGATCGCGCCCATCCAGCCGTGGTCGGCTGCCGGGGCCGAGAAGCCGATGACGACCTTGTCGCCGTTCTTGTCGTTGTCGGTGTTGCTCTTGGACACGTTCGAGTTCGAGTCGTCGTCGCCGGAGCCGTTGGTGCAGGCACCGAGCACGAGCGTCGCGGCCGCGAAGGCGCCCACGAGGGCGAGGCCGCGGCGACGACGGTGATGGATGGTGGACATGTGGACTCCTGTGTTGGTGGGGGCGGACAGGTTGGAGAAGTCAGGTCTTGCGGTTCGCGATTCGCTGCTGGAGGAGCACAGCGACCACGATGATCACGCCCTTGGCGACGTTCTGGGTCGACGTCGAGAGGTTGTTGAGCGTGAAGACATTGGTGAGGGTGGTGAAGATCAGGACGCCGAACAGCGTGCCGACAACCGTGCCGCGACCACCGCTGAGCAGCGTGCCGCCGATGACGACGGCGGCGATCGCGTCGAGCTCGAGGAGCGTGCCGTGCGTCGACGAGCCGGTCGTCGTACGCGACATCAGCATCACCGCCGCGATGCCGCACGTCGCGCCGAGCAGCGTGTAGAGGTAGACGGTGTGGCGCTGCACCTTGATGCCGGCCAGTCGCGCTGCCTCGGGGTTGCCTCCGACCGCGAACGTACGGCGACCGAACGTCGTGCGGTTGAGCAGGAACCAACCGCCGAGCGTCACCAGCGCGAAGATGAGGACGATCACCGGGATACCGAGCGGCTCAGCGCCGAAGAAGTCGGTGAAGCCCTGGTTGGTGATGATCTGGGTCTTGCGGTCTGCGATGAGCTCGGCGAGGCCCCGCGCGGAGGCCAGCATCGCCAGGGTCGCGATGAACGGAACGACCCTGCCGTACGCGATCAGCGCACCGTTGACCAGCCCGCAAGCCGCTCCGACGACCACCGCCGTGAACACCATGGCGATCCAGCCGATGTCATCGGCCATCGCCTGCGTGCCGGTCGTGGTTGCCCATACGGACGCCAACGCGAGGATCGCGCCGACGGACAGGTCGATGCCACCGCCGGTGATCACGAAGGTCATGCCGATCGAGACGACGCCGAGCACGGCGGCAAGGCGCAGGATCGTCACCAGGTTGTCGGTGCTGGCAAACCGGTCGCCGGCCGTGATGACGCCGACGACACACAGCAGGATCAGCGCGATGACGAGTCCGAGATTGCGCGCCACGCCGAGGTTGCCGCCACGGTCGCTGCGCCCCGCGGCGTCGGCTGGGGCGGGCACGGTCAACGAGGGGTCGTGTTTCAGGGCGTCACTCATGCCGCCACCTCCGAGAAGAGCCCACGATACGAAGGTGTCGGCGTGAGGATTACATGGTTCACTCGCTGGCGCTCGCTCATGCAACGTCGTCTTTCTTGTCGGTGTTCGAGTCGTGCACGGCGAGGATCCGGTCGAGCACGCCGGACGGGTTGATGGCGTCGCTCGGGCCGTCGTGGACGACGCGTCCGTCTGCGACGACGAGGACCCGGTCGGAGAGACCGAGCACCTCCTCGATGTCGCTGGAGACGACCACGAGGGCGACGCCGGAGTCGGCGAGCTCGCGGATCAGGGTGTAGATCTCGGCTCGTGCGCCGACGTCGACGCCACGGGTGGGCTCATCGAGCAGCAGCACCTTGCACGACCTCAGGAGCCAGCGCGCGAGCACGACCTTCTGCTGGTTGCCGCCCGAGAGCGTCCGAATGATGCGGTTGGGGTCGTCAGGGCGTACGTCGACCGAGCGCGCGGCCTCGTGGGCGGCTTTGCGCTCAGCGCCTTCGCGGGAGATGCCGTACTGCGCGAACCGGTCGAGGCTCGCGAGCGAGATGTTGCGGTAGACCGCGTCGTCGAGGACCAGGCCCTGGGACTTGCGCTCCTCAGGACACAGGCCGAGGCCGGCGGTGACCGCCGCGGACACCGAGCCGTTGCGCAGGGTGCGCCCGGCGACACTCACCGAGCCGTGGCTCGCGCGGCGGGCGCCGTAGACCGTCTCGATGATCTCGCTGCGACCCGCCCCGACCAGACCCGCGAACCCGACGATCTCGCCAGCACGTACGCCGAAGGACACGTCCGAGAACTCGCCATCGCGGCTGATCCGGTCGACGCTGAGCAGAGGGGCTTCGTCGGGCAGCGGGGTCGTACGCCTCGGGAACACCGACGACACCGTGCGTCCGGTCATCAGGGTGATGAGCTCGGACGTCGGTGTGTCGCGCGCGGGCAGGTCCGACGCGACGGTGCGACCGTCCTTGAGCACCGTGAGCCGGTCACCGATGCGGCGGATCTCCTCGAGCCGGTGCGAGATGTAGATGATCGCCGCGCCTGAAGACCGCAGGTCTTCGACCACCCGGAAGAGGCCGTCGACCTCGTCGGGATCCAGGACGGCGGAAGGCTCGTCCATCACGATGACGCGGGCATTGCGCGACAGGGCGCGAGCCATCGACACGATCTGCTTGCCAGCGGCCGAGAGACTGCCGACCTCGCGGGTCGGGCGGATCTCGGAATGTCCCAGCCGGCGGAGGAGGTCTCGCGCCGAGCGGTTCATGTCGCGGTCGCGGGTGATGCCTCCCCGGGCCTTCTCGTGCCCGAGGTAGATGTTGTCGGCGACGCTCAGCCCATCGATGAGGTCGAGCTCCTGATAGATCGTGGCGATCCCGGTCGCCAGGGCGGCCTGCGGATCGGAGAACGTGACCGGCTCGCCGTCCCACAGGATCGTCCCCTCGTCGATGTGGTGGGCGCCGGACAGGATCTTGATCAAGGTGGATTTTCCGGCGCCGTTCTGGCCGAGGAGGCAGTGCACCTCACCCGCTCGTACGACGAGGTCGACACCGTCGAGGGCGCGTACGCCAGGGAACTCCTTGACGATTCCGCGCATCTCGAGCAGAGGCTGTGACATGGCGGTGATGCTAGTCACATGTTTTGTCGTTCGTCAAGCAAAAGTATGGCCTCAGGCGGCATACTTGGTTCTTGACGCTCGTGAAAGGGGGCATGGTTTACTCATGGCCATGACTGTGCCCGCCGCCCTCCCGCCGACCCTGGCCGGCACGGGCGAGCTGTTCCAATGGCTGCGTGACGGCACGCCCCGCACACGGGCGGAGCTCGCCCAGCTCTCGTCCCTGGCGAGGTCCACCGTCACGGCCCGAGTCGACGCGTTGCTGGCGTCAGGCCTGCTTGCACCGGTCGGCGAAGCCGCCTCGACCGGAGGCCGTCCGCCGACGCGTTTCGCGCTCAATCGCGACAATCGGGTCGTGCTCGCGATCGACCTTGGCGCGTCTCATGCCAGCGTGGCCGTCACCGATCTGTCGGGCCAGGTGCTCGGCGAGAAGACGGTGAAAAGCGATATCGCGGACGGGCCCGAGAAGGTCCTTGACCGCGTCGCCGCGATCGGCCTCAAGCTCCTCGCATCGATCGATCGGCCCGTCGACGATGTGGCGGGCGTGGGCATTGGCGTACCCGGCCCGGTTGAGCACTCCACAGGCCGTCCGGCGAACCCGCCGATCATGCCCGGCTGGCACGACTTCGACATCCCTGCCCACCTCGGCAAGACGTTTGTCGGGCCGGTGCTGGTCGACAACGACGTCAATCTCATGGCACTCGGGGAGTTCGTCACCTCGTGGCAGTCAGCGCCGCACCTGCTGCTGGTCAAGGTCGCGACGGGCATCGGCGCCGGCATTGTCTCGGACGGTCGCCTCATGCGCGGTGCGCTCGGCTCGGCGGGCGACCTCGGCCACGTCCAGGTCGCCGGGGCCAGTGACGATGTGGTGTGCCGGTGCGGCAACACCGGCTGCCTCGAGGCGGTCGCGGCCGGTCCCGCCATCGCCGCCAAGTTGCGCGAGCGCGGGCTCGACGTCGAGAGCTCACAGGACGTCGTCGACGCTGTAGTCGCAGGTGAGATCGTCGCACTTCAGGCCGTACGCGCAGCGGGTCGCGACCTCGGCACGGTGCTGGCCACGTGCGTCAACCTGCTCAACCCATCGGTCATCGTGATCGGCGGCAAGCTCTCGGAGGCGGGGGAGTACCTCCTGGCCGGTGTGCGCGAGGTCGTCTACCAACGCTCGCTGCCGTTGGCGACGCACGACCTGCGGATCGTCAGCACGTCGGTTGCCAGCAGGGGCGGGATCCTCGGCGCAAGTGCCATGGTCCTCGACGCGGTTCTGGCCCCGCATGCCGTCGACGACTACGTCGCGACACACGCTGCGGCGCAAACGGCCTAGACCACCGGGTCCGACGCGCGGTGGGGTCGCCCACCTACACTCGATGGGTGATTCGATTCGACAAGGTCACCAAGACCTACCCCGGCCAGAAGCGCGCTGCGCTCGACGCCGTCGACCTGGAGATCGAGAAGGGCGAGTTCGTCTTCCTCGTCGGCTCCTCCGGTTCGGGCAAGTCGACATTCCTGCGCCTGATCCTTCGCGAGGCCCGTCCGACAACGGGCCGCGTCTACGTGGCTGGCAAGGAGATCAACAAGCTTTCGAGCTGGAAGGTGCCCAAGCTGCGCCGCCAGGTCGGCACGGTGTTCCAGGACTTCCGGCTGCTGCCCAACAAGACTGTGACCGAGAACGTCGCGTTCGCGCTGCAGGTCATCGGCAAGTCCCGTAGCGAGATCAACAAGGTCGTGCCCGAGACACTCGAGATGGTCGGCCTTGAGGGCAAGGGCCACCGCATGCCCGATGAGCTGTCCGGTGGTGAGCAGCAGCGCGTCGCCGTGGCGCGCGCGTTCGTCAACCGGCCGATGATCCTGATCGCCGACGAGCCGACCGGAAACCTCGATCCCGCGACCAGCGTCGGCATCATGAAGCTGCTCGACCGGATCAACCGCACCGACACCACCGTGGTCATGGCGACGCACGACTCGTCGATCGTCGACCAGATGCGCAAGCGGGTCATCGAGCTCGACAACGGACTGATCGTCCGTGACGAGGCCCGCGGCATCTACGGTTACCAGAACTAGGAGACGTCGATGCGAAGCACCTTGAGTGAACTGCGTCAAAGCCTGTCCCGCAACAAGTCCATGACGATCTCGTTGGTCGTCACGATGACCGTGTCATTGCTGCTGGTGGCTCTCGGCCTGTTGATCCAGAGCCAGGCGAACCGGACCGAGAAATACTTCGGCTCCAAGCTCCAGCTCCAGGTCAACCTGTGCACCAAGAACTCCCCGAGCGACAACTGCATCGGCGGCGTCGCGACGGACGACCAGAAGAATGCCGTCCAGGAGGCGTTGCGCGAGAACCCCGAGGTCAAGTCGTTCGACGTCCGTACGCCCAGCGACAACTACGAGCGTGCCCGCGCGCTGCTCGGCCAGTCCGACACCGGTCGCAAGCAGCTTGAGACCCTCGGCCCGGAGTCGTTCCCCGAGTCCTACTTCGTGACGCTCAAGGACGCAGACAAGTACGACGGCGTGGTCAGCCAGGTCTCCGGCATGGACGGGGTCGGCAACGTCAACTCGCTCAAGAAGCTGCTCGGCCCCCTGTTCGAGTTCCTCGACAAGATGAAGTGGGGATCGCTCGGGGTCGCCGGCCTGCTGATCGTCGCGGCGATCCTGCAGGTCTCCAACACGATCCGCATGACGGCGTACGCCCGACGGCGCGAGATCGGCATCATGCGACTGGTGGGTGCGTCGAGCTGGCACATCCAGCTGCCGTTCGTCCTCGAGTCCTTGATCGCGGCGCTCCTCTCGGCCGCTCTGGCTGCTGCGGGCCTGGCCGCGTTCATGTATTTCGTCGTCTACCGCTACCTGCGTCACACACTCGGCCAGCTGACGACGTGGGTCGGGTGGCACGAGGCAATGATCGTGGTGGGCTTGACGACCGCGCTCGCGTTGGTGCTCGCGTTGGTGCCAACGCTGGTCATGACGCGCAAGTACCTCGACGTCTGAGCCACACCCGGCCGCGGAAATGCTCCTTGGTGTGACTCATGTGACGTAAGGTGCGTGGGAGACAACCGACACGTCCTCTCTCGGGAGGATCTTCCCCAGAGGTCGAGGTCAATGTTTTTCACCACCCGCAAGGCGACCACGATGGTGCTGCTGGTTGCAGCGCTGATCGCCGCGTTGACGACACCATCCTTCGCCGACAAGAAGGATGACCTCGAGAAGCAGAAGAAGGGCGTCAGCGGCAAGATCGGCGACGCCAAGAAGGATCTCGAGCTCTCGAGCAAGAAGTACGCCAACGCGGTCGCCGCGCTCAAGACCGCGCAGGGCAAGCTCGATGCCGCCAAGTCCCAGCTCAGCAACACCCGCGGGGCGCTCGCGACCGCCAAGGCGCAGGACGCCGAGATGCAGGCCAAGCTCGCGACGACCGAAGCGGAGCTCGACGCAGCCATGGCCCGGCTGAGCAAGGGCAAAGCGGAGCTGCGCAGCTCCGAGGCCAAGGTCGAGCAGTTCGCCGTACGCAACATCGAGCAGGGCGACCCGGGCATGCGGGCGTTCAGCGACCTCCTGCGCGGCGAGGACCCTAACGCGTACTCCGAGCAGATGAGCCTCAACGATGCGGTCAGTGATGACCAGCTCGCCACGATGCAGAACCTCGCCGCCACCCGGGTGATCCTCGAGGTCAACCGCGATCGGGTGCAAAAGCTGCGCGACCAGGTCAAGGAGCAGCGCGAAGCCGCCGCGGCCAACCTGGTCCGCAAGCAGCAGCTCGAGTCGGCAGCCGAGTCACAGGCGGCAGAAGTCGCTGACCTCGTCACGGCTCGCAAGGGTGCGCGCGACACCGCGGCGAAGCTCAAGGCGGACGACAAGAAGCAGCTGGCCTCTCTCGAGTCCGATCGCCAGCGCCTCGAGAACCAGATCCGCGCGCTCACGCCCAAGCAGGTCAACGACGCCGGCGGCGACGGCGGCGGCACACTGTCCTATCCGGCGAGCGGTTCGATCACGTCGCCGTACGGCATGCGCTTCCACCCCGTGCTGCACGTCTGGAAGCTGCACGACGGGACAGACTTCGGCACCGGATGCGGTGCACCTGTCCGCGCTGCGGCGGCCGGCACGGTCATGCAGACGTACTACAACGGTGGCTACGGCAACCGCGTCATCCTCAACAACGGGCGGATGCGCGGCAAGAGCGTCGTGACGACCTACAACCACCTGACCCGCTGGATCGTCAGCCCCGGGCAGCACGTCAGCCGGGGCCAGACGATCGGCTATTCCGGCACGACCGGCTACTCGACCGGCTGCCACCTGCACTTCATGGTCATCGCCAATGGCTCGACCGTGAACCCGATGGGCTGGCTGTAGCCTGTAGAGGTGGCCAAGGAAACCGGGCGCAAGCTCGTTGCGCAGAACAAGAAGGCGCGCCACGACTATCTCATCGAAGACACGTTTGAGGCCGGACTCGTCCTCACCGGCACCGAGGTGAAGTCGTTGCGTGCTGGTCGCGCATCCCTCGTCGACGGATTCGGCGAGATCGAGCGCGGCGAGGCGTGGTTGCTGCACGTCCACATCCCCGAGTACACACAGGGCACCTGGACCAACCATGAGACTCGTCGGCGCCGCAAGATGCTGCTCAACCGGCAGGAGATCGACCGGATCGAGCGTCGTACGTCCGAGAAGGGCCTGACGATCATCCCGCTCTCGCTCTACTTCAAGGACGGTCGAGCCAAGGTCGAGATCGCGCTGGCCAAGGGCAAGAAGACCTACGACAAGCGCCATGCGATCGCCGAGCGCGACGCGACGCGTGAGGCTGAACGCGACCTCGGACGCCGCCTCAAGGGCATGTAGCAGTGGCCCTGGAGGACGCAGATCTGCCGGCCTACGTCGCGCGGCTCGGCATCCCGGGGATTGTCGACGTCCACACGCACTTCATGCCGCCGGCGATCCTCGCCAAGGTGTGGGCCTATTTCGATTCGGCCGGCCCGTTGCTCGGACGGCCGTGGCCTGTGACGTATCGCGGGGGTGACGAGGAGCGCGTCGAGCAGCTGCGCGCGATGGGCGTCAAGAAGTTCTCGGCCATGTCCTACGCCCACAAGCCGGGCATCGCCGGGTTCATGAACGACTGGACCGGCGAGTTCGCCGCCCGTACGCCCGACGCCATGCATTGCGCGACGTTCTATCCCGAGCCTGAGGCGGCGACGTACGTGCCGAAGCTCATCGCCGACGGTGTCGAGCTGTTCAAGGTCCACGTGCAGGTTGGCGACTTCGCGCCCAACGACCCGTTGCTCGAACCGGTGTGGGGTGCCCTCGCCGAGAGCGGCACGCCGATCGTCCTGCACGCGGGATCGGGTCCGGCGCCAGGAAGGCACACTGGGCCGGCCAACGTCGAGGACGTCTTGACGCGGCATCCGGACCTCGCGCTGATCATCGCGCACCTGGGGATGCCGGAGATCGCGGAATTCCTTGATCTCGCCGATGGTTACGCCAACGTGCGGCTCGACACCACGATGACCTTCGTCGACTTCTGGGGACCAACAGTCCCCGATGGCGTCGTGTCGCGTCTGGCCCCGCTGCAGGACAAGATCCTGTTCGGCACCGACTTCCCCAACATCCCCTACGCATACGCGCACCAGGTCGAGGCGCTCGAGCGACTCGGTCTCGGCGACGAGTGGATGAAGAGTGTGCTCTGGCACAACGGCGCCGAACTGTTCAATGTGCGCGAGTCGGGGGCGTCGGCATGAGCGAGCGTCAGCGAGCGAATCATGTGGCGGCAATCATGCCGTCGCCTCCGTATCGTGGGCTTTTGTCGGGGGCGTCGGCATGAGGCTGGCGAGCGCTCAGGGCAAGTGGCTCCTGGCGGCGATGATCCTCGGCTCCGGCATGGCGTTCCTCGACGGCTCGATCGTCGGTCTCGCGCTGCCGGCCATCACCCGCGACCTCGGCGGCGGATTGCCGGGGCAGCAGTGGACCGTCAACGCGTACACGCTCACGCTCGCAGCCCTGATTCTGGTCGGCGGATCACTCGGTGACCGGCTGGGTCGGCGCAAGGTGTTCGTCGTCGGCGTCACCTGGTTCGCTGCGGCGTCGGTCATGTGCGCGGTGGCGCCGACTATCGAGGTGCTGGTCGCGGCTCGTGGGCTCCAGGGCATCGGTGCGGCGCTCCTGACTCCCGGCAGCCTGGCGATCATCTCGGCGTCGTTCGTACCTGAGGACCGCGGTCCGGCGATCGGCATATGGTCCGGGCTGGCGGGCGTGACGACCGCGATCGGGCCGCTGGTCGGCGGCTGGCTGGTCGACATGGTGGGCTGGCGATCGATCTTCTGGATCAACGTGCCGCTCGCGGCGGTCGTGGTTCTGCTGTCGATCAAGCACGTGCCGGAGACAACGGGGGAGCAGAAGAAGCTCGACCTCGGCGGCACCGCGCTCGACGGCAGCCGGTCTGGCCTTCCTGACATACGGGCTGGTCGAGAAGCTGTGGATGTGGTCGGTTGCCGGCCTGGTGGTGCTGGTGGCGTTCGTGATCCACCAAAAGCTGACGCCGCACGCGATGGTGCCACTCGAGCTGTTCGCGAATCGGGTGTTCACCGCGGCAAACATCTGCACGTTCGCCATCTACGGGGCGCTCTCAGCGTCTGGCTTCCTGCTGGTGCTCCAGCTGCAGTACGTCGCCGGGTTCTCGCCCCTGGAGGCAGGCCTCGCGACGATCCCGGCGACGATCCTCATGCTGCTGTTCTCGTCGAAGGCTGGTGCTGTCGGCACCAGGATCGGCCCTCGCTGGCCCATGACGATCGGCCCGATCGTGGCTGCCGGCGGGCTGTTGCTCTGGCTCGGCATCGACGCGGACACCAACTTCTGGATCGACGTGTTGCCCGGTGCGATTGTCTTCGGCATTGGTCTCACGATGCTCGTCGCCCCGTTGACGACTGCAGTGCTGGCGGCTGCCCCCGACATGCAGAGCGGCATCGCCTCGGGCATCAACAACGCCGTCGCCCGTACGGCTTCGCTGCTGGCCGTGGCCGCGATCCCGCCGATCGCCGGTATCGCCGGCAAGAATTTCTCCGAACCGGACGTCTTCGGTCCCGGGCTTCCGCATGGGCACGCTGATCTGCGTCGGCATGCTCGTCGTCGCTGGCATCTGCGCGGCGGCGCTGATCCACGGCCGAGCCGTCAGCCCGGAAGCGCTGCTGGCTGAGGAGTAGCTCGGTTTCCAGTCGAAGGAATTCCTGCACCGGACTGGCAGTTGTAAAGGAGTAGGATGGTGACGTTGCTTCGGCAGCGTTTGAAAACTCAAGAGGGGCTGATCGGTTTCGACTAAGGTCGTTCGATTCAGGTGAAGCGGGTAGAGGATCCAGGGTTATCTCTTAAACGATCTCTGGAAACCAACAAGTGCCGATTCAAAGCGCACTGACTTCGCCCTCGCTGCTTAAGCGATAGGTGAAGGGCTGGCCCGGGGGCGTTCCCGCTCCGGATCGCCAGTCTCATTTAGGGGACTTGCTGATCACATGGCGTCGCAGCGTGTGATCGGGACTTTTCTGCGACTGGGCCTGTCGGCGACGCGTTCGTCCGAGCGTCGGGGCCGAGAAAAGCGATAGACGAACTGCACCCGGAGAAGCCCTGACTCAGCGCCATAGGACCCGGGTTCGATTCCCGGCAGCTCCACCAGATGCTCCGTACTAGAAACAATCGCCAATTGTTTTGAGTCGGAGTGCTCAACGCGTACCAGATGCTGCTTACTAGAAACACGAGCAGAGGAAATGAGCGCGAGTACCGCATCAAGACAGTCAGAGCCACCCTTCGGGGTGGCTCTGCTGCGTTCTGGGGCGTGTGCGTTGAATGTGTCGAGGGCGGCAGTGACCGCCACCTCTGGGCTGCTGCCGGCGCTGAGGGCCGATTGTCCGCGTTCCAGGGCGGGGTCTGTCAGGAATTTTGTGTAAGTGACATGGCGTGATGTCCCCGGCATTGGTTCGGGGCGGATTGAGAATCACGCATGTGACCGACTACGAACAGCCGGGCGAGCCGGCGATGAATGTGCCGGCGATCGTGCCGCCTGACATGACGGATCTGGCTGAGCAGCTGGTCGCTGCGGCGGCCGACAAGGGTGTGGATCTGACCGGTGAGAATGGTCTGTTGACCGCGTTGACCCGGCAGGTTCTGCAGTCTGCGCTGGAGGTCGAGATGGCGCACCATCTGGGCTATGACAAGGGCGACCCGATGGGCCGTAACCGGGCGAACTCGCGGAACGGGTCGACCCCCAAGACGGTGACCACTGAGATCGGGAAGGTCACGATCGACGTGCCCCGCGATCGTGAGGGCTCCTATGAGCCGCAGATCGTCCGCAAGCACCAGCGGCGTCTGGCTGGGTTCGATCAGGCGGTGATCAGCCTGTATGCCAAGGGCATGACGACCGGCGACATCGCCAAGCACCTGTCCGATGTCTATGACACGACCGTGTCACGGGATCTGGTGTCCAAGGTGACCGAGCAGGTGTTGGAGGATCTTCGGGCGTGGCAGTCGCGGCCGCTGGACCCGGTCTATCCGGTGATCTTGATCGACGCGATCGTGTTGAAGATCCGCGAGGGTCAGGTCGCGAACCGGCCGGTCTATGTGGCTTTGGGCATCACCGTCGACGGCGTCCGTGACGTGCTGGGGCTATGGGTTGGACCCTCGGGTGGTGAGGGCGCGAAGCAATGGATGAACATGCTGACCGAGCTCAAGAACCGTGGCATCCTCGATGCATGCATCGTGTGCTGCGACGGCCTCAAAGGGCTGCCGGCCGCGATCGAGGCGACCTGGCCCCAAGCCACGATCCAGACCTGCGTGGTCCATCTGGTCCGCAACTCGCTTCGGTATGCGTCCAAGAAGCATTGGCAGGCGATCACCAAGGATCTCAAGAAGATCTATCACTCGCCGTCGGTCGAGGCCGCCGAGACCGAGTTGGAGATCTTCGCCGAGAAGTGGGAGACCCAGTATCCGGCGATGGTCGGGCTCTGGCGGCGCTCCTGGGCCGAGTTCATCCCGTTCCTGGACTTTCCCCTGGAGGTCCGCAAGCTGATCTACACCACCAACGGCATCGAGTCTTTGAACGCCAGATTCCGGGCCGCCACACGTCGTCGGGGTCATTTCCCCGACGAGCAGTCAGCCCTGAAAGTGCTCTACCTGGCCGCGATCCACAGGGAGCACAACCGGCCCAATCCGACCGGTCAGATCGCCGGCTGGAAGTCCATCCTGAACACCCTCGCCATGACCTATGGCGAGCGGCTCGAAATCAACTAGCCATGGACTCTTACACAGAAAATCTGACAGACCCATCGTGGAGCGGCGCGCGGTCTGTTCGAAATTCGGAGGGTGCCGAATTACTGGTGATTACGTGGAATTTGAGGTGAGAATTAACTGGTTTGACGGGAAGAAGAACCATGGCAGGCTCAACACGATGTTCTGTAGGCACATGACCAAATGCCCTGACTGGATCAATCGGGTGACCCCAATTTGACTTCCGCCGCGCACGGGTTTGCTGCCGAGATTGCTCAGGTCATCCGCGACCATTTTGACCCAACAAAGGGGCCCGGACCGGAGGGTGGGGTCGAGGTTCTGCAGGTTGCCTCGTCTGAGGACAACTTCGTCACGGTTATATACCGCCGGCCGGAGGTTGAGTTCACCGTCGGCCTACGTATTCGTGTGTTTCCCGATAAAGACGATGAAGCAGCCCGGGTCGTCGCAGGAGCCATCCAAGAGCCCCTTGGGAGCTCCATTGACACAATTGAGTTCGACGCTGAGGGCATCGGATGGTGGGAGGGAGACCCCCCAGAGTGGTGGTACGAGTGAGATTCAAGGCTAAAGCCATCGATCCAACCGCGGAGTCTCGACTAGGTAGGTGGGTGCGCGCGGCGGGATTCATCGCGATGGCCCTGGTCTTTGGTCTCGCGATCCACGGTGCCATCTCGCTCGCGCTGCTACTCATTTCGAGTACGTAGTCCGTACCAGTAAAAAGGGAAGGTTGTACTCCGCCATCATTCTCCTGATGTACGAGGCAAGTGCTCGGTACTCAACGTTGTCCATTCGCCTATAGCTCCTATGACCATTGGGAACCGAAATCACATTGCCGGCGGAGAGACCTGCCTCTACATTGTCGCTGCGACCCATGCGGCGTAGACCTCAGTTGGAACCGTTAGCTTCCTCCGGCCAAGGTCCGAAACAGTCTTGTCGCTAAAGTCCAAGCCGGAAATCCTCGATCCTCTGCCGGATCAGTGCTTCGGGCTGTGTATTCGTTTGCTTAGCCTCCAGCATCTGAAGTAGATCTTCGTCATTGAGCACGACAATGAGTTTTCGATGCATGGTCCACTGCTCCCGAATGGTCCAGTCTGCCGCTTGATCTGCACCTCGGCGGCACACAATAAGGCCGAACAATCCTGCCCCGTGCTCGCTCAAGTAGTTCGCCAGCTGCAGAACGACCGCCTTCTTAATGTGGTTGCCAGAGTTCTTTGCGTCAACAACTACGTAGTCCGCGCTGTAGTGCAGCCTCAAGAAGTGCCAGTACCCGGTTTCCGCATAGTTCGGCAATATCATGTCGCGTCGGTTGTGCCGGTTTGACGTGCTCGATTCGTAGAGAGGGACGTTCAAGGGTGGGTGGAAAAGGAACTCAAGTACGTCTCTGCACCACGTCTGATAGGCCGACCAGCCTGTCGAACCCTTCGGGATGCGGGCGAGGCGCCGTCTCAGGACCATCTCCGGGGGCTTCTCCAGTGATACGCCGCTTGGCAGTCCGATCCCGGACGGTACGGGCACCCCACCTTGCTTAGCCCCTCGCACCAGCTTGAGCCCGGACCAGTAGGTAACGCCAGCGGCCTCCAGGATTTCCAGGCGCTCGTCGCTGAGCAGTCCGGGGCTGGCAAGAGTCAAATGCGCCTTGCGGCCGCGCGACACGGCTCGCCCTGCGTGTTGCAGTCGCTCGGCCACCATTTTGAGTCGGGCCCGCGTCGCGGGCGTGTCACTACGAGCTTCGATTAGCGTGACGTCGTATCCCGGACCTCCGACGACAATGTCAACTCCGAGATCTTGGGGGTCATGCACATCCTCAAGCTCAGCGCCAGGTCCGACAAGATGGGGCGCTACATCGCGCACGAAGTCCTCGAAAACCAAACCGTTGTGCGCCGACGAATTGCGTTCGTTCACGCATACACACTCTGAATCGCCCCGGGTCTGATGGAGGCTCTCAATCCATGGAGGATGAGAGTCATGGCAGCACCCAGGAAATATCCCGACGAACTGCGTGAGCGGGCCACCCGGATGGCGGTGGAGTTGCGGCAGGATCCAGCGACGAAGCAGGGCGCGATCGCCCGCGTGGCTGACCAGCTCGGCATGCATCCCGAAACGTTGCGCAACTGGGTCCGGCAGGCCGAGATCGACGGTGGGTTCCGGCCGGGCACCACGACCGCGAGGCGGAGCGGATCGCGAAGCTCGAGCAGGAGAACCGCGAGTTGCGGCGGGCCAACCACATCTTGAAGACGTCGGCGGCTTTCTTCGCGGCGGAGCTCGACCGCCCACCAGCAGGTAGTGGCCTACATCGACACTCATCGACCACAACGTGGTCGATGGGCGCGAGGTCGGGGTCGAGCCGATCTGCGCGGTGCTGAAGAAGGCCGGTATGCAGATCGCCCCGAGCAGCTACTACGCCTCCAAGGCCAGGCCGCCGTCGGCACGCGCGGTCCGCGATGCCGAGCTGGTCACCGACATCAAAGTCGCCCACAAGGCGAACCTCGGTGTCTATGGCGCCAGCAAGATCCACGCCGAGCTCAATCGCGAGGGCATCGAAGGTCGCCCGCTGCACCGTCGAGCGGCTGATGCGCGCTGAAGGTCTGCGTGGGATCCCGCGGGAGAAGACCCGCAAGACCACGATCGGTGACGGCGCCGAGACCGAGCGTCCCGAGGATCTGGTCAAGCGGAAGTTCGTCGCGACCGGCCCGAACCAGCTGTGGGTGGCCGACCTGACCTACGTCAGGACTCATTCCGGCTGGACCTACGTCGCGTTCGTCCTGGACGTCTTCGCCGGATGATCGTGGGCTGGCAGGTGTCCACCTCGCTGCGCACTGACCTGGCCCTGGATGCCCTGGACATGGGCCTGTGGACCAGGCAGCGTGCCGGCCAGGACGTCACCGGACTGATCCACCACAGCGACCGCGGAGTTCAATATCGAGCGTCGCAACACCGAGCGGCTCGCCGAAGCCGAGGCCGTTGCGTCGGTCGGCGCCGCGGCGACTCCTATGACAAAGCGATGGCCGAGGCGCTCAACTCGCTGTTCAAGACCGAGTGCATCCGCAACCCCGTCATGCGACCCAAGGGCGGCTGGAAGTCCGTCGGTGACGTCGAGATCGCCGTCGCCGAGTACGTCGACTGGTTCAACCACCGACGCCTTCACGGCGAGATCGGGCTCGTCCCACCCGCCGAGTTCGAAACCAACCACTGGGCCAGCATCACGCCCGCGCACTACCCTGAAACACCCGTCCCGACCGGGGTCGGTTCCAAGTAACCGAGCCTCCACGAAACCCGGGGCGATTCAGCAGAGTGAATCGAGTGGGCCCCTCCGTCGCGGCGAAGCCGCCGATGAAGGGATCCCCGCAGCTCCACTGAGCGTGACCTTGTGGGTCTAACTCAAAGCAAGTGCCTGGTTCACCTTTGAGAACCAGGCACTTGTTCGCGTCGGATCCGTTGGGTTGGTCGAAAAGTGCATTAGGCGATTCGCGACTGGAGGAAGACCAAGATCTTCCGCAATTCAATGTCGCCGGCATGGTTGAGTTCCTCGACGCCTAGCAAACGTCCGTTGTTCGGGTCGGCGATGAGTACTGCGCGCGTGTCCTGCGCTTGATCCAGGGGCACGGAGATGGCGATGGCGTCTCTGCCGGCTCGTTCTCGGACTTGGCCCAGGTAGGTCGTGCCCTCCTCTTTGGCGAGCATCGCCCATTCGGTGGCTGCTGTTGCGGGTGGGACGACGTACGTCGAGTGCAGTGCGGTCAGCTCTTGCAGGACGCAGCGAGTATCCGGTGTCGTGGGATCGGAATCGGGGCAGGAGGAGTCGGCCAAGAGTGCCGCTCGCATGGTGTCAGGGTTGGACGGGAGGTTCTGGGCGAAATCTGGATCGACTGGGTCCTCTGTCTTCGTCTCGCGGACGGTTGGCTTCGAGTCATTGCTGGCGAGTGCGAGATCGTCCTCGTGCTCCTTGGTCAGCGGGATCGAGCCGACGCGACTGGCTGAAACCGAGCCATCTTGGTGGGTCACCTTTTCGTAGAGGTCGGAAGTCGGTTCCTCGGCACTGGTGCGCGTGTGCGCCGACCACTTGGCAGTGATGACGTGCTGCTCCGAACCCGAAGGGGTTGGGGCGCCGCCTGCTGCTGCCTGGGAGAGTGACTCCAGGGCTTCGGTTGCGCTCTGGTGTGAGTCGAGCCCGTGCTCAAAGGTGAGTGTTCGCGGTGTTGACGCCTCGACGGGGTCGGTGCGCCACGGCTGCAGGACTCCAAACAGAAGGACGCTTGCCGCGACGACACCGCTTGTTGCGACCATGACGACTCGACGCCTCCGAGAGCGAGTTCGCGCGTCGTGGGCCACCATGCGGGCGCGGAAGTCGCTCGCGGTTTCGAGCGTCATGCCGAAGTCTTCAGGCGTCCTCGAGCTGATCGGCATAGTCGCGCCGTATCACCTCCACCGCATCGTCGTGTCGTTTCACCGCGCACCTGTGCCGTTCTCGAGCTCGGGACGTGAGGACTCCCCGAGACTCAGCAGTAGTGCGATGCGTTGACGCAATCGGGTGACGCGGGTCGTGTAGTTGGTTGGTGATATGCCCAACGCGCCAGCCGCTTCAATTCGGTTGGAGCCGAGCACGAAGGCGTAGTTGACCAGTTGCTGTTCTTCGACGCGCAACTGATTCCAAATCCAACGCCCAAGTGCGGCCTCGGCTACACGGTCGGCCACGTCAGGGAGCGCGATCTTCATTGACCTCAGCGGCATCTCAGACACGAACCTGTTGTCGTGATGTTTGCGACTGACGCGATCATGTTCCGCGCGTATCTTGTTCTTTGCAATCCCAACTGTCCATGCAGGCCAGTCGGCCGCGCCAGCCGGGCATGATTCACGTCTTTGCCATACGACCGTGAAGGTCTCAGCCACGATGTCTTTGGCCTGTTCGGCTGACAGTTGCCGTGCCGCGATGCCGAAGATCAGAGAACTCATTCTGTTGTAGAGCTCCTCGAACTCATCGGTGTTCACACCGGGAGATTACTTCTGCGCGGGCCGCTAGGTCGTCGCAATCTCATCCATTTTGAAAAATAGTTGCGATGTGGTGTGAATTTTGAGTTCGCGTCCGAATAGGTAGATGTCGGATGGTTTTCGCCCGACGGGTTGGCCCTATCGAAGGGATCTGTCGTGGGAACTGTCCGGTTGCCTTTGACTCGTCGAGGCGTCAACCTCACCAGAGCCAGCTCCATGCTGCTGGCTGCTGGCGTGTCGGCGGCCCTCATCTTCGCCGGGCTCAGTACGCCGGCCCAGGCCGCAAGCCCGGATGTGAAGGCCGCCTCAGACACGAAGAAGGTCGACACCCGCCCTGACCGGGTCTCGGCGATGTCCACGGCGCAGGCCCAGAAGTCGCGGGTCGAGGACCTGTCGGCACGAACCCCGGATTCGTCGACGTTCGCCGAACCAGACGGCTCATGGACAGTTGAGTCATATGCCGGCCCGGTCAGGACACAGAACGACGACGGCAAATGGGTCGACCTGGATTCGGACCTGTCGAAGCAGGACGGCGCGTATGCCCCTGCGGCCTCGGCGGTTGATCAGTCGTTCTCGGACGGTGGCGACACCACGATCGCATCGGTCAAGACCGAGCAGGGTGACGATCTCAAGGTTGGGTGGCCCGACAAGTTGCCGACACCGAAGGTCGACGGCAGCACACTGACGTATCCCGATGCTGCCGACAACGGTGACCTGAAGATCCAGTCTCACCCTGATGGATTCAGCTACTCGGTCGTCCTGAACCAGGCACCCAAAGCTGGCGACGCTTCGTTGCAGTGCTCTTTCCCGCTGGGTCTGGACGGGGCAAAGGCGGCAGTCACCGGCGACGGTGGAATCCAGATCTCGGACGGCAAGGACAAGGTCGCCTCGGCTCCAAGTCCCCTGATGTGGGACGGGGCAGACGCCAACAAAGACGGCAAGGGCGAGGTCAAGAAGGTCGACACCAGCATCGTGGGGGCAGGCGCCGACACGACACTGGTCCTGAAGCCGGACATGTCCTTCCTGACCGACCCGAGCACGACGTATCCGGTCACGATCGACCCCACCTTCGTCGTGAGCGTCACCTCAGACACCTGGGTGCAAAGCGCCGGCGACACCTCCAGTCAGATCGTCTCGCCTGAGCTGCACGTCGGGTCGAACGACAGCAGCGCCACGGTTGCCCGCTCGTACCTGTACTTCGACACGACGAACATGTCCAAAGATGCCCAAGTTCGCCGTGAACTCGGCCCAGGTGAATCTGTCGAACTTCGAAACCGGTGCCTGCACCGGAACGCCGCTGACCATGTCCCGGATCACCGGCGGCTGGTACACCGGGACAGTCACCTGGGCGACGCGACCTGCGGTGACGGCAACCGGCGCCAGCCAGTCCTCGCAGTCATTCGGCGCCACCGGGTGCTCCACCGAGGGCACCGTGTCGTTCGACGCCACACAGATGGTCAAGGACTGGGCAGGCGGCGCCACCAATCTCGGTGTCAGGATCGCTGCGAACGACGAGACCGCGGCGTCCGGGTGGCGCAAGTTCCGCTCCGGTGACGACGGGACGTTCTCGAAGTCACCCAAACTGACCGTCAACTACAACTCGTACCCAACGATGCCGTCGAACTCGAGTGTCAGCCCCTCGATCAGCAGCGGGAGCACGCTCGTCACGGCGGCCGCCTCGCCGAAGTTCACCGCCGATGTCGCCGACCCCGATGGGGGCCAGGTTGACGTGAAGTTCAAGCTGCTTCAGGGGCTCCACCGTCATCGAGAACAAGGACCTCGGCAACGTCAACTCTGGCTCCGCTGTTTACCGCACACCACCCGCGCTGTCGGATGGGACATACACGGCCCAGTGGCAGGCCTCGGATGGAACCTTGGACTCTGACTGGTCAGACCCGATCACGGTGAAGGTCGACACCACCGCCCCCACCGCCCCGACGATCAGTTGCACGAGCCTGTCCGACGGCACCTGGTATGACACCGCGCCGGCCGCGTCATCAACCTGCACCGTCACCGCTTCGGGCGACACCAACGGCCTCGACGCCACGTTCAACGGCGCGGCCGCCACGTTCCCGGACCTGTCAGGAGGCTCGACCTCGAAGTCCTTCACCATCCCAGCCAACGGCGTGTTCGAGCTATCCGCCACGGCCAAGGACGACGCAGGCAACGCGTCAACGACTTCGTTCAAGACCGGCATGGGCAATGGCGCAATGGTCAGCCCCAACGACCAAGACCGATCGACCGACTCTTTCACTGTCGCCGGCAAGTCCAAGGGCGACGCCTACAGCGCCATGCTGCAATGGCGCCTGGCCGGCGACTCGTCAGGCACCTGGACACAGGCCACAAGCGTCACCGCTGGCGCCATGACCTGGACGGGACTAACGACAAACAGCGGCAACACCGCCAGCACCGGCAACCTGACGTGGAACGCCTCCACCGAAACCGGTATGACCTCACCCTCGGTTGTGGAGACCCGGTTCTGCTTCAACTACACCGCAAGCCCGACCCAGCGGTGCACCAGCAGCAAGACGCTCAGCCTGGTGCCGCACGCGATCGGTGGCTCATTCCCCACAAGCGCTATCGGGCCGGGACAAGTCGCCCTGATGACCGGCGAATACCAAATGGACGCCACCGACGTCGACGTCCCGGGCTACGGCGAGGACCTGACGGTCGGGCGTTCCTACCAGTCACTGACAGCATCGAGCTCCCTCTCAACAGGCGTGTTCGGACCCGGATGGGTGGCCGATCTCCAGGGTCCGGACGCTGGCTTCTCCTCAGCGACGGTCAAGGACACCACGTCGACCAATGCGACCATCACGCTTATCGACTCCGACGGCTCGTCGTACACCTACCTGAACTCGACGAACACCAAGGGTGCTCAGACAGTTGGCACCTACGTGGGTCAGGGTGAAACAGCGCTCGACAACGACAAGCTGACGATCACCTCCAGCTCGGGAACGAAGTACCTGACGCTGCTCGAGGACGACGGAACCCAAACCGTGTGGAAGCACATCGGTTCAGGCGTGTGGTCCCTGGATCACGTCACGGAGCCCTCATCAAACTCGACGACTTCATACACGCTGGATTCCGACGGACTGGTGACCGGCATCTACGCACCCGCGCCGACCGGGGTGACCTGCAATGCGACCACACAGGCCAAAGGCTGCCGTGCGCTGCAGTTCACCTACACCACGATCGGCTCAGCCAAGCGACTCAGCCAGATCGATCTGACCATCTGGGACCCGAAACCCGGCGCCGACGGCAAACCCACGTCGAGCGCTGCTATGACCACCACGGCGGTCCAGAAATACTCCTACGACACCGACGGCAAGCTCACAGGTGCCTGGGACCCACGTCTCGGCGACGGCGCATCCGCGCTGAAAACGACATACACGTACCAGACGGTCGGAACAACACACACCATGCTCTCGACCATCACCCCACCCGGTGAAAAGCCCTGGCAGCTGAACTTCGACGCCAGCGCCGAACTCACCTCCGTCACGCGTGCGCAGGACGCGGCCGTAGGTGGATCGGACGCCACCTGGACCGTCGACTACGACATCGCCATGTCCGGCACGGGACTGCCCAACTTGGAGGCCAGCACGGTCGCCACCTGGGGTCAGCCACAAGCACCCACCGAAGCAACGGCGGTGTTCGGCCCGGACGCGCCCGGCACTTCAGACATGACGTACGCCGACATCTCCTACTTCACCAAGGAAGGGCGCACCACCAACACCGCCTCCTATGGCGCAGGAGCCTGGCAGGTCGACTCGACAGGCTATGACTCCGTCGGCAACGTGGTGTGGCAACTGAACGAAGGCAACCGCAACCGTGCGCTTGCGGCCGGGGGAGACACCGCAGCAGCCGCGAACCTTTTGACCACCAAAGCCGTCTACAACAGCGCAGGAACCCGGGTAGAAGCACAATGGGAACCCGCGCGCACCGTCGTGCTCGCCAACGGCGCGGTGATGTCCGGGCGACCGAAGACGTACAACGTGTATGACGACGAGGCCGATGCCAGTCTTGTGCCAGGCCGGCCAACCCCAGACGCGAGCGCGCCACCGCAGAACCTGTTGGTGGAGCAACGCGACTTCTTGGTCAGCACCGACGAATCGTTCGGTTTCGACCGCCAACGAATCCGCTACCGCTACGACAAAGTCGTCTCCACCGACGGGGATGGGTGGAAGCTCGGCATGCCTACGCGTACGTTGACCGAAATCAGCGCCGATACTTGGTCGACCGAGCTGACCCGATTCGACACTGACGGCAAGACCATCGAAACCCGCACGCCACAAGGGGTCTCCACCATGGACGGTGCGGGTTCGGATGCGAAGTCGACGATCACGACCTACTACACGGCAGATGCCTCTGCCTCGGTTGCGGCATGCCAAGGCCACCCCGAGTGGGCGGGTGAGGTATGCCAGGTCGCGCCTGCGGCGGCCACCTCGAGCATCCCTGTCGAGACAACGACCGGATATGACTACCTGCTTAACGCCACCCGCACCGAAGAAGCGTCATCGCCGATGACGCGCAACACCGTCACCATGTACGACACGGCTGGCCGTCAGACCGCTCTGACGCACACGATGGACGGTGACGTCTCTGGGGACCAGGCAGTGCCGGCCACTACGTACGCGTACTCAGCCACCACCGGTGACCTGAAGTCCACGACGGCCGGTGGCAATACGATAGCGACCACCGAAGACTCCTGGGGTCGAACGCTGACCGAGTCCGATGGCGAAGGCAACACCGCAGCCACCACCTATGACTCGGCTGGTCGGACCAAGACCGTCAATGACGGCAAGGGAACCTACACGTACACCTACGACGGCACCGACGCCGCCGGCAACACCGAACGCCGCGGCCTGGTGACCAAGCTCGACGTCGGTCTCTCGTCCGGGCCTGATGAGTTCTCCGCCGCGTACGATGCCGACGGCAACAACACCACCCTGGTGTATCCCAACGGTCTGACAGCGAAGTCTGTCTACGACGAGGGTGGCGAGCAGACGTCCCTGACCTACAGCATGGGGTCGACCAAGATCGCCGGGTTCGACCAATGGTTCGACCCCCATGGGCGGGTACGTGTCGCTGGACTCGCCAGAGTCGAAGTTCGGATACACCTACGACTGGCGTGACCGCCTCACCGAGGCCCGGGACTACGTCGCCGGCCAATGCACCACGCGCGACTACACGCTCACGCTCGACTCAGACCGCACGAGCTTGGCAACGGGCGCTCCTGGCAGCAACGGCGCCTGCTCCACATCCAGTCCGACGACGGCTTCCACGACGTTCGACATCGCCGATCGGATCACCAACAGCGGCTACTCCTACGACTACTTCGGCCGAACCCGGACTGTGCCCGCTGTTGATACCAATCAGCCGGGTGGTTCTGCGCTCACCGTCAGGTATTTCGCGGACGACATGGTCGCCAGCGAGTCGCAGAACTATCCGACATCGAGCAGTTCGACCTACTCCGAGACGTTCACTTTGGATCCCTCCGAACGAATCTCGGGCACGGTCAACACCACCGCGGGTGTCGACCTGGAGAGAAACGACCAACCATTACGCCGATGACTCGGACTCGCCGGCCTGGATCGCCGAGCAGACCCGCCCAGACGCATCAACCGGCTGGACCAACAAGTGGACCAGGAACATCCTGGGACCCGATGGGGTTCTTGGAATGATCCAGTCGTCAGATGGGAGTGCGAGCATCCAGCTGACGGACTTGCACGGCGATGTCGTGTCCACGATGGCCGACTCCACGAGCGTCACAGGACTGGCGAATTACGCTGAAGCCACGGAGTTCGGTATACCAAGAACGCTGACGGCCTCGCTCGGCCAGCACTACGCCTGGGTTGGCGCCAATCAACGTTCCACTGACGATCTCGGCGGGCTCACGTTGATGGGCCATCGTCTCTACAACGCTGAGACCGGGAGATTCCTTTCCCACGATCCGGTCCCCGAAGGCAACTGACAACACCTACATCTACCCGGCGGATCCGATCAATCAGTTCGACTTGACTGGGGAGTACCACATCTTTTATGGGAAATGGAAGTTCGTTAACAAGACGACGTCCCATGGGGATTGGAGCGGTAAGTCGAAGAGCTGGTTCAAGAAATTCGGAAAGAAGGTTTGGCAAACCAAATGGCGCACGATGACGGTAACCCGAAAATACCGACGCAAGTTGTACAACGACATTACGGGAGCGCTCATTGGGCTTCAGACCCGCAAAGACAAAAACCATTATGCACAAGCGACGAATTGCAGAGGCTGGATTTGTCTACCCGGTGGAATCTACTTCATATACGCCAACTCGACGCTGAGTACCAACTGGTATTGAGAGGGGTATTTTGGTGACGTACTATCCGGTCAACACACAGAGGTCGAATTTTTGGAGCGGCTGGGCTCTTGGCTGCAGCCACTGAAGTCGTGTTCTCAGCGGCGAGTTTGCTTTCGCAGTACTTGGGAACTGATCACCAGCTTGGTGGTGTGGGCAAGTCTGAGAATAAGAAGTTGCTTGTCGTGGCGATTCTCCTGTTGTTGTCGTGGGCTTTCTTCTATTGGATTGAGACCCGAAGAGCGACGAACGAAGCCAATCGCGGGCGGCATCAAGAATCGGAGCCTAGCTATCTACTTCGTTCCAACGCTTGCTGCGACTTGGTTGGTACAAATTTCGATCGTGGCCTTAGTTTCCTAGTCCGAGTCGGCCCGCCCTTTTGGTGGCAATCAGACCGACGTGCTGGCCAGGCGTTCGGCTTTACCAGTTGTTGCTGCTACACGGGATTGTCGACTTGGTCCACGACCGCGATATATCTGCGTACCCGGGGACCGAAGACCAAAGGTCGACTCTGCGACCTATCGTAGATGCCCACTTCGCGCACCCTCTTGGCACCGCGGCAATACACCTCAGGTCCATCGTCTCTGGATGCGTCAGCGGTTGCGGCTGACAGCTCGTCGAGGAAACCACCAGAAAAGGAACAAGATGATCGCGCCGGTCGATATCCCGCCGATTGCCTCGCTCCAGTACTGGAGCGTAACTGCGACCATTCCGCCGACAACAGCTGCGATTCCGTACGCGATGAGGGCCAGACGGACCACCCTCAATAATGTGTTCACGTTCGGAAACCTACCGCAGCGAGGCCCGTCGAGGCGCAAGACGGGAGCTGAAGGCCATGAACCGCCTGAACGAGGGGTGCCGATTGCCTGCGGGCCCAAATCGCCTTGTCGAGCGAGTCGATCGTTTGGGGGACTCGTCGCACGAAGTGATTGCAGGGCGGTCCGGCCGCTCAAGACGAATGCAGCACTCGGCGCACTGAGCTGAGATTGAGCCCAGTTGTCACCGCGATCGCCTTCGGTGTCTGCCCTTCATCGTGTAGTCGACGAATCTGTTCGCGTTGGTTCTCGTTGACGCGGGCGCGACGCATTCTTTGACCCGACTGAACGACTGCTTGCGTGACGGTGTCCTTGCCGACGCCGTATTGCTTCACCAGTTCCTCTCGTGTCCGACCTGCCGCATAGTCCGCAACGAGCTGTGCTCGGTCGGCGTCGTTCAGGCGGTGTGAGTGCTTCGCAGGCACTCGATCCGCTACGGGCCGGTCATCTGCCGATTCGCTGCGGGCCTTGCGGCCCAATGATCGCAGCGATTTCGTGGCGCGTGAATGTTTTGAGTAGAGGTGCACAACCTCCACCACAGACAATGCCCTCCACCCATGTTTGGCGTGGAGGGCATCTGTCTGTCGTGATTCAGACCAGTGAATCTGGTGGACCCTCCGTCGCGGCGAAGCCGCTCATCAAAGGATCCGTGAGTTCACTGCTTCTTGGCGAGATCCGCGATCGACTTCAGCTTGTACTTCGCGGCGGTCTCCTTCGTGACGACGATGGCGTCGCTGTCCTGGGCCTCGGCCTGGGGAAGCACGATGAGGTTGGACGGCAGCGCCTTCTCCAGCGCGGTGAACACCTCGTCGGGCTCGGTCGCGGTGGCCTTGGCGTCGAGGTACTGCAGGATCGAGCCGTTGTACTCCGGCATCAGGTCGACCGAGCCGTCCTTGAGCGCCGGGACGTACTTCTCACGACTGCCGATGTTCAGCTTGAGCTTGATGTCGGCTCCCTGCGCCTTGAGTGCCTCGGCGTAGATCTGGGCCAGCAGGACGTTCTCGGGGAAGTTGGCCGAGCCGACCGTGAGCTTGACTCCCGACGCCGACGTGCCGGTGGCATTGAGGCCCTGGTCCGCAAGCCAACCCTTGGCGACATCCTTGGGATCCTGCTTCTCGGTGACGACCTTGACCATTAGGCCGCCGAGGCCAGGCGTGTCGAGCTTGGCCGAGATGGCGTTCAGTGTTGTCTTCACGCCGTCGGTCGCCTTGTCCTTGTTGATGATCGGCAGGACGTTCTGCGCGGCGAAGTTCGCCTTCGGATCGGTCAGGATCACGAAGCCGTTCGCCTCGATGCTGGGATCGGTCGTGAAGAGGTCCGCCGCGTCGATCTGGCCCTGCTTGAGTGCGTTGACCGTAACGGGTCCGCCGGTGTCGGTGACGGTGTACTTGCCGAAGCTGACGCCGTAGTTGTCCGCGAGTCCGGGGATGCCGTCGGTGCGTGTCTTGAACTCGGCGGGCCCACCGAAGATGAACGAGCTGGCGATCGTGCCGTCACCGGACGAGTCGTTACTGCTGCCGCCGCAGGCGGTGAGACTGAATGCCAGGGCAACGGTTGCCGCGCCGGCGATGATCTTGTGCTTCATGGGTCTCCTTGACGGAATGGGTACGAAAGGTGGGTCGAGGGGTCGTACGGCTGGGTCAGACGGTCTCCACCTCCGCCCGCGTGAGAGCGGCCTCGATGGGTCCGACAGGTGCGCCACCCTTGGTCGAGAATCGTCCGGAGATGCCGCGGGACACAGCAAACCGCTGGGTCGCGGCAAGCAGCAGATCGGCTGCGAGTGCCAGACCGGCGACGAGCACGCCGCCGCCGATCATCTGCGGATAGTCCTGCTGTTGCAGTCCGTCGTAGATGAACCGTCCGAGGCCACCCAGCGGTACGAACGAGGCGATCGTCGCGGTGGCGATGACCTGGAGCGTCGCGCTGCGAATGCCTGAGAAGATCAGCGGCAAGCTGCACGGCAGCTCGACGTTGAACAGCACCTGGGACCCGCGCATCCCCATGCCCCTGGCGGCATCGGTCACGGCGGGACTGACGTTGTCGACGCCCGCGTACGTGTTGGACAGGATCGGCGGGATGGCGAGCAGCACGAGCACGATCTCGGTAGGGATGACATAGCCGATGTCCGTGCGCCCGTGAAAGTGCGGCGCGATCATGACGGTCAGCAGCACGAGCAGGCCAACGGAGGGGAGCGAACGCAATGCGTTGGCCCCTGCGACCAGGAACGTTCCGCGCCGGGTGTGCCCGATGTACAGCCCGAGCGGCAGCCCGATGGCACTCGCGATGCCCAGGGCGATCAGCGAGAAGCGGATGTGCGCCAGGAGCTGGGTCGTGATACCGGTGTCGAGCGCCGTGTCCTGCCAGTGCGCCGAGTTCGTGAGCCAGGAGAAGACTTGTCCGATCATCGGGCCGGCACCGCCCTCCGCCATGGAGTCGCGAGTCTCGTGAGAATGATGATGATCGAGTCGAGTACGAGTGCGAGCAGTACGCAGAGGATGATACCGAGGACGATCGGCGGGTAGTACGCCGTCGGCGTCGAGAGGTCCTTGCCGATCTGGAACAGCTGTCCAAGGTTGGACATGCCGATCGTGCCGGCGATCGCGACCATGCTCACGTTGGACACGGTGGCGACCCGCAGCCCGGCGGCGATGACGGGGACCGCGACTGGCAGCTCGACCTTGAACAGCCGTCGTGCCCGGGTGTACCCGATGGCGGTGGCCGCCTGATTGACGTCATCTGGGACCGAGGCGAGGCCATCGGCCACGACCCTGACCAGCAGGGCAACCGAGTACACCGTGAGGGCGATCGGGACCTGGAGCGGGTCGAGCGAGCTCAGTCCAAGCAACGGGGGCACCAGGACGAACAAGGCGATCGACGGGATCGTGTAGAGCAACCCGGTGATCGACATCATCGGCGGGTAGAGCCAGCCGTAGCGCCGCGACAGCCAGCCGAGGGGGAGGGCGATCAGCAGCCCGACCATGACCGGCACGACGGACAGCCACGCGTGGGTCCAGAGCCAACCGAGGTCCTCGGCCCGGTGGTCCATGAAGTAGCCGAAGAAGTGCCACGGTGACGAGTTCGCGGAGGCCGGCGAGTCGGCAGCGGCGATGATCATGACGCGACCCCGCGGGCTTCGATCAGCTCGACGACCTGTGTCGCGTTGATCGTGCCGGCGAACGTACCGTCGCGGCCCACCACGACGCCGCGCCCAGTTGGCGAGGACAAGGCGGCGTCCAAGACGGCGCGGTATGTGCCGTCGACCGCAGCCACCGTGCCGCCACGGCGGAGGCTGGCCGGATTGATCGAGTCGCTGCCTGAGGCCGGGCCGTCAGCGACGGCGAGCCAGCCTTGCGGCTGGCGGGCCTCGTCGAGCACCAGGATCCAACCATCCTGGGCTGCCCGTGCCGCCGCATCGAACGAGGAGGCCAGTGACACGGTCGGCTCGCTCTCGAGCGGCAGCGTGCCGACCGCCTCGAAGCCCAGTGCTCGGTAGCCGCGGTCGCGGCCCACGAAGTTGGCGACGAAGTCGTCGACCGGATTCGACAACAGCTCGGCCGGAGAGGCCATCTGGGCGAGCCGCCCGCCGACCCTGAGGACGGCGACCTGGTCACCGAGCTTGATCGCCTCGTCGATGTCGTGCGTGACGAACACGATGGTCTTGCCGAGCTCGCCCTGCAGGCGCAGGAACTCCTCTTGCAGCTGCTCTCGCACGACCGGGTCGACGGCGCTGAACGGCTCGTCCATCAGCATGACGGGAGGATCGGCGGCCAGGGCCCGAGCCACGCCTACTCGCTGCTGCTGCCCACCGGACAGCTGGGCGGGGTAGCGGTGAGCGAACTTGTGGTCGAGCCCGACCCGCTCGAGCAGGTCCATCGCATCGGCCCTGGCCTGCTTCTTCTTGCGCCCCAGCATGACCGGCACGCTGGCGATGTTGTCGATGATCGTCCGGTGCGGGAACAGCCCGGCATGCTGGATGACATATCCGATGCCTCGCCGCAGCTCGGCCGGCTCGACCTTGGCGATGTCCTGGTCGTCGAGCAGGATCCGCCCACCGGTTGCATCGATCATCCGGTTGATCATGCGAAGGCTCGTGGTCTTGCCGCAGCCAGATGGGCCGACGAGCACCGTGATCTGACCCGACGGGGCGATGAGGTCCAGCGCGTCGACCGCGACGGTGCCGTCCGGATAGGTCTTCGAGGCTGCTTCAAAGCGAATCATGTGCCTGTCTCCTGTTCGGTCGCCCTTCTGGCTGACTGGGCTGAGTCTGTGCGGGTCGGTGTCCCCAATTGCTGGGAGAGGTCCTGGGCTTCGTGGGCGACGAGCTGCCCGTAGAGCTGCATCGTCGCGTCGTCGATCCGATAGGTCGGACCCAAGAGGCTGATGGCCCCGGCCACGCCACCGGGCCGCCGGATGGGCGCCGCGATCGCGGTCACGTCCGGCTCGAGCCGGTCACGCTGGGCGACGTAGCCCTCGGCCGGCACGAGGCTCGTGAGAGCGCGGCCGACGGCCAGGCCGTCGAGCGGAATCGCCCGGCCAATCCAGCTCGTGTGTCGTACGGAGTGTGTGCCCTCGATCATCGCGACGTAGATCGCGGTGTGGTTGGGGCCGGCGATCGAGAGGTAGGCCGACTCGCCGGTCGCCGCGACGATCCGATGCAGCGCCGGCTCGGTGAGCCGGACCAGCGTCTGGCGACCGAGGGCCGAGGCGCCGAGCTGGATGATGCGGGGGCCTGCGCCGAACCGGCCCTCGTCGTCCCGTGCCACGAAGCCCGAGCTCTCGAGGGTTCGCAGCAGCCGAAGTGCCGTGCTGGGCGGGAGCTGCGCGCGCCGAGCGCACTCGGAAAGGCTGATCGCCTCCTCAGCGCAGACCTCGGCGAGGAGCGCCAGCGCGCGATCGACAGTGCGAGTCGAGGCGCTGCCCACAGGTTCTGTCATGCTCTCTCCGTTTGCCATTCAGTGGCAACTGCTTGCCATTAGCCGGTATCTTGGCACTCTGCGAGGATGAGCGGAAGACCTTGCGGCGAGATTCCTGAAGAGTTTTCCTGGCCGAAACATGCGGCATTCGGAGAGATCGCTGTTGGAAGCCGCATGATTCAAGGTCTGGCGAGGCTCGGGCACGAGCCGGCATTCGATTGAAGGGGAGTCCGCTGTGATCGACATCGACGGGGGCCAGCTCACGCTGGCTGAGATCACGGAGGCGTGCCTCGGGCCCGTATCCGTGCGGGTCACCGATGAGGCGTTGGCAGGGGTGGCCGCTTCCCACAAGTACGCCCAGCAGGTGGCCACCGAGCGCCCGATCTACGGTCTGTCGACGGGTGTGGGAGCCAATCGCACGATTGCCCTCACCGATCCCGATGCGCAGGCTCTCGACCTGCTGCGCAGTCATGCGGGCTCCGCCGGCCCGCTGCGTACTCCTGAGCGCGTACGAGCGACGTTGGTGGTCCGCCTCAACCAGCTCGCCGCAGGCAGTAGCGGGATCGAGCCGGCGATCCTCACGGCCCTTGCCGACATGATCAACCTCGACGCGCTTCCGGCCATCCGGGAGTTGGGGGGCATCGGCACGGGGGACCTGTCCGCCCTCGCGGTCACCGCGCTTGCCGTGCATGAGGTCGTACCGTTCGGACGTGGCAGCGCGCTGCCGTTCCTCAGCAGCAACGCGGCCACGATCGCCGACGCTGCGCTCGCCCTCAATGGATTGCGCTCGCTGGCCCGCTCCACGATCGTTGTTGCGGCGGTTGCGCTCGAAGGGGTCAATGGCAATCGCGAGGCGTTCTCACCCGCCGTCGAACGGGTCACGCCTTTCGCGGGCGCGCGCGACGTATGCCGGACCATCCGTGCTCTCGTGCCCAACACTCACGAGCCTTCACGCATCCAGGACCCGTTCGGGCTGCGGGTCCTGCCGCAGGTTCACGGAGCCCTTCTGGACGCGCTGGACCAGCTCGAGGAGGTCGTCGTCACGATGGCCAACACCGGATCGGAGAATCCGACGCTTTCGCCCGACCTCGGGGTTGCGCATCACGGGGGCTTCTATGCCGCCCGGCTCGCCCAGGCGCTCGACCTCGTCGGCCTCGCAACGGCGCAGACGGCACAGCTTTCGCTGGCGCGGTTGGGAATGCTGCAGGAGCCAGCCCTGACCGGACTCGACCCTTTCCTTGGTGACGGCAAGCCCGGCGCGTCGGGAACCATGATCGTCGAATATATCGCCGCGTCAGCCCTTGGAGAGCTGCGAGCCCTTGCGATGCCGGCCAGCCTCCAGACCGCGACGTTGTCACGCGGCGTCGAGGAGGAGGCAAGCTTCGCCTCGTTGGCGGCCCGGCAGGCGCTCGACTCGGTCAGGCACTTCAGGACGATCCTGGCAGCAGAGCTCCTGGCGGCGGTGCGATGCGCTCGGCAGCGAGACCCGCAAACTGGGCCGTCGAGGGTACTCGACCTGTGTGGCGCACTGCCAGGCGAGATGGCCGATCGGGACCTCACGATGGATCTTGAGATCGCCGAGTCCCTCGTCGGGGACCTCTCTGCTCTGGCCGAGCCCTAAAGCTCCGACTCGGTCAGCGGCTTCTCCGAGCCAGCCAGGCGGATGTCGACTCGGCGGATCTGGTCCTTCGGCACGGCGCTGGTGGTCGAGAGCGACGCCGCCTTCGCGCTCGTGGCGACCCATGTCGCTGCGACGGTCTGGCGACCGGAGGTGTCGGTGATGACGAGCTCGTACACCCGGCTGGCACCGTAGCCGCCCGTGGCGAGGTAGTGGCAGTTCCAGTCGAGCTTGGTGCCCCAGGCCTTCTTCTCAACGCGCAGGCTTGCGGTCATGGTGTCGGGCTGCACCTGGCTCATCGCGACGAACTGCCCAGAGGAGGGCTCGTCCGCGGACCCCACGACATACCCGCCGATCCCGAGGCCGAGCGCCGCGGCGACCCCAGCACCGGCGATCGCCAGGCGTACGCGTCGACGGCGTCGCCGTGCGGCGACGGCGAGGCGAGTGACGAGACCGTCGGAGACGGGTTCATCGATGGGTTCGAGGAGCGCGACGGCTTCGTTCTTGCTCAAGGTGGCGAGGATGCCGGGCATTCCGGCGAGCTCGGCGACAGCGGCCGAGCACGATGCGCAGGTCGTCAGATGCTGCTCGAATGTTCGCCGGTCGTCGGGGCCGAGCAAACCGAGAACGTACGCGGCGTCCCAGTCGTGGAACGGATCGTTGCTCATCGTGTGACCCCCCTTTCCTGCATTGCGAGTCGTAGGGCGCGGAGCGCGTAGTGCATGCGTGACCGGACGGTGCCTTCCGGTATGCCGTCCTCACGGGCGATCTCGGCGGCGGATCTGCCGAGGTAGTACGCGTTGACGACTGCCTGGCGGTGCTCTGCGGAGAGCGATTTCAGCGCGTCAGCCACGAGCCACCGATCGAGCGTCGCGTCGGTGCCATCCGACCGGGAGGTCTCCGGCATCCGCTCCGTCGTCACCTCGTGGAGGTGGCGGGCGCTGCGACGATCGTCGATCACCAGGTTGCGCGCCACCGTGAAGAGCCATGCCCGCGAGGCCGCGTCACCCTGCTCGAGGATCGCTGGCCGCTTCCAGGCCCGGAACAAGGCCTCCTGCACGACGTCCTGTGCGAGCGCCGGGTCGTACGTCAACCGGGTGACGTAGCGCAGGAGGGCAGGCGCGTGCGCATCGTGCAGTGCGCGCAGCAGCTCGTCCTGGTCCTCGGGCATCAGTTCCTCCAGGCCCTACAACGGTAGACGCGGCCGAATCGTTCAACCTTGCTCACCATTGAACGCCCAGGGCGTCGATCTCGTCCTCACTACAGGGACGTATGCCCCTTCCTCATCACACCGAAGGAAGTTGATCCGCATGAGCAGCAGGCTGACACTCGCCGTGGCCGGTACCTCGCTGGCCGTCCTGGCCCTGACCGCATGTGGGGGGTCCGACTCGTCGGGCGACATCCCCGCCAAGGGATCCGCCGTCGGCGCCTCGGAGAGCTCGCTCGGCAAGATCGTCGTCGACGGCAAGGGTATGACCGCGTACGTGTTCGACAAGGACACTCCGGGCTCCGGCAAGAGCGCGTGCACCGATGCGTGTGCGGGGGAGTGGCCGGCGATCACCTCGTCGTCCGACAAGCCGAAGGTCGATGGCGTGACCGGCGAGGTCGCCACGATCGCGGGTGCCGACGGCGCCAAGCAGGTCACGCTCGAAGGGATGCCGCTCTACACGTACGCCGACGACAGCGACGTGGGCGACACCCAGGGCCAGGGCAAAGGCGGCATCTGGTGGGTCGTCTCGCCCGCAGGCGAGAAGATCACCGAGACGGCAGACACCGGTGGCGGCGGGGGCTACTGACAACTGGGACCCCGACGTATCGTCGAGGCATGTCGACGTTCACCGATGCCCAGATCGAAGAAGCCCTCGAGTCGCTGCCGGGCTGGTCGCAGGAGGGCGAGGCGATCGTGCGGACGTACGAGTTCTCGGACTTTCGGGCCGCCCTCGACTTCATGAGCCGTGCTGCCGGGCCGATCGAGGAGATGGACCACCACCCCGAGTGGACGAACGTCTACAACCGCGTTGACATCCGGCTCAACAGCCATGACGTCGGAGGGGTCACGGACCGTGACATCCAGCTGGCGAACGTCCTCGAACGAGTCGCCGGAGCCGTGGCTTAGCCAGAAGTTCGCCGCGATGCCAGGTGTCGCGACCCGCGTACGCGAAAAGTGCGAGGCGCTGTCTATCTGAGGATATTTGCGAGTTTTCTCACATTCATCTCAGGATGGGGCTAACTTGCGTCTAGGTGGCCGGTCGAGCGACGGCCCATTTCGCCTCTCCCAGGGAGTCGCCATGACGCACCGTCGATCCGCATCCAAGGTCCTCAACGTGGCGCGGGACGCCCGATGATCCGGGCGCTTGTCAGTGGCTCGATCAAGCTGCGCGGGCTCATCGTCGGTCTGGCCGCGACCATCCTCGTGGTGGGCATCGCGACCCTGCCGGAGGCGCCGGCCGACGTCTACCCGGAGTTCACCCCGCCATACGTCGAGATCCAGACCGAGTCGCTCGGACTCTCCGCTGCGGAGGTCGAGCAGTTCCTGACCGTGCCGCTCGAGGCCGACCTGCTCAACGGCGTCGAGGGCGTCGAGGTCATCCGGTCATCATCGACCCCGGGCCTGTCGTCGATCGTGATGGTGTTCGAGCAGGGTTTCGACGTCTACAAGGGCCGTCAACTCGTGCAGGAGCGCCTCACGCAGCTCGGCGGCGCCGCCTTCCCGAACGTCTCGAAGCCGCCAACCATGCTGCCCCCACTCTCGTCATCCAGCCGCCTGATGATGATCGGCCTCAGGTCGGACGACCTCAGTCCCATCCAGCAGTCGGTCATCGCTCGCTGGACGATTCGTCCTCGCCTGATGGGCGTTCAGGGCGTCGCGAACGTCGCCGTGTGGGGCATGCGTGACCAGCAGATCCAGGTTCAGGTCGACCCCGCGAAGCTCCGCAAGGAGAAGGTCACGCTGAACCAGGTCATCCGTACAGCCGGCAACGCGCAGATTGCCTCCCCGATCAGCTACCTCGAGGCTTCGGTGCCTGGCACGGGCGGATTCATCGAGACGCCGTCGCAGCGCCTGCCGATTCGCAACGTCTTCGACAACATCGCCAATCCCGCCGCGCTCGGCAAGGTTCCGGTGGAGGACACCGCCGGCCGGCTGCGCCTCACCGACGTCGCCAATGTGGTCGAGGCGCACCAGCCGATGATCGGCGACGCTGTCGTCGACGACGGCTCCGGGCTCATCCTCGTCATCGAGAAGTTCCCCGGCGCCGACACTGAACAGGTCACGAAGGACGTCGAGGCCGAGCTGGCCGGTCTCGCACCCGGTCTGGAGGGCCTCAAGACCGACACGAAGATCTTCCGGCCGGCCGACTACGTGGCCGCGGCCGAGGACAACCTCGGCATCGCCGCAGGCATCGCCGTTGCGCTGCTCATCCTGGTCCTCATCGCGTTCGTCCGCAGGTGGCGCCAAGTGCTCATCGCCCTCGTCGCAATTCCCACCTCGATGGTCGCCGCGGCGCTTGCGTTGGACTGGACCGACCACAGCTTCAACTCGATCTCGATCGCGGGCCTCGCACTCGCCGTCACGGTCGTGGTCGACGCCGCCGTCAGCAGCGCTGCCGCCATGTCGCGATCGGGAGGCGTCGCAGCGGCGACAAGAGCCGTCGCACGCCCCACGGTGTATGCCACTTTGATCCTGCTGCTGATGATCCTTCCCGTCATCGTCCTCGAGGGGCGGCCGGGTGCCTTCATCGAGCCGCTCGTCACAGCCTTCGCGGCGGCCACCTTCGCAGCGACCGTGGTCGCCCTGACACTCACGCCTGCGCTCGGGCGCTCTGCTGTCGCCGAAGGAGCAGGCCGCTGGCCGCGGGCAGTTGGCCACGAGGTACGGGACGCTGCTGCCCAAGTTGATCGGCGCACCTGTCGTGGTGGCTGCACTGGTCGGCGCGGTGCTGGTGGCGCTCGTCCTGCCGTGGGTCTCCCGCTCCGTCATTCCTGATTTGAACGATCCGGCGGTCCTGGTGCGGTTGGAGAGCCCGACCGGGACGTCCAACGTCGCCATGACGAAGACCGCCACCGAGCTCAGCGGCCGGCTGAGGAGCGTGGACGGGGTCGAGAACGTCGCCGCGTCTGTAGGCCGCGCCATCACCGGAGACCGCATCGTCGACGTCAATTCAGCCGAGATCATCGTGCGGATCGACCAGGACGCCGATCACGACGAGACGCTCAACGCCATCCGGCGGACCAGCGACTCCGTCAAGGGCGCGTCGGCAGCGGTGTCGACGTACCTGGATGATCGCGTCCAGACGATCGGTGCGCTGATGTCCGGCGAGAACTCGGTGCGGGGTGACGGACTGGACGTCTTCATCGGCACCGACAAGCCCATCACGGTCCGCGTCTACGGGCAGGACCCAGCCGAGCTCAAGACCCAGGCCGCCAGGGTCGAGAAGATCGTCGAGCAGATCGACGGCGTGGGTGACACCCGCACCGAGACACCCGAGGAGCAGCCCACCCTCGAGATCGAGGTCGACCTCGACAAGGCGCAGAAGGTGGGAATCAAGCCGGGCGACGTACGACGCGCCGAGGCCATCCTGCTGCAGGGCATCCTGGTCGGCAGCGTGTTCCAGGACCAGAAGGTCTTCGACGTCATCGTGCAGGGCGACCCGGCCATCGCGAAGGACTCCGACGCCGTTCGCTCCCTGATTCTCGACCGGCCCGACGGTGGCCACGTGCGCCTGAACAGCATCGCCGACATCCGGCGGGGCAGCACACCGACGGTCATCCAGCGCGACGAGGTCTCCCGCAAGCTCGACATCACGATGAACATCAGCGGGCGCAGCGTCGAGGCAGTCTCCGATGAGCTCGAGTCGAGGTTGCGTGAGCTCGAGATGCCCCTCGAGTACCACGCCAAGGTGCTCGACGAGACCATCGGCGACGAGGTGAACAGGGGGCTGAGCATCTCTGTCGCCATCGCCGTGCTGCTCGCGGTGTTGCTGCTCATGCAAGCCGCTGTTCGCAGCTGGCGGCTCGCCGGCATCGCGTACCTGACCTTGCCGGCGGCACTCCTCGGCGGCGTGGTTGCCATGCTGATCCTGGGCGAAGGGCTCACGATCGCGACCGGAGCCGGGCTCCTGGCTGTGTTCGCCCTTGCCGTGCGCTACACGCTCACGGCACTCGACCCGATCGACTCCGATGGCACCGCGAGCGCCTCTGGGCGACGCGATGCCGTGGTCGAGCGTGCCCAAGAGCGATTCGGTTCCGTCGTTGCGAGCAGCGTCGCGATCGCCGCCGTGATGCTGCCGTTCGCGATCCTGGGCCGAGGCGCTGGGCTGGAGATCCTCCAGCCGATGGCAATCGTCATCCTCGGCGGTCTCGTGACCACCGTGGCTCACGCTTTGCTGGTGCTCCCGGCGGTGAGCCTGGCGGTTCCCGCTCCGAAGCCGCAGGAGGACCAAGACATCCTGGAACCAGTGCATCCGGGGTCCGGCGCGGACGAGACGGCGAACCGATGAACGCCGCGAAACGATCGCGCGACCGCTTAGCGGCGGTGGTCGTCGTGGTTCTCCTCGCCGCCACCTCGGCGGCATGCAAGCAGGCCGAGGCCGCCGAGGCTGAGCACTACCAGCCTTCGAAGATCACACCGGCCAAGGAAGAAGGGGGGACACCCCACGGTGACCCTCACCCGGCTGGGTGCCGAACAGATCGGTCTGAAGACCGAGCCCGTGCGGAGCCGGAGCCTCCCTTACGCGGCGGTCCTGTACGACACCGCAGGCCAGCCGTACGTGTTCGTCAACATTGAGGGCCTGAAGTTCCACCGCGAGGACATCGCCATCGCACGAGTCACCGGCGACACCGTCGCCCTCAGCGACGGACCCGCGGACGGCACGCAGGTCGTGACGGTCGGTCTGCCACAGATCCACGGGGCCGAGCTCGAATTCGGGGCGTACTGACATGCGCTGGATCGTGGCGCGGAGTCTGCACTTCCGCTGGATCATCGTCTTCATGGCCGCGCACGTTCATGGCGTTCTCGATCACCGAGATTCCCCATTCGAAGGTCGACGTCTTCCCCGAGTTCGCACCACCGCAGGTCGAGATCCAGACGATCGCCCTGGGCAACTCGACGTCGGAGGTGGAGTCGCTGGTCACGGTGCCGATCGAGGAGGCCCTCAACGGCCTCCCTGGCCTCGCGGAGATGCGCTCGAAGTCCGTGGCTCAGCTGTCATCGATCCGCTTGATCTTCAAGAAGGGCACCAACGAGGCGCGGGCGCGTCAGCTCGTGCAGGAGCGGGTCGCGCAGGTCGCGCCGAGCATCCCCACCTGGGCCAGCCCTCCATGGATGATGCCTGCGCTGTCGGCGACGAGCCGGATCATGAAGATCGGCCTGACATCCGAGGACCTCGACCTCATCGAGCTGTCGTCGATCTCGTACTGGAAGATCCGCCAGCACCTGTTGCGGGTGCCGGGTGTGGCCGGCGTCGACATCTACGGTGAGCGGCTCAAACAGCGCCACGTCCAGGTCGACCCTGCACTGCTGGCGAAATACAACATTCCGATCGACACCGTCATGGAAGCCGGGTCAGAGGCGCTCGATGCCGGCGTGCTGCAGTACGCCAAGAGCTTCACCGTCGGACAAGGCGGCTTCGTCGAGACTGCCCAGAAGCGGCTCAACATCGAGAACGTCCAACCGATCACCGGCCCGGAAGAACTCGCGAAGGTCCCCGTCGCGGAGCGCGACGGCAAGGTGCTGCGGATGTCTGACCTCGGCACGGTCAAGCAGGCCAGTCAGCAGCTGTGGGGCGAAGGCGTCATCAACGACGGCGATGGTCTGATGCTCATCGTCCAGAAGTATCGCGGCGCGAACACCAAGGAGGTCACCGAGAACGTCGAGGAGACGATGGCCGAGATGGCCACGGGACTTCCCGGCGTCGAGTACGACACGACGATCTTCCGCCCGGCGACCTTCATCGACGACTCCATCAACAACCTGACCAAGGCGTTGCTGATCGGCGTGCTGTTGGTGATCGTCATCATCTCCGGCTTCCTCTACACGTTCCGCACGGCGTTCATCAGTCTCATCTCGATCCCGTTGTCGCTGCTTGCGGCCTACTACGTCCTCGACCTGCGAGACGTGACGATCAACGTGATGGTCCTGGCTGGGCTGGTGGTCGCGATCGGGGTGGTCGTGGATGACGCCATCATCGACGTCGAGAACATCGTCAGGCGTCTGAGACAAGCACGAGCCGAAGGGCGCACGGAATCGACGCCGCGCATCGTCCTCGAGGCCTCGGTCGAGATCCGCAGTGCGATCACCTTTGCCACCGTCATCAACGTCGTGGCGATCGTGCCGGTGCTCTTCCTCGAGGGACTGTCCGGGTCGTTCTTCCAGCCACTCGTGCTGTCGTATGGCCTCGCGGTCATGATCTCGATGCTCGTCGCCATGACGGTGACACCTGCGCTCTGCCTGCTCCTGCTGCATCGCGGCGGCTTGCGGGAAAAGGAGTCGCCGGTGCTGCGGGTGCTGAAGCGGTGGTACACCGGTGCGCTCAAGTGGGTCGTGCGATTCCCTGCTCCGGCAATCGCCTCGGCCGGGTTGATCCTCCTGCTGGCCGTGCCGGCGTACGCCAGCACGGGCACTCAGCTGTTGCCCAACTTCAAGGAGCGCGACTTCCTGATGCACTGGCTCACCGAGCCGTCGACATCGATCACGCAGGAGAAGCGGATCTCCGTCGACGCGTGCCAGGACCTGCGCGAGATCCCCGGCGTACGCAATTGCGGCTCGCACATCGGCCAGGCGTTGTTGAGCGACGAGGTCTACGGCTCGTACTTCGGCGAGAACTGGATCAGCGTGTCCGACGACGTCGACTACGACAAGACGCTCGAGGCGGTGACCAAGACCGTCGACAGCTATCCCGGCATGCAGCGTGACGTCCAGACCTACCTGCGCGAGCGGGTCAAGGAAGTGCTCAGCGGGACCGGCGGCTCCGTGGTCGTTCGCATCTTCGGCCCTGAACCGCGCAAGCTCACCGAGCTGGCGGGCGCGACGTTGAAGGAGATCGGCGACACTCCTGGCCTCATCGAGGCCGCGCGCGGCGCTGCAGAAGGAGATTCCCCAGATCGAGATCGAGCTCGATCTGGACAAGGCTCGCCAGTACGACCTCAAGCCGGGCGACGTTCGGCGCCAGTCGTCTGTCTACATCGCGGGTGAGGAGGTCTCTGACATCTTCGCCGGCGGCCGGGCCTACGACGTCCACATCTGGTCGCTGCCCGAGGCGCGTCACAGCTTCCAGGACATCCGTGACCTCCCGATCGACACCCCGGCCGGTGAGAAGGTCAAGCTCTCCGATGTGGCGGACGTGCGCTTCGCCCCCAGCCCGAACGCGATCCTGCGCGACCGACCAGTCTCGGCGCATCGACGTCAAGGGCAACATCGCCGAGGGCGGTGACCTCGGTGCCGTGGTGGACGAGGTCGAGCGCCGTGTCGCCGCGCTGGATCTGCCGCCGGAGTACAGCGTCAAGGTGCTTGGCGAGTCGACCGAGCTGACAAAGTCCCAGAACACGCTGCCATCTACGGTCTCGCTGCGCTCCTGGTGATCTTCCTGCTGCTGCACGCGGCGTTCAGCAACTTGTGGCTGGCTGGCTTGGCCTCGTTGTTGCTCCCGGTGTCGTTGGCCGGCGGTGTGTTCGCGGTCGTGTCTCAGCGATGGCTTGATGTCACTGGGATCGTTGATCGGGTTCTTGACGGTGTTCGGCATCGCGGCTCGCAACGGCATCTTGATGATCACCCACTTCCAGCACCTCGAGCGAGAAGAAGGCGTTCCGCTCGGGCCGGAGCTCATCATGCGAGGTGCGTCGGAGCGGCTGGCACCCATCATGATGACCGCGCTGGCGACCGGTCTGGCGATCCTCCCGCTGGCAGCGGCAGGAAGCATCCCCGGTCACGAGATCGAGCACCCGATGGCGGTGGTCATTCTCGGCGGGTTGCTGACCGCGACGTTGGTGAACCTGTTCATCATCCCGCCGCTGTACCTGCTCGTGGCCAAGAACCTCATTCGACGGGAGCCACGGGAGACTGCGGCGGCCTAGGCCCAGAGGTTCTCGCCGAACTTGAACCAGATCGCGGAGATGACTGCGACGTACCAAAGGATGTTGATCAGCATCGTCCAGTCGCCGACGAACCGTGACACGGGGTTGTTCGGGGCGTATGCCCGGAGGTTGCGGGCGGTGACCCAGATGAAGATCGGGATCATGACGCTCCAGACAACCATGCAGTACGGGCAGAGGCCTTGGATGTCGTAGATGCTCTGGTACTGCAGCCATGTGATGAACCCGATCCCAAACAGCACGCCGGCCTGTAGCCCGCCCCAGACGAACATGGGCAGGCTGACCCGCGCCAGCACGAGGACACCGATCGTCACGACGATCGCGAAGGCAGCGACGCCGATGATCGGGTTGGGGAACCCGAAGGCCGACGCTTGATCGGTGTTGATGACGTTGCCGCAGCCCACGATGGGGTTGATGTCGCAACCGAGGCTCGTCGGCCGGCCGGCGGCCTTGTCCTCGAGAAAGTTGATCTTCTCGATGATCAGGATCGCTGCCGAGAGCAGTCCGATCGCGCCACCGATCGTCAGCAGCAGGCCAAGGCCCCGGCTCGACTGGGTGTCCTCGTCGGCGTTGTCGACGTCTGCGATCAGTTCGGTCATAACCGTGATCCTAAGGTTCGGCGACAACTTCGACGTCGCGGACCCACCTGGCATCAGGTCTGGCAGCTGCGGGCACCAGAACGTGTTGCGCTCGGCGGTCGGCCGATCGCCGAGCGTGCCGTGGCGCAACGGCGTGCCGCAGCGACGGCACCGCGATCGCTCGCGGCCGTAGACCCAGCGTTCCTCGCCGGTGCGGGTGCTGCCGGTGAACGAGCGGTCGACGCGTGACTTGTTGAGGTCGAGCATCCGTTGGCCCGCGGGAGATGACCCGCCGGATGTCAGCGACTTCGCCGACCGGCCGAGTCGGCAACAGGCCCATGAGGAACAGCAGCTCATTGGCGTACTCGTTGCCGAATCCCGCGACGTTGCGCTGGTCGAGCAGCGCGAGGAACACCGGACGGTCGGGGTCGGCCGCCACGCGCCGGGCGGCTTCGTCGAGGTCCCAGTCGGCGCCGAGCAGATCGGGACCGAGGTGTCCGACGACCGACTGCTCGTCGGATCTCGGCAGCACCTCGAGGATGCCCAGCGAGTAGCCCACGGCTTGCCACTCGTCGTTTTCCAGGACCGCTCGCGCGGTGTGGCCGGGACGTCGCCAGGGCGAGCCGAGCCGGTAGACGTGCCACGCGCCCTCCATCTTGAGGTGCGAGTGGATCGAGTCCTCCGGCGTGCGGATCAGCAGGTGCTTGCCACGGCTGACGACCTCGTCAACCGGTGATCCGCTCAGGTCGACCGTCGCGAAGGCCGGGACCCGAAAGTCGGTGCGAGTCAGCGCTCGTCCGGCCAGCGCCTCGTGCAGGTGACGGGCCGCGCGCCAGACGGTGTCGCCTTCAGGCATCGATGCGCAGACCCTTGATCGTGCGCTCGAAGCCCACCTCGAGCAGCGCCTCGCCGAACGGCGTGGAGGCGACGGGCCGGCCGTCGGCGGTCTCGATCGTCAGCCGGCTGATCCGCTTGGCGCGCACCGTCGCGATGAGCGAGGCAGCGGCGGCGGCCAGCCGGGCTGGATCGTCGTCGAACACCAGCACCTTGCGCCCACCCCGCTCGAGGTAGACAACCAGCCGGCCGTCGTGCAGGACGACGAGAGATCCGGCCTTGCGGGCCGGTCGATGCCCGGCGGACTCCTCGCCGCGTTCGGGCCACGGCAGTGCGGCGCCATATGGGTTGGCCGGGTCGGTTGCGGCGAGCGTCACGGCTGCGGCATCGGAGGGCCGGTCGTCGTCGCTGACGTGGCCGCGCATCCGATCGACCGTTGCGGGCGCCGCGAACTGGGCCGCCCCGAGTGTCTCGATGTAGTAGCCCCGAAGCACCGATCCGGTCTGCTCGAGCTCGCGCAGCACGCGATAGACGCCGGCGAACCCGCCCGGCGTCTGCTCCGCCATGACCGAACCGCGGGTCACCACGCCATAGCGCCCCACCAAGGACTCGGTGCGAGCCAGCTGCAGACTCGTCGGGTCACCGGAGGTCTCAGCGAGGGTGAACCAGCGGCCGCTGACGGTCGGCGGGCCCTGCAGCGCGACGCGGGGTGACCTGGCACGCCGGCCGTGGATGCGGGCCCGGGGCGTGGGTCGCGTCGTGCGGTGCGCACCGCCGCGGCCGACGAGCGTACGGACCGGAGCGAACGTGTCGTTGCTGACACGGCCCGACCACACCAGGTCCCACAGCGCCTCGGCCAGTGTCCCGTGGTCATCGGTGCCCACCGCATCGGCGAGCTGACGGAACAGGAACGCGCCGCCACCGTCGAGGGCCTCAACGATGGTGGCCTGCAACGAGTCGGGCTCAGGCTCGTCGAGCGAAGCTCCCGCGGCGCGCAGCACGAGGTCCGATGGATGGAGCTGGACCCAGCCGTCGTTGCCCGGGAGCGTGCCGGCGCCGGACCACATGACCTCACCGGCCGTCGTGAGCTCGTCGAGCATGGCGGGGGAGTAGTCGCGTACGCGGGCCGGCAGGACCAGGGACTCCCAGGCAGAAGCCGGCAGCGCGAGGCCGGCCAGCTGGTCGATGGCCGTCAGCACTCCGTCGGCGCCGCGCAGGGTGCCGCCCACGCCCTGCCATGACGGGAGGAATGCGGCGTAGGTCAGCGGGTCGACGGGCTCGACCTGATGCCGGGCCGCCGCGAGGGAACGCGATCGCAGCCGGCGGAGGACACCAGGCTCGACCCACTCCGTGCCGGTGGCCTGCGGCCGGAACTCGCCCTCGGTCAGCCGGCCGTCGCGCGAGAGACGGCGCAGCACCTGCAGCGCGACCGAGCTGCCGAGGCCGAAGCGCGAGGCGACCTCGTCGGTCGTGAATGGCCCGTGGGTGCGTGTGTAGCGGGAGATGAGATCGGTCAGCGGGTCTGCGGTGACCTCGAGGAAGGCCTCGGGTACGCCCATCGGGACGACGACGCCGAGGGCATCGCGCAGGCGCCCGGCGTCCTCGACGACGGCCCAACGCACCTCGCCGGCGATCGCCACCTCGATGGCGCGGCGGGAATCCTGCAGCTCACCGAGCCAGGTCGCGGCGTGGGATGCGACATCGGGCTGGAGCCTCGCCGCCACCTCAGCTGGTCGTGAGCGGGCCCAGCATGCGCAGCAGGTCGGCGACCCCCTCGACGTCCTTGGCCCGTCGGTCCTCGGTCAGCCGCTGCAGCTCGAGCTCGGTGTGCTCGATCACGGCTGGATCCAGCAGCTCGCGGAGCTCTGCCCGGCCGAGCAGCTCGGCCAGAAGCGTCGGATCGAGGGTCAACGCCGACGCGCGGCGTTCGGCCAGCGGCGTGTCGCCTTCGTAGAGGAACGCGGCGACGTAGCCGAACAGCAGGTTCTGCGCGAACGGCGACGCACGCTCGGTCGTGACCTCGGCGATCTGGACCTCTCGCGAAGCGAGCCGCCGGGTCAACGTCATCAGGGCGGGGAGGTCATAGACGTCCTGCAGGCACTCGCGGGCCGTCTCGAGCAGGATCGGGAAGGTGGGGTGGTTGCGGGCGACATCGAGCAGCTGGGCGGAGCGTTGCCGCTGCTGCCACAGGGGCGCCCGCGAGCCAGGGTTGCGGCGGGGCAGGAGCAAGGCACGCGCGGCGCACTCGCGGAACCGTGAGGCGAACAGCGCCGAGCTGCCGACCTCCTCGGTGACGATCTTGTCGAGGTCGTCGGTGTCGAACACGAACAGGTCCGCGCCCGGCGGCTCGAGCTCGGTGTCGGGTATGCGCGCGACGATGCCGTCGTCGCTGGCCACGACGGAACCGTCCATGCCGAACCGCTCGACGATGCGCGCGCCGACCGCGAGGGCCCACGGTGCGTGCACGCGGCGACCGAACGGGGAGTGCAGGACGACCCGCCAGTCACCGAGCTCGTCGCGGAACCGCTCGACCACGAGGGTGCGATCGGACGGCACCTGACCCGTCGCGTCCTTCTGGTCGCGGAGATAGGCGGCGAGGTTGTCCGAGGCTCGTCGGCCGAGCCCCAACCCGGACGTACGCTCGGCAAGCTTGGCGGGCGACAGGTTGGCGGCCTCGCGCACGAACCCTCCGATTGCTTCGCCGAGCTCGTATGGCCGACCGACCGCGTCGCCCTTCCAGAACGGCAGGCGCGCGGGCTGGCCGAACGCCGGCGTGACGATGACGCGATCGTGCGTGATCTCCTGGATCCGCCAGCTCGTCGCGCCGAGGGCGAACACATCGTTGATGCGCGACTCGTAGACCATCTCCTCGTCGAGCTCGCCCACCTTGCGGCTGCCACCGGACTCGTCTGCGCCTGCGGCGAGATTGACCGAGAACATGCCGCGGTCGGGGATCGTGCCGCCACTGGTGACGGCGAGTCGCTGGGCACCGGGCCGGCCGGTGAGCGTGCCGGCGTCGCGGTCCCACACGAGCCGGGGACGCAGCTCGGCGAACTCGTCCGACGGATAGCGGCCGGCCAGCAGGTCGAGCGTCGCGTCGTATGCCGACCGAGGCAGCGTCGCGAACGGGGCGCTGCGGCGTACGGTGTCGAACCACTCCTCGACGTCGATCGGCTCGAGGGCCGTCACCGCGACGGTCTGTTGGGCGAGGATGTCGAGCGGGTTGGCCGGTATGTCGAGACGTTCGATCAGCCCTTGCTGCATGCGCGACGTGGCGACGGCCGCGCCGAGCAGGTCCTGCCGGGAGGTCGGGAACGTCACGCCCTGGGAGATCTCGCCGACCTGGTGGCCGGCCCGGCCGACGCGCTGCAGTCCGCTGGCGACCGACGGCGGCGACGAGACCTGGATGACGAGATCGACCGCGCCCATGTCGATGCCCAGCTCGAGGCTCGAGGTCGCGACGACACAGCGCAGCCGCCCGGTCTTGAGCTCGTCCTCGATCAGGGCGCGCTGCTCCTTGCTGACCGATCCGTGGTGCGCCCGCGCGAGGACCGCCTCGGCGCCGGAGCTCTGCGTGGGACGCGTCTGGGCGCTGCCGCCCATCAGCTGCGCCGGCGGCCGGCTCGACCCGGAGGCGACGGGTTCGGCGCCGATGTGTGCGGCGTACGCCTCGTTGAGCCGGGCCGTGAGTCGCTCGGCGACACCTCGCGAGTTGACGAAGATGATGGTCGACCGGTGCTCGAGGACCCGCCGCATGACGGCTTCCTCGACGTGAGGCCAGATGCTGCCGCGGGGTTGCTCGTCGTCATCGAGTGCCCGCCCGGCGCTGCCCTCGTCGCGTGGCGGCGCCGGAATGCTGGTCATGTCGTCGACCGGGACCTCCACCTCGAGCGCCAGACGGGTCGCCGCCTCAGGAGCCACGACCGACACCCGCGCGGAGCCGCCGAGGAAACGAGCGACCTCGTCGTGGGGGCGCACCGTCGCGCTGAGTCCGATGCGGCGGGCCGGCGTCGGCAGGAGCGCGTCGAGGCGTTCGAGTGACAGGGCCAGGTGCGCGCCCCGCTTGGTGCCGGCGACGGCGTGGATCTCGTCGACGATGACGGTCTCGACCGTGCGCAGTGTCTCGCGCGCCGCCGACGTCAGCATCAGGAACAGCGACTCCGGCGTCGTGATCAAGATGTCGGGCGGATGTGTCACGAGCGCTCGGCGATCACGCTGCGGGGTGTCGCCGGAGCGTACGCCGACACTGACCTCGCGGAACTCGTCGCCGCGCCTCGCCGCTGCCTGGGTGATGCCGACGAGGGGGGAGCGGAGGTTGCGCTCGACGTCGACGGCCAGCGCCTTGAGCGGCGAGATGTAGAGGACGCGAGTGCCCTCGGACTCGCCGGCGTGCATGAGCCGGTCGATCGAGGACAGGAACGCCGCGAGCGTCTTGCCGGAACCGGTCGGGGCGACGACCAGCACGTGCTCGTCGCCCGCGACGGCATCCCACGCGCCGAGCTGTGCGGGCGTCGGCGCGTCGAAGGACGCGTCGAACCACTGCCGGGTGGCAGGTGCGAAGCGGTCGAGCGCGGTCATTGCTCCATCGTCCCAGCAGGCACTGACATGCGCCCGGCGTTGTCGTGCCCGGGGGCCGAGTCCTGCGCGACAGGCCAGTGGCGGTCCGCAAGGTGGCTCCGCCCATGAGGCATGCTGGCGGCATGAAGTTGCGTCTGCTCGTCGCGGTGACCGCCGCGGCCCTCACCCTGACCGCCTGCTCATCCTCGGACAGCAAGGAGCCGACGAAGCCCGATGCGTCGAAGGGCAGCTCCAAGAAGCTCGTCGAGGTCTCCCCGCTCACGGGCCTGCCGATGCCCAACGGTCGCCCCGCCAACCCGGTGTTCGTCGTCAAGATCGAGAACACCGCCAACGGCGCACCGCAGTACGGGCTCAACAACGCCGACATGGTGATGGAGGAGCTTGTCGAAGGCGGGCTGACCAGGCTCGCGGCGTTCTACTACTCCAACCTGCCGACCAAGGTCGGTCACGTCCGCTCGTTGCGTGACACCGACATCGGCATCGCCAAGCCGGTCGACGGTCAGGTCGTTGCGTCCGGTGGCGCCGCAGGTACGTACCGCCGCGTCGAGGGCGCCGGCATCACGATCTTCTCGGAGGACGGTGGAGCGCCGGGGTTCAGCAGCGATCCCGCGAAAGTGCGGCCCTACAACCGCCTGATCAACCTCCAGACCGTCGCCAAGAAGGCCAAGGCCTCCGCGATCCGCGGGCTCCTACCTGCCGTGGACGCCCGCGAAGTCGGCGACCAAGACGCCCGCACCGACCGACAGCACCGCAACCCCGACGACCGCGCCCAAGAAGGCGACCCGCGCTTCCGTACGTTTCTCCAACTCGACGTCGACGAGCTGGAAGCTCGCCGGTGACACCTGGCAGCGCGCCAACGGACATGCCGCAGCCGGCCAGGACTTCAAGGCCGACACCATGATCGTGATGTTCTGCAAGATCGAAGATGCCGGCTACCGGGACCCGGCGGGCAACCCCGTGCCGGAGACCAAGCTCGAAGGCAAGGGTCGCGCGATGGTGTTCGCACGGCGACACCGCGACCGAGGTCGAGTGGCTCAAGCCGAGCCTCGAGGAGGGCATCACCTTCTCGACCAAGGACGGCAAGCCCTTCACGATCGCTCCGGGCAAGGTGTTCTTCGAGCTCGCGCCCGACGGCGACGGCCGGGTCACCCTCGGCTGAGCGTCGTCAGTCGATCGAGGGCAGCAGGCGCAGGCCGGCGAGAATCGTGCCGATCGGTGCTCTGCACGGCCTCGCTGGCGGCCTCCGGGTCCTCGGCGTCGGCGACGAATTCCGACGCCGACCGGATGGCTCCGTAGAACACCGCGCCGAATGCCTCGTTGAGCTCCCCACCGCCACCGAGATCGGCCAGCAGGTCGTCGACCGTACGTTGGACGATGCCGAACGACGAGGCGCGCTCGGCCTCGGCCCAGCGCTCGTGACCGAGGGCGACCGGCCCCTCCTGCATGCAGATGCGGCGGAACTGCGGCTCGCGGCAGACCTCGAGGAACTTCTCGAGGCCGATCTGGGCGCGTTCCCAAGGATCCTTGGAGGCGTTGATCGCCTTCTCGACGTCGTTCGTCGTGGCTTCCTGCACCCGGAAGAACACGCTCTCGAACAAGGCGAGCTTGCTCGGGAAGTGGTGATAGAGCGCACCCTTGGTGACCCGGGCCGCCGCAACGACCTCGTCGAGCGAGGTGCCGGCGTAACCGTGATCGGTGAAAAGGGTCGTTGCGCTGTCGAGGAGAGCGCGCTTGGTACTTGATGAGTAGTCCTGGCGCCGCGTGGTCTTGCGCGCGGTACGCAGGACGTTCTTCGTCACGCGTGCATGGTGTGGCATACCAACCAGTCTAGGCCGCATTGGTGCAGGTGGGGCGAATCACATACCGGGGGTTTGCCAAATACGTCAGTACGGAACATACTGAGAGTACGTACCGAGAGTATGGAACTCTCGAATCGACGGAACAGAAAGGAGCACACCATGACCTGGGATGCTTACAACCGTCGCAAGGAAACACTCCGTGACCTGCTCGCGATCGCCGACCGGCGCCGCGACCTGACGCTCACCGAACTGCTCGACACGGTCGACGAAGGCCGCAATGCCTTCGCGAACGAGACCGAGCTGCTGTTCGACCTGCAGATGGCCTGGTTCCAGCGCCTCAGTGGGCAGATGGACCGCCTCGTCACCGAGAGCGTCGAAACCCCCGAACTGATGGCCGCCACGGCATGGGTCAACACCGCCGCAGAGATGCCCGGTGCACGCACCCTGCTCGACGCCCACCTCAACGAACCCGCACTCGCCAAGGCATTCGCCAAGGAGCAGGCCTACCTGGCTGCACCGCCGGCGTGCCGACGAACCACCCGGATCTCACGGGTCACGGTCGCCGCATCATGGACTCCGCCCGTGAGTCCGTGGTCGTCGCCGAGCCTTCCGGCACCGAGAGCCTCGACGAGGGGTCGCGCAACGGGCTCGTCGCGAAGCTGCGCAGCGTCATCGCCGCATAGGAAAGATCCGGTCACAGACCACCCCGCCTGGCACCTCCCTCCCTCTGGTGCCGGGCGGGGTTATTTCTTGTCGGGCTTGGACGCCAGGCCCGTGATCTGCTCGCCGACCTCGACGTCGATCGCGTCGCGGAACTCCGAGCGGAAGATCCCCAGCGTCACCTGGCTCGCGATCGGCAGCAGGCTCTCCACGACGCTGAGCACTGCGCGGCCATTCGTCCTCGGGGAGGCCCGCATCGATGAAGGGCTGCACCATCTCCTTGACGACCTCGCTGGACGAACGCGTCCGCGATCGTCCGCAGGTGAGACTGCAGGAGGGGGAACAACGCGATCACGGTCTCCGGCGCGAGCCCGAGCTCGACGGCCGCGGCTCCCGAACGTACGACCGACGGCTCGATCAGGCGCACCTGGTCGCCGTCGAGCTTCTCGACGAGCCCGAGCCCGACCAGCGACTCGATCAGGGTGTCGTCGCGGTGCACGCCGGCCAGCGCTGCGAGGGCGTCGCGCGACATGATCTCGGGCTCCGCGGCGTCGGGCTGATCGAGGATCGTGATGAGGTCGAGCGTGTGGCCGGCGGCGTGAGGGGCGTTGAGGATCGCCTTCTCGATCGCCGCAAGCGTGAAGCCACGCTCGATCAGCTGCCGGATCAGCTGGAGCCGCTGCAGGTGTTCGCGGTTGTAGTAGCCCGTACGCCCCTCGAGCCGCGGCGCTGCGATCAGTCCCCGCCCGGCGTACGCGCGTACGTTGCGGACCGTCATCTGGGCCCGCGCAGCGAGCTCGTCGACGGTGAATTCCTCGCCGTCGGCGTGTCGTCTGGCATGCCCGAATCATAGGTCCCTCCCATTCCACGCGCGGTGGGGTGGCAGGGGGCATCATAGAGGCATGGACACGTTGCGAGGGAGGCTGCTGGTGGCTACGCCGGCCATCGAGTCCGGTCCGTTCATGCGCAGCGTCGTGTTCGTCCTCGACCATGACGCCGACGGGGCCCTCGGCGTGATCCTCAACCGTCCGCTCGACTCGGAGGTCGATGACGTGCTGCCCGACTGGGCCGGGCTCGTCAACGCTCCGGTGTGCCTGTTCGACGGGGGGCCGGTGGCGATGGACTCGGCGCTCGCGCTCGGCGTCATCGCCGACGTGGCACCGCCGATCGGCTGGCGCCAGATGGCCGGCCGCGTCGGCCTCGTCGATCTCGAGGGTCCGCTGCCCGAGCAACGGCGAGTTCGCCGGCATCCGGGTGTTCGCCGGCTATGCCGGATGGGGTGCCGGACCAGCTCGAGGCCGAGCTCGAAGAGGGCGCCTGGCTGGTCGTCGACGCCCTGGACGCCGACCTCATGTCACCGCAGCCCGAGACGCTCTGGCGCGAGGTGCTGCGACGCCAGGACAACGACGTGAGGTTCTGGACGACATTCCCCGAAGACCCGCGCGCCAACTGATCGTGAGTGTCACGAGGACTCGTTAGACTGGCGACGTGGCTTTCTTCGGGCGAGGTACTCAGACGGTTGTCGACGAGCGCACCGACATGCGCACCGAAGAGGGTGACCACGAGAAGTTCTCGCACTACGTCCCCAAGGACGAGCTGACCGAGGCCATGATCATGGGCCACCCCGTCGTCGCGCTGTGCGGCAAGGTGTGGGTCCCCAGCCGTGACCCGGAGCGTTTCCCCGTGTGTCCCGAGTGCAAGGACATCTGGGAGAGCCTCAACGACGGCGACGAGGGGGACCCCTCGGGTGACGCGTAGCCAGCACCTCCGGGTCTGGCAGCGTGAGGCATTCGAGCTCTACCAGCGCGCTCAACCGCGCGACTTCCTCACTGTCGCCACGCCGGGCGCCGGCAAGACGACGTTCGCCCTGACGATCGCCGCCGACCTGATCGTCCCGCGGCATCGTCGAGCGCGTCGTCATCGTCACGCCCACGGAGCACCTCAAGACCCAGTGGGCACTCGCCGCCTCGGGCATCGGCATCACGCTCGACCCTTCGCTCGCCGGCCAGGGCGTGCTGGGCTCGGACTTCCAGGGCTTCGCCGTCACCTACGCGGGCCTCGCCGTCAACCCCAATGCGTACCGCGCCCGCATCGAGCACCGCGCGACGATGGTGATCCTCGACGAGGTGCACCACGCAGCAGACGCGCTGTCGTGGGGCGACGCCGTGCAGGAGGCGTGCGAGCCCGCGATCCGGCGACTCGCGCTGACGGGCACGCCGTTTCGGTCCGACGACAACCCCATCCCGTTCGTCACGTACGCCCCGCAGGACGACGGCACCATGTCGAGCGTCGCGGACTACTCCTACGGCTATGGGCACGCGCTCAAGGACCGCGTCGTCCGGCCCGTGCTGTTCATGGCGTACTCCGGCCAGATGCACTGGCGTACGCGCATGGGCGACGAGGTTGCCGCCCGCCTGGGTGAACCGCTGGATCGCGCCGCGACCGCGCAGGCGCTGCGCACGGCGCTCGACCCCAACGGGTCGTGGATCCCCGAGGTCCTCACCGCCGCGCACACGCGGTTGATGGAGGTGCGCCGCGACGTCCCCGACGCCGGTGGACTCGTGATCGCGAGCGACCAGGACACCGCGCGGGCAGTACGCCGCGGTGCTCGCGGAGATCACCGGCACCAAGCCGACCGTCGTGCTGTCGGACGAGTCGACCTCGAGCGCGCGGATCGCCGACTTCTCGGCCGGCATGACGCCGTGGATGGTCGCGGTGCGCATGGTCAGCGAGGGCGTGGACATTCCGCGGCTGTCGGTCGGCGTGTATGCGACGACGACCGCGACCCCGCTCTACTTCGCCCAGGCCGTCGGGCGATTCGTCCGAGCTCGGCGCAAGGGCGAGACGGCGTCGATCTTCGTGCCGAGCGTGCCGAGGTTGCTGGCGCTCGCGGCCGACCTCGAGGCCCAGCGCGACCACGTCATCGGCCGGCCGGTCAAGGACGAGGCGGACCTGTTCGCCGCCGAGGCCGAGCTGATGGCCAAGGCCAACGAGGACCAGGGCGCCTCGGACCAGCTGGGGGAGTACCGCGGCGCTTGGGCAGCGATGCGTCGTTCGACCGGCTCGTCTACGACGGTGGCGAGTTCGGCTACGACGCGCTGTCCGACGACGACGGTGAGCTGGACTTCCTCGGCATACCGGGGCTGCTCGATCACGACCAGGTCGCCGAGCTGCTGCGCAAGTCGCGGGCCAAGCGAGCCAAGCTCAAGGCCAACGACGCCGCGGCGCCCGAGGCGGACGTCGCGCATCGAGAAGCGCAGCGAGCTGCGCCGGGAGCTGCACGCCCTGGTCGGTGCGCTGGCACCACCGCACGGGTGCGCCGCACGGCGTGACGCACAGCCGGCTGCGGCAGCAGTGTGGCGGACCTGCCGGCGGCGCAGGCCTCGGCGGCGCAGCTGCAGGAGCGCATCGACGCGATCCGCGCCTGGGCGCTCAAGGCCTCCGGCTAGCCGTACGACTACGCTCACGGGCGTGACTTCCACCATGGCGCTGCGCACGCGCGTGTTCGCCGCCCTGCTCCGGCTGTCCGACAAGGGCATCGAGGAGGTCGTCGACCTCCCGTCGCATCGCGCGAAGCGGATCAAGCTGCAGCGCACCTTCGCCGGCCAGCTCGTCTTCGGCCGGCCCGACAACGGACGCTGCGGTCGAGGAGATCACTGTCGGCAACGGTTCCCGGGCGCTCGGTCATCGGCCGGCGGAGCGCCATCGCACCGTTGCCGTGCGTCCTCAACTTCCACGGCGGTGGGTGGGTGCAGGGCAACCCCGAGCAGTCCGGCTGGCTCGCGAGCCGGATCGCGGTGCGCAACCACGTCGTCGTGATCTCACCGTCGTACCGGCTGGCGCCGGAGGAGCCGTTCCCGGCCGGCGTCGAGGACTGCTGGGCGGCGTTGACCTGGATCGTCGAGCACGCCGACGAGCTGGGCATCGATCCGCGCCGCATTGCGGTCATGGGCGACAGTGCCGGAGGCAATCTCGCCGCGGTCATGGCGTTGCTGGCCAGGGATGCCGGCGGCCCCGAGATCCGCTCCCAGGTGCTGATCTATCCCGGCACCGAGATGTACGACCGGTGGCCGTCGGAGGATCGGCACGCCGACGCGCCGGTGCTGACGTCGAAGAACATGCGCGCGTTCGCCCGGCTCTACATGGGGGAGCAGTACGGCGACGAGGACTTCCGTGCCTCGCCGATCAGGGCGGCCTCGCACGCGGACCTGCCTGAGGCGTTCATCCTGACGGCCGAGCTGGATCCGCTGCTCGACAACGGCGCGCGCTACCGAGACGCGCTCCTCGCGGCCGGCGTACCGGTGCGTTACGCGCAGTACGACGGCGCGATCCACGGCTTCATGAGCCTGCCGGGCGTCGTACCCGTCGCCAAGCGCGCGCTCGACGACATCGTCGACTTCCTCGCCCGCACGCTGTGAGCCATTGTGACAGTGTTGCTGTCACGATAGTGTCGGGCCATGCGACGTGACCACTGGCAGCGCAAGATCGCCCAGCTCGATCCGGAGACGCAGTACGAGGAGATCGCCAGGCTCGCGTTCTACTACGAGTTCCCGTGGGACTACCAGCAGGCGCTGAGCTTCGCGCTGTTCCGGACGTACGCCGTGCCGTCGATCGGCGGGCTGCTGTTCGACACCGGCGAGTTCACCGAGCGCACCCAGAAGCGCCACGACGACACGGCTCTGGTGCTCGAGTCGGTGCTGGTCGACGGCATGGAGTCGCCGAGGCGGCCGTGCAGCGGTGCGCCGGATGAACCAGATGCACGGCAGCTACGACATCTCGAACGACGACATGCGCTACGTCCTGGCGACCTTCGTCGTGGTCCCGCATCGCTGGCTCCGTGACTACGGCTGGCGCAAGACCACCGACGGCCGAGGTCGCAGCGGCGGTGCGCTACTACCAGCGACTCGGCGCGCTGATGGGCATCAAGGACATTCCCGGTCGACCTCGCCGCCTTCGAGGACCTGATGGACTCGCTACGAGGCGCAGCACTTCGCGCCACGACCCCAAGACCCGGGCCGTGGCCGAGGCGACGCTCGAGCTGCTCGTCTCGTTCTATCCGCGCATCCTGGCCAAGCCCGTCGACGTGTTCAGCCGAGCGCTGATGGACGACGCCCTGCTCGCGGCGTTCGGCTTCAAGAAGCCGTCGCCGCTCGTCGTGTCGCTGTCCCGTGGCGGCCTGCGGTTGCGCGGCCGGATCGTGCGGTTCATGCCGCCGCGCCGCAAGCCCAGTGCATGCCAAGGACCTCAAGCGCATCAAGACCTATCCCGGCGGATTCATGGTCGAGCGGCTTGGCACGTTCCCCGCCACGATGCCCGAGATGGCGGACGAGTCCCAGCGCCTGAACTCGTACGATCGCGTGACTTCGTGTCTCGTGCGTCTCGTTGTGACCTCCAAGTAACTTGGGAGGCTCCATGCGGCTGGTCTCACGCCACCGTCACTTCTGGCCCGTCACGATCGTCGTCACGACGTTCGCCGTCACGATGGGCACGTTCCCGGCATACGCGAGCTGGGTGCAGCAGTTCCACGACAAGCCGCCCGCGACCTCGAGCGGCTGCATCGGTCGTCGACGAGTCGAAGCCGCACACCCACAACGACCCGGCGACCAAGAACGCGATCTCGCGAGCCCCGCAGACGGCCGACACGGCAGACCCGACGACGTTCACCCAGGCCATCGCGCATTCCGGCAGCGTCATCGCCCAGCGCAGCGAGCCGACCCCAAGCTCGTCCCGACTGCCTCGCCGGCCGCTCGTGCGTCGGTGCCGCAGGACCGCTATGCCATGGCGGGCGGCTGCTACGCCTTGCAGTCCGCGGCGACGAGCAAGTGGGTCGTGCGGGACGGCGGCGGCTACGGCGCCACGGGCAGCTCGATCGCCGGCGCCCTGCCGTTCCACTTCCAGGCGACCGACCTCGGGACCTACCTGCTGTTCGGCCCCGACAAGACCTTCCTCGGCGCGAGCTCGACGGCACCTCCCAGCCCGCAGCGCCAGCCCCAGCGCGATGGCGGACTGGACCGTCACCAAGACCGGCTCGACGTTCACGTTCACGCTGCCGGCCAAGAAGCTCTCGCTCGGCACGTCAGCGACCGGCGGCGCTGGTCAACGGGCGCCGCAGCGCCGTTCAAGCTCAAGCTGACGACCGGCTGCGCGGCCTGGCCCGAGGTCGACGTCAACGTGAAGGGCAAGCCGTTCGCCGGCGCGACGCCGTACCAGGAGGTCCGCGGCTACCTCGACGCGCACACGCACGGCATGGCGTTCGAGTTCCTGGGCGGCGACGTCCACTGCGGCCGGCCCTGGCACCCGTACGGCGTGGCGTACGCACTCAAGGACTGCCCCGACCATGAGCTCACCGGCGGCAGCGGCGCGGTGCTCGAGAACTTCCTCAAGGGCGGCACGATCGAGCCGCACGACACCGTCGGCTGGCCGACCTTCAAGGACTGGCCGGCTCCGGACTCGCTGACCCACGAAGGTACGTACTACAAGTGGATCGAGCGGTCGTGGCGCGGCGGCCAGCGGATCCTGGTCAACCTGCTGGTCGAGAACAACCAGCTCTGCACGCTCTACCCGCTCAAGCGCAACTCCTGCAACGACATGGACTCGATCCGCCTGCAGGCGGCCGACATGCGCAAGCTCGAGCGCTACATCGACGCGCAGAGCGGCGGGCCGGGCAAGGGCTGGTATCGCATCGTCACGGATCCGTTCCAGGCCCGCCAGGTCATCAACCAGGGCAAGCTCGCCGTCGTGATGGGCATCGAGACCAGCGTGCTGTTCGGCTGCTCGAGCAAGCTCGACATCCCGCAGTGCACGCCCGCATCGATCGACAAGCAGCTCGACGAGGTCCACGCCCTCGGGTGTTCGGCAGATGGAGCTCGTCAACAAGTTCGACAACGCGCTGGCGGGTGTCGCCGGCGACACCGGCACAGCGGCGCCGCTGATCAACGCGGCCAACTTCCTCGAGACCGGATCGTTCTGGGACATGCGCAAGTGCGCCGCCGGCGGCGACCCGGAGGTGCACGACAAGGACCAGCTCGCGATGCCGTCGGTCGCCCCGCAGCAGGATGCGCTGTTCGGCGCGATCGCCGGGCTCTACCTCCCGATCAAGCTCCCGTTGTACGCCTCAGGGCCGCACTGCAACGCCCGTGGCCTCACGAGCCTCGGCGACCACACGATCGAGGAGATGGCCAAGCGCAAGATGATCTTCGACCCCGACCACATGAGCGTCGCGGCCCGGAAGTCGTCGCTCGACCTGGCCGAGAAGCTGAAGTATCCCGGCGTCGTGTCGAGCCACTCGTGGTCGACGCCCGACGCATACCCGCGGATCTACGAGCTCGGCGGCGTGGTGGCGCCGTACGCGGGTGACAGCTCGGGCTTCGTCGAGAAGTGGAAGAAGCACCTGACCTGGGCGGACCCGCGCTACTACTTCGGGTTCGGCTTCGGCGCGGACATCAACGGGCTCGGCGCCCAGGGCAACCCGCGCGGCGCGAATGCCGCCAACAAGGTGACGTACCCCTTCACGGGGCTCGGCGGCGTCACGATCGACAAGCAGGTCAGTGGCCAGCGGACGTACGACATCAACGTCGACGGCGTCTCGCACTACGGCCTCTACCCGGACTGGATCGAGGACCTCCGCAAGCAGGGCGGGCAGGCCATCGCGGACGACATGGCGCGCGGCTCGGAGGCATACCTCGAGATGTGGGAGCGTGCCGTCGGCGTCACGAACGACGCGTGCCGCGATCCAGGGGTCATCAAGAACGAGAGCGTCATCAAGGGCATCCCGGTCGGCACCAGCGTGCAGGGCGTGCTGCTCAAGGCCGGTCAGCCGCACACGCGCCTGGCGACGAAGTTCACCTACTGCACGCGGACCACAGCCGGCTCGACGGTGAACCGCACCGTGACGTTCGGCTCGACCGGCAAGGTGACCAAGATCAGCTAGCGCGGGAAGCATCCGCGGGGGTCGTGCGTTGGCCATGGTGTGAGACTTTCCGTGCTGGACCTCGTCCCCGTACGCTCCGACCAGTCGACGGGTGACGCGCTGGCGGCCACCGTGTCGCTGGCGCAGGTGGCCGATCGGCTCGGCTTCACCCGCTACTGGGTCGCCGAGCACCACAACATGCCGGCCGTCGCGGCGACGTCGCCGCCGGTCCTGATCGCGATGCTCGGGGCGCAGACGACCTCGATCCGGCTCGGCTCCGGCGGCGTGATGCTGCCCAACCACGCGCCGCTCGCCGTCGCCGAGCAGTTCGCGCTGCTCGAGGCGGCGACGCCCGGACCGCATCGACCTGGGCATCGGCCGCGCGCCGGGCTCCGACCCGGTCACGTCGATGGCGTTGCGCGGCGCGGCCGGTCGCGATGACACCGACATCGAGAACTTCCCGCAGTACCTCGACGACGTCGTCGCGCTGATGGGCGCCGACGGCGTACGCGTGGCGGTGCCGCGGCAGAACTACGTCCTCAAGGCCACGCCGGCAGCAGCGACCGAGCCGCGGATGTGGCTGCTCGGCTCGTCGATGTACTCGGCGCACCTCGCCGCGGCGAAGGGCCTGCCGTACGTCTTCGCGCACCACTTCTCCGGCCAGGGCACCGCCGAGGCGCTGCAGGTCTATCGCTCGGAGTTCCAGCCCAGCGACCTGGCGCCCGAGCCGGTCACGTTCCTGACGGTCAACGCCTCCGTGGCCGAGACCGAGCGGGAGGCCGCCGCGCTGATGCTGCCCAACCTGCAGATGATGGCGAGGCTGCGCACCGGTCAGCCGCTCACGGCCCTTGACCTCGTCGAGGACGCCCAGGCGATGGAGCTGCCTCCGCAGGTCGAGGCGATGATCGGATCCGGGCTGGCGCGCGCTGTCGTCGGCACGCCCGAGCAGGCTGCCGAGCAGATCCAGGAGCTGGCCTTCACGTTCGGCGTCGACGAGGTCATGGTCAATCCGGTGGCGTCGGCGCGGCGCGGCACCGATCCGCGTACAGCGCCGGGTCGCGAGCAGACCCTCGAGCTGCTGGCCAAGGAGCTGCTCTAAAGCTCGACGTACATGACGTGCAGGCCGACCCGGCCCTGGGTCGGGTGCTCGAAGGCCCCGGGACCGTGCCCACGATCGCGAAGCCGTGACGTTCGTAGAGCTCGACGGCCGAGCTGTTGGAGGCCGCGACGGCATTGAACTGCATGCCGGCGTAGCCGCGACCGCGTGCCCAGTCGAGCGCATCACGAACCAGCGCGCCGCCGATGCCGCGGCCACGCGCGTCGGCCGCGACCATGAAGCTCGCCGTCGCGACGTGTGACCCGGGCCCCGGGCGGTTGGTGTTCATGTGCGCCGTGGCGAGGATCGTGCCACCGTCATCCGCGACGACGGTGCGACCTGGAGGAGGCTTCACCCAGATGTCGTATGCCTGCTCGGTCGTCATGACCGGGTCGTAGGTGAACGTGTCGGCGGCGCGCACGACCTCGCGGAGGATCGGCCAGACCTGTGACCAGTCGTCGTCCGCGAACTCGCGGATCTGCACGCTCAGAACCAGATGCTGAGGAAGGGCGCGACCGGCGAGCGGAACATCGCCTCGAGCTGCGCCACGTTGCCACTCATCCGCCCGGCAGCGGCCAGCATCAGCGGCGAGACGCCGCCGAGGTAGATCGCCGCGAGCTCCTCGACCGTCATCGAGACGTCTGCCGGCTCGTCGGTCGGAGTGACGGTCGCCTGGCCTGTGGCGTCGACCTCGAGTGCCCACGAGCCGTCGCACGCTCCGAACGGATCGCTCACGCTGAGCACCAGGCGTCCGGGCGCGGCATAGGACCGCGCCTCGAGCGCAGCCGGGACGTCCAGGATGCGGATCCAGAGGTGGTCGAGCTCGGCGACGCTGACCGCGCGGAAGTCCGAGACCATCCAGCGCACCGGCTCGTCGACCGGGCGCAGGTGCGCCTTGACCTCGGACACCAGGTCCATCTCGAGCACGAAGCGCCACAGCGCGGCGTATGCGTCGTCGGTCGCCGTGACGAGGTGCAGCAGGTCGAGCCGGTGCTGGGTGAAGTCGTCAGGGTTCTCGGTCAGCTTGTAGATCGCGAATCCCTGCATCTGCCCGGCGTCGTCGTCGTAGCGGACGAAGCGCTGCTTCTTGGCGTCCTCGTCGCCGATCATCAGGCCGAGCTGGCGGTCCCAGAGGATGCCGTCATAGGCGATCTGTCCGGGCGTCTCAAGGCGTACGCGCTCGACGAGCGCGAGTCCGTCCTCGAGCAGCTGTTGCCCGGTGACGAAGTGGACCCGGCCATCGGGTCGCGGCCCGGTCCACGTGGCGCGCCGGGTGTCGATCGTGAGGTCGCGGGCCAGTGCTGCCGGCCCGAATCCGAAGCGCCCGTAGATCGTCGACTCCGACACCGTCAGCGTGGCGATCGGTGCGCCGTATGCCTGTGCGGTGCGCAGCTCGGCCTCGAGCAGGGCGCGGGCGACCCCGCGCCGACGGTGGGTCGGCGCGACGGTCACGCCGCTGATGGCCCACGACGGCACCGAGCGTGCGCCGGGGACGGTGAGATCGGCCGGCCACACCTCGGTCGTCGCGACGGGCTCGTCCGGCACGGGGAGCGAGTCGTCCCACACGCCGGTCGTCCTGCGGGCTGCGACGTAGCCGCGGCGCTGCTCGATCGCTTCCTCGGTCTGCATGCTGCTGTGGAATCCGCGCGACTCGGCACGCGACCAGGCGGCGAATGCCTGCTTGTCGGAGTTGTCGAGAAGCTCGAGCCGCAGCCCGTCGGCGGCGAGGCGCTCGCGTGACGTGGGGTCGATCGGCAGGTCGAGGAGGTCGTTGCCCATTGCCTCAGATTAGCCATGTCGTGAGACAAGCTGACGCCGACTGATCCCATGATGTTCACGCGGATGTCAGCCCGTGGTTCGCTCAGCCCGGCATCGTGCGAGGCATGTCAGACATCACGCTTCCGTCGCGCTGGTCCCTGGTGCTGCGGTTCCTCGCCGGGCCGGCGGTCGCCGGCGTCGTCGCGGGTTCGCTTGCAGCCGTGCTCGTGCCGGACCGCCCCTGATCGCCACCGCGGTCGCGGTTTACCAGGAGAACCTGGTAAACCGCCACTTCACCAGGCAGATGTGCCGGGAGAAGTGGCGGCTTGCCTGGCGAAGTGCTTGTTCCGGCGTCTCAGGCCGTGGTGACTCCCGCAGCCGCCCAGTCGCGATGCACGTCGGGCAGGTTGGCGGGCGAGACCGCGGCAGTCAGCCCTTCGAGGACCCGCACCGCGAATCCCTCGCGGGCGGCGTCGAGGGCGGTCGCGCGTACGCAGTAGTCCGTCGCGATGCCGCACACGTCGACCGCGTCGATGCCGTGCATCGCGAAGCCAGTCCGCGAGGCGCACGCCGTCCGCGGAGGCGCCCTCGAACCCCGAGTAGGCGGCGGCGTACTCGCCCTTGTAGAAGATCTCGTCGAACATCGCCGGCTCGAGCGGCGGATGGAACTCCTCGCCCGGCGTGCCGACGACGCAGTGCCGCGGCCAGGAGTCGACGAAGTCGGGGTGGTCCGAGAAGTGCGAGCCCGGATCGATGTGGTGGTCGCGGGTCGCGACGACCGTGGCGTACGCCTGGGTGGCCAGCAGCTCGGCCACGTCCGCGGCGACCTGCGCGCCGCCGGAGACGGCCAGCGACCCACCCTCGCAGAAGTCGTTCTGCACGTCGACGACGATCAGTGCCTTGCTCATGCCGGGTTCTCCTCGATAGACGGTGTCGATCGCGGGTTCGCCGCGCATGAGCTGCATCGCCGTCGGATGGCAGCTCGGCAAGCGACGTCCGAAGGCGCTCGCGCGCATCGTCGAGGGTCTCCTTGTGCACCCGGGCGCCGTCGCGCACGAGCTCGACCAGCAACGTGCGGTCGTCGCCATCGTCGACCGGCTGCGAGATCGATGCCGATGACCTCGGCCTGGGCCGTGCCGTCGGCGCCTCGGCGCCGCAGTGCGGACTTGCGGCCGCCCACCGAGATCTTGTCCTTGCTCTTCTTGGCGACCGGCACCATCGCGCCGCCTTCGCCCTCCCGCGCCACGAGCTTGTAGACGAACCCGCTCGTCGGGGCGCCGGATCCCGTCACCAGGGCCGTGCCGACGCCATACCCGTCGACCGGGGCGGCGGCGAGCGCCGCGATGGCATGCTCGTCGAGGTCGCTGGTCACGGTGATGCGGGTCGACGTGGCGCCGAGGTCGTCGAGCTGCTTGCGGACCTCATGGGCGAGCGCGACGAGGTCGCCGGAGTCGAGGCGTACGCCACCCAGCTCGGGACCAGCGACGTCGACGGCCGTCCGGATGGCCTCAGGGACGTCGTACGTGTCGACCAGCAGCGTCGTGCCCGGCCCCAGCGCTCGCACCTGCGCCTCGAAGGCTTCGCGCTCGGTGTCGTGCAGGAGCGTGAACGAGTGCGCGCTGGTGCCGGTGGTCGGGATCCCGTACGTACGCCCGGCCTCGAGGTTCGACGTGGCGGCAAACCCCGCGATGTACGCCGAACGAGCGGCGGCAACCGCCGACGCCTCGTGCGTCCGCCGTGAGCCCATCTCGATGCAGGGCCGGTCGCCTGCGGCGGCGATCATGCGCGCGGCGGCCGAGGCGATCGCGGAGTCGTGGTTGAGGATCGAGAGGAACAACGTCTCGAGGATCACGCACTCGGCGAACGTGCCCTCGACGATCAGCACGGGCGACTGGGGGAAGTAGAGCTCGCCGTCGGGATAGCCCCAGGCGCTGCCGGTGAACCGGTAGTCGGCGAGCCACGCGATCGTGTCGGCGTCGACGACGTTCGCCTCTCGCAGCCAGTCGAGCTCGGCCTGGTCGAAGCGGAAGTCGTCGAGCGCGTCGAGGAGCCGCCCGACGCCGGCGACCACGCCGTAGCGGCGGCCCTCAGGCAGCCGGCGTGCGAACAGCTCGAACACGGATCGGCGGTGCGCCGTGCCGTCCCGCAGCGTCGCCTGCAGCATCGTCAGCTCGTAGCGGTCGGTCAGCAGCGCCGTGCTGGCAAAGGCGTTCACGATTCCAGCGTACGGCTCGGTTTCGCCTCGTCAGGCGGCTGCGACACAATGGCCGTATGACCACACCGACGCCCGTTGAGATCGCGGAGCCCGACGTTGATGAGATCGTCGAGCTCGAGGATCCGTGGGTCACCATCGTCTGGAACGATCCGGTCAATCTGATGTCCTACGTCGCGTATGTGTTCCGCAACTACTTCGGCTACACCGAGGAGAAGGCGCACGAGCTCATGCTCGCGGTGCACCACGACGGCAAGGCCGTCGTGTCGAGCGGCAGCCGCGAGCAGATGGAGCGCCACGTCCAGGCCATGCACGAGTACGGCCTGTGGGCAACGCTCGGAGCGGCAGGACGCAATGAAGCCTTTCAAGAAGCGCCGCCGCGGCGGCATCACCGCGACGTTCGAGGCGGGCGAGGCGCACCTGCTGGCGAGCCTGTCAGGTCAGGTCGTCGAGCTGCTGCGTGACCGCAACGGCGCGGACGAGTCGACCGCCGACCCGCTCGCGGCCCAGCTGGGCATGGGTGGGCCCTCGATGCCGCCGGAGGATCCGGTTCTCCAGCGACTGCTGCCCGACGCCTACCGCGACGACGCGGAGGGCGCGGGGGAGTTCCGCCGCTTCACCGAGCGTTCTCTGACATCGGCCAAGGTGGCAAATGCCGAGGCGCTGATCGGTTCACTCGTCGACGGCGGCCTCACCTTCGGCACACCGCCTGACGACGTCGAGGAACCGATCGAGATCGAGCTCGACGACGCCCAGGTGCAGGCGTGGCTCCGGGCCCTGACCGACGTACGCCTGTCACTCGCCGTGCGCCTGGGCATCGAGGAGGAGGACGACATCCTGCTGGTCGCTCAGTCCGAGGACGAGGCGATCGCCGCGATGTCTGAGATCTACGACTGGCTCGGCTACGTGCAGGAGACCCTCATCGCCGCGCTCGACTGAGCCCCCTCACGCAGTCTGCTCCAGCTCGTCCAGCTCGCCGGCGATGACGAACGCCACGACCTGCCGCACGACGGCATCGTCGCGCAGGATCCGTCGGTGCCCCAGACCCTCGGTGGTCGTCATCCGCGCACCGTCCCAGCTCTCGACGAGCTGCACCGCGGAGGCATGTCTCGCCGAGCGGTCGTTCCGGTCGTGGATCACCAGCAGCTCCGGACGATCGATCTCGCTCGCGAGGCGCACGAAGTCGACGTCCTCGACGGCCAGGCCGACGCGGTCGTACGCCAGACGCTTGAGCTGCTCCCGAATGCGGGGACCGAAGCCCAGCCCGGCCTCGAGCACGGGGAGGTGATCACCGATGCGGACCATCGGTGCGACCAGGGCGAGCCGATCAGTGCCGAGCCACCCGTAGCGGAGGGTCAGCCCGGTCGCGAGACCACCCATCGAGTGGGCGACGACGGCGTGTGCCGGGCCGTGGACCGCGGCAACGGCATCGAGCGCGTGCCCCATCTCGACCGCGTGACTCTGCCCGGCGACCGCGCCGGCGTCTGACGTGCCGTGGCTCGGCGCGTCGTGCGTGATCACGGTGAATCCCGCCGCGACGAGGGGCGGCACCAGCTTGGCAAGTTGGGTCTCGTTGCCGCCCCAGCCGTGCACCAGGTAGACCACCGGCCCGGAGCCCCAGCGATGTCCGCGGATGGTGCGGCCCTGGGACTCGACCTCGAACGGGGTGCTGCCGTGCGGGAGGTCGCCGATCGGGGAGGTCGGCAGCCTGAACCACCAGCGATCCGCCCAACGGGCGCCGATCGAAGGCGCAGTGTGCTCCAAGGTGCGAAAAGCCACGCGCATGAGGCGCTGAGAAGGCCGAACGATCGTGCTTTTCTGAGATGCTGGCTGTGCCATGACGGACTCCTTGATGGGTTCAGGCCGGCTGGCCGGCGTGAGTGACGAGCGAGTCGAACGCGCGATGTACGCGGTCGAGGGCATGGGGATCGCGCAGCAGCCGTGAGGCGTGCTGGTGCGCGAGCGTGAGGGCGTGAACCTCATACGCGAACTGCTCGGTGTCCAGGTCGGCGCGGAACTCGCCTTCGCTGACCGCGGTGCCGGCGACGGTGGCGATCATCTCGAGCCAGTCGCGTTCGTCGCGCACCAAGGCGTCACGCACGGGTCCGGGCTGGTCATCGAGCTCCGAGCACGCCGCGACGAACAGGCAACCGCCGTCTGCGGAGGACTCGGACCAGGTGACCCACGAGTCGAACAGGATCCGGAGCCGGGCCACTCCGCGCGGGGACTGCAGTGCGGGGCGTACGACCTGGTCGACGAATCGCTCACGGGTGTGTCGCAGGATCTCGATCTGCAACGCCTCCTTGGAGGCGAAGTGCGCGTAAAGCCCACTCTTGGACATCCCCGTGTGCGCGGCGAGCTGCCCGATCGTCATGCCCGTGAGCCCGACCTTGGCGGCGACTGCGGTCGCCTCGGTCAGGATCGCGTGTCGCGTCTCGTCGCCCTTGGACATGCTCCAGTTATAGCACGGTCGTACTTTTCGTGTCGACTGCCGGCGTCTCAGCGGATGACCTTCGCTGAGACGCTGCGGCGCGGGCCGATAAACTCTGCAGGTGCTGACCATCGACCGAGCCACGCATGACGCGATCATCGCGCATGCGCGACGCGACCACCCGGACGAGGCCTGCGGCGTCGTCGCCGGGCCGATCGGCTCCGACGTGCCCGCGCGCCTCATCCCGATGCTCAACGCCGCGATGTCCCCGACGTTCTACGAGTTCGACTCCGGCGACCTGCTCAAGCTCTACCGCGAGATGGACGACCGCGACGAGGAGCCCGTCGTCATCTATCACTCGCACACGTCGACCGAGGCCTATCCCTCGCGCACCGACATCAACCTCGCCGGAGAGCCCGGCGCCCACTACGTCCTCGTCTCCACCCGCGACGGTGCGGATCAGGGCGGGCCGGTGGAGTTCCGGTCCTACCGAATCATCGACGGCGAGGTCACCGAGGAAGAAGTTCGGGTCGTCGACGGTTATGCAGACGACCGAACAACAGATGCAG
>CAWFOH010000007.1:0-87815 GCA_963817425.1 uncultured Actinomycetota bacterium
ACGACCTGTCGCGATAGCGTCTCCCGCATGAAACGTGGGGGTGTTTGCTTGGTCGCTGCGACGTTGCTGACGCTGACGGCTTGTGGAGAATTGGCGTCGCCGAGCGCCGGCGCGGTCGAACCCGGCAGCCAGAGGGAAGCGCAGCGGGCTCTCGACAACGCCGCAGCCGAGTTCAGTGACGCTGGCACGGGAGCGTTCCTTCTCAGGGCGAACATCGGTCAAGGCATCTCGGTCGGTGGGGAGTGGGACTTAGAGGCACCTTCGACCGACTACACGATGACGATGTTCGACGCAGATGAAGATGTGACGGTCCGTACGCGCATCCTCGACAACACGGGGTTCACGCAGGTCTCCACCCTGGACGACGCCATGTGCTGGATGAAGGTCGACTCCGCTGACCGCACAGCGGCGGGCCTTGAGGCGGAGATCTCGCCGGTTCACCCCGCGGCTCTCATGCTTCTGGAGCCTCAGGCAGTGGGATTCGTCAAGGACAGCGACGTGGCGGGTCATCAAGACGTCAGGGCCGAAGTCGCGTTCGTCGAGGCCGTTTCCGCGGTGATGCCCAAAGCACTCAACAAGCTGAGTGAACCGCCGCCCGACGACGCGACCGTTCCGGTCACGATCGGCATCAACTCCGGTAGCTACGCGTCGATCAGGTACTCCCTCGCGGACGTCATCAGCGCAGCCAAGGACAGCAAGGTGGACCTGCTCGCAGGCGAGGAGGAGATCGTGGACGCCATGGCGGATGCCACGGTCGAGATCAACTACCGCTCGTTCGGGGACGAGGTCGACATCGCCGTCCCGGACCCCGAGTTGATCGTCGACGTCGACATGGCGGCGCTCCAGGAATCCGGTGGCACCGCGGAGACCTGCGAGGCGGCCCAGTGATGGAGCCGGAAGGCCGGCCAACGAGATTCGGCGTCACTTCAACGTGTCTGAGCCGAACGAGCGCCGAAAACGGTTGATGTGACGCCAAATCCTGGGGCCGATGGTCGGTTCGACCGGGGGAGTCGTGCCGATGACAGACCGATAGGATCGACCCTCGTGAGCGACGCGACCAGCACCCCTGCCCCCGAGGACGACCTCCCCGAGCAGATGCGCGTGCGCCGGGACAAGCGGCAGCAGCTGATCGACCGCGGCGAAGAGCCCTATCCCGTCGTCGTCGACCGCACCCACACGCTCAGGCAGATCGTCAACACGTACGATGCCGATGCGCTCGGCGCCGACACCCAGACCGGCGACATCGTCTCGGTCACCGGCCGGGTGATCTTCCTGCGCAACACCGGCAAGCTGTGCTTCGTACGCCTGCGCGAGGGCGACGGCACCGAGCTCCAGGCCATGCTGTCGCTCGACGGCGTTGGTGCGGAGCGGCTCGCCGAGTTCAAGGCGCTCGTCGACATCGGCGACCACCTCGCCGTCACCGGCGAGGTCATCACGAGCCGTCGCGGCGAGTTGTCGGTGCAAGCCACCTCATGGCAGATCGCCGCCAAGACCGTGCGACCGCTGCCCAACGAGCACAACCCGCTGTCCGACGAGGCCCGCAGCCGCATGCGCTATGTCGACCTGATCGTGCGGCCCGAGGCCCGCGACAACGTGCGCGTGAAGGCCAAGGTCCTGCAGTCGCTGCGCGCAACCCTCGACGCCCACGAGTTCATCGAGGTCGACACCCCCGTGCTGCAGCACACCAACGGCGGCGCCGCCGCCCGGCCGTTCTCGACGCACACCAACGCATTCGACGAGGCCATGCTGCTGCGCATCGCGATCGAGCTCGATCTCAAGCGCGCGCTGGTCGGCGGCGTCGACCGGGTCTACGAGATCGGCAAGACCTTCCGCAACGAGGGCGTCGACAACACCCACAACCCCGAGTTCATGATGCTCGAGGCGTACGAAGCCTATGGTTCGTACGACACGATGGCCGAGCTCACCCGCGACCTCGTGGTCAACGCTGCGCGGGCCACAGGCAAGACCGTGGTCCCGGGTCGCGACGGATCGCAGATCGATCTCGAGGGCGAGTGGAAGCACGCCACGATCCACGAGCTCGTCTCGGAGGCGACCGGCGCGACGGTCGACAACGACACATCGGCCGACGACCTCAAGGCGCTGGCGGTCAAGCACGACGTCGCCCTCCAGTCGCACTGGGTCGCCGGCGACATCGTGCTCGAGCTCTACGAAAAGCTCGTCGAGCACACGCTGATCCAGCCGACGTTCGTCCGCGACTACCCCGAGGCCGTGCGCCCGCTCGCCAAGAAGCACCGCACCAAGCCCGGGCTCGTCGAGGCATGGGACCTCATCATCAACGGCGTCGAGCTGGCGCCGGCTTATTCCGAGCTCAACGACCCGGTCATCCAGCGCGAGCGGCTCGAGGAGCAGTCGCGGCTGGCAGCCGCCGGAGATCCCGAGGCGATGGACGTCGACGAGGACTTCCTGCGGGCCCTGGAGTTCGGCATGCCTCCGGCCGGTGGCATGGGCCTCGGCGTCGACCGCCTCGTCATGCTGCTGCAGGGCATCGGCATCCGCGAGGCCATTCTGTTCCCGCTGTCTCGGGCCGAGTGAGCGGTTCTGCCGACAGCGAACTCCGGAACACCAGCCACCCGGTGAAGGTTGGGTTACACATATGGACATCGATGCGTGCAGATTTCCATACCCGACTAAACTGAACTGATAGTCCAGCAGAGGGGGACGCCATGTTCGAAAGATTTACCGACCGTGCTCGTCGCGTGGTCGTGCTTGCCCAAGAAGAGGCACGCATGCTCAGCCACAACTACATCGGCACGGAGCACATCCTCCTCGGCCTCATCCACGAAGGTGAGGGCGTTGCGGCCAAGGCTCTGGAGAGTCTCGACATCTCGCTCGAGGCGGTCCGCGGCCAGGTCGAGGACATCATCGGCCAGGGTCAGCAGGCCCCGAGCGGGCACATCCCGTTCACGCCGCGCGCCAAGAAGGTCCTCGAGCTCAGCCTGCGCGAAGCGCTCCAGCTCGGCCACAACTACATCGGCACCGAGCACATCCTGCTCGGCCTGATCCGCGAGGGCGAGGGCGTCGCAGCCCAGGTCCTTGTCAAGCTGGGCGCCGACCTCAACCGCGTACGCCAGCAGGTCATCACGCTCGTCAGCGGCTTCCAGGGCAAGGAGGCCGAGCAGGCCGGCGCGCCCAGCGAGTCCGCCCCGAGCACGTCCGCCGTGCTGGACCAGTTCGGCCGCAACCTGACGCAGGCCGCCCGCGAGGGCAAGCTCGACCCGGTCATCGGCCGCGACGACGAGGCCGAGCGCGTCATGCAGACGCTGTCGCGACGCACCAAGAACAACCCGGTGCTCGTCGGCGAGCCCGGCGTCGGCAAGACCGCCGTCGTCGAGAGCCTCGCCCAGGACATCGTCCGTGGCGACGTGCCCGAGACGCTCAAGGACAAGCAGATCTACACGCTTGACCTCGGTGCACTGGTTGCCGGCTCGCGCTACCGCGGTGACTTCGAGGAACGGCTCAAGAAGGTCCTCAAGGAGATCCGCACGCGCGGCGACATCATCTTGTTCATCGACGAGATCCACACCCTCGTGGGTGCGGGTGCCGCCGAGGGCGCGATCGACGCCGCCAGCATCCTCAAGCCGATGCTGGCCCGTGGTGAGCTGCAGACCATCGGTGCCACGACGCTGGATGAGTATCGCAAGCACTTCGAGAAGGACGCGGCCCTCAACCGCCGCTTCCAGCCGATCCTCGTCGACGAGCCGTCCGTGCTCGACACCGTCGAGATCCTCAAGGGCCTGCGCGACCGCTACGAGGCGCACCACCGCGTCTCCATCACCGACGACGCCCTCGTGGCGGCGGCGACGATGGGTGATCGCTACGTCTCCGACCGGTTCCTCCCCGACAAGGCGATCGACCTGATCGACGAGGCCGGCGCTCGCCTGCGCATCCGCCGCATGGCGACGCCGCCCGAGCTCAAGGAGTTCGACGACAAGATCGTCGACGTCCGCCGCCGCAAGGAAGGCGCCATCGACGCACAGGACTTCGAGGCAGCCGCCTCCCTGCGCGACGAGGAGAAGAAGCTCATCAACGCCAAGGGTGAGCGCGAGAAGGCCTGGAAGTCCGGCGACCTCGACACCGTCGCGGTCGTCGACGAGAACCTCATCGCCGAGGTCCTCGCCAAGGCCACCGGCATCCCGGTCGGTCAGCTCAGCGAGGCCGAGTCCAGCCGCCTGCTCAACATGGAGGAAGAGCTCCACAAGCGGGTCATCGGTCAGGACGAAGCCATCAAGGCGCTTTCGCGGGCCATCCGCCGTACGCGTGCAGGTCTCAAGGACCCCAAGCGCCCCGGCGGATCGTTCATCTTCGCCGGGCCCTCGGGCGTCGGCAAGACGTGGCTGTCCAAGGCGCTGGCCAACTTCCTGTTCGGTGACGAGGACTCGCTGATCCAGCTCGACATGTCGGAGTACAGCGAGAAGCACACGGTCTCGCGACTGTTCGGCTCGCCTCCCGGCTACGTCGGCTACGAAGAGGGCGGCCAGCTCACCGAGAAGGTGCGCCGCAAGCCGTTCTCCGTCGTCTTGTTCGACGAGATCGAGAAGGCCCACCCCGACATCTTCAACTCGCTGTTGCAGATCCTCGAGGAGGGTCACCTCACCGACGGTCAGGGCCGCGTCGTCAACTTCAAGAACGCCGTCGTCATCATGACCACCAACCTCGGTGCGCGTGAGATCTCCAAGGGCGTCAACCTGGGCTTCAGCCAGGCCGGCGACACCGCGGGGTCCTACAACAAGATGAAGGAACGCGTCTCGATCGAGCTCAAGCAGCACTTCCGGCCTGAGTTCCTCAACCGTGTCGACGAGATCATCGTCTTCCCGCCGCTGACGCAGGAAGAGATCCTGCAGATGGTCGACATGATGATCGACTCGCTCGAGAAGCGTCTCGCCGAGAAGGACATGAACATCGAGCTGACGATGGAGGCCAAGGACCTGCTGTCCAAGCGTGGCTTCGATCCGGTGCTCGGCGCGCGGCCGCTGCGTCGCACGGTCCAGCGCGAGATCGAGGACGTCATGGCCGAGAAGCTGCTCTACGGCGAGCTTCGCCCCGGTCAGCTCGTGCTGGTCGGCGTCGAGGGCGAAGGTGCCGAGGCGGTCTTCACGTTCGAGGGTCGCAACAAGGCCGATCTCGAGCTCGAGATGCCGGCCGACGTGCCCCCGGCCGTCGAGGCGTCAGCCGAGTAACACCCGTACGCACGAAGCCCCCGCAGCATCGCTGCCGGGGGCTTCGTCGTGTCCGGGTCAGTGCGACGTCTGGGTGTTGAGCAGCACGACGCCGGCGATGATCAGCGCGATCGCCGTGACTTTCGCCAGGTTGACCGGCTCGTCGAGGAACAGCACGCCGACGACCGCGATCGCAGCGGTGCCCAGCCCGGCCCAGATGGCGTACGTGACGGAGACCGGGATCTCCTTGACCACGAGCGTCAGCAGCCAGATCGACAACGCGTAGCCGGCGACGACGACCGCGGTCCAGCCCGGGTTGGTGAACCCGTGGGCGCGGGGGAGCGCGGCGGTGGCGAACACCTCGGTGGTGATGGCGACTGCGAGAAGGGCGGCGGCGACGTACATGATGGTTCCTGACTCTCTGTAGCACTTGCTACGTTTCCCACTGTAGCACATGCTACGTTTAGGGCGATGACCAAGCGTGACGAACTCACCGAAGCAGCGACCGACTACGTGCTCGAGCACGGCCTGATCGGGTTGAGCCTTCGGCCCCTGGCCGCCGAGCTGGGCACCAGCGACCGGATGCTGATCTACCACTTCGGCTCCAAGGACGAGCTCATCGCAGCCGTCCTGGCGACGTCCAACGAGCGCTCGATGGCGTTCATCACCGCGATGGAACCGGCACCGTCGCTGCGCCAGGCGGTGCTCGACCTCTGGTCCACCTACTCCGATCGGCAGGTGCAGCGGTGCCAGCTGATGTATGTCGAGGCGGCTGCTCTGGGGCTGTTCGGCCGCGAGCCGTACGCCTCGTCGATCCGCGAGTCGAATGCTGTCTGGATGGCGGCGATGGCGACCCACCTCCAACGCTCCGGTGTCCCAGCTGGTGACGCCCCACGGTTGGCCAGCCTGATCGACGCGACGTTCAACGGCGTGCTCCTCGACCGGCCGCTCGACGACGAGGCCGAGTCACGTCAGATCATCCAGGACCTCGCCGCCGCCCTGGACTAGCTCGGCAGGGCGAAGGTGCCGTTCGCGAGCGGCTCGACGAGACCGTCGGCGATCAGGCCGTCGAGGGCGCGCTCGCGCTGCAAGGCATCGGGCCACACCAGGTCGAGAGCCGACTTCGGCACGGGCCCGGGCGCATCGCGCAGCACGGCCATGAGCCGGCCGCGGCACTGCCGATCCGTGCCGTGCCAGGCCTGGCCGCGTCTCACCGGTCCGTCGTACGCCGGGTAGCCCGCAGCCCGCCAGCGACACAGGTCGGCGACCGGGCACTCGTCACAGCGTGGGGTGCGCGCGGTGCAGACCAGCGCGCCGAGCTCCATCGTTGCTGCCGCCCAGCGGTGCGCATCGCGCACGGGCAACAGCGTGGCGGCCAGCTCGCGTTCGGCGCGGGTGACCGCGGCAGGAGGGAACTGCTCGCCGCCGACGATCCGGGCGAAGACGCGCCGGACATTGGTGTCGAGCACCACCTCGATGGCCGCCGAACGCGAAGGATGAGATCGCCGCGGCGGTGTAGGCGCCCACACCAGGCAGGGCCAGGAGCGCGTCGAGCGACTCAGGCACCTCGCCGTTGTGACGATCGACGATCGCGGTGGCGGCGGCATGCAGGCGCAGGGCCCGACGGGGATAGCCGAGTCGGCCCCACGCGCGTACGGCCTCGCCCGGTGACTCGCCGGCAAGGGCGGCAGGAGTCGGCCAGCGATCGAGCCAAGCCTCATACACCGGCAGCACCCGCGACACCGGTGTCTGCTGCAGCATGAACTCCGAGACCATCACGGCCCACGGTGAGGCGTCGCGGCGCCACGGCAGGTCGCGGGCAGTGCGAGCGAACCAGTCGAGGAGCTCATCGTGCAGCCGCGCGAGGTCCGCGAGCGGGAGAGGGGCGGCACGGGTCGTCATGACGGCTCGATCCTCGCACGGTGACCGGTGCGTCATGAACCAGGCGCTTGGGTGTCGACAGGTGTTCGCCGAATCTAGGGTTCGAAAAGGCCATTCTGTGGTGAAATTGGAGGCAATGAGGTTATGCGGGCGACTCATTTGGGTATCCCGCCGGTGCTGGTCCGGATGCGCAGACGCGACAGGACATCCGGCCAGCGCTAGACCGCAGAGCGAGAGTGACCAGCTGGTCTTACGCAGACAGCTGGTCCCTCTCTGTGAGGGCGCGTCGAGACGCTTCCGGGGCCGACGCGCAGATAGCGTGGGTGTGTGAGCCAGCGACGGTTGCCTGCGGAGGTCTACTGGCGTCGTCGACTGCTCGCCCTCGCTGCCGTCATCGCCCTCGTCTGGCTGGTGCTGCGCTTCGTCGGCGGAGATGACGAACCGGATCCCAAGCCGACCGCCAAGGCTCCGGTGAAGACGACCACCGCGCCAACCGTGCCCGCCCCGGTCAATGGGGTCGTCGACGTGACCCTCGTGAGCGCGACCCGCGCGTGCGATCCCGAGAAGATCCGCATGACCCCGACGGTCGAGGCCGGACAGTTCGCCAAGGCTCCGGTCAAGATCGGGCTCGTGGTCAGCTCGACCGAGAAGACCGCCTGCACCCTGACCCCGGCCGACGCCGACATGGTCGCGGTGATCAGTGCCAACAAGACCGCGATCTGGGACTCGACGGTCTGCAAGGTCGCCCTGCTCGACGACCCGGTGTCGGTCTCGCCGCAGTGGGCCACCCTCGTCACGGCGACCTGGTCGGGTCGCGGATCGGGTGCCAAGTGCTCGTCCAAGGAGGGCTACGCGACGCCGGGCACCTACACCGTGCAGATCGGCACGCTCGGTGGCGAGCCGGGCAAGACGACGTTCACGCTCGACCGCAAGCCCGAGCCGAAGCCGAGCAAGACCACCAAGCCGAGCCCATCGGCCAAGAACACGACCAAGCCTGCTGACGACTGACAGTCTCAGACATACCGCTCGAGGATGCTGGACTCCGCGAGCCGGGAGAGGCCCTCGCGGACGCCACGGGCGCGCAGGTCGCCGACGCCCTCGACGGTCTGGAGATCCTCGATGCTGGCGGCCAGCAGCTTCTGCAGCGAGCCGAAGTGCTCGATGAGCCGCTCGACGACGGTGATCGGGAGCCGCGGGATGCGGGCGAGCAGCCGGTAGCCGCGCGGTGCCAGCGGACTGTCGAGGGTCTCCTCGGTGCCGATGCGCAACGCCCGGGCCACCGATCCCAGGTCGACCAGGTCGGTCGACTCGATCGCGGCGAGCTCGGCCAGGACAGCTTCGGGCGTACGACCACGGCGGCCGGTCGGCATGTAGTCGCGGATGATCAGCTCGCGCTCGGCGTCGACGCCGCTGATGAGCTCTTCGAGCTGGAGGGCGAGCAGGCGGCCGTCAGAGCCGAGCTCGAGCACGTAGGTGTCGATCTCGCCGGCGATGCGGCTCACCATCTCGAGCCGCTGGGCGACGGCCGAGACGTCGCGGACCGTGACGAGGTCCTCGATCTCGAGGGCCGACAGCGCATCCGACACCTCGTCGAGCCGGTTGCGGTAGCGCTCGAGGGTCTGCAGCGCCTGGTTGGCCCGGCCGAGGACCGCTCCGGTCTCCTCCAGCACGTGACGCAGGTCTTCGAGGTAGAGCGCGATGATGTGCATCGACGCCGAGACCGAGATGACCGGCACGCCGGTCTGGCGGGCCACACGGTCGGCGGTGCGGTGACGTGTGCCGGTCTCCTGGGTCACGATCGACGGATCGGGCATGAGGTGGACGCCGGCCATCAGGATGCGGGTCGCGTCACGGTCGAGGATGATCGCGCCGTCCATCTTGGCGAGCTCGCGCAGGCCGGTCGCGGTGAACGGCACGTCGAGGGCGAAACCGCCGGTCGATATCGCCTCGATCTGGCGGTCGTGGCCCACCACGACCAGGGCGCCGGTGCGGCCGCGAAGGATGCGTTCGAGACCTTCGCGCAGCGAGGTGCCCGGGGCGATGGTGGCGAGGGTTGCGCGCAGGCGCGCGGAAGCCTCCGCTGCCGCTGCGGCTCGCTCAGCTGCTGACGCCATGGCGTCTCACCACCTCACTCAGGTCGCACACAGTGTATGCGGGTCAGCGAGGTGGCGTGACATCGAGACAGGCCATCGCGGCTTCGATGTTGCCGACGGCGGCGATCGCCATCGATGTGCGGAGCCCGTCGAGGCCCTCTGAGCCGGCCGGGACGACGGCACGACGAAACCCGATGCGCTCCGCCTCGCGCAGCCGCGCGGCGAGGTTGCTGACCTTGCGGACCTCACCCGCGAGCCCGACCTCACCGATCGCCACGAGGTCGGCCGGCACCGCGGCCCCCGCCTGGGCCGACACGGTCGCGATCGCGACGGCGAGATCGACCGAAGGCTCGACGAGTCGCGCGCCCCCGACCGTCGCGGTGTAGACGTCGAGCTCGGACAGCGTGAGCCCGCAGTGCTTCGTCAGCACCGCGAGGATCATCGCCACGCGCGACGAGTCGAGCCCGCTGGACGTACGCCTGGGGGAGGGCGTCGTGGACTTGACCGTCAGCGCCTGGACCTCGGCCAGCAGCGGGCGGCGGCCCTCCATCGTCACGGTCACGCACGTGCCGGGGACGGGCTGCTCGTGGCGGGACACGAACAATCCGGTCGGGTCGGGGACCTCGACGATGCCGTCGTCGACGAGATCGAAGCAGCCGATCTCGTCGACCGGGCCGAAGCGGTTCTTGACGGCGCGCAACAGCCGCAGGCGCGAGCTGCGATCGCCCTCGAACTGCAGCACGACATCGACGAGGTGCTCCAGCACGCGCGGCCCGGCGACCGAGCCGTCCTTGGTCACGTGGCCCACCAGCAGGGTCGCGATGTTGGCGCGCTTGGCCTGCTGGATGACGGCCGAGGCGACCTCGCGGACCTGGGTGACCCCGCCGGGCACGCCGTCGACATCGGCCGAGCCGATCGTCTGGACCGAGTCGACGATCAGGAGCCCGGGCTTGACCGTCTCGACGTGTGTCAGGACGGCACCGAGATCGGTCTCGGCGGCGAGATAGAGGTTGTCGTCGACGGCTCCGGTGCGCTCGGCTCGCAGGCGTACCTGCGCGGCGGACTCCTCGCCCGAGATGTAGAGCGTGCGGCGACCGGCTCTGGCCCAGCGAGCGGCGACCTCGAGCAACAGTGTCGACTTGCCGACGCCTGGCTCACCCGCGAGCAGGTGCACCGCGCCGGGCACGACGCCACCACCCAGCACCCGGTCGAGCTCGCTGATGCCCGATGTCGTGGAGCGCGCGGACTCGATCGTGACCTGGCTGATCGGCACCGCGGGAGTGACGACGGGTGCTGCCTGCGTGCGGCCGGTGCGTGAGGGAGCGGCGACATCGACCGTGCCCCAGGCCTGGCACTCGCCGCAGCGGCCGACCCATTTGCTGGTCGTCCAGCCACAGTCCGCACAGACGTAAGCGGGTCGGGCGGTCTTGGTGGCTGCCATGGTCGTCAGCCTAGGTGCGCCGTGTGACAGTCACCGGCGCCACGCCACAGGTCAGATTCGGACGACGCCGTCCGGGGTGCTGAACTCGGCGGCGAGGATGCCGGGGGTGCCGTGCGGGGCAGTCCAACGCACTTCGATGTCCTCGAGCGCCTCGATGGCGGGCTCGCCGAGGTAGTCGGAGAGACGCTTCGGGTCGCCGGCGATCTCGAGAGCCGTGAGCGCGATCTCGGAGTCGGCCATCTGCGACGGGTGCTCGGCCGGGTCCTTCTCCCACTGGATGACGAACGGCAGCTGCGGGTCAGCCTTCATGCCGCTCGTGCCGATCTGGCGCCACTCGAGGTTGTAGCCGTCGGGCCGGCGCCGGTTGCCCGGCACGGCGTGCCGACCCATGCGGTGCTCGACCTCGGTCATGTCCTCGACCGCGACGACCCAGCCCAGCCAGCCACCGCCGGCGTCACGACGCGCGCGGACGGCCTGGCCGAAGGCGGCCTTGTCGGCCGCGGGGTGATCGAGCACCTCGACAACCTCGAGGTACTGACGGTTCTTGAGGGGCAGGATCATGTTGCGAGTGCCGAACCGGGGGTGGGCACCGCCATCGATGAACGTGGCATTCAGCAGCCGGCCGAGCTCTGCGGTCGTACCGGCGAGGCCGTCAGGGCCGACGGCGAACGAGACGTGGTCGAGGTGCATACGGCATTGTTGCCTGACCCCGGATCACCGCGGTGCAGGGGGTCAGCGGTGCGGGTCGGCGGGGTGTGGTGTATTGGTCCCGCCAGCCTCGTGTTCCCTGCAATAGCGGGCCAGCTCGGCATATCCGGCCTCGCCCATCAGCTCGGTCAGCTCGTCGCGGTTGGTCACGTAGACCGGCTCGAGGCCGACGTGCGCCTCGGTGTTGGAGGAGCAGTACCAGTCGAGGTCCGCGCCGCCGGGGCCCCAGCCGGCGCGGGTGTACTCGCCGATCTGCGTCTCGGTGTACGTCGTGCCGTCGCCGCGGTCGACGTCGCGGAACTGTCGCCGTAGCGGCAGCTGCCAGCACACGTCGGGCTTGGTCGTGTGCGGCTTGAGCCCTTGCTCGAGCGCATAGCCGTGCAACGCGCAGCCGTAGCCGCCCTCGAACCCGCGTGAGTTGTGGAAGATGCAGGCGCCCTCGAACGCGCGGGTCTTGAGCTCGCCCTCGTCGTCCTTCTCGGTCCAGCCGCTGCGACGCCCCTCGTCGTGTCGCTCCCAGTGCGCCGGGGTCAGCTGATCCACGATCGCGCTGACCCGCTTGGCGTCGTCGTCATCGGCGAAGTGTGCGCCGAGGGTGCAGCAGCCGGCCTCGGGGCTCGTCTCGTAGATGCCGGGGCAGCCGGCGCCGAAGATGCAGGTCCAGCGCGACGTGAGCCAGGTCAGGTCGCAGCGAAAGACCTCGGTCGGGTCCGCGGGATTGGCGAACTCCACGTACGTACGGGGGAATCCGAGCTCGACTTCTGGCATCGCAGCCATGGTAGTCCGCGGGTGCGCAACCTCGGCCGCCCTCCGGCCAGTGAGAGGATGGACCGCATGCGTATGGGCGTTCTCGACATCGGCTCCAACACGGGCCACCTGCTCGTGGTCGACGGGTTCCGTGGCGCACCGCCGGTCCCGGCCCACAGCTACAAGGAGCCGCTGCGGCTCGCCGAGCACCTCGACACCGACAACGCCGTGACGGAGGAGGGCGTCTCCCGGCTCGTCAAGTACGTCGTGGATGCCCGCGCCGAGGCCGAGGACAAGGGCTGCACGACGATCCTCGCGTTCGCCACCTCGGCCGTGCGCGACGCGGTCAACGCCGACGACGTCATCGCCCGGGTCAACGAGGCGAGCGGCCTCGACCTGCAGGTCCTCAGCGGCGAGGACGAGGCCCGGCTGACCTTCCTTGCCGTACGCCGCTGGTTCGGCTGGTCGGCCGGCCGCCTCGGCGTCTTCGACATCGGCGGCGGTTCGCTCGAGATCGCCGCGGGCCGCGACGAGACGCCTGACGTCGCCCAGTCGATGGCGCTCGGCGCCGGCCGGCTGACCCGCGAGTGGCTCGACGCCGGACGTACGCCCGCCGAGCTGCGGCTGCACGTCCGATCGACGATCGCCGACGAGGCCGGCGCGGTGCTGCGCGGCGGCGCCTTCGACCGTGCGGTCGCGACCAGCAAGACGTTCCGCTCGCTGGCCCGCATCTGCGGCGCCGCGGCGTCGCACGAGGGCCAGTACGTACGCCGTGTGCTGCGCAAGCAGGACCTCTCGCCCCTGGTCGAGCAGCTCGCCACGATGCGCCCCGACGAGGTCGCCGGGTTGCCCGGGGTGTCGCCGGACCGCGCCCACCAGATCAGGGCCGGCGCGATCGTGGCGGAGGCGACGATCGACCTGTTCGACCTCACGGAGCTCGAGATCTGCCCTTGGGCGCTGCGCGAAGGCGTGCTCCTGGAGCATCTGGACGCGCTTTAAACTCTGCGGACTAGCCTTGGGGACGTGCCCGATCCCATCCGCGTCTCGTTGTCGACGTCTTCGGTCTACCCGGGGTCGACGGCAAGTGGCTTCGAGTCGGCGGCCCGGCTCGGCTACGACGGCGTCGAGGTCATGGTCGGCATCGACGACGTCAGCGCCGACATCACCGCGATCAAGGCGCTCAGTGCGTTCCACGAGATCCCGGTCGTCTCGATCCATGCGCCGTGCCTCCTCGTGACGCAGCGCGTGTGGGGCAGCGACCCGTGGGGCAAGCTCCACCGCAGCGCAGAGATGGCCCACGAGGTCGGTGCGTCCGTCATCGTCGTGCACCCGCCGTTTCGTTGGCAGCGCGACTACGCCCGCGGGTTCGTCGACGGCATCGCCGACCTCGAGGCCCAGCACGGCGTCACGTACGCCGTCGAGAACATGTACCCCTGGCGCACGGGCAAGCGCGAGTTCCAGGCGTACGCCCCGGGGTGGGACCCGCTGCAGCACGACTACGCCAACGTGACGGTCGACCTCTCCCACAGCTCGACCGCCGGCGAGGACCCGCTCGAGATGGCCAAGGCCCTCGGCGACGCGGCTGGCCCACATCCACATGACCGATGGCTCGGGCTCGGCCAAGGACGAGCACCTCGTCCCCGGGCGCGGATCGCAGCCGTGCCGGGAGTTCCTCGAGCACGTCGCCGCGTCGGACTACGACGGCGAGATCGTCGTCGAGATCAACACCCGCAAGGCCAAGGACCAGAGCGAGCGCGAGGCCGACCTCCTCGAGGCGCTGGCCTTCACCCGCCTCCACGCGACGGTCTAGCCCGCAGCCCCTCGAACTCTGGGAGGATCAGGTCATGATCACCGTTGACCAGTTCCTCGCCTTCGGGCTCGCGGCCTTCATCCTCATCGCGATCCCCGGGCCGAGCGTCGTGTTCACGATCGGCCGCGCACTGGCGTACGGTCGCGCGGTCGCGCTCGCGACGGTCGTCGGCAACACCCTCGGCCTGCTGACGATCGTCATCCTGGTCGCGATGGGCCTCGGCGTGATCGTCGAGGAGTCGATCGTGGTCTTCACGATCCTGAAGTTCGCCGGCGCGGCCTACCTCGTGTGGCTCGGCATCCAGGCGATCCGGCACCGCAAGGCCTTCAGCGTCAACAACGCGGGCGTCGACGGCGTCCCGGTGCTGACCTGGCCCAAGGTCATCCGCCAGGGATTCATCGTCGGCGTCTCCAACCCCAAGGCGTTCATGATCATCGGCGCCGTGCTGCCCCAGTTCATCGATCGCGGCAACGGCCACGTCCAGGTCCAGATGCTGCTGCTCGGGCTGATCGCGGTCGCGATCGGCCTGCTCTCCGACAGCCTCTGGGCGGTCATCGCCAGCCAGCTCCGCACCTGGTTCAACGCCTCACCCAAGCGCGGTGAGGCGATGGGCGCCGTCGGCGGGACGTCGATGATCGGCCTCGGCGTCGGACTGGCCGTGACCGGCAACCACCACTGACCCCGATCTAGACTCGCCCGTATGACTCAACGGATCGCGATCCTCGGCGCCGGCGTGATGGGCGAGACCCTGCTGTCCGCGATCCTCGGCGCCGGCCACCCTGCCGCTGACCTCGTGATCTCCGAGAAGCGCGAGGAGCGGGCCGCCGAGCTCCGCGAGACGTACGGCGTCACGGTCACCGGCAACGCCGAGGCGGTCGCGCGATGCCGACGTCGTCCTCCTCGTGGTCAAGCCGCAGGACATCCCGGCACTCCTCGAGGAGATCGCCGGCTCCGTACGCACGGATGCCACCGTCGTGTCCCTCGCCGCCGGCATCACGATCGACACGATGACCTCGGCGCTCCCTGACGGCATCGCGGTCATCCGTGCGATGCCCAACACCCCGGCGCTCGTCGGCGAGGGGATGTTCGGCATCTCGCCGGGGCCAGGCGTCAGCGACGAGCAGGTCGCCGCCGTCGAGGCGCTGCTCGAGTCGGGCGGCAAGGTCGTGGTCGTCGACGAGTCGAAGCAGGACGCCGTCACGGCGGTCTCCGGCTCCGGGCCGGCGTACGTCTTCTATCTCGCCGAGGCGATGATCGCCGGAGGCATCGACGCGGGGCTCGACGAGGCCACCGCGCGTACGCTCACGGCCCAGACCTTGGTCGGCGCCGCCAAGCTGCTGTCGGAGTCGGACGACACCGCCGAAGAGCTCAGGCGCCGGGTCACGTCGCCCAACGGCACGACGCATGCCGCGATCACGACCTTCGACGAGCGCGGCGTCAAGGACGGGCTGGTCGCCGGCGTCGCGGCGGCGGCCGCCAGATCCGCCGAGCTCGCCGGCCCGGCATAGGCTGAAGGCATGACCGAGCGAGCGTGCGTCGTCTTCGACCAGCAGCTGACCGAGTACAACTTCGGTCTGTCCCACCCGATGGCGCCGATCCGCATCGATCTGACGATGGCGCTCGCTCGTGAGATCGGCATCGTCGACGGGCTCGACGTCGTCGGTGCGATCCCGGCAACGGATGACGAGCTCAACCTGATCCACTCCGCGTCGTACATCGAAGGGGTCCACAAGCTCAGCGACCATCCGACGTACACCGATCCGAGCATCGGCCTCGGCACCGACGACAACCCCGTGTTCGCCCACATGCACGAGGCAAGCGCCCTGATCGCCGGCGCCAGCGTCGAGGCCGCCCGGCGCGTCTGGACCGGCGCGGCGCCGCGGGCGGTCAACGTCAGCGGGGGACTGCACCACGCCATGCCCGGCAACGCCAGCGGCTTCTGCATCTACAACGATGTCGCGCTCGCGATCCGCTGGCTCCTCGACAACGGCGCGCAGCGGGTCGCCTACGTCGACGTCGACGCGCACCACGGCGACGGCGTCCAGCAGATGTTCTGGAACGACCCACGCGTCCTGACGATCTCGATCCACGAGGGCCCGCAGACGCTGTTCCCCGGCACCGGCTACTCCGTCGAGACCGGCGGCGAGGGTGCCGAGGGTTCCGCGGTCAACATGCCGCTCCCACCCGGTACGTCCGACGCCGGGTGGCTCCGTGCGTTCCACGCCGTCGTGCCGCCCCTGGTCCGCGAGTTCAAGCCCGACGTGCTCGTCACGCAGCACGGCTGCGACTCCCACATGGACGACCCGCTGACCAACCTGATGCTCAGCGTCGACGGCCAGCGCGCCTCCTACCTCGCCCTCCGCGATCTCGCCGAGGAGGTCTGCGGCGGCAAATGGGTCGCGACCGGCGGTGGCGGCTATGCCGTCATGGACGTCGTGCCGCGGGCGTGGGCGCACCTGCTCGCGATCGTCGCCGGATCGCCGCTCGATCCGTCCACGCTGACGCCCGAGCGCTGGCGGGCCCGCATCGAAGAGCTGCGCGGATCGCCGGGACCCCTGCGTATGACAGACGGTCGCGCAGTCGGTTATCGCGCCTGGGAGCAGGGCTACGACCCCGCGAGCTGGCTCGATCGCTCGATCCAGGCCACGCGGACGGCGGCGTTCCCGCTGAACGGCCTCGATCCCCAGCCGTGACCCTGCAATTCCAGGGGTGATGCGCTACACCAAGCGAATTTGGGTAACTACTGTCCCGGAGGCCTCACGAGGCACTAGTCTCAACCAAGGCACGCGCGCTGTTTCTCCGGTGGGGAAGCCGGAGAGCGCGCGTGCCCCTCAGGAAGCAGGTGGTGACATGGCATCCGGACCGACGTTCTTGACCGTCGCGGAAGTGGCGGCACAGATGCGGGTCTCGAAGATGACGGTCTACCGTCTCGTCCACTCAGGCGAGCTCGAAGCCGTCCGTGTGGGGCGCTCCTTCCGGGTGCCCGAGCACGCAGTCGAGGAGTTCCTCGGCAAGTCCTACTTCCAGGCCGGTTGACCACGCGCCGAACCTGCGTTGGCCGCTTGCATCGCGTCCATGGTCGGTGAAAATCCCGACCAATGCTGACGTGTAGGCTGTTCGCAGCCACTACGGGGGACCGCAGCCTCGCCACGCGACGGTCAGCGATCCCCACAATGGCCACCAATCTCAGGCACCAGCCACCTCGCGTGGCCAACAAGAATTGAGTTGTGACCCGTGGGTTCAGTCATCAAGAAGCGCCGCAAGCGGATGTCGAAGAAGAAGCACCGCAAGATGCTCAAGCGCACCCGAGTGCAGCGTCGTCGTCTGGGCAAGTAGGTCTGCATGGCCCGGTCTGTCCTCGTCACCGGTGTCGCGGGATCGTTTGCGTCGCTCTTCGCGCGCCGACTCGCGGACCTTGGCGAGGGCGCGGGCATCAGCAAGGTCGTCGGCATCGACACGATGCTGCCGCCGGGTGACCTCGGTGGCGTGAAGTTCGTCCGCGCCGACATCCGCACCCCGGTCGTGGGCAAGGTCATCGCCGTCGAGGACGTCGACACCGTCGTCCACCTCGACGTCAACCCGCCCAAGCGCGGCCGGGCCGGTGGCGCCAAGGAGCTCAACGTCATCGGCACGATGCAGCTCCTGGCCGCCTGCCAGCGCTCCGCGACCGTCACCAAGTTCGTCCTCGGCTCCTCGACCGCGGTCTACGGCTCGTCGCCGCGCGACCCGGCGATGTTCACCGAGTCACTGCTCGCCCGCGACGGCGTACGCAGCGGGTTCCCCAAGGACATCGTCGAGGTCGAGTCGTACGTCCGTGGGTTCGCGCGGCGGCGTCCCGAGGTCATCATCACGACGTTGCGCTCGGCGCAGATCCTGCACCCGTCGATCGAGACGCCGATGGCGACCTACCTCTCCAGCCCCGTGCTCCCGGCGGTCATGGGCTTCGATCCCCGCATGCAGTTCTCCGACCTGGACGATGCGGTCGCGGTCCTTGAGCAGGCGATCCTCAAGGACCGGCCCGGCACGTTCAACCTCGCCGGCGACGGTGTCGTGCTGCTGAGCCAGGCGGCTCGCCGGCTCGGCCGACCGATCATCCCGCTGCCGCCGATCGGCTTCGCCGCTGCCGCTCGCCGGGTGCTGCGCGCGGCCGGTTCCGACATCCCGCCTGATCTGCACCGGCTGCTGACCTACGGCCGGGTCGTCGACACCATCGGCGCTGCGGGACATCTTCGGCTATGAGCTGACCCGCACGTCGCAGGAGACGTTCGATGAGTTCCGCCAGTCGGTGAGGCCCGGCATCATGGCGGCCGTGGGGGTACGCGCATGACCGACGAGCGCAAGACCATCGGGTCGGCCGGCAAGGCCGGTCGCGGCAACCGCCAGACCTCGCCCTCAGCCGCGGCCCGGGCCCTGGCCGGCGCGCCGCCCGCCAAGAAGCCCGTCTCCAAGGTCAAGCACCCGAGCCAGCAGCCGGCCAAGCCGGCCGCGAAGCCGGCGGCCAAGAAGGCAGCCGCCAAGAAGGCGGCGACGTCCAAGCCGACCCCGCCCAAGAGCACCGCTCCACCGCAGCAGCCGAAGCCAAGGCTCCGTGCAGTGACCGACGAGGACGCGGCAGCCGCCGCAGCCGCAGCCGCCGAGGAGGCCGCGAAGCGTACGCGGACGGCCGGCGCCGCACCGCTGTCGGCCGGCATCCCGATCGACGAGATCGTGGTGGCCGTCATCCAGGCCGCCCAGCGCGTCCTCGGCTCCGACTGGGAGGCGCGCATCGCAACCCTCCTGGCGACGATCCGCAAGCGCATGAGCGGCGACTACGAGGTCGACGAGTTCGGCTTCGACCCGCAGATCACCGAGGTTCTGGTGGCGGCGATCGAGCCGCTCGCCGAGAAGTGGTTCCGCCTCGAGGTCCGCGGCGTCGAGAACATCCCGGCCGAGGGCGGTGCGCTGCTGGTCGCCAACCACTCCGGCACGGTCCCGATCGACGGTCTCATCACGGGCTATGCCGTCAAGAAGTACTCCGGACGCAACCTGCGACCGCTCGGTGCCGACCTGGTGTTCTCGCTGCCGTTCGTCGGCCAGATCGCCCGCAAGGTTGGCGCCACCCTGGCGTGCACCGAGGACGCCGAGCGGCTCCTGACGACCGGCGAGCTCGCGGGCGTCTGGCCCGAAGGGTTCAAGGGCATCGGCAAGCCGTTCGCGGAGCGCTACAAGCTTCAGCGGTTCGGCCGCGGCGGCTTCGTGTCGTCGGCGATGCGTGCGCAGGTGCCGATCGTGCCGGTGTCGATCGTCGGCGCCGAGGAGATCTACCCGCTCGTCGGCAACGTCCCTTCGTTGGCGCGCCTGCTCGGTCTGCCCTACCTGCCGATCACGCCGTTCTTCCCGCTGCTCGGCCCGCTCGGCATGATCCCGTTGCCCAGCAAGTGGATCATCGAGTTCGGCGAGCCGATCCGCACGGACGCGTACGAACCAGAGTCGGCGGACGACCCGATGCTGTTGTTCAACGTCACCGACCAGGTGCGCGAGACGATCCAGCAGACGCTCTACAGCCTGCTGGTCGACCGAGGCAACGCGTTCTTCTAGGAACGAGAGCCGCGCGCCCTACTTGTTGCCCAGCAACCCGTTCAGCAGGCCCGGGATGAGGCCTTCCTGGTTGTCATCGCCGAGCACGGCTCCGACGACCGGGTCCGTGATGTCGCTCAGCGACGGCGCCTTGGTGGTCTGGCCAGGTGTCGGCAGCGCGATGATGGGCTTCTGGGTCGGCGCTGCTGCCGTCGGCGTCTCGGCGGGCTCGGAGTCGGTGCCCGACTGAGTGCCCGACTGATCGTCGGTCGTCTTCGAATCGGTGTGGCTCTTGGGCGTCACCGAAAGGCCCTCGACGGAAGCGACCAGCTTCTGAAGATCGCCGGTCGTGCAGGCGCTGCACAGCGACGATGCCTGCGTCGCCAGGTCACTGATGGCGGCTGTGGCAGCCTCGAACGAGTCGTCGGCACCCGGGGGGAGCTGTGACGACAGCGCGGAGAGGTCGGCGGTCGCTGCGACAGCGAAGTCGTTGACGGTGCGGATCGACTTCTGCTCGCCGCTGTCGGTGTAGTCACTGAACAACGCCTCAGAACCGGACTCGGCCTGTGAGGCGAAGTCTTCGAGCGTGTCGGCGATGAGGCTCTCAGAAGCACCATTGGCGCTCAGCTCGCGAGCCTCGGCCAGACGCTCGGAGGCTTGGCGCAGCTGGAACGAGCCGCGGGAGGCGTCGTCGCGGTGCAGCGCGAGCTCGACAGACTCGACGCTTCGCTTGACGGGGTAGAGCATCTCGCCGGGAACCGCGGACGCACTCGAGGAGACGATGCCGACGACCCCTGCGGAGGCGACCATGGCGGCGGTGAGACCGGCGACGCGACGGCGTACGGGACGGGCCTCGCGGGCAGGCGCTGCGTGGACCTTGGCCGGCATCGGGACGAGCACCGTCTCGGCCTCGGTCATGAGCTGGGTGCGAAGTGACTCGCGGAACGCCGGCGTGGGCTCGGCAACCGCAGCCTCGCACAGGGCCTCGGCGAAGCGCACGAGCTCGGCGATGTGTTCGTCACCGGGTGCGCGGCCGCTCCAAGCCTCCTCGAAGGACTGGGCGTCGTCGTGGGAGCGACGGCCGATCATGATGGGTTCCTTACTGCTGTGGACGTTCCAGCAGATGCAACGATCTGGGGTGCCCCGAGGTTACGAACACATGACAGGACAAACGGGCCGGTGGGCATCATCGGGCATCCTCCGGCATCGTCTTGGCAAGGCTTCGGACGGCCCGCAGCTGGAGCTGCTTGATGGCGCCCTCGCTGCGACCGAGTGCGGCGGCGGTCTGGGCGATCGACATGCCCTGGATGAACCGCATGAGGATGCAGTCGCGTTGCTCGTTGGGCAGTGAGTTGACCGCCTCGAACAGCATCTCGTTGGAGATCAGCGCCAGGACTTCCTGCTCCGGGCTGGCGACCGTGGCCTTGCCCTCGGGGATCGTCTCGGCGACGATCTCGAGTCGGGCCCGGCTGGACTTGAAGTGGTCGGCGACGAGGTTGCGGGCGATCGTGGTGAGCCAGGCGCCAAAATCCTTGCCCTGCCAGTTGAACCGCTGGATCGCGCGGAGGCCGCGGACGAACGTCTCGCTCGTGAGGTCCTCGGCAAGCTGCTGGGACCCGACGCGGTAGTAGACGAACCGGAACACACCAGACACGTAGTGGTCGTAGAGCTGGCCGAACGCCTCGGCGTCGCCCTCCTTGGCGAGGTCGACCAGTGCGCGCAGGCGAGTCGCTTCGGGATCGTTGTCGTCGCTCGGACTGCCCGAGCCGGTGGACGGTGCGTACGCCGGAGAGTCCGCGACCGAAAGGGCGATCTGGAGCGCGCGGTCGTCAGGGGTCGCGAGCGCAAGAGACAGCGCGACGCGCAAACCGCTCGTGGTGATTCTCACAGGCCCTCCCTGATCCCCGAAATACTAACGCGGGGCAGGGGCGCTGTCAGTGCCTTGAGGTTTTTCTGTGACGAAGCACGCGCCACGCTCCGCCAGCCGCAATCGCCGCCATCACACCCTTGCTGCCGAACAGAGCGACCTTGCGTCCCGTGCGGTAGTCGCGGATGCGCCACCCGTTGCTTCTGGCGTGTGCGCGCAGAGTCGAATCCGGGTTGACGGCACACGGATGCCCGACCAGCGACAGCATCGGCAGATCGTTGCTGGAGTCGGAGTATGCGTAGCAGTCCGCCAGCACCAGGCCCTCCCGCTCGGCGATCTCGCGAATCGCCGTCGCCTTGCCCTCGCCGTGCAGCATCTCACCGACCAGCTCGCCGGTGTAGACGCCGTCGACATGCTCCGGCACGGTGCCCAGGGCCCCGGTCAGGCCCAGGCGTCGCGCGATGACGTTGGCGATCTCGATCGGGGCGGCGGTCACCAGCCACACGCGCTGGCCCCGGTCGAGGTGCCACTGGGCGATCGCGCGGGTCCCGGGCCAGATCTTGTGCGCCATGTGCTCGTCGAAGATCTCCTCGCCGATCTCCTCGAGCTCGGAGACCTTGTGCCCTGCGATGAACGCGAGTGCGGACGATCGAGCCTTGGCGATGTGCTCGGGATCCTCGACTCCCGCGACGCGGAAATAGAGCTGCTGCCACGTGGCCTTGACGATGTCCTTGGTCGTGAAGAACTGGCGCCGATGCAGGCCGCGGGCGAGGTGGAAGATCGACGCACCTTGCATGATCGTGTTGTCGACGTCGAAGAATGCCGCGCCCGTGGTGTCGGGCTCCGTCGTGAGGGCATTCTCGACCTCGGCGGCCGAGGCGGCGGCCTGACCGGACAGGACCGATCGCGACCGCAGATTGCGGGGCTGATCGGGTCGCGCATCCCGGGACATGCAACTGAGACTAACGCCCTCCCACGCTCACCACGTGTGGTTGACTCGGAGGCGTGACAGTCAATGTCAGCGACTACCTCCGCGACGCTGCGTCCAACGCTCCCGACGACGTCGCATTGGTCGAGCATCACGCCGAACGGCGTGAGGTCACCTGGCGACAGCTCGACGATGCTGCCGACGCGGTGGCGCGAGGTTTGTCTGCCCGCGGACTGGTGGCCGGGCAGCGTGTGGCGATCGTGATGGCCAACCGCATCGACCTGCCGATCGCGTACTTCGGGATCCTTCGCGGCGGCATGGTCGCGGTGCCCATCAACCCGCGATCGACGACCCGCGAGATCGGCCGCATGCTGGCCGACTCCATCGCCCGCGTCGTGCTGTGCGACGAGGCCGGCATCGCCCAGGTTCGCGAGGCGGTCACGGACGACCACCGGGTCAGCGTGATCGTCGACGGCGCCACGCCGCAGAAGGACGAGACAGCGTTCGAGACGTTCCTGGCCGACGCTGTCGGAACAGCCCCCGCGGCCCCTGCCGACTCCGAGGCTCTCGCCGTCGTGCTCTACACGTCCGGCACGAGCGGCAAGCCGCGCGGTGCGATGCTGACGCACCGGGCACTGATCGCCAACATCGAACAGATCGCCCTGCTCGAGCCGCCGGCGATGACGTCCGACGACGTGTGCCTGGGGCTCCTGCCGATGTTCCACATCTATGGCCTCAACTGCGTGCTCGGCCAGGCCGTACGCCAGGGCGCCTGCGTGCTGCTCGTCGACGGTTTCGATCCAGGTGGCCTGCTGGACCAGATCGTGGCGGAAGGGGTCACCAACATCCCGCTGGCACCGCCCGTCGTGGCGGCATGGGCCGGGCGCGATGATCTGCGCACCAAGCTCGACCGGGTCACGACCATCCTGTCCGGTGCCTCGGCCCTCGATCCCGAGCTCGCCGAGACGTTCTTCGCCTCGTCCGGCAAGCACATCGAGCAGGGCTACGGACTCACCGAGACCGCACCTGTCATCGCCACGACGTTCGGGTCCCGCCGCGCTGAGGGCGCAGCGCCCAAGCCCGGCTCGGTCGGTCGCCCGCTGCCGGGCGTCGACCTGCGCATCGTGGAGGCCAATGACCACGACGCCCAGCCTGGCGACCCGGCGGAGATCTGGGTCAAGGGCGACAACCTCTTTTCCGGCTACTGGCCCGACGGGGTCGATGGTCCTCGCGACGACGGTTGGTATCCCACGGGCGACATCGGCTTTCTTGACGGTGATGGCGACCTGACACTGGTCGACCGGCTCCGCGAGCTGGTCATCGTCTCCGGGTTCAACGTCTATCCGTTCGAGGTCGAGGACGTCATCGCCGAGGTCCCGGGCGTCACGCAGGTCGCTGTCGTCGGCCTGCCGGACGAGGAGACCGGCGAGGCCGTTGTGGCATTCGTCGTGCCGGAGAACCCCGAAACGCCGGAGACCACGATCATCGAGGCGGTCGAGGCGCACTGCCGCACGCGGCTCGCGCGCTTCAAGCAGCCCAAGCGGGTCGTGGTCGTGCAAGGCCTGCCGCACTCTGCGACCGGCAAGGTCGCCAAGGGTCGCCTGCGCGCCCTCGCCCGCAGCGAGACGCTCGGCCTCGACGCATCGTGACGATCGCCCACTCCGGCGATGCCCGTGTCGTCGTCTACTCCCGCCCCGGCTGTCACCTGTGCGACGTCGCGGAGGCGCAGGTCGCCGAGATCTGCGCCGAGACGGGTGACACCTGGGCGCGGGTCGACATCACGACCGACGACGACCTGACGACCCGGTTCACCGATCAGGTGCCCGTCACGTTCGTCGACGGGGCGCAGCACGACTTCTGGCGGGTCGATCCGGTACGCCTGCGGAAGGCACTCGCGCGTACACCCTGAGGCGCAAGCACATGTGAGATATGCCATCGCCCTGAGTCACGATTTTGTTAACGCGTTCACAAACTCTTAAACTGGGGTCGCATCGCACGCCAGTCCCGACAGGGATAATCCCCGGCCGTGCAGTGCAGGAGCACCGTGACCATACTTCGCACCCCCCTCGCGGACGGAAGCGCTCGTGGCATCCCCGATGCCACCGTTGCCCGTCTGCCGGTCTACCTGCGCGCTCTCAACGCGTTGACCGAGCAGGGTGTCTCGACGTGCTCCTCCAACGACCTCGCCGAGAATGCCGGCGTCAACCCGGCCAAGCTCCGCAAGGACCTGTCCTACCTCGGCTCCTACGGCACCCGCGGTGTCGGCTATGACGTCGAGTACCTCCGCTACCAGATCGCCCGCGAGATCGGCCAGACCCAGGACTGGGACGTCGTCATCGTCGGCGTCGGCAACCTCGGCTCGGCACTGTCGGCCTACCAGGGCTTCAGCACGCGCGGCATCCGCGTCGCAGCCCTCGTGGACGCCGATCCCAAGCGCGTCGGCAAGGTCATCTCCGGCATCAAGGTCTCATCGCTCGATGACCTGACGGCGATCGTCAAGGAGCGCGAGATCTCGATCGGCATCATCGCGACGCCGGGCACGGCCGCCCAGGAGGTTGCCGACCGCCTCGTCGCAGCAGGCATCACGAGCATCCTCAACTTCGCGCCGGCACTCGTGCAGGTCCCCGACGGCGTCGACGTGCGCAAGGTCGACCTGTCGATCGAGCTGCAGATCCTCGCCTATCACGAGCAGCGCAAGGCCGGGAAGGAAGCGACGGCATGAGCGTTCTGGTTGTTGGCATGTCACACAAGTCGGCTCCGATCGACATCCTCGAGCACGCGTCGCTCGACACCGATGCGGCCGTCAAGCTCTCGCACCTCGTGCTCGAGGCGCCCTTCGTCTCCGAGTCGGTCGTCATCTCGACCTGCAACCGCGTCGAGATCTACGTCGAGGCCGAGCGGTTCCACGGCGCGGTCGAAGAAGTGTCGCGGCTGCTCGCCGAGCACTCCGGGCTCGACCGCGACGACTTCGTCCGCCACGTCTACGTCCACTTCGACGAGGCAGCGGTCGCGCACCTGTTCGGCGTCGCCGCCGGCATGGACTCGATGATCCTCGGTGAGAGCCAGATCCTCGGTCAGGTCCGCGACGCGCTCCACAGCGCCCAGGCCGAGCAGACCGTTGGCTCGGCGCTCAACGCGCTGTTCCAGCAGGCCCTTCGCATCGGCAAGCGTGGCCACGCCGAGACCGGCATCGACCGTCTCGCTCCGTCGATCGTCACGGCTGGCCTCGACGCCGCTGGTGACGTCGTCGACGCCGACGACACCCGGTTCCTGGTCGCCGGCGCGGGCACGATGGCCAGCCTCGCCGTTCGCACCCTGATCGGCCGTGGCGTCGCGCCGAGCCGGATCATGGTCGCCAACCGCACGTTCCAGCGCGCGTACGCCCTGGTCGCCACGTTCGGCGTCAGCGCGGTTCGCTGGGAGGCCATGGACGTCGAGCTGTCCGCGACCGACGTGCTGATCAGCTGCACCGGCGCGACCGGGGTCGTGTTCGACCGCGAGCGCATCGCCAACGCCACCGCCGGGCGCTCCATGGCATTGATCGACCTGGCGCTGCCGCGCGACGTCCACCCGGCGGTTCGCGACGTCGAGGGCGTCAACCTCATCGACCTCGTCGTGCTGGCCCGACTCGGTGAGAACACCGAGCTCGCCGGCGACGTCGAGCAGGTGCGCGCGATCGTCGAGGACGAGGTCCGTACGTTCCTCGCCGCCAAGGCCGCGTCGCACATCACCCCCACCGTTGTCGCGCTGCGCACCATGGCGACCGATGTCGTCGCCGCCGAGCTCGCACGCATCGAGACCCGCCTGCCGGATCTCACCGCCGACGAGCTCGCCGCGGTCCGCAAGGCGCTGCACCGCGTCGCCGAGAAGCTCATCCACGCTCCGACGGTCCGCGTCCAGCAGCTCATCGACGGCCGGGCCGATCTGACGTATGCCGAGGCGCTCGCCGACCTGTTCGCACTCGACCAGTCCACCGTTGATGCCGTGACCCAGGTCAAGGGGGATCCCGCATGACGACCCTCCGCCTCGGCACGCGCGCTTCAGCGCTCGCCATGACCCAGTCGGGCCTGATCGCCGACCGCCTCCGGGCGACCGGCGTCGACGTCGAGCTCGTCACGATCTCGACCGAGGGTGATCGCAGCCAGCAGCCGCTCGTCGAGTTCGGCGGCCAGGGCGTGTTCGTCGCGGCCCTGCGCGAGGCGCTCGTACGCGGTGACGTCGACATCGCCGTGCACTCCCTCAAGGACTTGCCGACCACCCCCGATCCCCGGCTGGCGCTCGCCGCGATCCCGCAGCGCGAGGACCCGCGCGACGTGCTCGTGGCCCGCGACGGCCTGACCCTCGGCGAGCTGCCGCAGGGCGCCCGCATCGGCACCGGCTCTCCTCGTCGGGAGGCGCAGCTCAACGCGCTCGGCCTTGGCGTCGAGGTCGTCCCGATCCGCGGCAATGTCGACACCCGCATCGCCAAAGTCGCATCGGGCGACTACGACGGCGTCCTGCTCGCCCGCGCCGGACTGCTGCGGCTCGGCCGCGCCGACGAGGCGACCGAAGTCATTGATCCTCTGCAGATGCTTCCCGCCCCTGGGCAGGGAGCACTTGCCTGCGAATGTCGCGCCGATGATGACGCGACGATCCAACTACTCAGCGGCCTCGACGACAGCGACACCCGTGCTGCCGTCACTGCTGAGCGCAGTCTCCTCGCCACCCTCGAGGCAGGCTGCAGTGCACCTGTGGGAGCTCTCGCCGAAGTCGCCCAAGGCGACGACGGTGACGAGCTCTGGCTCCGTGCCGTGGTCGGAAGTACTTCCGGCTCGCCCACCATCCGACTGTCCGCGACCGGCTTGCCATCCGAAGCCGCCGCGGTCGGGGAGCGTCTCGCTGCCGAGATGCTCGCCGAAGGCGCAGACACCCTTGTGGCTGTCGCCTCATAACCCCCAGGCAGACCGAGAAAAGGACCACCGTGACCATCACCACTGCGATGCGAGAAGCACCGTCCCCGGCTCGACCGAACGCGAACAAGGCCGTCCGCGGCCACGTGAGCTTCGTCGGCGCCGGACCGGGCGATGCCAGCCTGCTGACGGTGCGCGCGGCTGAGCTGCTCGCCCAGGCGGACATCGTCATCACGGAGCTGCCCGAGCAGGCAGCCCTCGTCACCAACGGTGCCGAGATCGTCGACGGCGGGGTCGGCGAGGACGGCGAGACCCTGACGCACGCCGCGCGTGCCCGGCTCGTCGTCAAGTACGCCAAGACCGGCTCCCACGTCGTACGCCTGATCGCGGGTGACCCGTTCACCTACGCGACGGCGCCCGAGGAGGCCGCGGCCTGCAGCAAGGCCGGCATCGGCTTCGAGATCGTGCCCGGCATCTCCTCGGTCTCGGCCGTGCCCGCGTACGCCGGCGTGCCGCTGACCAACCGCACGCACCGCGAGTACTCCGTCGTCAGCGTCGGAGACGCCTCGATCAACTGGACCGAGCACGCCGGCCAGGACACCCTGGTCCTGCTCTCGGCGGTCGCCCGCATCGGCGAGGTCGCCGCGGGGCTCGTCGCCGCCGGCCGCTCCGCCGAGACGCCGGTCGCCATGACCCGCGTCGGCACGACGACCGAGCAGACCACGGTCGTCTCGACGCTTGCCGACATCGCCGCCGACGCCAAGGCAGCCGGCATGACCGCGCCGGCCATCACGGTCGTCGGCCAGGTCGTCACGATGCGCGAGGCGCTGTCGTGGTTCGAGACCAAGCCGCTCTACGGCTGGCGCGTGCTGGTGCCTCGCACCAAGGAGCAGTCCGCCAGCCTCGCCGCGCGCCTGCGTGGTTTCGGCGCCCTCTCCGAGGAGGTCCCGACGATCTCGGTCGAGCCGCCGCGCAACCCGCAGCAGATGGACAAGGCCGTGCGCGGCCTCGTCGAGGGTCGCTACGAGTGGATCGCCTTCACCAGCGTCAACGCCGTCAAGGCCGTACGCGAGAAGTTCGAGGAGTACGGGCTGGACGCTCGCGCGTTCTCGGGCCTCAAGATCGCTGCGGTCGGCGACAAGACCGCCGAGGCCATCGCCACGTGGGGCATCCGCGCCGACCTCATCCCCAGCGGTGAGCAGTCGGCTCGCGGCCTGCTCGAGGACTGGCCGCCGTACGACGACCTGCTCGACCCGATCAACCGGGTCTTCCTGCCTCGCGCCGACATCGCGACCGAGACCCTCGTGGCCGGACTCGTCGATCTCGGATGGGAGGTCGACGACGTCACGGCCTACCGCACCGTCCGGGCGGCCCCGCCGCCAGCGCCGACACGCGAGGCGATCAAGACCGGCAAGTTCGACGCGGTCATGTTCACCTCGTCGTCCACGGTCCGCAACCTCGTGGGCATCGCCGGCAAGCCGCACACGTCGACGATCATCGCGTGCATCGGCCCGGCGACCGCCAAGACCGCCGAGGAGCACGGCCTGCGGGTCGACGTCCTCGCCGAGTCGCCGTCGGTCGAGGTCCTGGCCGATGCGCTCGCCGAGTTCGGCGCGGCTCGTCGCCTCGCGTTCCTCGACGCGGGTGAGCCGGTCACCAAGCCTTCGCAGAAGCGTCCCTCGACGCGCCGCAAGGCCTGAGACATGAGCGAGCGCCAGCGAGCGAATCATCAGGGCAGCATGGTTGCGCGCCCTTACCGTTGCTTCTTCGAGGGCGCGTAACCATGCCTTTCCCTGCTGACCGTCCTCGTCGCCTGCGCCAGTCGCCGGCGATGAGGCGGTTGGTGGCGGAGACGCATGTCCAGCCGTCGCAGCTGATCCTCCCGATGTTCATCGCGGAGGGGATCAGCCAGCCGCAACCGATCGCCAGCATGCCCGGCGTCGTGCAGCACACGCGCGAGTCCGCCCGCAAGGCGTACGCCGAGGCAGCCGCTCTCGGGCTGGGCGGCGTCATGTTGTTCGGCGTGCCGGAGCACAAGGACGCCCAGGGGTCCGGCGCCCTGGATCCCAACGGCATCCTCAACGTCGCGCTGGCCGACGCACGAGCCGAGGTCGGCGACGACCTGCTGGTCATGTCGGATCTCTGCCTCGACGAGTTCACCGACCACGGACACTGCGGCGTGCTCGACGCCAAGGGTCGGGTCGACAACGACGCGACCCTCGAGATCTACGCCCAGATGGGCGTCGTGCAGGCCGAGTCCGGCGCCCACGTCGTCGGGCCCAGCGGCATGATGGACGGCCAGGTCGGCGTCATCCGGGCAGCACTCGACGACGCCGGACTCGACGACACCGTGATCCTGGCCTATGCCGCGAAGTACTCCTCCGCGTTCTACGGTCCGTTCCGCGAGGCGATCGCGTCGTCGCTCCAGGGCGACCGCAAGACGTACCAGCAGGACCCGGCCAACGCCCGCGAGGCGATCCGGGAGGTGCTGCTCGACATCGACGAGGGTGCCGACATCGTCATGGTCAAGCCGGCGCTGTCCTACCTCGACGTGATCGCCGACGTGCGCGCGACGGTCAACGTGCCGGTCGCGGCCTACAACATCTCCGGCGAGATGGCGATGGTCGAGGCCGCCGCCGCCAACGGCTGGCTCGACCGCGAGCGCACGATCGACGAGATCATCCTGTCGATCCGTCGAGCTGGCGCCGACATCGTGCTGACCTACTGGGCCGCAGAGCTCGCCACGCGCCTCAACCGCTGAGCCGCCTCGCCGGTAGGAAGGCGACCATGTGCCGAGCGAAGCGAGGCAGGCGCCCACGCGAAGCGTGGTAGCGACGAAGTCGCTTGCGGGCGGAGCCCGCGCCTCAGCTCAGCAGTGTGGTGATGCAGTTGGTGAGCCTGAGCACGTCGAGCGCGGAGATGCCTTCAGAGAGGCACTGAGCCTTGGCCTGGGCCCAGGTCAGCGTCGCCGAAGTGCCGCCGCCGGAGCCGCCGCCGGTCGTGCCCCCAGTGCCACCGCCGGTCAGGTCGCCGACGAGGCCGTCGACCAGACCGGTGACGCCGCCGGACGTGGTGCCGCCGGTGCCTCCACCGGTGCCGCCGCCCGTGCCTCCACCGGTGCCGCCGCCCGTGCCTCCACCAGTGCCGCCGCCGGTGCCTCCACCAGTGCCGGGCTTCGGGTCGTTGTTGGCCTTGTCCTCGGCGTCCTTGGCCTTGTCGCGCTGCTTGGGGGTCAGCGTCTGGTCGTTGGACGACGACGTCAGGACCGATGCGGTCGAGTAGCCGTTGGGCGACTGGGTGAAGTCACCCTGGGCGTATCGGGCGGAGATCGCCAGCACCAGGTCGACGTAGGAGTCGGAGTGGTTGTAGCGCTTGACGGCCTTGGACGCACCTGACTTGGTCGAGAGGTCGTCCGTGCCGGCGCACAGGTAGATGCCGGCCGAAGTGGCGGCGTCGTCGATGTCCTGCGGGTTCTTCTTGCCGTCGTTGTCGGAGTCGACCGCGACGGACTTCCAGGTGCCGGGGATGAACTGCATGGGCCCGACAGCGCGGTCATAGACCGGGTCGTTGTCGAGGGCGCCGCTGTCGGAGTCGGAGATCTTGGCGCGGCCGTCATTGCCGTCGAGGGCGACGCCGTAGATGCCGGGCTTGGCAACACCGTCTGCGTTGAGCGCGTTGCCGCCGGTGCGACCGTGGTTGGACTCGACGCGGCCGATCGCGGCAACGAGGTTCCACGGCAGCTTGCACGACGCGTCGGCCTTGCCCAGGAGGGTCTCGGCACGGTGGTAGGCGTAGAGCGCTGACGACGGGATGCCGTTGGTGGACAGCGTCGACACGGTGCCGTCGAGGCCGGCCTTCTGGTCGATGCCGGCGGGCGTCGGCTGGACGCTCGCGGGGTCCTCGAAAGCGGTAGCGGGCACAGCCGGGATGTCGGATCCGGTGTTGTCACCGGACGCCGATGCGAGCCCCCCGCTGGTCGCCATCGCACCCCATGCTCCGACCAGAACTGCCATCGGAACCAGGGCGCTGGCCTTTTGCCAACGCGTCAGCTTGCGAGCTCCCATAAGTAACGTGCCCCTCCATGCTGTCGCGACAAGTGCGACATAGCGTAAACCGATGTTACTGCCCGCCGCGACGCGCCGCAAAGCAATGACCACCTGCTCAACGAGGCCAGCGGCCCGTTGGTTACGGTCTGTCGACTCCGCTGACCAACCGCAAATCCCATTGAGGACAATGGAAGGCGTGACTTCCAACCCCGCTTCGCAAGGCCTGTTCGACCGCGCCAAAGTCGTCTCGCCCGGAGGCGTCAATTCCCCGGTGCGCGCCTTCAGGGCGGTCGGCGGCACCCCGATCTTCATGCGGTCCGGATCCGGAGCCTGGCTGACTGATGTCGACGGCAACCGCTACGTCGACCTGGTCGGCTCGTGGGGCCCCATGCTGCTGGGGCATGCCCACCCTGAGGTCCTTGCTGCGGTGTCCGACGCGGTCGGCCGCGGCACGTCGTTCGGTACGCCCAGCGAGCCGGAGGTCCTGCTCGCCGAGGAGATCGTCGGGCGTACGCCGGCAGAGTCCGTGCGCCTCGTGTCGTCGGGCACCGAGGCCACGATGTCGGCGATCCGCCTCGCCCGCGGTTTCACCGGGCGCGACAAGATCGTGAAGTTCGCCGGCTGCTATCACGGTCACGTCGACGCGCTCCTGGCCGAGGCCGGCTCGGGCGTCGTCACCTTGGGCCTGCCGGAGACACCGGGCGTACCGGCTCACGTCACGGCCGACACCATCGTGCTGCCCTACAACGACCGGGCAGCAGTCGAGGCGGCCTTTGAGGCGTACGGCGACCAGATCGCGTGCCTCATCACCGAGGCTGCGCCCGGCAACATGGGTGTCGTCCCGCCCGAGCCGGGCTTCAACGGCTTCCTCGCCGAGACGTGCTCCCGCAACGGTGCCCTGTTCATCAGTGACGAGGTCATGACCGGCTTCCGGGTCACCCGCTCGGGACATTGGGGCGTCGACGGCGAGCCAGAGGGCTGGCAGCCCGACCTGCTGACGTTCGGCAAGGTCATGGGCGGCGGCTTCCCGGCGGCGGCATTCGGCGGTCGCCGCGACGTGATGGAACAGCTCGCGCCGGTCGGCCCCGTCTACCAGGCCGGCACGCTGTCGGGCAATCCGATCGCGACGACCGCAGGTCTCACGACGCTGCGGTTGGCCGACGCCGATGCGTACGCCCGGCTCGATGATGCCTCGACCCAGCTGCAGGGTCTGGTGGCCGACGCGCTCGACGCGGCCGGTGTCACGTACGCCCTGCAGAACGCCGGCAACATGTTCAGCGTCTTCTGGGGCGTCGACAAGCCCGTGACGGACTTCGCCGGTGCGCAGGCGCAGGAGGCATGGCGCTATCGACCGTTCTTCCACGCGATGCTCGACGCCGGCGTCTACCTCCCACCGAGTGCGTACGAGTGCTGGTTCGTCTCGGCGGCGCACGACTCGGAGGCACTCTCTAGAATTGCCGAGGCGCTGCCCGCCGCGGCACGCGCTGCTGCCCAAGCGACATCCCCGACAGCTGACAAGGACGACGACCGATGACGACTCGAACGATCGTGCATTTGATGCGGCATGGCGAGGTCCACAACCCGATGGGCGTCCTCTACGGCCGCATCGCCGGCTACAACCTCTCCGAGCTCGGGCACGAGATGGCCGCCAAGGTCGCCGACTCGCTCAAGGGCAACGACATCACCCACCTCGTCGCCTCGCCGCTGGAGCGCGCGCAGCAGACGGCCAGGCCGCTGTCGGAGATCCTCAAGCTCGACATCGAGACCGACGAGCGCGTCATCGAGGCGGGCAACAAGTTCGAGGGCAAGACGTTCGGCGTCGGCGACGGTGCACTCAAGCGCCCGCAGAACTGGTGGCACCTGCGCAACCCGCTCACGCCGTCGTGGGGCGAGCCCTACAAGGAGATCGCGGCCCGTATGCGCGCCGCCGTCGACGACGCCCGCGAAGCCGCTCGCGGCCACGAGGCGGTCATCGTGTCGCACCAGCTGCCGGTCTGGACGGCCCGCCGGTCGTACGAGAAGGCGCGCTTCGCCCACGACCCCCGCAAGCGTCAGTGCTCGCTGGCGAGCCTCACGACGCTGACGTTCGACGACGACGCGTTCGTCGGCCTGACCTACAGCGAGCCGGCCGGGGACCTCATCCCCGAGGCGTTGCGCAAGAAGTTCGTCGGCGGCGCCTAACGTGCGCACGTTGAGCCATACCCTCCGCGTCACGGTGGCGGTCGGGGCGCTGGTCCTCGTCGCCGCATGCAGTGGTGGCAGGGACCGGACCACCGACGGCTACGTCGGCGCCGACGGCAACAAGAACGACCTCGTGACGCTCGTGCCGGCAGCCGATCGCAAGCCGGCTCCGAAGCTGGAGGGTGAGGGTCTCGACGGCAAGCCGCTGTCGACCGCCGACTTCGCAGGCAAGACCCTGGTGATCAACCTGTGGGGCCCGTGGTGCCCGCCGTGCCGCGCGGAGGCGCCGGCGCTCAAGGAGGTCTCCGAGGAGTACGCCGACAAGGACGTGCAGTTCATCGGCATGCTCACCCGGACGCCGGACTCGTCGTCCGCGATCGCGTTCAATCGCAAGAAGGGCATCACCTATCCGAGCTTCGCCGACGAGGGCGGAAGCCTCGAGCTCGAGTTCGTCGACAGCCTGCCGACCATGGCGATCCCCACGACGTGGGTCATCGACTCCAAGGGGCGGGTCGCGGCCCGCATCATGGACGACAAGCTCCGCGCCTCGACGCTCGCCGGCGTGATCGACGACGTGCAGAAGAGCACGTCGTGACGGACTGGTTCCACGACACCGTCGCTTCAGGCAATCTCCTCCTCGCGGTGCCGATCGCCGCGCTCGCCGGGTTGGTGTCGTTCTTCTCGCCCTGCGTCCTGCCGCTGCTGCCCGGCTACCTGTCGTACGTCTCGGGGGTCGCTGCGCAAGATCTCGAGACGGCGCGGCGCGGGCGGCTGCTGGCCGGATCGCTGCTGTTCGTGCTCGGCTTCAGCACGGTGTTCGTGCTCGGCGGTGCGCTGTTCGGCTCGGTCGGGCTGCGGCTCGAGGAGCACCGGCACACGCTGTCGATCGTCACGGGCATCCTGGTCATCGTCATGGGGCTCGTCTTCATCGGCCTCGTCCCGTTGATGCAGCGCGAGGCGCGCGTCCACGCGGTGCCGACCGTGGGGTTGGCCATCGCGCCGGTGCTGGGCGTGTTCTTCGGGCTCGGCTGGACCCCGTGCATCGGGCCCACGCTGACCGCGGTGCTGACGCCTGTCGTTCGCGACGGATGACGCTTCGGCGTCGCGCGGTGCGTTCCTCACGCTGGTCTACTGCCTCGGTCTCGGCATCCCGTTCGTGCTGGCCGCCCTGGGCTTCGGCAAGTTCATGCGCACCGTCTCGTGGTTCAAGCGGCACCAGCGCGGCGTCTCGATCGCCGGTGGCGTGCTGCTGATCGTCGTCGGCGTCATGCTCGTGACCGGCACGTGGAACGACCTGGTCGGCGAGATGCAGACCTGGGTCACCGGATTCGAGGCGCCGGTATGAGCGAGAATGCGGTTCCCGCCCTCGGGGCGTCGGGAGTTCACCCGGTGGTTCTGGCGACAGCTGACCTCGATGCGTACGGCGCTGTTCCTCCTGCTCCTGCTGGCGATCGCCGCCGTGCCGGGTTCGCTCGTGCCGCAGCGCGGGGTCGATGCGCGGGCCGTCGAGGCGTACTTCCTCGACCACCCCAAGAGCGCGCCGACGCTCGACAAGCTCGGCTTCTTCAGCGTCTACACGTCGCCATGGTTCAGCGCGGTCTACCTGCTGCTGATGGTCTCGCTGATCGGGTGCATCGTCCCGAGGTCGTTCGTCTACCTCCGTGCCCTGCGTGCCCGGCCGCCCAAGGCGCCGCGCAACTTCTCCCGCCTGCCGGCCTCCGCGTCGTTCGACACCTCGGCGTCGGTCGACGAGGTCATCGCCGCGGGCCGCCAGGCGCTTGGCCGGGCTCGGGTCGACGTCGTGGACGGGGAGCTCAGCGCCGAGCGCGGCTTCCTGCGCGAGGCCGGCAACCTGGTCTTCCACATCAGCGTCGTCGTGGTCCTGGTCGGCGTCGCGGTCGGCACGCTGTTCGGCTATCGCGGCTCGGCGATCGTGACGGAGGGGCAGGGCTTCGCCAACTCGCTGACGCAGTACGACGAGTTCGGTTCCGGGTCGCTGTTCAAGGCCGACCAGCTGCCGCCGTTCTCACTCAAGCTCGACTCGTTCACTGCCAAGTTCCAGCCGCTCGGCAGCCAGCAGGAGGGTGCTCCGAGACTGTTCCGGGCGCAGGGGAGCTACACCCCGAAGCCCGGAGCCGGCGAGCGTACGTTCGACATCACGGTCAACCACCCGCTCGAGATCGACGGCACATCGGTGTTCCTCGTCGGTCAGGGCTATTCGCCGGTGCTCAAGGTCACCGACGCCAACGGTGAGGTCGTGTTCAACGAGGCCGTGCCCTTCCTGCCGAGCGATCCGTCGTACACCTCGAACGGCGTCGTGAAGGTCCCCGACGCCGAGCCCGAGCAGCTCGGCTTCCAGGGCTTCTTCCTGCCGACTGCCGCGAGCGGGGCCGACGGCGCGTCGATCTCGGTCTATCCCGCCGCCGCCAACCCGCTGCTCGGCCTGTTCGTGTGGCACGGCGACCTGGGCCTCGACGAGGGCACACCGCAGTCGGTCTACATCCTCGACAAGTCCAAGATGAAGCAGTACATGAACGGCGCCAAGGGCTACCGCATCAGCCTGCAACCGGGCCAGGCGCAGAAGCTGCCCAACGGCGGCACGATCGAGTTCGCCGGCCTCAAGCAGTTCGCCCGGTTCCAGATCAGCTCGTCGCCGGGTGTGCAGGTGCCGCTGATCGGCATCGTCGCCGGTCTGCTGGGCCTGGTCATGTCGCTGACGGTCAAGCCGCGCAGGACCTGGATCCGGGCCCGTCGCGACGGTTCACGTACCGTGGTGGAGGTCGCCGTGCTCGACCGCGTCCCCCGTGACGACCTGCCGGCAGACCTGGACGCCTTCCTCGAGCGGTTCCGCGAATCGCTTGGAGAGACAGAGGAGACAACATCAATGACTGCCGCGCAATACGAGCAGTTCTCCAACTATGCCGTCGCGTCGGCCACCGGCATCCTCGCCCTGGCGTTCGTCGCGTACGTCGCGCAGTGGGGGTTCGCCCGCAAGATCGCGCCCGAACGCGAGCTGGTCGGCGCCGGCAACGCCGAGTCTGCGGCCCCCGACGAGGAGACCGCCTCTGAGCGCAGCGACGTCGCCGGCGGCATCGGCTTCTCGCTCACGGGCCTGGCCTGGCTCGTGCTGCTGGCCGGCGTCGTCGCCCGAGGTCTCTCCGCGGAGCGCGTGCCGTGGGGCAACATGTACGAGTTCGGCTGCGCCGCGACGCTGATGGCCCTCACGGCGTACATCGTCCTGGTGCGGATGTGGGCGATCGACTGGGTCGGTCCGATCATCACGGGCTTCGGCACCGTCGTGCTGGGTCTGTCGGCGCTGGTGTTCGTGCCGCCGGGACCACTCGTGCCCGCCCTGCACTCGTACTGGCTGGTGATCCACGTCCTCGGCGCCATGATCTCGGGTGCGGCGTTCCTCGTCGGCGCCGCGGCCTCGGTGCTCTACCTGCTCAAGGCACGCGCCGAGCGCACCACGGCGGAGGAGGACCGCGTCGGCTTCCTGTGGCGCATCCCGCCGTCGGCCAAGATCGACCAGGTCGCCTATCGCGTGCATGCGTTCGCGTTCCCGATCTGGACGTTCGCCGCGCTGATCGCCGGCCCGATCTGGGCCCAGTACGCGTGGGGCCGCTATTGGGGCTGGGACCCCAAGGAGGTCTGGGCCTTCATCACCTGGGTCGTCTACGCCGGCTACCTCCACGCTCGTGCGACGGCGGGATGGAAGGGCAAGGCCGCCGCGATCATCGCGCTGATCGGCTTCGCCACGTTCGTCTTCAACTTCGTGGGCATCAACCTCTTCGTGTCGGGCATGCACTCGTACGCCAAATAGGCGCTGGAGTGCGGTTTCCCATGAGGCCTCGCGTTCTTGTCACCCACCAAGGGTCACAGCGCGAGGTGGGTAACCAAGACGCTTGTGGAGTGATCAAGACAGCGGGATGACAACGCGCCCGTGGGTGTACAGCCTGTGCGACTGCTCGATCTCGGCGGCAATCCGCTGCGCCGTTCGGTGCTCGCGCTCGGGGGCAATCTCAGGCCACGTCCATCGACTCATGCCGAGCATCTGGGAGCGCATGGCATCCTCGCGTCGCTTCTCGTCGAAGACGACCTGCTGCGGTGATCTTGGGTCGCCGGGGAGGCCGCCGTACTTGATCAGTCCGTCGAACTCGCCCAGGTGGCGGTACTCGAGCCAGCCGAAGTCGCTGTAGCCGATGAGCTGGCCGTACGCGTCGTAGATCGGCACCTGCAGGTCAGGAACGGGAAGTCCTTCGCGACGAAACAGGTAGCGCGATCGAGACTCTCCGGGCGACTCAGACCGCCCATCGGCCAGCGAGAGTGCGTACCGAGCGCCCCGGGCACCCTGCCAGTTCCACAAGCGGCCGGTGAGGTCGGTCAACTCGTGCTCGGTGACGATGCCGCGGTGCAGGCCCGAGTCCATCACCACGATGGCGGACTCGACCGTTCCGACCGTGCTGGCCTCGAAAACAGCACGTGCCGGCTTCATGATGAGAACCCCGTTGACCTCCTCCAAGTCGTTGTCGCGGATGACGTGACCGACATGGTGCACGATGCCGTGCTCGGTACGTCCCGCAGAACCGTCGAGACGAGTGACGTGGACCTTGTCGAGTGGGTGCCCGTACATCGCGAGGCCGTGCAGGGCGCAGGCCGACTGGTGGCTGACGGCCACGGCCGGTCCGAGCTTGTCAGCCACGGACCGGACGAGGATGCTGTGGCGTTGCTCGGGCGTGAGCTTCGCGTGCTCGGCCGCATGGACGTACACGCCGTGGCGGAGCCGCTTCAGCTGGCCGGTGCGAACCGCACTGCGAAGGTCGCGCTCGGTGTAGCCACTGCCGAGAAACTCCGCGCGAGTGGCGTAGCCGCGGTGCCTGTGGATCAGGTCGTCGAAGGAGGTCATGGCCCATGTTGCGTACGCGCCGGCGCCCCGCGGTCCGGCGCGATCCCGGCTGTGGACGTCGCGAATACGTCACTCAGGCTGTGGATCGCCGATACACCCCAAGCGTTCTTGCCACGCACCAAGCGCTGCAACACGAGGTGCGCGACAAGACCAGGAGGCCTCATGGGAAACCACCACCGGGTCGCTAGGGTCGTGAACCATGGGGGCGCAGATCACAGTCGACGGGTTGGTCATGACGTACGGCGACGTGCGTGCGGTCGACGGAGTCAGCTTCACGGTGGCGCCGGGGGAGTTCTTCGGGCTGCTGGGTCCCAACGGGGCAGGCAAGACGACGACGCTCGAGATGATCGAGGGGTTGCGCAAGCCGCTGGCCGGGTCGGTCCGCATCGACCAGTTCGAGCCGTGGAAGCGTGAGCCGGAGCTGCAACGACGCATGGGCGTCCAGCTCCAGTCGTCGTCGTTCTTCGAGCGGCTGACGGCTCGCGAGCAGCTCGACACGTTCGGTGCGCTCTACGGGGTCGCTGCCGGGCGTACGGACGAGATGCTCGAGCAGGTCGGACTGGTCGACAAGGCCGACGATCGCACCGAGGACCTGTCCGGCGGCCAGAAGCAGCGACTCTCGATCGCGTGCGCGCTGATCCACGATCCCGACGTCGTCTTCCTCGACGAGCCGACCGCGGCACTCGACCCGCAGGCCCGCCGCAACCTGTGGGACGTGCTGCGCAACATCAACGACTCGGGGCGGACCGTGATCCTGACGACGCACTACATGGACGAGGCCGAGGCGCTGTGCGACCGGGTCGCGATCATGGACGCCGGCAAGATCCTCGAGCTCGACACCCCGGCTGCACTCGTCCGTGGGCTCGACGCCCCGGTGCGCATCAGCCTCGCGCCCGGGACGCTCGACGTCGAGGAGGCACGCGCCATGGCGGCCGCGGACCACGTGTCCGACGAGGAGTCCGGCCTCGCCATCACGACCCGCGACCCTGCGAGCATCCTCACCGAGCTGGCCCATCGCGATGCGCTGGCGGGGTTGAGCGTCAAGGGCGCATCGCTGGAGGACGTGTTCCTTGAGCTGACCGGCCGGGAGTACCGCGCATGAGCTCACGCACGACTGCGTTCAAGAGCCTGGCCGTGGCGATGCTCAAGGGCTTCTTCCGCGACAAGATGGCGTTCTTCTTCGCGGTGATCTTCCCGTTGATGTTCCTGGTGCTGTTCGGCGGGCTCCTGGGCGGTGGCGGCAGCCTCCAAGATCGACGTCGAGCAGGTCGGCAACGTCTCGGTGCTCGACGAGGCGCCCAAGGACGTACGGGCCTACCTCGCGAAGAGCCTCGACATCCACCGGACGACCGACGAGAAGGCCGCGATCCGCAAGGTGCGCAAGGGCGACACCGACGCCATGATCACGCAGCGCGGCGACACGCTCGTCGTACGTTTCTCGCAGGCCGACCAGGTCAAGGCGGCGACGGTCCAGGGCACGTTCCAGGCGATCGTGCAGTCGGCCAACATCGAGGTGACCGGGCAGCAGCCGAAGTTCGTTCTCGAGTCGGACCAGGTCGAGGATGACTCGTTGTCGACGATCCAGTTCTTCACGCCGGGGCTGATGGGCTGGGCGATCGCCTCCGGCGCGACGTTCGGTGCGGCCACCAACCTCGTGGTGTGGCGCAAGAACGGCCTGCTGCGCCGCCTGCGGCTGGCCCCGATCCCGACCTGGGCGGTCGTCCTGGCCCGGATCGCGGTCAGCGTCGCCATCGCGGCAGTCCAGGCGGCGATCTTCATCGGTGTCGGCGTCGCCCTCTTCGGACTGCAGCTGACCGGGTCGTGGCCCATGATCATCCCGCTGCTGGTGGCCGGCACGCTGTCGTTCATGGCGATCGGGCTGCTGTCCGGCGCGGTGTCCAAGAGCGAGGAGGCGGCGGTCGGCATCGCCAACTTCGTCGTGCTGCCGATGGCGTTCCTGTCCGGTTCGTTCTTCCCGCTCGACGGCGCCCCGGGATGGGTCACCGCGATCAGCGAGGTCCTGCCGCTCAAGCACCTCAACGAGGGAATGCTCGACACGATGGTGCGAGGCGAGGGTCCGGCCTCGGCAGTGATGCCGATCGTGATCCTGCTCGGCTTCGCCGTCGTCGTGACGGCGATCGCCAGCCGCGTCTTCCGCTGGGACGACTAGGGGTCAGAGACCGCGCAGGTAGTCGGGGTCGTCGTCGGGGCCTCGAGGGCCGGGCTTCGGGGGCTGCGGCGGCTTCGTCCGGCCGCCACCGGGTGCCGAGCGCTCGCGGCCGACCAACAGCCACAGCAGCGGGCCGATGCCGACGACGAGGACGACCAGGAACCACACCGGCTTGGGGATGTAGCGGACGCGCTCGCGAGGCGTCGCGATCAGGTCGAACAGGGCATAGACGAACAGGGCGACGCCGATGATGATGAAGACGAACTTGCCCATGCATCAACGTTACCGGGGGTGGCGCAACCGGCTCCCGCGCTGACGCCGCAAGCGATTAGGCTGCGGACATGAAGGCTTTCTGGACCTATACGCTCGCCCGCCTCGCTGTGTTCGGGGCGACGTTCGGCCTGGTCTGGCTGATCGCGTCGATCTGGGTCGAGTGGGGCAACCTCACGTCGCTCCTGGTCCTGCTGATCTCCCTCGTGCTCTCCTCGGTGATCTCGATCTTCGCCCTCGCCGGATTGCGCGAGCAGCTCGCGCAGAACGTCCAGGAGCGGGCCGCGCGCATGACGCAACGCATCGAGGAGTCGCGCAATGCCGAAGACGTCGACTGAGAGTCGCGCCTGGATCGCCGAGGCCATCCGACGGGTCGACGCCGACGCCAACCGCAGCGCCGACACCCACCTGCACGTGCTGCCGATCCCGGTCCCGGGCATCGACCTCTACCTCAAGGACGAGTCGGTCCACCCGACCGGCAGCCTCAAGCACCGCCTCGCCCGGTCGCTGTTCCTCTACGCCCTGTGCAACGGCTGGCTCAAGCCCGAGACGACCGTCATCGAGGCGTCGAGCGGGTCGACCGCCGTCAGCGAGGCCTACTTCGCGCGGCTCGTGGGGCTGCCGTTCGTCGCGGTCATGCCGGCCACGACCAGCCCTGAAAAGATCGACCTGATCGAGTTCTACGGCGGTCAGTGCCATCTCGTCGACGACCCCGGCACGGTCTACGACGTCGCCGCGCGGCTCGCGAGCGAGTGCGGCGGGCACTACATGGACCAGTTCACGTACGCCGAGCGGGCCACGGACTGGCGCGGCAACAACAACATCGCCGAGTCGATCTTCGAGCAGCTCGCCGCCGAGCCGCACCCGTGCCCGAGCCTGATCGTCGTGGGTGCCGGCACCGGCGGAACGTCGGCGACGATCGGCCGATTCGTCCGCTATCGCCGGCACGACACCCGGGTCGTGGTCGCTGACCCCGAGAACTCCGCGTTCTACGGCGGCTGGGAGGCCGACCGGTCCGACGTCGTCACCGACGCCCCGTCCCGCATCGAGGGCATCGGCCGCATGCGGGTCGAGAAGTCGTTCGTCGGCGGCGTCATCGACGACATGGTCCACGTTCCGGATGCGGCTTCGATCGCCGCGATGCGCTGGGTCTCGGACATCCTCGGCCGGCGCGTGGGCGGATCAACCGGCACCAACGTGTGGGCATCGCTCCAGCTGATCGGCGAGATGCGGGCAGCCGGCGAGTCCGGCAGTGTCGTGACGCTGCTCTGCGACGGTGGGGAGCGCTACGGCCACACCTACTACGACGATGCGTGGCTCGAGGCCAAGGGGCTCGACATCACGCCGTACGCCGCCGCGCTCGCCGAGTTCGACAAGACCGGCGTGCTGCCGGCGGTCTAGCTCACCGGCACGATCTCGGCCGACAGCAGGACGCCGTCGTCGATCACGAGCCGGCCCATGGTGCCGCGCGGCTGACGGCGCTTGTCTGTCGGCGATCCCGGGTTGAAGAGCCGCTGACCGTCGTGCTCGGTGTCCCACGGGATGTGCGAGTGGCCGAACACGACGAGGTCGGCGTCGGGGAATCGTCCGCGCATACGAGCGGCGCGGCCGACCTTGTCGCCCGAGATGTGCAGCATCGCGACCTTGAGCCCGTCGAGGTCGAGCTCCAGCGTCTCGGGTGCGCCCCAGGCGGCGACGTCGGGACCGTCGTTGTTTCCCAGCACGACGTGCACCGGGGCGTACGCGGTGAGCTCCTCGAGCACGTCGGGCGTGCAGACGTCGCCGGCGTGCAGGATCACGTCGACATCCGTGAGCTGCTCGGCGACGGCCGGCGGCATGGACTTCCAGAAGCGCGGCGCGTGGGTGTCGGCGAGCACCGCGACGCGCAGCACGTCAGGCCCCGATGAACAGCCCGAGCGCGAGCCCCGCGGCATACACGAGCTCGGCCAGGCCGGTGTCGCGGAGCACCGGGATCAGCGCCAGGCCCTTGGCGCCCGATGCGACGACCTGGCGGGCGCGTACGGCGAGCGGGACCATCGCCAGGCCCAGCAGGGCCCAGAGCGTGAACGCCGCCGCCCACACGAGCGAGGCGATGGCGACGAGCAGCAGCAGGGCGTAGAACCGCCGGGTCCAGGCATCGCCCAGCACGACCGCGAGGGTCTTCTTGCCGGTGACCGAGTCGGTCGGGATGTCGCGGAGGTTGTTGGCGACGAGGATCGCGCACGCCAGCGATCCGACGCCGATCGAGCAGGCAACGGCGAGCCAGGTGATGTCCTCGATCTGCACGTATGCCGTGCCGAGCACCGCCACGAGGCCGAAGAACACGAAGACGCTGACCTCGCCGAGGGCGCGATAGCCGTACGGCGACGGCCCGCCGGTGTACGTCCACGCGGCGCCGATCGCGGCCACGCCGACGAGCAGGAGCCACCAGCTCGAGGTCGCGGCCAGGGCGAAGCCGAACGCACCGCCGAGGGCGAGGAACAGCAGCGCCGCGCGTTTGACCGAGCGGGCCGGGACGAGGCCGGAGCCGACCAGGCGCAGCGGGCCGACCCGGTCGTCATCGGTGCCCTTGATGCCGTCGGAGTAGTCGTTGGCGTAGTTGACGCCGATCTGCAGCGAGAGCGACACCCCCAAGGCGAGCAGGGCCTTCCACCAGACGAAGGCCTCGGCGTATGCCGCGGCGCCGGTGCCGGCGAGGACCGGAGCGACGGCGGCCGGGAGCGTACGGGGCCGGGCGCCGGCAATCCAGAGCTTGGCGGGCGAGAGCGAGGGGGTGGTCACGATCGATCAGTCTGCCACCTGACAGCCTGTCAACGTCGAGTTGACGCTTCGAGGTCGTCAAGTTAGCGTTGACAACATGACGATCGACGACGCGGAGTTCTCCGACCTGATCGGCCGGGCCATCGCCCGGCTCGACCCGACGATCGAGCGCCGCCTCGACAGTGAGCCGCAGGCGCACCTCGACCTTGCGGTGCTGACGCACCGGGCGCACGAGGAGACCGGCCGGCTGATGCGCTCGGCAGTGACCTCCGCCCGCGCGGCCGGATGGAGCTGGGAGGCGATCGGCTCGGCCCTCGGCATGACCCGCCAGGCCGCACAGCAGCGCTTCGGCCAACGACCCGAGCCGATCCCGGGCACCGCCGAGCATCGCCAGCTGGTGGGGCTCACGGCGTTCAACGAGATCGACGTCCTCAACGCGTGGGGGCGTCATGGGTGGCACTCGATCGGATACGGCCCGCTGTTCCACGACGTCCAGAAGTCGCCGGTGCAGTGGGAGCACAAGCGGGCCGTGATCGGCAGCCGCAAGGCCAAGGACCTCGAGGCCAAGGGCTGGGAGCGCATCGGCACGATGTGGTTCCCGTGGACGTACGTCAAGCGACCCCTCGACGCCCCGGCCGAGGCGGGTGAGCCGGAATGACCCCGAGCCTCCGGCCGGTTGAAGGGTCGCCGCGCGAGGTGTTCGCGTTCGTCGAGGCCTGGGTTCGCGACGGGGGTGAGCCGATCGTCGTGCGTACGTCCGGCAGCACCGGCGAGCCCAAGGATGTCGTGCTGTCCCACGACGCGGTCCTGGCGTCGGCGCGGGCAAGTCTTGACCGGCTCGGCGGCCCGGGCGGCTGGCTGCAGGCCATGCCAGTGACCGGCGTCGGCGGCCTCCAGGTGCTCGTACGCTCCGCGGTCTCGGGGCTCGAGCCCGTGTACGCCGACGAGCATGCGTCGCTGGGTGCCGCCATCTCGGCGATCCCGGGCCCACGTCGCTATGCGTCGCTCGTGCCGACGCAGGTGCACCGACTCGTCGAGTCCGGTGAGGTCGGCGTGCTGTCCGGCCTCGACGCGTTGCTGGTCGGCGGAGCTTCGGTGCCGTCCGACCTGCTCGATGCCCTGCGATCGGCCGGCGTGCGGGTCGTGCGGACGTACGGGATGAGCGAGACGTGCGGGGGCTGCGTGTACGACGGGCTGCCGCTCGACGGCGTGCAGGTGCGGATCGACGACAGTGGCCAGGTGCACCTTGCGGGTCCGGTGCTGTTCGACGGCTATGCCGACCCCGAGGCGACCGCTCAGGTGCTGCACGATGGCTGGTTCGCCACCGCCGACCTGGGGTCGATCGACGAGGACGGCCGGCTCCACATCACGGGCCGTAGCGATGACGTGGTGATCAGCGGCGGCGTCAACATCCCGCTGCAGGCGGTGACGGCCGTGCTGCGGCGGTACGAGGGCGTACGCGATGCGGCCGCGATCGGGGTGCCGGACGAGGAGTGGGGCTCGCGGGTCGTGGCCTATCTCGTGCCCGATGATGCGGTCTGCCTCGACGGGCTGCGGCTCGACGAGCTGCGCGACGGTGTCGAGGAGGCCGGGCTGCCTCGCACGTGGGCGCCGCGCGAGGTCGTCCTGCTCGACACCCTCCCGCTGCTCCCAGGCGGCAAGGTGGACCGTGAGGCCCTGAGGCGCCGTTAGGCGATGGCCTCGTCGATCGGGGTGTCTCCGCTGATGAGCTCCCACTGCTGGTTGATCGTGGCCGGCTCGTCGAGCGCCGCCGCGATCACGGCGGCGACGTCCGCACGGGGGACCTGCGCGCGCTCGACGGTCTCGGCCAGCTCGACCAGGCCCGTCGGCGCCTCGTCCGTCAGGCCGCCCGGCCGGATGATCGTCCAGTCCAGGTCGCTGTCGCGCAATGCGATGTCGGCGTCGCGCTTGGCCTCGACGTACGCCTTCCACACGTCACCTGCGTCGGCACTGATCGGCTGGTCGACGGCGATCGCCGAGATCTGCACGAAGCGCGTGATGCCGGCGGTCCGAGCCCCCTCGATCGACTTGAGCGAACCCTCGAGGTCGACGGTTCGCTTGCGCTCGATGTTGCCGTCCGGCCCGCCGCCGGCCGCGAACACGACGGCTTCAGCACCGGTGAACGCCTCGGCGAACGCGTCGGCGCCGTCCTGCTCGATGTCGAGGATGCCGACCTCGGCGCCCAGGGCTTCCAGCTCGGCGGAGTATTCGGGCTTGCGCACCAGCGCGACTGGCTGGTGCCCGGCGTCGACGAGCAAGGGGATCAGGAGGCGGGCGATCTTGCCGTGGCCTCCGACGATGGCGATACGAGTCATGCCTCCACCTCCAAGAAGAACCCACGATACGGAGGTGTCGGCATGATTCCTGTCTGATTCACTCGCTGGCGCTCGCTCATGTCTCGACAGTACGGAGGCGGGGCTAGGGTTCAACTCGTGCAGTTCCGTACGTACGCCATCGCGATGCCCACGCGGTTCCGTGGCATCGACCGGCGCGAGGGGATGCTCGTCGAAGGGGCGGCCGGCTGGGCCGAGTTCAGCCCGTTCCTCGACTACGACGCCCGCGAGAGCGCGCCGTGGCTCGCTGCCGCGCTCGACTCCGCAGAGCCGCGAGTGGCCCTCGCCGGTACGTACGCAGGTCGCGGTCAACTGCACCGTGCCCGCCGTCGGCCCCGAGCAGGCGCAGCGCATCGTCCGCAGCAGCGGCTGCTCGACCGCCAAGGTCAAGGTCGCCGAGCAGGGCCAGACCCTCGCCGAGGACGTCGAACGCGTCGAGGCGGTGCGCGACGCGCATCGGGCCCGCAGGGCAAGGTGCGCGTCGACGCCAACGGCGGCTGGTCCGTCGACGAGGCGATCAGCGCGATCGCCGCCCTCACCATCGCCGCACACGGTCTGGAGTACGTCGAGCAGCCCTGCGCCTCCGTCGAGGACCTCGCCGCCGTACGCCGCAAGGTCGGCGTCCCGATCGCCGCCGACGAGTCGATCCGCCGGGCCGACGACCCGTTCCGCGTCGTCGAGCTCGAGGCGGCCGACATCGCGGTGCTCAAGGTCGCCCCGCTCGGCGGTGTCCACGCCTGCCTGCGGATCGCCGAGCAGATCGGCCTGCCGGTCGTGGTGTCCAGCGCCGTCGAGACGTCGATCGGCCTCGCCGCCGGCCTCGCCCTCGCGGCTGCGCTGCCCGAGCTGCCGTATGCCTGCGGCCTCGCCACCACGTCCCTGCTCGCCGGCGATGTCGTCGCCGAGCCGCTCGAAGCCGGTCGGCGGGTTCCTCCCCGTCGGACGCCAGGTGCTCGACCCCTCGGCGTACGACGCGGTCGCCGCCGACGGCGAGACCGATGCCCGCTGGCAGGCGCGGCTGTCGGCCGTACGCGCGGTGCTGGCATGAGCGTCGACGACGACAGCTCGGGAGCTGGTCCGCGAGCCTGCATGTCGAGTTCGGTGTCACGGCGAAGCCGTGCTCTCGCCCGGCTCTCGGTCCGGGCCTCTTGCCCTGGCGCTTCGCTGCCGCCGACGAGCAGGGGCTGATCCGCCTGCACGTTCGCGTCGACGAGCGCGAGGCCGGCTTCCTCGCGCTGGGACTGGCGAAGGCCTCGCGGCGCCGGTGCCGGTCGTCACGACGTCCGGCACCGCGGTCGCCAACCTCCACCCCGCGATGCTCGAGGCGCTGCACGCACGATGTGCCCTTGCTCGCCGTCACGGCCGACCGCCCGTCGCGGCTGCGGGGAACCGGCGCCAACCAGACGACGGACCAGCGCGAGATCTTCCCCGGGCATCGCGCTTCGTCGACGATCCGGACGATCTGATCGCCATTGCATCGGCCGAGACCGCCGGGCACCTCAACCTCGAGCTCGACGAGCCGCTCGTCGAGCCGATCGACTGGGACTGCTCGAGCACTCGGTCGTCCGGCCACGTATGAGAGCGAACCGTCGTCCCGCTCGATCTCCATCGACGTCGGCCCCCGCACGGTCGTCGTCGCCGGCGACGACGCCAAGCAGCCGGCGCGCGTCCTCGCCCGCGACGCCGGCTGGCCGCTGCTGGCCGAGCCGAGCTCGGGGTCCCGCAACGGCGAGGCCCTCATCGCGTACCGGATGCTGCTGAGCCACTCGCCGCTCGCCGAGCAGATCGAGCGCGTCGTGAGCTTCGGCCACGCCACCTTGTCGCGCCCCGTCACGCAGCTGCTGTCCCGCACCGACGTCGAGATCATCCATGTCGGCACGCAGGCGACGTTCCCCGTCCCGGCCGGCGACAACGTCAGGTTCGCCGAGGCGGTCGACCATGCGGGCCGGGACGACCACCACCTGGCTCGAGGAGTGGCACGACGCCGACACCAAGGCCACCGCAGGCGATCGACGGCGAGCTCGACGGCAGCACCCCCTACGACGTCGCCCGCACGATCAACGCCGCCGTCCCGCCCGAGGGACTGCTGTTCATCGGCTCGTCCAACCCGATCCGCGACCTCGACCTGGTGGCCCGGCCCTACCCGGTCGGCGAGCGGCGGCTGATCATCGCCAACCGCGGCCTGGCCGGCATCGACGGCGTGCTCTCCAGCGCGATCGGCGCCGCCCTCGCGCGTACGTCCAGCCGCTCGATCGCCTACGTCGGCGACCTGACGTTCCTGCACGGCAGCAACGGCCTGCTGATCGGTCCGGCCGAGCCGCGGCCGGACCTGACGATCGTCGTGGCGAACGACGACGGCGGCAGCATCTTCTCGACGCTCGAGCAGGGCGCGCCGGAGTATGCCGCGACGTTCGAGCGGGTCTACGCAACACCGACCGGCGCCGACATCGCGGCGCTCTGCGAGGGGTACGGCGTGCCGCACCGGCGCGTCGACCCCGTCGATCTCGCCGCCGCGCTCGAGGAGGACGTCACCGGGATCCGGGTCCTCGAGGTGCCGGTCGACCGCGCCGGCCGACCGCGATCTGACGGCCGCGGATCGGCGCTGCTGTCAGGGCCGTCCTCCAACCCTGACAGTGGTTGTGTCATTGACATACCCGCAGTAGGTTGTGTGGCACGTCACGGCCGCTGAAAGGGAGTCATGGGCGACGACAGCTACGACTACATCGTCATCGGATCGGGCAGCGCGGGCGGAGTCGTCGCCACGCGCCTCACCGAGGACCCGTCCGTGTCGGTGCTGCTCCTCGAGGCCGGACCGGACGATGACGACGACATGATCCACCTGCCGGCGGGCTTCCCGGCGCTGTTCAAGACCAAGTGGGACTGGGGCTACCAGACGACCCCGCAGAAGCAGCTCAACGGACGCCGCGCCGACTGGCCGCGCATGAAGGCGCTCGGCGGCTGCTCGTCGATGAACGCCATGATCTACATCCGCGGCAACCGCGCAGACTACGACGAGTGGCGCGACGCCTACGGCGCGACCGGCTGGGGCTATGACGACGTCCTGCCCTACTTCAAGAAGGCCGAGGGCAACACCCGGCTGCACGACGAGTTCCACGGCACCGACGGTCCGCTGCACGTCGAGGACCGCCGCTACAGCCACGAGCTGAGCCACGCGTTCGTCGAGTCGGCCGTGTCGGCGGGCTTCAAGCGCAACGACGACTTCAACGGCGCCGAGCAGGAGGGCGCAGGGCTCTACCAGGTGACGTGCAAGAAGGGTCGCCGCTGGTCGGTCGCGGACGCCTACATCCATCCCGCCCGCAGTCGGCCCAACCTGACGGTGCTCACCGAGGCGTTCGTGACCCGCATCGAGCTCGAGGGCACGCGCGCGACCGGCGTGACCTACCGCCGCGGGGGCGTGACCCACACGGCGCGCGCCAAGGCAGAGATCGTCCTGTCGGCGGGTGCGATCGCGAGCCCGCAGATGCTGATGCTCTCGGGGATCGGCCCGGGAGCGCACCTGCGCGAGCACGGCATCGACGTACGCGTGGACCTGCCGGGAGTCGGCCAGAACCTGCAGGACCACCCCGTCTCGGGCGCGCTGTTCTACACCAAGAACACCACCGACCTCGCCGAGTTCCTGTCGATCGGCAACCTCCTCAAGGCGCAGAAGGCCGGGCGCGGCCCACTGACCTCGAACGTCGGCGAGGCGGGCGGATTCTTCCGGACCCGCGACGACATGGCCGCGCCCGACATGCAGTTCCACGTGGCGCCGTCCGGGTTCTACGACAACGGTCTGCACGAGCCCGTACGCCGGGGGCTGACGATCGCCTCGACGCTCGTACGGGTGGAGAGCATGGGCCACATCAAGCTCCGCTCCGCGGATCCGACCTGGCACCCCGAGATCGAGGCGGGCTACTTCGCGGACGGGGCTGACCTCGACGCGATGATCGCCGGCTATCGGGCCGTGAAGCAGATCGTCAGCCAGGGCCCACTCGCCAAGCTGATCGACGAGCCGTGGATCCCGGCAACGGCCGAACCCACGACGGACGACATCATCGCCGCGATCGGCCAGCTGTGCCAGACGCTCTACCACCCGGTTGCGACGTGCGCGATGGGCACGATCGAGGGCAGCGTCGTCGACCCCGAGCTCAAGGTCCACGGCGTCGAGGGCCTGCGGGTCGCCGACGCCTCCGTCATGCCACGCGTACCTCGCGGCAACACCAACGCACCCGCCATCATGGTCGGCGAGAAGGCCGCCGACCTCATCAAGGAGTCCCGATGACCGCAACGCTGCAACCCACTGTCGAGAGCGGCGCCGCGCCGACCTTCGAGTCGCTCAACCCGGCCAACGGCGACGTCGTCGGCACCTATCCCATCGAGGGCAAGGTCGAGGTCGACGCGGCAGTCGCTCGCGCCCGCGAGGCAGCCGAGTGGTGGGGTGGCCTCAGCTTCAAGGAGCGCGGCGAGTACCTCTTGACCTGGCGCAGCGTCATCACCCGCCGCATCGCGCAGCTGGCCGAGCTCTCGCACCGCGAGAACGGCAAGCCGCACGGCGATGCCCAGCTCGAGATCATCATCGCGATCGACCACATCGCGTGGGCCGCCAAGCACGCCAAGAAGGTCCTCGGCCCGCAGAAGGTCGCCGCGGGCATGCTCATGGCCAACCAGGCCGCGTCCGTCGAGTACCACCCGCTCGGCGTCGTCGGCGTCATCGGCCCGTGGAACTACCCCGTCTTCACGCCAATGGGCTCCATCGCGTACGCCCTCGCCGCCGGCAACACCGTCGTCTTCAAGCCCAGCGAGTTCACGCCGGGCATCGGGACGTGGCTCGCCGACACGTTCACCGAGGTCGTGCACGGTCGACCGGTCCTCCAGGTCGTCACCGGCCTGGGTGCGACCGGCAACGCCCTGTGCACCGCGGACATCGACAAGCTCGCGTTCACCGGGTCCGGCCCGACCGGCAAGAAGGTCATGGCCGCATGCGCCGAGAACCTCACGCCGGTGCTGATCGAGGCCGGCGGCAAGGACTCGCTGATCGTCGACGAGGACGCCGACCTGACCAAGGCAGCCGAGGCGGCGCTGTGGGGCGGCATGTCCAACGCCGGCCAGACCTGCATCGGCACCGAGCGCGTGTACGTGCACGAGAAGGTCTTCGACGCGTTCGTCAAGGAGATCACCGAGCAGGCCAAGGACCTGCGCGCCGGCGATGATCCCGGCGCCAAGCTGGGGCCCATCACGATGCCGTCGCAGATCGGGATCATCAAGAGCCACATCGACGACGCGATCGCCAAGGGTGCCACGGTCGTCATGGGCGGCGCCGACGCGGTCGGCGAGCGCTTCGTGCAGCCCACGATCCTGACGCACGTGCCCGAGGACTCGACCGAGATCACTGAGGAGACCTTCGGACCCACGCTGGCGATCAACCCGGTCGCGAGCATGGACGAGGCAATCGAGCTCACCAACGCGACGTCGTACGGTCTCGCCGGCTCGGTGTTCTCCAAGAAGAACGGGGTCGACATCGCTCGTCGCGTCCGGTCGGGCATGACGTCGGTCAACTCCGTCATCGCGTTCGCCGCGGTCCCGGGCCTGCCGTTCGGTGGCGTCGGGCAGTCCGGCTTCGGCCGCATCCACGGTCCCGACGGGCTCAAGGAGTTCACGTACGCCAAGGCGATCACCCGCCAGCGCATGCGGCCGCTCATGATGCTGACGTCGTTCGCGCGTGACGCCAAGACCGACAACAAGGCGCTCAAGCTCATCACCGTGATGCACGGTGGCAAGAAGACCCTCAAATGAGCCGTGGGCCCTACCTCAGATGGGTGGAGACCACCAGATCTAGGTAACTCGTCCGATGTGGGGGTCTACCTCATACGACGACTCTGGACTCATGATCCTGAGTCCAGAAACCTTCGTACCCCTCGAGGTGAGCCGCCACCGGGCTGCTGCTTTGGCCCTGTCCGAGATCGCCCGCCACGAGCGTGACCGGACGGGATTCGCACCTCGGCGCACCCGCAAGGCGCGGCGCGGCGTGGTCGTACGCCTCGTCAGCATGACGGTGGGGCGGACGGCACACGTATGACGGTCGTTCCGTTGTCGGTCGAGTCCGCCATGATTGACGACATGGCCAACGACCGGACGCCCGCCACGCCCCTCATCGGACGTGTCCGCGAGCTCGAGCAGCTGCTTGAGGCTGCCGGCGTGACCAACCCCGATGCTCGCGACGTCGTGCTGGTCGGCGGCGACGCCGGCATCGGCAAGACCCGGCTGCTGCGTGAGCTCGGCGCCCGAGCGCGTGCCGCCGGTCACCGCGTGCTGGCCGGGCACTGCCTCGACCTCGGCGACAGCGCACCGCCCTACCAGCCGTTCTCCGAGGCATTCGCCTCCGTCGACGACAGCGAGCGCGATGAGCTGGCCGCCCGCTTCCCTGCTCTCGGGCCTCTCCTGCCGTGGCCCTCGTCCGCGCCCGGAGACGGCGTCGAGCGCGCCGAGCTGTTCGCCTCGGTCGTCGCCGGACTCGACTCGCTCGCCGCCGACCAGCCGCTGCTCCTGGTGATCGAGGACGCCCACTGGGCCGACGCCTCGACCCGGCACCTCATCCGCTTCGTGCTGTCCCACGGATTCCACGGTCCCGTGCACGTCGTCGTGAGTTATCGCGCCGACGACCTCCACCGGCGCCACCCCTTGCGCCAGGCCCTGTCGGAATGGGTGCGCCTGCCGGGCGTACGCCGCATCGAGCTCGAGCCGCTCGACGATGCCGACGTCGTCAACCTGATCCACGCGCATGGCGCCGAAGCCCTCGACAGCGAGAGCCTGCTCGCGGTCGTACGCCGTGCTGCCGGCAACGCATTCTTCGCCGAGGAGCTGCTCGACGCCGGGCTGGCCAACGTCGACGGAGCGCTGCCCGAGACGCTCGCCGACCTGTTGCTGATGCGCCTCGAACGGCTCGACGACAACGCCCGCCGGCTCGTACGCGCGGCAGCGTGCTCCGACGCGCGCCACGACTACACCGTCCTGATCCGCGTCGTCGGTCTGCCCGAGGACGAGCTCGACGAGGCGCTTCGCTCGGCGATCGACCACAAGGTCATGACGCGCAGGGGCGACGACTCCTACTGGTTCCGTCACGCGCTCTTGGCCGAAGCCGTGCGCGACGACCTGTTGCCGGGCGAGCGCCGGCGCATCCACGCGGCCTATCTCGAGGCGCTGACCGACGGGCAGCCGTCGCGGGCCCGCAGCCGAGATCGCGCTGCATGCCCTGGGTGCCGGCGAGCGCGAGACCGCGTTCCTGGCCAACGTCCAGGCAGCCGAGGACGCTCAGCGGTTGTCCGGCTACGACGAGGCCGCCCAGCACTACGAGCAGGCGCTGACGTTGGTCGATGCCGCGCCGGCCGACCTCGACCCAGTCAAGCTCGTGATCGATGCATCGTCGGCCCTGGTCACGTCAGGTCGGCTGTTGCGCGCCGTCGAGCTGCTCCGCGACCACCTCGCCCAGCTCCCTTCAGACGCGCCGGCGGAGGACTCGCGGGCGGCTGCTCGTCGCGATCGGCGACACGGCCTACTACGCCAACCTCGACAACGAGGCCGAGCAGGCCAGCCTCGAGGCGGCCAAGGTCGTACCCGACGAGCCGACCGAGCTGCGCGCCGAGGTCGCGGCCCTGCGATCGCGCATGGCGTCCAACCGCAACCGCCATGAGGAAGCGATCGAATGGGGCGAGCGAGCGCTCGCGATCGCCGAGCAGATCGGTGCAGCGCGACGTCATCGCCGACGCCAAGGCCACGCTGACTCGCGTCATGGTCCGCACCGGCGACGACCCTGAGAAGGCCAAGCGCGGCTTCCTCGAGCTCGTCGAGGTCTCGAGAGCAGATGGCCACGTGCTCGGTGAGCTGCGTGGGCTGCACCAGCTCGCGTTCGTCCACTACAACGCGGGCGAGCTGGACGACGCCGAGGCCGCCTTCCGGCAGGGCATGCTTCGCGCGGCCGAGACGGGCTGGGCCTGGGGACCATACGGCTTCGACGGGCGCTTCTTCTCCGCCCTTGTCTGCTACATGCGGGGCCGTTGGGACGAAGCACTCGAGCTGCGCGGCGTCGGTGCAGACGCGCCGGCCATTCCCGAAGCGTCCCTCGCCGCGATCGCCCTCATGGTCCACGCCGGCCGGGGCGATGTCGAGGAGGTCGAGCGAACCCTCACGATGCGTTCTCTGTGGCGTCACGAGATCGCCGCCTCGGTCCACGCGACCTCGGGCTTGATCGAGCTCCATGGCGTTGCAGGAGACCTCACCGCCGCCCGCCGGGCATTCGACGACCTCGTCGAGCTGGAGGCCCGGACCTGGGACGAGCCGCTGTTCCCGGGCAGCATCCGGCTGATTTCACTCCTGATCGGCCAGTACGCCGCGGCCGTCCCATCGCTCGACCGAGCTGACCTGGGCGGGCTGCTCGAGCAGGCCGCCGGGCTGGTCGACTTCGCCGACCGTGCCGCGGCGGCGACGGTCCCGCTGGGTCCAGAAGGGGTGGCGTGGCAGGTCCGGGTGCATGCTGAGCACGCGCGACTGCGGTGGCTGTCCGGCGTCGACGTGCCAGAGGTTGACGAGCTGACCGACGTGTGGCGGCGCGCACGCGAGGCGTTCATCGGCCTCGACGACCCTTACGAGACCGCCAGATCAGCGACGCGACTGGCCGCCGTGCTGCTCACGAGCGGCGGCGAGGCCGAGGGCAAGCAGCTGCTCGGCGACGCGCGAGCTACCGCCGAGCGGCTCGGCGCCCGGCCGTTGCTCACCGAGATCAACGGGCTCACGCGTCGACCGGCGAAGTCCGACGTCGAGCTGACCCCGCGCGAGCGCGAGGTCCTCGAACAGGTCAGTGCCGGCCGCAGCAACGGTGAGATCGCGTCCAGGCTGTTCATCAGCACCAAGACCGTCTCGGTGCACGTCTCCAACATCCTCGCCAAGCTGGGCGCCGCGGGCCGCACCGAGGCAGCGGCCATCGCGCGGCGACGCGGACTCCTCGACGACTGACGCAGCTCGACTCGATAGCCTGACGCCGTGCCATTTCACCGCTACGTCGCGCTCGGCGACTCATTCACCGAAGGCGTCGGCGACAACGACGCGTCGCTGCCCAACGGCGTACGCGGCTGGGCGGACCGCGTCGCGGAGGTGCTCGCCGGCGACGACTTCACCTACGCCAACCTCGCGATCCGGGGCCGTCAGCTGCTCCCGATCCTCGCCGATCAGATCGATCCGGCGATCGAGATGAAGCCCGACCTGGTCAGCATCTACGCCGGCGCCAACGACGTCCTGCGCCCGCGCATCGACATCGACCGACTCGTGGCGGCGTACGACGCGGCGCTGGGCCGGGTCGTGGATGCCGGCGCGCACCTGTTGCTGTTCACGGCGTACGACCCGGGTGGCTCACCCGTGTTCGGCGCGCTGCGCGGCCGTTTTGCGATCTACAACGAGCTCGTGCGGCAGGTCGCCGACAAGCATGGCGCGACGCTGGTCGACTTCTGGCGCCTGCGTGACTACCGCGACGACCGGCTCTGGGACGTCGACCGCATGCACATGTCGAGTCTGGGTCACCAGCGCATGGCCATGGCGGTGCTGGATGCGCTCGGCGTCGAGCACAAGCTGACGATGCCCGAGCTGCCGCCCCAGCCGTTGCTCACCGCCAAGGATCGTCGAGCGGCCCACGTCGAGTGGGCCAAGGCGCATGCGGCGCCATGGGTCAAGCGACGCCTCACGGGCGTCTCGTCCGGCGACAACCTCACCCCCCGCTGGCCGACCCTCACCCCCGTCGAGCGGTGACCGGAACCGCGTAGGCGCCACGCCACCGCCCGGGAGGGTCAGGCCGAACGGCGCAGGGCCGTGAGCTGAAGCGCTGCGAAGATCGCGACGATGCCAGCCTGAAGGATCGTCCAGACCTCGCCAGTCGTCGTGAGGTCGAACCAGCCGAGGGTGACGACGGCGACCGAGCCGATGGCCCAGACGACGTTGACCTCGGCGGCAAACGTGGCCCAACCCCGAGGGATCGGCCGGCGGGTGCCGGTGACCGCCAGGATCACGGCGCTGACCGCGAGGAACGCGCCGATCGCGACGAAGTGCATCGGCGACGGCCCGAGCAGTGAGTCCAGGAGAGCGGCACCGGCGAGGTACGCGAGTCCGTTGGCCCCGGTCACGGCGGCATCGAGCAGGAGCGCGGTCTTGAGCGAGACCGGGCCCGTGGTGGCAGTGGTGGTGTCTGCAGTGGTGGAGTTCATGCCGCCGAGTCTGCGCAGCCCAGGTAGCCGTCGCAATTACCTGTGAGGTCATGGCCCCGCGCCGGCCGATCGGGAAGAGTGGCGGGCATGACGACCGCCACCACGACCTCGCCCGTCGGAGCCCTGCTGCGTGACTGGCGCCAGCGGCGTCACTACAGCCAGCTCGACCTGTCGATCGAGGCCGGCATCTCGTCGCGCCACCTGAGCTTCGTCGAGACCGGTCGCTCGCGCCCCAGCCGGGCGATGGTGCTGCAGCTCGCGGCGACCCTCGAGGTGCCGAAGCGGGAGCAGAACCAGCTGCTCATCGCCGCAGGGTTCGCGCCGGCGTTTCCCGAGCGCCCGCTCGACGATCCCGACCTGTCGGCGATCCGCGCTGGTCTCGACCGGGTCCTCACGGCGTACGAGCCCTACCCGTGCCTGGTCGTCGACCGCGGCTGGAACATGGTCATGGCGAACGCCGGGGTCGCACCGATCCTCGACGACGTTGCGCCCCACCTGCTGGAGTCGCCGAACGCCCTGCGCATCAGCCTGCACCCCGAAGGGCTCGCGCCGCGGATCCGCAACCTAGCGGAGTGGCGGTTCCACGTCCTCGGCCGGCTGGCGCGCGAGGCAGCGGTGAGCGGCTCGGAGGTGCTCCGCTCGCTGCACGAGGAGCTCCTGGACTATCCCGGCGGGATGCAACCCGGCATCGACGACGGGGGAGTGGCGGTGTCGATGGTGCTCGACTCGCCGGACGGACCGTTGTCGTTCATCAGCACGGTGACGACGTTCGGCACGGCGCTGGACCTGACGGCCGCCGAGCTCAGCATCGAGGCGTTCCTGCCCGCCGACGACGCGACCGCGAAAGCCCTGCAGCCCTAGTCGCGCGGGGTCAACGCGTCGCGCACCGGTATGAGCTTGGCGTTCGACTCTGCCAGCTCGTCGGCCGGCACCGAGTCCGCGACGATCCCGCAACCGGCGAACAGGCGTACGACCGATCCGTCGCCCTCGATCTGCGCTGACCGCAGGCCGATGCCCCACTCGCCGTCGCCCGACGCGCCGATCCAGCCGACCGGTCCGGCGTAGCGGCCACGATCGAGCAGCTCGATCTCGGCGATCAGGCGTACGGCCTCTGCGGTCGGCGTGCCACCCACGGCCGCCGACGGGTGCAGCGACGCAGCCAGGCTGAGCGCGCTGGCATCGTCACGGATGACTCCGGTGACGTCGGTGGCGAGGTGCATGACGTTGGGCAGGTGCAGCACGAACGGCGTCTCCGGCACGTTCATGCTGGTGCAGTGCGGAGCGAGCGCCTCGGCGACCGACCGGACGGCATACTCGTGCTCCTCGAGGTCCTTGCTCGACCTGGCGAGCGAGCCCGCGAGTGCGAGGTCGTGCGCGTCGTCTCCGGTACGCCTGATGGTGCCGGCAAGCACGCGGGACGTGACGAGCCCGCGCTCGAGCCGCACCAGCATCTCGGGCGTCGAGCCGAAGAAGCCGTCGACGTGGAACGTCCAGCAGCTGGGGTAGTCCGCGGCGAGCCGAGCCAGCGGCGCACGTACGTCGAGGGGCTCGTCGAGGGTCGCGACGAGGTCACGCGCCAGGACGACCTTGTCGAGGCCGCCCTGCTCGATCCGCCGGACCGCCTCGGCGACCAGGCCCTGCCACGTCACGCTGTCGACCGGGCCGTCGGCGAACCTCGTGCCCACCGGATCGTCCGCCACCGAAGCGCTGAGGGCGGGCGCGGAACTGATGCCCGTGCCGATGACCGTGACCCAGGCGACCCCGTCGCGCCGTCCCACGACGACCTCGGGGACGACGAGCGTGCTGCCCTCGGCGTCGTCGGTGAATGCGAAGGAGCCGAATGCCACGAGACCTGATCCGGGAAGGTCGACGTCATCGCGTACGACGGCCTGTGCGGAGAGGTCCTGCCACCAGTCCGAGGCGTCGGCGAACCGCTCGGGTCCGGCCATGCTGAGCTGCGCGGCGCGACCCCAGCCGATCAGTCCGTCACCGCCGTGGACCCACGCAAAGGCGTCGGTCGAGGGGAGGAGGTCGAGCAGGGCCCCCGGGTCGTCGATCGGCGACGAACGGACCAGGAGTGGTGCCATCGCAGCGGCGACTGCAGGGTTGCTCACAGTGAATCAGCGTACCCGTGGCAGGGTGGAGCGGTGAGCAGAGCCGGTCTGGACAAGGAACCCCACGACGTCGCGAAGATGTTCGACGGGGTCGCTGAGAAGTACGACCTGACCAACGACGTGCTGTCCCTCGGGCAGGACCGTCGTTGGCGCAAGCGCGTCGTGGACCTCGTCGCCCCGCAGCCCGGCGAGACGATCCTCGACCTCGCTGCTGGCACCGGCACGTCGAGCCAGCCGTTCGCCGACGCGGGTGCCACGGTCGTGCCGTGCGACTTCTCGATCGGGATGCTCGAGGTCGGCAAGCGCGAGCGGCCCGCCCTGGCGTTCACCGCCGGCGACGGGACCCTGCTGCCGTTCGCCGACGAGACGTTCGATGCCGTCACGATCTCGTTCGGGCTGCGCAACATCGTCGACCCGATCGCCGGCCTGCGCGAGCTGCGGCGGGTCACGAAGCCGGGTGGCCGCGTCGTGGTCTGCGAGTTCAGCACGCCGACGTGGGGCCCGTTCGAAGCGGTCTACAGCAACTACCTCATGCGCGCACTGCCGACGATCGCCCGCAAGGTCTCGTCCAACCCCGAGTCCTACGTCTACCTCGCCGAGTCGATCCGCGAATGGCCCGACCAGAAGGGCCTCGCGCTTCGTATGGTCGAGGCCGGCTGGGGCAAGGTCGAGTGGCACAACCTCTCGGGCGGCATCGTGGCACTGCACCACTCGTTCCGGCCCTGACACCGCCCTCAGCCCGAGGTTAGTGTGACCTCAGTTACAACCACCGGTGGACGGGCGTAGGGTGAGACCGTGATCACGTTGTGAAGCAATTCACAAGCGCACGAACACACACAGCTCTTGCTCTGTCGGTTGAAGCCTGGGAGGTGCCGTGACGGCTTACACGCCGATCATCGTGCTCGGAGCCATTGCGGCTGCATTCGCCATCGGCAGCATCGCGATCGCCCCGCTGACCGGGCCCAAGCGCTACAACCGCGCCAAGCTTGACCGCTACGAGTCGGGCATCGAGCCGAGTCCGCTGCCCGAGGGCGGCGGCAAGGTCTCGATCCGCTACTTCATCATCGCGATGCTGTTCATCGTGTTCGACATCGAGATCATCTTCCTTTACCCGTTCGCCGTCGCCTTCGACGCGCTCGGGTGGTTCGGGCTGATCGAGATGTTGATCTTCATGGTGACCGTGTTCATCGCCTATGCGTACGTCTGGCGCCGTGGAGGCTTGGAATGGGACTAGAAGAAAAGCTGCCGAGCGGGGTGCTCCTGTCCACCGTCGAGGGACTCGCCGGCTACATGCGCAAGGCCTCGTTCTGGCCCGCGACCTTCGGGCTCGCGTGCTGCGCGATCGAGATGATGACGTTCGGCGCCCCGCGGTTCGACTCGGCCCGCTTCGGCATGGAGGTCTTCCGTCCGTCGCCGCGCCAGGCCGACCTGATGATCGTGGCCGGCCGGGTCAGCAACAAGATGGCTCCGGTCGTCCGCCAGATCTACGACCAGATGGCCGGCCCCAAGTACGTCCTCGCGATGGGCGTCTGCGCCAGCTCCGGCGGGATGTTCAACAACTACGCGATCGTCCAGGGTGTCGACCACGTCGTCCCGGTCGACATGTACCTCCCCGGCTGCCCGCCCCGCCCCGAGATGCTGATCGACGCGATCCTCAAGCTGCATGACCAGATCCAGCACGAGAAGCTCGGCGCCAACCGACTCGCTGAGATCAAGCAGGACGAGAAGGTCGCCCTCCTCGCCACGCCGACCTCGGCGATGAAGGGCCTCATGCGATGAGCGACAAGACCCAGGACGCCTCGCACGAGACGCAGGCCGAGCTGGTCAAGAGCGACGCGGTCGAGCTCGAGATCGTCGAGGTGCGCGAGGGTGCGTTCGGTACCCGCGGCACGGGCGACACCAGCGGTTTCGGCGGCCTGACCCGGCCGGTCATCATGCCGGGAGCCAGCCAGCGTCCCTACGGCGGCTGGTACGACGAGGTCGCCGACCAGCTCGCCACGCTGGGCACATCGGGAGGGGCCGAGCAAGACGAGGCGATCGAGAAGGTCGTCGTCGACCGCGGCGAGATCACGTTCTTCATCCGCCGGCACAAGCTCCTCGAGACCGTGACGCACTTGCGCAACGACCCGGTGCTGCGCTTTGAGTTCTGCTCCAGCGTGTCTGGCATCCATTTCCCACATGAAGTGGGAAGGGAACTGCATGTGGCTTACCACCTGCTCTCGATGACCCACAACCGCCGCATCCGCCTCGAGGTCGCCACCCCCGACGACGATCGGCACCTCCCCAGCGTCGTCAGCATCTACCCGACCGCCGACTGGCAGGAACGGGAGACCTGGGACATGTTCGGCATCATCTTCGACGGCCACCCCGCGCTGACCCGCATCCTGATGCCGGACGACTGGCCCGGCCACCCCCAACGCAAGGACTATCCGTTGGGTGGCATCCCGGTCGAGTACAAGGGCGGCACCATCGCACCGCCTGACGAGCGGAGGAACTACTCATGACCAGCTCGCACACCGATGAGACCGTGAGCGATCCCTACGCCAGCACGACGGACTCAGCCGAGGGCCCGGTCTTCACCGTGACCGGCCAGGACTGGGACACGATCGACGCCTCGGCGGTCGAGGGCGACCACCTCGTCATCAACATGGGCCCGCAGCACCCGTCGACGCACGGCGTGTTGCGCCTCGTGCTCGAGATCGACGGCGAGACGGTGCGCGACGCGCGAGCCGGCATCGGCTACCTGCACACCGGCATCGAGAAGAACATGGAGTACCGCACCTGGACGCAGGGCGTGACGTTCTGCACCCGGATGGACTACGTCGCACCGTTCTCCAACGAGGCGGCGTATGTCATGGCGGTCGAGCGGCTCCTCGGGATCGAGGCGCCCGAGAAGGCGCAGGCCATCCGCGTCCTGCTGCTCGAGCTCAACCGGATCTCGTCCCACCTGGTCTGTCTCGCCACCGGCGGCATGGAGATCGGCGCCCTGACGGTCATGACGTGCGGCTTCCGCGACCGCGAGCTGATCCTCGACCTGTTCGAGATGATCACCGGCCTGCGCATGAACCACGCCTACTTCCGCCCCGGCGGCGTCGCACAGGACCTGCCGGCCGGCGCGATCGAGAAGCTCCGCGCGACGGTCCGCCTGCTCAAGAAGCGCCTGCCCGAGTACGCCGCGCTGTGCAACGCCAACCCGATCTTCAAGGGTCGCCTCAAGGGTGTCGGCCACCTCGACCTCGCCGGCTGCCTCGCGCTCGGCCTGACCGGACCGGTGCTCCGCTCGACCGGCTACGACTGGGACCTCCGCAAGAAGCAGCCCTACTGGGGCTATGAGACGTACGACTTCGATGTCGTGACCCGCGACGAGCCGGACGCCTACGGCCGGTTCCGCGTACGCCTGGACGAGATGTGGGAGTCCATCAAGATCGTCGAGCAGGCCATCGAGCGGCTCGCCGGCATGGAGGGCCAGCCCGTCATGGTCGCCGACAAGAAGATCGCCTGGCCCTCGCAGCTCAGCGTCGGGGCCGACGGCCAGGGCAACTCCGCCGAGCACATCAAGCACATCATGGGCGAGTCGATGGAAGCGCTGATCCACCACTTCAAGATCGTGACCGAGGGCTTCCGCGTGCCGGCCGGCCAGGCGTACGCGAGCATCGAGGCGCCGCGCGGCGAGATCGGCTGCCACATCGTCTCCGACGGCGGCACCCGCCCCTACCGCGCGCACTTCCGCGATCCGTCGTTCGTCAACCTGCAGGGCACATCGGTCATGAGCGAGGGCGGCATGCTGTCCGACGTGATTGTCGCGATCGCCAGCATCGACCCGGTGATGGGGGGTGTCGATCGATGAGCATCACTCGCTGCGCTCCCTCTGCTCACCGATCGCCGCGCGACTTCGTCGCGCCCGCGCTTCGCGCGGACCCCTTGCCTCGCTGCGCTCGGCCCATGGTTGCGGAGGAGAACTGATGACTCTGACTGACCTCACCAAGGGTGAGCTGCGCGAGCTCGCGGGTCGCTACCCGCAGTCGAGGTCTGCTCTGCTGCCGATGCTGCACCTCATCCAGTCGACCGAGGGCAATGTCACCAACGAGGGCATCGAGGTCTGCGCCGACATCCTGGGCATCAGCGCCGCCGAGGTCTCGGGCGTCGCGACGTTCTACACGATGTACAAGCGCCGGCCAATGGGCGAGCACCACGTCGGGGTCTGCACCAACACGCTGTGCGCGGTGATGGGCGGCGACCTGATCTTCGAGCGGCTCAAGGGCCACCTCGACGTCGGCAACGACGAGACGACCGAGGACGGCAAGGTCACGCTCGAGCACATCGAGTGCAACGCGGCCTGCGACTTCGCGCCGGTCATGATGGTCAACTGGGAGTTCTTCGACAACCAGACGCCGGAGTCCGCGGTGGAGGTCGTCGACAAGCTGCGCGCCGGCGAGACCGTCCAGGCCACGCGCGGCGCCACGATCACGTCGTGGCGAGAAGCCGAGCGAGTGCTCGCGGGCTTCGAGGACGGCCTCGTCGACGAGGGCCCTGCTGCGGCCGGACCGTCGCTCGCCGGACTCGAGATCGCCGCCGAACGCGGCTGGTCCGCGCCGACGGTCGCCGAGGCGAAGAAGAAGCCAGACACCACCGCCGACACCAAGACCGAGGCAGTCGAGCAGGCCGACACGTCGCGCGCCGAGTCCGAGACCAAGGTCGAGGAATCTGCCGCCGACACCGCCAAGGAGGGCGACGATGACTGACACCCTCACCCCGGTGCTCAGCGCCGACTGGGGCACCGATCGCGCGTGGACCCTCAAGGCGTACAAGAAGGCCGGCGGCTACTCCGCGCTCGAGGCCGCGCTCAAGATGGCGCCCGACGACCTCATCGCGTTGGTCAAGGACTCCGGCCTCCGTGGTCGCGGCGGCGCGGGATTCCCGACCGGTATGAAGTGGAGCTTCATCCCGCAGGACAACCCGAAGCCCAAGTACCTCGTGGTCAACGCCGACGAGTCCGAGCCGGGCACCTGCAAGGACATCCCGCTCATGATGGCGACGCCGCACACCCTGATCGAGGGCGTCATCATCGCGGCGCACGCGATCCGCGCCAAGACCGCGTTCATCTACGTACGCGGCGAGGTGCTGCACGTCGTACGCCGCCTGCGCGCCGCGGCGCGTGAGGCCAAGAAGGCCGGCTACCTCGGCACCGACATCCTCGGCTCGGGTGTCGACGTCGAGCTCATCATCCACGCCGGCGCCGGTGCCTACATCTGCGGCGAGGAGACCGCGCTCCTCGACTCGCTCGAGGGTCGCCGCGGCCAGCCCCGCCTGCGTCCGCCGTTCCCTGCTGTCGAGGGCCTCTACGCCTCGCCGACCGTCGTCAACAACGTCGAGTCGATCGCCTCGGTGCCGTCGATCGTCAAGAACGGCGTCGACTGGTTCGGCTCGATGGGCACCGAGAAGTCCAAGGGCTACACGCTCTACTCGCTCTCGGGACACGTCGCCCGCCCCGGCCAGTACGAAGCGCCGCTCGGCATCACGCTCCGCGAGCTGCTCGACCTCGGCGGCGGCATGCGCCCCGGCAGCGAGCTGAAGTTCTGGACGCCCGGCGGTTCGTCCACGCCGATCCTCACCGCCGAGCACCTCGACATACCGCTCGACTACGAAGGCGTCGGCGCGGCCGGCTCGATGCTGGGCACCAAGGCGCTGCAGGTCTTCGACCAGACGACGTCGGTCGTCCGCTGCGTGCTCCGCTGGACCGAGTTCTACAAGCACGAGTCATGCGGCAAGTGCACGCCCTGCCGCGAGGGCACGTGGTGGCTGGTCCAGACCCTGCAGCGCCTCGACGAGGGCCAGGGCAAGGACGGCGACATCGAGCTGCTGCTCGACCTGTGCGAGAACATCCTGGGCCGCTCGTTCTGCGCCCTCGGCGACGGTGCGACCAGCCCGATCACGTCGGCGATCCAGTACTTCCGCGAGGAGTTCGAGTCCGGCATGCACACTGCGTCGCGCGAGCTGTTCCCGCCGGCGGCATCCACCCTCTTCGCGCAGGAGGTGACGGCGTCATGACTCTCGAGGCCACGCCGGAAACCCAGAGCCCCGTCGAGCTCGTCACGCTGACGATCGACGACGTCGAGGTCAGCGTCCCCAAGGGCACCCTCGTGATCCGTGCCGCCGAGCTGATCGGCACCGAGATCCCGCGCTTCTGCGATCACCCGCTCCTCGACCCGGTTGGCGCATGCCGCCAGTGCCTCGTCGAGATCACTGATGCCGGCAACGGCCGCGGGTTCCCCAAGCCCCAGGCGTCGTGCACGATCGAGGTCGCCGCGGGCATGGTCGTCAAGACCCAGGTCACGTCGCCGGTCGCCGAGAAGGCGCAGCGGGGCAACATGGAGTTCCTGCTGATCAACCACCCGCTCGACTGCCCGGTCTGCGACAAGGGCGGCGAGTGCCCGCTGCAGAACCAGTCGATGACGCACGGCCAGGGCGAGACCCGGTTCACCGAGGTCAAGCGCACGTTCCCCAAGCCCATCAAGGTCTCCGAGCAGGTCCTGCTCGACCGCGAGCGCTGCGTCCTGTGCGCGCGCTGCACCCGCTTCTCGGAGCAGATCGCCGGTGACCCGTTCATCGCGCTGATCGAGCGCGGCGCCCAGCAGCAGGTCGGCATCTACGAGGAGGAGCCGTTCAGCTCCTACTTCTCCGGCAACACGATCCAGATCTGCCCCGTCGGCGCGCTGACCAGTGCCGACTACCGCTTCCGCGCCCGGCCGTTCGACCTGGTCTCGACCCCGTCGATCGCCGAGCACGACTCGAGCGGCTCCGCGATCCGCGTCGACCACCGTCGGGGCCGCGTCATGCGCCGGCTCGCGGGCGATGATCCCGAGGTCAACGAGGAGTGGATCACCGACAAGGATCGCTTCGCGTTCACGTATGCCACGATCGGCGACCGCATCACGACGCCGCTCGTACGCAACCCTGAGACCGAGCAGCTCGAGCCCGCCTCGTGGCCGGCCGCGCTGGCCGCCGCTGCCAAGGGCCTCGCCCGCGCCGAGGGCAAGGTCGGCGTGCTGCCCGGCGGTCGCCTGACCACCGAGGACGCGTTCGCCTACAGCAAGTTCGCCCGCACTGTCCTGCGTACGAATGACATCGACTTCCGCGCCCGCGCGCACTCCGAGGAGGAGGCGCAGTTCCTGGCCTCGCGGGTCGCCACCACGTCGCTTGACGTGACGTTCGCCGATCTCGAGAAGGCATCGACCGTGGTCCTCGTCGGCTTCGAGCCCGAGGACGAGAACGGCAGCATCTTCCTGCGCCTGCGCAAGGCCTCCCGCGCCGGGCTCAAGGTCGTCGCCATCGCGAGCCACGCCACGCGTGGTCTCCGCAAGATGTCCGGCGAGCTGGTCCAGACGATCCCGGGCAACGAGCCGGCGGCGCTTGCTGCGCTCGAGCTCGACCAAGGGGCGATCTTCCTGGCGGGTGAGCGACTCGCCTCGGTCCCCGGTGGCTTCAGCGCTCTCGTGGCCGCCGCCGACAAGGCCGGCGCCCGCATCGCCTGGGTCCCGCGCCGTGCTGGCGAGCGCGGAGCGGTCGAGACCGGCTGCCTGCCCGACCTGCTGCCCGGCGGCCGTCCGCTCGATGACGTCGAGGCCCGCACGGATCTCGCCGCCGCGTGGGGCGTCCGCACGGTTCCGGCGCGGCGCGGCCGCAACACGACCGAGATCTTCGAGGACATACGGCTCGGCACGGTTCACGCGCTGCTGGTCGGCGGCGTCGAGATCGACGACCTGCCCGACCCGGCGGCCGCCCGCAAGGCGCTCACCAAGGCGGACTTCATCGTGAGTCTCGAGGTCCGCGAGAGCGAGGTCACCGCGGTCGCCGACGTCGTCCTGCCGGTCGCCCCGGTCGTCGAGAAGCCCGGAAGCTTCGTCAACTGGGAGGGTCGCGTCCGTACGTTCGACGCCGTGCTCCACGAGCCCAACTCGCTGACCGACATCCGGATCCTGGCCGGCATCGCCGAGGAGATGGGGCAGCCGCTCGGCTTCCGTACCGTCGCCCAGGCGCGGGCCGCGATGGAAGAGCTTGGCCCGTGGGACGGCGAGCGCGTCGCGACGCCGACCGCCGAGCCCGACGCGACGCCCGCCCAGAAGCGTACGGTCGTGCTTGACACCTGGCGCCTCATGATCGACGACGGCCGCGGCCAGGACGGCCAGCTGGAGTTCAAGGCGACGGCCCGACCGGCCGTGCTGCGGGCCAGCGAGGCGACGCTCAAGGCGTTCGACGTCGAGCCCGGTGGCCTGGCGACGCTGTCGACCGAGGCCGGCAGCATCAGCTTCCCGACCGAGGTCGCCGAGCTGCCCGACGGCGTCGTGTGGGCCCCGGCCAACTCCGGTGCCAGCCTGCGTACGGCTCTGGGTGCCGGCTACGCCGACCACGTGACGCTGAGCGGAGGAGCCTCATGAGCAGTATTTTCGGCAACGAGCCGTTCTGGGTGATCCTGCTCAAGTCGGTCCTGATCTTCGTCGTCCTGGTCGTCTACACGCTGTTCAACATCTGGTTCGAGCGCCGCGTCGTCGCCAAGATGCAGCACCGCATCGGGCCCAACGTGCACGGCCCGTTCGGCCTGCTGCAGAGCCTTGCCGACGGCGTCAAGCTCGCGCTCAAGGAGGATGTCGTCGTCAAGGCGGCCGACAAGCTCGTCTACATCCTGGCGCCGATCCTCGCGACGATCCCGGCCTTCCTCGCGTGGGCGGTCATCCCGTTCGGGCCCGAGGTCACGATCCCGTTCACCGACCAGAAGACGATCCTGCAGCTCACCGACCTGCCGGTCGCGGTGCTCTACATCCTCGCGGTCACCTCGATCGGGATCTACGGCATCGTGCTGGCCGGTTGGTCGTCCGGCTCGATCTACGCCCTGCTGGGCGGCCTGCGGTCGAGCGCCCAGATGATCTCCTACGAGGTCGCGATGGGCCTGTCGTTCGTCTCGGTGTTCATGTACGCCGGCTCGATGTCGACGTCCGAGATCGTCGCCGCTCAGAGCGACATGTGGTACTTCGTGCCGCTGTTCCCGTCGTTCGTCATCTATGTCATCGCGATGATCGGCGAGACCAACCGCGCGCCGTTCGACCTCCCCGAGGCCGAGGGCGAGCTGGTCGGTGGCTTCCACACCGAGTACTCCTCGCTCAAGTTCGCGCTGTTCTTCCTCGCCGAGTACGTCAACATGGTCACGGTCTCCGCGCTGGCCACGACGCTCTTCCTCGGCGGCTGGCGGGCCCCGTTCGGCCTCTCGCAGGTCTCGGACGGCGTCCTCAACACCGGCTACTGGCCGCTGCTGTGGTTCTTCGGCAAGACTCTGTGCTTCATCTTCTTGTTCGTCTGGCTGCGCGGCACGCTCCCGCGCATGCGCTACGACCAGTTCATGAGCTTCGGCTGGAAGGTCCTGATCCCGGTCTCGCTGGCCTGGATCGTGGCGGTCGCGTTCATCCGCAAGCTCAAGAGCGAGGACATGCTCGACCAGCGACACCCTGATGTGGGTCGCCATCGCGGCGGGCGTCGCCGTGATCCTGACGTTCCTGATCCCGGAGAAGAAGGAACCCGAGCCAGAACCGGAACCGCGAGTTCGACGCCTTCGCCGGCGGCTACCCCGTCCCGCCCATCACCGAGCCCCCCACAAGGAACGCACGATGAGCAATCCGATCCGCGAGACGCTCTGGGACCCGATCGCCGGGTTCGGCGTGACGTTCCGGACGATGTTCCGCAAGACCGTCACCGAGCAGTACCCGTTCGAGAAGGTCCCGACGGCACCCCGATTCCACGGCCGTCACCAGCTCAACCGCTGGCCCGACGGTCTCGAGAAGTGCATCGGCTGCGAGCTGTGCGCCTGGGCGTGCCCTGCCGACGCGATCTACGTCGAGGGTGCCTCCAACACCGAGGGCGATCGCCACAGCCCGGGCGAGCGCTACGGCCGCGTCTACCAGATCAACTACCTGCGCTGCATTCTCTGCGGCCTGTGCATCGAGGCGTGCCCCACGCGCGCCCTCACGATGACCAATGAGTACGAGCTCGCCGACAACAACCGCGCCGACCTGATCTACGAGAAGAACGATCTGCTCGCGCCACTGCTGCCCGGCATGGTCGAGCCGCCGCACGAGATGATGATCAGCGACGACCACCAGGACTACTACCGCGGCAAGTCGCTGCCCATCTTCCCGGTGGATCCCGCCGAAGGCGGTGCCTCGTGACCGTGTTCTGGTTGCTGGCGCCGATCATGGTGATCGCCGCGCTGGGCCTGGTCTTCGCCCGCAAGGCCGTCCACGCCGCCCTCTGTCTGGCCGTCGTGATGATCAGCCTCGCCGTGCTCTACGCCGCTCAGGGCGCACCGTTCCTGTTCGCGGTGCAGATCATCGTCTACACCGGCGCCATCATGATGCTGTTCCTGTTCGTCCTGATGCTGGTCGGTGTCGACTCCTCCGACGCGGTCAAGGAGACGATCGGCGGCCAGCGCCTCGCGGCGGCGATCATCGGCCTGATCTTCGGCATCACGGTCGTCCTCGCGGTCGGCCAGACCGTGTCGGGCGTGGTCGTGGGCCTCAAGGCTGCCAACGGCAACGGCAACACGTACGGGCTCAGCGAGCTGTTGTTCGGCAAGTACGTCCTGGCGTTCGAGTTCACCAGCGCGCTGCTGATCACCGCGGCGCTGGCGGCCATGGTGCTGGCTCACAAGGAACGCCTCACGACCCGGCACTCGCAGGCCGACATCGCCGCGCGCCGCATGCGGGAGTACGCCGAGTCCGGGCGTCACCCCGGACCTCTGCCGACGCCGGGTGTCTTCGCCCGCCACAACGCGGTCGACACCCCGGCGCTGCTGCCCGACGGCACGCCGCTCGAGACGTCGATCTCCTCGAGCCTCGTGGCTCGTGGGCAGGTACGCGACGGGTTCGACGACGACATCGACAAGGTCGTCGAGCAGCTCGACGACGAACAGCCTGCTGATGATTCGTTTGGAGGCGAGAAGTGAACGAATACATCACGCTGTCCCTGATCCTGTTCACGATCGGCGCGGTGGGCGTGCTCGTCCGCCGCAACGCCATCGTGGTCTTCATGTGCATCGAGCTCATGCTCAACGCGACCAACCTCGCGTTCGTCAGCTTCTCCCGGCAGAACGGCAACCTCGACGGGCAGGTGGCGGCCTTCTTCGTCATGGTCGTCGCGGCTGCCGAGGTCGTCGTGGGGCTGTCGATCATCGTGTCCATCTATCGCGCGCGTCGTTCGGCTTCGGTCGACGAGGCGAGCCTGCTGAAGTCCTAGGGGGCGCGCACGATGTTTGATCTCCAGTGGCTGCTGATTGCCATCCCGCTGGTCAGCGGCCTGGGCCTCCTGGTGTGGGGCAAGGAAGGTGACCGGTTCGGTCACCTGATCGGGACCGCGGCCTCGAGCCTGTCGTTCATCTTCGGCGTCGTGCTGTTCGTGGCGCTGCTCGGCAAGGACGCCGACAGCCGGTCCGAGTCGACCACGGTGTTCACCTGGATCGATGCCGGCTCGTTCCACGTCGACGCAGGCTTCACGTTCGACCAGCTCTCTGGCCTGTTCGTCCTGCTCATCACAGGCGTCGGCACGCTGATCCACATCTACTCGATCGGCTACATGGCGCACGACGAACGGCGCCGCCGGTTCTTCGCGTTCCTCAACATCTTCATCGCCGCGATGCTGACGCTGGTCCTGGCCTCGGACTACCTCGTGCTGTTCCTCGGCTGGGAGGGTGTCGGCCTGGCGTCCTACCTGCTGATCGGGTTCTGGCAGCACAAGGACTCGGCCGCCGCTGCCGCCAAGAAGGCATTCGTGGTCAACCGCGTCGGCGACCTCGGCATGGCGATCGGCATCATGCTGATGTTCACCGAGTTCGGCACCTCGTCGATCTCCGCCGTCAACGGCGCCATCACGACCGCGTCCGGCTCGATCGCCACGGCGCTCGGCCTGCTGCTGCTGCTCGGCGCGTGCGGCAAGTCCGCCCAGGTGCCGCTGCAGAGCTGGCTGCTCGACGCGATGGAGGGCCCGACCCCGGTCTCGGCCCTGATCCACGCGGCAACCATGGTCACCGCCGGCGTCTACCTCGTCGTACGCTCCAACGGCGATCTTCGACGCCTCGGAGGCGGCCCGCACCGCCGTCATCATCGTCGGGCTCGTCACGCTCCTCGCAGGTGCCTGGATCGGTTGCGCCAAGGACGACATCAAGAAGGCGCTCGCCGGTTCGACCATGAGCCAGATCGGTTACATGATGCTGGCCGCAGGCCTCGGCCCGGCCGGCTACGCGTTCGCGATCTTCCACCTCATCACGCACGGCTTCTTCAAGGCCAACATGTTCCTCGGCGCCGGCTCCGTCATGCACGGCATGAACGACGACGTCGAGATGCGCCACTACGGCGGCCTCCGTACGTTCATGCCGATCACCTTCGCGACGTTCGGGCTCGGCTACCTCGCGATCATCGGCGTCCCGCCGTTCGCCGGCTTCTGGTCCAAGGACAAGATCATCGAGGCCGCGTTCGGCGAGAACCTCTGGGTCGGTCTCGGCGCGCTCCTCGGCGCCGGCGTCACGGCGTTCTACATGACCCGCCTGATGATCATGACGTTCTTCTCGGAGAAGAGATGGCGCGAGGAGGTGCACCCGCACGAGTCGCCGCGCGTCATGACCTGGCCGCTGATCGCACTCGCGGCGCTGTCCGCCGTTGGCGGCATCCTGCTGCTGGGCGACTGGATCAGTGAGTGGCTCGAGCCCGTCACGGGTCACGCCGAGCACCACGAGCTCGCGGTCCCCGCGATCGTCCTGACGCTGATCATCACGGCCGTCGTCGTGGTCGGCGTCGCGGCCGCGGCATTCTTCTACAACCGCGAGCCGATCGCCGCCGAGATGCCCGCCGACGGCTCGGTGTCGATCTTCGCGCGCGCCGGCCGCCATGAGCTCTACGGCAACGAGCTCAACGACGCCGTCGTCGTACGCCCGACACGTCACCTCACCCGGTTCCTGGTGTGGTTCGACGGCAAGGGCGTCGACGGGTTCGTGACCGGTGTGGCCGACCGGCTCGGCGACACCTCACAGTTCCTGCGCAAGCCGCAGACCGGCTACGTCCGTTCGTACGCACTCACGATGTTCGGCGGCGTTGCCGTCCTCGTCCTTGCCCTCCTGGCGGTGACCCTCGCATGATCCTCTCGATCCTCGCCGCGACTCCGATCGCGGGAGCGGTGATCCTCGCCCTCCTGCCCCGTGAGTCCGCACCGCACCGCCGCGCCAAGTACGTCGCGCTCGGCGTCTCGCTCATCACGCTGGTCCTGTCGCTCGTCGTCATGGCGCAGTTCGACCGCGACGCCGGCGGCTACCAGCTCACCGAGCAGCACGAGTGGATCAAGGTCTTCGGGGCCTACTACTCGCTCGGGGTCAACGGCATCGGCATCACGCTGATCCTGCTGACCACGGTCCTGACGCCGATCGTGATCCTCGCGGCGTTCGGCGACCGGCTGCCGGACCCCAAGAGCACCAACGCGTACTTCGCCTGGATGCTCGCGGTCGAGGGCCTCGCGATCGGCGCCTTCGCCGCGACCGACGCGTTCTTGTTCTACGTCCTGTTCGAGGCGACGCTGATCCCGCTCTACTTCCTGATCGGCTCGTTCGGCGGGCCCAACCGGTCGTACGCCGCGGTGAAGTTCTTGATCTACAACCTCGTCGGCGGACTGCTGATGCTGGCCTCGATCGTCGGCTTGTACGTCATCAGCGCTCGCCAGGGTGATGCGTCGTTCCTGCTGAGCGATCTGCAGAACCTCGACTTCAGCACCAACACCGAGCGGCTGTTGTTCCTCGGGTTCATGGCGGCGTTCGCGATCAAGGCGCCGCTGTGGCCGCTGCACACCTGGCTGCCCGACGCCGCAGGCCAGGCCACGCCGGGCACCTCGGTCCTGATGGTCAGTGTCATCGACAAGATCGGCACGTTCGGCATGATCCGCTGGTGCCTCGGGCTGTTCCCCGGCGCGTCCGACTGGGCCAGTCCCGTCGTCATCGTGCTGGCCGTCATCAGCATCCTCTACGGCGCTCTGCTCGCGATCGGCCAGGACGACATCCGGCGGCTCATCGCGTTCACGTCGGTGTCGCACTTCGGCTTCATCATCCTCGGCATCTTCGCCTTCACGACGACGTCGCTGGCCGGCTCGACGCTCTACATGTTCAACCATGGCCTCTCGACGGCTGCGCTGTTCCTTGTCACGGGCATGATGATCGCCCGCCGCGGCTCGGCGCGGATCTCCGACTTCGGCGGGGTCCAGAAGATCGCCCCGATCATGTCGGGCGTCCTGCTGGTGGCCGGCCTGTCCAGCCTCTCGCTGCCGGGCCTCGCTCCGTTCATCTCGGAGTTCCTCGTGCTGGCCGGTACGTTCACGCGGTCCATACCGGCCGCGGTGCTCGCGACCCTGGGCATCGTGCTCGCGGCGCTCTACATCCTGATCATGTACCAACGCGTCATGACCGGGCCCCTCAAGGACGGCAACGAGGGCGTGACCGATCTCGACCACCGCGAGATGGCGTCGCTGACCCCGGCCATCATCCTGATCGTCGGCCTCGGCTTCTTCCCGCAGCCGCTGCTCAACGTCATCAACCCTGCGATCGACGAGGTGATCAGCCACGTCGGCAAGGGCGACCCATCACCCAAGACGCCCGTGAACATCGATGACTCAGCCGTGCAGGAAGGAGGCCACGAATGATCGACACATTCGCAGCTGCGACCGACCTGCCTCCGATCTCCGCACCGGATATCGAGTACGCCCTGCTGGCGCCGCTGTTCATCATCTCCGGTGCCGCCGTCCTGGGGGTCATCGTCGAGGCATTCTGGCCCCGCAAGAGCCGCTTCGTGGTCCAGGCCGGCATCGCCATCGTCGGCATCGTCGCGGCGCTCGTCGACACCGTCTGGGTGTTCCAGGAGGAGCTCAAAGTCGTCGACGGGTCCCACCTCGCTCGCGGCCAGGTCGCTGCAGAGGGCGCTCTGGCGGTCGACGGCCCGGGTGTCTTCACGTGGGGCATCCTGCTGATCTTCGGGCTCCTGAGCATGTTCCTGTTCGCCGAGCGTCGCCTCGAGGGCGGGCTCAGCGGATTCACCGGCCGGGCCGCCGATGCGCCGGGCTCCGCTGCCGAGGCCGAGGCGATCAAGCACCGCGTCGAGCACACCGAGGTCTTCCCTCTCGCGCTGTTCGCCCTCGTCGGCATGATGCTGTTCGCGACGTCGAACGACCTCCTGACGATGTTCGTCGCGCTCGAGGTCCTGAGCCTCCCGCTCTACCTGCTGTGCGGCCTCGCGCGTCGTCGCCGGCTGATGAGCCAGGAGGCCGCGCTCAAGTACTTCCTGCTGGGTGCGTTCTCGTCGGTCTTCTTCCTCTACGGCATCGCGCTGACGTACGGCTATGCCGGCAGCTTCAGGCTCTCCGACATCGACGTCGCCGTCACGAACCGCACGGGCGGCGAGAACATGCTGCTGGCCGCCACCGCGCTGATGGCGGTCGGCCTGCTGTTCAAGATCGGCGCCGTGCCGTTCCACACCTGGACGCCCGACGTCTACCAGGGCGCGCCGACGGCGGTGACCGCGTTCATGGCGGCGGGCACCAAGGCCGCCGCGTTCCTGGCGCTGCTGCGGGTGTTCTTCGTGGCATTCGGCGGCTCGTCGTGGGACTGGCGGCCGATCATCGTCGCGATCGCGATCATCACGATGTTCCTCGGTGCGGTCGTGTCGATCTCGCAGACCGACGTCAAGCGCATGCTCGCCTATTCGTCGATCGCCCACGCCGGCTTCCTGCTGGTCGGCTTCACCGGCGCCTACATCGGCTCGAGCGACTCGACACGCATCACCTCGACGTCGAGCATCCTGTTCTACCTGACGGTCTACGGCGTCTCGTCGATCGGCGCGTTCGCTGTCGTGACCCTCGTACGCGACTCCGGTGGCGAGACGACGCACCTGTCCAAGTGGGCCGGGCTGGGCAAGACGTCGCCGGTGCTCGCAGGCTCGTTCGCCCTCTTCATGCTGTCGTTCGCAGGCATCCCGCTGACGGGTGGCTTCATCGGCAAGTGGACGGTCTTCAGCGCGGCCTGGTCCGGCGGCTTCTGGTGGCTCGTCGTGATCGGCGTGCTGGTCAGCGCCTTGGCGGCGTACTTCTACGTCCGGGTCATCGTGCTGATGTTCTTCACCGAGCCGGTCGGCGAAGGGCCGACCGTTGCGGTGCCGAGCGTCCTGACGACCGTCGTGCTTGCCGTGGCTGTGATCGTCACCTTGGGACTCGGTATCATTCCGGGACCGGTGCTGGATCTCGCGCAGCATGCGGGCGCCTTCGTGCGCTGATCCGTTCCCCAAGGAGTTCCGCGTGTCCCGTCTGGGTGTCTCGTTCACCGACCCCGCCCTGGAAGCGCGCGTCCTGGCGGGGGTCGAGCAGGTGGAGGAGCAGCTCGCCGCTGCCGTCGACAGCCCGGAGAAGTTCGTCGCCGAGGCCGCCGCGCACCTGCTCAATGCCGGCGGCAAGCGCTTCAGGCCGCTGCTGGTCATGCTCAGTGCCGAGTTCGGTGAGTCGGCCAACCCTGACGTCGCACGCTCTGCGGTCGTCGTGGAGCTCACGCACCTGGCGACGCTCTATCACGACGACGTCATGGACGAGGCCGACAAGCGCCGCGGCGCCCCGAGTGCCAATGCGCGCTGGGACAACTCGGTCGCGATCCTCGTCGGCGACTACCTGTTCGCGCAGGCCTCTGACCTCGTGTCGGACCTCGGACCGGAGTCCGTACGCATCCAGGCGCGTACGTTCTCCCGTCTCGTGCAGGGCCAGATCCGCGAGACGCTCGGACCTTCGGAGGGTGACGACGCCCTCGCCCACTACCTGTCCGTCGTCGCGGACAAGACCGGATCTCTGATCGCCACCGCCGCGCTGTTCGGCGCCAAGATGGCCGGCGCTCCCGTCGACGTGCAGGAGACGCTCAGCGAGTTCGGCGAGCGGATCGGTGCGGCGTTCCAGCTCAGCGACGACATCATCGACATCGCCAGCGAGACCGGCGACTCGGGCAAGACCCCGGGCACCGACCTGCGTGAGGGTGTCCCCACCCTCCCGACGCTCATCGCGCTCCGGTCGACCGACGCCGAGAGCGAGCGCCTCCGCTCGCTGCTGGCTAAGCCGCTGACCGACGACGCCGAGCTCGACGAGGCGCTTCGGCTGCTGCGCGTACATCCCGCGATGACGGAGGCCCGCTCCTACGTCCAGGCCGAGGCCGACGCCGCCAGCGCGCTGCTCGCCAAGCTGCCCGACGTACCGGCCCGCAAGGCGCTGCAGGCCCTCTGCGACACCGTCGCCACCCGCCTGGGTTAGACCCCCGCTGACGGGTCACTTTTTGCCCGCTGACGGGTCACTTTTTGCCTGCCGGCGGGTCAGTTGTTGCTAGATGCAGGCCGGCTCGGGCCGGGCACCGCGGCGGCGACTCGTGATCGCGTCAACGGTGAAGATCACCAGGGCGAGCCACACGAGGATGAAGCCGATCCACCGCTCGGTCGTCATGGTCTCGTCGAAGATCGTCAGGCCGGTGATGAACTGGATGATCGGGCCGAGGTACTGCAGGATCCCGATCGTCGTCAGCGTCAGGCGGGTGGCCGCGGCGCCGAACAGCAGCAGCGGGATCGCGGTCACCACGCCGGTGCCGACCAGCAGAGCGGCGTTGCCTGGCCCGTCGTGACCGAACGTCAGGTCGCCGCGCACCTGCAGCACGACGAGGAACGCGACAGCCACGGGGAACAGGATCGCGGTCTCCATGCCGAGTCCCTCGAATGCGCCGAGGTTGGCCTTCTTCTTGAGGAATCCGTACGTCGCGAACGAGAACGCGACGAGCAGCGCGATCCACGGCAGCCGCCCGTAGCCGATCGACAGCACGACGACGGCCAGGCCGCCGATGCCGATGGCGCCCCACTGCGCGGGTCGCAGGGTCTCCTTGAGCACGAAGACGCCGAGCAGCACCGTCACGAGCGGGTTGATGAAGTAGCCCAGCGAGGTCTCGACGACATGCCCGTTGGTCACGCCGTAGATGAAGCCGCCCCAGTTGAGCGCAATCGTGATCGACGCAAAGGTCAGGATCACCATGAGTCTGTGGTCACGGGCGATGGCGATGAACGTGGACCACTTGCCCATCGCGGTGATCGACACCAGGACGAACACCATCGACCAGACGAACCGATGGGCGAGGATCTCCAGCGAGCCGGCGGGGTCGAGCAGCGGCCAGTAAAGCGGGAAGAAGCCCCAGCAAAGATAGGCGGCGACCCCGAGGCCAACGCCGCTCCTGGAGTCATTCACCAGATGAGAGTACGCCCCGCCCGTCGGTCCGGGATCGGCTAGCGTCGATGCATGATCGCCACTGCGCGTTTCGAGACCTACGGGCCGTCGCATCTGACGGTGCTGGGGATCTTCGCGGTCGGCGTCGTCCTGGTCGTGCTGGCGGGTCGCCGGTTGCGGGAGAGCCCGGCGGAGCAGTCCGTGAGGCGTACGTTCGCCGTCGCGATCATCGCGATCGCCCTGCCGCTGCAGATCCTGCAGTTCACGCCGGACGAGTGGGACCTGCAGACGTCGCTGCCATTCCAGCTGTGCGACTTCGGCTGGGTGTTCGCGGTCCACGCCTTGTGGACCCGCAACCGGCTCAGCGCGACCATCACGTATCTGTGGGGCATCACCCTCACGACGCAGGGCATCTTCACGCCCGACCTCGCCTCGGACTTCCCTGAGGCGAGGTTCCTGATGTTCTGGGGCATGCACCTGCTGATCGTCTGGGCGTCGTTCTTCCTGGTGCTGGGGCTGCGGATCCTGCCGACCTGGCACACGTACCGGCAGACCATCGCGATCACCTTGGCATGGGCCGTCAGCGCGTACGTGTTCAACGTCATCGCCGGCACCAACTACGGCTACCTCAACCGGTTGCCGAAGAGTTCGTCGCTTCTGGACTACCTCGGACCGTGGCCCCTCTTCGTCGTGCTCGAGATCGCGATCGTCGCAGTGGTGTGGGCGCTGCTGACCCTGCCGTGGGTTCGCCGACGGGTGCCTTGAAACCCTCGGTCTAGGGTCGCCATCGGTGGTTCCTCTTCCAGATGTCGGATCCGGGTGCCTGGTATTCGGGGTAGCCGTCGTCGGGTGACATGCGGATGGCCCATCCCTCATGCACGGTCCGATGGTGGAAGGGGCAGATCAGGACGCCGTCGTCGAGTCTGGTCTCGGATCCGTCGGCCCATCGCATCCGCCAGTGGTGGGCTTCGCACCATTGGGGTGGGCGGTCGCAGTCAGGGAAGGTGCAGCCGCCGTCGCGGTTCTCCATGGCGCGGCGTTGTTCGCGGGTGAAGGTGCGTTGTTCGTGGCCGTGGTCCAGCGGAAGTGACTTGCCATTGAAGACCTGCGGGATCATCCCGAGCCGACAGGCCATCTGGCGGGCTTGTCCGGCTGAGATGCGGGTGCCGGTCGACAAGGTCGCGGGTTTGATGGCGTGCACGAGGGTGTCGTAGTCGAACCGGACCATCAACGTGGCGCCGAGTCCACCCTTGCCGGGGAGCTTGTCCGCTGGCAGGTGGCCGCACAGTTCGGCGAACCCCATGCCGAGGCGGTGCCGGTGTGTCAGGTCTTTGTCGTAGTAGGACTCGGCGGCGGGGGTGCGGTCGTGGAGGTGGTCGCGGCGGGGCGCGCTGATGGCTTCGATCGCGGTGCGGAGCATGTCTGCTTGGGCGTTCGGGATGACGAAGCCACCGCGGTGGGTGCCGTCACGGCTGTCGACCATCCAAAACTCGGCCCGCCGCCAGGCGTCCTTCTCTTGCCGTTCCAGCGTCTGGTTCTCGATGCGGTCGACCTCAGGCTTGGGTTTGAACTGGTCAGTGATCCGCTTCGACCGGTTGCGGAGGTCCTTGAGGGAGAGCCGGCCGGCGTCGCCGATGAGCGTGTCCTCACACGCCTCCCGCTGCATGTTGGTCGTGTCGTCGGGCAGGTCAGCGATCGCCGTGGCGATGATCGCCGCCTGCGACTGGCCGATCTCACCGCGGGCCAACGCCTCCTCAGTCCTGGACGCGGACTGCAGTGCTTTGCCCATGAAGACCATCTGGTCGCCGGCTCTCCGGTCGCCGCCGAACGACCCCGCCAGCATCGCGCCGGTCGACGACGCACCCTGGCTCTTGGCGAACCCGGACGCGTCCAACGCCCGGCGCCGCAGCCAGCTGCTGGGCCTTGACCCGTGCCTCGACCCGCATCAACCGCTCGACCAGGCCCCGCACCTCACCCGGTTCCAGACCATCCCAGGCACCCAACGGCATACGATCCAGCGCGCCCTCGATCTGCTCGACCGCGACCACCAACGGGTGCGGGAGCGAAACCAACGGAGCAACAGACACAAGAAAGACCTTCAGGACGAACGGGCAAGGGGAGTCATCTCAACCTCAGGCCCACTGAAGGGTTCCATCTCCAACCCGACCCTATTTCGTTCCAGATCGGCGCACCAACAACACTACGACAAACGCGAGCAGATGTCGAACACCTGTTCGAATAGTGAGACAGGAACGTAACAAGCCTGAGAGCCGCAGGGTCATCGCCACATCACGCGGCCGATCTTCCCTAGAGTGTTCCCATGGCCGCCTACCTCGACGACTACCTCGCGGTCGGCGTCATCGTCCTGGCAGGCATCGTGCTCGCCGCCGGCATGCTTGGCGTCAACCGGCTCATGCGCCCGCGGGTCCCCGCGCGCGAGAAGCTGCTGACGTACGAGTCCGGCGTCGACCCGGTCGGCGCGGGCTGGGCCCAGTCGACGGTCCGCTACTACGTCTACGCGTTCCTCTACGTGATCTTCGCGGTCGACGCCGTGTTCCTGTTCCCGTGGGCGGTCGTGCTCGAGGAGATCGGTCGCGCCGCTGCAGTCGAGATGGGCATCTTCATCGGCATCCTCGTGGTCGGACTCGCGTACGCCTGGCGCAAGGGGGTGCTGTCGTGGACCCCGGCTCCGTAAATTCTGGGCAAGTCGATCTGCCGATGCCGACCCTGGCCTCGCCGACCCTCGGCCCCGGATCGGCGTACGCGCCCAAGCCGGCGCGCTATCTCCTCAACTGGGGCCGCAAGTACTCCCTCTGGGTCTTCAACTTCGGCCTGGCCTGCTGTGCGATCGAGTTCATCGCGACGTCGATGTCGCGCCACGACTTCATCCGCCTCGGCGTCATCCCGTTCGCGCCCGGCCCCCGCCAGGCCGACCTCATGGTCGTCTCCGGGACCGTCACCGACAAGATGGCGCCGGCCATCAAGCGGCTCTACGACCAGATGCCCGAGCCCAAGTACGTCATCAGCTTCGGCTCCTGCGCCAACTCCGGCGGCCCCTACTGGGACTCCTACTGCGTCACCAAGGGCGTCGACCAGATCATCCCCGTCGACGTGTACGTCCCGGGGTGCCCGCCCAGGCCCGAGGCGCTGCTCAACGGCATCGTCACGCTGCAGGACAAGATCGGCGGCGAGAACCTCGCCGACCGCTACAAGCGCCCGGCCACCTCGCTGCTCTCGCCTCGGATCGAGGCGCCGGAGTGACGCTGGAGGACAACGGCTTCGGCCCGCCGCATCGCGTCGTCGAGGCAGCCGACTGGCATGACGCCGTCGTGCAGCTCAAGCGCGACGGCTACACGTACTTCGACTGGTTCTCGGCGGTCGACGAGCATCCCGAGGGATTCCGGCTCGTCCTCCACGTGGCGCGGGTCAAACCACTCGACCACCTCCTGCTCGTGACGTACGTCGACCGTGACGCGGCAGCGATCGCGTCGATCGCTGACGTCTACGGCGGTGCCGCGTGGCACGAGCGCGAGACCCACGAGATGTTCGGCATCGACTTCGGCGTCGACCTCGATCCCCTGCTGCTGCCCGACGGGTTCGAGGGACACCCGCTGCGCAAGGAGTTCGTGCTGGCGTCTCGGGTCGCCAAGCCGTGGCCCGGTGCCAAGGAGCCCGGCGAGAGCGATGCCGAGTCGACGCACTCACCGAGCCGCAGGCGGATCAAGCCCCCGGGCGTACCCGATCCCGAGGAGTGGGGTCCGCAAAGGGTGACCCACGACGAGGAGGACACCGATGGCTGACGTCGTCGATGCAGTCCTGCGCTGCCTCGTCGTGCTCGGGGTGTTCATGGTCGTCCCGCTGGTCATCGGCCAGATGGAGCACAAGGCGATGGCGCACATGCAGAGCCGGGTCGGGCCGATGGAGGCCGGCGGCTTCCACGGGTGGGCCCAGCTCGTCGCCGACGGCGTCAAGTTCGTCCAGAAGGAGAGCATCACGCCGGTCGCGGCCGACCGCAGGGTCTTCGAGCTCGCGCCGGCCGTCGCCCTCGCTCCCTACCTCGTCGCGCTCCTGGCGATCCCGCTCGGCCCGTTCTTCGGCCAAGGCATGCTGATCGGCCAGAGGCTCGACCTCGGCCTGTTCTTCGTGCTCGCGGCGATGAGCGTCGGCGTGCTCGGCACGCTGATGGGCGGGCTCGGCAGCGGCAACAAGTACTCCTACATCGGCGGCATGCGCGTCGCGGCCCAACTGATGTCGTACGAGCTGCCGATGGTGCTCGCCGCCGCCAGCGTCGCGATGGCCGCCGGGTCGCTATCCCTCGTCACCATCGCCGACAAGTGGGAGCCGTGGTGGCTGCTCGCGCAGCTCCCGGGCATGGTCGTGTTCTTCGTCGCTGGCCTCGCCGAGCTGCAGCGGCCGCCGTTCGACGCGCCACTGGCCGATGCCGAGCTCGTGATGGGCCCGCTGACCGAGTACGGCGGCATGCGCTTCGCGATGTTCCTGCTCGCGGAGTACGCCGGCATCCTCGTGCTCGCGGCGCTGACGACGGTGCTGTTCCTCGGCGGGTGGGCCGGCCCGTTCGCAGGCGACATCGGCTGGCTCTGGACCTTGGTCAAGGTCATGGCGGTGGCGTTCCTGGTGATCTGGGCCCGCGTCGCATACCCGCGACTTCGAGAGGACCAGGTCAACTCACTCGCGTGGAAGGTGCTCGTGCCGGTTGCCCTGGCGCAGGTCACGCTGACGACGGTGCTGGTGGTCGCATGAGCATGTTCGGCAACGGTCTGCTCCAAGGGTCTGCGGGTGACGCTCAAGAACCTCACGCGGCGATCCGTCACGGCCCACTATCCCGATGTCGAGCCCGACCTGCCGGCCCGCAGCCGCGGCGTCATCGCGCTGCAGGAGGAGAACTGCACGTCCTGCATGCTGTGCGCCCGCGAGTGCCCCTCGTGGTGCATCACGATCGACTCGCACAAGGAGACGATCCCGGCGACGACCGAGGGCGGCCGCGACCGCAGCCAGAACGTGCTCGACACGTTCGACATCGACTATTCGCTCTGCATGTACTGCAGCATCTGCATCGAGGTCTGCCCGTTCGACGCGCTGCACTGGTCGCCGGAGTTCGCGTACGCCGAGGGCGACATCACCGACCTGACGCACGACATGAACCGCCTGCGCGAGTGGATGTGGACCGTCCCGGCACCCCAGGCACTCGACCCCGCGGCCGAGCCCTCCAAGGAGCTCGCCGCCTACGAGGCCAAGGCTGCGCAGGAGGAGGGCGAGTGACGGCGACCGAGATCATCTTCCTGCTGTTCGCCGCCGTCGCCGTCGGATCGGCGCTGCTCGCGATGACGACCAAGCAGCTCGTGCACTCCGCGCTCTGGCTCGTCGTGACGCTCGGCGCGGTCGCCGGTTGCTTCGTGCTGATGACCGCCGAGTTCGTCGCGTGGGTCCAGGTGCTCGTCTACGTCGGCTCGGTCGTGGTGCTGGTGATCTTCGCGCTGATGCTGACCCGTCAGCAGTCGACGATCTCCGCTGAAGTCACCGGCAACCGGTGGACCGCCGCGGTGCTCGGCCTCGTCGCCGCAGTCGGCCTCGGCGCCACCGTGGTGAGCGGCTTCCACGGCGAACGCATCGAGGGTCGCAAGGTCGGCACGGCCGGTTCGATCGGTGAGGCACTGTTCAACGACTGGGTGCTGCCGTTCGAGCTCCTCAGCGGTGTCCTGCTCGCCGCCCTCATCGGCGCCATCGTGATCTCGCGGTCAGGGTCAGAGCGCTGATGCCACTTCTCTATCCGCTGGTGCTGTCGGCCGCGCTGTTCGGCATCGGGCTCTACGGCGTCCTCGCCCGGCGCAACGCCGTCCTGATGCTGCTCGGCGTCGAGCTCATGCTCAACGCGGTCAACCTCAACCTGGTCGCGTTCGACGCGTGGTTCGCCGACCAGATCCATACCGGCCAGGTCCTCACGCTCTTCACGATCACGCTGGCGGCCGCCGAGATCGGCCTCGGGCTCGCGATCGTCCTCGCACTGTTCCGCGCCGTCCGTACGGTCGACGTCGACGAGGTCGGTGCGGAGTGAACCGCTGGCTGTACGTCGTCCTGACCGCCGCGCTCGCCGTGGCGGTCGCCGTGTGGGCGATCCCGCACCTCGACGGCGACCCGTCGACGAAGGTATGGGTCGAGGGCGGCGAGCTGCTCGGCGTCTCGCTCGCGACCCACATCGACAACCTCGCGGCGCAGGTCCTGCTGCTGGCCGTCGGCGTCGGTCTGCTCGTGCAGATCTACTCGACGGCATACCTCGGCCACCACCCGCGCTATCGGTCGTACGCCCTCGTCATCGTCCTGTTCCTGCTCGGCATGATCGCGGTCGTCGCGGCAGACGACCTCTTCGTCCTGCTGGTCGGCTGGGAGGTCATGGGACTGTGCTCCTACCTGCTGATCGGGCACGAGTGGGAGACGTCGGTGGCCCGATCCGGTGCCGCCAAGGCGTTCCTCATGACCCGCATCGCCGACCTCGGGCTGCTCGTCGGCATCCTGGTGATCGGTCAGACGTACGGGACCTATCGCATCAGCGAGGTCCTGGCTCAGGAGCCCAAGAACGCCACGGCGATCGGGTTGCTCCTGCTTGTCGCGGTCGTCGGCAAGTCGGCGCAGTTCCCGCTGCACACCTGGCTGCCCGACGCGATGCCCGGCCCGACGCCGATCACCGCCTTGATCCACGCAGCCACGATGGTCGCCGCGGGCGTCTACCTCGTCGCGCGGCTGCTGCCGGTCTTCGCTGCCTCCGAGCTCGTCATGACATTGCTGGCGATCATCGCCGCGGTGACGATGCTGCTCGGCGCGCTGTTCGCCCTCGTGCAGAGCGACCTCAAGCGGGCGCTGGCGTGGTCGACCGTCAGCCAGCTGGCGTTCATGTTCGCCGCGCTGTCCGCGGGCGACGGTGACGCCGGCGCCGACCACCTGCTGTCGCACGGTGCGTTCAAAGCGTTGCTGTTCCTCGGCTGCGGCTGCGTCATGCACGCCGTCGGGTCGAGCGCGCTGTCGGCGATGGGTGGCCTCCGACTCCACATGCCCGTCACGTTCTGGACCATGACGATCGGCTTCGCCGCGCTCGCGGGGGTCATCCCGACGGTCGGCTTCTTCACCAAGGACTCGGTGCTGCACGCTCTCGAGCACGGTCGCGACGAAGGCCCTCTGCCCGGCGGTGTCGCGGTCGTGGTCTTCGGCGTCGCGCTGCTGACGTCGTTCATCACGGCGGCGTACGCCACCAGGCTCTGGCTGCTGACGTTCCTGGCGCCCGCCGCGGCTGACCGCCACGAGGCTCACGAGGCGCCGCGCGCCATGACCGGGCCGGTCGTCGTCCTCGCGGTGGCGACCCTCGCACTGTCGATCGGCCAGCCGTTCCACCTCGGCATCGGGGTGCTCTCGACTCTCGTTGCGGCGGCCGGCATCGGGCTCGTCGTCATGATGTGGCGCCGCGGCCGCTCGCTCGACCTCGCCGCACCGTGGCTGGTCGCCGAGCTCGGACTCGATCGCCCGTACGCCCGATGGATCCCCGCCGGTCTCAGCTCGTCGGCCCGTGCGATCGTCGACGTCGACCGTGACGGCATCGATGCCTACTCCTACGGCTCGGTCCGCGTCGCCGAGCTCGCCTCCCGCGTGCTCGCGCTGGTGCAGTCCGGCAACGTCCAGCGCTATGCCACGGTGATCGCCGGCGGCGTCATCCTCGTCACGGCCGCGGCGGTGGTCTGGTCATGATCACCGCTGCCCTCACGATCCCGTTCGTCATCGGGCTCGCCCTGCTCTTGCTGCGCAAGCTGGTCTCCGGGCGTACGGCCGCATGGCTCGGCTCGGTCGCGATGGCGGCCTCGCTCGTCCTGTTCGCGGTCGTGTGGGAGGGGCGCGACACGATCTCCGGCGAGGTCGATGTCGCGTGGATCGATCCGCTCGGCGCGCGCCTGCACCTGGGCGTGACGCTCGTGTCGTGGCCGTTCCTGCTGATGACGGCGTTCATCGGGCTGCTGTGCTGCGTGTGGCTCATCGCCGAAGACACCGCCCCAGCGCTCGTCGGGCTCGTCCTGATCATCAGCGCGTCGGCGCTCGGGGTGTTCGCGTCGCTCGACCTGTTGCTGTTCTTCGTGTTCTTCGAGCTCGCGCTGATCCCGATGTGGTTCGTCATCGCCTGGTGGGGGAGTTCCACTGTCGGCTCGTCGGGTCACCTCGATGATGGGCCGGGCTTCAAGAACGTTCCAACGCACGTGACAGCCCGCGCAGCCGCTACTAGGTTCCTGCTGTTCACGGTCACCGGCTCGGCGCTGCTGCTCGTGGGCATCGTGATCGTCGCCAGCCGTACCGGATCGCTGAGCATCATCGACACCGAGGGCGCGCCACTCGTGGCGGCGGTCCTGATCGTGCTCGGCTTCGCCGTCAAGACGCCGCTCGTACCGCTGCACACCTGGCTGCCCGACGCGCACAGCAAGGCACCGACGGTCGGCTCGGTGCTGCTCGCCGCGGTGTTCCTCAAGCTCGGCACCTACGGCCTGATCATGCTGGGCGCCATCATGCTGCCGCGCGAGTTCGCCGAGCTCGCCCCGTACGTCGCGGGCGCCGGTGTCGTCGGCATCATCTGGTCGGCGCTGGCCTGCTACGCCCAGGACGACCTCAAGCGGCTCATCGCCTATTCCAGCATCGGCCACATGGGGTTCGTCGCCCTCGCGATCTCGACCATGAGCGACGTCGGCATCGCGGCTGCGGTGTTCGGCTCGGTGGCGCACGGACTGGTCACGGGGTTGCTGTTCTTCCTGTCCGGCTCGCTCAAGGACCGCTTCGGCACCGCGTCGATGCGAGCCATCGGTCGCGGGCTCTATGCGCGTACGCCGTGGCTCGCGGTGGCGTTCGTGTTCGCCGCGGTCGCCAGCCTGGGCCTGCCGGGGCTCGCCGGGTTCTGGGGCGAGCTGTTGTCGCTGCGCGCGGCGTACGAGGTGGGTGACGTGCTCGCCAAGCCGTACGCCTGGACCGCCCTCGGCCTCGCGGTGCTGGGTGTCGCGCTCACCACGGCGTACTTCGTCCGCGCGATCCGCCTGCTCGCCCAGGGCGAGCCGGTCGCGCAGGCGGCCGACCGTGATCTCACCCTGCGCGAATCGGTCGTCGGTCTCGCGCTCGTCGCGTCGATCGTCGTGCTCGGCCTCGCGCCCGGGTTGATCGTCGGCCTGTACGACTTCCAGCGGACGTTTGCGAGGTGACGCGATGAACATCCCCGTGGACTGGGCCGTCGTCGGCCCCGCTGTCATCGTTGGCATCGGCGCGCTGGTCGCGCTGCTGGTCGATGCGTTCTATCCCCGGCGTACGTGGCTGGGCTCCGGGTTGCCGTCGAGCATCGCACTCGCGTGGGCCGTGTTCGAGCTGTTCCGGCTCCAGGACGACATCGTCCCCTTCACCTTCGCGCTGTCGCTGATCATCCTCGGCGGCACGCTCGTCGTCGTGGTGGCGTCGAACGTCATGAACTTCGAGAATGCGATGCCGCCGGGGGAGTACCACTTCCTCCTGCTCAGTGCTTCGGCCGGAGCGCTGATGATGGTCGCTGCGCAGGACTTGGTCACGCTCGTCGTCGCGCTCGAGCTGTTGTCGCTGCCGTCGATCGCCCTCGTCGGGCTACGGCAGGGCGATCGCCGCGCGATCCGGTCGGCGTGGACGTTCTTCCTCGCCTCGGTCGTGTCGACCGCGATCACGCTGATGGGCATCTCGTTGCTCTATGGCATCGCGGGGACGCTCGACTACAAGCGCCTCGACGTAGGGCTGCGTGGGTCCGAGATGCCGGAGGGAGTCGTCGCCGTCGCGGTCGTGCTGACGATCATCGGGCTGCTGTTCAAGCTCGGCGTGGTGCCGTTCCACGTGTGGATCCCGGACACGTACGTCGGTGCGCCGGTCATGGTCGCGGGTTTCCTGTCGTCGGTGTCCAAGGCCGGATCGCTCGGCGCGGTCTTCACGATCCTGAAGGTCGCCCTCCCCTCGGCGTTCGACACCTGGTCGCCGCTCCTGATGATCGTCGCCGCGGTCACCATGACGGTCGGCAACCTCGGTGCGCTGCGGCAGACCAACGCCGTCGGGATGCTGGCCTGGTCGTCGATCGCGCAGGCCGGCTTCCTGATCGCGCCGGTGGCCGTGATCGGCGGGGATGCGGTGGTCCAGTACCTCGCGGTCTACGTGCTCGCCAACCTCGTCGCGTTCGCTGCGCTCGCGGTGGTCCTTCGGCTGCGTGGCAGCAACGACTACAGCGAGCTCAAGGGCCTTGCCCGTACGGATCCGCCGACCGGTGTGCCGCTCGTGATGGCCGCGCTGACCCTCGCCGGGTTCCCGCCGGCGGTCATCGGGCTCGTCACGAAGTACGTCGTCATCCGGCCCGTCGTCGACGCCGGCGACACCTGGCTCGCGGTCGTGATGGCGGTCAACGTGATGCTCGGGCTCGCGTACTACTTGAAGTTTGTCGTGGTGCTCGTCGATCGGCCCGCGGTCGACGACCCATACCGCAGCCCCTCGCCGCCGGTCTCGATCCGGATCTCCAAGGCCGCCGTGCTGATCGGCACAGCCGGCCTGGTCGCCCTGAGCGCCTGGCCAGACCTCCTGCTCGCCAATCTGCCCTGAAACCTCGCGATTTGTGACGTCGTGCACCGGTTTGCCGCGACCAGCCCGTGCACAACGTCACAAATCGCGGGATGGCCTAGCGGTAGTTGACGAACTGCACCGCAAAGTCGAGGTCGGCGCCCTTGACGAGCGCGATGACCTCCTGCAGGTCGTCTCGCTTCTTGCTGCTGACCCGGAGCTCGTCGCCCTGGATCTGCACCTTGACGCCCTTGGGGCCCTCGTCACGGATCAGCTTGGAGACCTTCTTGGCCTGCTCCTGGCTGATGCCCTCAGTGATGGTCGAGGAGATCCGTACTTCCTTGCCGGACTGGCGGGGCTCGCCCTCCTCGAGGGTCTTGAGCGAGATGCCGCGCTTGATCAGCTTGTCCTTGAAGACGTCGAGGACCGCGAGGGCCCGCTCGTCGGCATTGGCCTTGACCTCGATGCCGAACTCGCCGCTCCAGTCGATCGACGCGCCGGTGTTCTTGAAGTCATAGCGCTGGTTGATCTCCTTGACCGTCTGGTTCAGCGCGTTGTCGACCTCCTGGCGGTCGATCTTGTTGACGATGTCGAAGGAAGAGTCGGCCATGAGTGCTCCTGGTGTTGCGCCACGGGGTCTGATTTCTCTCACCCTAATCGGCTGCGATAGTCTTGCTTGTCGTTGCCCCGGCAACACCCCGGCAGGTTGCCCGAGTGGCCAAAGGGATCTGACTGTAAATCAGACGGCTCAGCCTACGCAGGTTCGAACCCTGCACCTGC
>CAWFOH010000008.1:0-110013 GCA_963817425.1 uncultured Actinomycetota bacterium
CTCCGTGAGCAGTTCGACTACGCCAACGTCATGCAGGTTCCCGGCCTCACCAAGATCGTCGTCAACATGGGCGTCGGCGAGGCTGCCCGCGACGGCAAGCTGATCGAGGGCGCACTCCGCGACCTCACTGCCATCACGGGACAGAAGCCGCAGGTCACCAAGGCTCGCAAGTCCATCGCGCAGTTCAAGCTGCGTGAGGGCATGCCGATCGGCGCGCACGTCACACTGCGTGGCGACCGCATGTGGGAGTTCCTCGACCGTCTGCTGACGCTCGCGCTGCCCCGCATCCGCGACTTCCGTGGGCTCTCGCCCAAGCAGTTCGACGGCCGCGGCAACTACACGTTCGGTCTGACCGAGCAGGTCATGTTCCACGAGATCGACCAGGACAAGATCGACCGGTCGCGTGGCATGGACATCACGATCGTCACCACGGCCACCAACGATGACGAAGGTCGCGCGCTGCTCACGCTGCTCGGCTTCCCGTACAAGGAGAACTGACATGGCGAAGACTGGACTCAAGGTCAAGGCCGCCCGCAAGCCCAAGTTCGCGGTACGCGGCTATACCCGTTGCCAGCGCTGTGGCCGACCCCGGTCGGTCTACAAGAAGTTCGGCCTCTGCCGCATCTGCCTTCGCGAGATGGCACACCGTGGCGAGCTGCCGGGCATCACCAAGAGCTCCTGGTAATTTCTCACCCTTTACATGCCGAAGGTCCGGTCGACGGAAACCACGGCAGGAATGGAACACACGAACTATGACAATGACCGATCCGATCGCCGACATGCTGACGCGTGTCCGCAACGGCAATCAGGCGTACCACGACAGCGTGTCGATGCCGTACTCCAAGCTCAAGGCCGGCGTAGCCGAGATCCTGAAGCAGGAGGGCTACATCACCGCGATCGAGGTCGCCGAGCCCAAGGAGGGCGAGGTGAGCAAGACGCTCACGATCACCCTCAAGTACGGGCCGCACCGCGAGCGTTCCATCGCCGGCATCCGCCGCATCAGCAAGCCGGGTCTTCGCGTCTACGCGAAGTCGACCGGCCTGCCCAAGGTGCTCGGTGGACTCGGCGTGGCGATCATCTCGACGAGCCAGGGTCTGCTCACGGACCGCCAGGCCAACCAGAAGGGCGTAGGCGGAGAAGTCCTCGCCTACGTCTGGTGAGAGGGGTCTGAACACATGTCACGCATTGGCAAGATTCCCGTCACGGTCCCGTCCGGCGTCGAGGTGACGATCGAGGGCCAGGACGTACGCGTCAAGGGCCCCAAGGGCGAGCTGTCCCACACGGTCGCGGAGCCCATCACGGTCTCCAAGGCCGAAGACGGCAGCCTCGCTGTCGAGCGTCCCAACGACGAGCGACGCAGCAAGGCTCTTCACGGCCTCTCGCGCACCCTGATCGCCAACATGGTCACGGGTGTCACCGAGGGCTACGAGAAGAAGCTCGAGATCGTCGGCGTCGGTTACCGCGTCCAGGCCAAGGGCCCGGCTGCCCTCGAGTTCGCGCTCGGCTTCAGCCACCCTGTCCCGGTCCAGGCTCCCGAGGGCATCACGTTCTCGGTCGAGTCGCCCACCAAGTTCGCCGTGCACGGCATCGACAAGCAGGCCGTCGGTGAGGTCGCAGCGAACATCCGCAAGATCCGCAAGCCCGAGCCTTACAAGGGCAAGGGCGTCCGCTACGCCGGCGAGCACGTCCGTCGCAAGGTCGGAAAGGCTGGTAAGTAGTCATGGCTATCTCGATCAGGCACAACAAGAGCACGAAGGCCCGTACGGCTTCACGCCTGCGTCGCCAGATTCGTGGACGCAAGAAGATCGAGGGATTCGAAGAGCGTCCGCGTCTGGTCATCACGCGCTCGAGCAAGCACATCGTCGCTCAGGTCGTCAACGACCTCGAGGGCCGCACGCTGGCCTCGGCGTCGACGATGGAAGCCGATCTGCGCTCGTCCAGCGACGACAAGACCGCCAAGGCCCGCAAGGTCGGCGAGCTCGTCGCCGACCGCGCCAAGGCTGCCGGCATCGAAAGCGTCGTCTTCGACCGCGCGGGCAACAAGTACGCCGGCCGTGTCGCAGCTCTGGCTGACGGCGCGCGCGAGGGCGGACTGGAGTTCTGATGAAGACTAACAACCAGAGGAGTGCCGCATGAGCGGGCAGCAGCGCCGCGGAGGCGGAGGCGGTCGGGGTCGTGGAAACGATCGCGGAGCCGAGAAGTCCAACTACATCGAGAAGGTCGTCACGATCAACCGTGTCGCCAAGGTCGTCAAGGGTGGTCGTCGCTTCAGCTTCACCGCTCTCGTGATCGTCGGCGACGGTGACGGTCAGGTCGGCATCGGCTACGGCAAGGCCAAGGAAGTCCCGACCGCGATCGCGAAGGGCGTCGAAGAGGCCAAGAAGTCCTTCTTCCGCGTTCCGCGCATCCAGGGCACGATCCCGCACCCGGTGCAGGGCGAGAAGGCGGCTGGCGTCGTCTTCCTGCGTCCCGCATCGCCCGGTACCGGCGTCATCGCCGGTGGTCCGGTGCGCGCCGTGCTCGAGGCGGCAGGCGTCCACGACGTCCTGTCCAAGTCGCTCGGTTCGTCCAACGCGATCAACATCGTCCACGCGACCGTGGCGGCCCTCAAGCTGCTCGAGTCGCCGGAGATGGTGGCAGCGCGTCGCGGCCTGACGGTCGAGGAGGTCGCTCCGGCGGCGCTCCTGCGGGCCGGCAAGGAAGGCATCGCCGAGGCCAAGGCCAAGGCAGAGGCCGGAGTGGGTGCGTGATGGCGAAGATCCAGGTCACCCAGATCAAGTCCGGCATCGGCCGCAAGCCCAATCACCGTCAGACCCTGCGCACGCTCGGTCTGAAGCGCATCGGCGACGTCGTCGTCAAGGAAGATCGTCCCGAGATTCGCGGCATGGCTGCGTCCATCTCGCACCTCGTGGACGTCAAGGAGGTTGACTGACATGGCGCTCAAGCTGCACCACCTGCGTCCCGCCCCGGGAGCCAAGACTGCCAAGACCCGCGTGGGTCGCGGTGAGGGCTCGAAGGGCAAGACCGCCGGTCGAGGCACCAAGGGCACCGCGGCTCGCTACCAGGTCCCCGCGGGCTTCGAGGGCGGCCAGGTTCCCATCCACATGCGACTGCCCAAGCTGAAGGGGTTCAAGAACCCGTTCCGCGAGGAGTACCAGGTCGTCAACCTCGATCGTCTCGAGGAGCTCTACCCCAAGGGCGGTGACGTCGACGTTGCGTCGCTCGTCGCCAACGGTGCGGTCCGCAAGGGTCGTCCGGTCAAGGTCCTCGGACAGGGCGAGATCACGGTCAAGCTCCAGATCACGGCGAACAAGTTCTCCGGGTCTGCCAAGACCAAGATCGAAGCAGCCGGCGGCAGCGTCACCGTTCTCGGTTGATGCTGTCCGGGGCAGGACGCCATGTCCTGCCCCGGCTGTTTCGGTGACTGTTAGAGTCACCCTGCGGGCGAAAGCCCGCTTTTGTCCGTCATACCCACGCACTCAGGTGCACGAGGAGGATCGCGGTGCTCAGCGCCTTCGTCCATGCATTCAGGACGCCCGACCTGCGGAAGAAGATCCTCTTCGTCCTGTTCGTCATCGTGCTGTTCCGGCTGGGCTCCACCATGCCGGCTCCCGGCATCGACGTCGCCAACGTGCGGCAGTGCGTCGACAACGCCTCCAGCGGCGAGAACAGCAGCCTGTTCGCCCTCATCAACGTCTTCTCCGGCGGAGCGCTGCTCCAGCTGACGGTCTTCGCGCTCGGCATCATGCCTTACATCACCGCGAGCATCATCCTGCAGCTGCTCGTCGTCGTGATCCCCCGTCTGGAGGCCCTCAAGAAGGAGGGCCAGGCAGGGCAGACCAAGATCACGCAGTACACCCGCTACCTCACGCTGGGCCTGGCGATCCTGCAGGCGACCGGCATCGTGGCGCTCGCGCGCAGCGGCAACCTCTTCGGCGGTTCGTGCAACCTCGACCTGCTCTACCGCCAGGACAGCATCCTGTCCTTCCTGCTGATCGTCCTCACGATGGTCGCCGGCACCGCGGTCATCATGTGGCTCGGCGAGCTCATCACGGACCGCGGCATCGGCAACGGCATGTCGATCCTGATCTTCACGCAGGTCGTCGCGACGTTCCCCGGCGCCATGTGGCTCATCAAGCAGCAGAAGGGCTGGACGGTGTTCAGCCTCGTCGTGCTGATCGGTCTGGTGATCGTCGCGGCGGTGATCTTCATCGAGCAGGCGCAGCGCCGCATCCCGGTGCAGTACGCCAAGCGCATGGTCGGCCGACGCATGTTCGGCGGCTCCTCGACGTACATCCCGCTCAAGGTCAACCAGGCCGGCATCATCCCGGTGATCTTCGCCTCGAGCCTGATGTATCTCCCGGCTCTGATGGCGCAGTTCAACCAGGACGCGTCATGGGCCGGCTGGGTCAACGACAACTTCGTCAAGGGTGACCACCCGTACTACATGATCACGTTCTTCCTGCTGATCGTGTTCTTCACGTACTTCTACGTGTCGATCACGTTCAACCCCGAGGAAGTCGCCGACAACATGAAGAAGTACGGCGGCTTCATCCCGGGCATCCGCGCCGGCCGGCCGACGCAGGACTACCTCGCGTACGTCCTGAGCCGCATCACGGCACCGGGCGCGCTCTACCTCGGCCTGATCGCCCTGATCCCGATGATCGCGATCGCGATCCTCAACGCCAGCCAGAACTTCCCGTTCGGCGGCACGACGATCCTCATCATCGTCGGCGTGGGACTCGACACGGTCAAGCAGATCGAGAGCCAGCTGCAGCAGCGCAACTACGAAGGATTCCTCAAGTAATGCGCCTGCTCATCATGGGTCCCCCAGGTGCCGGCAAGGGAACCCAGGCAGTCGCGCTGGCGAAGCGTATCGGTGGGGCGCACATCTCGACGGGTGACATCTTCCGTGCCAACGTGCAGCAGCAGACCGAGCTCGGCAAGGTCGCGCAGCGCTTCATGGATGCCGGCGAGTACGTTCCCGACGAGGTCACCAACGCGATGGTGGAGGACCGGCTCGGGCAGGACGACGCGCGCGAAGCGTTCATCCTCGACGGCTATCCCCGCACGGTCGACCAGGTCGACACCCTCGACCGCATCCTCACCGGCTTCGGCACCAAGCTCGACGGCGTGCTCGAGCTCGTGGTCGACCCCGAGGAGCTGATCCAGCGGCTCCTGAAGCGGGCGGAGACCAGCGGCCGCGCCGATGACACCGAAGAGGTCATCCGGCACCGCCAGGAGGTCTACACCGCCGAGACGGCACCGCTGCTGGAGGTCTACGGCGCTCGCGGGCTCGTCATCGAGGTCGACGGCATGGGCGAGGTCGACGAGATCACCCGACGGATCGACGCAGCCCTCCCGTCCTGAGGGCAGGCACACAGCGATGTTCGATCGCGGCATCGAGATCAAGACCCCGGCTCAGATCGAGTCGATGCGTTCAGCAGGTCTCGTGGTGGCTGAGACTCTGGAGTTGTTGCGTCGTTCCGCAGTCGCAGGTATCACTACAGCAGAGCTGGACGCGATCGCCCACGACCACATCCGGTCGCAGGGCGCGACGTCCAACTTCCTCGGCTATCACGGCTTCACGGGAGTGATCTGCACGTCCGTCAACGACCAGGTCGTGCACGGCATGCCCGGCACGCGCGCCTTGCGTGACGGTGACATCATCTCGATCGACTGCGGTGCGGTCGTGGACGGCTGGCATGGCGACGCGGCCACCACGGTGGCGATCGGCGAGGTCCCGCCGGCGGTGACCGAGCTGATGCGCGTGACCGAGGAGGCGCTGTGGCACGGCATTGCCGCCGCGCGTCTCGGCGGCCGGGTCTCCGACATCAGCCATGCCATCGAGCAGACCATCGACGCGGCCGGTGACTTCGGCATCGTCGAGGGCTACACGGGCCACGGCATCGGCTCGGCGATGCACCAGCCGCCCAACGTCCTCAACTACGGCAAGGCCGGTCGCGGGCCCAAGCTGGTCAAGGGACTGGCGCTGGCCGTCGAGCCGATGGTCACGCTCGGCTCGCCCGACACGCGTACGCTCGCCGACGACTGGACCGTCGTGACGACCGACGGCTCGTGGGCAGCTCACTACGAGCACACCTTCACGTTGACCGACAGCCGGTGCCTGGGTGCTCACGGCTGTCGACGGGGGAGAGGCCCGGCTCGCCGAGCTCGGCGTGCCCTATGGGGGACACTGAGCGGCAGCTAGCACCGATCAGGCGGTGACCCGTCTACTTGGTCGTGGCCTTGACCGATCCGCTTGATGACGCGACGGTCGGTGTGCCGGTGTAGTGCAGCGTGTACGTATGGCTGCCGGCCTTCTGGCGCGTGAGGCGAACGGTGGCGCGCCCGCCGGACACCTTCGCCTTCGCTCTGCTGCTGCCGATGCTCACCGTGACGTTGCCGCCCACCTTCGCCCCACCGTCGGCCTTGATCGTCACCTTGAAGGTGACCGTGCCGCTCTTGGACGTGATTGCGGCAGCGACTGACGTGCCTCGTTGCGCCGGCCCGACCGCTGCGCTGGTCAGGCTGCGCGACACATGTCCGTCGGCGGAGTAGGACAACCGCACGGTGATCTTGTGGGAAAGGTCCGCGCCGGTGATCTTGTAGCGGTCGCCAGTGGCACCCGCAACGGCCTTGCCGTCGCGGTACCACTGGCGCTTCACCGTGGTGCCGGGTGTGCTCGGTTCCCCGCCGGTCCGGGTGAGCCATGAGCCGTATCGGGTGCTGCCGGATATGCGGGGCGACGACGACGTGGCGATCGTGCCTTTGGCCACCGCCGCGGTTGCCGAAGAGCTGGCGGTCTTGGTCTTGAAGCCGGGGCGTTTGGCTGACACGCGGGCGGTGATCCGCTTGCCAACCTGGCTCGCCGTCGGCACGTAGGTGGTTCCCTCGACGCCGGCGATCGTGGTGCCGTCAGCCAACCAGGTGTAGCTGAGGCTGGGGGTGGGCGACCACGTGCCGCTCTCGAGCGTCAGCTTCGCGCCAACCTTCGGCGTGCCGGAGACGCGCGGGGCCGCGCTCATCGTGAAGTCGCCAGACATGACCGAGTCGGTGGCGCTTGAGCTGGATGAAGCCGGACCGTAGCCAGGCTTGGCGCCTGTGACCGTGACGCTGACGTGGTGATCGACGTCGGAAGCGCCGGGTACGTACGTCGACGAGGTGGCACCGGAGATCGGTTGCCCGTCGGTCTTCCATTGGTATTCGTAGGTCAGGCCGGTCTCGGACCAAGTGCCGGTCGACGCGGTGAGCGTCTGCCCGACCTGCGCGCTGCCGGAGATGGTCGGCGGCTTCGACGTGGCGAGCGCTCCAGGCTGCACGGTGGCGCTCTTCGAGACAGCTTTGATGCTGGGGTAGCCGGCACGAAGCGCGGTGACCGACGCTGAGATCGTGTGGCCGACGTGTGACGGGGTGAGTGTGAGGGTCTTCGACGAGGCGCCGCTGATCGGCTTGCCGTCGAGCAGCCACGCGTAGGTGTACGAGGCGGGGGAGGGAGTCCAGTTCCCCGTCGAGGCCGTCACGGTGGCGCCGACCTTCAGGGTCCCGTTGACCACGGGGGGAGCGGTGTTCTTCAAGGCCGGGTCAGAAAAGTGGATGAAGCCGTCGGGCCAACCGGAGCCGGACTTGGTGATCTTGCGCCAGTCGAACGCGCCGCTCCAGTTGGACTCGGACACCCAGATCTCGGTGGGGGACACGATCTTCTCGACGTACGCGACGTGGTGGCCGGTCTTGCCCCACCACGCGACCGATCCGACAGTCGGAGTCGAGTTGGTGATCGAGGCCATGGCGAAGCCCCAGTCCTTGGCGTTCCCGACACCGGCTTTGGGCCGGGTGTTGGGCATGCCGTTGGTCGTGACGAGGCGATAGGCGACGTAGTTGGTGCAGTTGGTGCCGGTGTACATACCCCAATAGCTCTTCGACTTCTGCGTCGAGTAGCCGAAGTGGGAGTAGCCCTTGTCGCTGCACGAGGCATAGCCCGAGCAGATCACCGATGAGCTGGCCTCGGCGGCGGATGTGGGCACCAGGAGCGCAGCGCAAAATAGCATGGCGATGACGATCCGAGAGCGCGACACGCCGTTACCTTACGTGACTGGTGGGGCGCCTGTGACTGGATTGGCAGGAGAAGTTGGCGCGATCGAGCGCCGGAGCCTCGAGCGGACTAGCGGTGGAGCTCCATCGTGCAGCACTTCACGCTGCCGCCGGACTTGATGTACTCGCCCAGGTCGACCGGCACGGGGGTGTAGCCGCGCGCCTTGAGCGAGGCTGCAAGACCCGTCGCAGCGGACGGCAGCACGACGTGGTGCCCGTCGCTGACGGCGTTGAGGCCCAGCACCCGGGCGTCGGCCTCGGAGCAGATGATGGCATCGGGGAACAGGTCCCGCAGGGTGCGCTGGCTGTGCTTGCTGAACGCGCCGGGGTAGTACGCGATCTCGGCCGGCGAGTCCCCGTTGCCGTCGTCGAGGATCGCGACGGCGACATCGAGGTGGTAGAACCGCGGATCGACGAGCTCGAGCGAGACGACCGGACGATCGACCGCTTCAGCGGCTTCGATGTGGGCCGCGAGCGACGTACGGAAGCCGGTGCCGGCGAGGATCATCGAGCCGAGCGCCAGGAAGTCGCCCTCACCCTCGTTGGTGTGGCTGGGCTCGGCGACGCTGATGCCTGACATCCGGAGCCGAGTGGCGTACGCGTGACCCTCGGCCGCGCGCTCGGGGAAGCGGAACTTCGCCCCGTATGCCCGACCGCCGACCACGAGGCCGCCGTTGGCCGCGAAGACCATGTCGGGCTGGCCCGGCATCGGTTCGATCAGGTCGACGCGGTGGCCGAGGCTGAGATAGGTGTTGCGGAGGACTTCCCACTGCAGGTGTGCGCGCCTCACGTTGACCGGATTGGCGGTGTCCATCCACGGGTTGATCGCGTAGGTGACCTCGAAGTGGGTCGGTTCGCACATCAGGTAGTGACGGGTTCTCGACGCTCGGACCTTCGGCGCAGCGGTGCGGATGGCGGTGCGGGTGTCGAGAACGGTCAACGTCGTGCCTCCAGAAGTGAGTTGCTACGCAATGAATCAATGCTAGGGCCGCCTCACGCAGGGCAACGAATCGAAAATCGACGATCAGCCAGCGAATTCTTGCGTCATCGCGGCTTTCGCGGTGGATTCTTGCAATACTGGCCGAATGGACGATCTGGACCGCAAGCTCATCGACTGCCTCCTCGAGGACGGGCGCGCCAGCTATGCCACGATCGGCGACCGGATCGGCCTCTCGGCGCCCGCGGTCAAGCGGCGGATGGACCGGCTGCTGGCCGACGGTGTCATCAGCGGGTTCACGGCAGTGCTCGACCCGGACCTGGTCGGCTGGAGCACGGAGGCGTACGTCGAGGTGCACTGCAAGGGCACGATCTCGCCCGATGAGCTCCGGGCCGCGTTCAGGCGGGTGCCGGAGGTGCATGCGGCGGCGACGGTGTCAGGCGCCGCCGACGCGATCCTGCACATCGTGGCCAAGGACGTACGCGATCTCGAGCGCGCACTCGAGCGCGTACGAGTCGAGACCGACAACATCGATCACACCGAGACGGCGATCGTGCTGTCGCGCCTGATCGACCGATACGGATCCTGATCGGCGGCAAAAAACCCCGCATATTCACCTGATTCCGTGGTATCGCGGGCGCGATTCAGGCATGGTGAAGAAGTCCACGTACGGCTGCTCACCCGATTTGCGGCTCCGATTCCATCCCAGATCCGGAGAATTTCACGCATGAAGTCACTCAGAACAACCCTCGTCTCAATCTCGGCGACGCTGCGGATTGCTCGCCGCCCTCACGGTCTCGACCTCCGCGGTTGGACTCGGCAGCGTTGTCGCAGTTCCCGACAAGGCGACCAAGTCCGGGACGCTCAACGTGTGGAACTCGCCGGCCGCGCCGTACGACACAGGGCAGCAGATCGAGCTCCAGGCGAACTTCAGCGGCAGCCCGGGCGTGATCACCCTCTACAAGGAGGGCCCGGCGAACACCTGGACGGCGCTTGGGAGCCAGCCGGCCAACTCCAACGGGAACGCGTACTTCAACTACCCCTCACGAGTGGACCCCAGCGTCTCTATGCCGAGACCGCCGGCGATCTGGAGACCGAGATCGACACCCTCACCGGCGTTGACCCGGTGCCGCAGACCGGCGTCCTCGATGCGCCGTCGAGCAACGGCAAGACCTGGACGGCGCACTTCACGCCGGGTGTCGCCGGCAAGACCTCGCAGCTGCAGATCCAGCGGATCTACACCGCGGAGACCGACGAGGTCAACGAGGCGTCTGGCACCCCGAAGGCCGGCCCATGGGTGACGATCTCGACGGCCAAGCAGAATGCCGCGGGCGACGTCACCTTCATCGCGCCGAGTCCGTACCCCTACCGGGTCGAGCACAACTTCCGAGTCGTCGCTGGTGCCAACGTCAGCAACGTCAGGGCGTTCGGCCTCGGCCAGGTGACCCCCAAGAACAGCGGTCTCTCGGCGGTGTACTTCAACACCAACGAGAGGCGCCCGGTCGAACACGCGTACGAGGTACTTCGAGGGCGAGTTCACGATGACTGCGAGCTCGAAGCTGCCTGAGTGCGGCGCCATCGCGACCAACAAGAACTCGGTGATGAAGGGCCGCGGCAACTACTCGTGGTCGTTCCGGCGCAAGTCGTTCACGCTCAAGCTGGGCTCGAAGATGAACATCTGCGGCATGGGCAGCAGCAAGAAGTGGGCGCTGGTCTCCAATGACTATGACAAGACGTTCATGCGCAACAGCCTGGCGGGATACCTCGGCTCCAAGCTGACGAATCTTGCCTGGACGCCCAAGTCGAGGCCGGTCGACCTGTATGTCAACGGCTCCTACCGCGGCAACTACCTGCTCATCGAGCGCATCTCGATCCAGCCTCCCGAGAAGCTCGACGACCCGGATCCGAACAAGCGCGTCACGGCCCGGTTGAACATCCCTGAGCTCAAGGGCGGGGAGAAGACGTGTCCGGTCGGCGGTGCGAAGACGCCCGACAACCAGACCGGCGATCCCAATCATCCCAACAACCTCGACCCGTGCATCACCGGCGGCTACATCCTGGAGTGGGACTTCCGCAAGGGTGCTGACTACAACGCCTATCTCGGATCCGACAGCGGCTATGTCGGTGTCAAGGACCCGGAGAACGATCTCGACCGGTCCGACAACGTCACGAACAAGGGCATCAGCACGCAACAGAAGACACTACATCCGGGACCACCTCAACAAGGTCGACTCGAACCTGCGCGGTTCCGGCTACACGAACGACACCACCGGGTGGAAGAAGTACATCGACGAAGCCTCAGCCGTCGACTACTACATCGGCGATGGAGTACATGAAGCCGGTCGACGGCAACATGTGGGCCAGCGTCTACATGTACAAGCAGCGTGACTCGTCCGCAGGAGCGGAGGACGGCAAGCTGTTCTTCGGGCCGTTGTGGGACTTCGACCTGTCGTCCGGCTCGGCCAATCGTGCCGGCAACGTCGTCAGCTCGTCGGGCTTCTACCTGAAGAGCAACCTCAACACGGGGGCGCAGCAGTCGACCAAGACGTGGTTCCACCGCCTCAACGAGGACGCGGACTTCCGTGCAGCCGTCAAGGCTCGCTGGAACCAGATCAAGGGGAGCATCGACACGACGTGCCTTCCTGAACGGCCGGAAGGCCATCATCGACACCTCCGCGGACCAGACGTACGCGTCGTTCAGCCACAGCTACCGCATCAGCTCCGTCCAGGTGATCAAGTCCAACTTCGATGCTGACTTCAGCTACCTGCGGTCCTGGGCCGCCAATCGCGAGAGCTGGCTCAACAGCAGCAGCGGATTCAACTGATCCGGGCCATGCCTCCGGGCAGCCGGCAGGCCCGCGATTTGAGTCTGCCGCCCGTGTGAGCGTAGAATCGGGAGTCGGCCTTTTCAGGTCTGTATTCCCATGCGTTGCTACCGCTCAGGCGGCGTCGCTGGGGTGCGCCAGAACGGTCCGGCCGGCAGACAAGCAACCAGAAGTTGAGGTTATGGCGAAAAAAGAAGGCGTCATCGAGATGGAAGGCGCCGTAGTAGAGGCACTTCCCAACGCGATGTTCCGCGTGGAGCTGGCCAACGGCCACAAGGTTCTCGCGCACATCAGCGGCAAGATGCGCCAGCACTACATCCGCATCCTCCCCGAGGATCGCGTTGTGGTGGAGCTCTCGCCCTACGACCTCTCCCGCGGCCGCATCGTCTACCGCTACAAGTAAACACACACGTACACACGTTCAGATCCCAAAGAGAGACTCTCGATGAAGGTCAACCCGAGCGTGAAGAAGATCTGTGACAAGTGCAAGGTGATTCGTCGCCACGGCCGCGTCATGGTGATCTGCGAAAACCCGCGTCACAAGCAGCGCCAGGGCTGAGCAGAGCAACTTCTTCACAATTGCAACACGAAACATCTGATCGCTCCCGTCACAGCACGATCGTGGCGGGTCACCCCCGGAAGCGTAGGCCGGGGCCCGGCTCAGGATCGACCAAGATCCTGGAGGCAGTTGGGATGCATCAGGTGGCCATACCTCGCCGAATGGAAGGAAATGCCTAGATGGCACGCCTCGTAGGAGTCGACCTCCCGCGCGAAAAGCGCATTGAGATCGCACTCACGTATGTATTCGGGATCGGCCGCACACGCGCCACCGAGACCCTCGCAGCAACCGGCATCAGCCCGGACAAGCGCGTCCACGAGCTCGACGACAACGACCTCGTTGCTCTGCGCGATCACATCGAAGCGAACTACCAGACCGAGGGCGACCTGCGTCGTACGGTCACCGGTGACATTCGCCGCAAGATGGAGATCGGCAGCTACCAGGGCCGTCGCCACCGTGCGCACCTGCCCGTTCGTGGCCAGCGCACCAAGACCAACGCGCGTACCCGCAAGGGCCCCAAGCGCACCGTCGCCGGAAAGAAGAAGTGATAGCGCATGCCTCCTAAGACAGCTGGCAAGAAGGTTCGCCGCAAGGAGAAGAAGAACGTCGCTCAGGGCGAGGCCCACATCAAGAGCACGTTCAACAACACCCACGTCACCATCACGGATCCTTCGGGCGCCGTGATCGCATGGGCCTCCGGCGGAACCGTCGGATTCAAGGGCTCGCGCAAGTCGACGCCGTTCGCAGCCGGTATGGCTGCCGAGTCGGCCGGTCGTCAGGCGATGGAGCACGGGATGAAGAAGGTCGACGTCTTCGTGAAGGGCCCCGGTTCGGGCCGCGAGACGGCGATCCGGTCGCTGAGCGGAGTCGGCCTCGAGGTCGGCACCATCTCCGACGTGACCCCCAGCCCCCACAACGGCTGCCGTCCTCCCAAGCACCGTCGTCTCTGACGACCTGCCCACGACTTACACAGTTTTCCTAGGAGCTATCAACCATGGCCCGTTACACCGGACCTCTCACCAAGAAGTCGCGCCGTCTCGGCATCGACCTCGTCGGTGGTGACGCTGCATTCGAAAAGCGTCCTTACCCTCCCGGCCAGCACGGCCGCGCGCGCGTCAAGGAGTCGGAGTACCGCAACCAGCTGCTCGAGAAGCAGAAGGCGCGTTACACCTACGGAGTGCTCGAGAAGCAGTTCCGCAAGTACTACGAGCTCGCCTCGCGTCGTCCCGGCAAGACCGGCGACAACCTGCTGCAGATCCTCGAGTCGCGCCTCGACAACGTCGTCTACCGTGCGGGCTTCGCTCGTACGCGTCGTCACGCCCGCCAGCTCGTCAACCACGGACACTTCGTGGTCAACGGCGTCAAGACCGACATCCCGTCGTTCCAGGTGGGCAAGCACGACATCATCGACGTCAAGACCAAGTCGCTGGAGACCACGCCGTTCATCGTTGCGCGTGAGACCCACGACCGCGACACCGTGCCGGCATGGCTCGACGTCGCTCCCGAGCGCGGTCGGATTCTCGTGCACAGCCAGCCGGTGCGCGAGCAGATCACGGTCCCGATCAACGAACAGCTGATCGTGGAGTTCTACTCCAAGATCTGATCTGGCCCACTCTCACCAGAGAAAACAACCCGGACCTTCAAATAGAGGTTGGTCCGGAAAGGAAGAAACAATGCTCATCGCCCAGCGCCCCGCCCTGTCCGAAGAGGTCGTCGACGAGTTCCGTTCGCGGTTCGTCATCGAGCCCCTGGAGCCCGGCTTCGGCTACACCCTCGGCAACTCCCTGCGTCGTACGCTCCTGTCGTCGATCCCGGGTGCGGCCGTCACGTCGATCAAGATCGACGGTGTCCTGCACGAGTTCTCGACCGTCCCCGGCGTGACCGAGGACGTCACCGAGATCATCCTCAACCTCAAGGAGCTTGTCGTCTCCTCGGAGAACGACGAGCCCGTCGTGATGTACCTCCGCAAGGAGGGCACCGGTGAAGTGACCGCCGCCGACATCCAGCCCCCGGCTGGTGTCGAGGTCCACAACCCCGACCTGCACATCGCGACGCTCAACGCCAAGGGCAAGATCGAGATCGAGCTCGTCGTCGAGCGTGGCCGTGGCTACGTCTCGGCCGTGCAGAACAAGTCCGGTGACGAAGAGATCGGCCGTATGCCGGTCGACTCGATCTACTCGCCGGTCCTCAAGGTGACCTACAAGGTCGAGGCAACCCGAGTCGAGCAGCGTACGGACTTCGACAAGCTCGTCATCGATGTCGAGACCAAGAAGTCGATCCTGCCGCGTGACGCGATCGCGTCGGCCGGTTCCACCCTGGTGGAGCTGTTCGGCCTGGCTCGTGAGCTCAACGTCGAGGCCGAGGGCATCGACATCGGACCGTCGCCGGTCGACGAGCAGCTCGCTGCCGACCTGGCCCTGCCGATCGAGGACCTCAACTTCACGGTGCGCTCCTACAACTGCCTCAAGCGCGAGGGCATCCACACCGTGGGTGAGCTCATCACGCGCTCGGAGCAGGACCTGCTCGACATTCGCAACTTCGGTTCGAAGTCGATCGACGAGGTCAAGGCCAAGCTCGCCGAGATGGGCCTCGCGCTCAAGGACAGCCCGGCTGGTTTCGACCCGTCGGCCGTCATCGACGCCTACGACGACGACGCCAGCTTCGCCGAGGACGAGCAGTACTGAGTACTGCCCGTCCTTGACGGCTCAGCCCGAACAATTTTGGAGACGAAACAATGCCCACCCCCACCAAGGGACCTCGCCTCGGCGGTAGCCCGGCCCACCAGCGTCTGATCCTCGCCAACCTCGCGCAGAACCTGTTCGAGCACGGCAAGATCACGACGACCGAGGCCAAGGCCCGTCGCCTGCGCCCCTACGCAGAGGCGCTCATCACCAAGGCCAAGACCGACACGGTGGCCAACCGCCGCCAGGTCGTCAAGGTCATCCGTGACAAGAGCATCCTGCACACGCTGTTCACCGAGATCGGTCCCGCCATGGCGACCCGTCCCGGCGGCTACACGCGCATCACGAAGGTCGCGCCGCGCAAGGGCGACAACGCCCCCATGGCCGTCATCGAGATCGTCGAGGCCAAGCAGTTCGGCGCGCAGAACCAGACGCCCAAGAAGGCCAAGGCCGCTCCCAAGGCTGCCGCGCCCGTCGAAGAGGCTCCTGCTGACGAGGTCGTCGAGACCGAGGACGTGGCGACCGAGGCTCCGGCCGAGGAAGCTGTCGAGACCGAGGCGCCTGTCGCCGAGGCCGAGACCGCCGAGGAGGCTCCTGCAGAGGAGACCACCGAGGACGACGCCAAGTAGGCATCACGTCGTCCGGAAGCCCGTCACCGCAAGGTGGCGGGCTTCCTGCATTGCAGCGGTGAAAGCCGTTCGCCTTTCTGCCGGAATCCGTCACGAAGTGGCAGCTGCCGCTGCTAGATTTGGGCGCCGGCCGCCGCCTTTCAGAGCTGCCGATCACCTCGGGAGATTCTGCATGCACGTGCTGGCTGTTCGCCGCTCATTCGCCCTGCTCGCCGTCGGCGCACTGACCGCCACAGGCCTGGTCATCGGCCCGGTCGCCGCCGAGACTCCGTCGCCTGCTCCGGCGCCAGTTCGCAAGAGCGCGCCAGTCATGGCGGCCGGCATCATCGTGACGACAACGGGATCCGCGCCGAGCGCGGCGACGCTGCGCAAGGCCGACAGCGTGCTGGGTGACGACAACGACGTCGCCAAGGTCCTGAAGCGCGGCGGCAACACGTCGATCCTGATCACGAGCAACCGCTTGTCAGGTGCCGAGGCAAAGACCCTGGCGGCCGAGCTTCGGTTGCGGCCCGAGGTCGTCTCGGCGTCGCCCAACTACATCCGACGCGCCTATGCCGACTCACCGGTCGTCACCGACGACACCGATTTCTCGAGCCTGAAGCAGATCTGGGACCCGCGGGACAAGACCGACGCCAAGGTCAAGACCGTCCTCGGCTCGACCAACAAGTTCCCCACCGGCGGCTACAGCTCGAAGGCGCCGGCCCTGTGGGGCAGCACCAAGGGCTCCGGCGAGGTCGTCGCCGTCATCGACACCGGGATCACGAGTCACCCCGAGCTCGACTCCCAGGTCCTGCCGGGCTATGACTTCGTGTCGCAGTACTACGACGACTCGATCGGCCTCGAGGACACCGGCCGCGACGGCGATGGTCGCGACGCCGACCCCAGCGACATGGGGGACTGGGAGGAAGCCGACTACTGCTATCCGGAAAGCCCCGCCTTCGACAGCTCATGGCACGGTACGCACGTTTCCGGGATCATCGCGGCAGAGGGCGACAACGCCCAAGGCATCGTTGGTGTCGCACCCTCGGTCAAGATCCTGCCCGTACGCGTGCTCGGCCTGTGTGGAGGGACCGACCAGGACATTGCCGACGGCATTCGCTGGGCCGCCGGTCTGAGTGTCCCCGGCGTCCCGACCAACGCGAACCCCGCTGATGTCATCAACCTGTCCCTCGGCGGTTTCGGCAAGTGCTCCGACTCACCCTCTGTGGCGAGTGCACTCGCGGCCGCACAGGCCAGCGGTTCGGTCGTCGTCGCCGCTGCCGGCAACGACGGCGCTGACATCGTCAAGAAGCCGACCTTCCCGGCGACCTGCCCCGGAGTGATCTCGGTCGGCGCAACGAGCGAGTACGGCGATCGCGCCGGCTACCTCGACGGCACCAAGAAGGTGATCTACTCCAACTACGGCAAGACGCTCGACATCTCGGCTCCCGGCGGCGACTCGTTCTGGGACAACCGCGCGATCCTGTCCACGGTCAACACCGGCACCACGAGCCCGGCCGCTCCGGGCTACGCAGAGTACGAGGGAACCAGCATGGCCACCCCCGTCGTCTCGGCGGCAGCGGCACTCATACGCTCGACCGGCACGTTCACGCCGGCACAGACCGAGGCCGCCCTCAAGGCAGCAGTGGCACCGTTCCCGACCGGCAAGTCGTCGTCGTTCAAGAAGTGCACGACGTCGATCTGCGGCAAGGGGATCCTGGACCTCAGCAAGGTCGTGGCCCCCACGGCCGGCGCCTCGATCAGCGGGTCGCTCGCGATCAACGAGACCCTGACCGCGGTGCCGGGCACCTGGAGCGTCAAGCCCGCCGCATTCAAGTACCAGTGGCTCCGCGATGACGTCGCGGTCACCGGCGCCACTGCCGCGACCTACAAGGTGAGCGCCGCTGACATCGGTCACTCCGTGCACGTACGCATCAGCCCGTCGACCGGGGCTTTCGCGCCGGCCAACGTCACGGCGCACACGGACCCGTCCAACGCCATCGTTTCCGACGGGACCGCCCGTGAGCATGACCGGGCTTCCGACGTCGACGAAGTACGGCGTCCCGGCGACCGTGACCGTCAAGGTGGGCACGGATGTCGCGCCGGTCGATGGCCCGGTGGAGCTTCGCCGAGGCAGCACCGTCGTGGCGACTGGCACGGCCGTCAACGGCACGGCCGAGATCGTCGTACCGGGGACCTCATGGGCGATCGGAGCGAATGCGATTCGCGCGGCCTACGTCGGCAACGGCGTCGATGGTCCGATGTCGACGCTTCCCAAGACCGTGACGGTCGCCAAGGCAACCTCGGCGATCACGATCAGCCTGCCGGCGACGGTCAAGACCACCGAGCAGGCAACGCTGACGGCGACCGTGACGGTTGCGGGGATCGCTCGACGTGCCCGGTGAGCTCTGGGTGTACGACGGGTCGAAGAAGATCGCGACGTGGACGCTGGCGGACGGCGACGGTGGCACCAAGACGGCCCTGCTGCCCAAGATCACCAAGAAGGGCAGCCACAAGATCAAGGTCGTCTACAAGGGGACCGCGAACATCACGGGCAAGACGTCGTCGGTCAAGACGCTGAAGGTGAGCTGACGACCAGGATCCGGAAGCCCTTGCTCGCTGGCGACGCGTTCGGTCGGCTAGCCCTGGTCGATCAGCCAGCGCTGAAGGGAGTCGGCGCCGAGGTTCTTGCCGACGACGAGGCGGGCCACGCCGTCGGGCGAGAGGCGGGGGAGCCAGCGCAGGAGCAGGTCGTGGAGGGCCTGCTTGCCGATGCGGATCGGCGGGTTGGACCAGATCTGGTCGAACACCAGATCGGCCGGCACGTCGTCGGGCAGCGCCGTCTGGACCGTGACCCCGAGGCGTGAGGCGTTGAGGGCGGTGAGCTCGAGCGCGCGTTCGTTGGTGTCCGTCGCCCATACGGTCGCCCCAGTGCCGGCCAGCGCGCAGGCGATCGGACCCCAGCCGCAGCCGAGGTCGAGGATCGTCCCGCCGTCGGGCGGGGTCGAGCTGCGCAGCAGCACGGCGGTCGCCTTGTCGAGGCCGTCGTGCGAGAAGACGCCGGCCGACGTCGTGAACGTCAGCTCCTTGCCCCAGATGCGTGCCGTGACGTCCTGCCGCTTGTCGGGGGTCGACGGGCTGTCGCGTCGAAGTAGTGGTCCGGCACCCGCCCATTGTCTCAGCAGGTCTGGTGGACGTAGCCCGCAGCGCCGCGTGGCACGACGTCGCGGTCGCGCAGCATGATCGAGATGTCACCGGACCGGGCGGCGCAGGCGCGCTCGTACGCTTGGCGGCCGTTGTCGGTGTACTCGATCTCGATGACCCTGCGCCCGTACGTCTTGGTGTACGCGCCGCACTCGCGGTAGACCTCGCACTCCTCGGCGACGGCGAAGTCGAAGCCGAGGTGCTTGGCCGACAGCTCGGGGGTGTTCTTCTGTGCGATGGCGAGACGTGCCTGATGTGCGTCTCGGATCAGGAGCTTGGCGAACGCCACGGCATGCTCCTCGCGGAGGAGGCCACGCGACCGGGTCCACGAGTCGAGGTTGTCCGGCTCGACACCCTGGAAGCCGTCGGCAGCGCACCGTCGAACCATGCCCCGACCACCGTGGCGAGCGCCGCCCGCTTCGCGGAGGTACGGATGTCGAGCAGGATCTCGTCCGGCCAGCCGGGATCGCGCACCAGCCGTCCCGTCGAGGGGTCGCGCAGCAGCAGCTCCGGGTGCTGCTTCTTCCACCATGGGTCGGAGCCGGGCTGGGTCTGGAAGGCGTTGACGTAACAGATCGAGTAGCGGCCGCGCGCCGGTGGATCGGTGCGATCGCGAACGACGATCTGGACCTCCGCCGCTGGGGCGTAAGCGCCACCGAGCTGGTAGTCGGCGATGCCGGCCGGCGGGGGCGATGGGTGAGCCAGCAGGGCGATCAGCGCGAGGAGCGCAGCGATGAGGTCGCTCACTGTGCGTGGCGCTTGCGCAGCGTCGCCGGGGCGGCGATGTGCCAGGCGTCGGCGATGAGCTCGAACAGCTCGTCTGGTTGGGCCAGGTCGAGGTTGACTGCCACGTAGTTGTAGCCGTCGAAGTGCGGGGTCGTGTAGTACGCCGGGTCATCGCCGCCGACCAGGGCGACCTTGTCGATCGCCGAGCACTTGACGGCGAGCCCGCCTTCAGCCTCCGAACGGAGTCGAGCCATGAGCTTGCCCGCAACCTTGAGCGACGGTGTCCCGTACGACGTCGTCTCGGCGACCTCGGGCAGCGTCACGGCGTACGCCACGACGTCCTCCCAGGTCACCACGACCTCAGTGTGCCACCGCCGGGCGGCTCACGCTGCCGTCTTGAGGAAGCGCAGTTGGCGACCCCGTCGGGGGTGAATGCGATCGCCGTCGGGCGTGAATCCGGCTTGGGTGATGACGCCGATCGAGGCGGCGTTGTCGGGCTGGATCGTGGCGAGGACCCGGGTCACTGTCGGTTCGCTCGCGGCACGAGCCAGCAGCAGCCGTGCGGCCGCAACGGCGAGACCTTGACGCCGATGAGCGGTGAGGATGCCATAGCCGAGCTCGATCTCACCGTGCTCGTCCGGTGCTCCCTTGAAGCCGGCGTTGCCGACGATCTCGTCGCCCCGGACCACTGCGTTCATGGTCCAGGTGGCATTCTCCGGGTGCCCGTCGAGCAACGTGATCATGAAGGTCCAGATGTCGGTGTGCCCGGCGAACTCAGGCGGGATCGGGAGCCCGATCAGGCCCTCGGCCGTCGCGACGTCGCCGTCGCGGAGCGCCAGCAGGACCGGCAGCGGCAGGTCGACGAGGCGTACGCTCACTCGTCCCTCCGTCTGCGCGACTCGGCCGCACGCGCGGCGAGCCCCGCGTCGTCGGGGTAGACGACCTCCTCGAGCACCAGGCCGTGCGGCGGCATGACCATGACCCGGGCGTCGCGCGCGGCGCTGGCGAGCACCTCGGCGGACCACTCCGGCTCATACCGACGCTCTCCGACCGCGACCAGCAGGCCCATGAGCGACCGCACCATCGAGTGGCAGAACGCGTCCGCGCGCACCGTCGTCTCGAGGTGGTCGCCGGTGCGCGTGGTGCTGAGCTGTCGAAGCGTGCGGATCGTCGTCGCACCCTCGCGGCGCTTGCAGAACGCGGCGAAGTCGTGCTCGCCGACCAAGCGGCCAGCGGCTGCGTTCATGGCGTCGACGTCGAGCCGGCGCGGCCAGCGTACGACCGAGGTCCTGGTCAGCGGGTCGGGGCCCGAGGGACCGTCGAACATCCGGTAGGCATAGCGACGTTCGAGTGCCGCGAACCGGGCGTCGAAGCCCTCTGGTGCCACCGTCAGGGCGCGCAACGTGATGTCGTCCGGCAGGAGTCGGCGCAGCCGGCGCTCGAGATGACCCGGGTCGACGTCGTCGAGGTCGACGTGGGCAACCTGTCCGCGCGCGTGCACGCCGGCGTCGGTGCGACCCGCGCACGTCAGCTGCGCGGATCGGGGGAGCCGCAGGATCATCGCGATCGCCGCCTCGACCTCGCCCTGGACCGTGCGGAGCCCGGGTTGGGTGGCCCAGCCCCGAAATCCGGTCCCGTCATAGGACAAGTCCAACCTCAGTCGCATGGGCCGCCTTTCACTGGCTTGAGCACGCCGTCAGGCCCAAGGAACGTCTGATTGCAAAGAATATTCGTCTAGTCATGTCGAACCATTTTGTGACGTGATGCTTGATACCCAAGCAGGCGCGACGAACATAGACGACCATGGTGTGACTTCGGACTCGCCGTCAGCTCCCAATCTCGAGGTACTTCATGAAGCTTCCGTTCTTCGTCGCGGCTTTGGCCTGCGGCGCTGCCCTTCTCGTCGCTGTTCCGACCACAGCAGCCTATGCCGACGCCACGGCCGACACGCTCACGGTCACCCCGGCGCCACCCCATTTCGTGGGAGACCTGGTCAGCCTTGCGGCGAACTTCTCGGCCAGCAACAACAAGAAGGCCAGTGTGTGGAGCGACGGCGGAAACGGTACGTGGGCCAAGGTGGCCGGGTTCAGCGGCAAGACGCTCAACGGCTCGGGAAACTACACGTTCACGAACTACCCGCTGACCAACAAGGAGCAGGTCGAGGTACGCGTCGACTCCGGCAGCACTGAGATCACCGAACGGGTCGAGCTCGATCCCCAGCCGGTCAACATCGGCACCCCCGGCACTGACGGGACCCTGACGGCACCCCCAGCCGGTTACATCAAGGGCGACGTCATCTCAGTGACCGTTGACTACCCGGCGACCGGCAAGGTCACGCTGTGGACCGACGGCGGCAACAACACGTGGGCGCCGCTGGGTTCGGCGTACACCAACCAGACCCTGTCGGCGTCTGGTGACAAGACCTTCACGATTCCTGCCGCGACGCAGAAGCTGCAGGCGCGTACGTCCACGGGCCTGTTGACCAACATCGTGGACATCGCCCCCGGCGACGCGACCGCGCAGACGCCGGTGTTCACCGCCGACCAGAAGAGCGTCACCGCCCAGTTCGACCAGCCGCGCTCGGGTCGAGCCGCGGTCCTGGAGGTGCGCGAGATCTTCACCGCGGAGACGTCGGAGACGGACGCCAGCAACCGGCCGTGCAAGCAGATGGACTCCGGCTCCGGCCTGCCCGACTGCCTCGGCCCGTGGAAGACACGAGCGAGCTCCAAGCAGGACGCCACCGGACTGGTGAAGTTCACGATCAGCTCGCCCTACCTCGTCCCGCACTCGTACCGGGCGCGCTCCGGCGAGGCTGTCAGCCCTGAGGTGAAGCCGCCTGCCCTGCCGCTGCCCACAAAGAACACCGGTGTGCCGCAGGTCTATTTCAACACCTACGAGTCCGACACCGTCAACACCCGCACCCGCTACTTCGAGGGCGAGTTCAGCATGACCGTGCCGGCGGACAACGGACTTCCGGAGTGCACCGCGGTCGCTCCGGTCAAGAAGTCGACGATGAAGGGCCGCGGCAACTACTCGTGGAGCTTCAAGAAGAAGAGCTACACGCTCAAGGTCGACAAGGCAACGAACCTGTGTGGCATGGGCACCAGCAAGAAGTGGGCGCTCGTCGCGAACCACTGGGACAAGTCGCTGATGCGCAACCAGGTCGCCCTCAACCTTGGCAGCAAGTTCACCAACCTCTGGACCCCCAAGGCCAAGCCGGTCGACTTCTTCATGAACGGCACCTACCTCGGCACCTACATGCTGGTCGAGCGGGTGTCGATCCAGAAGGCCAAGGCGTCCGACGGCACCCCCGATCGGGTGGCCATCGACGAGCTGAAGGCCGCGGGCCAGGCGACGGACCCCACTCACCCCAACAACCAGGAGCCGAACATCACCGGCGGGTACCTGATGGAGTGGGACTTCCGCAAGGGCGCCGACACCAACATCAGCGTCAACTCGCACGGCTGGGTCGGCTTGAAGGATCCGGAGTTCGACTACAAGCGTGACGTCAAGACCAACGAGGGCATCAGTCCACAGCAGAAGGCCTACATCGAGAAGTATCTCGAGGCCGCCGACAAGGCGCTGTACGGATCTGGCTTCAAGGATCCTGACATCGGATGGCGCAAGTACATCGACGAGGCCACGGCGGTCGACTACTACCTCGCCATGGAGTTCCTCAAGCCGGTCGACGGCAACATGTGGGCCAGCGTCTACATGTACAAGCCGCGCAACGAGAAGATCAAGTTCGGCCCTCTGTGGGACTTCGACCTCGGTCTCGGCTCGGCCAACCGTTCCGGCAACACCGTCGGCACGTCCGGCTGGTACCTGCGCGATGTGATCACGACGTCCGCCAAGCAGACGCCAACGACCTGGTTCAACCGGCTCAACCAGGACTCGACGTTCCGGACGGCGGTCAAGAATCGTTGGAACGAGCTCTATTCGACGCTCAGCTCGACGTCGTTCATCGAGGACCAGAAGGTGCTGATGTCGCGCACTGCGGCGGAGAACTTCAAGAAGTGGAGCTACGGCGAGCGAATCAGCTCGACGCAGGTGTTCAAGGGCTCGTGGAGCAAGGACGTCGACTACGTCAAGTCCTGGATGAGCGGCCGCCGGTCCTGGCTCAACGGCCAGTACTGAGACCGCATCGCTGACGCGGCGGGCGGGTGGGCTTTGAGGCTCCCCGTCCGCCGTTTCAGCGCCAGGAGTAGAACGACCAGGCACCCAGGGCTGCGCCGACCGTGCCCAGTGCGAGGTAGATGCCCCACCAGATCGCGGGATCGGTCGGCTTGCTGCTGGCACCCTTGCCGGACGTCCACATCGTGCCCCGTGAGACGACGACCGCGACGAGGCCGGGCAGCGCCATCAGCTCGAACACGACACCGCAGACGATCCAGCCCGGAACGTTGCCCTCAGGGCCGCTGAACCCGTACTCGAGGAAGTTCCAGCCCAACGAGCCGAACAAGATGGTCCACATCGGCACCAGCAGGTTGGGTGCCTGGATGCTGATCGCCGCGAACGTGCCGGCGAAGGTTGCCAGGATCATGACCGGGATGGCGATGCCGATGAATCCCGCGCCGCCGGGGCATGGCTGCGCGCTGACGTAAGGGCCGCCGTCTGCGCACGAGCCGCCGACATCCATGACGACACGCATGCTGAGGAAGGCCCACGTCAAGGTGAGCGCGAGGATCACGACGCTGACCAGCAGCACCGTGAGCCTGCGAACGGGTACGGCGGCCTGCGTGTCGCTCATGCGGACACTCTGCCGCACCTCGAGCTTGCCGAGGGGCGTTTAGGGCAAGCTCGAGGCGGGGACGAGCGCGTCCGGCCTACTTCCAGCGCTTCTCGGCGGGTACGAAGTCGAGCCGGCGGTCACCCGTGTAGATCTGCTTGGGGCGGGCGATCTTCTGCTCCTGGTCGTCCACGAGCTCGAGCCACTGGGCGAGCCAGCCGGCCGTACGCGGGATGGCGAACAGGACCGTGAACATCTCGGGCGGGAACTGCAGCGCCTCGTAGATCAGGCCGGAGTAGAAGTCGACGTTGGGGTAGAGCTTGCGCGAGATGAAGTAGTCGTCCTCGAGCGCGATCCGCTCGAGCTCCTGGGCGATCTCCAGCAGCGGGTTGACCCCGGTGACCTCGAAGACGTCGTCGACGGCCTTCTTGATGATCGTGGCGCGCGGGTCGAAGTTCTTGTAGACCCGGTGACCGAAGCCCATGAGCTTCTCGTCGCCCTTCTTGACGCCCTCGATGAACGCAGGGATCTTGTCGGGCGTACCGATGCGCTTGAGCATCTTGAGCACGGCCTCGTTGGCGCCACCGTGGAGCGGGCCGTAGAGGGCCGCGATGCCGGCGCTGACGGCCGAGTAGGGGTCGACCTCGCTGGAGCCCACAGAGCGTACGGCGTTGGTCGAGCAGTTCTGCTCGTGGTCGGCGTGCAGGATGAAGAGCACCTCGAGCGCCTTGGACAGCCGCGGGTCGGGGTTGTACTTCTGCTCGCTCATCTTGAACAGCATCGACAGGAAGTTCTCGGTGTAGGTCAGCTCGTTGTCGGGATAGACGTACGGCTTGCCCTGCGCGTGCCGGAACGACCATGCGCCGAGGGTCGGCATCTTGGCGATCAGCCGGACGACCTGGTCGTGCCGGATGTCGGGATCCTTGATGTTGCGGGCCTCGGGGTAGAACGTCGACAGCGCGCCGACGCTCGACAGCAGCATGCCCATGGGGTGCGCGTCGTAGCGGAAGCCCTGGAGCTGCGACTTGAGGTTCTCGTGCACGAACGTGTGGAACGTGATCTCGTGCACCCACTGGTCGTGCTGCTCCTTGGTCGGCAGCTCGCCGTGGATCAGCAGGTAGGCGACCTCGAGGAACGTTGAGTCCTCCGCGAGCTGCTCGATGGGGTAGCCGCGATACTCGAGGATGCCCTTGTCACCGTCGATGTAGGTGACGGCGCTGCGGGTCGAGGCGGTGTTGGTGAAGCCCGGGTCGTAGACCGCGAGGCCTGGTACGTCGTCCGACTTTCCGATCTTGCCGAAGTCACTCGCACGGACGCTGCCGTCGGTGATCGGGAGCTCGTACTCCTCGCCCGTCCGGTTGTCGCGGACGGTCAATGTCTGGTTTTCGGTCACGATGGGTCTCCTGTGACGGCGGGGAAATGCCCTGCTGCGAGGTGGTGCAGCACTCAACCAACTTAGTGCGACCCTGCAATTCACACGATGTGGGGTCTCAGGTGTGAGACGGGCGGGGACTCGTTTTGACCCAAGTGGCCGCTGCCGGTTAACCTTGTGTGTCGTGTCTCCGTCGGCTTGACCCGCGGAAACGACCACCGAAAGTTTTGATCTACCCGCCACACCACCAAAGAACGAGAAGGTCACGCCGTGCGCACGTTCAGCCCCAAGCCGTCTGACATCACCCGTCAGTGGCACGTCATCGACGCCGAGGACATCGTCCTGGGCCGTCTCGCCGTCCAGGCTGCGACGCTGCTCCGCGGCAAGCACAAGCCGACCTACGCACCTCACGTCGACGGTGGCGACTTCGTCATCATCGTCAACGCCGAGAAGGTCGCCCTGTCGGGCAACAAGCGCACCGACAAGCTGGCCTACCGTCACAGCGGCTACCCGGGTGGACTCAAGTCCATCGCCTACGGTGACCTGCTCGAAAAGGATGCCCGCAAGGCGATCGAGAAGTCGGTCCGCGGCATGCTCCCCAAGAACCGTCTGGGTGATCAGCTGATCACGAAGCTCAAGGTCTACTCCGGCCCCGAGCACCCGCACCACGCCCAGAAGCCCCAGCCGTTCGAGATCACGCAGATCTCCCAGTAAAGAAGAGAAGCAGGCGCATCGTGGCTGAGACCACCACCGAAGAGACCGAGTTCGAGACCAACGCCGAGGGTGTTGCATACACCTCCGAGACCGTTGGCTCCGCTGTCACCTCCGACAAGCCCGCGACGATCGCTCCGGGTGCTGCAACCGGCCGTCGCAAGGAAGCCATCGCGCGCGTCCGCATCGTTCCGGGCACCGGCGTGTGGACCGTCAACGGCAAGCCGCTCGAGGAGTACCTCCCCAACAAGCTGCACCAGCAGATTGCCAAGGAAGCCTTCGCCGAGACCGGTCTGCAGGACCGCTTCGACGTCATCGCCCGTGTCACGGGTGGCGGCATGACCGGCCAGGCCGGCGCGCTGCGCCTCGGTGTGGCCCGCTCGCTCAACCAGATCGACGAAGAGGTCAACCGCCCGGTCCTCAAGAAGGCCGGACTGCTGACGCGCGACTCGCGCATCAAGGAGCGCAAGAAGGCCGGCCTCAAGAAGGCCCGTAAGGCTCCGCAGTACAGCAAGCGCTAAACCCGACGCTGTGGGTCGGATCTTTGGTACGGACGGGGTTCGCGGTCTCGCGAACCGTGACCTGACCGCAGAACTGGCTGTCGACCTCGCAGTCGCAGCAGCCCACATCCTCGGCGAGGTCGGTGCCTTTGCCGACCAGCGTCCGACCGCAGTCGTAGCCCGCGATCCCCGCGCCTCAGGAGAGTTCCTGGAGGCCGCGGTGGTCGCGGGTCTTGCGTCTGCGGGCGTCGACGTGCACCGGCTCGGCGTCGTGCCGACCCCCGGTGCGGCCTACCTGACGTCATACCTCAAGGCCGACATGGGCGTCATGATCTCGGCCAGCCACAACCCCATGCCCGACAACGGCATCAAGTTCCTCGCCCGCGGAGGGCTCAAGCTCGACGACGATCTCGAGCTGCAGATCGAGGAACGCCTCGAAGAGCCGTGGGACCGGCCGACGGGCTCCGACGTCGGTCGCATCGGCGACAGCCACGCGGGCGTGGGGGCGTACGTCAAGCATCTCGTCGCGTCTGCGCCCGGTCGGCTCGACGGCTTGACGATCGTGCTCGACTGCGCCAACGGCGCGGCATACGAGGTCGGACCCCAGGTGTTCGAGCAGCTCGGCGCGACGGTCATCGCGATCCATGCCGAGCCCGATGGTCTCAACATCAACCTCAACTGCGGCTCGACGCACCTGGACGACCTGCAGAAGGCGGTGCTTCACCACGGTGCCGATGCCGGATTCGCCTTCGACGGCGATGCGGATCGCTGCCTCGCCGTCGACCATTCCGGCGCGGTCGTCGACGGCGACCAGATCTTGGCGATCCTCGGCATCGCGGCTCGCGACGCCGGCCGGCTGACGGATGACACGGTCGTGGCGACCGTCATGAGCAACCTCGGCTTCGTCCAGGCCCTCCACGCCGCGGGCATCACCGTCATCCAGACCGCCGTCGGTGATCGCTACGTCCTCGAGGCGATGCGCTCCGGCGGGTTCAACCTCGGCGGCGAGCAGTCCGGGCACGTCATCATGGCCGACTTCGCCACGACGGGCGACGGTGTCCTGACCGCCGTGCACCTGGCTTCTCGCATCCGGGAGACCGGCCGGTCACTCGAGGACCTCGCCTCCGTGATGACGCGGCTGCCTCAGGTGCTGATCAACGTTCCCGACGTCGACAAGGCGCGCGCCGACACCGACCCCGTCCTGCAGGGCGAGGTCGCCATCGCCGCGGCGCGTCTCGGCAGCAGCGGGCGGGTGCTGCTGCGCCAGTCCGGCACGGAGCCACTCGTCCGGGTGATGGTCGAGGCGGCGACGCACGATGAGGCATACGACGTCGCCCAGCACCTCGCGGCCGTCGTACGCTCGACGCTCGCGCTCCAGACCTAGCGCTCCGACCAGACCCCGAGCTCATTGCCGCTGGGATCGACGAAGTGGAACCGGCGACCGCCTGGGAACTCGTAGGGTCCTTCGACGACCTCACCACCGGCGGCAGTGACCGCGGTGACGGTGGCGTCGAGATCGGCCGAGAACAGCAGCACGAGGGCGCCGCCGCGACCAGGTGCTGCCGCCGCGTTGAGGCCGCCGACCTCGGCGTCGTCAGGACCGCGGCCCTGGATGCCGGCGTAGTCGGGCCCATAGTCGTTGAAGCCCCAGCCGAATGCGTCGGCGTAGAACTGCTTGGCCCGCGCGACGTCCGTCGCGGCGAGCTCGATGTAGTCGATGCGGTGGTGCCGGTGAGTGGTCATGCCCCCATGCTGTCGCGACGCTCTGACACATTCATAGACTTCCGGGATGACGACGGTCGAGCGGCTGGACCCCAAGGACGACGAGCAGTTCGCGGCCTATCACGCTGTGTACGCCGGAGGGCACTCCGAGGAGTGGGAGCGGCCCTACACAGCGCGTGAGCAGCGAGCCGAGCTGCTCCTGGATGCGCCGCACGTCGACATCCACGGTGTCGTTGCCCGCGACGACGCGGGCGCCGTGGTCGGCATGGGCTACCTCGAGATGCCGCAGAAGGACAACCTCGATCTGGGCTACATCGACGTCGTTGTCCTGCCGGAACACCGTCGCCGCGGACACGGTTCGGCGGTGTTGGCGCGACTCGACGAGATCGCCCGAGCTGCGGGCCGACACACCCTGTTCGCCGAGGTGCGGTGGGATGTCGGGCACGAGGGCTCAGGGCACACCGCGTTCGCCGAGGCGAGCGGATTTCGCCGCGACCTGGTCGACGCCCACCGAGTCCTGACTCTGCCGGCCGAGATGCCGTCCGCGCCGCCGCGCGACGGATACGTGCTGCACTCGTGGCGCGGCCCGTGCCCGGAGGAGTGGATCGACCAGTACGCGCACCTGTTGACGCTCATCGTCCAGGAAGCGCCGTCGGGCGACTATCCGCTCGAGAACGAATTCTTCGACCGGGCGCGCATACGCTCCGACGAGCAGCTGCTGGTGGAGCAGGGCCGCGTCATGCAGGTCGTCGCGGCGGTGTCGCCTGACGGAGTCCTGGCCGGCCACACGCAGCTGGTGTTCTCCGAGAGTGATCCCGACCGACGCCTACCAGTGGGACACCCTCGTGCTGCGCGACCACCGTGGGCATGGGCTCGGGCTCTCACTCAAGGTGTGGGCGATGCAGGAGTCTGCCGACCTGCTCGGGTCCCGGCGGTACGTCCACACCTTCAACGCGGCGAGCAACGGCCCGATGATCGCGGTCAACGAGAAGATGGGGTTTCGCCAGGTCGGCTGGCTCGGCGAGTACGTCCGTACGGCCTGAGCTGCTCAGATCTTGCGGAGACGCACCCAGTCGACCGAGTGGTCGGGCCCCTTGCGCAGGACGAGGGACGCCCGGCCCCGGGTCGACTGGATGTTCTCCCGCAGGTTGGGCAGGTTGATCGTGTCCCACAGCTGGCCGGCGCGGGCCTCAGCCTCTTCGTCGGTGAGGGCGCTGTAGCGGTGGAAGTACGACGCGGGGTCGGCGAACGCGGTCTTGCGCAGCGTGAGGAAGCGGTCGACGTACCAACGGCGCAGATCACGGCCGGAGGCGTCGACATAGATGGAGAAGTCGAAGAAGTCGCTGACCGCGAGCCCCGGGCTGCCGTCGCCGCGGGGACGGGCCGGCGCGAGGACGTTGAGGCCCTCGACGATCACGATGTCGGGAGCCTTGAGCGTCACGACCTCGTCGGTGCGGTCATAGGTGAGGTGCGAGTAGACCGGAGCCGAGACGACCTCGACGCCGGACTTGACCTCCATGACGAACCGCAGCAGGGCCTTGCGGTCGTACGACTCGGGGAAGCCCTTGCGCTCGAGCAGTCCGCGGCGCTCGAGCTCGGCGTTGGGGAACAGGAATCCGTCGGTCGTGACCAGCTCGACGACCGGATGGTCGGGGGAGTGGGACAGCAGCTCCCTGAGCAGTCGCGCCGTCGTCGACTTGCCGACGGCGACCGAGCCGGCGATGCCGATCACGAATGGCGTGCGCTGCGTCTGCGGTGCGTGGAGGAATGCCTCGGTGGCTTGATAGAGCGCCCCGGCCAGGCGTACGCGCATGCTGATGAGCTGCGTCATCGGGAGATAGACCTGCCGGACCTCCTCGAGGTCGAGCTCGTCACCCAGCCCTCGTACGCGCTCGATCTCGGCCGGCTGGAGCGGCTGCGGGGCGTCGCCGGCGAGCTTGGCCCAGGCGGCGCGTTCGAGCTCGACATACGGTGACTGGTCGCGCGACATGCCAACATTCTCCCGCCTGCCTCGTATGACGGGTGCACTCGGTCCCCTCGCAGGCTCTCCCGCTGGGGTCGGAGGAGGGCTGCACTCGGTAGTCTGGACGTTGTGTGTGGAATCGTCGGATATGTCGGACAGCGCTCTGCGCTGGACGTTGTCATGGGTGGTCTGAGGCGTCTTGAGTACCGCGGATACGACTCCGGCGGCGTCGCTCTCGTCCACGAGGGCACGATCGCGTCGGCCAAGAAGGCCGGCAAGCTCGTCAATCTCGACGCGGAGCTCGAGGCCCACCCGCTCCCGGTCGCGCATACCGGCATCGGGCACACCCGCTGGGCCACGCACGGCGCGCCCAACGACCGCAACGCGCACCCGCACCTCGACGAGACCGGGCGCATCGCGGTCGTGCACAACGGCATCATCGAGAACTTCGCGTCACTGCGCGCCGGGCTCGAGGCGGCCGGCCACGAGCTGATCTCCGAGACCGACACCGAGACCGTCGCGCACCTGCTCCACGACGAGCTCGAGCACACCGACGACCTGTCCGAGGCCGTACGCGCTGTGTGTCGCCGTCTGCAGGGTGCCTTCACGTTGGTGATCTGCGATGCCGACCACCCTGACGTGGTCGTCGGCGCGCGCCGCAACTCACCGCTCGTCGTGGGTCGCGGCGAAGGTGAGAACTTCCTCGGCTCCGACGTCGCGGCGTTCATCGAGTTCACCCGCGACGCGATCGAGCTGGGCCAGGACCAGGTCGTCACGATCACGCCCGACGACATCGTCATCACCGACTTCGACGGCAACCCGGCCGAGACCAAGGAGTATCACGTCGACTGGGACGTGTCCGCTGCCGAGAAGGGCGGCTTCGACTGGTTCATGCTCAAGGAGATCGCCGAGCAGCCACAGGCCGTCGCCGACACCCTGCTGGGTCGACACTCGGTCGAGGGGCATCTGCAGCTCGACGAGATGCGGCTGTCCGACAGCGAGCTGCGCGACGTCGACCGCATCATCATCGTCGCGTGCGGCACCGCGGCCTACGCGGGACTCGTGGCGAAGTATGCGATCGAGCACTGGACCCGCATCCCGTGTGAGGTCGAGCTCGCGTCGGAGTTCCGCTATCGCGACCCGATCATCGACCGCTCGACGCTCGTCGTCTCGATCAGCCAGTCCGGCGAGACGATGGACACCCTGATGGCGGTCCGCTACGCCCGCCAGCAGAAGGCGCGCGTCCTGTCGATCTGCAACACCAACGGATCGACGATCCCGCGCGAGTCCGACGCCGTGATCTACACCCACGCCGGACCGGAGATCGCGGTCGCGTCGACCAAGGGCTTCCTGGCTCAGATCACGGCCTGCTACCTCCTGGCGCTCTACCTGGCCCAGGTCAAGGGCACCAAGTACGGCGACGAGATCGCCCACATCATCGCCGACATCGAGAAGATCCCGGCCGGCATCCAGCGACTGCTCGACGAGGGTGACCAGATGCGCAAGCTCGCCACCGAGCTCGCTGGCTCCAAGTCGATCCTCTTCCTCGGCCGTCACGTGGGCTACCCCGTCGCGCTCGAGGGCGCGCTCAAGCTCAAGGAGCTGGCCTACATCCACGCCGAGGGCTTCGCAGCGGGTGAGCTCAAGCACGGTCCGATCGCGGTGATCGAGCCGGGCCTGCCGGTCTTCGTGATCGTCCCGCCCAGGGGCCGCGACCAGCTGCAGGAAAAGACGGTGAGCTCGATCCAGGAGATCCGCGCCCGCGGTGCCCTGACGGTCGTGCTCGCCGAGGACGGCGACGAGGACGTCGTGCCGTACGCGGATCACCTCATCCGGCTGCCCAAGGTTCCGACGCTGTTGCAACCGCTCGTCGCGACGGTGCCCCTGCAGATCTTCGCGAGCGAGTTCGCCAACCAGCTGGGGCACGACGTCGACCAGCCCCGCAACCTCGCCAAGTCCGTCACGGTCGAGTGACCCGAACATGACAATCCTGGGCATCGGGGTGGACGTGGTGGATCTCGCGCGGTTCGCCGAGACCCTCGAACGTACGCCGACGATGCGCAGCCGATTGTTCACCGACGCCGAGCGCGCACCTGCCGGTCGAGTCGCTGGCCGGGCGGTTCGCCGCCAAGGAGGCGTTCGTCAAGGCGATGCGCGCACCTGCGGGGACTGTCGTGGCAGGACTTCGAGGTCGTCAACGGACGCACAGGGCGCGCCCGCGTTCCAGCTCTACGCGAGCGGCGCATCGACCGGGCCAAGCGCGCTCGGCATCACGACGGCTGCACCTGTCGATCTCGCACGACACCAGCGTGGCGACGGCCTTCGTGGTGGCTGAATGCTGAGTGCTCACACCGTCGGTGACATTCGTGCCGCCGAGGAGGCCCTCGCGGCAACCCTTCCCGACGGTGAGCTCATGCAGAGGGCCGCGCGCGGGCTCGCCGATCGTCTCGATCTGATCCCGGCCGGCGACGTCGTGCTGTGCCTGATCGGACCGGGCAACAACGGCGGCGATGCGTTGTATGCCGCCACGCACCTGCTGGACCGGGGCGTCCGCGTCGACCTGTGCCTGCTCGACGACGCTGCCGTGCACGCCGGTGGCCTGGCCGCGGCGACGGCTGCTGGTGCTCAGGTCGTCGCAGCGCCGAGCGCGCAGCGGTGGTGCCTCGACGCGATCTTCGGCATCGGGGCGCGCCCGGGTCTCACCGGCAAGGCCGCCGAGTGGGCCGCCTGGATCGATGACCGCCGGCCGTACGTCTGGGCGGTCGACGTGCCGTCGGGCGTCGACGTCGATGGCGCGACGGTGCCTGCGGCGTACGTCCGGGCGGACGCGACGGTGACGTTCGGGACCTACAAGGCTGCGCTGCTCGCCGACCCGGCCGCTGGCGCCGCCGGCGCGACGTCACTGGTCGACATCGGTCTCGCGCCACACCTCGCGCTGCCCGCGATCGAGGCGATCGAGGCGTCCGACGGACACCTGCTCGACGCGGTGCTTCCCGGCGAGACGTCGCACAAGTACTCCCGTGGTGTCCTCGGCATCGCCGCGGGCTCCGCGGCGTACGCCGGAGCGGCTCACCTGTGCGTCGCGGGCGCCCAGGCCGGTCTGGCGGGGATGATCCGGTTCGTCGGCGACGCGACGCTCAGCCAGCGTGTGGTCGACCGTGCGCCCGAGGTCGTGGCGGGACGGGGCCGCGTGCAGGCGTGGGTCGTCGGCCCGGGCAGCGGCGACGATGCCGAGTCGCAGCTGGCGATGGCGCTCGAGGACGGGGTGCCGGTCGTGGTCGACGCGAGCGCCCTGCAACACGTACCCACGACGTTCGACGTGCCGGCGCTCCTGACTCCGCACGCCGGTGAGCTCGCCACGATGCTCGACACGACCCGCGACGCGGTCGAAGCCGATCCACTCGGCCATGCCACCGCGGCCGCTGAGCGCTGGAACGCCACGGTGCTGCTCAAGGGTCGGCGCACCCTCGTCGCCCAGTCCGGCGCGCCCACGCGGGTCAACCGCAGTGGATCGTCGTGGCTCGGCACGGCAGGCGCGGGCGACGTGCTCGCGGGCTTCGCGGGATCCCTGCTGGCCGCAGGCCTCGACCCGCGCGACGCGGGCTCGATCGCGGCCTACCTCCACGGCGTCGCCTCGGTGCGCGCCAACCCGGACGGTCCGATCGTCGCGACCGACGTGGCGTACGAGCTGCCGGCGACGGTTGCGGCATTCGTGCAGGGGAGTCTGGTGTGACCGCGGCGCAGGCCGAGGCGGTCATCGACCTCGACGCGTTCCGAGCCAACATCGCCGCGCTCAAGGCGTGCGCGCCGCAGTCGGCGTTGATGACGGTGGTGAAGGCCGACGCCTATGGCCACGGTGTGGCGCAGATGGCGCGGGCCGCGCGGCAGGCCGGCTCGCAGTGGCTCGGCGTCGCCACGCTCGACGAGGCACTCGCTCTGCGCCGGCTGGGCGACACGGGTGACCTGCTCTGCTGGCTGGCCGCGCCCGGGGCGGACTTCGCGGCGGCGATCGACGCCGGCGTCGAGGTCACGGCGTCATCGGCCGATCAGCTCGCCGAGATCCTCGCGGCGCCGGCGTCCGTACGACCCAAGGTCCAGCTCAAGGTCGACACCGGCCTGTCGCGCAACGGCGCGCTGGGGGAGCAGTGGACGGAGCTGGTCGCGGCAGCAGCGGTCGCGCAGATGGCCGGCGGCGTCGAGGTCACCGGTGTCTGGTCGCACTTCGCGTGCGCTGATCAACCGGACCACCCGGCCAATGCTGCCCAGGAGGCCGCGTTCGGCCTCGCGCTCGACGAGATGCGGGCGGCCGGGATCGAGCCCGCGCTGCGGCACCTGAGCAACTCCGCGGCGACCCTGACCAGGCCGTCGGCGCATCTCGACCTCGTGCGCGTCGGCATCGCGGCGTACGGCATCCGGCCCGATCCGCAGCTGGCGTACGCGACCGAGCTGACGCCCGTCATGACGCTGCGGGCGCGGCTTGCTGCGGTCAAGCGCGTTCCGGCGGGGACCAGCGTGTCGTACGGCCACACCTGGACTGCTGAGCGGGAGACGACGCTCGGACTCGTGCCGATCGGCTACGGCGAGGGCATCCTGCGCACGGCGTCCAACCGCGCGGAGGTCGGCTTCGGTGGCGGGCGTGCGCGTCAGGTCGGCGTGGTCTGCATGGACCAGTTCGTCGTCGACCTGGGCGACGCCGAGGCGGCCCGCGGCGACGCCGTGACGGTGTTCGGACCCGGCAGCGACGGCGAGCCGACCGCGGAGGACTGGGCCGTGGCTGCCGGCACGATCGCCTACGAGGTCGTGACCAGGCTCGGTGGCCGCATCGAACGTACATACGTGGGGGAGAAGGCATGAGCGAGCGCCAGCGAGCGAATCATGAGGCAGCAATCATGCCGTTGGCTCCGTATCGTGGGCTCTTCTTGGAGGCGACGGCATGAGCAAGACGGCGAGGGTCGCGACGACCGCTGGAGCCTTCGTGGCGGCCGGCGTCGTCGCCACGCTGCTCAACGGGAAGCAACGCCAGCAGCGCCGGTTGCGACGGGGCGAAGACGTCGAGTTCGGCTCGGTCCGCAGCAATCCCGTGCAGGTCACGGCGACCGACGGGGTCCAGCTCAACGTCGAGATCGACGAAGCCGAACGCAAGACCCCGACCGTCGTGTTCGTGCACGGCTGGGTGGAGTCGATCGACGTCTGGCACTACCAACGACTCGCGCTGCGGGGCAAGGTCCGCATGGTGTTCGCCGACCTCCGTTCGCACGGGGAGTCGGGGCGCTCGTACCACCACAACTCGTCGATCCCGCATCTCGCCGACGACCTGCGGACCGTCATCGCTGCCGTCGCGCCGCGCGGGCCGATCGTGCTCGTCGGCCACTCGATGGGCGGCATGGCGATCATGGAGCTCGCTGCGGCGGAGCCCAAGCAGTTCGGCCGCCGGGTCAAGGGTGTCGTACTGATCAGCACGAGCTCCGGCAAGCTGATGCGCAGCAGCCCGGCGCTGCGCTACCTCATCCCGTTGCTCCGGGTGACGTCGCCGGTGCTCGACTGGGGGCGTACGTTCAACAGCTATTCGATCGTCCGGCGCTGGGGTCTCGGGCCGAATGCGCAGGAGCGCCACGTCGACATGACCAACGAGATGCTCCTGAAGTCACCGACCCACGTCCTGATGGACTTCTACCCCAACTTCGTCACGCTCGACCTGACGGCAGGACTCAAGGTCATGGGCATCGCGAAGACCGTGGTGATGGGCGGCACGGCTGACCTGATCACGCCGATCAAGCACAGCCGTCGCCTTGCGGAGGCGATCCCCGGAGCCAAGCTCGTCGCGCTCGAGGACGTCGGCCACATGGTGATGTTCGAGGAGCACGCCAAGGTCACCAAAGTCATCGAGGACGTCCTGGAGGACATCGCATGACCGCGCTCAACGTCATACATGCCGGGCCGGAGCATGCTCCGCAGATCGTGGACATCATCCACCGATCGTTCGGCGCCCGACCTGCGCTCGATCCGCCGTCGACGGCGTCTGAGGAGACCGTCGAGTCGGTCGCCCAGGTGCTCGGCACGGCCGGAGGGCTGCTGGTCGAGCGACGCGGTCTGCCGATGGGCGCGATGCTGTTCGACGAGTCGCGGCCCGGGCAGCTGGGGCTCAAGCGGGTCTGCGTCGACCCCGACATCCAGGCCCGCGGCGTCGCGTCGGCGATGGTCGGTGTCGCCGAGGACACTGCCGAGGAGCGTGGCAAGGACGGCATCTGGCTCGACGTGCGCGAGGAGCTGCCGGAGACCGTGCAGTTCTGGTCGCGCCGGCTCTACTACCCGGTCGGCCGCGATCGGCAGTTCATCGAGTTCGGCAAGACGCTGTGGCTCGCCCGCGAGGTGCCGACGCCCGACGAGATGCATGCCCTCGCGGCCAAGCTGTCGACGCTGCTGCGACCCGGTGACCTGCTGGTGCTGTCGGGCGATCTCGGTGCCGGCAAGACGACGTTCACGCAGGGGCTCGGCGCAGGCGCTGAGCGTACGCGGTCCCATCACGTCTCCGACGTTCGTCATCGCCCGTACGCATCCGTCGCTCGCGGACGGCCCGCCGCTGGTGCACGTCGACGCCTATCGGCTCGGCAGCGCGGCTGAGCTCGACGACATCGACCTCGACGCCACGACCGAGGAAGCCGTCACGGTGGTCGAGTGGGGCGACGGCATGGCCGAACAGCTGGCCGACAGCTGGCTGCACGTACGCATCGAGGTGCGGGGAGCCCGGCCGATCGATCCGCTCGGCACCCCGCACGAGGGGGATCTCGTCGACGAGGCCGAGCCGCGTGTCGTCACGGTCAAGCCCCACGGCTCCCGATGGGTCGGCGTCCCCCTCCGCTCGACCCTCCTCTCCTAACCCCGCTGACGGTGGGGGTCCCCCCACGAGCTCTGCGAGTAGGGGGCCACTTTTGGCCCGGTGACGGGTCACTTTTGGCCCGGTGACGGGTCACTTTTGGCCCGGTGACGGGTCACTTCTGGCCCGACAAGTGACCCGTCGGTGGTCAACAACTGACCCGTCAGCGGGCAAGCAACTGACCCGTCAGCGTTAGGGTTCAGGCGTGCTGTTGCTTGCGTTCGACACCGCCACCCCGGCCATCACGGTCGCCGTCCACGATGGCGAGCGCGTCGTCGGTGAAGCGGCCGGCGAAGGCGCCATGGCGCACGGGGAGCTGCTCGCACCCGCGATCCGCGACGCACTCGGCCAGGCAGGCGCGACGATGGCGGACCTGACGGACGTCGCCGTCGGCGTGGGACCGGGGCCGTTCACCGGTCTGCGGGTCGGTGTCGTGACGGCTCTGACGCTCGCCTCGACCCTCGACCTCAAGGCGCACGGTGTCTGCACGCTCGACATCATCGCCGCCGACACCCAGGTCGAGGGCGAGTTCCTGGTCGCCACCGATGCGCGGCGCAAGGAGGTCTACTGGGCCCGCTACGGCGGGGATCATGTACGCCTCGACGGTCCACATGTCGACTTTCCGGCCGACCTCGCGACGCGCCACCCCGGCCTGCCGACATACGGTCGCGGCGGTCAGCTCTACGACGGCGTCCTGCGCGCCGCCGGCGAGTCGCACGATCCGCGGGCGGCGGCGCTCGCCCGCATCGTCGTCGCCGGTACGGCGGAGGCGCTGCCGCTCGAGCCGCTCTACCTGAGACGCCCGGACGCCATTCCCTCGGCTGCGACCAAACGCGCATGATCCATGCCGCGATGCTCACCGAGGTCGACGCGATCACGGTGATCGAACGCGGGTGCTTCGGCGCCGAGGCCTGGAGCGAGGCGTTGGTGGCTGCGGCGATCCAGGGTCAGCGCAACACCGTTCTGATCGACGACCTCGACGCGTACGGCACCATCGCCGTCGCCGGTGATGTCGCGGACCTCGAGCGCATCGCGGTGATGCCTTCGCGCCGCCGTCAGGGCGTCGCCCGTCAGCTCCTCGATGCTCTGTGCGCCGCCGCCAGCGCCCAGGGCGCCACACGCATGCTGCTCGAGGTCGCTGCGGACAACGAGGCGGCGCTCGGCTTCTACGAGGCGTACGGCTTCACGTCGATCAGCCGGCGCACCGGCTACTACCGCGGCAGCATCGATGCGATCGTCATGCAGCTCGAGCTCGAGGGGGCCCGATGAGGGAGAACTTCAGCTCGCCGTCACCGTTCGAGGACGTCGTCGGCTACTCCCGCGCCGTACGGATCGGCGACAGCGCCTGGGTCGCCGGCACGACAGCGACGGTCGAGGGTGAGGTCGTCGGCATCGGCGATGCGTACGAGCAGACCCGGGTCGCGTTCGGCATCGCACTGGCGGCGCTTGCCACGGCTGGCCTGGAGACACAGCACGTCGTACGTACGCGGATGTACGTCACCGACATCGCGGACTTCGACGATGTCGGCAGGGCGCACAAGGAGATCTTCGATGCGGTACGACCCGTTGCCACGATGGTGCAGGTCGTGGCTCTCGCTCGGCCGGAGCACCTCGTGGAAGTTGAGCTCGACGCACACGTTGCATCCTGAGGGCGGCGTGTCAGGCTGGGTTCATGACGGAAACCCCCGACACGTTCGACGACGGCGGCCCCGACCAGGACGCGCTCTTCGACGATCCTGACGAGACGCTCGACTCGGGCTACTCGCCGCCCGAGAGCTACCGCGGTGAGGGCTTCGGCACGACGGCGGACGAAGCGCTGCAGGGCGAGTCCCTCGACGAGCGCCTGCGGCAGGAGGAGCCGGACACCGATCCGTACGCAGAGGTGGGCGAGGACCTCGACGACGGCGAGGTCGGCACGCGAGCGTGCGGGCCGTCTGGTCGACCCCGACGGAGGCTTCGGCGAGGACGCCGAGAAGGACCTCGTCGGCGAGGATGTCGGCATCGACGGCGCGGGAGCCAGCGCCGAAGAGGCGGCCGTGCACGTGGTGGACGAGGACTGAGCGGGGCAAGGCGTGAGCCTGCTCTCGATCGTGGCTTCGGTGCACGCGTGTCCACTAGGCTGATCTGATGCGCGACTTCACGTACCCTCCGGTGATCCTGACCGCCAAGACGCTGTTCAAGACCCTCGGCATGAAGTTCCAGATGTCCGGCACCGAGCACATCCCGCGCACCGGCGGAGCGATCCTGGCCGCCAACCACATCGGCTACGTCGACTTCATCTTCGACGGCTTCGCGGCGCACCCGAGCGGCCGACTCGTACGCTTCATGGCCAAGAAGGACGCGTTCGACCACAAGATCTCCGGGCCGATCATGCGCTCCCTCCACCACATCTCGGTGGACCGCGACAACGGCCAGGCGTCGTACGAGCAGGCCGTCGAGTACGCCCGCAACGGTGAGATCGTCGGCATCTTCCCCGAGGCCACGATCAGCCGCTCGTTCGAGATCAAGGAGCTCAAGACCGGCGCCGTACGCATGGCGGCCGAGGCCGGCGTGCCGCTGATCCCGATGGTGACGTGGGGGACCCAGCTGCTCAAGACCAAGGACCACCCGTCGGACCTCAAGGGTCGCGGCAAGACCATCGGCCTGCACGTCGGCGCACCGCTCGAGGTCACCGGCGAGGACCCCGTCGCCGAGACGGCCCGACTCCGGGAGGCCATGACCGAGCTGCTCGACAAGGCGATCGCCGACTATCCCCTCAGCCCCGAGGGCCAGTGGTGGGCGCCGGCGCGTCACGGCGGCACCGCGCCGACGCCCGAGCAGGCCAAGAAGCTCGACGAGGAAGAGCTCATTGCTCGCGCAGCGCGCCGGGCGGCCAAGAAGGCGGAGTAGCTCCGCGAGAACTTTTCGCGTTTCGCATGTGGCATGACTGAAGGCTCGCGACATTACCTAGTGTGAGCCCGATGACGGACCAGGAACGCTTCGAGTCGATGTACGACTCGTGCGCCCACAGGGTCTACGCCTATGCGCTGCGCCACTGCGGTCCCGACGACGCCGACGACGTGGTGTCCGAGACGTTCTCCGCCGCGTGGCGTCGCATCGAGATCGTGCCCGAAGTGGCTCTGCCGTGGCTGCTGGTGACTGCCGGCAACGTCATCCGCAACCGGCGCCGCGCGGACATACGACGATCGACCCTGGCCACCAACCTGGCGAACGTTCATGAGTCCGCGACGCGCGGTGCGGACGAGCTGGTCGCCGAGCGCGCCCACCTGATCGCGGCACTCGAGCGGCTCAGCGACCTCGAACGCGAGGCGCTGCTGCTCGTGGCGTGGGACGGCCTCGACCCACGAGGCGCCGCCGAGGTCGCGCGCTGCGCGCCACGGGCCTTCCGCGCCCGACTGGCACGCGCCCGCGCCCGACTCGCCGCCGAGCTTGACGCGGCACTCACCGTGACCGCACCCACCCTGCCTTCGAAGGAGGCCCTCTCATGAACGTCGACGAGCTGCTCAGGGAGCACGCACCCAACCCGGCCGCGATGCGGGACGAAGCCAGTCGGCTGCGGTCGACCGTTCTCGACGCCGCCATGTCGAGGACCGACGGGTCCTACGCGACGGTCCTGCCACGCGTACGTCGTCGCCGCACACTGGCGCGACTGACTGCCGCCGCTGCCGTGCTCGCCGTGGTCGGTGCGGGCCTGAGCCTGACCCTGGGCGGGTCCTCGCCGGCGAGCGCCGCGCAGGAACGTTTCACGAACGCCGCCGCCGCGCCGGCGTACGACACGTACGGCGCCTTCTCGACCGGCAAGACCGTCTACATCGGCAACCACCAGGTGACGTTCGACGAGAAGATCAAGGCGATGTACTACACGTCTGACGGCGTGCTGGTCCGGATGGGCAAGGTCGACTACACGGATGCGAGCGGGCCGTCGCACTACGCGTTGATCCGCCCCGACGGCAGCCACACGAGCATCGACCTGCGGATGGGCGACCGCGTCGTCGCGACCGACCCCGACAGCCCGAACGTCGCGTACGCCGAACCGGCCGGCAAGCGCTGGTCATTCGTCGTGATCAACCTCGTGACCGGCAAGGAAGTGGCCCGCACGTCGGTTGAGGGGACGTTCACGTGGGGCGGCTGGGAGGCTCCGCCGGTCACGATGACCGGTCACCGCATGTGGGCGCTGTTCGACGCCGGCTGGATGGAGTACGACTGGGAGTCCGGCACCACGCGCATGGTTCCCGGCACCAGGAACATGCCGCTGGACGCCGCGCACGGTCGTTTCAGTGATCACGACTACGGCGAGACAGAGGCGACGATCAGGGACTTCGTGACCGGCAAGGCGCTGCGTCAGGTCCCGGTCAGCGACACCGGATTCACCGGCTTCTCGCCCGATGGCCGCTACGTCCGTGTGCTCGACGACTCCTACTCGGTCAACGACGTTCCGTCGCCGGTGGCATCCCGATTCGTCAACGTCGACACCGGAGGATTCGTCGAGCTGCCTGGCGGCGTCGACTACGGCTGGACCCCAGGCGGCAACACGCTCTCGGTCGACGCGAAGCACGACCGCCTCACGGTCTGCGACCCGGGCACCGGGAAGTGTGACCGCATCGACCTGGCGATCAGCGACGCCGGCAAGGTCAAGCTCGGCGGACTCCCGTACGAGAGCTGAGCGGGGGCTAGTCGCCGACTGAGCCGTCGGCCATCTCGCGCAGGAGGTCGAGGTGGCCGTTGTGCCGGGCGGTCTCCTCGATGAGGTGCAGCAGGATCCAGCGGGCGGTCAGGGGTATGCCCCGCCGATGCTCGCCCTTCATCGTCATGTCCAGGTCGACCGTCTCGAACACCGCACGGGTGCGCGCCGCCTCCTCCTCGTAGAGCCGGATGACCTCGTCGAGCGGCAGCTCGAGACCCTCGCGGAGCTCGGCGTCGGGATCCTCCTCGGTCCACGGCCCGTCGTCCTCGCCGCCGAACAGGTCGGCGTTGACCCACGACCGCTCGACCCAGCGCAGGTGGTTGAGCAGCGCCGCCGGCGTCGTGAGCGGTGAGGTCGCGATCGGGGCGTGGCGCGCCTTGTCCTCGTCGAGTCCCTGCACCTTGAACACGGCGGTCTCCTGGACATACCGCAGCATCGTGAGGAGCAGCGTGCGCTCGTCCCATGGTCCGTCGGGTCCCGGGTCGTCAGTTCTCGTCATGCCCCGACCCTGCCACGACGGGCCTGTCACAATGGCGGCGTGAGCGAACCGTTGGTGATGGGCATCGAGTCGTCCTGCGACGAGACGGGTGTCGGCATCGTGCGTGGCACGGAGCTGCTGGCCCACGCGCTCTCGTCGAGCATGGAGCAGCACGTACGCTTCGGCGGCGTCGTCCCCGAGGTGGCGAGCCGCGCCCACCTCGAGGCGATGGTGCCGACGCTCGAGCAGGCCTACGCCGAGTCAGGCGTACGCGTGCAGGACGTCGACGCGATTGCCGTGACGAGCGGCCCGGGACTGACGGGCGCGCTGCTCGTCGGCGTCGCAGCCGCCAAGGCGTTGGCGCTGGCGCACGACAAGCCGCTCTACGGCGTCAACCACCTCGCCGCCCACGTGGCGGTCGACCAGCTCGAGCACGGCCGCTTCGACGAACGAGCCGTCGCGCTGCTCGTGAGCGGCGGCCACACCGAGATCCTGCTGGTCGACGACATCGTCACCGGCATCACGCTGCTCGGGCAGACGATCGACGACGCGGCCGGCGAGGCGTTCGACAAGGTCGCCAGGCTCCTCGGCCTGCCCTATCCCGGTGGGCCGCACATCGACCGGGTCGCCCGCGACGGCGACCCCACGACGATCGCCTTCCCTCGAGGCCTCACCGGAGGGCGCGATCTCGACAAGCACCGCTACGACTTCTCGTTCTCCGGCCTCAAGAGCGCGGTCGCCCGCCACGTGCAGCACGAGGACCGCATGGGTCGTACGTTCGAGGTCGCCGACATCGCGGCGTCGTTCCAGGACTCGGTCTGTGACGTGCTGACCAAGAAGGCCATCGACGCGTGCCTCGACCACGACGTCAAGACGCTCATCATCGGTGGCGGCGTGGCCGCCAACGGCCGCCTGCGCCAGTTCGCCGAGGAGCGCGCCGCCAAGGCCGGCATCCAGATCCGCGTCCCGCGCATCGGGCTGTGCACCGACAACGGCGCGATGGTCGCGGCACTCGGTGCCGAGGTCGTACGCCGGGGGCTGCCGCCGTCGTCGCTCAACCTGCCGGCCGACTCCAGCATGCCGGTCACCCAGGTCGTCGCGGCCTAGCGCAGGAAGTCGTCCAGCGCCTGGCTGATCAGCTCGCTCGGGCTCATTCCGCGACGTGCAGCCGCATCGATGACGCGCGACTCCACGGCGGGGCTCATGAGCGCCGGCTCGCCCTCGGGCCGGCCGCGCCCGAATGCAGCCAGCGCAGACAGCACCACGGTGCCGAGCACGTCGAGGATCGCCACGATCCCGAAGATCCGCCAGTAGGTGTCATCAAGCCCTGAACCGTCGACGATCGCGACGATGATCATGCCCGCCACGACGGCGATGGCGGCGAGCGTGGCGACAAGCGCAGGACTGATCCGGTGGCGGCCCACCAGTGCGAGGAGCAGGCACACCTGCGCGAGTGATGCGGCGATCGTGAGGCCCGAACCGAAGGTCTGCCAGAGCTCGTCCGCGTCGCTCAGGTCGGCCCAGGTGAGCCACAGTGCGATGCCGAACGGTACGAGCGACACTGCCCCGCCCAGGACGCCCACCAGCCACGCCGGGCGTTCAGCAACGGAGAGGTAGCACAGCACGGCGAGGGACTCGACCCCGATGATCACGGTGGTGAGCAGGATCTTGGCCTCGGTGTCACCGAACGCGCCGCCACTGAGAAGGGCGATGATCCCGAGCGCCGCAGCGATCGTGAATGAGGCGATGACGAGCTTGGTGACGAGGCCGCGCAGGTTCTTCATGTCGGCCATCCTGTCGGAAGTCGCTGCCTCACGGAGTCGGAACGCGGCTGAATCGCACGACCTGCCCGGGGGCGGCCTGGGCGAGCCGGTCAGTGTGCCGATCCAGCACGGCAGCGATGACGGGGTAGCCGCCGGTCACCGGATGGTCCGGGCCGAACACGATCGGCTGGCCGGCGGCCGAGACCTGGATGCTGCCGCGGATGCAGGGCTCGCTCGGCAGCTCCTCGGTGCGCGAGCGTTCCAGCAGGGGACCGTTCAGGCGTACGCCGACGCGATCCGAGGCCGGGCTGACCTGCCAGGGCGTCTCGAGCAGCAGCCGGACGGCGGCAAGGGTGAACCATTCGTGACGCGGGCCGAGTGTCACGTCCAGCGTGAGCTCACCGCTGCGGCCGATCGCAGGGATGTCTTCGAGGTCTGGGGGGTGGCTCGCCGGCCCGACGTCCAGACGGTCGCCCGCCCGCAGTGGAGCCGGACCGAGCCCGGCCAAGGTGTCAGACGAACGAGAGCCGAGCTCTTCCGGCGCGACGAATCCGCCGGCCACCCCGACGTACGCCCGCAGGCCCGACGTCGGTGCGCCCAGGGTCAGTCGCTGACCGGGATGCAGGGGGATGGCCCGTCCGTACGCCGCAGGGTCGCCGTCGACCGTGATCGATCCGGCCCCGCCGGTCACCGCGACCATGGCGGGCGTCTCTGCCCGCAACGTGAGTCCGCGGCCGAGGACCTCCAGGGCCGCGGCGCCGGGCTGGTTGCCGAGCAGGAGGTTGAGCTGGCGCAGTGCCGAGCGGTCGAACGCGCCCGACGGACTCACTCCCAGGTGACCCAGCCCCGGGCGCCCGAGATCCTGCAGGAGGCTCAGCAGCCCGGGCGACTCCACGACGAGCGTCATGACGCGACGACGAATCTGACGGTCATCCCGGCGACGAGCAACGCCGGCTGCTCTCGGGCGGTGTCCCACATCGTGAGGTCGGTGCGGCCGATGAGCTGCCATCCGCCCGGCGACTCCCGTGGATAGACGCCGCTGAACTCCCCGGCGAGCCCCACCGACCCGGCCGGCACCCGGGCCCGCGGCGAGTCGCGGCGTGGCACGTGAAGGCGGCGGTCGCCGCCGACCAGGTAGCAGAAGCCCGGCGCGAATCCGCCGAATGCCACCGCCCAGGGTGTGCCAGTGTGCGCCTCGACGACCTCGGCAGTGGTCAGTCCGGTGAGGCGGGCGACATCGTCGAGGTCGTCGCCGTCATAGACGACTGGCACCTCGACCTCTGGCCCGTCGAGGCGTGCTGCGGGATCAGCAGGTGTCGTGGCGGCCGACGAGCGATCGCAACGCAGCCGGCTGCCCGCGCAGCAGCACGCTCCGGGCGCCCAGCACCGCCTCGGCGTCACGGTGCAGCGCCGCGAACCAGCTCTGCGCCTCGTCCAGCGACTCGCAGTCGAGCAGCAACGCGGTGTCGCCGTACGCCTTGAGGTTCATGGTGCGGCGCTCGTCAGCTCGGCGCCGCATGCCTCCAGCGCGGAGCGCACGGCGCGGGCGAGCTCGACCGCACCGGGGCTGTCGCTGTGCACGCAGACCGACGAGACGCTGTCCATCAGGCGTACGGCCTGCGCCGCCACGGCGTCCGGGTCGTCGAGCACCGCTCCGGGTTCGCTGCGGGGCACGAGCCTGCCGTCCGAGGTGTACGCGCGATCGGCGAAGCCCTCGCGGACGATCGGGATGCCGGCCGCCTCGGCGAGCGAGAGCGACACCGAGCCCGGCAGCCCGAGCAGGGGAAGCGGCGCGGCGAGCCCTTGGATCGCGTCGACCACGGCCTGCGCCTGGACGTCGTCGTCCACGATCGTGTTGTAGAGCGCGCCGTGCGGCTTGACGTACGACACGGCGCCGCCGACCGACCGGGCGATCTCGTCGAGCAGCAGGATCTGGCTCAGCAGCTCGCCGGTGAGGTCCGCCGAGGGCATGTCGAGGTGGAGCCGGCCGAAGTTGTCCCGGTCCGGGTAGCCGACCTGGGCGCCGATCGTCACGCCGCGCGAAACCGCCGCCTCGCAGGTCGCCCGCATGAGGTCCGCGTCACCGGCGTACGCCCCGCAGCACACATTGGCGCTCGTGACGATGTCGAGCAGCGCGATGTCCTCGCCGGACTCCCATCGGGGCCACGACTCACCGAGATCGGCATTGAGGTCGATCCGCATACCCTCAGCGTACGGAGGTTCAGAGGCGTTCGACGAGGTATGCCCGACCCTCGCCGAGGACTCGCGTCATGATGACCGTCGCGGTGTTGGGGCCCTTGAGCTTGAGCCGGCGGATCAGCTCCTCCGGCACGATGTCGACGCCGCGCTTCTTGACCGTCAGCGTCCCGACCCGTCGCACCTGCAACGCGGCCTTGAGTGGCTTCTCCCGGTACGGCAGCTCGTCGACGATCCGGAAACCGCGAGCCAGGGGCGTTGTGTGCACGCCGTCCGAGCTGACGTAGGCGATGTGCGGGTCGGGCAGCCAGCCTCCGATCGTCGCGGCGAGCTCGCTGACGAGGCCTGAGCGGATCACCGCGTCGTCGGGCTCGTAGAGGTAGGCGCCGACGTCCGCGACGGCGACGGGCTCTCCGGTCGCCACGAGCCCCGATCCGGACGGCAGCACCGTCGCCCGGCGGGTCGCGGTCGCGAACGGCGCGCCCCACAGACATGCCTCGACGAGATTGCCGCCGTCGCTGACCCACTCGGCCTCGATGCCCCGCGGCACGGCGTCGTGGGCGAGACCGGGCATGAGCTTCGCGACGGCCCGGCCCGCCAGGAGCTGGCGCACCCAGTCCCACGGCGGCTGCAGGTCGGCCGTCGAGAACGTACGCCCGCGGCCGTCGCGACGTGCGGGGTCGATGAACGCGACCTCGTCAGGGCCGATCTCCGTCGAGCGGGCATCCGCGCAGCTGACCTCGCCGTCGAGCTCGAGCGCACGCAGATTGGCCGACGCGATCGCGGCGCGTACGGGATCGAGCTCGACTCCCCGAACCCGCAGGCCGGCACGAGCCAGCGCGACCAGGTCGCCGCCGATGCCGCAGCCGAGGTCGACGACGCCTGTGGCGCCCGTCGAGGCAAGCCGGTTGGCGCGATGCGTGGCGACGGGCATACGCGTCGACTGCTCGAGCGCATCGTGCGTGAAGTACATCCGGGCGGCGTCGGCTCCGAACTTCGGCAGGGCCTTGCCGCGCAGGTGGTGCTGCGTCACGGCGGCCGCGACGAGCGCCGGGGCGTACGTCTTGCGGAGCCGGGTGCCCAGCGCCAGATCCGACTCGGCACCGGCTCGCTCGGCGACCTCGTCGAGCAACAGCTGCCCCGCAGGGGACAGCAGCTGCTCAAACGTCGCCAGATCCATGGCATGACCATAGCGACGAGCGAAGCGAGGAGAGCGGGCCCCGGACGGAGTCCGGGAATGAGCACGAAGCGAAGCGAGTGCGTGCCCGCTAGCACTCCCTTGGGGTGAGTGCTAACTGCGTGCTAGATTTCGTATTGGCACTCTCGCCATGAGAGTGCCAAGCATCGGTGAGTACGACCCCCGCGACGGCGTGCCCACCAGCGTCCACAGTTCCACCGCCTGAAAGGGGAGGTCGACACGTGTCGGTCACCATCAAGCCGCTCGAGGATCGCCTGGTCATCCAGGCTGTCGAAGCCGAGCAGACCACTGCATCAGGTCTGGTCATCCCGGACACTGCCAAGGAGAAGCCCCAGGAGGGCAACGTCATCGCCGTAGGACCCGGTCGGGTCGACGACAACGGCAATCGCGTTCCTCTTGACGTCGCCGTCGGCGACAAGGTCATCTTCAGCAAGTACGGCGGCACCGAGGTCAAGTACGACGGCCAGGAGTACCTCATCCTGTCCGCGCGCGACGTCCTCGCTGTCGTTTCGTGATCTGACGCCCCGGCGCCCTTCTGAGGGCGCCGGGGCCTCTCACGTTTCCCCCGTCGCACCCATAATTTTTGAAAGAAGCTGACAATGCCCAAGATTCTCGAATTCGACGAGAACGCCCGCCGCTCGCTCGAGCGCGGCGTCGACAAGCTCGCCAACACCGTCAAGGTCACCCTCGGCCCCAAGGGTCGCTACGTCGTCCTCGACAAGAAGTGGGGCGCCCCCACGATCACCAACGACGGTGTGACCGTCGCGCGTGAGGTCGAGCTCGACGATCCGTTCGAGAACCTCGGCGCCCAGCTGGCCAAGGAAGTCGCCACCAAGACCAACGACGTCGCCGGTGACGGTACGACGACCGCGACCGTGCTGGCCCAGGCCATGGTCCACGAGGGCCTGCGTGCCGTTGCCGCCGGCGCCAACCCGGTCGGCCTCAAGAAGGGCATCGAGGCGGCCGTCGAGGCTGTCGTCAAGCGCCTGCACGAGGTGGCCCGCGACGTCGACGACATCAAGGACATGACCGACGTCGCGACCGTCTCGTCGCGTGACGCCGTCATCGGCCAGCTCATCGCTGAAGCCTTCGACAAGGTCGGCAAGGACGGCGTGATCACGGTCGAGGAGTCCAACACGATGGGCACCGAGCTCGAGTTCACCGAGGGCATGCAGTTCGACAAGGGTTACCTGTCGCCCTACTTCGTCACGGACACCGAGCGCATGGAGACCGTCCTCGACGATCCCTACATCCTCGTCAACCAGGGCAAGATCTCGTCGGTCAGCGACCTGCTCCCGATCCTCGAGAAGGTCGTCCAGGCCGGCAAGCCGCTGTTCATCATCGCGGAGGACGTCGACGGCGAGGCTCTCTCGACGATCGTCGTCAACAAGATCCGTGGCACCTTCACGTCGGCGGCCGTCAAGGCTCCCGCGTTCGGTGACCGCCGCAAGGCCATGCTGCAGGACATCGCGACCCTCACCGGTGCGCAGGTCGTGACGCCCGACGTCGGCCTCAAGCTCGACCAGGTCGGCCTCGAGGTGCTCGGCACGGCTCGCCGCGTCGTCATCACCAAGGACGACACGACGATCATCGACGGCGGCGGCGACAAGGCCGAGGTCGACGGTCGGGTCGGCCAGATCAAGGCCGAGATCGAGAACACCGACTCCGACTGGGACCGCGAGAAGCTCCAGGAGCGCCTTGCCAAGCTCGCCGGCGGTGTCTGCGTCATCAAGGTCGGCGCAGCGACCGAGGTCGAGCTCAAGGAGAAGAAGCACCGCATCGAGGACGCCGTCTCGGCGACTCGCGCGGCGATCGAGGAGGGCATCGTCGCCGGTGGCGGTTCGGCTCTCGTCCACGCCGTGTCGGTGCTCGACGGCAACCTCGGCCTGACCGGTGACGAGGCCATCGGTGTCCGCATCGTCCGCATCGGTGCCGACGCCCCGCTCGAGTGGATCGCCCGCAACGGCGGCGTCTCCGGCGAGGTCGTCGTCAACAAGGTCCGCGAGAGCGGCGAGGGCTACAACGCGGCGACCGAGGAGTACGGCGACCTGGTCGCCCAGGGCGTCCTCGACCCGGTCAAGGTCACGCGTTCCGCGCTGGCCAACGCCGCGTCGATCACCGCGATGCTCCTCACGACCGAGACGCTGATCGTCGAGAAGCCGGCCGAAGAGGCTGCCGACGCGCACGCGGGTCACAACCACTAGGCCGGACCCAGCAGTGAGGTGAGACGGATGGCTCTGGTGAGCCATCCGTCTCTCTCGTTCTACGCGCTGTGGCGCCGGTAGCAGCTCGCTGAGCACTCGGACTCATGTGGTCTCGATACGTCGGCCGCGGGCGGCCTCCTACTCGACCGGCGATGTGTGCGCACTGCCGCTAGATTCATCCGGGTGAGCACTCCACGGCACGACTTCGAGGACGTACGTGCTGCGCTGGATCTGCCGCCGGCCGCCGAGACGGACCGCTTCGCGCCCGACGTGCTCGCCGAGGCCGCAACGATCGCCGCAGCCGACAGGGGAGACGTCGAGGACGCGACCGCGATCCCGTTCGTCACGATCGACCCGCCCGGTGCCAAGGACCTCGACCAGGCGATGTTCCTCGAGCGCGTGGGCGACGGCTTCAAGGTCCACTACGCGATTGCGGATCTCGGAGCGTGCGATCCCGCCTGGCGGTGCGGTCGACGGCGAGGCTCGGCGACGAGGCCAGACGATCTACCTTCCCGACGGCCGCGTGCCGTTGCACCCGCCGACGCTCTCGGAGGGTGCGCTGAGCCTGCTGGCCGATCAGGTGCGCGGTGCGGCCGTGTGGACCATCGATGTCGCCGCTGATGGTGCACTGAGCGAAGTGTCCGTCCGCCGCGCGCGCGTGAAATCCGTGGCGCAGCTCGACTACGAGGGCGTGCAGAAGTCGTTCGACGCCGGCTCGCCGCATCCGTCGGTCGAACCCCTCGCCGATCTCGGCCGGCTGCGCCAGAAGGTACGCGTCGGGCGAGGCGCGCTCGAGCTGGCCCTGCCCGAGCAGGAGGTCGAGCGCGATGGTGACGACTGGCGAGTCGTGGTGCGCGTGCGCACGGACGTCGACGGCTGGAACGCCGAGGTCTCCTTGCTCACCGGCATGGCGGCCGCCCAGATGATGCTCGAGGCCCAGGTCGGCCTCCTGCGTACGTTGCCGCCCGCCGACGAGCACGCCGAGGCCAAGTTCCTCCGTACGGCACGGGCGTTGAACGTCCCGGTTCCGGACGGCGCGACACCGGCCGACGTGCTCGTGACGCTTGATCCGGCACTGCCGGCATCCATTGCGCTCATGACGGACGCGACGGGGTTGCTCCGGGGCGCCGGCTACGAGGCGTTCGACGGGTCACCGCCCGCTCAAGCCGATCACGCCGGTGTCGGAGGCCCGTACGCACATGTGACGGCGCCCCTGCGGCGGTTGGCGGACCGTTTCGGCACCGAGGTATGCCTGGCGATCTGCGAGAAGCGGGCCGTTCCCGACTGGGTGCGCGAGGCGCTGCCGACGTTGCCGGACATCATGCGGACGTCGGATCAGCGCGCCTCCAAGGCCGACCGCACGTGCATCGACCAGGCCGAGACATGGGCGCTGGCGGGGCGTGTGGGCGAGGAGTTCGACGCGGTCGTGATGCACGCCGATCGCGAGGGCGGCGAGCGTCATGTTGCGCGAGCCGCCGGCCATCGCCCGCTGTCGCGGCGCCGGTCTGCGCGAAGGTGCGCAGGTCAGCGTGCGTCTGACCCGACTGGACGAGGACCGGCGTGAGGCGGAGTTCACATACGAGGCGGCTCAGGAGTAGCCAGTTGCTTAGGTTAGGCTGCCCTTATGAAACGTGCCTTCCTCGCAGCCCCCGCCGCGATCGCCCTCCTGACCCTCGCCGCGTGCGGGTCGTCCTCTTCGGATGACGACGCCAGCGGTCCCTGGACCTACACGGATGATCGCGGCACCCAGATCTCGGTCGACAACACGCCCCGGCGCATCGTCGCCCAGTCCTCGGTCGCCGCTGCCTTGTCCGAGCTCGGCCTCGATGACCAGATCGTCGGCACGTTCGGCCCGCTGAAGCTCCCCGACGGATCGGTCGACCCGCAGGCCGCCGGCCTCGATCTCGACGACGTCACGGACGTCACCGGCGGTGGTGAGTACGGCTCGCTCGACCTCGAGAAGCTCGCGGCGCTCAAGCCCGACCTCATCGTCACGAACATGTACATCAAGCCCGACCTCTGGTACCTCAACGACGCCACGGCGAAGCAGGTCGCGAAGCTCGCTCCGACTCTCGCGATCAACTTCCAGGGGCTCGACCTGGTCGAGACCATCGAGTCGGTCGAGAAGGTGGCCGCCAGGCTCGGGGCGGACCTCAAGGACGACGACCCCGTCGAGGCCCGTGCAGCGTTCGACGCCGCGAGCAAGCGGCTGGCTGCCGTCGGTGACCGGCTCGGCGACAAGACCGTCCTGCCGGTCTCCGCGACCGCCGACCTGTTCTATGCCGGCGACCCGGCACAGTTCCCCGACATCGCCTACTACCAGTCGATCGGACTCCCGATCGCCGACGTGAAGGCCAAGAAGGACTCCTACTGGGATGAGCTCAGCTGGGAGAAGTCGGACAAGTACGACTCCGACATCGTGCTGTGGGACAACCGCCTCGGTGCCGCCGGCCTCAAGAACCTCAAGGCGCAGCCGGTGTTCAGCACCATCAAGGGCGCCAAGGCCGACGCGTACGTCCCTTGGGCCGCCGTCACCCCGCCGGGCTACGAGGCGTACGCCCGCATCATCGACACGCTCGTCAACGACCTCGAGGAGAAGCTGTGAAGAAGCTCGGAGCGGCTCTGGCCGCCGTATCGCTGATGGTGCTCGCCGCATGCGGCACGTCGGCATCTGACGACGCGGGCTCCGGCCCCTGGAAGTACAAGGACGACCTCGGCACGACGATCTCGTTGGATGCCGCACCGAAGCGGCTCATCGTGCAGTCGTCGGTCGCGGCGGCGCTGACCGACCTCGGTCTCGGTGACAAGATCGTCGGCACGTTCGGTCCGCTCAAGAATGCCGAGGGCAAGCCGGACTCGCAGGTCGCCGGTCTCGACATCAGCAAGGCGACCGATGTCACGGGCGGCGGCGAGTACGGCTCGATCGATCTGGAGAAGGCGGCGAGTCTCAAGCCCGATCTCGTCGTGACCAGCGCCTATCTCAAGAGCGACCTCTGGTACGTCAACGATGCGACGGCCAAGAAGCTCAAGCAGCTCGCGCCGATCATGGTCGTGAGCTTCGACGGCAAGACCCTGCCGCAGATGCTCGACTCGACCGAGCGGGCCGCCAAGGCTCTGGGCGCCGACGTCGACTCCGACGACGGTGCAGAAGGCCCACGACGACTTCGCCGCTGCGGCTGACCGGGTCGAGCAGGCCGGCAAGGATCTCGGCAGCAAGAAGATCCTGGTCGGCTCACCCGCGAAGGACGTCTTCTACGTCTCCAACCCCGAGGTCAGCCCCGACCTGAAGTATTGGCGCGACCAGCTCAAGCTGCCGATCGTCGCGCCGGCGAAGCCCGACGAGGGTGGCTACTTCCAGACCCTCAGCTGGGAGAAGGCCGATCTCTACCCCGGCGACGTGCTCCTGTACGACGACCGGGTCGGCAAGGCAGGGCTGGCGATCCTCGCCGACCAGCCGGTGTTCCAGACGCTGCAGGCCGCGAAGGACAAGGCGTACATCCCGTGGACGTCCGTGGCGCCGCCGAGCTATCAGGCGTACGCGGACATCATGAACCGCCTGGCCACCCAGCTCGAGAAGTACGCGCCCTAGGAGGAGCGGCGCTGGTCGAGACCGGCCAGGACGATGTCGAGCTTGCGGTCATACCAACCGCGCCCGCGCCAGACCTCTTCGGTGTCGTACGCCTTGAGGACCGGCACCCGCGGGCCGTCGGCGTGGCTCTTTTCGATCGCCTTGAGTCGGCGCATCTCTGCGGACGCCGTCAGTGCGAGCGTGATGACGAACTCGACGGCGACTGCGGCGTCCTCGAGCAGGAAGCCCTGGCGCTGGAGCGAGTCGATGTATTTCTCGATCCGGTCCTCGACGGCGCGCGGCGACTTGGGTGCGCCGAGCGCAGCGGTGTCGAGCCCAGGATGGTTTTCGCACATCAGCCAGATCGTCTCGCCGATGCCCTTGAGCAGCTCCTGCCAAGGCAGGTCGGCGTCTGGCCACGACGCGGCGAGAATCGCCTTGTCGAGTGCCTGGAGGAGCAGGTCATCACGATCTTCGACGTAGCGGTACAGACCGGAATGAGCTACCCCGAGCCGCCGGGCGACCGACGGCATACTGAACGTGGCGATTCCGTCGTCAAGCGCGGCTTGCGCTATGACGTCGACAGTGAGTGCCCTCGGGCGCCCTGGCTTGCGGTCCATTGGGGCATCATACTGCGGGTACGGGTTCAATGTCGGATCTTCTGTGATGCGGGTCGCACCCCCCGGCTGGGCCCGCAGTCGCCCTTCCGTGGGGCGATAGGATGTGGCAATGGAGCACACGGGCATTCCTGACAAGTTTGCGTCCCTCGGACTCACGTACGACGACGTCCTCCTGCTGCCTGGATTCTCCGACCTCAATCCCAGTGAGATCGACACGACGTCTCGCCTGACGCGTGAGATCAACCTCCGGATCCCGCTGATCAGCGCCGCGATGGACACCGTCACCGAGTCGCGCATGGCGATCGCGATGGCCCGCCAAGGCGGCATCGGCGTCCTGCATCGCAACCTGTCGCTGCGAGGACCAGGCCTACCAGGTCGACCTCGTCAAGCGCACCCAGACCGGCATCATCTCCAACCCCGTGACGATCGGCCCCGACGCGACGCTCGAGGAGCTCGACCGCATCTGTGGCGAGTACCGCGTCTCCGGACTGCCCGTCGTCGACACCGACAACCGGCTCCTCGGCATCATCACCAACCGCGACCTGAGATTCACCCCGGTCGCCGAGTGGGCCACGACCAAGGTCGACGAGGTCATGACCCCCATGCCGTTGATCACGGGGCCCGTCGGCATCGCCCGTGAGGACGCGACGCTGCTGCTGCGCAAGCACAAGCGCGAGCGACTCCCGCTGATCGACGACGACGGCCGCCTCGGGGGACTCATCACGGTCAAGGACTTCGTCAAGTCCGAGCAGTTCCCACATGCCTCCAAGGACGCCGACGGGCGCCTGATGGTCGGCGCGGCGATCGGCTACTTCGGCGACGCCTGGGAGCGCGCCACGACCCTGATCGACGCCGGTGTCGACGTGCTCGTCGCCGACACCGCCCACGGCCACGTCCGCATGCTCCTCGACATCGTCAAGCGGCTCAAGACCGACCCTGCCACCCGCCACGTGCAGGTCATCGGCGGCAATGTCGCGACCCGCGAGGGCGCGCAGGCGTTCGTCGACGCCGGCTCCGATGCGGTCAAGGTGGGTTTCGGGCCCGGCTCGATCTGCACGACCCGCGTCGTCACGGGCTGTGGCGTCCCGCAGATCACCGCGGTCTACGAGGCGTCGCTGGCAGCCAAGCCCGCCGGCGTCCCGGTGATCGCAGATGGTGGCCTGCAGCAGTCGGGTGACATCGCCAAGGCATTGGTCGCCGGCGCCGAGACCGTCATGATCGGCTCGATGCTGGCGGGCGTCGAGGAGTCCCCGGGCGAGGTCGTCTTCGTCAACGGCAAGCAGTTCAAGGCCTACCGCGGCATGGGCTCGCTGGGCGCTATGAGCAGCCGGGGCAAGAAGTCGTACTCCAAGGACCGCTACTTCCAGGCCGAGATCACCAACGATGACCAGATCGTGCCCGAGGGCGTCGAGGGCCAGGTCGCCTATCGCGGTCCGCTGTCGGCGGTCGCCCACCAGCTGATCGGCGGGCTCAACCAGTCGATGTTCTACGTCGGCGCGCGCACGATCCCCGAGCTGCAGGACAAGGGTCGCTTCGTCCGCATCACGTCCGCATCGCTCAAGGAGAGCCACCCGCACGACATCCAGATGACCGCCGAGGCACCTAACTACTCGTCACGTTGACCACCGTTAGCCTCGTGACGTGACCATCCGCAAGAACGTCGCCGTCTTCATCGACGCCGAGAACCTGTTCAAGGGCTACGGCAAGCTCGACATCCCTGACGTGTCGATGGAGGACATCCTCAACCAGATCGACAAGGCTGCCTCGCAGGAGGCGGGCGCCAACGGCATCGCGGTCGCGCGGGCGTACGCGGACTGGAACGCTCTGGGTCTCGAGGACTATCGGCGCGACGTCGAACGGAGCCGGGTCGAGACGGTCCAGGTGTTCTCCGTCGGCAAGGCCGAGAAGAACGCCGCCGACATCGTGCTCGTCGTCGACTGTCTCCGCGTCGCCGCCGACCTCGACCACATCGAGGTGTTCGTCCTGGTGTCGGCCGACGGTGACTTCGTGCCGCTCGTACGCCGACTGCACGAGCTCGACAAGTACGTCGTCGGTGCGACGCTGTCGAACCACCCGGTCAACTCGGTGCTCGAGAAGGAGGTCGACCAGTACGTCGCCCTCAAGGTCACCCCGATCCCGCCGGTGGCCGCGCTGAAGCCGGTGTTCTCCGCCGATCCGGCCGCGAAGCTGCCGGCCAAGAAGGCTCCGGCCAAGAAGGTGACTGAGGCTCCCGCCAAGAAGGTGCCGAGGCTCCGGCCAAGAAGGTCGCCAAGAAGGCGGCGAAGAAGCCCGAGCCGGCAGCCCAGAACCGCGCCCCGGCCAAGCCCGAGTGGCACAAGATGGCCACGGAGATCCCGGTCGTCCACCAGGGCAGTGCGTCATCGCCCGACGACTACAAGGCGATCATGAAGCAGGTGCTCACCGAGCCCAAGGTGCGCAGCTATCTCGACCAGCTCGCCAACCACGGCGGGACGCTGCCGATCCTCGCGATGGCGATCAAGGCCGCGGCGCCCAAGGTCAGCCCGTCGGACGCCAAGGTCAGCACGCTGTCCCGCGCGCTGCGGTTCGCGCTCGCCGGCACGCCATACGCCTTGGCCCGCGAGAGCGACGACGTCCAGCCCGTCCTCGTGCGCCGATCGAGCAAGCCGGCCGGCATGCTCCCGGACCTGTCGCTCGACGACATCCAACGAGGCGTCCAGTAGGTCAGGCGGTCCGCACACGGCACTAGGCTGTACGCATGGCAGACATCGAGATCGGCACGGCCAAGCGCGGCAGGCGTGCGTACTCCTTCGACGACATCGCGATCGTCCCGAGCAGGCGTACGCGCGACCCCGAAGAGGTCTCGACCGCGTGGCAGATCGACGCCTACCGATTCGAGCTGCCGGTCATCGCCGCACCGATGGACTCGGTCATGAGCCCCGAGACCGCGATCGCCCTCGGCAAGCACGGCGGCCTGGGCGTGCTCGACCTCGAGGGCCTCTGGACCCGCTACGAGGACCCCGAGAAGCTGCTCGAAGAGGTCGCCGGCATCGAGGGACCGTTGGCGACCAAGCGCCTCCAGGAGATCTACGCCGAACCGATCAGGGCCGAGCTGATCACCGCTCGCCTGCAGCAGATGCGGGATTCGGGCGTGACCGTCGCGGGTGCCCTCTCGCCGCAGCGCACCAAGGAGTTCGCCGACGCCGTCGTCGACGCGGGCGTCGACCTGTTCGTCATCCGCGGCACGACGGTGTCGGCCGAGCACGTCTCGGGCCAGACCGAGCCGCTCAACCTCAAGGAGTTCATCTACGAGCTCGACGTCCCGGTCATCGTCGGTGGCTGCGCGACCTATCAGGCGGCGCTGCACCTCATGCGCACCGGAGCCGCTGGCGTGCTCGTCGGCTTCGGTGGCGGCGCGGCACACACGACCAGGTCTGTCCTCGGCATCTCGGTGCCGATGGCGTCCGCGGTGGCGGATGTCGCGGCCGCGCGTCGCGACTACCTCGACGAGTCGGGCGGTCGCTACGTCCACGTCATCGCCGACGGCTCGATCGGCCGCAGCGGCGACATCGCCAAGGCGATCGCGTGCGGCTCAGATGCCGTCATGATCGGTTCGCCGTTCGCGCGGGCCGTCGAGGCTCCGGGTCGCGGGTTCCACTGGGGCGCCGAGGCGTGGCACCCCGACCTGCCCCGAGGCGCGCGCGTCGAGATGGGCACGGTCGGTGACCTCGAGTCGGTGCTGTTCGGTCCCTCGTCCGTCCCCGACGGCACGATGAACCTCATCGGTGCGCTGCGTCGGGCGATGGCGACGACGGGCTACACCGACCTCAAGGAGTTCCAGCGAGTCGAGGTCGTCGTCGGTTGAACTCCGCTCTTGAGCGAGTGCCGTTCGAGCACCCTGACGCAGTCGCCCTGCGTGACGAGCACGTCGCGTACGGCAATCAGCTCTACGCCTCCGACCCGTCGTCGGTGCATCGGTCAGGCTCGGAGGGCATCGAGCCGTCATCCGTCGTCGCGACCGTCGTGGCGTACGACGACGACGGCCCGGTGGGCCATGCCTGCCTCCGCGAGCTGGACGGCGAGCTCGAGATCAAGCGCATGTATGTCGTGCCGAGCCGACGCGGGGCAGGCATCGCGGACGAGCTCCTGACCGCGATGGAGGACGCGGCCCGCGACGAGGGTGCCCGCCGCGTCATCATCCACACCGGCGACCGGCAGCTCGCGGCCCTGAAGTTCTACGACCGGCACGGCTACACCCCGATCCCGGTCTACCCGCCCTACGAGGACGTCGCCTACTCGTTGTGCTTCGAGAAGATCTTGTGATCCGGGTCGAGTCGATCCACATCTATCCGGTCAAGGCCACCGGGCCGATCGACCTGGCGTCTGCGAGCGTCGAGCTCTCGGGTCTGCGCGACGACCGCCGCTGGGCCATCGTCGACCCGCAGGGCGTCAGGCTCAACGCGACGAGGCACGACCGCTTGCTGACGGTCACCGCGACGCCGGACGAGTCCGGGGCGCTCACCGTCACCGCGCCGGGCCGGCCACCCCTCGCGGTCGACGTGCCCCGCGGTGGTCCGCACGTGCCCGTCAACGTCACGCGGCTCGCGACCATGGTCGACGCCGGTGACGATGCGGGCGACTGGTTCAGCCAGCTCCTCGACGAGCCGGTGCGACTCGTCTGGCAGGACGATCCGGCGCGCCGGCCGATCTCGCCAGAGCACGGCGGGCTCGGCGCCGAGCCGCTCAACCTGGCCGACACCGGTCCGTTGCTGCTGACGACGACGTCATCCCTGGCCCAGCTCGAGGCGTGGATCGCCGAGGAGCACGAGCCGCAGGCCATCGCGATGCGGCGCTTCCGGCCCAACGTGGTGGTCGACGGATCCGATGTCCCCTTCGCGGAGGACGAGTGGCGCGGCATTCGCATCGGCGACGTGCCCTATCGGTTCGCGGAGCACTGCGACCGGTGCATGGTCACGACGATCGACCCGGTCACGCTGGCTCACGGCAAGGAACCGATCCGTACGCTGGCCCGTCACCGCAGGTGGGAGGGCAAGACCTGGTTCGGCATCCGGATCATTCCGCTGGCGACCGGCAAGGTTTCAGTCGGTGACGAGGTCACGGTCGGCTCGCCGCACGCGTGATCGTCGGCCATATTCGCAATCTCAAGACGTGACGTCACACGACGCTTAGGCTCCCACCAACTGTTGGCTCGCCTTCTTACTCCCGGAGCTCCCGATGCGTCGTCCGTACTCGCTCGTCATCGCCGTCGCGATGATCGCCACCCCCATTCTCGTCGCCACAGGGGCCACGACCGCTACGGCGGCCGCGCCCAACGCGCCGGCTCCGACCATCACTCCGGCTGCTGTGCTGCACAACCAGACGGTCCACATCACGGGCGACATCCAGACCCCGGTCGTACGAAAGCTCGAGCTCCAGTACAAGAGCGGCAGCTCCTGGAAGAAGGTCGTCTCCGGCACGACGGACGCTGCCGGCCTCTACGACTTCAGCCAGAAGATCACCAAGTCGAGGACCTTCCGCGTCTCGGCGGCCAAGGCCTCGCCCAACGACTCGGTCGTGAGCGACGCATCCGTCACGATCGCGCCGACGGTGGAGACGGCTAGCCTCGCGATCAGGCGCGACGCCGGCAACCCCGACCTTGCCGCCGTGTCGGCCACCCTGACGCCGGCGATCGAGAACCGATCGGTCGCACTGCAGGTCCAGAGCGGGAGCAAGTGGAACACGGTCGCCACGCTGGCTGAGGACGCGGCCGGCAAGGTCGCCACGACGTTCGACATCACCGGAGTCGCGCCGTTCTCGGCCAAGTCCTACCGACTCGTTGCCGCGTCCGTTGACGGCTCGACGCCGTTCACGTCGCCGACCTACAAGTTCACCCCGGGCCCGAAGACCCTGGGTGCGAACGTCATCCGTATCACCGTCGCCGGTGGCGTGCTGCCGACGAGCAAGAGCAAGGAGTACACCGGTTCGGCGGTGATCAGCACCTCTGGCGTGGAGCGGACCGAGACGATCGAGAAGATCGGCGTGCGTGGCAGCTCGACCGCCAGCTACGACAAGAAGCCGTACAAGATCAAGTTCGACGACAGCTTCAAGCTGTTCGGCATGGCCGACAAGGGCAAGAGCTACACCATGCTGGCGAGCTATCTCGACCAGACCTTCGTCCGGGAGAAGGTGGGCCTCGACCTCGGTCGCAAGCTGGCGCCCACCCTGTCCTGGACGCCGAACAGCCGATCCGCGGAGGTCTTCATCAACGGTGAGTACCGCGGCCTCTACCTGTTCACGGAGTCGGTCAAGATCGACGACAAGCGGGTCAAGATCAGCCCGCTGACCGGGATGATCATGGAGACCGACGGATCAAGCGTCTCCAACTCGAAGCTCGGGTTCCTGTCGACCCACAAGATCGCGTTCGCCTTCAAGGACCCCGACGAGTACAAGGCCCGCCCCGGACACCGAAGAGGGCGTGACCGCAGCGAAGCTGGCGGCGATCAAGGCCCGCACCAACGCCTTCGAGGCCAAGCTCTACTCCTCATCGGCCGCCACCCGCAACGATCCGGCGACCGGCTACCCGTCGTTCATCGACGTCAACTCCGCGATCGACTTCTACCTGGTCAGGGAGTTCACGAAGGACAACGACAGCGACTTCTATCGCAGCAACTACTTCTACTGGGACCGACCCGGGGATCCGGCCTATCCGGCGGCCGACGACAAGTTCCACTTCGGTCCGGTCTGGGACTTCGACCGCAGCGCGGGCAACATCAGCGACACCGACTCGGCGCACAAGTACACCTCGTCGCCGCAGGGCTGGTACATCCGCGGCACCGGAACGCCGAGCGGTCGCAAGAACTACAAGACCCACTGGTTCGTGCAGATGTTCAAGGATCCGGCGTTCGATGCCGCTGTGAAGGCGCGCTGGCTCGTGATCCGCGACAAGTTCGTCGACTGTCTCGACCAACGACACGGCTGCCATCGCTGCTGCGATCGGCGTCGGAGCTGACAACGATCGTGCGCGCTGGGCCGGCACCGCCAAGCGCTACAAGGCGCGCGGCTCCAGCTACGCCGCCGAGGTCGCATACGTGACCAAGTGGTACCACGACCGCTACAACTGGATGGACCAGCAGCTCTCCGGCGGCACCGCTCAACTGCCCTGACACGGCTCAGCGGGCAGCACTCGGACCGTGATGACACGTGCCCTGGCGGCAGGTGTCATCACGGCCCCAGCAAAGCGGACAGATTCTCGGATTTCGGCTCCGGCCCCCGCGATGTTAGGTAAGATTCCGGGAAAATTCTCTCATTTTTGAACAACTCCCTTGGGGGACCCTGTGCTTCGTCGTTCTGCTCTTTTCACGGCCATCGTCTTGGCGATCGCCTCCCTTGTCGGCCTCTCAGGCTCGCTGGCGTATGCCGCGCCGGCCGCGCCGACGAGCTCCAACCCGCTGCCTTTCGTCGGCCAGCCGGTCACCCTCACGGGTGACATCGGCACCCCCGTCGCGCGGCCTGTCGAGCTGCAGAAGTACACGACCAAGTGGTCGAAGTACGCCTCGGCGACGACCGCGGCCGACGGGACCTACACGTTCACCAACGTCAGCACGACCGCGCCGAGCCGCAAGTTCCGCGTCTACGCCAAGGCTGCGACGGTCAGCGGCACCGCCTACCCGGCGCTGACCAGCGACGAGCTGACGCTGAAGACCCAGAAGGACACCGTCTCGCTCAACATCGCGCGCGTCGGCAACAACTTCAAGGCCTCCGGAGTGGCGTCCCCCGTGATCCCGGGTCGCCTGTTCGCGCTGCAGTACAAGAGCGGCAGCAAGTGGATCCAGGTGCCCGGCACCGACAAGATCGAGGCGGTCGGCGGCAACCTCGCCTGGACCTCGCCGGTGACCGGCTCGAAGTCGTACCGCATCGCGGGTGACGCGGCGACCGGCACAAAGGCTGTCTACTCGCCGACCATCGCGTTCAACCCCGGACCCAAGGTCCTCGGCAAGAACGTCATCTACGCGACGACCGACTCGGGCAAGACGCCGACCACCAAGGGCGTCGACTACACCGGAGCGGCGACGCTCGTGTCCGGCGACACCGCGACGGCAGCGCTGCCGCTCGAGACGATCGCGGTGCGCGGCAACTCGAGCGCGACCAAGGTCAAGAAGCCCTACAAGCTCAAGTTCGCCGACAAGCAGAAGCCGTTCGGCATGAAGAGCGACAAGACGTGGATCCTGCTGGCCAACTACGGCGACCGCACGCTGGTCCGCAGCAAGGTGGCGTGGAACCTCGGCCTGCAGCTCGATGGCCTGAAGTGGACCCCCAAGAGCATCTTCGCCGAGCTGTTCATCAACGGCAAGTACCTCGGCAGCTACCAGATGGTCGAGTCGATCAAGATCGACAGCAACCGGGTCAAGGTCGACAAGTTCACCGGCCAGGTCATGGAGTTCGACCCGCACTGGAAGGACGGCGACGGCACGTTCGGCTTCAAGGGCTTCTCCGGCCAGGACTTCTCCTACAAGGATCCCGACGAGTTCAAGAAGCTTGACGACAACTCCGAGGATCCCGAGGGCCTGACCGCAGCGAAGATGGCTGCACTGAAGGCCAAGGTCACCAAGTTCGAGCACGTTCTCTACGGCCTCGACAAGAAGCGCGACTGGAGCAACACCAAGGCCAACACGTACGCGCCTGGCGACGCGAACGACTGGACGACGTACCTCGACATGGACTCGGCGGTCGACTACTACCTGGCTCGCGAGTTCACGAAGGACAACGACGCGGACTTCTACCGCTCGAACTTCTTCTACACGAACAACGTCGACCCGGCGTCGGCCGACAAGTTCTTCATGGGTCCGATCTGGGACTTCGACCGCAGTGCCGGTGCGCCCACAGGTGCGTCGACATCGATCGCCTCGCCGACCGGCTGGTGGGTCCGTGGCAACGGTTCGCCCAACCACAACACCAACAAGATCCACTGGTACACCCGCATCGCCAAGGACCCCAGGTTCCTCAACGCGCTGCAGGATCGCTGGCTGGGCGAGGGCGCCTACGCGGGTGACGGCCCGATGGCTCCCAAGTTCGCTGATGTCGCGGCGACTGCGGTCGACCGCGCCGTGGCGTCCATGGGTGGCGTGAGCTTCGCCGACGGCGTGACCCCACGAGTGCTGACAAGGCTCTTGGGTCTGCAGGTCGCGGCGAACGACCGAGCGCTGTGGGCCAGTGGTGGAAGCCGCTACGCCGCCCACAGCTCGACGTACCCCGGTGAGATCAGCTGGCTCAAGGACTGGTTCACCAAGCGATACAACTGGATGAACACGGAGCTCAACAAGACTCCGCCGCCACTCAACTGACGATCAGCTCAGCTCGAAGGGGTCACCGTTTTCACGGTGGCCCCTTCGTGCGTGGGGCGGCCGCGATGCCCTAGGATGGTGAGGCTTGCCTAACCTCCGTTCAAAGGATCGACCGTGAAATCTGCACTCGCCTCGCTGGGTGTTCTGGCCCTCGCGACCCTGAGTCTCACCGCCTGTGCCAAGGACGACTCCACCGCGTCGGGCGCCCTCACGGTCGCCGCCTCCGACTCGGACTGCAAGGTGTCGCGCACCGATCTCAAGGCCGGGCCGTCGACGTTCAAGGTCACCAACGAGGGCAGCAAGGTCACCGAGTTCTATGTCTACGCCGAGGGCGACCGGATCATGGGCGAGGTCGAGAACATCGGCCCCGGCCTGTCCCGCAACCTCGTCGTCGACCTGCCCAAGGGCTCGTACGAAGGCGCTTGCAAGCCCGGCATGATCGGCGACGGCATTCGCCAGAAGATCTCCGTGACGGGTGAGGCGGCCAAGAAGCTCTCTGACTCCGCGCAGCTCACGGCCGCGGCGACGTCCTACGAGCGCTACGTCAACTCCCAGACCGTCGCGCTGATCGACAGGACCGAGGAGTTCGTCGCGGCGGTCAAGGCCGGCGACGTCAAGGAAGCCAAGCGGCTGTTCCCGATCGCCCGTACGTACTGGGAGCGCATCGAGCCCGTTGCCGAGAAGTTCGGCGACCTCGACCCGCTGACCGACGGGCGCGAGGCCGATGCCAAGGCCGAGAAGCGCGACTTCACCGGCTGGCACCGCATCGAGAAGCAGCTCTGGGTCGACGGCAACACCGAGGGCATGGGCACGTACGCCGACGACCTGCTGGTCAATGTCAAGAAGATCGTCGCGCTCGGCAAGGACGCACCGCTGACCGCGCTCGAGCTCGCGCAGGGCTCCAAGGGCCTGCTGGACGAGGTTGCGACCAGCAAGATCACGGGCGAGGAGGACGAGTTCAGCCACACCGACCTGTGGGACTTCAAGGCCAACATCGAGGGTTCGCAGGCCGCCATTGCGGCGCTCCGCCCGGTGCTGCAGAAGCAGGACCCGGACCTCGTCAAGGAGCTCGACACCAAGTTCAAGGCGCTCGACGCCGACCTCAACCAGTACCAGGACAAGAACGGCGACTGGACGTTCTACGACAAGCTCACCAAGGACCAGGTCAAGCAGCTCTCCGACCTCGTCGCCTCGGTGAGCGAGCCCATCAGCCGGGTGGCCGCCGTGGTTGCCCAGTCCGCGTAGCCTGATCTGATGTCCGAGATGAACGAGACCACGGCAGGCCTCTCCCGGCGCAAGCTGATCGGAGCGGCCGGAATCGGCGCGCTCGCAGTCGGTGCCGGCGGTGGCTATGCCGTCGGCCGCCAAGGCGACGAGAGTGCCGCGGGCGTTGCCGATCCGACGGCCCTGCCGATCCCCTTCGAGGGCGTGCACCAGGCCGGCATCGTCACTCCGGCGCAGGATCGCCTCTACTTCGTCACGCTCGACATGACGAGCGACGAGCGGTCCGACCTGATCTCGCTGCTCAAGGACTGGACCACAGCCGCGCGGCAGATGACGCAGGGCAACGACGTCGGCGAGTTCGGCGCGGTGTCGGGTTCCCCGTTCGCGCCGCCCGAGGACACCGGTGAGGCGTTGGGCCTGCCACCGTCGGGGCTCACGGTCACGGTCGGCTTCGGCCGGAGCCTGTTCGTCGACGCCAAGGGCAAGGCCCGGTTCGGGCTGGACGGCAAGCTGCCCGACAGGCTCAAGGAGCTGCCGGCGTTCTCCGGCGACGATCTCGACCCGGCGCTCTGCGACGGCGACCTCGTGATCCAGGCCTGCGCCAACGACCCGCAGGTTGCGGTCCACGCGGTCCGCAACCTCGTACGCATCGCGTTCGGGCGGGCCTCGGTGCGCTACTCGCAGATGGGCTTCGGGCGTACGTCGTCAACGTCGTCGGCCCAGGTCACCGCCCGCAACATGCTGGGCTTCAAGGACGGCACGGCCAACATCAAGGTCGAGGACAAGAAGGACGTCAAGGAATTCGTCTGGGTGCCCAAGGAGGACGGCCCGGACTGGCTCGTCGGTGGTTCCTATCTCGTGTCACGCAAGATCAACATGCGCATCGAGATCTGGGACCGCGAGCCGCTGGAGGGCCAGGAGGCGATCATCGGCCGCAGCAAGGGCTCGGGCGCTCCGCTGTCGGGCGGCGACGAGTTCACCCAGCTCGACTTCACCCAGAAGAACGACCGCGGCGAGCCGGTCATCGACATGAAGGCACACGTACGCCTCGCGCACCCCGACTTCAACAAGGGCGCCAAGCTCTTGCGTCGCGGCTACAACTTCGTCGATGGCTCGGACGGCCTCGGTCAGCTCTCGGCCGGCCTGTTCTTCATCGCGTACCAGCGTGATCCCGAGAAGCAGTTCGTCCAGGTCCAGCGCTCGCTCGCCGGTTCCCAGAACGACGTGCTCAACGAGTACATCGTGCATGTCGGCTCGGGCCTGTTCGCCTGCCCTCCCGGGGTCACCACCAAGGGCTACTGGGGCGAAGGGCTCTTTGCCTGAGGTCGAGGAGGGGGCGCGTCGCGCCGAAGGCGTCAGAACCTCGTGAGCCAACGACGCGACGCAACCCAGCCCACCTCACACCACGTTGAACCAGGCCTGTAGTCGGGGGATCCGGCGCAGCACCAGCTGATCGAGCAGCAACGCGATCAGCAGCGTGATCCCGAAGAACGGCAGGAACACACCGAGGGCGATGATCGCGACCGCCAGCAGCGGCGTGCCACGCATCGGCATGCGCCCGCGAGGCGCCGCCACGGAGCCGGACCCCTTCGGGCGGCGGCGCCACCACATCATCGGGCCCGACACGCACATGAAGATGATCGCGAGGCATGACAGCGCAGCTCCCCAGAAGCTGACGAGTCCGAAGCTGCGGCCCTCGTGCAGCCCGATCCCCTGGGACACGACCTTGGCGAGCACGGGGTAGTCGGCGAAGCCGTATGTCCCCGCGACCTGGCCGCCGTACTGATCGACGTGGACGGTCTTCTCCCGCGATGGGTCGTGGAACGAGTAGCTGATCGCCGAGAACACGCCTTTGTCGTCGGCCGGCAGAGCGATCGTCAGCGGATGGTGCAGCCCCGCCCTGTCGGCCACGGCGACGGCGGTGTCGACGTTGGCGATCGACACCTCGTCGCCCGCCTCGCCCGCCTCGCCCGACTCCGGCACGGTCTTGTCGCCCTGGGCCCACGGGATCTCATGGGCGTGGCTGTGCGGCAGTGACTCGTCCAGCGTCGAGCCCGGCTTGGAGGCCGCGCCCGGGTCGCTGCCCCACATCGACGTGCTGTTGTCGGTCGCCATGGTCTGGGCGTGCTTGCCCCAGAAACCCGTCCACGGCAGCCCGGACACCAGGAGGATCAGCAGGCTCACGCCGACCACCGACCCGATCAACGCATGACGGCTGCGCATCGCGGAGCCTGCGGCGCCAGTGACCTTGCGCCGCAGCCGTGCCGCTCGACCGCGGATGAACAGGTAGTAGCCGGTCAAAGCCATGACGATCGCCCAGCAGGCGCCGAGCTCCATCACCATGTCGCCCGGCGTGCCCAGCATCAGGTTGGCGTGCAGCCTGACCGCGGTGCCGCTCAGTGTGGTGTCGGGATTGAGGTCGCCCAGCACCTCACCGGTCCACGGATCGACGAACGCATCGCGGCTGGAACCGTCGGGCATGCTGAGGTAGAAGTCGGTCGACCGGTCATCACCCTTGGGCTCGGTCATCGACGAGATCGTGGCGTCGGGGTATGCCTTGGCGACCGCGGCACGCTGATCCTCGTACGAGACGTAGCGGCTCACGTCGGCGGGCTGCTCGACCTTCATGACGTCGGCGTGCATCAGCGGCTCCAGCTGGAACCTGAACAGGTAGATCAGCCCGGTCGTGGCCAGCACCAGCAGGATCGGGGCCACGATGAACGCGGCGTAGAAGTGCCACCGCCAAAAGGCCCGGAACAGGCCGCCGCCGGGGTTGCGCGACTTCTCGCTGCGCCGTTCGGGGGCGAGGGTGTCAGTGGCCATCAGAGGCTCCTTCGGTGGTGGTGGTGACCTGTGGACGTGAGGCCATCAGGAGCATGCAGAACACGACGATCGCCGTGGAGAGCCCGAGCAGCAGGAGCAGGGGGTCCAACGATGGACCGGCCTGGTCACCGGTGGTGGCGGCGTACGCCGTGCCGGCTGGGGCTCCGTCGGTCATCGGTGTGGCTGCCGGGGTCGTGGGTGTGGTGGACGGCGTGATCTTATCGGTGTGCCCCGGGGTCGGCGCGGCGGCGGCCTGTGTCGTGGCGGCTGGCGCCGGCGCGGCGGCCTTCGCCTTGGCGTTGAGGGTCGCGTGCATGTCAGGGTGGACGCTGCAGGTGTAGGAGTAGGCGCCGGCCCGGCTGAAGGTGTAGCTCCAGCTCTTGCCCTTGGTCAGCATCGGCGAGCGGAACTTCACCGGGCCGCTCGTCACGACGACGTCGTGCGGAACGCTGTCCTGGTTGGTCCAGGTGACCGTGTCGCCCTGCGAGATGGTCATCGACCCGGACCCATACGCATAGTTCTTGATCGTGATCGGATGCGTCGCGGCGGACGCCTCCGAGGCCGGCCACACCAGCACGACGGTGAGCGCCAGGAGGAGGCTGGCGAGCAGGACCCGCGGACCCTTCCGGGCGGCGGTGGAAACGAGAGCTGACACGGGAATGTCCTTCCGAAGCTGGTGGGTCCGGCCATACTTGGTGGGTGGTGGTCCGGCCGATTGCGACTCGGTCGGACCACCACCCGGTTGGGGCTCCTAGCAGGAGCTCAGATCGTCGCCGATCAGCGGCTTGATCATGTTCTCGACCATCACGGTGTGCGTCTTGACGTACTGGTCGATCGCGAGGGCGTCAGCGACCTGCTGGCCGACACCCGTCTCGAGGTGCGCCGCATAGACATGTTGCAAGAACGTGTCCAGCGTCGACTGGGCTCCGCCAACCAGCGGCTTGAGCATGTTCTCGACCAGGATCAGGTGTGTCTTGATGTACTGGTCGAGGTTGAGCGCATCGGTCACCTGCTGGCCGACACTCGTCTCGAGGTGCGCTGCGTAGAAGTGCTGCATGAACGCGTCGACTGTCGAGTTGAGACCCGTGCAGACGTCGCCGCCACCCATCGGCGGCATCGTCGGCGTCGGGGTGGGCGTGGTCGGCACCGGTGTCGTCGGAGTGGGCTCCGGGGTGGTGGGCTTCGGCGTCGTCGGGGTCGGGGTCGGCGTGGTCGGCGAGCCCGTGACCGTGACCTTGGCGGTCATGTCAGGGTGCACTGCGCAGTAGTACGCGTACGTGCCGGCCTTGGTGAACGTGTACGAGAAGCTCTCACCCTTGGCGAGGTTGCCAGAGTTGAACTTCACCGGACCGCTCGTGACGGTCACCGTGTGCGGTGCGGTGTCCATGTTGGTCCACTTCACGGTGTCGCCCACCGAGACGGTCAGTGCCGCCGGCGAGTACTTGTAGTTCTCGATCATCACCTCCTTGGTGACCGCCGCGGCCGCCTTGACCGTGGTCTTGGTCTTGGTGGTCGCTGCGCTCGCCGAGAGGGTGTCCGAGGTTCCGGACGCCCCCGCTGAGAGCCCGGCAACCGAGACGATCGCGGTGAGCACGCCACCGATCACGAGGGTCATGAGGCCCCACCGCTTGGGGGCCAAGCGGTCGGTGCGGGTCATCGAACGTTTCACATGTGGACTCATCGAGCCACTCCTTCTATGGGTTGTGGTTCACCCGAAGTGCTGGCCGACTGCGACTCGGCCAGATCTCCGGTTGTCTTGGTGATGGACAGCATCAGCACGAGCTGAGGTCGGCGCCGGCGAGCGGCTTGATCATGTTCTCGACGAGCACGGTGTGCGTCTTGACGTACTGGTCGACCGCGGCGATGTCGGCCACCTGCTGGCCAAGACCCGTTTCGAGGTGCGCCGCATAGACGTGCTGCATGAACGTGTCGAGCGTCGACTGGGCTCCGCCCAACAACGGCTTGAGCATGTTCTCGACCAGGATCAGGTGGGTCTTGACGTACTGGTCGACGTTGAGCGCATCGGTCACCTGCTGGCCGACACTCGTCTCGAGGTGTGCTGCGTAGAAGTGCTGCATGAACGCATCCACCGTCGAGTTGAGTCCGGTGCAGGCGTCCGACGGCGCCGGCATCTCCATGGGATCTGTCGTGGCCGCCGGGGCGGGTGTCGTCGCTGCAGGCGTCGCAGCGGGTGCTGCTGCGGCCGGTGCACCCGTGACGACCGGGGTGGTCACGGTGCTCGTGCTCGGCAGCAGGCCACCGAGCAACCCGCCTGAGCTGCTGTCGCTCGAGATCGAGGCGGCCGGCCTGAGTGCATCGCTGGTTGCCGGTGATGTCCGCAGCGCGAACAGCGACAGGGCGGCCGCCAGTGCTGCGAGCAAGGCGATCGTCACGAGGCTGCGGCGGCGCAGCTCCGGAGACCGGAATGGACTGGTGGACGGTGTGGGATTCATCTGACTTGCCTTCCTGAGGGAGTGGGTTTCCTTCGGGTGGTGCTTCACACGCCTGGACTGGAGGTGACCAGGACACTTGCGGCGCCGAGGACGGCGATGACGAGCACGGTCTCGGTCGCGACGGATGCCACGAAGGAGCCGACGGCCGTGCCTCGGTGTGAGGAGCTGGTCAGGTGCCGCCCGACCCAGCTCTTGCTCTTCATCGCCGCCAGCAGCACGGCACCGAACAGCGCAAGCTTGAGGAGCAGGACGCGGGCGTAGTGGGTCTGCCAGAACCCGTCGACGGAGCTGATGATCTGCCAGCTCAGGATGAGGCCCGAGGACACGATGACGAGGACCGAGACGAGCGCGATGGTCGAGAACTTCGGAACGACCTGCTCCAGCTCGGCGATGCGACGCCGGGGGAGCAGGCACACCGTCATGACCGTGAGCCCGCCGACCCAGGCGCTGATGCCGACGAGGTGGAGGAACTCGGCGGCCGCTCCCCAGGTCGGCTCAGGCCCTTGGGTGGCGTGGGCGTTCATGCCGGTCGTACGGATGAGGCCGGCGCCGATGACGAGAGCTGCGACCCGCCAGGGGAGCTCGCGTACGACGCTGGCGCCGCGCTGGAAGACAGCTGCCACGACCACCGCGGCCAGCAACCACAAGAGGGCTGTTGCGGTGGTGACTCGGCCGAAGTCCTCGTTGAGCGCCTCGCGGAGGGTCATGCCTCCGGACGACCGCCATACGACGACGGCCTCGGACGCCGCGGCGGAGAGGATGCCTGCCAGGACTGACACGCCCAGCAGCCGACGGGTGCGGCGCTCCGCGGCACCTGCGGGCCAGAGCAGGGAGATGAACAGCAGGCCACCGACGAACACGGCCATCGCGAGGTAGCCGACGATGCGGGCCCCGACCGTCACCCAGGTGATCAGGCGCGAGTCGTCCGGCGGCGCGTTGGCATTCTCCTCCGACGGCGACGCGGCCGCCTTGCTGCTCTCCTTGACGTGGAGCGTGATCACTCCCGAGCTCTCGTGCCCGTCGTGGGGGTCCTCGGCCTGCCACGCCAGCAGCACGGTCTTCGCGGGCTTGACCGAGCTCAGGTCGACCTGGAGGGTCGACGGCTTGCCGGCCACGGCTTCGACCTTCAGGCGGGTGCCAGCGGTCTTGATCGTCAGGTCGTCCGGTCCGAGCGCCTCGCTGAACACCAGCGTCGCGTGCGCCGGCAGCTTGTCGAGCTTCGCCCCGGTGGCCGGTGTCGACGACTCCAGCTCGTCGTGCGCCTGTGTGGGGGACGCGAGGCCGAGCGTCAGAGCGGTTGCTGCTGCAGCGAGCGCCGCGAGGCGCGCGGCGCCGCGCCGGCTGATCATTCAGAGTCCTTGGCTGCCGTGGTGGTCGCTGGGCAACACGTGGGGCCGACGAGCGTACCCACGAGACACGTCAACGGGCCCGACGTCTTGCCCTTGGTCGGTGGTGCGGCCAGATCGCTGACGACGGGCGTCGTGGTCAGCACGGACGAGAGCAGTGACGACGTCAGCTGGCCCACTGCGGGCACACTCTCGAGCACCGAGGGAGGACAGGTGTCGGCGGGCTCGGTCGGCTCTGGCTCGGTCGGCTTTGGTGTCGGATGCGTCGTGGCGGTGTGAGGTGAGTCGGCCGGCATCGACATGTCCGGCATCGTGCTGGTTCCCGGCATGGCCGGCATGCCTGGCATCGCGGTCGCCGGTGGGGGCATCGTCATCGGAGCTGCGGGTGCCGCCGAGGCCGGCGGCTGTGCGGCAGGGGTGGCGGCGGTCGCCGCGTCGGTCGGGGTGATGCCGATGCCCGACGCGTACCCAAGGATCACGACGACCCCGCCAGCCAGCACAGATGCCATGGCGGCGTCGCGACGGTCGACGAATCCTGCCCGAGATGAGCTCACAGCGTTCCCCTTCAACGCAAGGCATGGATGGGAGTGCCCCTGCGTGCCAACCATGCTGGCGAGCGGGATTTCGCCGATGGTGACGGTCGCGTGAATTGCACGGATCTTTTCGCTCATGGGATCCGGCATTGCAGGGTGAGAGCTTCGAAATCGCGCCGTCACGCGGCGTTATCGCAACGGCGATGTGAGACTGGCTACTCGCCGGTAGTCATGTGACACCGCGAATGTCATACTCAGGGTATGACCGCGCTCGACTCACCTGCCACGACCTCGTCGCCCGTCACGCGTGAGCGCGCTGCCGAGCTGACGAGCCTCATCCGTACGACCTCGGGAGAGCACCGGACGACCCACTCGCCGCTGACCGGCGACCCGATCGCCGACATCCCGGTGTCGAGCATCGACGACGTTGACGAAGCTTTCGCGACAGCACGAGTGGCCCAAGCGGCCTGGTCCCAGACCTCGTTGCGGGCCCGCAAGAAGGCGTTGCTGAGACTCCACGACCTCGTGCTGGAGCACCAGGACGAGCTGCTCGACCTGATCCAGGTCGAGTCCGGCAAGAGCCGCTCCCATGCGTTCGACGAGGTCGCCCACCTGGCGCTGACGGCGCGCTTCTACGCCCGGCGCCTCAAGAAGCAGATCGGCACGCGTCGCCGCAACGGCGCCCTGCCGGGCCTGACGTCGATCACGGTCAACCAGGTCCCCAAGGGTGTCGTCGGCATCATCAGCCCGTGGAACTACCCGCTGACGATGGCGATCTCCGACGGCATCCCCGCCATCGCGGCCGGCAACGCCGTGGTCCACAAGCCCGACAGCCAGAGCCCGCTGATCGCCCTCGCGGGCGTCGAGCTGATGCGCAAGGCCGGCATCCCGGCCGACGTGTGGCAGGTCGTGAGCGGCGCCGGCTCGGTCGTCGGCACCGCGATCATCGAGCGCGCCGACTATGTCTGCTTCACCGGATCGACCGCCACCGGCAAGCTCATCGCGCAGCAGGCCGCCGCCCGGCTGATCAGCTGCTCGCTCGAGCTCGGCGGCAAGAACCCCATGATCGTCCTGCCGAGCGCCGACATCGACAAGGCCGCGGCGGGTGCCGTGCAGGCGTGCTTCTCGTCGGCGGGCCAGCTGTGCGTCTCGATCGAGCGCCTGTATGTCCCGGAGTCGCGCTTCGAGGAGTTCAAGGCCGCATTCGTGTCGCGGGTCGAGCACCTCGCGCTCGGCGCCGCGCTGGACTGGGACGCCGACATCGGCTCCCTCGTCTCGCAGGCCCAGCTCGACACCGTCACGGACCACGTCAAGGACGCTGTCGCACACGGCGCCACGGTGCTGGTCGGTGGCAAGGGACGCCCGGACATCGGACCGTACTTCTACGAGCCGACGGTCCTCGAGGGCGTGACCGAGGACGCCGAGTGCTTCGCCGGTGAGACCTTCGGGCCGCTCGTCTCGCTCTACCCCTATCGCACGGTCGACGATGCGGTCGCGCTCGCCAACCAGGGGGAGTACGGGCTCAACGCCAGCCTTTGGGGCAAGCCGCGGGAGGCCAAGGCCATCGCACCGCGCATCAAGGCCGGCACGATCAACATCAACGAGGGCTTCTCGGCCACGTTCGGCAGCGTCGACGCGCCGATGGGCGGCATGCGCCAGTCGGGCCTCGGCCGCCGGCAGGGCGCCGAGGGCATCCTCCGCTACACCGAACCGCAGGCGGTCGGCGTGCAGCGGGGCTTCCCGGTCGCGGGTCCGTCGTTCCTGCAGCCCCGGACGTACGCCAAGCTGCTCACCGCCGGACTGAGGATCCTGAGGAGGACCCCGCGTGCCTGAACTCGAGAACGATGAGCGAGCGAAGCGAGCGAACAGTGGGGTTGTCATGCCGACACCTCCGTATCGTGGTTTTCTCACGGAGGTGACGGCATGACCGACTACGACGTCATCGTCATCGGATCGGGATTCGGCGGGAGCGTCTCGGCGCTGCGGCTGACCGAGAAGGGCTACAAGGTCGCCGTCCTCGAGGCCGGCAAGCGCTATGAGGACGAGGACTTCGCCAAGAGCTCGTGGCGTCTGCGCAAGTTCCTCTGGATGCCGCAGCTCGGCTGCTACGGGATCCAGCGCATCGACAAGCTCAAGGACGTGCTCATCCTGTCCGGCGCGGGAGTCGGTGGCGGCTCGCTGGTGTACGCCAACACGCTCTACGAGCCGCTCGACCCGTTCTACAAGGACCCAGCCTGGGGGCACATCACGGACTGGAAGGCCGAGCTGGCGCCCTACTACGACCAGGCCAAGCGCATGCTGGGCGTCGAGGTCTACCCGATCGAGACCGCCGCGGACACGATCATCAAGCAGGTGGCCGAGGACATGGGCGTGGGCGGGACGTTCCACCACACGCCCGTCGGGCTGTTCTTCGGCGAGCCCGGCAAGACCGTCGCCGACCCGTACTTCGGCGGCGCCGGACCCGACCGCGCCGGCTGCCTGCACTGCGGCGAGTGCATGACCGGCTGCCGCCACAACGCCAAGAACACGCTGGTCAAGAACTATCTCTACCTCGCCGAGAAGGGCGGGGCCGAGGTGCATCCGCTCACGACGGTCACGTCCGTCACGCCGCTCGCCGGCGGTGGCTACGAGATCGAGACCCGGCGTACGAATCGCCGGTTCCGCCCGCACAAGAAGATCACCGCCGAGCAGGTCGTGTTCTCCGCCAGCACGATGGGCACACAGAAGCTGTTGCACCGCATGCGCGACCGCGGGGCGCTTCCGGCCGTCTCCGAACGACTCGGGCTGTTGACGCGTACCAACTCAGAGGCCTTGCTCGGAGCGATCGCCAACGGCCGCGACGTCGACTACAGCCATGGCGCGGCCATCACCTCGTCGTTCCACCCTGACGAGCACACGCACGTGGAGCCGGTGCGCTACGGCAAGGGCTCCAACGCGATGTCGTTGATGCAGACCGTGCTGACCGACGGCAGCACCAGCACGCCGCGCTGGCGGGTGTGGCTCAAGGAGATGTGGCGCCAGAAGTTCAGCATCTTCAAGCTCTACGACCTGCGGCACTGGTCGGAGCGCACCGTCATCGCGCTCGTCATGCAGACGCATGACAACTCGATCACGACCTACACCAAGCGCGGCATCACCGGCCGCCGCAAGCTGACCTCCAAGCAGGGTCACGGGGCGCCCAACCCTTCGTTCATCCCGCCGGCGCACGAGGCCGTGCAGCGCATGGCCGAGCACATGGACGGCACGCCCGGCGGCACGATCGGCGAGCCGTTCAACGTCCCGCTCACGGCGCACTTCATGGGCGGCTGCGCGATCGGCGACTCGCCTGAGACCGGAGTGATCGATCCCTACCAGCGGCTGTTCGGCCACGAGGGCCTGCACGTCGTCGACGGATCGGCGATCAGCGCCAATCTCGGCGTCAATCCCTCGCTGACCATCACGGCCCAGGCCGAGCGCGCTCTGTCGTACTGGCCCAACAAGGGTGAGGAAGATGTACGCCCTGCGGTCGGCGAGGCGTACCGCAAGCTCCAGCCGGTCGCGCCCAAGAATCCGGTGGTCCCCGCGGATGCCCCGGCAGCCCTACGCCTCCCGATCATCGGCGTGAGCTAAGCCCAAACCCCGCTGACGGGTCACTTATTGCCCACCGACGGGTCAGTTTTCGCCTCGGCCCACGGCAGTTTGTGACCCCTCGATGGGCAATAAGTGACCCGTCAGCGGGTCCGGCGCTTCGCGCGGACCCCCCAGAATGCACAGAGCCCGACCGGGAGGGAGCTCACGGGTCGGGCCCTGTTGTGCCACGAGGAGCAGCACATGATCTAACGGGAGGGAGTGTTGTTAGATCCACCCTGTAAAACGACTGTGGTCACACTGGGTTACGCGCGTCATGAAGATATTTTTCGGCCGATAGGATGGGGCGCGTGGCCCCTGATCATGACCTTGTTCTTGTCGTCGATTTTGGGGCGCAGTACGCCCAGCTGATCGCCCGCAGGGTGCGTGAGGCGCGGGTCTACTCCGAGATCGTCCCGCACACCATGCCGATCGACGAGATGCTGGCCAAGCAGCCCGCCGCGATCATCCTCTCCGGCGGCCCCTCGTCGGTCTACGAGGCGGGCGCTCCGCAGCTCGACGCGTCGCTGTTCGACGCCGACGTGCCGGTGTTCGGCATCTGCTACGGCTTCATGGCGATGGCGCAGGCACTGGGCGGCAACGTCGCTCACACGGGTCAGCGCGAGTACGGGCGTACGGCCGTGAGCGTCGTCGACCCGGGCACGCTGCTTGCCGGACTACCCACGACCCTCACCTCCTGGATGTCGCATGGTGACGAGGTCGTCGCCGCCCCCGAGGGCTTCCTCGTCAACGCCAACTCGCCGCGCGCCACTGTCGCGGCGTTCGAGGACACCGACCGCAAGCTGGCCGGCGTGCAGTGGCACCCCGAGGTGCTGCACAGCGAGCACGGCCAGCGCATCCTCGAGGCCTTCCTGGTCGACATCGCCGGCTGCCGGCAGACCTGGACCAGCAGCAACATCGTCGATGAGCAGGTCGAGCTGATCCGCCAGCAGGTCGGTGACGCCCGGGTCATCTCGGCGCTGTCCGGCGGCGTCGACTCGGCCGTCTCGACGGCCCTCGTGCAGCGGGCGATCGGCGACCAGCTGACCGCCGTGTTCGTCGATCACGGGCTGCTCCGCGAGGGCGAGGCCGAGCAGGTCGAGAAGGACTACGTCGAGGCGACGGGTGTCGACCTCAAGGTCGTCGACGCGCGGGACCAGTTCCTCGGCTTCCTCGCCGGCGTCTCCGACCCCGAGGAGAAGCGCAAGATCATCGGTCGCGAGTTCATCCGCGTCTTCGAGGCTGCTGAGCGCGAGGTGCTCGCCACTCCAGGCACCCCCGTCAAGTTCCTCGTGCAGGGCACGCTCTATCCCGATGTCGTCGAGTCCGGCGGCGGAGCGGGGACGTCCAACATCAAGAGCCACCACAACGTCGGCGGTCTCCCCGAGGACCTCGAGTTCAGCCTGATCGAGCCGCTGCGCACACTGTTCAAGGACGAGGTCCGCGATGTCGGCCGCCAGCTGGGCATCCCCGAGGCGATCGTCGGTCGCCACCCGTTCCCCGGTCCCGGCCTGGCCATCCGCATCGTCGGTGCGGTCGACGCCGATCGTCTGCGCATCCTTCGCCGAGCCGACGCGATCGTCCGCGAGGAGACCACAGCGGCCGGCCTCGACGGCGAGATCTGGCAGTTCCCGGTCGTGCTGCTGGCCGACGTCCGGTCGGTCGGCGTGCAGGGCGACGGTCGTACCTACGGGCACCCGATCGTGCTGCGCCCGGTGTCGAGCGAGGACGCCATGACGGCCGACTGGAGCCGCCTCCCGTACGACGTGCTGGAGCGCATCTCGACCCGCATCACCAACGAGGTCGACGAGGTCAATCGGGTCGTCCTCGACATCACGAGCAAGCCCCCCGGCACGATCGAGTGGGAGTAGCCGGTCCGTACGACCTACAGGTCGAACGACGCCCTCGTCCGGCGGATCACGTCATCGACCACCGCGGTGAGGCCTGACGATCGCGCGGCGACTGCGCGTTGGCGCTCTGTGCCGGTGCCGTCGATCAGCAGTCGGCGTATGCCCTCCTCGACCAAGGTCGTCGTGCCGTGCTCCTCGAGGATCGGGCGCACGTGATCAATGAGATCGGCCAAGGCCTTCTCGGCCGGGACGATGGCACGCGTGACCGGATCCATGAGCGATTCGGTCAGGCCGTTGCGACGCGCTCGCCACCGCGCAGCGCGCAGCAGGTCGATCCGCCAGGGCGGCCCGACGTGGCCCGCGGCTCGTGACCGGGCCGCGGTCTCGACCAGGGCGCGGGCCAGCTCGGCGATCAGCACGGTGTCGTCAAGATTGGTGCAGGCATCGGCGACCCTGATCTCGATCGTCGGGAAGTTGCGGGACAACCGGGCGTCGAAGTAGATCATGCCCTCGTCCAACGCCGCGCCCGAGGCGATCAGCTCGCGGACCGCGTCCTGGTATCCAGCGGTGTCACCGAACGGTTCCACAGGTCCGGCGCTGGGCCAGCCGTCGTACAGCTGACGGCGCCAGCTCGCGTAGCCGGTGTCCTTGCCGCGGTAGAACGGCGAGTTGACCGACATCGCGGCGAGAAGTGACAACCACGGCTGGATCTCGTCGACGATCCCGACAGCCTCTGCCTCGTGCACGTGCACGTGGACGTGGGTCCCGCACACCAGACCGCCCTGGCCGACGATGTCTCCGAAGGTATCCAGCATCGTGACGTAGCGCTGCTTGGGCGTCGTTCGACCTGACTCGTGCGGCAGGATCGGCGTGCCGACGGAGGCGAGCTCGGCACCGACGGACTCGGCCGACTCCGAGGCAAGCCGCCGCTCCCTGACGAGGTCCAACCGCAAGGCGGCGAGGTCGGAGTGCGGCCGGGTACGAATCTCGAGCTGCTGCAAGAAGAGCTCCTGGTCGAGGTCGTCCTCCGCCTCGCGGGTCGAGTGGATCACCTCGCCCGAGACGGGCACGAGCCGCCTGGTGCGAGGGTCGATCAGGAACATCTCCTCCTCGACGCCGACCTCCCGCACGGGTCACGTGCCTTCTGAGTCGTCCAGGAGTCCTTCGACCTTGGCCTGCTGAACGATCCGGCGGACATTGACGATGTTGCCGCAGTCGGAGTCGATCTGCCGGTTGCGTTCAGTGGCGAACTTCTCGCCAAGGGCAAGCCGGGTCGCTTCGGCCACGTCCTCGCGGGCGGGGTTGAGGATCGTGAGCTCCTCCTCGGTGAGGTGGTGGTTGACGACCTCGGCGAGCTTCTCGAGGGCGTCGTCGAACTTCTGCGTGTCGGTGCCTGAGCACTCGAGCAGGGCCAGCAGGGCTTCGTTGCCCTCGGCGTGCTCCTCCTCGCCGTGCTGCGCCTCCTCGGCGTCGACCGAGCTCTTGCGTCGGAGCTCCGGATAGACGTGCTTCTCCTCAGCCTCGGCGTGCGCCACGTGCAGGGCCGAGAACGCCGCGCGTACGCGCTCCCGGTCGCTCTCGGCGTTGCGGAGGTCGCGGAGGAGCGCTTCGAATCGCCGGTGGTCCTCGATGATCAGGTCGATCACGTCGCCCGATTCCGGCCGGCCCAGGTCAATCATCGTCATGCGGGGCGTTTACCCCCGGACCGTCGCGATCAATCCCGCGTACGAGTCGCGGTCGCATCCGCCCCGTTTGTCCCTCCGTGCCGGGGGTAGGGCACACAGATGAACCCCACCCCCGATCCGGTCATCTCATGAGTGTCAACACACGCATCGTTGCCGCGACCCCCGACGACGTGTGGAAGGTGCTCGCCGACGGCTGGCTCTACCCGCTGTGGGTCGTTGGGGCGACGCGTATGCGGGACGTCGACGACAACTGGCCCGAGAAGGGCAGCCGCATCCACCACTCGGTGGGTGTGTGGCCGTTGCTGATCAACGATCACACCGAGGTGCTGGAGGTCGTGCCCGGCCGGTCGATCACGCTGCGGGCTCGCGCCTGGCCGATGGGCGAGGCCAAGGTCAACCTCCGTCTCAGCGATGTCGGCGCGCAGACCGAGGTCGTCATCGAGGAGGACGCCACCGCCGGCCCCGGTGTTCTGGTGCCCGAGCCGTTCAAGGGGCTCAGCCTCAAGTGGCGCAACGTCGAAACGCTGCGACGCCTCGCGTTCATCGCCGAGGGTCGGCATCCCGCGCATGACCCGGCGGGCGAGCCGGCACCTTGACGCTCGTCAACCGCCGGGGCTGAGGCGATCCAGCTCGGCCTCGGCATCCTCCAGCGCGTCCCGCGCCTTGCGCTCGGCAGCTTCTGCTTCGTCGGCCACTGTGTCGGCCTTGTCGAGGGCCTTCTCGGTGTCGGCCATCTCCCGCTCGATCGCCTTGGCCTTCTTGCGCAGCTCGGCGAGCTCCTCCTGCAGCTCGTCGCGCTCCTCGACCAGGGACTCGAGCTCCTCGGTCGCCGTCTTGGCCTTGCGGCGCGCCTTCGCCACCGTGGCTTCGGCCGCCTCGATCCGCTTGCGCTCCAGCTGCGTCGGTCCCTGCTTCGCCGGCTTGGTCGTGCGGGGGCGGGCTCCCTCCGGCGGAATCGCCACGACATCGGTGAGATCGACCGGCTCGAACGGGTTGGCGGCGAACGTCGCCACGAGCAGCCCGTCCTGCACCGCGTTGGCGGCATCGGGATCGGTCATCGCCGCGCGCAGGGTCTCCTCGACACCGGCGGCGGCCGGCGCGCTCAGCGTTCCGCCGGAGGCCCGGACCAGCTCAGTGGCCTCGTCGATCGCCTGACGGGTGAGGTCGCGCCGGGCACGATCGAGCAGCCGGGTGCGCGATCCATCCGAATCGGATTGTGCGTCGCGCAGCTGCTCGCCGAGCTCGACGACCTCCTCGACCAGCTCGGCCCGCTCCCGCGCCAGCGCGTTGACCGCCCACGCGGCTGCGCTGGGCTTGCGCAGGGCCTTGACCTGCTGCGCCAGCTCCTTCTCGCCGGCACCGTCGGCGGCCTCCTTGCGGGCGGCGATGAACTCCGACAGCGGCCGGCCGTAGAGCTCCTGGGCGATCGAACGCAGGCCGGCCATGCGCCCAGCCTAGGACCGCGCCGGGTTTGTCGCTCGATCCCGACGGGTATGTCCGGCGCATGACGTCACTGTGGCTCGATCGACCCGACCTGCCCGCAAGCGACCCACTTCCGATCGACGAGCGGCTCGATGACCTCGTGATCGGCGCCGGCCTGACGGGGCTCACCACCGCATTGTTGCTCGCCCGTGCGGGTCGGCGGGTCGCGGTGATCGAGGCACGTCGCGTCGGCGCCGTGACGACCGGCAACACCACGGCGAAGCTCTCGGTGCTGCAGGGCACCAAGCTGTCCAGGATCCTGCGGAAGCAGTCCCATCAGGTCGCGCAGGCGTACGTCGACGCCAACCTGGAGGGGCAGCAGTGGCTGGTCCGGTTCTGCGCCGATCACGGTGTCCCGGTGCAGACCCGTGACGCCATCACGTATGCCGCAGAGCCCGAGCAGGTCGACGCCGCGCGCCAGGAGCACGGTGCGGCTCGGTCGCTGGGCCTCGACGTCCGGTGGCAGGACGAGCTCGACGTGCCGTACCCCAACTACGGCGGCGCGGTCCTGCCCGACCAGTACCAGTTCGACCCCATCGACGTCCTGACCGCGCTGGCGAGCCAGGTCCGCGAGCACGGCGGCACGATCCACGAGGGCCACCGGGTCGTGAGCGCCTCCAAGACCGGTCAGCCGATCGTGCACCTCGACGACGGCACGGAGCTGACGGCCGGCGACGTGTTCCTCGCGACGGGCACACCGATTCTCGATCGCGGGCTCTACTTCGCCAAGCTCGAGCCGCTGCGGTCGTACGCCTTGGCGTTCGACTTCGCCACGACACCGATGCCGATGAGCCTGTCGGCCGGCCAGCCGTCACGCTCGATCCGCGATGTGCTGCGCACGGACGGGACGACGAAGCTCATGATCGGCGGCAACGGACACCCCGTGGGGCGAACCGACTCGGAGGCGCGGCACGTCGACGAGCTGCGGGAGTGGACGGCGATCTACTTCCCGGGCGCCGTGGAGACGCACGTCTGGTCGGCCCAGGACTACCAGTCGCACGACGGCATCCCGTACGTCGGCCATCTCCCGCGCGGCGGCGGCCGGTTCCACGTCGCGACGGGCTTCGACAAGTGGGGCATGACGAATGCCGTGGCCGCGGCCAGGAACCTGACGGCGCGCCTGCTGGGGGAACCCGTGTCGTGGTCCAAGCCCATGTCGCGCCGGATCACCCGGCCAGCCGGCGCGGCGAAGGTCGCCGAGCTGAACCTGAACGTCGGCGTCCACCTCGCCAAGGGCCTCGTGGCGGCTGAGCTCAAGGAGGCGCCGGAGAGCCCAGCGGAAGGCGAGGGTGAGGTCGGCCGCGACGGCATCCTGCCGACCGGCGTCTCGACGGTCGACGGCCATACGTGTGCGGTCCGCGCCGATGTGCACGCACCTGGGCGGCATCCTGTCGTGGAACGACCAGGAGATGAGCTGGGACTGCCCGCTGCACGGGTCGCGGTTCACGCCCGACGGCGAGGTGCTCGAGGGGCCGGCGACCCGAGCGCTCCGGACCCCGACGGCCTAAGGCCGATCGCGTGCCGGGAGCACCTTGTGCGTACCGTCGCACCACGGCTGGCTGGCGGACTTGCCGCAGCGGCACACCGCACTGACCGGCCGCACGGTCTGGTGGGCCACACCGTCGGCATCCTCGACGAGGTGCTCGCCGCGCAGCAACAGCGGTCCGCCCGGGCACAGGATGACATCCGGATGCGCGAACCCATGGTCCTCTGTCATGAGGCTTCCCAGGCGTCGAGCATGCGCTGCGCGTAGCGGTCCTCGAGGTCGAGGCACGTGAAGGCCCCGAACACGACATCGTCGATGAGCTGCGGTTCCTGCTCGACGAGGGCGCCGCAGATCGTACGGACCGCGAGCTGCTCGTGCACCGCGTCGGCCTCGACGTGCTCCTCGTAGTACGCGATCATCTCGGGCGGGAGCTCCAGGCGCGCGAGCCCTTGCGCCACACGCCGGGACGGCAGGGAGCTCGTGGCCTCGAAGGCGGCGAGGTGTCCCAAGGACGCCGCGCGAAGTCGCCGGTGCAGCCCGAACAGCGACATCGCGTTGTTGAGCTCGAGGATCTCCACGGGCACGTCGTCGATGTACGCGTTGGGGTCCACCCGCAGTCCCGACGCCTCGAGTCCCAGCGCGAACAGGTGTGCGTGGAGCCGGTTGGGGTCGCCGCCGCCGTACTCGTCGTACTGCAGCTCCATCAGCGCCGCTTTGGGGGCCGTCGGGAGGCGCGGGACCACCCACGCGATCGGGTCCGACTCCTTGAGGTGGTAGATCGAGCGATGCCGCAGGAGCTCCAACACCTGCTCGCGGTCAGCCTTGCGCTGGACGTAGGCGGCAATGGACGGTCCGTCGTGCCCGGCGATGAAGGCGAAGAGCGCCTCCGCGAACGGCCCGTCGAGCGTGGTCGCGGGTTGCCGGGCACGCAGCTCGCGCTCGAGGTCGCGCTCGAGCGCGCGGCGCAGGCCGAGGACCCCGGGGTGCCACTCCAGTTCGTCGTCGACGTCCTCGAATCCGGAGTAGTGGAGCTCATACATCGCCCACAACGCGATCTGGACGTCATCGCGGTCGGTCGGCTGCACGTGCGCCGCGGTCTCGGGGTCGCAGGGGTCCGAACGCATGGCGTCGAACAGTGCCTGACTCAGCTCACCGCGTGCCTTAGGCAGGAGCATCGCTGTCCTCGTCTTCGTCGAGTGACTGCCACTCACCCCGGCAGTCGAGGAATCCTCGAGGCGGGCCGTGGCGCGTCGGTGGCCCGGGCGGCAGATGGTCAGACTGCAGGGTGCCGGGGAGCTGGGTCAGGACTTGTCGTTTCGTCATGTCGCGGCCCACATACCCCGGCCGAGACGCGGTGAAACGCGGGCAGAATCGTGCCCCTGAAATCGGTGATCGGAGAATTTCCTGCAATCCCAGGTGTGTGCATGTTCACAGCGTTACACACAGAGTGTGCATATAGTTCTTTAGAACTAGACAGGTAGTCACTTGTGACCTGGGTCACACGCTGAGACGGGCGTCCAGCGGGCGATACGCGCTCACTCCTGGAACACGTCGGGTATGCCGTCGCCGTCCTCATCCCGGCGCTCCAGCGCCTCGATCCGACGGTAGCTGCGGTTGCGAGACCGCAGGACGACACCGGCGGCGACGGCCGAGACGAGCGACCCGACGAGCACCCCGGTCTTGACGTACTCGTCGGTCGCGTTGCCGACGCCGTACGCCAGCTCGCCGATCAGCAGGGAGACCGTGAACCCGACGCCGGCCAGCATCGCGACGCCCATGACGTCGAGCCAGGCCAGCTCGTCATCGAGCTCTGCGCGCGTGAAGGTCGAGACGAGCCACGTCGCGCCGAAGACGCCGATCGTCTTGCCGACGAACAGTCCCGCAATGACGCCGATCGTGATGGGCTCGTGCAGGGCATCGGTCAGGCCAGACCAGCCGTCGACCGTCACGCCGGCGCTGAAGAATGCGAAGACCGGCACGGCGACGACGGCCGACAGGGGACGGAACCGATGCTCGAAGTGTTCGGCGAGTCCGGGGCCGTCGCTTCCGTCGCGCCGGATCACCGGCACCGCGAAGCCGAGCAGGACGCCGGCGACCGTGGCGTGGACGCCCGAGGCATGGACGAGGCCCCAGGCCAGCGCGGCGAGCGGCAGCAACAACCACCAGGAACGTACGCGGCGCTGCACCAGGACCGTGAAGATCGCGATCGGCACGAGCGCGAGCAGCAGGTACTCGACGTGCAATGTCTTGGTGTAGACGACCGCGATGATGATGATCGCCAGGAGGTCGTCGACGACGGCAAGCGTCAGCAGGAACGTACGCAGGCCCGACGGCAGGTGACTGCCGATGACGGCCAGGACGGCGAGGGCGAACGCGATGTCGGTCGCGGTCGGGATCGCCCACCCGTCGAGCGAACCCCCGAGATTGACGAGGACGAAGATCAGCGCCGGCACCGCCATGCCGCCGAGGGCGGCGACCACCGGGAGCACCGCCCGGCTGGGCTCGCGCAGGTCCCCGGCGACGAACTCGCGCTTGAGCTCGAGCCCGGCGACGAAGAAGAAGATCGCCAGCAGCCCGTCGGAGGCCCACTGGCCGAACGTGAGGTGAAGGTGGAGCGAGTCGGGACCGAACGCGGTGTCCCGCAGCGAGGCGTACCCGTCACCGGCATTCGCCGCGACGACCGCTGCAACGGTCGCCGCCAGCAGGAGCGCGCCGCCGAGGGTCTCCTGGCGCAGGATGTCGGCGATGCGCGCAGCCTCGGGCCACGAGCTGCGCCGGAACAGGCGGGGCGAACGGGTCGTCATGGGGCTCCCTGGGGTCGGCGACATCACGCCGACCAGACTTCCCGGCTCACCTGACCCGAACTCTACCGGCCGGACCCCTCGGGGCGAGTAGCCTGCGGAGATGCCGGATGTCGCGATCGCTGCGCCCAACGAGGCCGCCGCCGATGCCGGCGAGCAGGTCGCCCGCAGCGGTGGCAACGCTGTCGACGCGGCGCTGGCCGCAGTCCTCGTGACGATGGTCAACGAGATCGGGATCGTGTCGCTCAGCTCGGGCGGGTTCATCACGGTCCAGCCGCAGAACGGCAGCGCGCCACAGACCGTCGACGGCTGGATGGAGATGCCGGGCCGTGGGCGCGACCTCGGTGGCGGCACGTGGGACATCCACACCGACTACGGCGACGGGGTCACCGCGACGATCGGCCCCGGCTCGGTCGCCGCGCACGGCTCGGTTGCGGCGTTCGGCGCAGCGCATGCGAGGTGGGGACGCCTGCCGTGGCGCGAGATCGTGGCGCCGTCGATCGACGTGGCGCGCGGCGGGTTCCGGCTCGGCTCGGCGTCGCGCTACTACCTCGAGCACGTGCACGACCTGATCTTCGGCTGGGACGACGAGAGCGATGCCGCGGTCCACGACGAGGACGGCCTCGTCACGACCGATCTGATCGTGCTGCCCGACCTCGTCGGGTCCCTCGAGCTGATCGCAGACGAGGGCCCCAGCGCGTTGCACACCGGTGACCTGGCCCGGCTGATCAGCGATGACGTGATCGCCCGCGGCGGCATCCTCGGTCGTGAGGACCTCGCGGCGTACCACCCCGTCGTGCGGCCATCGTTGCTGAGCACGGTCGGTGACTGGACGTTCGGCACCAACCCGCCACCGTCCGTCGGTGGCGTATGCGTGACCGCGATGCTGCGCATGCTGGACGGGCGACCGTACGGCGAATGGGGTAGCGACGATGTCGAGCACCTCATCCGTGTGCAGCGGGCCGTGCTGGGCCACCGGCTCACGGTGCTGGATCACACCGATGACCTCGAGCGCGATGCCGCGGCATTCCTCGCGCTCGTCGACCACGACCATCTCGCGGTGCTGGAGTCGGGCTCGACGGCGCACGTCTCGGCGACCGACAGCGACGGCGGCGCCTGCTCGGTGACGGTGTCGTCGGGCTACAGCTCGGGGATGATCGCGAAGGACACCGGGATCTGGCTCAACAACTGCCTCGGCGAGCAGGAGCTCAATGCCCGCGGGCTGCACGGGCTGCCACCCGGCACGCGACTGCTGTCGAACATGGCGCCGACGGTCGGGCACCACGTCGATGGGTCGGCGATCGCGATCGGGTCGCCGGGCGCCGACCGCATCACGACGGCGATCGTGCAGGCTCTGGCGGGGTTCGTCAACGGTCGGCTCGGCCTGCAGCACGCCATCAACCACCCCCGCGTCCACGTGCACCGGGCCGGCCGGCCCGACGAGGTCGTCAAGACCGAGACCGACCTGACGATGTACTACGGCGGCGTCGCGGCGACGCTCCGGCGCCACGACGGACACCTGGTGGCCGCTGCTGATCCCCGCCGCGACGGTGCCGTACGTCTCGTGCGTGCTGACCCCCGGCGGACGGATGCGGTTTGATGGTCCGATGTCACACGCACCCATCGTCCTCGCTCACCGTGGCGTCCCCGGCGAGCGACTCGAGCACACCCGCCCGTCGTACCTGCTGGCGATAGAGCAAGGCGCCGACTACATCGAGCCGGACGTCGTGGCGACGAAGGATGGGATGCTGGTCGTTCGTCACGAGAACGAGATCAGCGGCACGACCGACGTCGCTGATCGGCCGGAGTTCGCCGATCGGCGGACCACCAAGGTCGTGGACGACACCGAGCACACCGGTTGGTTCACCGAGGACTTCACCCTCGACGAGCTCAAGGCACTGCGCACCAAGGAACGCATCCCCGATCTTCGCCCGGGCAATGTCGCGCTCGACGGGGTCGAACCCATCCTGACCTTCGACGAGGTCCTCGACATCGCGTTGCAGGGTACCGAGACGCGCGACAACCCGGTCGGCGTGTACGTCGAGACGAAGCATCCGAGCTACTTCGAGAGCGTCGGCATCAGCCTCAACGACCTCGTGATCGAGGCGCTCGAGCGCCGTGGCCTGAACACACCCGACGCCAAGATCACGATCCAGTCGTTCGAGTCCGGCAACCTGCAGGCCATACGGGACCGGACACCGGCGTTCGTCGTCCAGCTGATGTCTCCGTCAGGCGCACCGGCTGACTTCGTGGTCGCAGGCGACGAACGCACGTACGCAGACCTGCGCGAACCCGAGGGCCTGGAGTTCATCGCCTCGTACGCCGATGCGATCGGTCCCTACAAGGACCTCGTCGTCGCCCGTGACAGCGCCGGCAACCTGACGCAGCCGACCGGGTTGGTCGACGCGGCCCACGCTGCGGGTCTCGATGTCCACATCTGGACGATGCGCAACGAGAACACCTTCCTGCCGGCCAACCTTCGCAGCAGCACCGACAAGCTCGCCCACGGCGATGCCGTGGGCGAGTACTTGGCGTTCTTCGACGCCGGGATCGATGGCGTCTTCTCCGACTTCACGCAGACGGCGATGCAGGCGCGCTCTCAGTGGTTGGCACGTCAGTAGCCTGCGCCCATACGGTCTGCTGGCCGGCCGGCTGCGCGGCGGGCATCAGCACCCACGCAACGATGTACGCCACGATCAGGGAACCGAAGCCGAGCACGGTGCCGACGGCGACCAGGATGCGGATCAGGTTGGCGTCGAGGCCGGTGTAGGTCGCGATGCCTCCGCACACGCCTCCGACCCACTTGTCGTCACGGCTGCGGGTGAGTTGCTTCATCTTGAGGTCCTTCCGGGATGGGGTCTTGGGTGGTTTCTGGAGTGGGGACGGGCTGCGCACGGTTGGCCGGCCTGGTCTGCCACACCGTGGCGGCGACGCCGAGCAGTCCGAGGAGGATCAGCACCCCGGATGCCGTGAGGCCGAGCTGTCGTGGAGTCAGGAGGTCCTGCTTCCACACGGCCCAGTTGCCGACGGCGGAGAGGAAGAACAGCCCGAAGGCCAGACCTTCCCAGCGGAATGAGTGCCTGGTCATCTGCGGATCACCTCGATGTTTCCGAGTCGTTGGTGGATGTCGAGCGTCAGGGTGGGGCCCGTCGTGGCGGCGGGATAGTCGAGCGCAGTGTCCGCGCCGTCGGTCTTGCGGTCGAACACCCGGATCTCGCCGGCATCGATGTCGGCGTTGACCCTGACGTTGAGGTCTTCGGGCACGATGACCGTCGTCTGGCCGATGCCGGCCTCGATCTCGACGGTGCGGCCGAGCAGCGCCGTCGGGTCCGAGACCTGGGTGAGATCGAGCTCGATCAGTCCGACGCCGTGCCGGTAGTGCGGGTCGACCTGGGTGGCGTTCGTGGGCGTCGGCTTCTGCTCGCCGAACTTGCCGTTGGGCAGGAGGGAGCCGATCGCCAATGTGATGGCGAGCAGGATCCCGATGCCGATCAACGGGCCGCCGTTGCCGACCAGCGTGCTGACGAGCAGCCCGACCGCCACGACACCGAGCGCCACGGCGACGTATGCCGTCCAGTGGGGCCCGTCGTGGTACGCGTCGTAGATGCCCGTCGCGGCAGCGGCGATGGCGGTCACGGACAGGGTGAGCCAGGTGAGTGTCCAGGAGCGGTCCCGCTTGGCCTTGGCGTACTTCTGGTTGGCCACGAGTCCGGCCTTGGCGGCGGTGAACTCCGGACCCCGAGCCGATTCGTCGGCCGGGTCGACCCCCGGCGGGGCGTACTGGGCCGCGAGCGCGGCTTCGGAGTGTCGCCGGCGTCGCGGGCGGACCACGAACAGGTAGTACACGGCGCGCGAGCGGCACCAAGATCCACGGGAAGCCGTCCCAGTACCAGCCACCGTCGCCGACGATCGCCAGCGCAGACAGCACGACGGCGCCGACCAGGCCGGCAACGCGTACCTGCTCCTCGTTCTTGTCGAGGTGGAACCACTCAGCGGCGACGCTCTTGGCTTCGCCCTCGACCGGCAGCAGGAACCACGCGGCGGCATAGATGATGACACCGGCGAACCCGACGAGCGTCAGCACCGCGATGACGACGCGCACGATCACGGGGTCGATGTCGAGGTACTTCGCGGCGCCGGAGCAGACCCCCCCGAGCATGCGGTCGTCCCTCGACCGCTTCATGTCGGTGATGGTGCGGAGCCGGTGCGGGTCGAAGTCGCCGTCCGGCGGTGGGGTGGTGCGGGTGTCTTCTGCGTTCATACCTCCATCGTGTCCGAGGGCGGTGCTCCGCGACATCGGGTACGACCCTGAATTCCGCCCGGGACTGCTCAGGGTGCGCAAGGGGCGTTCCTGATGGCGCGTGCGTGCGCGTACGTGTGACGATCATGGGGTGACCGAATACCGCCGTGCCTACCGACCAGCCGACCGCCGGCTCGTCGGCGGTGTGGCGACGGGTGTTGCCGACCACTTCGGCGTCCCCGTCCTCTATGTCCGGCTGGCCTTCATCGTCGCGACGTGGTTCCAGGGCATGGGCGTCGTCGCCTATCTGCTGCTGTGGCGGTTCCTGCCGCTGCGACAGCCCGAGCTGTCGCCGGGCCTGGAGGCGGCGACCCGCCGCGGGCTGCGTACGAGCGGCCGCCCGGGTGCGTTCGAGGTGGTCCAGACCGTGGCGTTGGGTGCCGTCGGCATCGGCGTGATGTTCATGATCCAGGCCAGTGGGCGCGGCATCGCCGGGGGCCTGTTCGCCCCACTGCTGATCGGGGTCATCGGCCTCGCGGTGATCTGGCGCCAGTTCGACGACGCCGCGTGGGGCCGCTGGATGCGCCAGACCCGTGGCCTCGCGTTCGCCCTGCGAGTCGCCGCCGGTGCCGTGCTCGTCGCGATCGCGGGCATCTACTTCCTCAGCCAGGAACGTGGCTGGTCAGCGATCGTCGACCTCGCCTCCGCGGTCGCGGTCGCCGGTCTGGGACTCCTGCTGATCCTCGGGCCGTGGATCACCAAGCTGCTGGGCGACCTGTCGGAGGAGCGGCGCGAGCGCGTACGTTCGCAAGAACGCGCCGACGTCGCCGCCCACCTGCACGACTCGGTGCTGCAGACCCTGGCGCTGCTGCAGAAGAACTCCGGTGACTCGGCCGTTGTGGCGACACTCGCCCGCCGGCAGGAGCGTGAGCTGCGGGCCTGGCTGTACGGCAATGACGAGAAGCCCGGCGACTCGCTCGTGGCGGCGCTACGGGCGTCGGCCGCCGACGTCGAGGATGCGCACCGAGTGCCGGTCGAGGTCATCGCGGTCGGCGATGCTCCGCTCGATCCTGATGTCGCCGCGATCGCCAAGGCCGCCCGCGAGGCCATGATCAACGCCGCCAAGCACGCCCAGGTCGATCGCATCGATGTCTACGCCGAGACCGACGGTCGTACGGTCGAGATCTTCGTCCGCGACCGCGGAGTCGGCTTCGACACCGAGTCGATCGCCGAGGACCGCATGGGTGTGCGAGGCTCGATCATCGGGCGGCTCGAGCGCCACGGCGGCACCGCCTCCATCAAGAGCAAGCCGGGGGAGGGCACCGAGGTCGCGCTGAGCGTGCCCGTCCGAAGCGGCGACACCAACCAGCCCGACCCGACCCAGCCAGCACGTGTTCCCACAGAAGAAGTGAGCCCATGACCACACTGCGCGTCGCCATCGTCGACGACCACGCGATGTTCCGCACTGGCGTACGGGCGGAGATCGACGGGCCGGTCGACATCGTCGCCGAGGCCGAGGACGTCGAGAGCGCGGTCAAGGTCATCGCCGAGACCACGCCCGACGTCGTACTCCTCGACGTCCACATGCCTGGTGGGGGAGGCCTCGAGGTCATCCGGCGCCTGCACCTGCGGCATCCCGACACCAAGTTCCTCGCGCTGTCGGTGAGCGACGCCGCCGAGGACGTCATCGGCATCATCCGTGCCGGTGCCCGCGGCTATGTCACCAAGAACATCTCGGGTCCAGAGCTGCTCGACGCGATCAACCGGGTCGCGCAGGGCGACGCGGTGTTCTCGCCGCGACTCGCGGGCTTCGTCCTCGACGCGTTCGCCGGGACCATCGAGGTCGCGCAGGTCGACGAGGAGATCGACCGGTTGACCGAGCGGGAGCGCGAGGTCATGCGGCTCATCGCCCGCGGCTATGCGTACAAGGAGGTCGCCAAGGAGCTGTTCATCTCGATCAAGACCGTCGAGACGCACGTCTCCAGCGTCCTGCGCAAGCTCCAGCTCTCGAGCCGCCACGAGCTGACCCGTTGGGCCAACGACCGCCGCCTGATCTGAGGCCGCCGCCGCGAACACGCACGAGAGGGATCCCATGGGGTTGCAGGAGCTGCCCAATACCCTCATCGTCCCTCGACCTAGGGCTTGAGCATGAGGGTTCTGGGTGCCCTGGCGACGCTCGAACCCTCGTCGTCCGTCACAAGCCGGGCCGGCCATACGAGACAGTGCGGCAGAATGGCGCGTGTGCAGGTTGACGTCCTCGGACCGTTGCGGGTGCGCGCCGACGATCAGGAGATCGATCTCGGCGGGCCGCGCAATCGCGCCCTCGTGGCACGCCTCGCGCTCGAAGGCGGACGCCCCGTCGCCTCGACAACCCTGATCGACGACCTGTGGGGCCTCGACGTGCCGGCCGACGCGACGAATGCCCTGCAGTCGATCGTGTCCCGCACCCGCCGGCGCCTCCCGGCGGGTGCGCTGGAGTCGACGCCGGCTGGATATGTCCTGCAATGTGCGTCGGTCGACGCCGACGAGTTCGAGCGCCTCGTCGCTTCTGGTCGGGCTGATGAGGCGTTGGCGCTGTGGCGCGGCGAGGCACTGGCCGACGTCGCCGAGTTCCCGTTTGCGCCGTCGGCGGCGCACCGGCTCGGAGAGGTGCGACTCGCTGCCGTCGAGTCGAGCCTGCACAGCCGGGTCCGATCCGGCGACGATCCGGCCGTCATCGCCGAGCTGGCCGACCTCACGACGGCTCACCCCTACCGGGACGGCTTCTGGGCGCTCTACCTCTCGGCCTTGGCCGCGCATGGCCGCGCCAACGAGGCGATCACGGCGTATGACGGGCTGCGCGGCATGCTGGCCGAGGAGCTGGGCGCGGATCCGTCGGCGGAGCTCCAGGAGCTGCACCTGTCGATCCTGCGGGGCGAGCGCGGCCCGCGGCGTACGCATCAGGCACTGCCCTCGGCGCTGACGACGTTCGTCGGCAGGGAGGGTGCGATCGCCGACCTGCAGGCCGCCCTGGTCGACCATCGGCTCGTGACGATTCTCGGGCCCGGTGGCGCGGGCAAGACCCGGCTGGCGGTCGAGACCGCCCGGTCCGCGCTCGACCGCTTCGAGGACGTGTGGCTGACCGAGCTTGCGCCGGTGACCGGCAGCGACGGCATCCTGGAGGCGATCCTCTCTGCGATGGGCCTGCTCGAGGTGTCGGTCCTCGACCGGCCTTCGTCCGTACCGCGGCCGGATGAGCGTACGCGGCTCATCGACGCGGTCCACGACGTCGAGGGCCTGCTGCTGCTCGACAACTGTGAGCACCTGGTCGACGCGGTCGCCGAGATCGCCGACGACGTCCTGGCACACGCGGCCAAGCTGCGGATCCTCGCGACGAGTCGCGAGCCGTTGCGAATCATCGGCGAGTTCGGCTATCAGCTCAGCCCGCTGACGATGCCGGCCGCTGACAGCTCGATCGACGATGCCATGAAGCACAGTGCGATCCAGCTGTTCGTGCTGCGCGCCCAGGCAGTCGACCAGTCATTCGCGCTGACGGCCGAGACGCTGCCGGCAGTGCGGGAGATCTGCGTACGCCTCGACGGCCAGCCGCTAGCGATCGAGCTCGCGGCAGCTCGCCTCCGTACGCTCACCGCTGCCCAGGTCGCGGCCCGACTCTCCGACCGGTTCCGTCTGCTCACGGGTGGCAGCCGCACGGCGTTGCCACGCCACCGGACGCTTCGGGCAGTCGTGGAGTGGAGCTGGGACCTGCTCGACGACGCCGAGCGTGACCTCGCCGAACGGCTCGCGGTGTTCCCGGGCGGGGTGACCGCCGAGAGCGCCGCGGCCGTCTCCGTCGCTGGAGAGCACACCGAGTCGCTGCTGGAGTCACTCGCCGACAAGTCGCTCCTGGTGCCCGTGCGCGGCGACACCCCACGGTTCAGGATGCTCGAGACCCTCCGTGAGTACGGCGTCGAGCGGCTGATCGAGCGCGGTGAGGCCGAGGCCGTACGCGACGCCCACCTCAAGCACTTCCTCGACGTGGCCGAGACGCAGGGACCCCAGCTGCGCGGCGGCGACCAGCTCTCAGCGGTGCGGAACATTGATCTCGAGCGGGCCAACATCATGGCGGCACTGCGGTTCGCGATCGATCGCGGCGACCGTCCCCATGCCGCCCGTCTGGTCACGGAACTGGCGTGGTACTGGTCGATTCGCAGCCAGCACGTCGAGGCGTGCTCGTGGGCTGATGCGGTGCTGGCGCTCCCCGGCGAGGCTGACCCGGCGAGCGAGATATGCGTTCAGGCGGTCGCACTGACCGGCATCCTGGTGATGGGCAACCGCGACTCCGATCAGCCGGCCCTCTGGCAGGAACCTGTTGATCGCATCCTCGGCGGTGTGGGACGCCCACCACCCGCAGCATCAGGTCGTCGACATCGTCCTGGCGACCATGGCGTTCTTCGACGTCATCGGCGACCGCGACCTGCCACCGTCCGACGATCCGTGGACCGACTCGATGATCAATCTCATGCAGCTCGTCCTGCTCGACAACGAGGGTCGCGTGGGCGAGATGGTCGAGCTGCTGGAGCCGACGATCGACGGCCTGCGCGAGCTCGGCGACCGCTGGGGCCTGGCGATGGCGCTGTCCCAGCAGGCGATGGTGCAGTCGCTCGACGCGAACTACGAGGACGCGCTCGTCACGTGGGACGAGGCGATCCCGCTGCTCAACGAGCTGGGCGCAGCCGAGGACTCGGAGTTCTCGCGGATGCAGGTCATGGGGCTGCGCATCGCGGTCGCGGAAGGCGAAGGCGTCGAGGAGCTGCGCCAGGAGCTCATCGGGCTGCTCGCCGACGCTCGGCGGGACGGCGATCGCCGCGTCGAGCTCATCACGCAGATGGGTCTGGGGCACGTGGAGCATGTCTCCGGCAACGACGAGGCTGCTATCGAGCATCTCGAGCACGTCCTGGGGCGCCTCGACACCGTCGCGACGTTCGGTGGCGGGCAGATGGAGGCCATGATCCGGGCCGGGCTCGCCGCGACCCGAGCCCTCGCAGGCGATCTCGAAGGAGCGCGGTCCGAGCTGGCGGTCAGCTTCGAGACTCGCCGTGCGTACGCGGGACATGCCGATCGTCTCGCAGGTGGCGTCGGCGGCGGCCATCCTCGCGCACCTCGACGGCGACGACGAGCGTGCGGCGCTGGTCCTGGGAGCGGCGGAGGGCATACGCGGTCGCGCAGATCGCATGAACGTCGACGTCGCGGAAGCTCATCGACACGCTTCGTACGTCGTTGGGTGCCGAGCGTTTCGAGGAGCTGCATGCCGAAGGGCGATCGCTCGCACGTGACGAGGCGATCGCCCTGGCCCTGCCCGCTGCACAGTAGGGCGGTGAGTCAGCGTCCAGTCGCGACGTGCGCGTGGACGCCAACTCACCGCCTCAGGGTGGGTCAGGCCTTGGTCCGGTATGCCTTGACCGCCAGCGGCGCGAACACCGCGAGGATCAGCCCGGCGGTGCCCAGCGCGATGACCGCATCCTGGGCGACCGGTCCGCCGGTGAGCAGGCCGCGCACCGCGTCCGTCAGGTGTGTGACGGGGTTGACGTTGACCCACGCCCGCAGCCAGCCGGGCATGGTGTCCGCGGAGGCGAACATGCTCGAGCCGAACGTCAGCGGGAACAGCGCCATGAAGCCGATGCCCTGCACCGAGCCGGCCTCGCGGGAGACCATCCCGAGCCAGATCGCGATCCAGCACATGCACCAGGCGAACACGAGGACGAGCAGGCACGCGGCGAGCACTTCGAGGATCGACGTGCTCGGCCGGTAGCCGATGATGAACCCGGCGATCAGGCTGACGCCGATCGTGATGGTGTAGCGGAGGCACTCGGCGATCGTGGCACCGACGAGCGGGGCCGACCGGGCGATCGGCAGCGACCGGAACCGGTCGAAGACGCCTTCCTTGATGTCCGTGTTGAGGTTGACCCCGATCGAGATCGTGCTGAACAGGACGGTCTGGATCAAGATGCCGGGCAGGACGAACTGCAGGTAGTCGTGCGTCGAACCGGCGATCGCGCCACCCAGGACGTACACGAAGATCAGCAGGAACAGCACTGGCTGCAGCGTCACGTCGAAGAACTGCTCGGGGTGACGCATCATCTTCTTGACCGAGCGGCCGGCGAGCGTCAGGGAGTGACGCACCCACGGCATGGACGACGCGGGGCGTTGCTCGATGGCGTCGGGGAGGGTGACGGTGTTCGTGCTCATACGGACACTTCCTTGTCGAGGTCGGCGGGCGCTTCAACGGGAACGCCCTTGCCGGTGAGGGTGAAGAAGACCTCGTCGAGGCTCGGCAGCTTGAGGGCGATCTCCGTGACGGGGATGCCTCGCGCGGCCAGGTCGACGACGACGTCGGTGAAGTCCTTCTCGTCCTCGATCGGCGTCGTGAGCAGCCCACGGGTGGGCTCCTCGACCGATCGGCCGGTGATGCGGCTCAGGACGGCTCGGATGTCCGCGGTGTCGCGGACGTTGGTCGGGCGCACCTGGAGGGAGCGGCCGCCGACGATCTGCTTGAGCTCGGCGGCGGTGCCGTGCGCGATGACCTTGCCGAGATCGATCACGGTGATCGCGTCGGCGAGGGCATCGGCCTCCTCGAGGTACTGCGTGGTCAGCAGGACGCTGGTGCCTTCGGCGGTCAGCATGCGGACGAGGTTCCAGACGTCGTCCCGCTTGCTGGGGTCGAGGCCTGTCGTCGGCTCGTCGAGGAAGATCACCTCAGGTCGCCCGACCAGGCTCGCCGCCAGGTCGAGGCGTCGCCGCATGCCGCCGGAGTACGTCTTGATGCGACGGTCGGCCGCCTCGGTGAGCCCGAACTGGCCCAGCAGCTCCGTGGCGCGGGCCCGAGCGTCCGGCCTGCTGAAGTCGAGGAGACGAGCGAACAGCTCGAGATTCTCCCGGCCGGTCAGCTGCTCGTCGACCGAGGCGTACTGCCCCGTGAGGCCGATCGAGCGGCGTACAGCGGTGGGATCGCGCAGGACGTCGTGGCCTGCGACGGTCGCCTGACCGGCGTCGGGCTGCAGCAGCGTCGCGAGGATGCGGACGGCAGTGGTCTTGCCCGCACCATTGGGACCGAGGACTCCGAGTACGGAGCCCTCGGGAACGGCAAGGTCGATGCCGTCGAGGGCGATGGTGTCGCCGTAGTGCTTCGTGAGCCCTTCGGCGTTGATGGCGTAGTTGGTCATGTCGACCATGCTGGTCGGCGTCGCTTGCAGCCCGCTGTCATGGCGCTGGCGGCCCTGACAGCCGCTGACAGCGAGTTCACCCGTCGGCAACCCGACAGGTCTAGCCTGTGGGAATGAACGAGCCTCATCTGATCGTGCTCTTCGGTGCCACCGGTGACCTGGCCCGCCGCAAGTTGCTGCCCGGCATCATGCACCTGCTCGAGTCGGACCTCGTGCCGGAGTCGCGGATCATCGGCGTCTCGCTCGACGAGTTCGACGACGACGGCTTCCGTACGTTCGCCGAGAAGGCGTGCCGTGAGTTCACGACCCGCCCGCTCAACGACAAGCAGTGGGCGGAGTTCGCCGCCAAGCTGTCGTACGTCAACGTCAAGGCCGGCCCCGAGGCGCTGGCCGCCGCTGCCTCAGCCCTGGAGGCCGAGCTGGGTGGCTCGCCGCGCCGCCTGCACTACCTCAGCGTCCCGCCCAAGGCTGCGCTCGACGTCGTGCACACGCTCGACGCCGCCAACCTGGTCGAGCGTTCGCGGATCATCATGGAGAAGCCGTTCGGCACGGACCTGGCCAGTGCCAAGTCGCTCAACTCGCAGCTGCACGAGGTGTTCGCCGAGGAGCAGATCTTCCGCATCGACCACTTCCTCGGCAAGGAGGCGGCGCTCAACATCTTGGCGTTCCGCTTCGCCAACGGCCTGTTCGAGCCGATCTGGAACCGCAACTTCATCGACCATGTGCAGATCGACGTGCCCGAGACGCTGTCCGTCGAGGGGCGTTCGGCGTTCTACGAGGGCACCGGCGCGTTCAAGGACATGGTCGTGACGCACCTGTTCCAGGTCCTGGCGTTCATGGCGATGGAGCCGCCGACCTCGCTCGACTCGGACTCGATCAGCGAGGAGAAGAACAAGGTCTTCCGCCAGATGCTGCCGCTCGACCCGCACCACGTCGTACGCGGGCAGTACCAGGGTTACCGCGACGAGGAGGGCGTCGCCGCCGACTCCGAGACCGACACGTACGTCGCGCTCAAGGCCGAGATCGACAACTGGCGCTGGGCCGGCGTGCCGTTCTACCTGCGTACGGGCAAGAAGCTCGCCGAGGGGGCGCGCATCATCTCGATCGCGTTCCGCGAGCCGCCCAAGTCGATGTTCCCCGCCGGTTCGGGCGTCGGCCTCGCCGGCCCGGACCACCTGACGTTCGACCTCGCCGACTCGTCGAAGATGTCGCTGTCGTTCTACGGCAAGCGCCCCGGTCCGGGCATGCGGCTCGACAAGCTCAGCATGCAGTTCGCGATGCAGGAGACCGAGCGGGCCGGCGAGGTCCTCGAGGCGTACGAGCGGCTGATCTACGACGCGATGCGGGGGGAGCGGACGTTGTTCACGACCGCCGAGGGCATCGAGCGTTTGTGGGAGATCTCCGAGCCGCTGCTCGTCGACCCGCCACCGGTGCGGCCCTACTCGGGCGGCACGTGGGGCCCCAACGCGGTGCACCAGCTCATCGCGCCGCGCGCGTGGCGGCTGCCGTTCGAACGTACGTGGCGGCGGCCCAACACGATGGCGGAGTGACTACCGAGTGGCGCTCACGACAGGCGTGGTCGTGTATGGCGAGATGTTGCCCCCGTCGACGTCGATCGTGCGGATCTTGAGGTAGTAGGTCGTCTTCGCCTTCAACCCGTCGAGGATCGCGGAGGTGCCGTCGAAACGGCGATATACGGCATTCGTCATCTTGGGGCTCGTCGACAGCTGGATGCGGTACTTCACGGCGTTGGGCACCGCGTTCCACTTCATGACGATCGCGTTCGGACCTTGGGCCGTCACGCCGAAGCCGGTCACGAGCTGCTTGCTGACCGGGAGCACGGGCGGGACGGTTGTCGTGCACTCCGGCTCGGGCTCGGGTGTCTGCGCCGGCATCGGCAGGCCGAAAGCAGCGGACATCGACGGGGCCGTCGCGGCGGCATGCAGGTAGGGCGCGCCCACGACATCCTCGTACAGACGCGTCATGCTGTGGTGCGTCAGCAGCGTGCTGACGACCTTGGCCTTCTGGCTCGGGTGGATCACCGTCGTCAGCACGACGTTGCCCGAGTTCTTGTCGTCCTCGTCGGCAGTCAGGACGACGGCGAGGTGCCCTGACTTCCAGTCCGGCCCGGCGAAGATCTTGGTCATGTAGCCCTTGAACCACTCGTCGGCCACGGCCAGCGTTCCGTCATGCGCGTCGTGGTCGACGTTGGGGATGACCATGCCGGCGTTGGGCAGCGTGCCTGCCGAGATGTCGCCGGCGAGCTTGGTGACGGGCACGTCGAACTGCTTGCACAGGGCGCGCTCCTTCACGAAGTACGGCCACGGATTGTGCCGAACGACGTAGCCGGTGCCGCCGCTGCTCGTCGCGCAGTTGCTGGGCATGCCGTCGGCGTAGACCTTGGCGGTCTTGCCCGCAGCGATGGCCTGGCCGAACACCGAGGCGCCATCCACGACCTTGTTCGACGCCGGGGCAGCGTTCGTCGTGATCCCGTACGTCTTGCCGCCAGCCATCGCGATGTAGTTGGGCAGCGACGGATGCATCGTCGCGGTGTACTTGGTCGCGTAGCCGTACTTCTTCGCGAGGCCATATGCGTACGGCATGCCGGCCTTCATCTGTGCGAGCGAGTGGTTCTCCTCGACGAAGACGAGCAGCTTCGTCACGACGCCGTCGGCAACGCGCGGCTCGGCAACGCGCGGCTCGGCCCGGGCCGCCGGGGTCGTGTCGGTCGAGGTCGGCAGCAGGAAGGCTCCGGTCAGGAAGGAGCAGGCCAGCAAGGCTCCGAGAAGTACTGACGATTTCCGCAGCATGTGATCTCCCGTTCACGCGCACACTGGCCCGAGGGGCCCGCCGGATGCCGACGTTGCGTACTGACCACCAACGGTAAAGTGCGAGTTGAGGGTTTTGGGGGATCCCCGCGTTGCCGACAACGCGTGTCGTTCCGCCTAGCTTTCGCTGTCGAGCTTGTCCTGGACGTCGTGGCCGGGGAGGCGCGGCGGGTGGTGATGCGTACGGTCCCTGCTGCCGTAGCCGCTGAGCGCGAGGCCCATCAGGGCGATGCCGGTGAGGAACAGCAGGCCGACGAGCAGAGTGAATTGGGCGTGTGACAGATGGTTCACCGGGCCACGGTAACCCGAGCGGCTGAGATGGCTCTCAGGGAGTCCAGCTGGTCTCGACCAGTCTGATCGCCTCGTCGAGCGACAGTCCCTGCGTCCGCGCCAGGCGTGCGTACGTCTGGGCGCCGGACTCGGCCTCGGCGTCGGTGAGCTTGCGGCTCGCGATGAAGGTTCCCCGCCGCCCGTGCGTCTCGATGATGCCGTCGCTCTCGAGCGCCCGGTAGGCCTTGGCGACCGTGTTGGCGGCGAGCCCGAGGTCGGTGGCGAGCTGGCGTACGGTCGGCAGCTTGTGGCCCGCAGCGAGCACGCCGGACGCAGCGCCCTCCGCAATCTGGCGGCGCACCTGCTCGTACGGCGGCTCTGCGCCGCGCGGTGTCGACCGTGACGATGTTCATGCGTTGTCTCGCTCCAGGTGGACGATCGCGAAGGCGCGGCCGGCCGCGTCGGTGGGGTCGCGGCGAGTCTCCCGGAAACCCTGCGAGAGGTAGAAGCCGAGGCCGACGGCATTGTCGGCGTACACCTCCACGCTGCGCGGCCCATCGCCGGCGGCGAGCTGGGCGAGCAGCAGGGGGCCGATGCCCTTGCCTTGTGTCTCAGGGGCGACGTAGAGCAGCTCGACGTGCTCGTCGCGGGCACCGACGAAGCCGAGCATCTCGCCTTCGGACTCGGCGACCCATACGTCCATCGACGGCAGCAGCAGGTCGCGGATGCGGGGCTTCAGCTCGACGAACTCGTCGTCGTCCATGAACTCGTGGCTCGAGCGCGCCGACTGCTCCCAGAGGTCGGTCAGGGCATCGAAGTCGGCCTCTCCCGCCGTCCGGATGCTGACCGTGCCGTCCATGCCACGCGAGTCTACGGTTTCGGAGTCACGACGCCCTGTCACCACTAGGCTCATTTCGTGATGATTCGGGTCCTGCGGCATGCCGCCCTGGCAGTTGCAGCAACCGCCTTGGCCGGCTGCGCGTTGGTTCCCGTGCTCGGCTCGTCGGATGAATCCGCTGAGCCGAAGCCGACCGCAACGACGCGCGACCCCGATGCCGCGACCGCGAAGATCGCGCTCGCCGCCGCCGTCGACCGCCTCTCGGTCTTCAACGAGGGCAGCTACACGCTCTGGCTGAGCTCGAAGGAGAAGGGATCCAAGGAGTGGACGTACTTCGAACGGACGAAGGCGCAGTACGACCTCTCCCGCGGGATGATCGAGGCGGAGATCGACACACCTGACGGCACCGCGACGGTACGCATGCTCAAGTCCAAGGGGGTCTACATCAAGGTCGAGGCCACCGACGAGGACGAGACCTGCTGGTTCCGCACATCGCTCAAGGACTTCAACTCCCTGCCAGGTGTGCCGTTCGCGTACAACCTCGCGGCGGACTCGGCGCTGACGACGCTGCTGGACAAGGCCGAGGCGACCTCGATCAAGCCAGACCCGGACGATCCGGCTGCCAGGATCGTGAGGATCCGCTCGTCGATCCTGAACGTCCTGCGAGTCGCGTCACCCGGCGTCGCCGGCGAGTTCGCCCAGGATGTCGACACGATCAAGGGGCGAATGGACGTCGATGTGTATCTGTCCGGAAATGAGGTGACGTTCGTCGAATTCGACCTCGTGCCGGTGTTCAAGGCCGTCGACGACATCGGGCTCGGCCCTGCCGTCCCGATGGTCGAGGAGTTCGCCAACGAGAAGCCGCGCGGGGAGCTCGAGCTGGGCAACATGAGGGACTCGTTCCAGGTCACGGTCCCCGCCGACGTGTGCCCCGAGGGCCTGGCTCGCCCCGACCTCGCTGACGTCTGACGCGCGGGGCCTCCGAGGCGGGCGATGTCGGCTCCGGCAACTAGGCTGGGAGGCACGATGACGTTGCCGTTCCCTGTGCCCACCGCCGCTCCGGACAAGTCCGCCGACAAGCGGCGTCCCCGCTCCGAGACCCTGCTCGAGGGGCTCAACGACGCCCAGCAGGCAGCCGTCTCGCACCCCGGAGGGCCGCTGCTGGTCGTGGCCGGTGCCGGGTCGGGCAAGACCCGGGTGCTGACCCGCCGCATCGCCTGGCTGATCGCGGCTCGTGGAGCGCATCCCGGCTCGATCCTGGCGATCACGTTCACCAACAAGGCGGCCGCCGAGATGAGGGAGCGCGTCGCCGATCTCGTGGGTCCGCGTGCTCGCATGATGTGGGTCTCGACATTCCACTCCGCATGCGTACGCATCCTGCGACGTGAGGCGAGCAAGTTCGGGTTCACCTCGTCGTTCACGATCTACGACTCGGCCGACCAGCGGCGGCTCATGACGCTGGTCTGTCGCGACATGGATCTCGATCCCAAGCGCATCAACCCGCGCGCCGTGCTCAACTGGATCTCGAACCTCAAGAACGAGCTCGTCGACCACGAGTCAGCGGCCGGCAAGGCCGACAACCCGACCGAGGAGATCTACGCCGAGGCCTACAAGACCTATCAGGCGCGCCTGCAGGCGGCCAACGCGATGGACTTCGACGACCTCATCATGAACACGGTCCACCTGTTCCAGGCCTGGCCGGACGTCCGTGAGACCTACCGCCGCCGGTTCCGGCACATCCTGGTCGACGAATATCAAGACACCAACCACGCGCAATATCAGCTCATCAAGGAGCTGACCGACGAGGAGTCCGACCTGCTGGTCGTGGGTGACTCCGACCAGTCGATCTATGCGTTCCGCGGCGCCAACATCCGCAACATCCTCGAGTTCGAGGACGACTTCCCCAACGCCGCGACGATCCTGCTCGAGCAGAACTACCGCTCGACCCAGACGATCCTGTCGGCCGCCAATGCCGTCATCAGCCGCAACGAGGGCCGCAAGGACAAGCAGCTGTGGTCGGCCGAGGGCGATGGCGAGAAGATCGTCGGCTACGTCGGCGACGACGAGCGCGACGAAGCCCAGTTCATCGCCGACGAGATCGACAAGCTGACCGACGCCAACGCCGCGGCAGCCAAGGACGTCGCGATCTTCTACCGCACCAACGCCCAGAGCCGTGTCTTCGAAGAAGTCTTCATCCGGGTCGGCCTGCCCTATCGCGTCGTCGGCGGCGTCCGCTTCTACGAGCGCAAGGAGATCAAGGACGCGCTCGCCTATGTCCGGGTGCTCGTCAACCCGCGCGACGCCGTCTCGCTGCGCCGCATCATCAACGAGCCCAAGCGTGGCATCGGCGAGCGGGCCGAAGCCGCAATCCAGCGATTGGCGACCGCCGAGGAGATCAGCTTCTGGGAGGCGCTGACCCGCGCCGACGAGGCGACGGACCTCGCGACCCGGTCCCTCAACGCGATCCAGGCGTTCACCGCGGTCATGTCCGAGCTCATGGTGATGGCCGAGTCGGGCGCTCCGGCCGACGCCGTGCTCGAGGCGGCCCTGACCCGCAGCGGTTACCTCTCGACGCTGGAGCAGAGCACCGACCCGCAGGACGAGACCCGGGTCGAGAACCTCGCCGAGCTCGTCGCCGTCGCCCGCGAGTTCGTCGTGGGCGCCAGCACGGTTGCCGACGACGCTGTCGAGGTCGTCGACGAGGAGCCCTCCGACGCCGTCGACGCGATCTCGGACGACCCCGACCTGGCCGCCGGATCGCTGGGCGCGTTCCTCGAGCAGGTCGCACTGGTCGCCGACGCCGACCAGATCCCCGACGAGGGCGACGGGGTCGTGACGCTCATGACGCTGCACACCGCCAAGGGTCTGGAGTTCCCCGTCGTGTTCCTCACCGGCCTCGAGGACGGCGTCTTCCCGCACATGCGCTCGTTGGCCGACAGCAAGGAGCTCGAGGAGGAGCGCCGACTCGCCTACGTCGGCATCACCCGCGCGCGTACCCGTCTCTACGTCACCCGCGCCGCGACTCGCTCGGCGTGGGGTGCCCCGTCCTACAACCCACCGTCGAGATTCCTCGACGAGCTGCCGGAGGCTCTGGTCGACTGGCGACGCCTCGCCTCGCCGCCGACGCAATGGACGCCGAGCTCGCCCTCCGCGACGGCCCAGTCGTCGTTCCGCTCGTCCAACGTCGCGGCCAGGTCCAAGCGGGCGACCCGCGAGGTCGTGTCACTGTCGGCGGGCGACCGGGTCAGCCATGACAGCTTCGGTCTGGGCACCGTCGTGGCGGTTGAGGGGCAGGGCGACAAGTCGGTCGCCTCGGTCGACTTCGGCTCGCAAGGCGTCAAGCGCCTGCTGTTGCGCTACGCGCCCGTCGAGAAGCTCTGACGCAACACTCCGCTGCGGTTCGCCCGCGATTTGTGACGTTGTGCACGGGTTCGGATGGGTTGAATGGTGCACTCCGTCACAGATTGCGGAGGGTACGGATCGTTGCGCGGTCAGTATTCCGGCAGAGGCCCGGAGTATCCAGCGCGGACCAGTGCGTCCCAGACCCGGGCCGCCACTGACGTGGGGTGCTTCATGTCGTTGCTGACGATCACGATGACTCGCCAACCAGCGGCCTCAAGCCGTTCTCGACGGAGTATGTCCTTGCTTCGCTGGGCTGCGTCACGTTCGTGGTGCCAGCCGTCGTACTCAATCACGATCTTCCACCGTCGATAGACGAGGTCGCCTCGAGCCAAGAAGGTCCTGCTTCGTCACGAATCTCGGCATTGGCTTCCGGCTCGGGCAATCGACACGCAACAAGAGTCAGGCGTACGTCTGTCTCTCGGACCGAGTTGACGCGGCTCCGGATGAGAGTTGCCGAGGACCGTGCTTTGACCACGCCGTCCAAATGTCGTGACTGGGCGTAGTCCTGAACGGTGGGTGGTGATGTCATGCCCAGGCGCACGAGCCAGTCACCCGCCCGAACGAGATCGACCGCATCGAGGACCGTCCCACAGTCGACGAGCGTCCGATCTGGTCCCAGGACCCTCATCCCGCCCACGAGGCGGGGGTGGAGAGTTCCGCGGCGCCGATGAAGCGTGACGTGCTCGAGCCTTGTCTGCGATGTCGTGTTGGTCGAGTAGTGGCGGGGCAGGGTGGCCCCCACCATCACGCCGTACCAGTGCAGCGCGGTGGAGTGACTCAAACAGGCATCAGGCGGCAGAGCCAAAATGTCAGCTGCGACCAGCACGTCGAGTGTGAGGTCGAGGCTGGAATCGACGTAGATGCCGCGGTGGATCTCATGAACCTGCGACTTTGCAGCAGCGACGGGTGAGACCCAAGCCAGTCCTTCCGCGATGGTGAAGGGACGGCACGCGAATTGGGCCGGAAGCAGCCGGCGGGGTGCCATTTGGCAACGTTGGCGAACCCGCGCCACCGAGACGGACCGAGATGGCGACTGTCGGACGTGAAAACCTTCACGTCGAAGGTCGTGGACAGCGCGAAGCGCCGCGATCGGAACATCGCGATTCTGAGCAGCACCGCTCAGGTCACCCGAACCAGTGCACTCCGTCACAAATCGCGGGGGCTGAACGTCAGAGTCAGGGGTTGACGCCGTGCTGGCGCAGGACCGGCTCGGGGTTGACGGCCCCGCCGCCGTTGGGGTGCACCTCGAGGTGGAGGTGCGGGCCGGTGACGTTGCCGGTCGAGCCGGTGTAGCCGATGACATCACCAGGGTTGACGGTCTGGCCGACCGTGACGGCGATGCGGCTCTGGTGGCAGTACCAGATGTCGGTGCCGTCGCGCAGCGTGATGATCGTGCGGTTGCCGTAGGCGCCCTCGTAGCCGGTTGACTTCACGACGCCGGCGCCGACCGAGACGATCGTCGAGCCGGAGGGACCGGCGAAGTCGAGGCCGGTGTGGACCGTGGACCACAGGCCGCTGCGCTGACCGAAGCGTGCCGTCAGGTGGTAGCCGGTGACCGGGAGGACCCACTGGTTCTTGTCCAGCTCCTTGGCGTACTTGTCGACGTTCTTCTTGAGGTCTGCCTGGGCCTGGAGCACCTGCCCGGCCTGCACCTGAGTCTGCTTCTTGACCAGTTCGCGGTCGAAGCTGCGGCTGATGTCGACCTTGCCATTGGCTGCGGCGTCATCCGGGCCGACATAGCTCTGCGAGATCGTCTGGTACTTGTCGTTGGCCAGCGAATCGCCGTCAGACGTGTTGCCGAGGAGCATGGAACCAAAAGCAGCCAGGACCAGGATAAATGCTCCGGCCATGGCTGGGGTGGGTCTGAAACTGCGCTTCCGGGTCATGCGCCGCTGAGCGGTCCGCCTGCCCGGTGTTCGCTGGGGGGTCTCCTGGCGTACATCCAGTCGGCGTTTAGGCGCAGATGAAGACACGCAAAAAACCTCCGGAGAAGTGACGACAGGACTCTGGAAGCCTAGCCGACACGATGGGCCGAGCGAAACCGAATGTGCGCTTAAAACAACAAATGGGGCCGATTTGCGCCTCAATTCGGGGCAAAAATGTGACGGCCTTCACGCTTGTGGGACCATCGTTCTCATGGTAAGACAGCGTGTCGTTCTTGGCTCCATCGGCGACGGAGAGCGCGCCCGGAGGGCCGCCAGACGTCTTCGCGACGAGGGTCAGGAGGTCGTCTACGTCGGCGGTGAGCAGACTCCGGAGCAGCTCGTACGCGCGCTGATCGCGGAGGACGCGGCCAGCATCGTGGTGGACGGCGACACCGGTTCGCTGGCTCGCATAGCCGAGCTCTGCGTTGAGCTCGGTGCGGGAGAGGTGGTCGTCACGCCTCTCGACGCACGTCCTGACGCGCCTCGATCTCGGTGACGAACGCGCGCACCGTGTCAGCGACGACACCGGGTTGTGACTGCACGATCCAGTGACCGGCGACGACGTCGACCCGCCGTAGATCCGGCGCGAACTCCGCGACATCGGCATAGACCGCCGGGGACAGGAATGAGTCCTTGGTGGGTACGACGAGCTGCACCGGCACGGAGGTGATGCCGCGCCGGAAGCTCAAGCCGTTGGCGCGGTAGAGGTTGATGCCGTTGCGGAAGTCGTCCTCGAACGTGTCGCCCCAGTGCCGGCCGTCGAGCTTCTGGCTGCGGGCCATCGTGGTCCGGAGGCGGCGACCGAATCGCCGAGCGACGAGCTCGGGCAGCGCGGGCGCTTGGAACGCAACGACGTACCAGGACTGGAGGGCCTGCCGCCCGACCGCGGCGAACCGCCCGCGCGCAATGCCGTCGCGGAAGAAGTTGCCGTACATGTCGAGGCCCGGACCGCTGATCGACGTGTAGGACGCGATCCGGCCGGTCAGACGTGCGTCCGAGGACTCGCGCATGACCGCGCTCCATGACTGGATCGAGCCCCAGTCGTGACCGACGAGGTGGACGGGACCGCCATCGGGGCGTACGTGATCGATGATCGCGGCGAGGTCGCCGACGAGCTTGCTCATGCGGTAGCCGGAGCGTGACGCCGGTGCCGACGAACCACCCGCACCGCGTACGTCGTAGGTGACGACGCGGTGGTCCGCGCTCAGGAGGGGAACGACGCGGTCCCACACGCGCTGGCTGTCGGGAAAGCCATGGACCAGCACCACGACGGGCCCGGTGTCATTGCCCTCGACGCGTACGCGCAGCTGGACGTCGGACGATGTGATCGTCTGGGCGCTCATCGATTCCTCCCGGCACTGTGTGACGAAGCCAACGCGCGTGAACACGCGGTTAAGGGCTAGAGTCGCAAAGGCTCAATTGGTGTCGGCCACCGGCCGGCTGTTGAGCGTATCGGACGTCAACAGAGGACGGACTCCACCGTGGATTTGATGGAATACCAGGCGAAGGAGCTCTTCGCCAAGCACGATGTACCGGTAACCCTGGGCATCGTTGCCAACACTCCGGACGAGGCGAAGGTCGCAGCTGAGCAGCTCGGCGTCGTCGTCGTCAAGGCACAGGTCAAGGCCGGCGGTCGCGGCAAGGCCGGCGGCGTCAAGCTCGCCAAGACCCCCGACGAGGCCTATGAGCACGCGTCGAACATCTTGGGCATGGAGATCAAGGGACTGACGGTCAACCGGGTGCTCATCGCGCCGGCCGCCAGCATCGTGGAGGAGTACTACTTCTCCTTCCTGCTCGACCGCGCCAACCGCAGCTACCTGTGCATCGCCAGCGTCGAGGGTGGCGTCGAGATCGAAGAGGTCGCCAAGACCAACCCCGACGCCGTGCGGCAGATCCCGATCGACGCCGGCAAGGGCGTCGACGAGGCCAAGGCGCGCGAGATCGTCGCCGACGCGAAGTTCCCCGCCGAGCTGACCGACCAGGCCGTGCAGATGATCCAGGCGCTCTGGAAGGTCTTCGTCGAAGAAGACGCCACACTCGTCGAGGTCAACCCGCTCGCCCGTCTCGAGGGCAACGTGCTCGAGGCGCTCGACGGCAAGGTCTCGCTCGACGAGAACGCCGAGTTCCGCCACGAGGACCACGCCGCGTTCGAGGACAAGGCCGCGGCCGACCCCCTCGAGGCCAAGGCCAAGGAGAAGGGCCTCAACTACGTCAAGCTCGACGGCGAGGTCGGCATCATCGGCAACGGCGCGGGGCTCGTCATGAGCACGCTCGACGTCGTCGCGTACGCCGGTGAGAAGCACGGCAACGTGAAGCCCGCCAACTTCCTCGACATCGGCGGTGGAGCCTCGGCGCAGGTCATGGCCGACGGCCTCGACGTGATCCTCAACGACGCGCAGGTCAAGAGCGTGTTCGTCAACGTCTTCGGCGGCATCACGTCGTGTGACGCAGTCGCCAACGGCATCGTCGGCGCGCTGGACATCCTCGGCGACGAGGCGTCCAAGCCGCTCGTCGTACGCCTCGACGGCAACAACGTCGAGGAGGGTCGCCGGATCCTCAACGAGCGCAACCACCCGCTGGTGACGCTCGTCGACACGATGGACGGTGCGGCTGACCGTGCTGCCGAGCTCGCGAACGAAGGAGTCTGAGATGTCGATTTTCCTCAACAAGGACTCCAAGGTCATCGTCCAGGGCATCACGGGCGGCGAGGGCACCAAGCACACCGCCCTGATGCTCAAGGCCGGCACGAATGTCGTCGGCGGCGTCAACGCCCGCAAGGCCGGCACGACGGTCGAGCACACGGCAGCTGACGGCAGCACCGTCGAGCTGCCGGTCTTCGGCACGGTCGCCGAGGCGATCGAGAAGACCGGCGCTGACGTGTCGGTCGCGTTCGTCCCGCCGGCGTTCACCAAGGATGCCGTCATCGAGGCGATCGACGCCGAGATCGGCCTCCTGGTGATCATCACCGAGGGCGTCCCGGTGCAGGACAGCGCCGAGTTCTGGGCGTACGCGCAGGGCAAGAAGACACGCATCATCGGCCCCAACTGCCCCGGCATCATCACGCCGGGCGAGGCGCTCGCCGGCATCACGCCGGCGACGATCTCCGGTTCGGGTCCGATCGGACTCGTGTCGAAGTCGGGCACGCTGACGTACCAGATGATGTTCGAGCTGCGCGACTACGGCTTCACGACCGCGATCGGCATCGGCGGCGACCCGATCATCGGGACGACGCACATCGACGCGCTCGAGGCATTCGAGGCAGACCCCGACACCAAGGCGATCGTCATGATCGGCGAGATCGGCGGCGACGCGGAGGAGAAGGCTGCGGCCTACATCCAGGCGCACGTCACCAAGCCCGTCGTCGGGTACGTCGCCGGATTCACCGCGCCTGAGGGCAAGACGATGGGCCACGCCGGCGCCATCGTCGCCGATGGTGCGGGCACCGCGCAGGGCAAGAAGGAAGCCCTCGAGGCTGCGGGTGTCAAGGTCGGCAAGACGCCGTCCGAGACTGCCGAGCTCATGCGAGAGATCCTGAAGGGCCTGTAGGGCTTTCGTTCTTCCGCCGAAGCCCCTCTCACCTTTGGGTGAGGGGGGCTTCTTTTTTTGTGTCTTTTGGGTGGCTGCCGCGGTTGTTGTCGTCTTTAGTTGCGGCGTACTTCAGGCGGGTTGCTGCTCTGACGGCCATGGCTTTGAAGGTCTTCTGGCTGATGTCGTACGTGCCGGCCGGGGTGAAGGTCACCTGCGCCACGTCGGAGCCGTGGCGGATCAGGGACATGCGGTAGTAGGCGCGATTGCCCTTGGTGACCTCGACGCTGACCCGCCACACGTCGCCCGCATAGCTCCCGCTCTTGAACGACTCGTGCTGGTCGATCCTGGCTGAGAGGTTGTTGTCGGAGCACGCGTTGAGCCGCTTGGTGGCCGTGGCGACGAACGCCTTGGCCTTGTCGTCAGACGAGAAGCGGCCGACCGTCTCGGCGACGCCGAACTGCTGGGCGGCGGCGTGGAGCCGTAGAGCACGTAGATGCGGGACTCGGCGCGCGTCACGTCCTTGCCGGTGAAGCTCGCGCCGTCACACTGCGTCGCGGCGGGGTTGGTCTTGGCCGGGACCGGTGCGCCGGCCCACACCTTGTCGATCTTGCGGATCGGCGGCAGGTCGACGATGCCCAGGAACGACGGCGCGTCTGACGTCGGCGGCGGATCGGTGCGCTTGACCAGGATCTTGTCGGTGCACACGCCGCCGCTGTCCTTGCAGACCTTGACGACCGAGTCGTTGAGCGTACGGGCGAACACCCGGATGCTGGGACCGCTGGCGCCGTCGGCCTCGCTGCGGACCAGCGTGCTGGTGACCGTGCCGGAGTGGCTGAAGCCGACCGTGAACGTACGTTCGGGGGAGCGGTGCGAGCGCAACCGCAGGATCTGGAAGTCGCCGAATTCGCGCTCAACGGTGTAGGAATCGACGAGCTGGACCCGCGGGTGCTCGCAGTCG
>CAWFOH010000009.1:0-44112 GCA_963817425.1 uncultured Actinomycetota bacterium
GAGCCCTTGAAGTCCTTGGCCCGCGCCGGCGGCATCCCCATCCCAGCCAGCGCAGGTCCGCGCCCGCTCATGCCGCCTCCTCCTCGGTCAGCTGGGACAGCACGATCTCGCGGTAGACGTCGCAGGTCTGCATCAGGTCGTATGGGTGCCGGTGCCGACGACGCGGCCCTCGTCGAGCACGACGATGCGGTCGGCGTACCGGATCGTGGAGACCCGCTGGGCGACGATCACGACCGTCGCCTCGGGGGTCGACCGACGCAGGGCGGCTCGAAGGGCGGCGTCGGTGGCGTAGTCGAGGGCCGAGAACGAGTCGTCGAACAGGTAGATCGGCGGACGCTTGACGATCGCCCGGGCGATCGCCAGGCGCTGACGCTGGCCGCCGGAGACGTTGGTGCCGCCTTGCGAGATCGGCGCGTTGAGCTGCTCGGGCATGCGGTCGACGAAGTCCGCGCCTGCGCGATGTCGAGGGCGTCCCAGAGCTCCTCGTCGGTCGCATCGGGACGGCCGTAGCGCAGGTTGGAGGCGACGGTGCCGCTGAACAGGAACGGGCGCTGGGCACGAGACCGATCGCGGCCCAGACGTCCTCGGGGTGCAACGAGCGTACGTCGTGGCCGTCGATCCGGATCGTGCCCGCGGTCGCGTCGAACAGTCGCGGGATCAGGCTGAGCAGGGTCGACTTGCCGCTGCCGGTGGAGCCGATGATCGCGGTGGTCTCGCCCGGTCGCGCGACCAGGTCGATCTCATGGAGCACGTCCTGCTCGGCGCCAGGGAACGCGAACGAGGCCCGCTGGATGTCGATGTGGCCGTCGGTCGAGCGTGACCGGCACGGCGTCGTCGGGCGCCATGACACTCGGCTCGGTGTCGAGCACCTCGGTGATCCGCTCGGCCGAAACCTCCGCGCGGGGCCACAGCATGAACATGAACGTCGCCATCATGACCGACATCAGGATCTGGACGAGGTAGTTCTGGAACGCCGTCAGAGTGCCGACCTCGAGGTCGCCGCTGCCGATGCGATAGCCGCCGAACCACGTGGCAAGGACGACCGACACGTTCATGATCAGCATGACGATCGGGAACATCATCGACGTCAGGCGGCCGACGGCGATGGCGACCTCCATCGTCTCGCGGTTGGCGTCGCCGAACCGTTCGGTCTCGTAGTGCTCCTTGACGAAGGCCCGGATCACCCGGATGCCCATGATCTGCTCGCGCATGATGCCGTTGATCGCGTCGATCTTGGTCTGCATGACCCGGAACAGCGGCCGCATCTGGCGGATCACCAGACCGATGCTGATGATGAGTGCCGGCATGACGAGCAGCAGCAGCCCCGACAGCTCGACGTCCTGCCGCAGCGCCATGAAGATGCCGCCGACGCACATGATCGGGCGCCGCGACCAGCAACGTGAGCGCCATGAACACGATGAGCTGGACCTGCTGCACGTCATTGGTCGTGCGGGTGATGAGCGTCGGCGCACCGAGCTGCGCCATCTCGCGGGCCGCGAACGTCTCGACCTTGCCGAACACGCCGGCACGCAGGTCGCGGCCGAGCGCCATGGCCGTACGGGCGCCGTAGTAGACCGCGACGATCGTGCAAACGACCTGCACAACCGTGACCATGAGCATCATCGCGCCGGTGCGGACGATGTAGCCGGTGTCTCCCGCGACGACGCCCTTGTCGATGATGTCGGCGTTGAGTCCGGGAAGCCACAGGTTGGCCAAGGTCTGGATCAGCTGGAACGTCAGGACGAGTGCGATGGGCCGCTTGTAGGGCGCAAGATACGTCCGCAAGAGCGGAAGGAGCATTGCCTCAGGGTATCCCGCCGCCCTGTCACGAACTCACGACAGATGTCACTGTCCTGGCTACACGACCGCGTTGAGTCCCAACACGACCACGAGCCCGGTCACCGACAAGATCGTCTCCATGATCGACCAGCTCTTGATCGTCTGGACGACCGATAGCCCGAAGAACTCCTTGACCAGCCAGAATCCCGCGTCGTTGACGTGCGAGAAGAACACCGAACCGGCGCCGATGGCCAGCACCAGCAGCGAGACCTCCGTGCTGCCGAGGTCGCCCGCGATCGGCGCCATGATGCCCGCGGCGGTGATCGTCGCAACCGTCGCGGAGCCCGTTGCCACGCGGATCAGCACCGCGACGAGCCAGGCCAGCAGCAGGACCGAGACCCCGCTGTCCTTGACGAAGTCGGCGACCACCTCGGCAATGCCGGTGTCGACCAGGGTCTGCTTGAACCCGCCGCCGGCTCCGACGATCAGCAGGATCCCGGCGATCGGCGGCAGCGACTTGTTGAGGACGTCGCTGACGTCGTCCTTGTCCATGCCTGATGCCACGCCCAGCGTGAACACCGCGACGACGACCGAGATCAGCAGAGCGACGAACGGCTCGCCAATGAAGTCGAGGGTCTTGCGCAGTCCCGTGCCCTCGTCGATCGCGATGTCGGCGAACGCCTTGCCCATCATCAGCACGACGGGCAACAGCACCGTTGCCAACGTGGCGACGAAGCTGGGGCGCTTCTCCCGCTTCTCGGTGGTCGCGTCGTAGAGGTCGCCGGCCGGCACGGGAACCCAGCGCTCCGCGAACCGGGCGAACAACGGACCCGCGACGACGATCGTCGGGATCGCGACCAGGATGCCGAGCGCCAGCGTACGTCCGAGGTCGGCGTGCACCAGGTCGATCGCGGCAAGCGGTCCGGGATGCGGTGGCACGAACCCGTGCATCGCCGACAGGCCCGCGAGCGCCGGTATGCCCAGCGCGATGATCGACCGCTCGGCGCGCTTGGCCACGAGGAAGATGACCGGCATCAGGAGCACGAGGCCGATCTCGAAGAACATCGGCAGGCCGATGATCGCGCCTATCGCTGCCATCGACCATGGCAGCATCCGCGGACTCGACCTGCCGACGATCGTGTCGACGATCTGGTCGGCGCCGCCGGAGTCGGCCAGCAGCTTGCCGAACATCGCACCGAGCGCGATGAGGACGCCGACGCCCTTCACGGTGTCCCCCACGCCGGTGCTGAAGCTCGCGACGACATCGAGCATGTTTCGCCCGGCGATCGCCCCGACAGCGAGCGAGCCGAGTATCAGCGCGAGGAAGGGATGCAGCTTGAAGAACGTGATCAGCACGACGAGCACCGCGATACCGACGAGCGCCGCGGTGATGAGCTGGCCGGTACCCGCCACCGCCTCGACCGGCTCGGGCGGCGTGGCGGAGATGAGCGTGCTGGCGATCATGCAGTGTCCTCCCGGGAGAGGCCGGCGTGGGCGACGAACTCGTCCACGATCTCGGCAGGTGACGGGGTGATGTCGAAGACCCAGCCGTTCTCGTCGTCCTGCAACGGCTCGAGGGTCTGCTCCTGCGACTCCAGCAACGACGCCGGCATGAAGTGGTCGCGGTGCTCCATCCGCGACTTGATCAGCGCATGGTCGCCGGTCAGGTGCAGGAAGTACGTACGCGGGGCGGCGTCGACGAGGATGTCGCGATAGACGCGTTTGAGCGCGGAACAGCTGATGACCCCGCCTGCAGCATCGTGCTGGTGCAGCCACACCCCGATGTCGGCCAGCCACGGCCAGCGATCCTCGTCCGTGAGCGGCGTGCCGGCCGACATCTTGGCGATGTTGGCCTCGGAGTGGAAGTCGTCGCCGTCGGCGTAGTCGAGGGAGAACCGGTCAGCGAGCGCGTGACCGACAGCGGACTTGCCGACGCCCGAGATGCCCATGACCACGACGAGCGGACGTTCCCCCATGCCACGACACTATGTCTGCGAAGCGGCGGACGCACGCGGAGCGGCAATGGGCGTGCGTCAGAGCAGGTCCTTGAGCTCCTTGGGCAGCTCGAACTCGTCGTTGCCGCCCGCCGGGAAGCCGAATGCGCTCGCGCCGTCCTTCTTGGTCGCTCCTGCGGCTTCAGCGGCGCGCTTGGCGGGGTTGCCCGACACGCGCTTGCCCTTCTTCTTCTGCTGCGGCTTCTGCTTGGCCCCGGCACGCTTGCCGGCACCGGGGAGCCCTGGCATGCCAGGCATACCGGGCACGCCGCCACCCTTGGCCATCTGCTGCATCATCTTGCGGGCGTCGAAGAAGCGGTCGACGAGCTGGTTGACGTCCTTGACCTGGGTGCCCGAACCCTTGGAGATGCGCGTGCGGCGAGAGCCGTCGATCATCTTGGGGTTGTCGCGCTCGGCCGGCGTCATGGACCGGATGATCGCCTTGATCTTGTCGACCTCGCGCTCGTCGAAGTTGGCGAGCTGCTCCTTCATGGCGCCCATGCCGGGGAGCATGCCGACGAGCTTGGACATCGAGCCCATCTTGGAGATGGCTTCCATCTGGCTGAGGAAGTCGTCGAGCGTGAACGACCCGCCCATGAGCTTCTCGGCGTCCTTGGCCGCCTGCTCGGTGTCCATGACCTTCTCGGCCTGCTCGATCAGCGTGAGCATGTCGCCCATGTCGAGGATCCGCGAAGCCATGCGGTCGGGGTGGAAGGCGTCGAAGTCGGTGAGCTTCTCGCCCGTCGACGCGAACATGATCGGCCGGCCGGTGATCGAGCGCACCGACAGTGCCGCGCCGCCTCGGGCATCGCCGTCGAGCTTGGTCAGCACGACGCCGGTGAAGTCGACGCCCTCGAGGAATGCCTCAGCGGTGACGACGGCGTCCTGGCCGATCATCGCGTCGATGACGAACAGCACCTCGTCGGGATCGACCGCGGCACGGATGTCGGCGGCCTGCTGCATGAGCTCTTCGTCGATGCCGAGGCGACCGGCGGTGTCGACGATCACGACATCGTGCAGGGTGCGGCGGGCCTCGGCGAGTCCATCGGTGGCGACCTTGACCGGATCACCGACGCCGTTGCCGGGCTCGGGGGCGAACACCTTGACCCCGGCCTGCTCGCCGACGACCTGGAGCTGGTTGACCGCGTTGGGGCGCTGAAGATCGGCCGCGACGAGCATCGGCGACTTGCCCTGGCCCTTGAGCCACAGGCCGAGCTTGCCGGCGAGCGTCGTCTTGCCGGCACCCTGGAGGCCGGCCAGCATGATGACGGTCGGCGGGTTCTTGGCGTACTGGATGCGCCGCGTCTCGCCACCGAGGATCGTGACGAGCTCGTCGTTGACGATCTTGATGACCTGCTGGGCGGGGTTGAGCGCCTGGCTCACTTCAGCGCCGCGGGACCGCTCCTTGACGTTGGCGATGAAGTCGCGGACGACCGGAACCGCGACATCCGCGTCGAGCAGCGCGACCCGGATCTCGCGGGCGACGGCGTCGATGTCGGCGTCGGAGAGTCGACCCTTGCCGCGCAGGTTCTTGAACGCTGACTGCAGGCGATCTTGCAGGGTGTCGAACATACGTCGGTCGTCATCCTCGAATGGAGAGAAAGGGGTCTGGTCAACTCTAACCGAGTCCCTGTGGCGCCTCCGCCGCGTGGGCGCTGAGGCGTCAGGTGAGGGCAGTGGCGAGAGCGTCGCGAAGGGTCGTCGCGGTGGCGTCATCGAGGGGCTGACCCTCGCCGTCGACGACGTAGAACACGTCGCGGACCTCCTCGCCGTACGTCGACATGTGCGCCGAGCGGATCGACAGGCCGAGCGTCGCGATCTGGTCGCAGACGGTCCAGACCAGACCGCGCCGATCCTGGGCACGCACCTCCACCAGCGTCGCGGTCTCCGAGAGCCGCTCGAGCAGGCGTACGCGGGCGTCCGGCGCGTCGGGAATCGAGGTGAGCTCCAAGCGCCCCGAGAGGTCGAGCTCGCCGGCCATCGCGGGACGCAGGCGATCAGTCAGGCGCGCCGGATCGATGTCTGCCCGCGACACCTCCCACAGGGACACCGCGGCATCGCCGAGCGTGACGGTGCGGGCCGAGCGGATCGCCAACCCGGCGAGGGCCAGGCCACCGGCGAGGTCGGCCATGACGCCTTGCCGGTTGGCGGTCACGATCTTGAGCAGTGAGCCACCTTGGTGAGGCTCGACCGTGAGCAAGAAGTCCGCCGGCTGCATCGTGCCGTGATCCGGAATGGGCACTCCGACGGGCCAGCCCTCGTAGTCCTCAGCCGTCGGGGTCGTCACGGTCTCGTCGAACACGCGGCGGACCTTCTCGACGAGCCCCTCCGTCAGGCCCTTCCGCCAGGGCGACCAAGCAGCCGGACTGGTGGCCTGTGCATCTGAGGCGGTGAGCGCGGCCAGCAGGTCGAGGAAGTCCTCGGTCTCCACGATCTCGGCGACGTTGGCGGCAGTGGACGGGTCCTCGATGTCGCGTCGGGTTGCGATCGTCGGGAGCAGGAGGTGCCAGCGTACGAGCTTGCCGATCACAGCCGCGTCCTCTGCGCTGAAGCCCCACCGCTGCGCGATGCGTACGGCCATGGGCTCACCGACCTCGGAGTGGTCGCCCTCGGCACCCTTGCCGATGTCGTGCAGCAGCGCAGCGACCGCGAGCAGGTCGGGGCGCGCCACGTCGCGCTTGACCTTCGGCGGCCTGCACACAGGTCTCGAGGCTGTGCCGGTCGACCGTGAAGCGGTGCACGGGTGACGACGAGCCGCGCAGGCGGATCGCCACCCACTCGGGCAGCAGCAGGTCGACTACTCCGGCGAAGTCGAGCTCGTCCCACACCCGCACCAGTCCCTTGCCGGAGCTCAGCAGATCGACCATGAGACGTGATGACGACGCCGACCACGGATCTGGCAGCTCGCCCATCGACTCGGCAAGGCGCGTCGCCGAGCCCGGGCTGAACGGGAGGCCCTCACGCGCCGCAGCGGCGGCAGCGCGCAGTGCCACCTCGGGGTCGGTGCGGGGGTCGGCCTTGCCGGTGACGATGACCTCGCCGTCAAGGATGCCGACGCCTTCGGCCAGCGGCGTCACGGCCGGGCCGGTCGGGGTGATGGTGCGGGCGGTGGATGGCGCCAGCGCCGCGTCGATCTTGTGCCACGACAGCGATGCCAGGTGCGCGATGCGCCGGCCGAGCTGGCGGGTGTGCAGATCCAGCTCCTCGGCACCCATGCCGAGGAATCGCGCGACATCAGGGATGACGTCGGCATCCAGCCGCTCGACCCGCCGCCCCACGGTCTCGTGCAGCGCATCGCGTACGTCGAGCAGGTCCGACCGCAGCGCCTCGGACTCCCCATGGGGTACGTCGATCAGCCAGGTCGCGACGAGCGCGCGCAGGATCACGCTGTCGCGCAGCCCTCCCCCGGACTCCTTGAGGTCGGGCACGGCGGCGTGGGCGATCCACCCCGACCTGTCGATGCGGGAGTTGCGTGCCTCGCGGACCTCCTCGACGCGCGTACGGGCGTCGCGGCGCCAGTCGGCCAGCACCTGCGAGCGCAACGTCAAGACGAGACCCGCGTCGCCGGCGACGGTACGGGCATCGAGCATTCCCATCGCCGCGCGATGATCCGTTGCCGCGGCATCGCGCATCTGGACGGTGTCGCGCACGGAGTGGTCGAGGGCGACCCCGTCGTTCCACAGGGGGTACCAGATCGCCTCGGCGACCTCGCGCACGACGGCGTCGTCAACTGACGGATCGTGCAGCAGCACGACGTCGAGATCGCTGAACGGGGAGAGCTCGGAGCGGCCGTAGCCACCGACCGCGACAAGCGCCAGACCGGGCCCTTCGCGTGGGTCGCTGCCGTCGGCCGGCACCGCTGAGGCGAACAGTTGCCGCAGCCTGCGGTCGGCCTCGAGCGCCCGGTCGCTCCGCTTCTGGGCGAGAGCCGCCTTGTCGAACTCGTGGGTCACGGAGGTGATCGTACGCAGCGGGCCGTGCACCGGCGGCGCCGGACATACGACACAGAGCCGCCGCAACACCCGGTCAGGTGTCGCGGCGGCTCCGTTGATGTTCGTCAGGCCTTAGAGAGCAGCCTCGTCCGTCTCGCCCGTGCGAACGCGCACGACCGAGTCGACGGGGATGACCCAGACCTTGCCGTCACCGATCTTGCCGGTCTGTGCGGACCCGGTGATCGTGCTGACCACGCTCTCGACGTCGGCGTCGTCGACGACGACCTCGAGGCGGATCTTGGGGACCAGCGAGACGTCGTACTCAGCACCGCGGTAGACCTCGGTGTGTCCCTTCTGCTGGCCGTAGCCACTTGCCTCGGTCACCGTCATGCCGGCGACACCCGCAGCGGCGAGGGCCTCGCGGACCTCTTCCCACTTGTGCGGCTTGATGACTGCTGTTACGAGCTTCATTCGTCAGTCTCCCGTTCTCAGAGGTGGCCGCTGCCGGAGGTTCCGGCGAGGTCGTAGGCGGTCTCGCCGTGCTGAGCGAAGTCAATGCCTTCGACTTCGTCCTCTTCGTTGATTCTCCAACCGATCGTGTACTTGATTGCCAAGGCAATGATCGTCGTGAGAATACCGGTCCACAAGATGGCGAAGCCTGCAGCGCCAGCCTGTCGGCCCAAGGAGTCCAGGCCGCCTCCGTAGAAGAGACCGTCGATTCCACCGGGCGCCGACGACGTCGACAGGAAGCCGATCAGGACGGTGCCGATGACGCCGCCGACGAGGTGGACGCCCACGACATCGAACGAGTCATCAAGACCGAACTTGAACTTGAGGCTGACCGCGTAGGCGCAAGCCGCACCGGCAACGACGCCAATGGCGATGGCACCCGTGATGCTGACGGCACCACACGCAGGCGTGATGGCAACCAGGCCGGCGACGATGCCCGAAGCCGCGCCAAGCGCGGAGGCCTTGCCGTGGATGAGGCGCTCGACGGCGAGCCAGGCCAGCATCGCGGCCATCGTGGCGACGGTCGTGTTGGCGAACGTGACACCGGTCTCGGACATGAACTGCGCGATGTCCTTCTTGCCACCGTCACCCTCGACGAAGACGATCGAGCCGACGTTGAAGCCGTACCAGCCGAACCACAGCAGGCCCGCGCCGATCATCGTCAGCGTCAGGTTGTGCGGCTTCATCTGCTCCTTGGGCCAGCCGACACGACGGCCGATGACCAAGGCGAGGATGCCGCCGGCAACACCGGCGTTGATGTGGACGACGGTTCCACCGGCATAGTCCTGCGCGGTGAGGTGCTCAGCGATCCAGCCGCCGCCCCAGACCATGTGCGCGATCGGGAAGTAGCAGAGCGTGACCCAGATCGGGAGGAAGACGATCCACGACGAGAGCTTGACGCGGTCGGCGATGGCGCCCGAGATCAGCGCAGCGGTGATCACGGCGAACGTGAGCTGGAACATCACGGCGATGTAGCTGTCCCAGCCGACGCCGTCGAGTCCCCACTGGGTGAACGGGTTGGCGAAGAACTTCCCATCACCGCTGAATCCGTCGCCGAATGACTCCGACCAGCCCCAGAGGACGTACACGATGCCGACAACGGCCATCGAGACGTAGGACATCATCATCATGTTGAGCACGGACTTCGAGCGGGACATGCCGCCGTAGAAGAGGGCGAGCGCTGGCGTGGTCATCATCAGCACGAGTGCTGTAGCCACGAGCATCCAGGCGTAATAGCCGTCCATTAGGCCTCCGAATTTCGGGTAGTTTTCGGCGCACAGGTGGGCGCCATTAGGGCACAACTGTGGAGGTCGACGGTTTCAGGCCAAGAGCCTGAACGTTGCGCGCAGATGACATGTGCGGCCCGTTTGTTAACAACGCGTTACGGCGAGCGCAACGCCGGCGCGGCTCCCGTGTGCGGCGCTACGCCAGCAGGGCGTCGACGAATTCCTCGGCGTCGAACGGCGCGAGATCGTCCGCACCCTCGCCGAGTCCGACGAACTTGACCGGCACTCCGAGCTCGCGCTGCACGGCGATGACGATGCCGCCCTTGGCAGTGCCGTCGAGCTTGGTCAGCACGATGCCCGTGACGTCGACGACCTCGCCGAACACGCGGGCCTGCGTCAGTCCGTTCTGGCCCGTCGTGGCATCGATGACGAGCAGGACCTCGGTGACGGGGGCCTGCTTCTCGATGACGCGCTTGACCTTGCCGAGCTCGTCCATGAGCCCGGCCTTGGTGTGCAACCGGCCGGCGGTGTCGACCAGCACGACATCGGTGCCGTCGGCGATGCCGCGTTGCACGGCCTCGAACCCGACGCTCGCGGGGTCGCCACCCTCGGGGCCACGGACGGTCGGCACGCCGACGCGTTCGCCCCAGGTCTGCAGCTGGTCAGCCGCCGCGGCGCGGAACGTGTCGGCAGCGCCGAGCACGACCGTCTTGTCCTCGGCGACCAGCACACGCGCGAGGCGGCCGACCGTCGTGGTCTTGCCGGTGCCGTTGACGCCGACAACGAGCACGACGCCAGGCTTGCCGTCGGCGCCGGACGAGTCGAGCGTCCGGTCGAACGACGGGTCGATCAGCCCCACGAGCTCCTCGCGGAGCGCAGCCTTGGCGGCGGCCGGATCGTCGATGCCCTCGACCCGCACGCGGGTCTTGAGGTTGGCCACCAGCTCGTCGGTCGCCGTGACCCCCACGTCGGCGGCCAAGAGAGTGTCCTCGAGCTCCTCCCACGCGTCGTCGTCGAGCGTCGAACGGCTGAGCACCGCGAGCAGGCCCTTGCCGAGCGACCCTTGCGACCTCGCGAGCCGAGCGCGCAGGCGTACGAGTCGGCCCTGGGGGGCCTCGGGCCGTTCGATCGTCTCGACCGCGGCGATCGGCTCATCGTCCTCGAGGTGTGGCTCAGGGTGCTCGGGATGCTCGATGAGCTCCTCGGTGATCCGGTCGAGCTCAGAGGGCGGCGGCAGATCCTTGCGGCCGCGGCCGATGACGAGGCCGATGCCGACGCCCAGCACGACGATGACGGCAAAGATGATCAGAAGGAGCACAGGCAGGGTCACGCAACGATCCTATGCAGAAGCAGCCCGATTGCCGTCAGGACGCTCGCCACGGAAGTGTCAGAGCCCTCGCGCAGGATCGAGAAAGGAGATGATCACCATGAACCACAACGCATCACAGCCCCGGCGCTATCCGCACGGCGTCCCGTCCTGGGTCGACACCGAACAGGCCGACCCGGCTGCCGCCTCGCAGTTCTACGCCGAGCTGTTCGGCTGGGAACTTCACGACGGCATGCCGCCCGATGCTCCCGGCAGCTACCTCATCGCGACGCTGAACGGGCGTGACGTGGCGGCGATCGCTCCGGGCACCGGCGATGCCGTGTGGAACACCTACGTCGCGTGCGACGACGCCGACTCCACCGCGGCAGCCGTACGCGACGCCGTGGGAGCGTCATCGCCGAGCCACAGGATGCCGGCCCGGCGGGAGGGCAGCTCGACCCGCAGGGCGCCGCTCGGCTCTGGCAGGCACGGCAGCGGCTCGGTGCCCAGGTGGCCAACTCCCCCGGCGCCTGGAACTTCAGCAACCTGCACACGGGCGACCCTTCTGTGCTCGGGTTCTACTCGACCGTCTTCGGTTGGGAGCACGACTCGGCCACCGGTGCCGGCATGATCCGCGTGCCGGGCTATGGCGACCACCTCGCCGCGACGATCGATCCCGGCATCCACGAACGACAGGCCTTCGCGCCGAAAGGCTTCGCCGACGTCGTGGCAGGGCTAGCCGTCACGGACGACCGACCGGGCTGGCAGGTCGCGTTCACGGTCGCCGACCGTGACGACAGCGTCGCGATCGCCGAGCGCCTGGGTGCGACCACGCTGTCATCGGCCGACACCGAGTGGACCCGCGACGCGCTGATCCGTGACCCTCAGGGCGCAGAGCTGACCCTGAGCCAGTTCAGCCCTCCGAAGTGACGAGCGGCTCGACGGCGCTGCGGATCGCCTCGGGAATCGGCGTGACGGCACGCGTCGCGGCGTCGACATAGACGTGGACGAACCGGCCGATCGCGGCCGGCTCGTCGGAGTCGCCCTGGAACAGGCCGATGCGGTAGACGATGCTCGAGGTGCCGAGCTTCGTGACGGCGAGCCCGGCCTGCACGTCGCCCGGGAAGCCGAGCTCACGCAGGAACTCGCACTGCGTCTCGGCAACCAGGCCGACGGCGTCGAGCTTGCGGATGTCGGCGCCGGTCTGGTCGATCAGGTAGCCGTTGACCGCCGTGTCGAAGAACGAGTAGTAGACGACGTTGTTGACGTGGCCGTAGACATCCTCGTCAGCCCACCGCGTGGTGATGGTGCGGAACGTGGAGAATTCCGAGCGAGAACTCGGCCCCGTCAAGAGGCCGCCTCTTCCTCGCGCAGACGCTGGCTGATGACCGCGGAGACACCGTCGCCGCGCATCGAGACGCCATAGAGCGCGTCGGCGACCTCCATCGTGCGCTTCTGGTGCGTGATGACGATGAGCTGTGAGTTGGCCCGCAGCTCCTCGTAGAGGTCGAGCAGCCTGCCGAGGTTGGCGTCGTCGAGCGCCGCCTCGACCTCGTCGAGGATGTAGAACGGGCTTGGCCGGGCCTTGAACAGCGCGACCAGGAACGCCACGGCGACCAGCGACCGCTCGCCGCCGGACAGCAACGACAGCCGCTTGACCTTCTTGCCCGGCGGGCGGGCCTCCACATCGATGCCGGTCGTCAGCATGTTCTGCGGGTCCGTGAGGATCAGCGAACCTTCGCCGCCCGGGAACAGACGGGAGAAGACGTCCTGGAACTCGCGCTCGACGTCGTACCAGGCCTCGGTGAAGACCTGCTCGACCTTGGCGTCGACCTCCTCGACGATCTCGAGGAGATCCTGGCGGGTCTTGCGCAGGTCGTCGAGCTGCTCGGAGAGGAACTGGTGGCGCTCCTCGAGGGCAGTGAACTCCTCGAGCGCGAGCGGGTTGACCTTGCCGAGCATCGCCATGGATCGCTCGGCGTTGCGCAGCCGCTTGACCTGCGCCTCACGCTCGTACGGAACCGGCTCGGCCGGCAACGAGTCGTCCTCGCCCTCGACGGTGATCGGCGGTACGAGCTGGTCGGGGCCGTAGTCGGCGACGAGCGTCTCGACCTCGAGGCCGAGCTCTTCGAGGGCACGGCCTTCGAGACCTTCGAGGCGCAGCCGCATCTCGGCGCGAGCCATCTCATCCTTGTGCACCGAGTCGGTCAGCCCGTCCAGCTCGACGATCTGGTCGCGGAGCTGCGCGCGTACGCCTCGGAGTGTCTCTTCGCGACCGGTGCGGGAAGCCTCGATCTCTGAACGCAGCGTGGATGCCTGGGCGATCGACTGCTCGAGTCGAGCCAGCACCCGGTCGCTGGCGATGATGACAGCTTTGGCGGTCTCGGCCTCGCGGAGCTGGCGCTCCCGCCGCTCTTTGGCCTTGATCCGCGCCTCACGCTCGGCCTCGGCGGCCTCGAACAGTGCCGTGACCTGGCCTTCGAGCGCTCGGGCGCGCTCCTCGTTGGTCCGCAGCGCCAGCCGGGCGTCGGTTTCGGCGCGACGGGCGGTGGACGCCTTGTCGGCCAGCTCCTCGAGCAGCGCCGTGTCGGGCTCCTCCTCGGGTGCCGCTTCGGCCTGGGCGAGCCGGTCCTCCAGCTCAGCCAGACCGGACAGGTCGCCGGCCTGCGACTCCTCGGCCTTGGCGATGGCAGCGGCCAGGCGGTCAGCCTCACCCCGTGCGGCACGGGCGGTGGCACCGAGATGACCGAGGTTCTCTGCGACCGCGGCCATCGTGGCGTCCGACTCGTGCAGGCGGCCGAGTGCCGCGTCGACGCGCTCCTGGGCAACAGCTCGCTTGGCGTCGGCAGCCTCGTGCTCGAACCGCAACCTCTCCAACGTGTGCTGGGCGCGGGTCAGGTCCTCGTCGGCCTGCGCGATCGCGGCCTGGACCTCGATCAGGCTCTGTTTGGAGGTCGAGCCACCGGCGGCGAAGTGTGCGCCGAGGACGTCGCCGTCGTGGGTCACGGCAGTGACGTCAGGGGCGTGCCGGATCAGCTCCTGCGACTGCTCGAGACTGTCGACCACAGCGACCTTGAACAGCAGGCGGCGCAGCGCACCCTGCAACGGTGCCGGGCCTTCGACGACATCGATCGCGTACGTCGCATAGTCCGGGAGGCCGGGCCACGTGGAGTCGTCGACCTCGCCACCGCCGAGCAGCATGCCGGCGCGCCCGAGATCCTCGGACTTGAGCTTCTCCATCGCCGACACAGCGGTGTCAAGGTGATCGACGGCCACGGCATCGGCAGCCGAGCCGAGCGCCGAGGCGATCGCGGTCTCGAACCCCGCGCGTACGGTCAACAGCGCGGCGACCGAGCCCAACAGACCGCTGATCTCGTCGGTTGCCGCGAGCAGCGCGCCGGCGCCGTCCTTGCGGGCCAGGCCCAGCTCGAGGGCTTCCTTGCGGGCGGCGAATGCGGCCTGCTGGCGCTCAGCCTCCTGCGCCTGGGCCGACAGTGACGCGAGGTGCTGGGTGATCTCGGCGAGCCCGTCCTCGGCCGCCTCAAGCTCTTCGTCGAGCCCCGACTCGCCCGCGTTGAGGCCGGCGATCTGGTTCTCGAGGTTCGTGAACTCACGGTGCGCCTCGACCGCGCGGTTCTCGGCCTCCTCGCGTGCGGCGGTGAGCCGGCCGATCTCCTCGCCGGCGGCAGTCGCGCGGCTCTTGAGGGCATTGACCTGGCCGTGGAGCCGCGCCAACCCTTCCCGCTGGTCGGCGGCGGCACGCAGGAGACCCGCAACCCGCCGCTCCTCGGCGGTGTATGCCGACTCAGCCTCGTTGCGCTCGGCGATGACCGCTTCGAGTGACTCGGTCGCCTGTGTCACGCCCGCGCTGAGCTGCTCGAGCTGCTCCTGGGCTCGCCGGGCGTCGGCTTCCAGCTCCTCAGGCTCACGACCGACGCGGCGATCCTCGGCCTCGACGGCGGCAAGGCGTACGCGCTCGTTGGCCAGTCCCGCGGTGCCGCGGATGCGCTCGCGCAGTCCGGAGAGGCTGTACCAGGTCTCCTGCGCCGCGGACAGGCGCGGCGAGTCCTCGCGCAGCTGGTCCTCCAGCTCGGTCTCCTGCTCACGGGCCGCAGCGATCGACTGCTCGACAGCCTGGCGCCGCTCCTTGAGGGCGGTCTCGTCGGCGAGCTCCTCGGCGATCACGGAGCGGGCGCTCACGATGTCGTCGGCGAGGATGCGGGCGCGCGCGTCGCGGACCTCGGCCTGGATCACCGCTGCCCGGCGAGCCACCTCGGCCTGACGGCCCAGTGGCTTGAGCTGGCGGCGCAGCTCGGTCAGCACGTCGTTGAGACGGGTCAGGTTGCCTTGGGTGGCATCGAGCTTGCGGAGCGCCTTCTCCTTGCGCTTGCGGTGCTTGAGGACGCCCGCGGCCTCCTCGATGAAACCTCGGCGTTCCTCGGGTGTCGCCCGCAGCACGCTGTCGAGCTGGCCCTGGCCGACGATGACGTGCATCTCGCGGCCGATGCCCGAGTCGCTCAGGAGCTCCTGGACGTCGAGGAGGCGGCACGTGTTGCCGTTGATGGCGTACTCGGAGCCGCCGTTGCGGAACATCGTCCGCGAGATCGTGACCTCGGTGTACTCGATCGGGAGCGCACCGTCGGTGTTGTCGATCGTGAGGACGACCTCAGCGCGACCCAGCGGCGGACGGCCGGACGTACCGGCGAAGATGACGTCTTCCATCTTGCCGCCGCGCAGCGACTTGGCACCCTGCTCGCCCATGACCCACGAGAGGGCATCGACGACGTTGGACTTGCCCGAGCCGTTGGGGCCGACGACACACGTGATGCCGGGCTCCAGCTGAAGGGTCGTCGAAGACGCAAAGGACTTGAACCCACGCAACGTGAGGCTCTTGAGGTACAACTCTGACTCCTACGACGAACAACCGGTTGGGGTCAGACTAGACCGCTGGAACGCTAGTGAGCTGCAGGCTCCATCAAGTCGCCTGCCGTCACCTTGTCGACCCGCTCACGGATGGTCCGGAGCAGCCCGTCGTTCTCGACCTTGAGGCGCATGATCTCGGCCTCGAGGTCGGCAATCCGACGGCGCAGGGCGGCGGTTTCGCGCAGCTGCTCGGAGGTGGGGCCCCCGATGTAGCCGATGAGTGCTTTGGCCATGAAAAATCTCCGCGGAAATGGAACTGAGGGGAAGGGGCAGAAGAGGCTTGTCTGCGTCTGCAAGTGTCTCACTGCGGCCCATCTGGGTCAACTTTCAGGCAGGCTTTCACGGCTCTCAGACGGTGAAGATCTCGTCCCCCAGGCGTACCGTCCCGGTGGCTGCCGACTGGACGCTGTCGGGCGCTGAGTCCATCACGACTACCGGCACGATCGGGGAGCGGCCGCCCGGCCTCGATCGCGGCCGGATCCCAGCGCACGATCGGCGTTCCCGCGGTCACCTCGTCACCCTCGGCGACGAGCAGCTCGAAACCGTCGCCCTCGAGCTGCACCGTGTCGATGCCGAGGTGCACGAGCAACCCCTTGCCTGCTGCGGTGAGCAGCACGAACGCGTGCGGGTGCAGCTTGAGCAGCCGCCCGTCAGCGGGGGCCACGACGGTCGACTCGGCGCGCTCGGGGTCGATCGCGACGCCCGAGCCCACGATCTGCTGGGCGAACACCGGATCGGGTACGTCCGAGAGTGCGATGACCGAGCCCGCGACGGGCGCCAACACCGGCGTGCTCAATCCAGATCCTCGATGTCGCTCGCCAGGGTGTCGGCAACAGGACCGACGACGACCTGCACGACGTTGCCCGAGATGACGACTCCATAGGCGCCGGCGGCCTTGAGCGCGGCCTGGTCGACGAGTGACGCGTCCTCGACCTCGGTGCGGAGCCGCGTGATGCACGGCTCGATCTCGACGATGTTGTCGCGACCGCCCAGCCCCGCGACGATCTCTTCGGCTGTGACCATGGGAATCCCCTCCTAGAACCTGCCGGACGCCACGGTGGCTCCCGGTGCTTGCATCGTGTCATCGGTGGACCAGACCTTGGTGCCGCCGAGCCAGGTCGTACGCGCACGCAGGTCGTCACCGAGCAGCACGAGGTCGGCGCGCGCCCCCGCTTCGATCCGGCCGAGGTCGGCGAGTCCGAGTGCGTCTGCGGGCGTACGCGTGGCCGCCCTGATCGCGTCGACGAGGTCGATGCCGAAGTCGACGGCGTGCCCGACATTGGCATCGAGGGGTTCGTCGGCACCCGCGATCGTGCCGTCGGCGCGCAGCGGTGGGCTGCCCGCAATCACCTCGAGCTGGTCACCGCCGAGCTCGTAGACGCCGGGCGGCATGCCGAGCGCTGCCACGGCGTCGGTGACGAGCATGACCCGCTGGCTCGCTGCCGCGAATGCCAGGCGTACGGCTGCAGGCTCGACATGGTGCCCGTCGACGATCATGCCGACCGTCAGTCGGGGGTCGGTGAGGGCAGCACCGACCACGCCGGGTGCGCGGTGATGGAACGGGCTCTGTGCGTTGTAGAGGTGGGTGACGAGCGTGGCGCCAGCGTCCGCCGCAGCGCGGACCTGGTCGTCGGTCGCGTCACTGTGCCCGACGGCCACCCGTATGCCGGCCGCGACGAGGTCGGCGATCGCCCGCAACGCCCCCTCGCGCTCCGGGGCGAGCGTCACGTACGAGATCGCGTCCGCGAGCTCCAACAGTGGCGCGACGCGCTCGGGTGAGGGATCGACGAGCAGTGACTCGCGGTGGGCTCCGCGCCGCCGCGGCGACAGGAACGGCCCTTCGACGTGCGCCGGCAGGAGCCGGGTCGCCGATCCGGACGCGTTGCTGGCCTGGCGGGCGAGGTCGTAGCTGCCGACCTGGTCGACGAGCTGCTGCACCGTGGCGGTGATGAAGGTCGGCACCATCGCCGTGACTCCGGTCGACAGCATCCGCTCGGCGACGCGGCGGACCTCGTCGGCGTCAGCGTCAGCGAAGTCGACCGAGAACGCGCCGTTGATCTGCGCATCGATCAGGCCCGGAGCGAGGATCCCGTGGTCGAGCACGATGTCGGGCGTACGTGCTGGCGCACCGCGTCCGGCGTTGCCGATCCGGTCGCCGTCGACCTCGATCCAGCCCGCACCCGACTCGTCATCGGGCAGCCCCACGAGTCGCCGAGCCGCTACGAGCGTCGTCACCGTCGGGCCTCGATTCCTCTGCGAAGGGGTTGACATGCCGGGCTATTCCCGTCCATCCTCACTGGTACGTACCGGATCGTACCAGCGGTTCCGGCGCCCGTCGAGAGGAGTTGTCGCCATGCTGAACGACAGCCTGCTCCCCAAGCACGCACAGCTTCGCGCTGCCCTCCTGAAGACGATCGACGAGGAGCTCCAGCCGGGCGCGATGATCCCATCGGAGCGCGACCTGACCACGAGGTACGACGTCAGCCGCGCCACCGTTCGCGCCGCCATCAGCAGCCTCGTCAACGAGGGCCGCCTCACGACGGTTCCCGGCCGCGGGACCGTTGTCACCCGGCCGCGCGTGGAGAGCAACCTGCACCTCGCCTCGTTCACGCAGGACATGCGACAGCGCGGTCACCGCCCCAGCACCGAGGTCTTGTCCTCTGCCGTCGTCGGGGCCGGCGAGGCGACCGCGAAGGCTCTTGGCGTCAGCCCGGGTGACCGGCTCTGGGAGATCGAACGCCTGCGACTGGCCGACGACGAACCCATGGCGCACGAGGTCAGCTGGTATCCCGAGACCCTCTTCCCAGCGCTCGGGGATGAAGACCTCAGCGGTTCGATCTACGCGGTCCTCGAGTCGACGTACGGCGTCGTGATCACCGACGCCCAGCAGACCACCTGGGCCGAGCAGGCCGGCCACACGTACGCGCACCTGCTCGAGGTCGCCGAGACCGCGCCCGTCATGGTCTTCGATCGCGTCGGGTCCTCCAGCGAAGGACCCGTCGAGCACACCATCAGCCGCTATCGCGGCGATCGCTACCAGTTGTCGATGAGCCTGCAACGAGGCCCGTCCACGCGTTGAGTCCGCGCACCACCAACACTGAGGGGAACAGAAGATGACCGCCATATCCGCAGGACGACGAGGCCTCCCGGGCCTCGCCTCTGTACAGAAGTTCGGCCGCAGCCTCATGCTGCCGATCGCCTCACTGCCCGTCGCGGCACTCCTGCTGCGGCTCGGCACCCCAGAGCTCTTGGGCGCTGACGGATTGGGCTGGGTCAAGGTCGCGGCTGTCGTCGGCGCAGCCGGCAGCGCCTTGTTCACGAACCTGCCACTGCTCTTCGCGGTGGGTGTCGCGATCGGCATGGCCAAGAAGGCGGACGGCTCGACCGCGCTGGCTGCCGTCGTCGGATATCTCGTCTTCAAGAGCGTGGGAGATGCGCTTTCGCCGTTCATCCTCGATCCACCGGCCAAGGGTGGCACGCAGGAGCTGATCAACTACGGCGTCCTCGGCGGCATCGTCATGGGCATCGCGAGCGGCTTGCTGTGGCAGAAGTACTACCGGATCAAGCTGCCGGACTACCTCGCGTTCTTCGGAGGTCGCCGCTTCGTGCCGATGATCACGGCGTTCGCCGCGATCATCATCTCGGTGCTCTTCAGCCTGGTCTACCCGGCATTCGATGCCGGACTGACCAACGTCTCTGACTGGGTGGCCGACAACGACGTCATCGGTGGCTTCGTCTACGGCACGCTCAACCGGCTGCTCATCCCGCTGGGACTGCACCACATCCTGAACTCTGGTCCCTGGTTCCTGTTCGGCGACTACACGAACGCCGCGGGCACGGTCGTCCACGGTGACATCCCGCGCTTCCTGGCCGGCGATCCGTCCGCAGGTGCGTTCCAGACCGGCTTCTTCCCCATCATGATGTTCGCCCTCCCGGCCGCGGCCCTCGCGATCTGGCAGGAAGCCAAGCCGGCATACAAGAAGGCCGTCGGCGGCATCATGATCGGCGCCGCGCTGACCAGCTTCCTGACGGGTGTCACCGAGCCCCTCGAGTTCTCGTTCATGTTCGTCGCGTTCCCGCTCTACGTCATCCACGCGGTGCTGACGGGCACCTCGATCGCGCTGACCAACGCGCTCGACATCCGGGATGGCTTCGGCTTCTCGGCCGGGCTGTTCGACTTCCTGCTCAACTGGAACATCGCCGAGAAGCCTGGACTGCTGATCGTGATCGGGTTGGGCTACGCGGTGGTCTACTACTTCCTGTTCCGCGCCGTCATTCGGTGGTGGAACCTGAAGACACCCGGCCGCGAGGAGGAGGGCGACGACACGTCGATGATGGATTCGATCATCGACCAGCCAATGGATCGCCCGTCGAGCGGCGGCTCGCCGAGCACGTCCGCACCACCGGCAACCTGACCGATCGGAGCGCCCGCCGTACGCACGTATGGCGGGCGCTCCGCGTAGGGTCGCGATGTGGACGAACTCTTCACTCCCCCATCCGGCAACTGGCAGCGGGTCTCGCCGAAGCTCGCAACGATCCGGCGCATCCTGATCCTCATCCCGACGGCGGTGCTCATGCTGGTCGGAGTGCTCCTGTTGGTGATGCTCCCGGACCTCGTGTGGATCGGGGCGGTGTTGATCGTCATCGCAGCTGCCGTGGCCGGCTGGGGCTGGACCTGGGCTGCTCGCAACCAACGCAGCTGGGGGTACGCCGAGAACGACGACGACCTGCTCGTGACCAGCGGCGTGATGTTCAAGCGGCTCGTCGCGATCCCCTACGGACGCATGCAGTTCGTCGACGTCGAGGCCGGGCCGCTCGCCCGCGCGTACGGCGTCGCGACCGTCACACTGCACACCGCGAGCGCGGAGACCGCAGCGGACATACCGGGCCTGCCTGCCGCCGAGGCGACGCGCCTGCGCAACCGGCTGACCGAGCTCGGTGAGGCTCATGGCGCCGGAGTCTGACGCCCTGACCGAGGCGGTGGGGCTCCGCACCCATCCCCTGACCTCGGTCGTCCAGGGTGCGCTCTGGGCCGCCGCCGCGTCCGTTGGCCTCATCAGCTCGGTGTTCTCAGGCGACGGCTGGGGCGACATGAGCGCGTTGCTCAGCCTGGCGATCTCGGTCGGCGGTGGGCTCGTGGTCGGCATGGGCGTCGGGTACGTCAGCTGGCGATTCACCCGCTACGTCATCGACGGCACCGAGCTGCGGATCAACAGCGGGATCATCACCAAGGCATCGCGCCGCATCCCGTACGAGCGCATCCAGTCCGTCGACATCGCCGAACCCCTGGTGGCTCGGGTGTTCGGACTTGCCGAGCTGCGGATCGAGATGGCCGGCGGCAAGGACTCGCGCACCTCGCTGCGATTCCTCAAGCTGGACGACGCCCGCGACCTACGCCGCGTGCTGCTGGCGAGGGCACAGGGCGAGTCCCACGACGTCGCCCAGGTCGAGGAGCAGCGCAGCATCATCACGGTCGTCCCGCCCGAGCGCGTCATGATCGGCACGGTGCTCTCGCTGGACTTCCTGTTGGCTGCGATCGGCTCGATCGCCCTCATCGTCGGGGCGATCTGGTTCGGCCAGTTCGTCGTCGCGCTCGGCGGCATCATCCCGCTGGGCACGTGGCTTGCGCAGATCATCGCGAAGCGGATCCTGCAGCAGTGGGACTTCACCCTGTCGCGCGGCACTGGCGGGCTGCGCATCGAGCGCGGGCTGTTGTCGCGGACGTCGCAGACGATCCCGTTCACGCGGGTGCAGGGCATCGCGATCAAGGAGCCTTTCGTATGGCGCAGGTTCGGCTGGCTGCGGCTCGAGGTCGACATCGCGGGCTATGCCGCGCACGGCGACGACGACGGCGGCGACTCGTCCTCGATCCTGCTACCGATCGCCGACCGGGTCCTCGCCGACGCTGTCATCGCCGAGCTGATCCCCGGCTCCGACGTCGAGTCGCTGCCACGTACGGCGGCGCCACGACGCTCGCGAGTGTTCGCCCCGATCGGTTGGCGCTATCGCTGGGTCGGCGCCAACGATCGTACGTTCGTGGCCCGCGAAGGCTGGATCGAGCGCACGACCAACATCGTCCCGCACCACAAGACCCAGTCAGTTGAGCTGCGACAGGGCCCGCTGCAGCGCCGGCGCCGCCTCGCGACGATCGAGGTGCACACGCCGCAAGGGCCGGTTGACGCCGATGGCCGCAACCTCGACGAGCGCGATGCCCGCGCGGTCGTGCTGGCGCAGCTCCAACAGGCCCGCGCCGCAAGGGCCTAACCGCCGGACGTGCCGTCCTCGGCGTCGGGATCCATCGGCGCGACCATGTCGCGGGAGTCGAGCCAGCCGTCCGGCACCGACACCTTCTTGGGCGTCCCCTGACGACCTCGTGGCGTGCCCAGCTCGTCGAGCGGATAGGGCTCGGTGGGGTCGAGGCGCATGAGCAGCTCGTCGAGGTTGGCGTACGACGACACCATCCCGAGCCGGCTACGTACGTCCTTGCCGGCGGCGAATCCCTTGAGGTACCAGGCGATGTGCTTGCGGAACTCGATGCAGCCCCGCTCCTCGCCCATCAGGTCACCCAGCAGCTCGGCGTGCCGGCGCATGACACCGGCAACCTCGCCGAGGGTCGGCAGCTCGACGACCTGCTCGCCGGAGAACGCCGCGGCGAGATCGCGGAACAGCCACGGACGGCCCAGGCAACCTCGGCCCACGACGACGCCGTCGCAGCCGGTCTCCTCGACCATGCGGATCGCGTCGGCGGCCTCCCAGATGTCGCCGTTGCCCAGCACGGGGATGTCGACCGCGGCCTTGAGCTCGGCGATCGAGTCCCAGTCAGCGCGACCCGAGTAGTGCTGCACCGCAGTACGGCCGTGCAGCGCGATCGCGGCACATCCGGTGTCCTGCGCGATGCGGCCGGCGTCGAGGTAGGTCAGGTGGTCGTCGTCGATGCCCTTGCGGGTCTTCATCGTGACCGGGACGCCGTACGGGGTTGCCGCCGACACGGCCGCCTCGAGGATCTCCGCCGAGCAGCGTGTCCTTCCAGGGCAGCGCCGCTCCCCCGCCCTTGCGGGTCACCTTGGGGACCGGGCAACCGAAGTTGAGGTCGACGTGGTCGACGCCATGATCGGCGCAGAGGATCTCGACGGCACGACCGATCGTCTGCGGGTCGATGCCGTAGAGCTGCACCGAGCGGAAGGTCTCGTTGGCGGCGAACGTCAACATCGCCAGGCTCGTCTTGTCGCCCTCGACGATGCCACGCGACGTGATCATCTCGCAGACGTACAGGCCGGCGCCCTGCTCGGCGCAGAGCTGGCGGAACGCCGCATTCGTCACGCCGGCCATCGGGGCGAGCACGACCGGGTTGGGGACCTCAAGGTCTCCCAGCCGGAGCGTGCGCGGCAACGTGGCGGTGGGCATGGCACCCATTGTCTCAGGCTCGACCTGCGGCGGTGGCCCACGCACCGTTGCGGGACGACCATGGGTGCGTCACTCACCGCCCAGGTCAGTGGGGCAGGAGCCAGCCGTTGTCGACGGCGACGCGTACGGCTTCGGCACGCGTGCGGGCACCGGTCTTGCCGATCGCGCTGGAGAGGTGGTTGCGCACCGTGCCCTCCGACAGGAACAGGGTCGCGGCGATCGCGGCCACTGTGCCACCGCTGCGGGCGGCCTGCAGCACGTCGGCCTCGCGCTCGGTCAGTGGCGAGTCGCCCTGGGTCAGCGACTCGGCGGCCAGTGTCGGGTCGACGACCCGCAAACCGCTGTGCACACGCCGCACGGCGTCGGCGAGCTGCCGGGCCGGGGTGTCCTTGACGACGAAACCGCTGGCGCCGGCCGACATCGCCTGCTTGAGGTAGCCGGGCCGACCGAAGGTCGTGACCATCAGGACTCGGCAGGTCGGCACGGCATCTCGCAACAGCTTGGCCGCGGCGAGGCCGTCGATGCCAGGCATCTCGACGTCCAGCAGCGCGACATCAGGCTTGGCCTCATGAGCCGCGGCCACGACCTCGTCCCCGCGGGACACCTCCGCAACGACCTCAAGATCGTCCTCGAGCTCGAGCAGCGCGGCGAGGGCGCCGCGGACGAGGGCCTGGTCATCAGCGAGCAGCAGGCGGATCATGCCGGCACCGACACCGTCAGTGAGAAGCCTCGGTCGCCAGGACCCGAGCTGGTCGTCACGATCGCGCCGGCGAGCCTCGCTCGCTGTCGCAGGCCCTCGAGCCCGTTGCCGCCGCCGTCCTCCAAGTGTGGTCCGCGGCCGTCATCGGTCACCTGTATGCGGTCCGAGTCGAGCTCGACCTCGCACCTCGACGCCTCGCTGTGCCGGATGACGTTGGTGACGCCTTCGCGCAGCGTCCAGGCGAACAGCTCGCGCCACCTCGACGGCACCTCGTCGGCGACGGTCGGCAGCATCGGCTCGATGCCGGCGGACTCCAACGCCATACGCGCAGAGGCGATCTCGCCGGGAAGGGAGATGCCGCGAATGCCTTGGGCGGTCGAGCGTACGTCTGCCAGTGCGTCCCGTGACAGCCGTTGCAGGTCCACCAGCTCGACCCGCGCTCGATCGGGATCGTCGTCGAACAGCCGCTCGGCGAGCTCGGCCTTGACCGAGATGACGGTCAACGAGTGGCCAAGGATGTCGTGGAGGTCGCGGGCAATGCGAGCGCGCTCCTCCTCGACCGCGAGCTCGGAGAGATCACGCTCGGCCGCGACGAGCTTCGCCTGGCGCTGCCACGCGAGCCGGAACGACCACACTGCCGCCGCGGCGAGGATGACCGCGAGATTGTTGCCGTGCGCCGACCATCCATCGACGAGCGCGCCGGCCGCGGTGATTCCGCCGGCGAGCAGCACGACCAGGGTGAACGCGGCCCGCGGCGGGAGGGCCGCCATCGAGAGCGCAGACACGAACACCAGGCACGTCATCCCTTGGTCGCCCGCACCGAGGATGACCAATCCGGCGAGTCCAAGGAGCGCGACGGTGTACCAGCCAGGTGCGACCGGAGCCGTCTGGAGCGCGAAGCCACGGACCTGTGCCAGTCCCGCCAAGTAGATGACGACGAACAACGCGAGGGCGACCAACCCGACCCATTCGCGCCAGTCGCCGTCGCGCTTCAGCAGCTCCCCCAGCGGACTGCCGAGGAAGACCAACCAGACCCCGGCGCCGGCGAGCCGTCCCCACTTGGCCCGGTCCTCGACGGTGCTGTCCGTTGTCGTCACGCGGCCAAGGCTAGCCATCAGACCCGCTGCGTGTCCTTGCTCATCCGCCAGGCAGCGCCCGCCACGAACAAGCCGACCCACACGAGCACGTTGATCACGGCGAGGGCGAGGTTGCCGTCATGCTCCATCGGCCAGCGCGCGATGACACCCACGCCGTACGCGGGGGTGAACTTGGCGATGCTGGCGAACACGTCGCTCATCTGGTCGAGCGGAACGAACAGCCCGCCGGCGAACGACAGCAGCGCGAGCGACGGGCCGAGCAGCTGCATGACGTTCTCGCTCGGCAGCAGGTAGCCCATGAACAGCCCGAATGCTGCGAACACCAAGGTGCACAGCCAACCCAGCACTCCGCACAGGAGCAGCCGCCCAAGAGGCAGCTCCGCACCTTCGAGCTTGCCGACGGCGAACACCGCGACGATCGCTGCCAGTCCCATCGTCATGGCCACCGCCACCTTGACCGCGACGTACGCCACGGGTCGGAGGGGCGTCAGTCGCAGCTGCCGGCTCCAGCCGAGCGCGCGTTCGGTCGCGACCATCGCGCCGCCGCTCGTGGTGGCGATCATCGCGCCGTACACGGCCATGCTGACCATGATGTACGCGGTGACGTTGCCGTGCCCTGCCGACTCGGTCTTGTACTTGCCGTCAGTGCCGAACAGGAGGAAGAACGCGCTCGGCATGATCAGCGTGAAGATCACCGCACGGCGGTTGCGCAGCATCCGACGGAATTCCAGCCGAAGGAACGTCGGTGAGAACCCACCCAGCGGCGGGATCGTGCGGGTCGTCTCCATGGTCGTCATGCGAGTGCTCCTTCGGGGGTGTGGACATCGGCGTCGTCGCCCGTGAGGGCGATGAAGGCGTCCTCGAGGTTGCGCGAGGTGATCTCCAGGTCGCGCGCTTCGGTGTGGTTGAGGAGGTAGCGCGCGATCTCGTCGCTGTCGGCGCCATGGACCAGGACCGAGTCGCCGCGGACATCGACCGAGTCGACACCTGTGATCCTGGACAGCACAGCCGTGTCGGCGTGCTCGAGGGTGGCCCGGACGGTACGTCCGGCGGCCAGCGCCTTGATCTCCGCGGCCGTCCCGTCGGCAACGATCCGGCCTTTGCGGACCAGGACGATCCGGTCGGCGTAGGCGTCGGCCTCCTCGAGGTAGTGGGTCGCGAACACCGTCGTGCGTCCACCCGCCGCATCGGACCGGATCGCGTTCCAGAACTCACGACGACCCTGGACATCCATGCCGGTCGTCGGCTCGTCGAGGATCAGGAGATCCGGGTCCGGCAGGAGTGCGAGGGCGAAGCGCAGGCGCTGCTGCTGACCACCCGAGGCCTTGCCGACGAGCCGATCTCCGATGTCGAGGATCCCGGCACGGTCGAGGACCTCGTTGACCGGACGGGACGGGGTGAACAGGGATGCAGTGAGCTCGACCGTCTCGCGGACCGTGAAGTCCTTGAGCAGGCCACCGGTCTGCAGGACAGCCGCGACCCGGCCCACGGCGACGGCCCTGCGGGCGTCGCCGCCGAAGATCTCGATCGAACCTTCGGTCGGATGCGACAAGCCGAGGATCATGTCGACGGTCGTGGTCTTGCCGGCTCCGTTGGGGCCGAGGAAGGCCACGACCTCGCCGGGCTGGATCTGCAGGCTCAGACCGTCAACCGCAGTGACCGCCCCGAACCTCTTGACGACGCCGTCGATGCTGACGGCAGGAGTTGAAGAGTTCATGTCTCCACTGTGGTGGCGCAGCGACCGCAAGCCCTCGGCCTTCGGTCACGACTCCCCCATGACAGGTGTCATGTTGGCTGAGGCTCCCGCGTTTGCGTCGCGACCTTGCGCTTCGAGGCGCTCACCAGCGCTCACGGGTCAGTTATGGCCCATCGACAAGCGTCGTTGCGTCGTCGTCTCGCGCAACGTCGCCGGCTCGTCGACGGGCCATAACTGACCCCTGAGCTCGGCGCCCTGCCGCAGCGAGCTCAATGCCTCGCCGCGAGAACACCAGCAAGCCTGCAACCTCACGGCGCCCTGCCGCAGCGAGCTCAGAACCGGGCTACGGGGTCCAGGTGATGGCGTCTTGTGACGAGCCGGTCTGGAGGTCGACCGATTGCAGCGCCTTGCCCTTGGGAACCAGGTAGACCAGGCACAGCTTGGCTGTCGCACCGGGCAGGAAGCTCTTGGGCAGCGTCGAGTTGCTGCACGGCTTGAACGTCCCGACGATGTCGTTGGCCGGCAGGTTGGTGTTGCTGGAGTCGTGCGCGAAGATCGGCAGCGCCGCTCCACCGAGACCGGCCGGGCCCTCGTTCTTGACGGCGACGTCGACGTAGAACGGCGAGGATGCCTTGGTCTCGTCGTCGAGCGAGAAGAACGTGAAGTCCTTCTCGATCGAGCCTTTGCGGACCGACGAGACCGTCACCGTGATGACGCTCGCCGCCTTGTCACCGACCTGATAGACCACGCTCGCGGGCTTGCCAGCGGTCAACGTCGCACCACCTTTGGTGAGCGTGACGCCCTTGGGCACCTCGAGCCCCTTGGGCACCGGCACCTCGTCGGACTTCTTGCCGTCCGACGAGGACGAGCAACCCGCGACGAGCATGAGAGCCGAAACGGCCGCGACGATCTTGGATGTCACCACGAGCCGATTGTCGCTCACGCGTGGATCAGCAGCCGGGCAGGCGCGCCGCGAGCCATGACGTCACCTGGTCGAGCGCAATGCGTTCCTGCTTCATCGAGTCGCGCTCGCGGATCGTGACCGCCTGGTCGTCGAGGGTGTCGAAGTCCACCGTGATGCAGTACGGCGTGCCGATCTCGTCCTGCCGGCGGTAGCGCTTGCCGATCGCCTGGGCATCGTCGAAGTCGACGTTCCAGAAGCCACGCAGCTCGGCGGCCAGCGCACGCGCCTTGGGCGACAGGTCCTCGTTGCGCGACAGCGGCAACACGGCGGCCTTGACCGGCGCGAGGCGCGGATCGAGCCTGAGGACCGTACGAGCGTCGGTGCCACCCTTGGCGTTCGGCACCTGCTCCTCGACGTACGCATCGATCAGGAACGCCATCATCGAGCGGTTGACCCCGGCTGCGGGCTCAATGACGTACGGCGTCCAGCGCTCGTTGTTGGGCTGGTCGAAGTACGTCAGGTCCTTGCCCGAGTGCTCGCTGTGCGTCTTGAGGTCGAAGTCCGTGCGGTTGGCGATGCCCTCGAGCTCACCCCACGTGGAGCCGGCGAACTCGAACTTGTACTCGATGTCGACCGTGCGCTTGGAGTAGTGCGAGAGCTTGTCCTGCGGGTGCTCGAACAGGCGCAGGTTGTCGGGGTTGATGCCCAGGCCCGTGTACCAGTCCATGCGCGTCTTGATCCAGGTCTCGTGCCACTCCTCGTCGGTCCCCGGCTCGACGAAGAATTCCATCTCCATCTGCTCGAACTCGCGCGTGCGGAAGATGAAGTTGCCGGGCGTGATCTCGTTGCGGAAGCTCTTGCCGATCTGGCCGATGCCGAATGGCGGCTTCTTGCGCGCGGTCGTCATGACCTGCGAGAAGTTGACGAAGATGCCCTGTGCCGTCTCAGGACGCAGGTAGTGCAGGCCCTCCTCCGACTCGACCGGGCCGAGGTAGGTCTTGAGCAGGCCGTTGAACATACGCGGCTCGGTCCACTCGCCGCGGGTGCCGCAGTTGGTGCACGCGATCAGATCCATCGTGACGGTGTCGGGGTCGTCGATGCATGCCTTCTTCTCGGCGTACGACTCCTGGAGGTGGTCCTGGCGGAAGCGGTTGTGGCAGTGCCGGCACTCGACGAGCGGGTCGACGAATGCCGCGAGGTGGCCCGAGGCTTTCCAGACGTCGGTCGGCAAGATGACCGACGAGTCGAGACCGACGACGTCGTCGCGGCTCTGCACCATCGACCGCCACCACTGGCGCTTGATGTTGTCCTTGAGCTCGACGCCCAGCGGGCCGTAGTCCCAGGCGGACTTGGTGCCGCCGTAGATCTCCCCACACTGGTAGACGAAGCCGCGGCGCTTGCTGAGGCTGATGACGTTGTCGACGGTCGATGCCATGGGGGTGTTTCCAATCCGGCTGGGTGTCGGCGGGCCTGTGCACACCATCGTGATGACGTACGCCCGGGGGTCCGGCCCACTTTAGTCGGCAGGCGCCGGCCGGATTCAGCGGCTCAGGCCGAGGGTGGCGATGAGGTCCTCGTGGAGCTCGAACCAGACGCGGTGGCAGGAGTCGACCTCGGTGCCGGTGAACCAGGTGGGGTCGTCGTCGGCCTTGAAGAGAGCCGTCGCGAATCGTCCGTGGTAGCCGGCGAAACGCGGCAGACAGCCGGTCAGGCGCTGCTCGAGCCCGCGGAGCTGTTGGGCGACCGCAGAGAGGTCCTGCCAACACGTCTCGTACGTCTCTGTCGACGGGTCGAGCTGCACCGCTGAGCACGCCGCGCTCACGGTTGCGTTGTAGGGAAGGAACTCATCATGGATCACCGAGACCTGCTGGCGTGCCGCCGCGTGATCCAGCTCGTCTCGGAGCTGCGCCTCATTGGTCTGACGCCCCGCATCGGTCAGCGACCAGCCGGAAACGTCGGCAAACGAGCTGAATACGACGAATCCGTCGGCCGTGTGCTTTTCGAGCCTGACTCGAGTGTCGTCGACGTCGAGGTCGAACCGTCGGGCGATGGCCGAGTCATCGGCGAACCCCTTGAGCCGAACGGCGTGCAAGGTCAGCAGGTCTGCGGGCGACGCAGGGCTCATGTGGCCCTCGCAACGGTGCCGCTCGCGCCATCGACGGTGACCCAGTCCGTGCCCGAGAGGTAGGTCACGGCGTCCGGGACGCCCACGACGGCCGGAATCCCCAGCTCCCGAGCCACAATTGCAGCGTGCGAGAGCAAGCCGCCCGTCTCGGTGACCACTGCGGCGACAATCCCGAACAACGCCGTCCAGGCCGGGTCGGTGGTCCGGCACACGAGCACGTCGCCTGGTTCGACCGATCCGAACCCGCCGAGGTCGCGCACGACCCGGACAGCGCCCGAGGCACGCCCCGGACTAGCTCCGACGCCCCGGGCGATGACGGCCTCGTCAGGGACCTCGACGCGCCTCTCGAGGTGTGCCGGCGTCGTGGTGATCGGCCTGGCCTGAAGCAGCCACAAGACTCCGTCGGCGATGGCCCATTCGATGTCGACAGCCGCGCCGAACGTGGCTTCGGCCTCTCGTGCGGCGACAGCGATCTGAGCGACCTGCTCGGAGGTGAGGCTCGGCCGGCGACGGTCCGCGATGGCGATGGCGGTTCGACGCACGACACCGTCACGCTGGTCCAGACGGGTTGATTTCGAACCGACCGACACCTCGATCGTTCCGTCGACGGTGACCGTGCAGACGTCGGGAACGACCCGGCCGGCGACGACGGACTCCCCCAGGCCCCAGGCGGCCTCGATCAGAACGACGTCGGCACCGGAACGAGGATCCCGGGTGAAGGCGACACCCGCGACGTCTGCCGGCACGAGTTGTTGGACGATCACCGGGATCCGTGATTCCGGCGTGACGCCGACCCGGCTCGCGTACGCCAGGGCCTGGGCCGTCTGGGCCGAAGCGCTGCAGCGCGCAACGGCGGCGGCCAGCTCATCGGCACCCACGACACCCAGGATCGTCTCGAGCTGCCCTGCGAACGAGGCGGCGTCGGAGTCCTCGACCCTGCTGGACGACCGCACTGCCAGGGGCCCGGCCAGAGCATCCGCAGCCTGCGCGATTGCCTCATCCCCTGCCTCATCTCGTACGACGAACCCTGCGGGTACGCGCGCACCCGCCCGGATGAGCCGGCCGAGGGCATGGGCCTTGGATCCACAGTCCGCGTCGGCTTGGCTCAGATCGACAAGGGTCACGCCGCAACGGTACAAACCCGGCACCAGCGCCCACCTGCACGATGACGTCGACACCGACAACGCGGCCGCAGCGGAGGCTCCGAAGCCACGAATCTGCGTATTTGTCGCTGAAATCCCTTGACGCCGACTTTGTTAGTACGGTTTATTAACTATGTGACCCAGCTCAATGAGGCCCGAACCCGCAGCACCGCCGGCCGTCGACCCGTCGGCAAGGTACGGCCGGCCGACACCCGCCGGCACCACCGCGCGCTGATCCTCCAGCAGCTCGTGGACGAGGGTGCCCGAAGCCGGGCAGACCTGGCCCGCGAGACGTCGCTGACACGCGTCACGATCTCCGATCTCGTGGCCGAGCTCATCGAGGAAGGCTTCGTCAGCGACCTCGGCACCCGCCCCGGCACCCACATGGGCAAGCCCGCGACCCTCGTCGGCATCTCGGACGAGGCGCCGGTCACGATCGCCCTCGACCTGTCCGCCGACGGCCAGCTCGCCGGCGGCGTCGTCGGCCTTGACGGAAACATCCTCACCCGCGAGCAGGTCCCCTTCACCCGTGGCGACGACCTCTCGGTGATCGCCGACCTCGCGATCCGCCTTCGGGACGCCACCAACCGACGCATCCTCGGAGTCGGCATCGGCACCCCCGGCATCGTCGACCTCGACGGCACCGTGGTCCTCGCACCCAACCTGGGCTGGACCGACCTCGACCTCGCCGGCGAGCTCTCGAAAGCCATCGGCCTGCCGGTGCACGCCGGCAACGATGCCAACGTCGCCGCGGTCGCCGAGAGCGCATTCGGCGCGGGCGACGACGGCGGGCTCCTGCTGCTCACCATCGGCCAAGGCGTCGGCGGCGGAGTCATGATCGACGGCCGCGCGCTCGCCGGGCCCCTGCAGTCGGCCGGCGAGATCGGGCACGTCGTGGTCGATCCCGACGGCCGACAGTGCGCCTGCGGCAACCGTGGTTGCCTGGAGACGTTCCTTGCTGCCCCGGCACTCAGGACACTCGAGACGGACGCCGCCCGCGCGGATGTCGGCGCGAAGCTCGCCTCGGTGCTGACGCCGGTCGTCACGACGCTCGGCATCGCCGATGTCGTGCTCTATGGACCCGCCGAGCTGCTCGAAGGCGCTCTGCTCGACGCCGTGCGAAGCGCACTGGCGCACCAGACCCTCCCCTTCGTCGCCCAGCGGGTCCAGATCCGCCTGGCCCCGTTGACCGACGAGCTCGTGCTCACCGGCGCGGCAGCACTCGTGCGCTACCGCGAGCTAGGGGTGGTGTGACCTGCCGACACGGCCCGACCGAGAGAACCCACGACGTACGACCAGGAACGATTCGAAAGAGGACCAACCATGAAGCTCACCAAGATCGCGGCAGCGGCGGCGGCATCCGCCCTCGCGCTGACCGCACTCGCTGCCTGTGGTGGCAGCAGCGACGGCGACCAGGCGGAGGGTGGCTCGGACACCGTGACCCTGTGGCTCGCCGGCAAGACCGACACACCGCCCAAGGTCGAGGCCTGGCTCGTCAAGGAGTTCGCCGCGCAGCACAAGGGCAAGAACCTCAAGGTGCAGCACATCGACTGGGGCGAGCTCATCCCCCGTCTCAACACAGCCCTGCAGAGCGACAAGACGCCCGACGTCGTCGAGGTCGGCAACACGCAGGCCGCGACGTTCACGAGCGTCGGGGCGTTCACCGACCTGACCGGCAAGCTCGACCAGCTCGGCGACGACATCGGTCCCAAGAGCTTCGTCGACGCCGGCACGTACGACGGCAAGGTCTCAGCTGTCCCCTACTACTGGGGCTCGCGCTACATCTTCTACAGCAAGAAGGCGTTCAAGGACGCCGGCATCGAGGTGCCGACGACGCTCGAAGGCTTCAACCAGGCAGCGACGCAGCTCAAGGCGGACGGCGGCTCGAAGTTCTCCGGCTTCTGGCTCCCCGGCCAGGACTGGCGCAACGGGATCAGCTGGATCTTCGCCAACGGCGGCGACATCGCCAAGCAGGAGGGCGGCAAGTGGGTCGCGACCCTCTCGTCACCTGAGAGCGTCAAGGGCCTGACCGAGCTCCAGGGTCTGTACGAGAAGGCGACGACGGCACCCAAGGACGGCAAGGACGCTGAGCCGTGGACCGCGTTCAACAACGGCGAGGCCGCCATGTTCATGGCGCCGAGCTGGGCCCGCTGGAGCGTCGACAAGAAGCGTGCCGCAGACCTCGGCGGCTTCGCGCTCCCGGGTGTCGACGGCGGTGCCGCACCGGTGTTTGCCGGCGGCTCCAACCTCGGCGTCTCGGCGAAGTCCAAGAACCAGGACCTGGCGTTCGACGTGCTCAAGCTGATCTACAGCGACGAGTTCCAACAGCAGCTGGCCAAGAACGGCCTCGGCCCCGCGAACGACAAGTACACCGGCCTCATGGGCGACGACGAGTTCGCCAAGGCTGCAGTCTCGGCGGCGAGCAACTCCAAGCTGACCCCGGCATCGCCGGAGTGGGCATCGGTCGAGAGCGCCAGCATCATGGAGGAGTTCTTCGGCAAGATCGCCAGCGGCGGCGATGTCGCAGCGGCGGCCAAGGCCACCGACGACAAGCTCAACGCCGCACTCAACAAGTAGCAGCAGAACCGACAGAGTGGGGCCTGCGGGCTGACCGCGGGCCCCACTCTGCGCGCCACGACACCAAGGAGGGAGGGAGAACATGAGCAATACGCGACTGTCGCGCAAGGCCGGACCGTACGCCCTGCTCGTCCCGACCATGCTGGTGCTCGTCATCGGCATGGCGTACCCGCTGGGCCGGCAACTCGTCCTGTCGTTCCACGAGTTCGGGCGTGCCCAGCAGTTCGGCCAGCCCGCGCCGTGGGTCGGGCTCGACAACTACAGCGAGCTCGTCAGCGACCGCACGATGTGGACCGTCATCGCCCGCTCACTGGCGTTCTGCCTCGTCAACGCCTCGATCACGATGGTCCTCGGCACCCTCATCGCGGTCCTCATGAAACGGGTCGCCACAGCTCCGCGACTGATCCTGCAGGTCAGCATGTTGCTCGCCTGGGCCATGCCGGTCATCGCGGCCATGACCGCGTGGCAGTGGCTGTTCGACACGCGATACGGCCTGGTGAACTGGACGCTGCGCAAGCTCGGCTTCGGCAGCTTCGACGGCCACAACTGGCTGATCGATCCGCTCTCGTTCTTCTTCGTCGCCAGCGTCATCATCATCTGGATGAGCGTCCCGTTCGTCGCGTTCACGGCGTACGCGGCATTGACGCAGGTCTCGGAGGAGACGCTCGAGGCGAGCCACCTCGACGGCGCCACGGCGATCCAGCGGTTCCGCCACATCGTCTATCCCACGATCAAGCCCGTGCTGACGATCGTGATGCTGCTGCAGATCGTGTGGGACCTGCGGGTCTTCGCCCAGATCAACTTCCTGCAGAACGTCGGCGGCACACCAAGTGAGACGCACCTGCTCGGCACCTACATCTACACGCTCGGCATCGGTCAGAACGACTACGGCTCCGCCTCGGCGATGGCCATGTTCGTCCTGGTGCTGACCCTCGCCCTGACCTTCCGCTACGTGCGGTCCCTGCTCAAGGAGGAACCCCGGTGAACGCCCGAGCCCGTACGTGGGGCGCACTTGCCATCGTCCTCGCCGCGATCTGGGCGTTCCCGGTCTACTGGATCGTCAACAGTGCGTTCCAGCCGGTCGAGGCGCTCCGCTCCCCCAACCCGTCGTTCGTGCCCGACTTCAGCGCCTCGGGCTTCGGCCGGGTGTTCGACGACTCCTTCGTCGACTCGCTCAAGCTCAGCCTGACCGTGACGCTGCTCGCGATCGTTGCCGCCGTGTTGTGCGGCTTCGTCGCGGCGGTGGCGATCTCGCGGTTCCGGTTCCGCGGTCGCCGGTCCTTCATCTTCACGGTGCTCGCGATCCAGATGATCCCGCCCGAGGCGCTGTTCATCTCGCAGTACAAGATGCTCAACGACTGGGGACTGCTGAACAGCGTCGTGGGTCTCGGACTGCTCTACACCGCCCTGATCCTGCCGTTCACGGTCTGGATGCTGCGCGGGTTCGTCGACGGGATCCCGATCGACCTCGAAGAGGCCGCGATGACCGACGGCTGCAGCCGTACGCGGGCGTTCTTCACGATCACGTTCCCGCTGCTGGCTCCGGGGCTCGTCGCGAGCAGCGTCTACGGCTTCCTGCAGGCCTGGAACGAGTACACCCTCGCCGTCGTCGTGATGGACCCGTCCAACCGGACCCTGCCGCTGTGGCTCAAGGGCCTGACCGATGTGTCCAACGAGGCTGTCGACTGGCCCGCCGTCATGGCCGGGGCCACGCTCGTCGCGGCGCCGGTCATCATCTTGTTCATGATCGTGCAGAACCGCATGACCTCGGGCATGGTCGGCGGGGCGGTGAAGGGATGAGCAAGGACGTTCGACGGCTCGCACACGCGGTCATGCTCGGCGCCTTCGCCGGCACCGAGGTGCCCGACTGGCTCCCCCAGGCGTACGCCCAAGGCCTCGCCGGCATCTGCCTGTACGGCAACAACATGGCGCCATCGACTGACATCGCCGACCTCGCCCGGGCCGTACGTCGAGTAGATCCCACCGCGGTCCTTGCGCTCGACGAGGAGGGCGGCGACGTGACGCGACTGCATGCCCACGATGGCAGCCCCTACCCCGGCAATGCCGCCCTTGGCGCGTACGACGACGTCGAGGCGACGCGCACGATCGCGGCCGGGATCGGGGCCGAGCTGGCGCGCGCCGGCGTCTGGCTCGACCTCGCACCCAGCGCCGACATCAACAGCAACCCGCGCAACCCGGTCATCGGCACGCGCAGCTTCGGCGCCGACCCGGAGCTGGTCGCCCGGCACACCGCCGCGTACGTCTCGGGGCTCGCCGCGCAGGGCATAGCCGCGTCCGTCAAGCACTTCCCGGGTCACGGTGACACCAGCGCCGACTCGCATCTCGGCCTGCCCCGCGTCGCTGTTGCGGCTGACGTGCTGCGTGGCCGGGAGCTCGTGCCGTTCTCGGCGGTGGTCGACGATGCCGCCACGGTCATGACGTCGCACGTACTGCTGGAGGCGTTCGACGATCAGGAGCCGGCGACGCTGAGCCGGGCAGTGCTGACCGGGCTGCTCCGAGATGAGCTCGGATTCGGTGGCGTCATCGTGACCGATGCGCTCGACATGGCCGGCGCCAGCGCAGTGCACGGGATCGGCGGTGCGGCAGTGCTCTCGCTCGCGGCAGGCGCCGATCTGTTGTGCCTCGGTCCCGAGCGGACCGGGTCGCCCCATGCGATCGAGGAAGCCGTCGACGCGGTGTGCCGCGCGATCGAATCCGGCGAGCTCCCGCTCGTGCGACTCACCGAAGCGGCACAGCGGGTCGACGACCTGAGATCGACCTGGAGCGCCACCACGGTGCCCGACGACGCAGATCACGTCATCGGCGCGGCCCGGCAGTTGTCACACCGAATCGCGTCGACCCTGACGGCTGATGCGCCGACCTTCGACGGGCCGGCCACAGTCGCCCGCATCGACACCGGCACCAACCTCGCCGTCGGCGAAACCACCTGGGGCCGGCTGGACCTCGGCGGTGAGCGCCTCGACCTGACCGCGGATGACCTCGACTGCACCGGCGTGCTGGAGGGTGAGGTTGCGGTCGTCGTCCGACGCGCCACCGCGGTCCCCGCCGTCTGGGACTGGCTCCAACGACAGCTGGCCGCCAACCCTCGCACGATCCTGGTCGAGCTCGGCTGGCCCGATCCTGCCCTCGACGCCCACGACCGCATCGTGCGCACGTACGGGTCCGCCGCCGTGCTCACCGACGCACTGGCCGCGACGATGCGGGGTGCCCGATGAAGATCCGCCTCGGCCTCGACATCGGGGGCACCACGGTTCACGGCATCGCGGTCACCGCGAGCGAGCCCCACGACCTCGTCAGCCAGGCGACCCACTCGACCCGCCAGGGCGCCGACGGTGTCGTCGGCGGCGCTCTCGACATGGTGGCCGCACTGCGCTCCGACCTGCCGCCGGGCGCTGAGATCATCAGCATCGGACTCGGCGTGCCCGGTGTCGTCCATGACGGCGCGGTGACCCATGCGGTCAACCTGGGCCTGGACGGCGAGCCGCTCGATCTCGCGGCAGCGGTCTCGGCTGGAGCCGGCGGGACACCGACCACGGTCGAGAACGACGTGAAGGCAGCGACTCTCGGAGGGTGGCAATGGCTTCGCGATCAAGGCTCGGACATCGACGACCTCGCGCTGCTCAACGTGGGCACCGGGATCGCCGCCGGACTGCTCCTCGACGGTCGTCTACGCCACGGCTCGCGGGGCATGGCCGGCGAGATCGGTCACCTCGTGCACGACCCGACCGGTCCGCTCTGTGCATGCGGACGGCGTGGCTGCCTCGAGCTGTATGCCTCTGGCAGCGGCGTGCGTCGGCAGTGGGCCGGCACCGCCGCAGAGCTGTTCGAAGCCGCGAACTCCGGCGACACCGATGCGGCCCGGATCCGCGACGAGCTGATCTCCGGAATCTCGCAAGCCATCAGCCTGCTGGCATACAGCGTCGACGTCAGCTGCGTGCTGGTGACCGGCGGGGTCGTCTCTGCGACGCCGGCGCTGCGCGATGCGATCCTCACGCAGCTGCGGCGCGACGAGAACACCTCGCTCGGCCGCCTGGCGGGCATCGCCGACCGCGTACGGTGGTTGCCGGCCGGACATTCCGCCGGCGCACTGGGTGCCGCGCTGCTCGGCGCGGGAGATGAGGGGGCTCGTCCGTGGAAGTTGTGATCGTCGAGGACCGGGACGCCGCCGGAGCCCTTGTCTCCGACATCGTCGCCTCACACGTGCGCCCGGATGCCGTCCTCGGTCTGGCCACCGGCTCGTCGCCGCTGCCGGCCTATCGCGAGCTGATCCGCCGGCACGACCAGGGCGTTCTCGACCTGAGCGGCTGCCGCGCCTTCACGCTCGACGAGTACGTCGGGCTGCCCCGCACCCACCCCCAGTCGTACCACTCGGTCATCCGCCGCGAGTTCACCGACGACGCCGGTCTGGATCGCGTCGACGGCCCCAACGGGGAAGCCCTGGACATACCGGCCGAGGCAGCCCGCTACGAGGCGGCGATCTCCGAGGCCGGCGGCGTCGACGTGCAGCTGCTCGGAATCGGGACCGACGGGCACCTCGGCTTCAACGAACCGGGCTCTTCGCTGGCCTCCCGCACACGGGTCAAGACTCTGACGCGACAGACCCGCGAGGACAACGCCCGCTTCTTCGACTCGATCGATGACGTGCCTCGGCACGTCATCACGCAGGGCCTCGGCACGATCCTCGACGCCAGGCATCTCGTGCTCATCGCCACGGGCGAGGGCAAGGCCGCCGCAGTGGCCGCAGCGGTCGAAGGGCCGGTCTCCGCGTTCTGCCCCGCGTCGATCCTGCAGCTGCACCCCCGGGCAACCGTCGTGATCGACGAGGCTGCGGCGACGGGACTGCGGCTCGCCGACTACTACCGCGAGGCCTGGGACAACAAGCCCGACTGGCAGCGGTTCTGACGCCGGACATGAGTGTGGGGGCGCCTCGTACGAGACGCCCCCACACTCATGACAGATCAGCTCAGGCGACGACCCGAGTCTGTGGCGAACACGTGCACGCCCGCCGGGTCATCCGGCGCCAGGAAGATCGTCTCGCCCTTGGCCGGCGGCTTGCGCCAGTCGGCGCGCGCCACGATGGTGCGGTCGGAGCCGCCAACGTCCGCGCGGCCATAGACGTATGCATCGGCGCCCAGCTCCTCGACGACGTCGACCTCGAGCTTGAGCCCGCTGTCGCTGACGACGAGGTTCTCCGGACGGATGCCCAGCGTCACGGACGCCGCGTGTGCGTCCGCGAGGGTGTCGCGGGCGACCGGCACGACGAGGTCACCGAAACGCACCCCGCCGTCGACGACGGGAAGCTCCATCAGGTTCATGCTCGGCGAGCCCATGAAGCCGGCGACGAACAGGTTGGCCGGCTTGTCGTACATCTCGCGCGGCGCGGCGCACTGCTGCAGCAGGCCGTCCTTGAGCACCGCGACGCGGTCGCCCATCGTCATGGCCTCGACCTGGTCGTGGGTGACGTAGACCGTCGTCGTGCCGAGCCGGCGCTGCAGCTGGGCGATCTGCGTGCGGGTCTGGACCCTCAGCTTGGCGTCGAGGTTGGACAGCGGCTCGTCCATCAGGAACACGCGGGGCGAGCGGACGATCGCGCGACCCATCGCGACGCGCTGGCGCTGGCCACCGGAGAGCGCCTTGGGCTTGCGGTTGAGGTACTCCGTGATGTCGAGCATCGCGGCTGCCTCGGCGACCCGCTTGGTGATGTCTGACTTGTTGGCGCCGGCGATCTTGAGCGCGAAGCCCATGTTCTCGGCGACCGTCATGTGCGGGTAGAGCGCGTAGTTCTGGAAGACCATCGCGATGTCGCGGGCCTTGGGCGGCAGGTCGGTGACGTCTTGGTCACCGATGAGCAGGCGACCTTCGTCGACCTCTTCGAGCCCGGCCAACATACGGAGGGAGGTGGACTTGCCGCAGCCGGACGGACCAACCAGGACGAGGAATTCACCGTCCTCCACGTGGAGATCGAGCTGGTCGACCGCTGGACGGTCCTGACCCGCGAAGACGCGAGTGGCTTTTTCGAACGTTACTGATGACATGCTGATGTTTCCCTTCACCGGCAGGTACGTGCCGGACGATCCGAGTGATGGGTGATGTGCGTGTTGCCCGCTCATCGTACAGTGAGCCACGTCACGTCCGGCGGCCCGCGTCTCAGTTGACAATGATTCCCAACTACTTGAGAATCATTCTCATGAAGAAACCCCTCGCCCTGCTCGGCGCGCTGCCACTCGTACTCCTCCTTGCCGCCTGTGGCAGCAGCTCGTCGAAGGGAGACGACGGCACGACCCAGGTGGTCGCGTCGTTCTATCCGTTCGCCTTCGTCGCCGAGCAGGTCGGGGGCTCCCACGTCGACGTCGAGAACCTGACGTCACCCGGCGTCGAGCCGCACGACCTCGAGCTCAAGCCCAAGCAGGTCGGTGACGTGCAGAACGCCGACGTCGTGGTCTACGAGAAGCACTTCCAGGCCGCGGTCGACGATGCCGTCAAGCAGGCCGACCGGTCGAAGAAGGACACGGTCGACGTCGCCTCGGTCGTGAAGCTCAAGCCCTTGCAGCCGGGCGCGGAGGAAGGGCACGACCACGGCGACGAAGGGCATGACCACGGTGACGAGGACCCGCACACCTGGCTCGACCCCGACAACATGATCGCGGTGACCAAGGCCGTCGAGGCCAAGCTGTCGGCGGCCGACCCCGACCACGCGACTGAGTACTCCGCCAATGCCGCCAAGCTGATCTCCGAGCTGGAGACCCTCGGCACCGACTTCGAGACCGGTCTCAAGACCTGCAAGTCCCGCACGATCGTCACGAGCCACGCCGCGTTCCAGTACCTCGCGGCCCGCTACGACCTGACGCAGGTGCCGATCGCCGGCCTGGACCCGGCCAACGAGCCCTCACCGTCACAGCTCGCCGACATCACCAAGCTGGTCCGCAAGGAGAAGATCACCACGATCTTCACCGAGGAGCTGGTGAGCCCCGCGATCGCCAAGACGATCGCCAAGGAGACCGGCGCGACGACCGCTACGCTCGATCCCATCGAGGGTCTGTCCGACGCGACCAAGGACCAGACGTACCTGACGCTCATGCGCAAGAACCTCGAGACCCTGAGGAAGGCAAACAGCTGTACATGAGCAATCCCACACAGCCGCTGAAGGCTCGCGGCGTGAGCGTGGCACTCGATGGTCGGCCTGTCCTGCGACAGGTCGACCTCGACGTGTCGGCGGGTGAGTTCGTCGCTCTGCTGGGCGCCAACGGCTCGGGCAAGTCGACGTTCGTCCGCGCAGCCACCGGGCTGATCCCGATGAGCGGCGGCACGGTCGAGCTGTTCGGCACGCCGCTCGATCGCTTCCGCGACCGCCACCGCATCGGGTACGTCCCGCAGCGCTCCCGCGCTGTCGCCGGCGTTCCCGCGACGGTGCACGAGGTCGTGATGAGCGGACGCCTCGCCCATCGCCGGTTGTTCGGGTGGAGCACCAAGGCCGATGCCGCCGCGGTCGATGCCGCCATCTCGCGCGTCGGGCTGCCTGACCGTACGCGGTCGTCGCTGAGCGAGCTCTCCGGCGGCCAGCAGCAGCGCGTGCTCATCGCCCGGGCCCTGGCCTCCGAGGCCGAGCTGCTCGTCATGGACGAGCCCACCGCGGGAGTCGACCACGACAACCAGGAGTCGCTCGCCGAGCTGCTCGGCGGACTCGTGCACGAGGGCACATCAGTGCTCTTGGTCGCCCACGAGCTCGGCCCGCTGCGCCCGCTGATCGATCGCGCGATCGTCCTGCACACCGGCGAGGTTGCGTACGAGGGACCGTGTGAAGGACTCGTCGGCGAGGACCTCGCCCACGTCCACACGCACGGCGTGCCACCGACCCCTGAAGGCTTGACCGGCGAAGGAGTCTGGAGGTGACAACATGATCGAGCTGTTGGACTACGAATTCATGCAGCGTGCGCTGATCGCCGCGGTGTTCACCGGCCTCGCGGCACCCGCGATCGGCACGTTCCTCGTCCAGCGCCGGCTCGCGCTGCTCGGCGACGGCATCGGGCACGTAGCGCTGACTGGTGTCGCGATCGGCCTGCTCACCAACGTCGCTCCGGTCCTGACCGCAGTCGCTGTCGCGGTGGTCGGCGCCGTCGTCATCGAGCTACTGCGCATGTTCGGCCGGACGAGTGGCGACGTCGCCCTCGCGATCTTGTTCTACGGCGGGCTCGCCGGCGGCGTGCTGCTCACCGACCTTGCCGGGGAAAGCGCGTCCGCGCTCAACAACTACCTGTTCGGCTCGATCACGACGGTGTCCGACGGGGACCTCAAGGTCGTCGCGACCCTCGCCGTGATCGTGATCGGCCTGGCGGTCGGACTGTCGCCTCAGCTGTTCGCGGTGTGCCAGGACGAGGAACATGCCCGGGTCAGCGGCGTGCCCGTACGCCTCTACAGCATCCTGATCTCGGTGCTCGCCGCCGTGACGATCACGGTCGCGATGCGCACCGTCGGGCTGCTGTTGGTCTCGGCGCTGATGGTCGTGCCGGTCGCCGCGTCGCAGCAACTGACCCGCAGCTTCCGGGCGACACACGCCGCAGCCATGGCGATCGGCCTGTTCGCGGCCCTCGGCGGCGTCGTCGCGAGCTACGAGATCGACACGCAGCCCGGTCCGACGATTGCGCTGCTCGCCCTCGCGGTGTTCGCCGTGGCAGCACTGTTCGGAGCGGCGACAAGACGCTTGCGAACCCACCGCCACCCAGTAGATTTCGCACGAGGAGACACCTGATGGTCGAAGCCCCCCGCAACACCCGCCAGCGCCGCGCCGTCGTCGCGATCCTCGAGGACCTCGACGGCTTCGCCAGTGCGCAGGAGATCCACGACATCCTCAAGCAGCGCGGTGAGTCCGTCGGCTTGTCGACGGTCTATCGCAGCCTTCAGGTGCTCGCGGATGCCGCCGAGGTCGACGCCCTGCGCAACGACGACGGCGAGGTCCTCTACCGGCAGTGCAGCGCGGGCCACCACCACCACCTCGTGTGCCGGTCCTGCGGACGTACGGTCGAGGTCGAGGGCCCGACGGTCGAGCGCTGGGCCGACAAGATCGCCGAGGAGAACGGCTTCCAGGACGTCGCACACACCCTGGAGATCTTCGGCACGTGCAACACCTGCGTCAGCGCGCGCTAGCTGCTGCTCACATCGTCGTCGGCGCGGATGTCGTCATCGTCCGCGTCACGGCTGGCCTGATCCATCGTGCCGTTGCCGTCGTCGTAATACATGCCATCGGCACCGGTCATGAGCAGCTGAAAGAAGCCCGGGCGCGGAAAACTCTGCGTGGTCAGGTCTGACTTGGCGATCTCCACCACCGCATCGTCCTGGCGGACCACCCTCAGCAGGTCGTACCGGAACAGCGAACCGCCATGCATGACCAGCGCCGCTGCCTGTGCCGACCGTGCCGCCGGTACCAGGGCTGGCACGATCGCTGATCTGATCGGCGCGACTGCTCGACGTACGGCGGTGGCGATGTACGCGCCGCGCGCGACATAGCCCACAAGGACACCGGCGAGGATGCCGTAGATGATCGCGGACTCGCGCAGGATTCCCGTGGTCAGCACCCAGCCAGCCCCGGCACATGCCGCACTCGTCACTGCCGCGGTGGACCACGTCACGAATCGCGCACGTCCGAGTGCGCCCGCGACAGAGGCTCGTGCCTGGTCCCACGTCCAGCGGTTCAGGCTCACCCTGTTTGTCATTTCCACCATGCGGCTCCTTCGTCGTTCATGATGACAGCAGGCGCCGGCCCTGACCGGAAGATGACCTCAACGGATCAGCGGCACGAACCGGTAGATCCCGTGCCGGCTGATCGTCGGCGTGCCACTGGCATCGACGACGACCCGCGTCATCGAACCCGACACCGGTATGACGAGGATCCCCTCGGGCGCGAGCTGCTCGACGAGCTCGTACGGGAGACTGTCGCTCATCGCCGACACGAGGATCCGGTCGTACGGCGCGTTCTGGGGACGGCCGAGCTCGCCCTGCGCAGCGGGTTCGATGCGCGTCCAGCGCATGCCCTCCCCTGCCAGGTTCTCCCGTCCCCACTCGACGAGCTCCGGCACGATCTCGCACCCGATGACACAGCCGCCGGACCCGACGAGGTGACCCAACAGGGCCGTGGTCCAGCCCGTGCCCGACCCGACGTCGAGCACACGCAGGTCCGCTCGCACGTCGAGCAGCTGCAACATGTCGGCCACGGTCGACGGCTGCGAGCACGTCTGCCCGTGGCCCACCTCCAGCGCCTGGTCGAGGTCCGCTGATCGACGCTGTGCCCGCGGCAGGAAGTGCGCGCGCGGCACCGCGCGCATCGCCCCGGCCACAGCCGTGTCCATCCTCAAAACGTACTCCTAGGCTGGGGTCATGGACCTGCGATGTGTGAATGGTGATGCGCTGACCGCGCAGGACGTCTACGACATCTGGAAGATCCGCGACGCGGTGTTCGCCGTCGAGCAGCAGGTCGAGGAAGAGGACGTCGACGGCCGCGACCTGCTGCCCACGACGACGCACTTCTGGCTCGAGGACACCGACGGTCCGACCAGCTACCTGCGGGTCTATCTCGGCGGCGACGGCGTGCGCCACATCGGCCGGGTGTGCACGCGCAAGGATCAACGCGGCCAAGGGCTGTCCGGGCGCCTGATGGTCGAGGTGTCACAGCTCTGGGGCGATGGCGAGCTGCAGCTCAACGCCCAGTCGTACCTCGAGCGTTGGTACGAGTCGTTCGGCTATGTCCGTTACGGCGACGACTACTACGAGGCCGGCATCCTGCAC
>CAWFOH010000010.1:0-124018 GCA_963817425.1 uncultured Actinomycetota bacterium
TTGAAGGCCGTCAAGCCCACCATCTCAATCAGTTCCTCCACCAGCTCCGATTGCTTGGGATCCTTCCTGGCCTTCTTGTTGAACCGCGCGAACAGCCCAACGTTTCCCGAAGCTGTCAGCCATGGCAAAAGTGTGTCCTTCTGAAACACCATGCATAGAGGGTGCGAGCGCTCGGATTCGGGTCCATCTGGGTCGACCCAACGAATCTTCCCGGCAGTCGGCGCATGTAGACCCGCAAGCAGCGCGAGTAGTGACGACTTGCCGCAGCCACTGGGCCCGCAGATCCCGAGTATGCTGCCTTGCCGAATGTCGAACGAGACGCCGCTCAAAGCCTTGATTCCGTCGGGATAGGAGAACCCAACATCGTCAAGAGTCGCGACTAACTGTCGTGAATCGCCCGGGGACGTGACTGTCACTTGCCATCCCCATCGATGGCAGCCTCGAGGTAAGAGGTATCGATCATGTTCTTATAGGAGAAGACCGAACTCTTCGGGTCGAACCCTTCGAGCCCCCAGCCTCCGATGTTTGACAGTGCAAACTTCCAATCTGCTTCAGTCAACGGATCCTCCGAGGTCTGCAAGGCAACGCGGTCGGTGGCGACCAACTTCGCGAGCTGTGCCTCAGGCACGGTCTGGAATGCCGGAAACGTTCGCAGTCTCTTGGCGATCTCAAGGTCGTCCGTCTTTTCGAAGTAAGCCCTGGCCTGCAGAATTGCTTTGAGCATCTTCACAACGTCAGCGCGCTTGCTCTTGAGAGTGTCGGTCAGACCAAAGATCGCGCCAGCTGAGTAGAGTTTGCCAACATATTTCTTCACGTCGGCAGGCTCCGCGACGCTGATCAGCATGTGCCCGCCGGCCTTGTCAACTACCGGGGCCAGAAGCGCTTGAGGGCCGACGGCGGCTGCTACCTGACCCGACGAGACTGCCGCTGCCAGCGAGGCGTTGTCAGGAAACGGCACCAGGTCGGCGTTCAGTTCGAGAGTCTTGTTGTATTGATTCGCGGTGCCCCAGGCGCCCGACCCGCGAGCCAGTGTTCCGATTCGCGCACCCTTCAGCTGGTCGATCGAGGTGACACTCTTGCCACCTACCATGGCCGCCCCAACGAGCTGGTTACCCATGTTGTACGCGAGGGTCACCTTCTTGCCCTGCTTCGCGATGATGAGCGGAACGCCCACAGCATGTACTGCAAGATCTGCTTTCCCTGACACAATCAAGTTCGCGGTGTTCGCGCTTGAGTTCTCGATGAACTTCACCTTGATTCCCTGCTCGGCATAGAAGCCTTCGCTCTCAGCCAGGTAGATCCATGAGAACAGAGGGATCGCCCCCGCCAGCGCGACAGTCAACTCTCCCGTGCCCTTGGCGTCGTCGGTGGCGGCCTTGTCCGAGGAGCCACAACCGACCAATGCTGCTGAAAGTGCAACGGCCGCAATCGACGCCACGACGCTGCGTCTGAGCCAACTGAGACCACGAGGATGGTTCATTTTCGTCCGCCTTCTTCCATGTTCCGCTAACCGGAATTAGTATTCTGTTGCGAGTCTAGGTGTTCTATGTCACAGACGCAAGGGTCACGTGGTGGGTCACGAACGCCTGGTATTCGAGGAGTGAATCGCCCGTAGCGTCTGCGTTGAGCGGCCCGGGGCTGGCGGCAGGGCGGCGGCGGCGAGGTTGGGAGAAGGGACCCCGCATGAAGCATCAGATCGGTCAGCAGCCCTTGAGCCTGTGGCACGAGGAGGCACACTTCGACAGCGCGATTGACCTCGAGCCAATAGGAGTCCGGTTCCTAGATCAGGTCACGGGCACGGAGATCGGGGCGTCGGTGATCTGCTGCAGGGACTCGAGGGTCTGCCCTGGCGCGAGGTGTCGCAGCACGAGTCCGTCCGGCGTGACGTCCATGACCGCACGGTCGGTGATGATGCGATCGACCACCCCGAGTCCGGTGAGGGGCAACGTGCAGGTGGTCACGATCTTGGGGGTGCCGTCCTTCGCGACGTGGTCGGTCAGCACGACGATGCGACGCGTGCCGGCCACGAGGTCCATGGCTCCGCCCATCCCCTTGACGAGGGCTCCGGGCACCGCCCAGTTGGCGAGGTCGCCGTTGGCCGCCACCTGCAACGCGCCGAGAACGGCGATGTCGACCTTGCCGCCGCGGATCATCGCGAAGGACTCGGCCGAGTCGAAGTAGCTTCCGCCCTCGTTGAGAGTGACGGTCTGCTTGCCGGCGTTGATGAGGTCGGCGTCCTCGTCACCCTCGTACGGGAACGGACCCATGCCGAGGAGCCCGTTCTCCGACTGGAGGGTCACCGAGACGCCTTCGGGCACGTGGTTGGCCACGAGCGTGGGGATGCCGATGCCGAGGTTGACGTAGTCGCCGTCCTTCACCTCGCGCGCCGCGATCGCTGCCATCTCGTCCCTGCTCCAGGTCATGCCGGTGCTCCTTCGGTCTGGCGGGCACGAATCGTGCGCTGCTCGATGGGCTTGTCCTGAGGTTTCGCCTGGACGACGCGGGCGACATAGACACCCGGCGTGTTGACCCGTTCCGGGTCGACCGCGTCCACGAGGTGTTCGACCTCGGCCACGGTCGTACGTCCCGACGTCGCGACGACCGGGTTGAAGTTTCGCGCCGCGAGCCGATACGCCAGATTGCCGTGGAGGTCGCCGGTGTGTGCGTGCACGAGTGACAGGTCTGCCACGATGGCGCGCTCCTGCACGTACGTGATGCCGTCGAACTCGGCGGTGGGCTTGCCCTCAGCGACCTGCGTGCCAACCCCCGTGCGGGTGTAGAAGGCCGGTATGCCGGCACCGCCCGCGCGCAGTCGCTCGGCAAGCGTGCCTTGAGGGTTGAACTCGACGTCGAGCGTTCCCTCGAGGTACTGCCGGGCGAAGAGCTTGTTCTCGCCGACGTACGACGCGATGACCTTGCTCACCTGCTGGTTCTCCAGGAGCAGGCCGAGTCCGAGGCCGTCGACACCCATGTTGTTCGAGACGATCGTCAGGTCTGTCGCGCCGGAGTCGCGTACCGCCTCGATCAGGTCGAACGGCACCCCGCACAGGCCGAAGCCTCCGACCGCGATCGTCATGCTGTCATGGAGGAGGCCGTCGAGGGACTCAGCGATCGTGGTCGCCCTTTGGTTGCCGTTCATTCGACGAACGCTGCCATGGCGACCTGCCCCGGTCAATGCAACAGAGCAGGCCGCTCGCAGCCCGAACGCTCGGTGAATTGGCGTTCGCTGAGTGAACGCTAGGGTGGATGTATGTCGAAGAGTGCTCAAGGGCCCGAGGTCGTGTCGCGGGTCGGTGACCTGTTGCGGGGCGTGGCCGCGCATGAGCCCCGTGGTGTGTCCACCACCGACGTGGCTCGCGACATCGCGATGGCCAGGCCCACAGCTCACCGCCTGCTCAGCTCCTTGGCGCGGGAGGGTCTGGTCGATCGCGACAATGGGACGGGCGCATGGCACTTGGGGCCGGAGCTCTATCTCCTGGGCGCGACGGCATCGCCGCGCTACGACGTCAGGGATCCCGCCCGTGAGGTGGTTCACGACTTGGCGGCGAGTACCGGCGAGAGTGCGTTCTTCTCCGCTCGGCGGGGCGACGAGACCGTATGCCTGGTGCGGGAGGACGGGAGCTTTCCGTTGCGTTCACACGTCCTGCACGAAGGCATCCGATTTCCCCTCGGGGTCGCGTCCGCAGGGCTCGCGATCCTGGCGCACCTCCCCGAGCGCGAGCAGGAGGCCTACCTGTCCAGGGCCGAGCTCACGTCGACGTGGGGGGACCTTCACAGCGCGGAGGGCCTCCGAGACCGGGTCGCGGAGACGCGTCGGGTTGGCTACGCGACCAACCCCGGGCTGATCGTCGAGGGCAGCTGGGGCATGGCCGCGGCGGTGTTCGACGGCGCCGCCACGCCGGCGTGGGCGTTGAGCCTCACTGGTGTCGAGTCACGGTTCCGTGAGGAGCGCCGTCCCGAGCTCGGTCGCCTGCTGCTCGACCAGGCCCATCGCCTGACGCGAAGTCTGCAATCCTCCGACACGTAGTGCGGGTGTGCGTGCCATGTCCACCGGCCTCCACGCACACTCAATGCCAGGCGACACCATCGGGCAGGCGAACAACGCCCTGCTGTATCCCGGGCTGGGCCTCGGCACGATCGTCTCCCGCGCCAGCCATGTCACCGATGGGATGCTGCTGGCTGCCGCCGAGGCCGTTGCGGGCCAGGTCGACGTCAGCGAGCCGGGAGCCTCGCTGCTGCCGCCGGTGGAGAATTTGCGCGCCTCGTCCGCCACCGTCGCGGTCGCCGTCGCCAAGGCCGCCGCAGACGACGGCGTCGCTACCGTCAAGCACGACAGCCTCGTCCAAGCCGTTCAGGACGCAATGTGGCAGCCCGTCTAGAGCGCCGAGGTGAGCGCCTGACACAGTCAGTCCGGCGCATCTGCTTGGAGCTTCTCGATGAGAGATGCCACATCGCGAGAAGCCGCGATAAGACTCAACAGCCCTTTCTCCTCGGCGTGAGCTCGTATGCACGCCTCCACAACCGCGGGGAAGTCCTCGTGCGGAACGATGCACAACCCGTCATCGTCACCAACCAGGTAGTCGCCAGGGTGGACGGGCGCTCCACCAATCATCACCAGGTCGTTGATGGCCGCAGCCTCGATGCGAAACCGACCAGCGACAGGCACCCGGTCGGCGCACCACACGGGAAGCCCGGTCCCGAGGATGGAGGCGCTGTCCCGGACTGCGCCATCGACGACGACACCCGCGACCCCCGCCAGTTCGGCCCACGCGGCAGACAGGCCGCCCATGACGGCAACGCCCCGAGCACAGGAGCAATCCATCACGGCGACGTCTCCCGGTTCCGCAACACCATAGAGGTCGCGGTCGCCGGCGATCATACGAATCCCACTCGCCCGCGTGACGGCAGGGTTTCCCGCCAGCGCCACGTACCGAAGCGTCACCGCCGGTCCGATCACGCGCTGGTTCGGACCGACAGGAGCGACTGCCGATCGAGGCAGGATTGATCCGCGTCCCGTCTGGTCGAGGACGTCGGCAACGGCAGAGCTCAGGTCGGGCACACCCGACAACTCGTCAACCAGTGACTTCGGATGACGACGGACGGCCGCGCTGATCCGGTCCAGCGGAACTCCCCCAGTGAGTCTGGCCCGCACCGCTGCCGAGACGCTCCCGCCGGCTTCCTGGCCATTTGTCGTCACGACTTCACCCTGCGACGGGGAACACTCGGCATGGTGAGGCGCCGGCGGGACTCATATTCCTCGATCTCGGACACCCGGTCACGCAACGTGACGTCAATGTCATCAAGGCCGTTCATGATCCTCCATCGGAAGTTGTCCGGGAACTCGAACCGGAGCTGAACATCGCCCATCGTCACGGTGCGCGTCTCCAGATCGACCAGCAGGTGAGCGGCCGGACTCGATTCAATGCCCTGCCAGAGCCTCTCGATGTCCTCCTCGGGCATGACCCCGGCCACCAGGCCGTTAGCGGCGGCGTTGGTCCTGAAGATGTCGCCGAAGCGTGGCGCAAGCACGACCCGGAAGCCGTAGTCGAGCAAAGCCCACACGGCCCACTCACGCGAGGAGCCGGTGCCGAAGTCCGGTCCGGCGACCATGACGGTGGCGCCTTGGTGTTCTGGTCGGTTCATCACGAAGTCCGGATCGAGCCGCCATTCGGCGAGCAGCGCGTCCTGGTGCCCCGACTTCAGGATGTTCCCGACGCAGCGTGCGGGGTAGAGCTGGTCGGTGTCCACGTTGGACCGGCGAAGCGGAAGCCCCGTGCCCTCGTGCTGGATCAGCGCCTTCACAATGTCTCCAAATCTCGGGGTTCGGCCAGATGGCCGGCCACCGCGCTCGCGGCAGCGACTGCGGGGGACACGACGTGGGTTCGCACACCCGGACCCTGCCGGCCCTCGAAGTTGCGATTGTTGGTCGAAGCCGTTCGGCGACCAGCCGGCAGTCGCTCGCCATTGATGGCGATGCACATCGAGCACCCGGAGAATCTGAGCTCGACGCCCGCTGCCTCGAAGATTCGATCGAGACCTTCTTCGATCGCCTGTCGGCGCACCGCCTCCGAGCCAGGGACGAGGAACACCTCGACGTCTGGAGATATGCGCCGGCCCTCCCAGACCTCGGCTGCGACGCGCAGGTCCTCGATCCGGCTGTTCGTGCAGGACCCGATGAACACGGCATCGATTTCCACGCTTTTCATCCGCGTGCCGGGTTCGAGATCCATGTACGCCAGTGCCTGCTCGGCGGCCGAACGCGTGACCTCGTCCGGCATGCTCGAAGGCGCGGGCACGGCGCCGCTCAGTGGCACGGTCTGACTGGGATTAGTGCCCCACGTGACGCGGGGGGAAAGCGATGAGCCGTCGATGTGAAGCTCCCGATCGAATTCCGCGTCGTCATCGGTGACGAACGTCTTCCAGTACTCCACCTCGCGGTCGAACGCGTCCCCCGTCGGGACATGACGTCGATCACGGAGATATTCGAACGTGGTCTCGTCCGCGACGACCAGGCCAGCACGTGCCCCGGCCTCGATGCTCATGTTGCACAAGGTCATCCGCGCCTCCATGGACATGGCCCGAATTGCCGACCCTTGATACTCGATCACATGTCCGGCGCCGCCTGAGGTGCCTATCCGCTCGATCATCGCCAGTGCGATGTCCTTGGCGCTGACACCAGGGGGCAGCTCGCCGTCGACGGTGACGCGCATGTTCTTCATCCTCGACATGGGCAGCGCCTGGGTCGCGAGAACGTGCTCGAGCTGCGTGGTGCCAATCCCGAAGGCAAGAGCTCCCATCGCGCCGTGCGTTGACGTGTGGGAGTCGCAGCACACGATCGTCGAGCCGGGCTGTGACAGACCGAGCTCGGGACCGATGACGTGGACGATGCCACGCGAATCGTTGCCCAGCTGGTAGAGCTCGATCCCGAACTCTTCGCAGTTGCGCCGCATCTCCGACAGATAAGTATCCGTCACGGGATTCAGGCGCCCGATGTTGATGGTCGGCGTGACGTGATCCTCGGTTCCCAACGTCAGCTCTGGGCGCCGAACCGTACGACCCGCGGCACGTAGTCCCTCGAACGCGACCGGGGTGTTCGTCTCGATGAGCAGGGTCAGATCGATGTATATCAGGTCACGGCCATCGTCGCGGCTCACGATGTGCGCGTCCCAGATCTTGTCAGCGGCCGTCCGCCCGCCGAGCCTGCCGGGCTCAGCCAAGTCAGCTGTGCTCATGCGTTCTCCTTTTCTTTAGCGTCGGACCGCCGCTTGGCGGACCGGTTGATTCGCCAGGCATTCAGGCGGGTCAAGATGATTGCGGCGACCGTGACGGCGATGATCCCGCCGGAGATGGGACGGCTGATGAAGATCGACCAATCGCCATCGGACAGCAGAAGCGAACGACGCAGGTTGGTCTCGAGCAGCGGCACCAGGACCACGCCCAGGATGGCTGGCGCGAGAGGGATCCCGCTGACCTCCATGAAGTAGCCGAGCAGACCCATGGCGAAGAGGATCCCGAGAGAGAACGTGCTGAACGTTGTTGCCCACGCACCGAGCACCGTGAACATCAGGACGCCGGCGTAGAGCAACGGCGGCGGGATCTTCAGCAGCTGCACAAAGATTCGCACCATCGGCAGGTTCAGGAGCAGCAGCATGGTGTTGCCGACCAAGAGACTGGCGATGATGGTCCAGACCAGGTCCGGGTCGGTCTCGAAGAGCTGGGGACCCGCCTGCAGGCCGTACATCTGGAAGACGAACAGCAGGAGTGCCGTGGTCGCGGTCGCGGGTATCCCGAGGGTCAGCATCGGGATCATGGCGCCGCCGGCGGCGGCATTGTTGGCTGTCTCGGGTCCGGCGACTCCTTCGATCGCGCCCTGTCCGATCTGGTTTCGGTACTTGCGCTTCGCCCACTTCTTCTCCACCGAGTAGGACGCGAACGTACCGACCGTAGGTCCGAGCCCCGGAAGAATGCCCGCGACGAATCCGACGACGGAGCCACGGCCATAGGACGGGAGCGATCGCTTCCATTCCTCCCGGGACATTCGAGGCGAACCCTGCATGGCGAACCGCTTGTGCAGGCTCTGGTGCAGGCTTGCCAGGTGGCGCACGGCCTCGGGGATCGCGAACATCGCCATGGCAGCGATGGCGAGGTCGATTCCATCCATCAGGTCGGGCAGACCGAACGTCCAGCGTTGGACGGCCGTCTGGTTATCGATCCCGATCATGCCGAGCACCATTCCGATGGCCACTGAGATCATCGCCTTCGTCCGTGAGCCGGCCATGAGCGTTCCGGTGAGCAGCAGTGCCGCCGCCAGCAGAACGGCGTACTCCGGCGACGCGAACTTCAAGGCAAGCTTCGTCAGCAGGGGAGCCATCAGGACCAGGCCGGCCAGCGCGAACAACCCGCCCACGTACGAGCCGATGGCTGACGTGGCGAGCGCGGCGCCCGCCCTGCCGTTCTTGGCCATCTTGTAGCCGTCGATGGCGGTCACGGCGTTGGCGACCTCGCCCGGTGTGTTCATCAAGATCGACGTGATCGAGCCGCCATACATGGCCCCGTAGTAGATGCCACTCATGAGGATGAGGGCGGCGACCGGGTCCATCCCGTATGAGAGTGGGATCAGGAGGGCAATCGCCGTGATGGGTCCGAGTCCGGGGATGACTCCGACGACTGTGCCGATCAGCACTCCGACGAAGACGAACAGAAGGTTCTGTGGAGTCAGGGCGGAGCCGAGCCCATCGAGGAGGTAGCCGAGGGATTCCATGAGGGTGCCTTTCAGCCCAAGACGCCAGGGGGGAGTTGGACATCCAGGACCTGCGTGAAGAAGAGGTAGGTCACGACTGAGGTCCCGATGCCAGCCACCACGTTGCGCGGCCACTTGTCCCGGTCAGCAAATGTCGCGACACCCGACAGGAACAAAGCCGTTGAGACGATGAACCCCATCGGCACGAACACGATGATGTAGACGAGGAACGCCGCCAGGACTGCGAGCAGGCGCTTTGGCGGCACAGCGTCCTCGGCCATCACCTCGCCGACCAGCCGCATCTCCTCTTCCATTCCGTCGCCGTCAAGGCGCACCGGCGTCGTGGACTGTGTGCGGTTGCGCAGAGCCGACACGATCATGACCAGACCACCGACCAGCAGGACGACGCTCGCCACCGTCGGAAAGACCGCGGGACCGAGTGGATCGCCCGACGTGGTCGGGCGATCCATCCGGCGGGCCTCGAACAGGAGCACTGCGCCCACGATCGCGACCACAACTCCTGAAAGGAGCTCTTTGCGGTCCGTCGACGGGGTCCGCTCGATTGACTCACTCACGGGATGATCGGCCGACCCAAGCTGTCCGCCACGGCCTGAATCTGCGCCTTCGTGTCGGCGACGAAGCTTTCGAGCTCCTCGCCAGTCTTGAACGCGGTGGTCCACTGGTTGCGCTCGGCGACCGTCGCCCACGTCTTGCTGGTGGTCGCCTCCTTCAGTGCGTTGGTCCAGTAGTCCACCGCATACTTGGGCATGTCCGGCGGCCCGTAGATCAGGCGCCAGTTCGCCAGTGTCGTCTCGTAGCCCTGGTCCGCGCTCGTCTGGACGTCCAGCCCGGGCAGTGGCTTGTCGCTCACGACGGCCAGTCCCTTGAGATCGCCGCCTGTCATCAACGGTTTCAGCTCGCTGACTCCGGCGACGGCGACTTTCACGTCGCCATTCAGCACCGCCGTCGCCTGCTCCCCGCCGCCCTCGTACGTCACGAACTTGATCTTGGAGGCGTCGACCCCGGCCTCTTCTGCCAGCAGAATGAAGACGAGGCTGTCCTCGAGCGGCGCAGCAACGGGGAACGCAGACGGGTCCTTGGCGAGCTCCTTGAACATCGAGTCGAGATCGTCGTACGGGGCGTCGGCGGATGTGGCGACGGCGAACTGCTCGAGCATGAGGCTGCCGAGCATCGTGACATCGGCGAGACTGTGCTTGGAGCGCTTCTCGACATCGAGAAGAACCGTCGAGGTCGAGGCCACGGAGAGTTTGTCGTCGTCGCCCTTGTACTGCTCGACCATCGCGTTCATGTATGTCGTGGTGAGCCCTCCTGGGCGGTTCTGCAGGGTGAGCGGGCTCGTGACGATCCGCTCCTTCTCGAGGACCTGGGCAAGCGCGCGGATCGTGAGATCGAAGCCGCTACCGGGCTCGGTCGGAGCCGTCATGCTGATGGGGCCCTTGGGGTAGTCGTCGGCTGATCCCGACGCGCTTCCGGTCTGGCCGCAAGCGGCTGTTGTGGTGGCCAACAGCGCCATGGCCCCGATCACGGCGGCAATTCGACGTACCTGCATCAAGATCTCCTAGCGTCTCCCGCAATCGGTCAGGACGCGGAAGCGAGTGACGTAACGGGTCTGGGTCAGTGATATATTTCGCAATACTTCACTGGTATGGACAATATGGCGAAGGGCACATGTGATGTCAACCACTCAGCCGGTACATTCGCTCCGACGAGCCAACTCGTGTCGGCTCTGACCCTGAGGAGAACCTTGTCCGTCACCCGTCCTGAGGACGCACCCGAGCAGCGAATCCCGCGGCTGTCTCTCACAGAGAAGGCGTACTCGAGTCTGCGAGAGGACATCATCAAGGCTCGGCGACGTCCCGAGAGCATGCTGCTCGAGCACGAGCTGGCCCAGGAATACGGGATGTCCAAGACGCCCATTCGCGAGGCCTTGCGACTGCTCGTCAACGAGGGATGGGTCGTGGTGCTCCCGCGCAAGGGGTATTTCGTGCGTCCCCTTCGTTTCGAAGACGTCCGGGAGATTTTTGCGCTTCGCCAGATGATCGAGCCCGCGGTCGTGGTCGCGGCGGCACATCGGAGCACGGCAGAGGAGCTCGACGAGCTCGAACAACACGTTCACCGCCAGGCCGCGGCAGGCGACGATGTTGAAACGGCACTCGCGGCTGCGGCTGCATTTCATCGCGAGATAGCACGCCTGGGCGGCAACCAGCGGGCCGAGCGCGTGCTCGTCTCGCTGTTCGACGAGTCCCTGCGACTGCACTATCTCGCACCCAAGTACGGTTCGCGGCTCAACGAGCCTGCAGAGATCGAGGATCACTTGGCGATCGTTGAAGCCATGCGGACTCAGGACGCTGCGCTGGCGTTCGAGGTCACGGAGCGGCATCACCGTGAGTCGCTCCGGCAGACCATGAACGGCCTGGCCGGTGTCCCCGACCTGCAAGGCTTTCGGCGCTCGATCATGGACAACCCCGCCTGAAGCGCACGCCACCGCACGGCTGGCACGGGGATGATCAGGTCGCATATACCCTCCTGAGCTGAGGATCCCCGGCCCCCGCGTCCAGCGAGCCGTTCAGCCGATTCCGGGCGTCGACGAGGGCGGTTGCCAACGGCGTGGATCTGGTCTCGGCCGCTTGGGCGAGGATCACCGCCAGACGAGATCCGATCGCCTCGACATCGGTCAAGACCTCGTCCGGGGGTCTGCCATCCAGCTTTGTTCCAACTCCCCACACGGCACCGCCGGCGTTGACTATGAAGTCGGGAGCCCACACGATGCCGCGGTCGGCCAGCAGGTCCGCGACGCCGTCGTCGGTCAACTGGTTGTTGGCGGGGCCGACGACGGCTCGACATCTGAGGCCGGCCACGCTCTCCGGTGAGAGCAGCCCCCCGAGAGCGGCCGGCACCACGAAGTCAACGTCCGCGTGGAGGGCGTCGGCAGGGGTGATCCACTCAGCACCGAGGTCCGCCGTCGTCGCGCGTTTTGTCTCATCCACATCGGACACGAGCAGCCGAGCGCCGTCAGCCGCGAGCAGCCGGGCAAGTGGCGCTCCCACAGCGCCGAGACCGATGATCGACATGCTCCGACCGCGTAGATCGGCTCGCCCGAAGATGTGCTCCGCCGTCGCTACGAGCGAGGAGTACACGCCTAGAGACGTAGGCTCCACCTCGTCGGGAGCGGGCAGGGGCGACCCGGTTGCGACCCATGGAGTGCATTGCCGGACCACCTGCATGTCCTCGGAGCTCGTTCCCACGTCCTCTCCGGTGATGTATTCGCCGGCAAGGTCCTCGATGACATCTCCGAGATCCAGCATGGCGGCCACCCGAAGGTCTGGAGCGAGCACGGTGCCTGGACTGAGGACGATCACCGACTTGCCACCGCCCCGCTTGATGCCGGCTGCCGCGCACTTGAGCGACATGGCTTCCGACAGGCGAAGGGCGTCGGCCAGGCCATCGACCCAAGACCCGTAGGTCCACATCCGGCAACCACCCACCGCGCGACCGAGCCTGGTGGAGTGCACGGCCACGACGATCGTCAGTCCCGACCGCTCACCCCGCCGAATGCTGACTCGCTCATGCTCCATCGACTCACTCATCTGCAGCATGGCTAAGTCGGCGAGAGGGTCGCGTCATCGTGGATCTCGGCCTTGAGCGCCTCGACCTGACGCCTGTAGTCGACCACGTTGTCGAGCTTGATCTGCTCGTAGCCGCGAACTGCGTCGGGCAGACTTGCCAGCTTGGTCGCGGAGGCCAGTACAAGCGGCGTCAGCGTCGGCAGGATGTCGGCGATCATCGTGCGGTACTCCCGCACCAAGGCGCGCTCCGTTCGACGGACCGGGTGATAGCCGAAGATGTCCAGCCGAGTTCCCCGAAGTCGTCGCGCCGCGCGCAGCAGCGCGAACATCGGGCGCGCTCGCGGACCGAACGACAGCTTTCGCTTCAGTCCGAGACTCCGCAGCATCGGTGGATGCAGCTGGACCGCCACTGAGGCATCCGGGCCGAACTCCCCGGTCACCGACGCCCGCCACTCATCGTCGAGCACGAGCCGAGCGACCTCATACTCATCCTTGTATGCCATCAGCTTGTACAGATATGTCGCCACCGCGCGGGTGAGGTCGTCAGAGCCCGGAGCAGCCGCTTCCTCAGCAGCCCGCACACGCTCCACGAAATCGATGTACTCGCTCGCATAAGCAACGTTCTGGTATCGAATGAGGTCTTCCACGCGGAGACTCACCGTGCGAACCAGCTCGGCATGTGCGCCCGAACCGATGCGCGCCATCACCTGCTTTGCGGCCGGGTGCGGGATCCGTGGGGCTGGGGTGGGGAGGGTGTGGACGATCGCGGTATGGAGTGCGGACTCGTCCGCGATGATCTGACGTCCCCGCCGAAAGGCCTGGATGTTCGTCTCGCTGGAGGCGCCGTTCAGGGTAATCGCTCGCTCGATCGCCTCTGCGGCAATCGGGAGCTGGCCGACCTGGTAGGCCACCCCCACCAACAGCATGTTGGCGTACTGCTCGTGGCCGAAAAGCTGGTCTGACAACCCGGGAGCATCCACTGCTACGCGTCGACGGGAGGCCGCCTCGAGATTCTCACGCACTGCCGCTTCTGGCGGGAATTGAATGCTGGTGTCGATCACCATCCTTCCGGTCGGGACCTCTGCCGTCGACGCCACGACGACGGTTCGGTCGGGAGAGGCGGCCTTCAGGTTCTTCGGGTCGGTCCCGACGAGCGTGTCGCACACGAGGTACAAGTCGCACCCGCCATCGGGGATTTTCGACGCTACGAGGCGGTCCGTGATGCGCACATCGGAGACCACGGCGCCGCCCTTCTGGGCCAGGCCAGTCTGATCCACGGCACGCACGTTCTTGCCGTCGATGGCGGCAGCCGTCGCCAGGATCTGAGCCACCGTCACCACCCCGGTTCCGCCCACCCCCATCAGTCGCATGGAGAACTCAGCCTGGTTGGCCAGCGACGACTCCGGGACCGGTAGCGATTCGCTCGACAGATCGCTGACGCGTTCGCGCGCGACCTTGACCTTGCCTGGGACGACCTTGACGAAGGACGGGCAGTCGCCTGAGAGGCACGAATAGTCCAGGTTGCAGGAGGACTGATGGATGCGCGTCTTGCGACCGAACTCCGTCTGCACGGGCTGCACTGACATGCAATTGGACTTCTCGCCACAGTCACCGCATCCCTCGCAGATGCGCTCATTGATCACCACGCGCGTTGCCGGCGTCTCGGCTTGCCCGCGCTTGCGCTTGCGCCGCTTCTCGGCAGCGCACTCCTGGTCGTGGATCAGAACAGTCACGCCGGGAACCGCAGAAAGCTCACTCTGGATGTCGACGATGTCCGCTCGATCGCGAAGCTCGACGTCCTTCGGCAACCGCTGCGCCTTGGCGCGTCGTAGGTCTTCGCTGGTGACGACGATCTTGCTGACGCCCTCGGCGCGAAGCAGCTGCACCAAACGCGGCAGCGACAGCTCGCCGACCGGGTCCTGCCCGCCGGTCATCGCGACGGTGGAGTTGTACAAGATCTTGTAGGTGATGTTCTCTCCGGACGCGACGGCCGCGCGGAGGGCGAGGCTGCCGGAGTGAGTGAACGTGCCGTCGCCGACGTTCTGGATGAAGTGGTCCTTGTCGACGAATGGCGCCATGCCGAGCCATTGGGCCCCCTCGCCGCCCATTTGGGTCAGCCCAATCACGCGCCCCGTCTGCTTGTCGTCCATCAGCAGCACCATGCCGTGGCAACCGATTCCGGCGCCGACAACGGAGCCATCCGGCACCTGCGTCGAGGCGTTGTGAGGGCATCCGGAGCAGAAATAGGGAGTCCGCGTCAGCAGCTGAAGGGAGGTACGGGTCGTCGCTGGTTGCTCCCGCCAGGCCAGAACCGGCTCGATTCGATGAGCTTCGCCCAGTCGACGGGCAAGCGCACGACTGACCGCGTCCGAGTCCAGCTCGCCGACCGGACTGACGAGCTCGCGCCCCTTGTCGTCAGTCTTGCCGAGAACGAGGGGAGATCCGGCGCGGCCGTAGAGAATTTCCTTGACCGCGGCTTCGAGGAAGGACCGCTTTTCCTCCACGACGATGATCTCCTGGAGACCATCGGCAAACTCGGTGATCACGTGTGGATCCAGTGGCCAGATCATCCCGATCTTCAGCAATCGAATGCCGTGTCGACTCAGATCCGCCAGGTCGAGCCCGAGCGAGCTCAGGGCCTCGATGACGTCGAAATAGGTCTTGCCGGCGCAGACGATCCCGATGCGGTCATCCGAGGATCGTGCGACGTGACGATCGAGGCGGTGGGCGCGGGCGTACTCCCACACGCGGGGGAGACGCTGCGAAGCCAAGCTGCGTTCGAGCGCCATCAGGCCCGGGGCAGCCAGATTGGCGTCAGGGCGGAAGGTGCTGGGCTCCAGATCGGTCAGCGCAGGGACTCCGTCGGGCGTGACAACGGCGGAGCACGCACCGTCCGCCACGGCCGTGACGATCTTCAGAGCGGACCACAGGCCGGAGTGCCGAGACAGGTACGCCGCGTGAATTCCGAGGTCCAGAACTTCCTGGGGGTCCGCGGGGTACAGGGTCGGAACCTGCAGATCGGCCAGCGCGAACTCCGAGTAGCAGGTCACGGATGAGGACTTGGCCGCGGGATCGTCCCCGACGAACGCAACAGCACCACCTCGAGGGTCGGTGCCGATCATGTTCGCGTGGCGGATCGCGTCCGACGCGCGGTCAAGACCGGGGCCCTTGCCATACCAGTAGCCGGTCACGCCATCCACGTTGAGCGACCCGACCTGAGCAGCCAGCTGGGTACCCATGACGGACGTGGCTGCCAGCTCCTCATTCACCGCAGGACGATGCACGACCGACAACCCATCCATCAACCTCATCCGCCGCGCCAGCTCCATGTCGTAGCCCGCCAACGGCGATCCCTCATACCCCGAGATGAACGAGCCAGTCCGCAGACCACGCTGACGGTCAAGAAGGGCCCGGTCCCGGACTGTGCGAACCAGCGCCTGGATGCCGGACACGTAGATCCGGCCGTCCTCGAGCGTGTAGCGATCATCGAGCGTGAATTCCATCGGAGCTTCCGTCCCTCGTAAGTTCGCAGGCTGGCCGACCCCTGCTGTGGTGGGCAAACAGGGCCGTGCAGCGAGTCTGGTCAGCATAAGGAGTATGAACCGTTGGTAGAAGGCTGAAGAAGTTTTCGATACCAATGGTCTAGTCTGGACGGTGAGTCGTTGCTGCAGTTGCGCCATTGGGTCAGTTCTGCGGGCGAGGAGACGGGGTGCGCCATGGACAAGCTCGACATCGACATCCTGCGATTGATCGTCGAAGAGCCGAAAGCGGGCATTCGCGAGTACGCACGGCGACTGAACATTGCGCGCGGCACAGTCCAGTCGCGGATCGACAAGTTCGAGGCGTCCGGTGTCATCGTCAGCTGGCGACCTCATATCGATTCCCAGGCGCTGGGGTTCGCAGTGACGGCATACGTGCAGGTCCAGGTGGCGCAAGGGGCTGCCGACGAAACCATCCGGGAGTTGGCGAAGGTTCCGGAGATACTTGAGGCGCACACTGTCGCCGGGGATGCTGACCTCTTGTGCCGGGTGATCGCGCGAGATCACGCGCACTTCGAAGATGTGCTTCAAGCGATCTTGACCACGAGCGGCGTCCGTCGAGTGCGGTCGGAGATCGTCCTCAGTCGCCGAATCGCTCCTCGCATTGTTCCTTTGTTCGACAAGTTGCGCTCCGAGCTATGACATGGCGCACTGCTTCACCACTCGTGTAGCGCCTGGCCCGTTCCGCCGTGTGCCCCCGGCGCACCCCCGCGATGTAATCAGCGGCGCCGGACCCACGAATGCAACTGAAATGACAGGCAAAAACTCAGTCCTGAGTCACTAGTGGTGAGGCGGTCATCGTTCACGCCAGCAGAGCTGGAGTGTCCCGGAGCTTTCGCCTTGGCCAGACGACTTACGCCAACGCCACACCTCTCCGCCCCGGCTGGAACCGGCAGAGACATCGTGAGCACATTTTGAGCACAAACGCTCGTGATCTGCCTGCGATTGCCGTGATTCACGTGAGACGCATTCACTGAAATTGCAGGAGCCAACGGCATCTCTGCAGGTCGTCTAAGGGCGCGAATAGGGTTCGACCCCCACCGGGAGCACACGGGCGGGTGTCGCGTTTCTCTTGCTATTGCAGCGTTTATGCGGGACTCGAGGAGCGGCTGAGACTCGATGGGAACGACCCCAGCAGTCGGACGTACGGCTGGTGGGCAAATCGGTCAGGTGTTCTGAACACGGGCTTGCTGAGGCACGACTCCACACGCGTCGCGCGGCTGTGACCTCAGCGTCCGCCCGGCAGGATGTCCCTCACTGCGTCGATCACCTTGGCCAAGGGAGGCCGATCGTTGCCGCCGTTGGCCCAGACCGGGTCCTGCGGCAACGGCCCCATCGGGTCCGCCTCCTCAGGGTCTCCCATGTATGGACTGAGTGAGCGCCGTAAGGCATCGTCGAGCTCGACGAGCTGATGGTGCGGGGGAAGCAGCGACTCTTGGAAGTCGTCGTCTGCGGCGACCATGTCGTGGTGGAGGCTTTCGACCAAGGCCTCGACCGTGGACCGGGGCACGTCAGTGAGGCTGCCCACGAGCGTGCCCACGAGTGCCGTGGGCAACAGCGGAACGCCGACCTGCAGTCGATCGAGCCCTGCGTGCGTGGTGTAGGCCCTCAGCAGCGCTCCGTAGCGCAACTGCTCCGGTCCGCCGACGTCGAAGTGCCGTGAGGGCCCGGCGTAGTCGAGTGCGCCGACTAGCGCCTCGAGGACGTCGACCATCGCGATCGGATGGACCATTGAGTTCATCCAGGTCGGCACGGCGTGGATGGGCATCCGCTTGCTGACCTGGCGAATGATCTCGAACGAGGTGGACCCGCTGCCCAGGATCACAGCGGCACGCAGCGTGACGGCGGTGGCCGACGTGCTGCTGAGGATGCGCTCGACCTCCCGCCGCGACGTGATGTGCTCGGAGAGTTCCTCATCAGCCACGTCTGGCACGATCCCCGACAGGTAGACGATGCGCTCCAGCTCATGGGCAGCGACCGCTTCGGCGAGATTCACGGCCGCCCTGCGATCGGTCTCGGCGAAGTCGTCCCCACTCATGCCGTGGATGAGGTAAAAGACCGCATCCACCCCCTCGCAGGCGGCCGCGACCTGGACGCTGTCCAGCGCATCCATCACGACGGTTTCGACCCGGTCGCACCACCACGGTGGCTCACGGTCCGGATTGCTCGTCGTGGTCCGCACGTCGTGGCCGCGCTCGAGCAGGCGGGGCACCAGACGCCCCCCGATGTAGCCGGTCGCGCCGGTCACCAGGATCTTCACGTCGCCAACCTCTGCATACTTCATTAGACGGCACCGGTGCGACCGGCGCACGGTGGAGCATCGCCAGACGTACCGAACGAGCTCCCTGTCGCTGAGCTCGTCGACGTTGAGGCGGCCGAGCGAGACCGCCGGCCCGTCCGCGAGACGCCCTTCTAGTGCGCCCTCATGAGTCGCCGCGCGCGGACGTGGCGATGGCAGAGAGGATCGCGATGTCGTCGCGTGCTGCAGGTCCTTGGAACTGCATCACGTCAAGCAGGACCTCACGCGGCACGTTGCGGCTGTCAGGCAGGGTGGAGACGATCTGGGACAGGCGTTCGTCCCCGTACCAGTCAGCCCCGCGGCGAGCCTCGGTGACACCATCGGTGAACAACGTGATGGAGTCGTGATCCCGCATCACGAACTTGTCGTCCTCGAAATGCGCTTCAACCTCAAGATCGCCGCGGACAGTCGCAACCTGCTCGGTCAGGCGCAAGGCATCTTGATGGAGCGCTTCAAGATCGACAGCGATCGCGCGTTCGACGTCTTGCGCCGCTACTCGCAAGCCACCAACGTCAAGCTTGCGGTCATCGCGCAACAGGTCGTCGACCTGCAAGCCTTGCGGATACGAACAGTGTTCGACCCACCGGGTGCACTCAGGATCTACGCAACCTGTCGGTCCTCGGTGCAACGATGGCGGCATGGAGATCGAGATCCGGCCGGCGCGCGAGTTCGACGACGTACGCACGATGGTCGGCCCCAAGCGACCGGACGCGAATGTCTGCTGGTGCCTCAGCTATCGCATCCCGTCCAAGGAGAACGTCGCGCTCGCAGGGCCCGGCGCGCGGCGATCGGGTCGCGCAGCTCGTTGCGAGAGAACCCACCACCCGGTGTGCTCGCCTACGACGGTGACGAGGTGGTGGGCTGGGCCGCGGTGCATCCTCGCGCCGACACGAGCTTTGCCCGCAATCGCAAGATCCCGCACGTCGACGACCTCGACGTGTGGTCGCTGTGGTGCGTCCGCGTTCGTCCGGGCCATCGCGGCGAGGGCATCTCCCACTCGCTCGTGGCCGGCGCCATCGATTTCGCGCGTGCCCACGGGCTCCGGCCATCGAGGCATATCCGGTCGACAACGGTGACCGCAAGGTCGACCTGACAATGGCCTACGTCGGCACGCGGAGGCTGTTCGAGCGCGCCGGTTTCGTCAAGGTCGCCGACACCGACTCGGTGCTCAACGGGTTTCCGCGTGTCCTGATGCGGCTCGACCTGCGTTGAGCCCACAGGCGTCAGGTGGCTGCGATGCGATCAGCCGCGAGTGGCTTCCGTCGCATGCCGCTTCTTGAACGACGAGGCCCAGCCCGGCAAGGCCGACCGTCAGCACGAGGTGCAGCCAGTTGTCGGCGGAGTTCACCGGGACGAAGTTGGCGCTCGCTGTCGTGGTCGATCACGATCCCGTAGATCGTGAGCACGCCGTAGATCGCGGCACTGGCGAGCAGGACTGGTGCGACCAGACGCGCCTGGGTCGCGGCCCAGAGTCCACCGACGCCGAACAGCAGGTGCACGATGTTGTGCAGCACCGAGACCTGGAAGATGCCCAGCAGCTCGGCGCTCGCTCTCGTGGTCCGCGAACGTCATGGTGTCGTAGTTCGTGGTGATGCCCGGGACGAATCCGAGACGCCGACCAGCAGGAACATGGCGCCAACTGATTGCGGCAGCGGCTCTGGCGAACTGGTGAGCGTCGGTGACGCTGCCTCGAGTCTCAGTCATGATGCGCTTCCTTCCGAGGAGCTGTGCTCCGTGCAGGAAGGGACTACCCACTGGTAGGGGGCCAACCATGGTCTCCTAGGGGAAGACGACGACGCGGGAGCCGGCCAGGAGCAACCGTTGCTCGGTGTGCCAGCGCACGGCTCGCGACAAGACCTGGGCCTCGACGTCACGGCCGGCCTGGACCATCTCGGGGGGCGTCATCCGGTGGTCGACCCGGGTCACGTCCTGCTCGATGATCGGTCCCTCGTCGAGATCGGCGGTGACGTAGTGCGCCGTCGCCCCGATCAGCTTGACGCCGCGCTCGTGGGCCTGGTGGTAGGGCTTGGCGCCCTTGAAGCTCGGCAGGAATGAGTGATGAATGTTGATCACCTTGCCTTCCAGCTTCTTGCACGTCTCATCCGAGAGGACCTGCATGTAGCGGGCGAGCACAACCAGGTCGATGTCGAGCTCCTCGACGAGCTCGAGGAGTCTGGCTTCGGACTGTTCCTTGGTCTCCGGCGTGACCGGCACGTGGTAGAAGGGGACGTCATACGTCGCGGCGAGACGCTCGAAGTCGCGGTGGTTGGACACGACCGCAGGTATCACGATGTTGAGCGAGCTGGTGCTCTGACGGAACAGCAGGTCGTTGAGGCAGTGACCGAACTTCGACACCAGGACGAGGGTCCGGTAGGGCGCGACGGCGGAGAACATCTGCCAGTCCATGCCATGAATCGTGGCGACCTGCTCGAACGAAGAGCGCAGCTGATCCAGCTCGACGCCGGCGACCTCGAAATGCACCCGCATGAAGAAGTTGTGCCCCATGCGGTCGTCGAACTGCTGCGAATCGAGGATGTTTCCACCCATGTCCATCAACCAGGACGACACCGCGAAGACCAGGCCCGGGCGGTCCTGACATGCCAGGGTGAGCACGTATGAAGGGGGTTGATCCTGATCGAACGCCATGGGTTCCTGCCTCGGGTGACACTCGGCCCGACTCGAATGTCGGCCGACCGTGTTGTGAATTGTGCAATACAGTCGTGCTATGAGCAACAACTCAGTGAACAATTCTGGCGGGGCCAAGGCCGCCACCAGCAACGTGCAGTCAGTGGACCGTGCCGTCAGCATCCTCGAGATGCTCGCCCACGACGGCGAGTCCGGCGTCACGAAGATCGCTGACGAGCTTGGGGTCCACAAGTCCACGGCTTTCAGGCTGATCGCCACCCTGGAGCAACGTGGTCTCGTCGAGCAGGATCTCGAACGCGGAAAGTATCGCCTCGGGGTCGGCATCCTGCGTCTCGCCGGCGCCACCACCGCGCGACTCGACGTGGTCCAGGAGACGCGACCGTTGGCTCGGGCGCTGGCTGCTGAGACGGGGGAGACCGTCAACATCGCGGTGCGCTCCGAGGGTGCTGCGTTGTACCTCGACCAGATCGCGGGCACCTCGTCCCTGCAGTCCCACAACTGGGTCGGCCAGCGCATACCCCTGCACGCGACCGCCAACGGCAAGGTCCTGCTGTCCGGGCTCACCTCCGAGCAGATCGCGGCGGAGGTCGGCCAGCGTCTCCGTGCGTACACACCGACCACCATCACGTCGATCAAGAAGCTGCTCGTCGACATCGACGCTGTCCGGGAGGCCGGGTACGCCGTGGTGGCCGACGAGCTCGAGATGGGCCTGACCGCGATAGCGGCGCCATTGCACAACGCGCACGGCGATGTGATTGCCTCGCTGTCGGTTTCCGGACCGACGTTCCGCTTCGACGAGGACCGGGTCAAGAAGGCCGTTGACCAGGTCATGGATGTTGCCACCGAGGTGTCCGAACGACTCGGATGGAGGGTCGCCAAACGACCGTCTGGCGAGATTGACTCTTGACGTAGCGCCCACTTGGCGCGACAGTTGTTGCGCAACGTAGTTCTGGTTGTGTAATACGCAACAAAATTGTATCGGGCGGGTTACGACCACGAGATCGTTTTAGAGCGAGGAGGCACAGATGTCCACGCTCTTCATCGATGGGGTCTGGCAGTCGGCCATTGGCGGCGCTGTCCGGGAGATTCACTGCCCCGCTGATGGCAGCCTTGTCGCGACCGTTCCCGAGGCTGGGCCCGAGGACGCCGAGCGTGCGATCGAAGCGGCCCGACGGGCATTCGACTCCGGCCCGTGGCCCGCGACATCCTCGCTCGAGCGTGGCGCGTTGCTGCACCGGGTGGCTGACCTCCTCGAGCGCGACAAGGAAGAGGTCGCGCGGCTCGAGTCGCTCGACACCGGCAAGCGCATCATCGAGTCGCGCTACGACGTCGACGACATCGTCGGCGTGTTCCGCCACTTCGCCGGGCTGGCCGGAGCCGAGTCCGGACGCGTGGTCGACACCGGGCGGCCGGGCGTCGTCAGCCGCGTCGTGCACGAGCCCGTCGGCGTGTGCTCCCTGATCACCCCCTGGAACTATCCACTGCTGCAGACCGCGTGGAAGGTCGCTCCGGCCATCGCAGCGGGCAACACGTTCGTGCTCAAGCCGAGCGAGCTGACCCCGTCCACCGCGATCTGGTTGATGCGCGCCCTCGACGAGGCGGGGTTGCCCTCCGGCGTCGCCAACCTGGTGCTCGGCGCCGGGGCCGATGTCGGCCCGACCCTCACGACTCATCCCGCGGTTGACCTGGTCTCGTTCACCGGCGGGCTCGTCACCGGTCGCGGGGTCATGGCCGCCGCCGCCCCTACAGTCAAGAAGGTCGCACTCGAGCTCGGCGGCAAGAATCCCAACATCGTGTTCGCCGACGCCGATCGCGAGACTGCCCTGGACTTTGCGCTGACGGCGGTCTTCCTGCACTCGGGCCAGGTCTGCTCGGCCGGCGCCCGGCTGCTCGTCGAGTCGTCGATCCACGACGAGTTCGTCGATGAGCTCGTCCGCAGGGCCGAGCTCATCCGCATCGGCGGTCCGTTCGACGACAAGGCCGAGACCGGGCCGCTCATCAGTGCCGGCCACCGCGAGAAGGTCGAGGCCTACGTGGCAGCCGGCATCGCCGAGGGTGCCCAGCTGCGTACGGGCGGCGCCCGGCCGGACGATCCGGCCCTGGCCGACGGCTTCTACTACCTGCCGACGATCTTCACCGGATGCACCGCCGACATGAGCGTCGTGCGCGACGAGTCGTTCGGCCCGGTGCTCACGGTCGAGCCGTTCGACAGCGAGGACGACGCGGTCGCCAAGGCCAACGACAGCATCTATGGCCTGGCCGGCGGCGTCTGGACATCCCAGGCTGGTCGCGCCGAGCGGGTCGCGGCGCGCCTGCGCATGGGCACGGTGTGGATCAACGACTACCACCCATACGTGCCGCAGGCCGAGTGGGGCGGCTACAAGCAGTCCGGCTTCGGCCGCGAGCTCGGCCTCGACGGCCTGGCGGAGTACCGCGAGACCAAGCACATCTGGCACAACATCGATCCCACCCCACAACGCTGGTTCGACGGAGCTGACGCATGAGGAAGCAGAAGAGCTACGACTTCGTGATCGTCGGCGGCGGCTCGGCCGGATCGGCCCTCGCCAACCGGCTCAGCGCGGATCCGTCGACGAGCGTCCTCGTCCTCGAGGCGGGCCGCAACGACTCCAAGCTCGACCCCTTCATCCACATGCCGGCGGCGCTCCCGTACCCGATCGGCAACCGGCTGTACGACTGGAAGTACGAGTCGGAGCCCGAGCCGTACATGGACGGTCGCAAGGTGTTCCACGCGCGCGGCAAGGTCCTCGGCGGTTCGAGCAGCATCAACGGGATGATCTTCCAGCGCGGCAACCCACTCGACTTCGAGCGGTGGGCCGCCGACCCCGGCATGGAGTCGTGGGCCTACGCGAACTGTCTGCCCTACTTCAAGCGCATGGAGACCTGTCTTGCCGGTGAGGACGAGTGGCGCGGTGGCTCCGGACCACTGATCCTCGAGCGCGGACCGGCGACAAATCCCCTGTTCGGCGCGTTCCTGGAGGCCGCCCAGGAGGCCGGTTACCCCCTGACCGACGACGTCAACGGCTACCGGCAGGAAGGCTTCGCACGCTTCGACCGCAATCTGCATCGCGGTCGCCGGCTCAGTGCGGCCCGCGCGTACCTCCACCCCGTCATGAACCGGCCCAACCTCCGGGTCGAGACGCTCGCGCACGTCACGGGCCTGCGAACCGAGGGCACCAGGGTCACCGGCGTCGACTACCTGCGCGGCGGCAAGCTGCACCGCAGCGTCGATGCCAAGGAAGTCATCCTGTGCGGCGGCGCGATCAACTCACCACAGCTGATGCAGCTGTCCGGGATCGGCAACGCGGCCGAGCTCGAGGCCCTCGGCATCAAGTCGGTGGTCGACCTGCCCGGAGTCGGCGAGAACCTCCAGGACCACCTCGAGGTCTACATCCAGTACGCCAGCAAGCAGCCCGTCTCGATCGGGCCCTGGCTCAAGCACCGCCACAAGCCGCGCATCGGCGCCGAGTGGCTGTTCCTCCGCAAGGGCGTCGGCGCATCCAACCACTTCGAGGCTGGTGGCTTCGTCCGCAGCAACGACCTGGTCGACTACCCCAACCTGATGTTCCACTTCCTGCCGATCGCCATCCGGTACGACGGCTCGCAGCCGGCGGCCGAGCACGGCTATCAGGTGCACATTGGTCCGATGTACTCCGACTGCCGCGGCACCGTGAAGATCAAGTCCACCGATCCCAAGGAACACCCGGCGCTGCGGTTCAACTACCTCTCGACCGAGACCGACCGGCGCGAGTGGATCGAGATGGTCCGTGTCGCCCGCCGCATTCTCAACCAGCCGGCGTTCGAACCGTTCAACGACGGGGAGATCTCTCCCGGACCGTCGGTCGAGACCGACCAGGAAATCCTGGACTGGGTCGCCAAGGACGCCGAGACCGCTCTCCACCCGTCGTGCACCGCCCGGATGGGCACCGACGACATGAGCGTGCTCGACCCGACCAGCATGCGCGTGCATGGTGTCGACGGCCTGCGGGTCGTCGATGCCTCCTCGATGCCGTACGTCACCAACGGCAACATCTACGCGCCGATCATGATGCTCGCCGAGAAGGCCGCCGACCTGATCCTCGGCAACGCCCCGCTCGAGCCGGCCACCGACGTTCCGTTCTATCGCTTCCGCGAGGGCAGTCCACTGTTCCCGCCGGGCGATCCGCGCAACGCTTCCCACACACAAGGAGTGGAGCAGTCATGACCGATACCGCCGTCAAGGTCGACCATCTGTGGAAGGTCTTCGGACCCAAGGCCTCACGCATCCCCGGCAGCCCGGAGGGGGAGCTGTCCCGCGACGAGCTCCGCAGGAAGACCGGCTGCGTCGCCGGCGTCAAGGACGTCAGCTTCGAGGTCAAGCGCGGCGAGGTCTTCGTCGTCATGGGACTGTCCGGGTCGGGCAAGTCGACGCTGGTGCGGTGCCTCACCAGGCTCATCGAGCCGACCGCAGGTGAAGTCGTGATCGACGACGACGACGTCCTCAAGATGTCGGAATCGGCTCTTCGCAACCTCCGCCGCACCCACGTGGCCATGGTGTTCCAGCACTTCGGTCTGCTGCCCCACCGCCGGGTCCTCGACAACATCGCGTACGGCCTCGAGGTTCGCGGCGTCGGCCGCGCCGAGCGCCACGCCAAGGCCCAGGAAGTGCTCGAGCTGGTCGGTCTCGCCGGCAACGCCGCGTCATACCCCGATCAGCTGTCCGGCGGCATGCAGCAGCGAGTCGGGCTCGGGCGCGCCCTTGCCGTCGACCCGTCGCTGCTGTTGTTCGACGAGCCGTTCTCGGCGCTCGACCCGCTGATCCGCCGCGACATGCAGAACGAGGTCATCCGGCTGCACCACGAGGTCAAGAAGACGATGATCTTCATCACCCACGACCTGCAGGAGGCCCTCAAGCTCGGCGACCGCATCCTGATCATGCGTGACGGCGAAGTCGTCCAGGTCGGCACGCCCGACGAGGTCGTCGGCGCCCCGGCGGACGAGTACGTACGCGACTTCGTCAGCGAGGTCCCGAAGTCGCACGTCCTGACGCTGAAGTGGGTCATGCGGCAGCCAGAGCCCGATGACGCGCTCGACGGGCCCGAGCTCCCGCCCAACACGATTGTCCAGAACGCCGCACGTCTCGTGCTCGACTCCGACAAGCCGATCAAGGTGGTCGAGAACGGCCAGCTGCTCGGCGTCGTCACAGACGAGGACATCCTGCGCGTGATCGTTGCGGAGGAGAAGCCGACGGAGGTGCCGGCATGAGTACGACGACGGCGGCCCCGCCGGCGTCCAAGGAACAGTCGCCGGCGCCCGCGGCGGAGAAGCAGTCTCACCGCGGTCGAGCCGTTGCGATCGTTCTCGCGGTGTTCGTCGTCCTCAGCTTCCCCTTCCGCGATGTCGCGACCCTCCCGTTGGCCCGTTCCGACCTCACCGACTTCCAGAAGTGGCTCGGTGAGCTCAGCGACAAGCTCGAGTCAGCGCAGAGCTCGAGCGCGATCCTGCAGGGCCTCGACAAGATCAGCACCGCCCTCGAGAAGATTGCGGTGTTCCTGCAGGAGCTCGTCAGCCAGCCGGCATTCCCGCGGCCGGTCCCCGACATCGGCTGGCTCGGCGTCCTGGCGATCGCGATCTGGATCGCGCTGGCGATCGCCGGCTGGCGCATGGCCGTCCTGACCGGCATCAGCTTCGCGCTCTTCGGCATGCTCGGCTACTGGGCCGACAGCATGGACACCCTCATCATCACGTTCATCGCCGTGGCCATCTGTCTGATCATCGGCATCCCGATCGGCATCTGGATGGGCCGAAGCACACGAGCCACCGCGGCCATCACCCCGATCCTCGACGGCCTGCAGACCCTGCCCTCGTTCGTCTACCTGCTGCCGATCACGCTGTTCTTCAGCATCGGCGTCGCCGCCGCGGTCATCGTGACACTGATCTATGCGATGCCCCCGGTCATCCGCATCAGCGCACACGGCATCCGCACGGTCTCGTCGGAGACCATCGAGGCGATGGAGTCGCTCGGCACGAGCCGCTCGCAGATGCTGCGCAAGGTCCAGCTGCCGATGGCCAAACGTACGATCATCGTCGGCGTCAACCAGACGATCATGGCCGCTCTGTCGATGGCCACGATCGCCGCGTTCGTCGACGGCCCCGGCCTCGGTGGGCCCGTCATCAAGGCGCTGGAGTCCCTCGACGTCGGCCGCGCAGCAACCGCGGGCCTCTGCATCGTGATCATGGCGATCATGCTCGACCGCGTCACGACGGCCGCCAGCGAGCGCAGCGAGGCGATCCCGTCCGAGCACGGCCGGCGCAACCGGTGGATCCTCCTCGGCGCGTCCGGCGTGGCAGCCATCGCGTGCATCATCGCGTCGCGCCAATACCTCAACCTGGCGGAGTTCCCCTCGGATCCTGATCTCGGCACCCCGTTCGCCAAGGCCGCCGACAATGTCTCCAACTTCTTCACCGACAACGCCGCGACCACGACCAACGCGATCAAGGACGCCCTGACGTACGGCTTGCTGAATCCGCTGCAGACCCTGCTCGCCGACTCGCCCTGGTGGCTGGTCGCGGCAACCCTGCTGGTGCTGTCGTTCCTGATCGGCGGGATGCGCTCGTTCCTGACATCGGTCGTCTGCATCGGCGTCGTTCTCGGCGTCGGCCTGTGGCAGGACGCGATGATCACGCTGACGATGACCCTCGTTGCGACCATCCTGACGATGATCCTGGCCTTGGTGCTCGGCGTGTGGATGGCACAGAGTCGCACGGTCGACCTGATCGTCCGGCCGATTCTCGACGCTGCTCAGGTCGTCCCGCCGTTCGTCTACCTGGTGCCGGCACTCGCGCTCTTCAGCGCTACTCGCTTCACCGCCATCATCGCGGCCGTGGTCTATGCCGCACCGGTGGCGATCAAGCTCGTCTGTGACGCGATCCGAGCGGTGTCACCCACCGTCGTCGAGGCGGCGCAGTCGGCCGGCTCGAGCCGCTGGCAGCTCATCACGAAGGTCCAGCTGCCGATGGCCCGCAAGGGCATCGCCCTCGCGACCAACCAGGGCATGCTCTACGTCTTCGCGATGGTCGTGATCGGCGGCCTGGTCGGAGCGGGCGCGCTCGGCTATCTCGTCGTCGCCGGCTTCTCGCAGAGCGAGCTGTTCGGCAAGGGACTCGCAGCGGGACTCGCCATCGTCGCGCTCGCGATCATGCTCGACCGGATGGCTCAAGGAACGTCAGCGCGACAGGCGCGGACAGGCAAGCGAATGTTTCTCAGGTCCCCGTTCACCGGGACCTGAGGGCCTATCTAAGAAGGAGTTCAGATGAATGTTCTGACCAGAAGGGCAAGCCTGACCGCGGCACTCGCGGCCAGTGCCCTGCTCGCACTCTCCGCTTGTGGGGGCGGGGGCATCGAGGAAAGCGGCAGCGGGGACAAGAAGTGCGACACGACCGTCAACATGGCGGTCAACCCTTGGGTCGGCTACGAGGCCTCGGCGCACGTCGTGGGCCAGGTCATCGAGCAGAAGCTCGGCTGCAAGGTCGACTACAAGGACCTCAAGGAGGAAGTCGCCTGGCAGGGCTTCGCCAAGGGCACCGTCGACGTCGTCATCGAGGACTGGGGACACCCGGCCCTGGAGAAGAAGTACGTCGAGGGCGACAAGTCCGCCACCATCGCCGGCCCCAACGGCAACGTCGGGCAGATCGGTTGGTTCGTGCCGCCGTGGATGGCCGAGAAGTACCCGGACATCACGGACTACAAGAACCTCAACAAGTACGCCGACCTGTTCAAGACGTCGGAGTCCGGCGGCAAGGGTCAGCTCCTCGACGGCGATCCGTCGTACGTCACGAACGACGAGGCGCTGGTCAAGAACCTCAAGCTGAACTACAAGGTGGTCTACGCCGGCAGCGAGGCGGCACTGATCACCGGGTTCCGCCAGGCGGAGAAGAACAAGAAGCCGATGATCGGCTACTTCTACGAGCCGCAGTGGTTCCTGTCGGAGGTCCCGCTGGTCAAGGTCAACCTCCCGCCCTACAAGGAGGGTTGTGACGCCGATCCCGAGAAGGTCGCGTGCGACTATGCGAAGACCGATCTGAAGAAGATCGTCGCCACGAAGTTCGCCGAGTCCGGCAGCCCGGCGTACGACGTCGTCAAGGCCTTCACGTGGACCAATGACGACCAGAACATCGTCGCGAAGTACATCGCCGAGGACAAGATGTCGGCCGACGACGCGGCGAAGAAGTGGATCAAGGACAACCCGGACAAGGTCGACGCCTGGGTCAAGTAGTCCTGTCCGCGCCACCTGGCGCGAACGTTCGTACGCCCCGAAGGCTCCGGCCTTCGGGGCGTACGGCATTCCGGTCGAGAATCGGGCGGCCGCACGCCTTGACACTCGCGTGATCGACAGCGACCATTGACGAAGAGTGTTTCAGATAGCGATTTGAGTTGCGAATTACGCAACAGATGAACGGAGCTCCACATGCCAGAAGTGCCGGGTAACGCACGAGTCGTTGTGATCGGTGCCGGAATTGTCGGCAACAGCCTGGTGTATCACCTGGCACGGCTGGGCTGGCGCGACATCGTCCAGATCGACAAGGGCCCGCTGCCCAACCCCGGCGGATCGACCGGGCACGCCTCCAACTTCATCTTCCCGGTCGACCACTCCCGGGAGATCACGGATCTGACGCTCGACAGCATGGAGCAGTACAAGGAGATGGGCGTCTTCACCGAGTCCGGTGGCTTCGAGGTCGCCCGCACCGAGGAGCGCATGGAGGAGCTGCGTCGCCGCATGTCCTCCGCCAAGGCGTGGGGCATCCCCTCCGAGATCGTGACGCCCGAGCAGGTCGTCGAGAAGGTCCCGTTCCTCGACCCCTCCGTCATCATCGGTGCGTTCTACACGCCGAGCGTCGGGGTCGTCGACTCCTTGCGCGCCGGCACGATCATGCGTGAGCGCGCCCTCGAGCTCGACGCGCTCACGGTCGTCCAGACCGTCGAGGTCATCGGCCTCGACGTCGAGGAGGGCAAGATCCGCCGGGTCAGGACGACCGGCGGTGACATCGAGGCCGAGACGGTCGTGATCTGTTGCGGCGTCTGGAGCCCCCGCATCGCCAAGATGGCCGGCGCCAAGATCCCGCTGACCCCTGCGGTGCACCAGATGATCAGCGTCGGACCGGTCCCTCAGCTGTCCGGCACGGTCGGCGAGATCTCGTTCCCGATCGTCCGCGACATGGACACGTTCTGCTACGAGCGCCAGCACGGCGGCGACATGGAGGTCGGCTCCTACGCCCACCGCGCGATCCTGCACGACCCCGACGAGATCCCCTCGATCGAGCAGTCGAAGCTGTCGCCGACCGAGATGCCGTTCACGGCGGACGACTTCGACCAGCAGCTCGAAGAGGCGCTGGAGCTCATGCCTGAGGTCCTCGGCAACCCCGAGGTCGAGATCCGCTACGCCATCAACGGCCTGCTGTCACTGACGCCGGACGGCAGCCCGATCCTCGGTGAGACGCCTGAGGTCAAGGGCCTGTGGTCCGCCGCGGCGGTCTGGATCAAGGAAGGACCGGGTGTCGGGCGTGCGGTCGCCGAGTGGATGACCGACGGCAACCCCGAGATCGACATCCACCAGTCCGACATCGCCCGCTTCTACCCGCACCAGCGCACCAAGCAGCACGTCGCAGCGCGCACCAGCGAGGCGTTCATCAAGACGTACGGCATCGTGCACCCGTTCGAGCAGTACGAGAGCGACCGTGGCGCACGACTGGCGCCGATGCACGCGAGCCAGAGGGAGCTGGGCGCCCAGTTCTTCGAGACCGCAGGCTGGGAGCGCCCGCACTGGTACGCCTCCAACGAGTCGTTGCTGGGTGAGTACGGCGATGCCGTGATGCCGCGTGAGAACGAATGGGATTCACGCTGGTGGTCACCCATCATCAACGCCGAGCACCTCGCGATGCGCGAGCGTGCCGGAATCGTCGACCTGACGGCGTTCTCGATCTTCGACGTCGTCGGCAAGGGCGCGTTCGACGCGGTGCAGCGCATCGCGGTCGGCCAGATGAACGTCGCGCCCGGTCGCGTCGTCTACACGCCGATCATCGACAGCCGGGGCGGCTTCCGCGCCGACCTCACGATCATGCGGCTCGGTGACAACCACTTCCGTGTCGTCACCGGCGGTGCCCATGGCAACCTCGATCGCAAGTGGTTCCGTGACCACATGCCGGCAGATGGCTCGGCGCAGGTCGTCGACCAGACCTCGGCGTACACCACGATCGGTGTCTGGGGACCCAAGGCGCGCGACATCCTGGGCAACCTGACCGAGAGCGACATCAGCCACGAGGCGTTCAAGTTCGGCACCTGCCAGTCCCTCGAGCTCGGCTCGATCGACGTCCTCGCGTCCCGCATCTCGTACGTCGGCGAGCTCGGTTGGGAGCTGTACGTCCCGATGGAGAGCGGCGCGAAGCTGTGGAACCTGATCCGCGAGACCGGCAACCCGCAGGGGCTCGTGCCCGTCGGCATCGGTGTATACGGCACGACCGGACGCATGGAGAAGGGCTACCGCGCGTACGGCGCCGAGCTGGACAGCGAGCGGACGATCATCGAGGCCGGCATGCAGCGGCCCAAGGTCAAGGAAGCGGACTTCATCGGCCGTGAGGCGTACGTCAAGCAGCGCTCCGAGGACCCCGCGACCGTGATGTGCACGCTGACCGTCGACGACCACACGTCGGCCGACGGGACCAAGCGCTACATGCTGGGCGGCGAGCCCGTCCTCACGCCTGACGGCGAGCCGCTCATCGACGGACACGGGCACCGCGCCTACGTCACGTCGGCGGGTTCTGCGCCGTCGCTCGGCAAGCACCTGCTGATGGCCTACCTGCCGCCCGAGCAGGCCGTGGTCGGCACCAAGCTGGCCGTCGACTACATGGAGCAGCGCTATTCGGTGACCGTCGGTTCGGCCGACGCGACCGGACTGTTCGATCCCGACAACGCACGAATCCGAGGCTGATGACATGACCAACGTCCTTGTCTGCATCAAGAGAGTCCCCGAGACGTCGAGCCAGGTCCTGCTGTCCGAGGACGGCATGAGCGTCGACGCACGCCACGTCGGGCACACGACCAGCCCGCACGAGGAGGCTGCCGTCGAGATCGCCGTCCAGACCGCCGAGGCGACCGGGGGAGAGGCCACCGTGCTGACCCTCGGGCCCGGCGACGCCGCCGACCAGCTCCGCGACGCCATCGCGGTCGGCTGCACGCGCGCTGTCCACATCGAGGCCGACTCCGAACAGTTCGGACCGGCAGACGTGGCCGCTGCGATCGCCCAGTTCGTCAGCACCCAGGCCGACCCGGTCGACCTGGTGCTGGTCGGCACCGACGCAGCTGACACCGGCGACTTCCAGGTCGGCGTCCGGCTTGCCTACGCGCTCGAGCGGCCCGTGCTGACCGGCATCTCGAACGTCTCCGTCGACGGTGACACCGTCACCGCGCGCGGCGCCGGCCCAGAGGGCGACGAGATCTTCGAGCTCCCGACACCGGCGGTCATCGCGATCTCCGAGGGCGGCGTGTCGCCCCGCTACCCGTCCATCGTCGGACGCATGAAGGCCAAGAAGACGCCGATCGACGTCATCGAGACCGACATCGTCCCCACCACCCAACGCGTCAAGCTCAAGTCCCCGCCGGCGCAGCCCAGCTCGGTCGAGGTCCTGGGCAAGGGGCCCGAGGCCGCAGGCGCTGTCGTCGACATGCTGATCAAGATCGGAGTGGTCGCAAAATGATCCTCGTCCTCGTGGAGACCGACGCCGAAGGCGTCACCCTGACCTCACGCGAAGCGCTGAGCTTCGCCCGATCGCTCGGTGAGAGCCTCGCCGACGACGCACTGGAAGCGGTCGTCGTCGGACCGCTGTCGGAGCAGCAGCAGCCGCTCGTCCTGGCCCACCTCGGTGAGCAGGCCGTCGCTGTCGCGCACCACGCCGACGACGAACGGCTGACGTCGTACGGCGCTGCGGCGTGGGCCGCGTCCGTCGTCGACGTGGCGTCGTCCGAGTCGGCCCGCCTCGTCATCGCGTCCGGCACACCCCGCGGCAACGAGGTCCTCGCCCACGTCGCAACCAGACTCGATGCCCTGATGGCCGCCAACGTCATCGGTGTCGACAGCACCGAACCGCTGATCGTGTCGCGTCAGGTCATGGGCGGCGGTGTCTTCGAGGAGATGCGCCTCGACGGCCAGGTCGCCACGCTCAGCGTCGCGGGTCACGCCGTCGACGCCGTGCCGGCCGCCGCACCGACGAGCCCGGTGCTGCGTACGTACAGCCCCGTGCTGACCGACGCCGACCTGCTGACCCGGGTCGTTCGCACCGAGATCAAGGAAGAGGGCGACACCGGCGCGCTGACCAGCGCGCGGGTCGTCGTCGGCGCCGGACGAGGTGCCGGCAGCGCCGACGGGTTCGCCGACCTGCTCGAGCTCACCGACCTGCTCGACGGGGCACTCGGCGTCTCGCGCGTCGTGACGAGCCTCGGCTGGCGGCCGCACCATGAGCAGGTCGGCCAGACCGGCAGCCGCATCTCGCCGGATCTCTACGTCGCGTGCGGCATCAGTGGCGCGATCCAGCACTGGGCCGGATGCCAGAGCGCGAAGACGATCCTGGCCATCAACACGGATGCGGACGCCCCGATGGTGACCAAGGCGCACTACGCGGTCATCGGCGACCTGCACGAGATCGTCCCGGCGATCAACGAGGAGCTGCGTCGTCGCCTCGGCTGACGGCAACCGGCAACATCCGCGCACACCAGGACTCCAAGGAAGTGCCATGTCAGACCAACTGATCCAGACCCTTGCGGACGTCGACGAAGAAGTCGATCGTGCGATCGCCCAGGAGCTCAACCGCCAGCAGTCCACGCTGGAGATGATCGCCTCGGAGAACTTCGCGCCGGCTTCGGTGATGGAGGCGCAAGGGTCGGTCCTGACCAACAAGTACGCCGAGGGCTATCCGGGCAAGCGCTACTACGGCGGCTGTGAGCATGTGGACGTCGTCGAACAGCTGGCGATCGACCGGGTCAAGGCGCTCTTCGGTGCCGAGGCCGCCAACGTGCAACCGCACTCAGGGGCCCAGGCGAACGCGGCGGCGATGTTCGCGCTGCTGGAGCCCGGCGACACCATCATGGGCCTGGACCTGGCGCACGGCGGCCACCTCACGCACGGGATGCGCATCAACTTCTCCGGCAAGCTCTACAACGTCATCCCGTACCACGTCAGCAAGGACGATCACCTGGTCGACATGGCTGAGGTGGAGGCGCTGGCCCTCGAGCACCGGCCCAAGCTGATCGTGGCCGGCTGGTCGGCGTACTCACGGCAGCTCGACTTTGCCGAGTTCCGACGCATCGCCGACCTCGTCGATGCCTATCTCATGGTGGACATGGCGCACTTCGCCGGCTTGGTGGCTGCCGGTCTGCACCCCAACCCGGTGCCGTACGCCGATGTCGTCACCACCACGACGCACAAGACCCTGGGCGGCCCGCGCGGTGGAGTGATCCTGAGCAAGGAGCAGTACGCCCGCAAGATCAACAGCGCCGTCTTCCCCGGACAGCAGGGTGGCCCGCTCGAGCACGTCATCGCCGCGAAGGCCGTGGCGTTCAAGATCGCGGCCTCTGACGGCTTCAGGGAACGTCAGCAACGTACGCTCGAAGGCGCGAGCATCCTGGCCTCGCGGCTGCTGCAGGACGACGTCGCTGCCGCCGGGATCTCCGTGGTCAACGGCGGAACGGACGTCCACCTGGTCCTCGTCGACCTCCGCGACTCGGAGCTGGACGGGCAGCAGGCCGAGGATCGCCTGCACCGCATCGGCATCACGGTCAATCGCAATGCCGTCCCCTTCGACCCCCGTCCGCCGATGGTCTCGTCGGGACTCCGGATCGGCACTCCTGCGCTGGCGACTCGCGGCTTCGGAGCCGAGGAGTTCACCGAGGTCGCGGACATCATCGCGCTGGCCTTGATCGGGTCGACGCCAGAGGCAGACCTGCGCCGTCGGGTCAGCGCACTCGCCGCGAGCTTCCCGCTGTATCCGCACCTGAAATCAGGGGTAGAGGACTTCGCCTGATGGCGTTGAGCGTGCTCGACCTGTTCTCCGTCGGTATCGGCCCCTCGTCCTCACACACGGTCGGCCCGATGCGGGCGGCGAAGCGCTTCGCCGAGGGCCTGGCCGGTTCTGGCCGGCTCGATGCCACGGTCCGGGTCCAGGCGGAGCTGTTCGGTTCGCTGGGAGCCACCGGCCGCGGTCACGGCTCGGACAAGGCGGTGGTGCTGGGGCTGCAGGGCCTCGACCCCGAGACGGTCGACACCGCGACCGCTGATGACCAGGTGGCGGAGGCCGTCCTCGATGCGGAGCTCTGGATCGCCGGGCACCGCGTGGACTTCAACTGGGACGAGGACGTCGTGCTGCACCGGCGCAAGTCCCTCCCGGCGCACCCCAACGGCATGACGTTCCGGGCACTCGATCACGCCGGTGTGGTGCTCCACGAACGCAGCTACTACTCCATCGGTGGCGGCTTCGTCGTCGACGGCGATGCTGACGGCGCCGACAAGGTGGTGGCCGACACGACCGTCCTGCCATACCCCTTCACCTCGGCCGATGAGCTCCTGGAGATCTGCCGGAGCCAGGACATGTCCATCTCCGAGGTCATGCTCGCCAACGAGATGGTGTGGCACAGCGAGGCCGAGCTCAGGGAGAAGCTCCTGGCGCTGTGGGCCGTCATGCGGGAATGCGTCTACAACGGCTGTGCGAGCGATGGCATCCTGCCCGGCGGGTTGAAGGTCAAGCGGCGCGCACCGTCGTTGTTCCGCACCCTCACCGCCTCGGCGGCCAGCGTCGAGGCGGCCGCGCTCAGCCATCCCACCAGCCAGCCGCCCGCGGACCCCTTGCTCGCGATGGAGTGGGTCAACCTGTTCGCGCTCGCGGTGAACGAAGAGAATGCCGCCGGCGGCAGGATCGTCACGGCGCCCACCAACGGCGCAGCGGGGATCGTGCCGGCGGTCCTGCACTACTACGTCAAGTTCGTGCCCGGTGCGGATGACGACGGTGTCGTGCGGTTCATGCTCGCGGCTGCCGCGGTGGGAATCCTGTTCAAGATCAATGCCTCGATCTCCGGTGCCGAAGTGGGCTGCCAGGGTGAGGTGGGATCGGCGTGCTCGATGGCCGCAGCGGGGCTGTGCGAGGTGCTGGGCGGCACACCCACCCAGGTGGAGAACGCTGCAGAGGTGGGCATCGAGCACAACCTCGGGCTCACGTGCGATCCCGTCGGGGGACTCGTGCAGATCCCGTGCATCGAGCGGAACGCGATTGCGAGCGTCAAGGCGATCAACGCCGCACGGTTGGCCCTTCACGGCGACGGCAGCCACAAGGTGTCGCTCGACAAGGCGATCAAGACCATGCGCGAAACCGGCGCGGACATGAAGGACAAGTACAAGGAGACGTCCCGCGGCGGCCTCGCTGTCAACGTCGTTGAGTGCTGAGGCGCCCTAGGCTTCGACGATCAGGTCCTCCAGTGGCCTGGAGCAGCACAGGAGGATCTTGCCCTGCGCGATCTCCTTCGGCCGGATGCCGCCCTCGTGATGCATGTCGACGGAGCCCCGGACGAGGGTTGTCTTGCAGGTGCCGCACATACCGCCTCCACATGAGGACGGGACCCGGATCCCGGCGGCGATGGCCGCCTGGAGCACCGTGACGTTGGTGTCGCACTCGACGGTCTGGTTGCTGCGCGTGAACTGCACGCTGAAGGCAGCCGGTGCAGCGCCGTCAGTATCTGCCGAAGGGGTCTCATCCGCCGCTCCGAACGCGAAGGACTCGGTGTGGACCCGGGACGGGGTCGACTCCAGCGGCGTCGAGCAGCTCCTGGGCAGCCGCCATGTAGGCAGCAGGGCCGCACAGGAAGACCTCACGCTCGTGCAGGTCAGGGGTGATCTCGGCGAGCATCTCCGAGGTCAGTCGGCCGCGACGCCCGTCCCAGGAGTCGTCGCCGGCGTCTTCGCAGATGATGGCGACGTCGAGGTTGGGGTCCGATGCGGCCAGGTGGTTGAGCTCGGACCTGAACACGATGTGCTCGGGGCTCCGGACGCTGTGCACGAGCACGACGTCGGTCGGTTCGGCGAGGTCGTGCAGCGTGCGAATCATCGACATCGAAGGGGTGATCCCCACCCCGGCGGACAGGAACAGGTACTTGGCCGAGGGGTGTTCGGCGATCGTGAATGATCCGAGTGGACCAGTCGCGCTGACCCGATCGCCCACCCTCAGCTTGTCGTGCAGCCAGTTCGACACCAGGCCGTCGGGCTCACGCTTGACGCTGATGCTCATGGCGTACGGGCGCGTCGCCGGCGAGGAGATCGTGTAGCACCGGCTGACGGGCTGCCCGTCGACGTCGACGGTCAAGGTGAGGTACTGGCCCGGCAGGTGGCGGAAGAATCGTGGCTCCGGCGCCTCGAAGACGAACGTGCTGATCTCCTCCGTCACCGGAACGATCCCGCGACAGATCAGCTTCTCCTCGGCGCTGTCGTCCCACATGCGAGGCGGTCGGCGGTCCTGCGTGAGCATCGCGCTGAAGGTCTGGGTCAACACCGTCATGACGACAGGTGCTCCTGCAACCGGTCGATGTACCAGGTGCAGAACGCCTCGACCTGGTACTCGCTGGGCATGTAGGGGCCGGGCTCGTACGCGGGACTGGCCGCGCCGAGCTGTGCACGGGCCACGAAGGCAGCATCTTGCGCGTTGGTCTCGCGCCAGACCTTCGTGAGCGCCTCGGGGTCGTAGTCGACGCCCTCCTCGGCATCCTCATGCACCAGCCAGGTCGTGCGTACGAGCGTCCGGCCCGCGCTCAACGGGAGGACCGCGAACGTCACGGCATGGTCACTGAGGAAGTGGAACCAGGCGTTGGGCTGGAGGTGCAACGACAGCCGGCCAAGACGCCGGTGCTCGAGGTCGCCGAGCAGCAGGTTCGAGACCGACTCGCCGGTCTCGCTGAAGGACTCGCCGGCACCGTCCAGCGCCTCGCGCTGGATGCGGAAGCCGGACAGGCGTGTCGTGAGCTGCTCGATGGCGGCGTACGGCAGACCGAGCTCATCGCACGTGGCCTCGAGCTGCGCCTGGGCGAGCAGATAGCGATCGTGGCCCGGCTGGAGGTGGGGAGGGATGTCCGACGAGCCATATCCGAAGGTGGGGAAGAGGGAGCACGCCAGCTCGGGATGTCCGTCGCAGTGGTAGCACTCGCGATTGTTCTCCATCACGAGCTTCCAGTTGCCCTCCTCGACCAGGTCGACCTGGGCCGCCACCTTCGTCCTGCCCAGCTGGTGGGGTGCGATGTAGGGGCTGATGATGTCTGAGACCCGGGCAAGATCCTCGCGGAGGTTCGTCGGCCAGGCAGATGAAGATCAGGCCGCTGACCACCTGTGTCGCGACCTGCTTCAGGCCGAAGCACGACATGTCGAAGTCCTTGCCGTGCGTGGGGGCGTGGCGCAGCCGACCGTCTGTGGCGTACGCCCAGTGGTGGTAGCCGCACACCAGGTTGCCCACGGAGCCTTGCGCGTCGGTGAGGATGCGCGCACCGCGATGCCGGCAGACATTGTGCAGGGCTCGAACCTCTTCGTCGTCATCGCGGACGACGATGACCGAGTACGTCCCGAGGTTGATGGTGACGTAGTCGCCTGCGTCGGGGATCTCGCCTTCTGATGCGACGAAGATCCACTGCTTCGAGAAGATGCCCGCGATGTCCGCCTGGTAGATCTCGTCGGACGTGTAGAACGGCGCCTCGAGGCTCAGTCCCGGCTCTCGTCGTTCCGCCAGTGCGGCGATGTCCAGTTGGTGCGGGGGATCCAAGAGGCGAGCGTCCATAGCGGAATCCTAGGATCCACCACTCTTCATGAACAGCGCACGAAAATGTACGAAAACGTGCAGCTGAGGTGCACGGTCAGGAGTGGTGGTTCTCGTCCGCAGCCAGTTGGACGGCAGCGAGCGCTGCGGGGCCCACGTCGTCGAGCGTCCGGATCGCCTCGGAGACGATGGGGAGACCGCGACTGCCGCGACGAATGCCGGTGATGATGTGCCTGGTGGGCCTGGGATCGCCATGGAGCGGGACGCGTACGACGGGATATCCGGCAGGCAGGCGGGCCAGCCGCGGGATCAACGCCACCCCGAGCTCGGCCCCGACGAGGGCGGCGGCCGTCTCCCACTCGACCACCTCGTGCGCAATCGTCGGCACGAAGCCGGCCGTCGCACAGGCGGTCATGAAGAGCTGATGGTACGGACGACCGACGCGGTCGACGATCCAGCGCTCGGTGGCGACTTCGTGGAAGGACGCTGATTCATGTCCGGCGAGCCGGTGGTTGGTCGAGATCAGGAGATCGAGCGGGTCGTTCAGGAGCGGCTGCTGATAGAAGCGGGGATCACCTGCAGGCGGGATCTCCTGCGTCACGGCCACGACTGCGACATCTGCTTCGCCGGCGAGCAACAGATCGAAGCATTCGGCCGGTCCGGCCTCGATGATTCGGACGTCGAGGTTCGGATAGGTTCGCAACAGGCGTGCAGCGACCGGGGGGAGCAGCGCCGCAGCGGCCGTGGAGAAGCCGCACATGCGCAGCTCGACCATGGTCTCGTCGGCACCGGCGATCACCTCGGCGCGGATCTGCTCCCAGCTCTCGAACAGGTCGTCGGCGCGGGAGAGCAGGAGGCGTCCAGCAGGCGTCAGCTTCACCCCTCGGCCCTTGGGGACCAGCAAGGAAACTCCGAGCTGCTCAGACAACGAACGGAGCTGGGCCGACACGGCCGACGGCGTGTAGTGCAAGGCTTCGGCGGTCGCGGTCACGGTGCCGTGGTGGGCGAGCAGGCGAAGCACATGGAGCCGGTGATCGATCATCCACCAGTTTTGCACGATTTCGTATGGATTCGTGCGCTGTTCATGCAGGGTTGTCGAATCTACGATGCCAAGAACCAGACCAGATGGGACTCGATCACGTGACTGCGCAGATTCTTGATGGCAAGGCGGTTGCGGCCGCGATGAAGGATGAGCTCCGGGTGCGTGTGGATGCGCTGCGTGAGCGGGGTGTGACGGCGGGGTTGGGCACGATTCTGGTCGGGAGTGATCCGGGTAGTCAGTGGTATGTCGCGGGCAAGCATCGGGATTGTGCGCAGGTGGGGATCGAGTCGTTGCGGATCGATCTGCCGGAGACGGCGTCGCAGGCTGAGGTTGAGGCTGCGGTTGATGAGTTGAATGCCGATCCGGCGTGCACGGGTTACATCGTGCAGCTGCCGTTGCCCAAGGGTTTGGATGAGAACGCGGTGATCGGTCGGATCGATCCGGTCAAGGATGCTGATGGTTTGCATCCGACGAATCTGGGGTGGTTGGTGTTGGGCAAGGAGGCGCCGTTGCCGTGCACCCCGCGGGGGATCATCGAGCTGTTGCGCCGCCATGAGGTGCCGATCGCGGGCCAGCATGTGGTGGTGGTGGGTCGGGGGATCACGGTGGGTCGGCCGATGGGGTTGTTGTTGACCCGGCGTAGTGAGAACGCGACGGTGACGTTGTGCCATACCGGCACCCGTGATCTGGGTGAAGAGGTGCGTCGTGCGGACATCGTGATCGCCGGTGCCGGGGTGCCGGGCATCATCACCGCTGACATGGTCAAGCCCGGTGCCGCGCTGCTGGATGTCGGGGTGAGTCGTGATGAGAACGGGATCGTGGGCGATGTGGACCCCAAGGCGTACGAGGTCGCTGGTTGGATCTCACCCAACCCCGGGGGAGTGGGCCCGATGACCCGCGCGATGCTGCTGGCCAACGTCGTCGAGACCGCGGAGCGGCTCAACCCGTGACGTAGACGCAAAGACGCCTCCATGCCGCGGCATGGAGGCGTCTTTTGCGTCACAGCTGGGTCAGTCGCCGAGCTCGGTCCGGCGACGGTTGACGTAGGCCTCGAGCTCTTCCCTGATGCTCTCGTCGAGCGCCGGCTGCTCGTACTCCTCGAGCCGCTTCTTGTAGATGACCTCGGCGCGCTGGTTGGTGTCGAGCGAACCGTTGCGGGTCCACTTGTCGAAGTTGTCCGAGCTCGACAGGAACGGCCGGTGGAAGCAGGTGCGGAACCGCTCCATGGTGTGCGCGGCACCGAGGAAGTGACCACCGTGGCCGACCTCGACGTGGGCATCGAACGCGAGTGAGCCCTCGTCGATCTCGAGCGGGGTGAACTCGGCTCGCAGCATCTGCAGCAGCTCGACGTCCATGATGAACTTCTCGTAGCCGGCGACCAGCCCGCCCTCGAGCCAGCCGGCGGAGTGCATGACCCAGTTGGCCCCGGCCAGGAACGTCGGCATCAGTGTCATGAGCGACTCGTAGCCGGCCTGCGCGTCGGCCTGGTGGGCGGACGTGAGCCCGCCACCTGAGCGGAACGGCAGGCCGAAGCGCCGCGCGATCTGCCCGGTGCACAGCAGGCCGATGCCGGACTCGGGCGTGCCGAACGTCGGCGAGCCCGACTGCATGTCGATGTTGGACAGGAACGAACCGAAGATGACCGGCGTACCGGGGCGCACCAGCTGGGCCAGCGCGATGCCCGACAGGGCCTCGACGATCTGCTGCACGAGGGCGGCCGGAATCGTGACCGGCGACATCGCGCCCATCAGGATGAACGGGGTCAGGACGACGGGCTGGCCCGCCTTGGCGTACTCGAGCAAGGACTCCAGCATGCGGTCGTCCCACCGCAGCGGTGAGTTGCAGTTGATCAGCGAGATCGAGACGGGCGTCTTCTCGATCGCCTCGCGGCCGCCGAACATGATCTCGCCCATCGCGATGGTGTCGCGGGCGTTCTCACCCGTCACGACGTTGCCCATGTAGATCTTGTCGGTCAGGGTCTGCAGCGCGTAGATCATGTCGAGGTGCCGGGAGTCGAGCGGCGTGTCGTACGGCTCGCAGATGATGCCGCCGGCCGAGTCGAGCTCGGCGTAGCCCTGGGCCAGCTTCGTGAAGTTGCGGAAGTCGTCCATCATCGCGTCGCGGCGTACGGCACCCTCGCGGACGAACGGGGGACCGTAGACCCCGCTGAACGCCATCATGTCGCCGCCGATGTGCACGTTGTTGGCGGGGTTGCGGGCCTGGACGTCGAACTCCTTGGGCGCCTTGGCGACCTGGGCGAGCACGAACTCCGGATCGAGGAAGACCGTGTTGTCGACGACCTTCTGGCCTGCCTTGCGGAAAAGCTCGAGGGCGTCTTCGTGCATGAACTCGACGCCGACCTCGGTCATCAGGCGTCGCCACGCGGCCTCCAGCGATGCCATCGCGTCCTGGGACAGGATCTCGTAGCGCGGCATCTTGTTCTCGAACATCGGACCTCCAAAGACCCTAAAAGTGGCGGGCCCGGAAACTGCTCTGCCCGCAATGCTTGACCCCAACGATTCGGGATCTTACCCTCATGTAGTGGGATTCCGGTTCCACACTATGGAACTATCGCGATCTTGTGAAGAGCGCGCCCACCCCCAATTTCGGCCGAGTCGAGAAAGCGTGGATCGATGAGCAACGGCACCCAGTCCCTCGATCGTGCAGCTGAGCTGCTGTCGTTGGTCGTGCGCGCCGAAGAGCCCATCTCCTACACGACGATCGTCGGCCAGACCGGCCTCGCCCGCTCGACGGCGTCACGGCTGTTGCAGGGGCTCGAGCGCAACGGTCTGCTCGAGCGTGATCGCGACGGAGCCTTCCGCGGAGGCGCCCTGTTCGCGCACTACGCCAGCAAGTTCGACCGCGTCGAGGCCCTGGTCGCTGCGTCGCAGCCCAACCTCGACCGCCTCGCCGAGGCCACCGGAGAGACCGTCAACCTGGCGGTGTCCCGAGGCGACACCGTGGTGCAGGTCGCCCAGATCGACTCGACCTTCATGATCGGTGCGTTGAACTGGGTCGGCATCGACGTTCCGCCGCACTGCTCGTCGCTGGGCAAGGTGATGTACGCCTTCGGCGCACTCCCGCTGCCCAAGGGCGAGCTCGAGCGGCGCACTCCGGCAACCATCACAGACACGGCCGAGCTCAAGGCAGAGCTCGATCGCGTACGTGAACGCGGCTTCGCCATCACGCGTGGCGAGCTCGAGGAGGGGCTGGACGGCATTGCCGCGCCCGTCTTCGGCGCCGACGGCCACATCCTGGCCGCCCTGGGAGTCTCCGGTCCTGCGTTCCGGATCGAGGACTCCCTCACCAGCATCGGCGACCTCCTGGTCGCCGAGTCACAACAGCTGACCCGACTGCTCGCCCGTCGCATACGAAAGGAATCCCGCAATGACTCCTGAAGAAGTCCTGCAAGGGCTCTACGACGAGACGCTCGTCGGCAATGCGCCCCGTGTCCTCGAGCTCACCAAGCTCGGCATCGAGATGGACATGGGCCCGGAGACGCTGCTGTTCGACGCGCTGATCCCTTCGCTGGAGGAGGTCGGTGCGCGCTTCGAGCGGGGAGACTTCTTCGTGCCCGAGATGCTGATCGCCGGCCGGGCGATGAGTGGGGCGCTCGACGTGCTGCGCCCGCTGCTTGCGGAGACCGGCGCGGAGACCGTCGGCACGTTCCTGATGGGCACCGTCAAGGGCGACGTGCACGACATCGGCAAGAACCTCGTCAACATCATGCTCGAGGGCGCAGGATTCCACGTCATCGATCTCGGCGTGCAGGTGCCGCCGGAGAAGTTCGTCGAGGCCATCACCGAGCACAAGCCGGACATCGTCGGCATGTCGGCATTCCTCACCACGACGATGCCGATGTTCAAGGCCAACATCAACGCGCTCGAGAAGGCCGGCATGCGCGACAACGTCATCGTCATGGTCGGTGGCGCGCCGGTCACGCAGGAGTACGCCGACGCGGTCGGCGCCGACGCCTATGCGCCGGACGCCTCGGCGACGGTCAAGAAGGCCAAGGACCTGATCATGCGCCGCCGCGAAGCCGCCGTCGGCGTCTGATTCCCAACCCCAGCAACCAGGAGCTCGTAGTGCACACCATCATCCGTTCGGCCAGCAAGGAAGTCGTGATCGGTCACGACCAGAAGTTCTGCATCATCGGAGAGCGCATCAACCCGACCGGACGACGGATCTTCCAGGAGCAGCTGCGCGCCGGCGACATGTCGGCGATCGAGCGCGACGTCGAGGCGCAGGTCGCCAACGGAGCGATGGTCCTCGACGTCAACATGGGCGTGCCGCTGACGGATGAGCCGGAGCTCCTCGGGCGGGCCATCAAGCTCGTCCAGAGCCGCACGGACCTGCCGATCTGCATCGACTCCTCCGTCGTGGAGGCGCTCGAGGTCGGCCTGGCCGCATACGAGGGCCGGGCGTTGGTCAACTCGATCACGGCCGAGGATGACCGCATGGAGGCGATCCTGCCGCTGGTCAAGAAGTACAACGCTGCCGTCATCGCACTGCCCAACGATCACGACGAGATCCCGATGGAGCCGGAGAAGCGACTCGAGCTCGTCGACAAGATCGTCCGCGTGGCGACCACGGAGTACGGCATTGCGCTCGAGGACATCGTGATCGATCCCCTCGCGATGCCGATCGGCGCCGATCCGCAGGTCGGGCGGTCGTTCTTCCAGACCGTGTCCGGCATCCGCGATCGCTGGGGCATCAACACGACCTGCGGTGCCGGCAACAACTCGTTCGGCATGCCGGGTCGCGACGACCTCGGTGCCTCGTTCCTTCCGATGGCGATCGCCGCGGGGCTGACGTCCGCGATCATGGACGCCCGCAGCCCGCGCATGGTCAGGGCGGTCAAGGCTGCCGACGTCGTGATGGGCAACGACGAGTGGGGCATGGCGTGGATCGCTGACTTCCGTGCGAAGCAAGCCGTCGAGAAGGCGGCCCAGGAGGCTGCAACAGCCTGATGACCGATCAGCCGCGCCGTTCACGGGCGATTCACGTCGATGCCGAAGCCGAGTATGCGGCCAATCCCGAATGGGACGGGACGGGCCGGCTCAAGCTGAGCTTCACACCCGCTGGGCGCGACGTACGCGTGCCGCCGGCGGTGACGGTCTTCGATGCCGCGAGCTGGAACGGCATCGCGATCGACTCGACGTGCGGCGGTCACGGCACGTGCAAGAAGTGCAAGGTCAAGATCCTGGACGGCACGATCCCGGTGTCGCCGATGGACCAGCGCGCGTTCCGGCCCGACGAGCTCGACGACGGCTGGCGTCTCGCGTGCCTGGCCTCGGTGCACACCGACCTCAAGATCGAGATCCCGCCGCTGACCACTCGGCCCAAGGCCGCCACGGTCGGCGTCGGGCGGCAGGTCATCCTGCGGCCGGCCATCATGAAGCGCTACGTCGAGCTCTCCGAGCCGTCGCTGCACGACCAGGTGCCGGACGTCGAACGCCTGCTGGCCGCGATCGACGACCTCGAGCTCAAGGTGGACCTGCACGCCCTGCGCCGCATACCGTCGGTCATTCGCGCCGCTGGTTGGAAGGTCACCGCCGTCATCGTCGACGAGCTGCTCATCGATGTCGAGCCCGGCGACACGACCGAGACCCACCACGCCATCGCGTTCGACCTCGGCACGACGACCGTCGTGGCGACCCTGCTCGACACTTCCATCGGTACGCCGGTAGCCGTCGCATCGATGCTCAACAAGCAGCAGCCCTTCGGTGGTGACGTCATCACCAGGATCAGCGCGACGATGATGGATCCCGACACGCTGCCGCGGCTCACCGAGCTCGCGAAGGACACCCTGGCCGAGCTGACCGGCAACGTCTGCGCCGAGGCCGGCATCGAGCCGACCCAGATCTACGAGATGGCGCTCGCCGGCAACGCGACGATGGTCGCCCTGCTGCTGGGCATCGACCCCGAGCCGATCGGCGTCGCACCGTTCATCCTCAGCTCTCGCCTCACCCCGACCGTCAGTGCCGCCGATCTCGGCGTCCCCATCCACCCGGCGGCTCCGGCGTACGTGCTGCCGTCGCTCGGCGCCTACGTCGGTGGCGACATCGTGGCCGGCACGCTGGCGTCGGGCATGGACCGCGACAAGCGACTGCGGCTGTTCATCGACGTCGGCACCAACTGCGAGATCGTCCTGGGCGACGGTGACCGTCTGCTGTCGACGGCGGCGCCGGCCGGTCCCGCGTTCGAGGGCGGCCAGATCCGCTGCGGCATGCGTGCGGCCGATGGCGCCATCGAGGTCGTGTCGCTGACCGAGGACGACGTCGTCCTGCAGGTGATCGGCGATGTCGCGCCCATCGGCTTGTGTGGTTCGGGCCTCGTCGACGCGGTGTCGGAGCTCGTACGAGCAGGGTTGCTCGACCGCAGCGGCCGCTTCATCACCGAAGAGGCCGCCCAGGAGCTCCTGCCCAAGCTGGCCGGCCGCCTGACCAAGATCGGCGAGGAGCGCATCTTCGTCCTGCACTGGGCCGGCGTGGAGGGCGACGTCAGCCAGTCGACCTACATCTCCCAGCGCGACGTGCGTGAGCTGCAGTTCGCCAAGGCAGCCATCTCGACCGGCTGGACGTTGCTGCTCGAGGAGATGGGCGTGACCGAGGACGATGTGCAGCAGGTCCTGCTCGCCGGCTCGTTCGGTTCCTACCTGTCCCCGGCCAGCGCGATCCGGATCGGCCTGGTGCCCAAGCTCCCGGTGCTGCGCATCGTCAGCGCCGGCAACGTTGCCGGTGAGGGTGCCAAGATGACGTTGCTGAGCCAGGCCGAACGCGCGGGCGCCGAGGCGTTGCTGAAGGAGGTGGCCTATGTCGAGCTCTCCGATCGCAAGGACTTCAACGACCGGTTCGTCGACCTCCTCGCCTTCCCTGGATAGCAGAGTCCTGGATAACGCGCGGTTCGCGGTCATCGCCTGTGGGGCGATCGCGCAGCCGATCTCCGAGGTCGTGGAGCGGCACGGCTGGTCCGTTGACATCCATCCGCTGCCGCCGCTGCTGCACAACCATCCCGAGCAGATCGCCGGCGAGGTCGAACCCCTCGTGGTGGCGCTGAGCGGCTCGTACGACACCGTCGCGATCGCCTATGCCGACTGCGGGACGTACGGCGCGCTCGACGAGGTGTGCGCCCGTCACGGCGTGCGACGACTCGAGGGGCTGCACTGCTACGACGTCTACGGGGGAGCGGAGCGCATGCGCTCGATGCTCGAGCAGCAGCCCGGGACATACGTGCTGACCGACTTCCTGGTGAAGTCGTTTCGGCGCACCGTGATCCAAGAGCTCGGGTTGGATCGCCACCCCGAGCTGCGCGACGACTACTTCCGCCACTACACCCGCGTGGTGTGGCTGGCGCAGGATCCCGACGACGAGCTGCAGCACCTTGCTGAGGATGCGGCCGCGGTGCTCGGCCTGCCTCTCACGGTGCTCGACGTCGGCCTGCAAGGCCTGGACGACTCGATGCGCGAGCTGCTGGAGCTCTAGACCATCAGGTGTCGGTGCCGGTTCCTAGACTGGTGCCATGACGATCTCCATCGGAGCACACGTCGCCCAGGACGACCCGATCGCCGAGGCGCGGGCCCGCGACACGACATTGGTGCAGTTCTTCCTCGGTGATCCCCAGGGCTACAAGGGTCCCGAGGTGCGCTATCGCGGAGGGGCTGAGGGCCTGCGGGCCGACGCGGAGGCGGCCGGGGTCGACCTCTACGTCCATGCTCCCTACATCGTCAACGTCGCGACGACCAACAACCGCATCCGCATACCCAGCCGCAAGCTCCTCCAGCAGCACGTCGATGCCGCCGCCGAGATCGGCGCCAAGGGCCTCATCGTCCACGGTGGCCACGTCAACAAGGGCGATGACCCGGCGATCGGCTTCGACAACTGGCGCAAGGCGGTCGAGGCGACCGATCTCAAGCTGCCGATCCTGATCGAGAACACCGCAGGTGGTGACAACGCGATGACCCGTCATCTCGACCGCATCGAGGGCGTGTGGGCGGCGATCTCCGCCGCCGACGGCGCCGAGCAGGTCGGATTCTGCCTCGACACCTGTCACGCCTGGGCCAGCGGCATCCCCCTGGCCGACGCTGTCGAGCAGATCCGCGCGATCACCGGACGGATCGACCTCGTGCACGCCAACGACAGCCGCGACGCGTTCGGGTCCGGTGCTGACCGGCACACCAACTTCGGCAACGGCGAGCTCGACGCCGACGAGCTCGCCGGCGTCATACGCTCGGCGGCCGCACCGGTGATCTGCGAGACGCCAGGTGGCCCGGCCGAGCACCAGGCAGATTTCGCCTGGCTGCGCGATCGCCTCTGAGCCGGTCTAGCCTTTGGCGGCGCTGTGCGAGTCGAGCTCGGCGAGCAGGCCCTCGCGCCACGCGTGAGTCTCGGCGACCTGGTTGAACGTGAAGAGATGCAGGCCCTCGACGTGCGACGCGGCTTCGCGCGTCGTCGGCGAGATCCGCTCGATGAAGCGCTCGGGGCTGTAGCCGCCCGGCGTGGCGATCCGCGCGAAGACGGACTTGTTCTTGGCCAGGAAGCGAGCCGACTCGCTCACGCCGATCTTGGTCGCCATCGACAGCAGCTTGGTGCGCTCGACTGGGCCGGGCATGCCGATCAGCAGCGGCATGACGGCTCCACGCGACCTGACCCGCTTGACCCAGGTGCTGACGACCGCCGGGTCGAAGCACAGATTGCTCACGAGGTTGGTGGCGTGCTCTCGCTTGTCCCACATCGCCTGCACGGTGATGTCGTCGTTGATCGTCGGATGCGACTCCGGGTAGCCCGTCACGCCAACGTGCGCGAACGGTCGGCCCATGTCGCTGAGATCGCGGAGCAGGTCGACGGATCCTGCGTACGACCCCGCGGGTTCGGCGTCTCCGGCTGGCACGAAGACGCTGTCGATCCCGCTCTCGAGGAGTCGCGCCACGATCTCCTCGAGCTCGGTGCGCCCGCTGATCATGCGCGCCGCGAGGTGGGGGACCGCGTGATAGCCGTGCCCGACGAGCCGCTCGGCCAGGTCGAGCGTCGCGGGCAGCCCCTTGCCGATCGAGGCGGTCACCGTGAACGTATGGCCGTGGCGGAACCGAGGCGACGATCTTCTCCTCGATCGTCGCTGTGGGCAGCACCTCGTAGCGTGCGTTCGTCAGGAGCCGACGCATCTCTGTCTTTGTCGCAGCGTTGCGCATTATGCAACTCGTTTCGTGATACGCACCAAGGGCTTTCAGCGTACCGGCGCGTGCACCCCGCGACAAGAGTCGCGAGGCTCGCATCTAGGGTGACTTCTGGGAATGGTCGGACGAGCCCGGGAGCGCACATGGACACACGGATGATGGGCCGCACAGGACGCGAGGTCTCGGTCGTCGGACTCGGGACGTGGCAGCTCGGCGCCGACTGGGGCGACGTGACCCACGACGAGGCGATCGCGGTGCTCGACAGCGCGACCGACGCCGGCGTGACGTTCTTCGACACCGCCGACGTCTACGGCGACGGCCGCAGTGAGCAGCTGATCGGCGAGTACCTGCGTGCGCGGCCCGAGCTCGATGTCTTCGTCGCCACCAAGATGGGCCGCCGGGCCGAGCAGGACCCCGCGAACTTCACGCTCGACAACTTCCGCGCCTGGACCGAACGCTCCCGGACCAACCTCGGCGTCGACACGCTCGACCTCGTCCAGCTGCACTGCCCGCCGACTCCCGTGTTCTCCAGCGATGAGGTCTACGACGCGCTCGACCTGCTGGTGCAGGAGAAGGTGATGTCGGCGTACGGCGTCAGCGTCGAGACCGTCGACGAGGCGCTGACCGCGATCGCCCGGCCCAACGTCGCGAGCGTCCAGATCATCTTCAACGCGTTCCGGCTCAAGCCGATCGACGAGGTGCTGCCGGCGGCCAAGGAGGCCGGCGTCGGCATCATCGCGCGGGTCCCGCTCGCATCCGGTCTGCTGTCGGGTCGCTACACGACCAGCACGACATTCGCTCCGGACGATCACCGCACCTACAACCGGTCGGGCGAGTCGTTCGACGTGGGCGAGACGTTCTCCGGTGTCGACTTCGAGACCGGCGTACGCGCTGCGCAGGAGTTCTCGGCGGCCGTCCCCGACGGCGTGCACCCCGCGCAGGCGGCGATCGCGTGGATCCTGGCGCAGGACGGTGTCACGGCCGCGATCCCCGGTGCACGCAACGTCAGCCAGTCGCGCTCCAACGCGGCGGCGGCTGACGTGGCACTCCCGGACGGTTTCGATGCGACGGTGCACGACATCTACGACCACAACCTGCGCGAGGCGATCCACCCCCGCTGGTAGCCAGACAGGGTCTTGGTCCGCCGAACCTAGGAGTCGTGTGATGTTCAGCCGGTATGTCGCGATCGGCGACAGTCTCACCGAGGGCCTGGGCGACACCCCATGGCCGGGAGATGTGCCGCGAGGATGGGCTGACCGACTCGCGCAGCACCTGACGGAGCACGCAGGCCACCCGATCGGCTACGCGAATCTCGCGGTCCGCGGGCAGAAGGCTGCGCAAGTGCGCGATTCGCAGCTCCCCGCAGCGCTCGACGCGCGCCCTGACCTCGTCACGATCACGGCAGGCATGAATGACCTCATGCGCGTCAACGTCGACCTCGACGCCGTGGGTCACGACCTCGACGACATGGCTCGCCGACTGGCCGACGGAGGACGTCGTCACAGTCCTGGTCCCGCTGCCGGACATGACCGGGCTCCTGCCGATCGGCGCGCGGCTGAAGGGCCGCATCGATGCGTTCAACGGCACGCTGGCCGACGTGGCGGGTCGACGAGGGGCGCTGCTCGCACCGCTTCCGCCGCCACAGGTGTTCGGCCGTCCTGAGGCGTGGAGCAGCGACCGCCTCCACCTCTCACCAGTGGGTCACAGTCGGTTCGCGCTGGGGATGCTGCAGACGCTGGGGCTGCCCACGCCGTCTCCATGGGACGAGCCCTTGGCCGCGGGACTGCGGCCGCGCCCTGTCGAACGCGCTGTCGGCGAGCTGCGATGGTGGGCGGGCTTCGCAGGTCCTTGGATCGGCCGACGCCTGACCGGCCGCTCATCCGGCGACGGCCGGACCGGCAAACGCCTCGACCTCACACCGTGGACCGACGCATCGGACTAGGCTGGCGCGCAGTGAGGTGAGGATGGACGCGGAGGCTCGATTCGACGAGATCGTCGAGGACCTGGCGCCTCGTGGTGTCCTGCCCGGAGCGATGTTCGGGGCCCGCTCGCTGACTCTGGACGGGCACGGCGTTCGCGTGCCTCAAGAACGACCAGCTCGCGGTCAAGCTCGGCGCGGGCACTCCAGCGCATACCGAAGCGCTCGAGCTCGCCGGCGCGTCGCTGTTCGACCCGTCCGGCAAGGGCCGGCCGTTCAAGCGACTGGGTCGCCGTGCCGGTCGCGGAGTCGACGAGTGGGGACGCCTGGCCGCGGCCGGGCTCGATGCGCTGGGTGGACGCTGATGATCTTCTCGTCGCCCGATCCGGCGAGTGATCCCTACTTCGCCGGGGCGTTGCTGCAGCTGCAGAGAACCGCGTACGCGTTGGAGGCCGAGCTGATCGGCGACGACCGCATTCCGCCGCTGCAGCAGGACGAGGTCGACCTCACGGCCTGGCGAGGTCGCTGGCTCACGGCGTGGGACGGCGTCGACCTGGTCGGGGCGATCGCGTGGTGGGAGAGCGACGAGCAGGTCGAGATCGAGAAGGTCATGGTCCGCCCCACCGCGATGCGCCGCGGCATCGCCAGTGCGCTGCTCGGCGAGGTGCTCGACCGCGCATCAGGTCGCGAGATCCTGGTCGCCACCGGTCGTGCCAACACGCCCGCCGTCGCGCTCTATGCCAAGCACGGGTTCCGCGTCGAGGGTGACGAGGAGGTCCCGCCCGGGATCTGGATCACCCGCCTGCGCCGGGCATAGAGACTGGGCTCAGCTCTGGAGGATGCGCATCGCGGCCCAGGTCTCGTCGAGGGCGATGCTCTCGACAGCGCTCCAGCCGTAGTCGCCGATCAGATCCTGCAGCGTGTCCTCGTCGAGGTCGGAGTGACCGTTGACGGGATAGGTGATCCAGACGATCGGGATCGAGCCGAGCTGGGGGAGCACCTCGTCGAAGTCCTCGGCCAGCGCCGCGCGGTTGTCGCTGACCATGATGGCGGCGTCGACGTTCTCGGGCTCGTCCTCGTCGCGCTCCTCGATCATCTCGGCGCCCTCGGGCATCGGGTCGAGCAAGGAGGTCTCCTCGACGCTCGCGCCGATGATCCACACGACGAATCCGTCGCCGATGCGGAGCTTCTCGGCGTTGGTCGTCTCGGTCATACCTTCATCCTATGTGGGTCCTGCGCACGGCCGTGATGTCGCGGATCGTCCGGCCCACGCCGAGGCCCTTGCCCTCGAACCGGGTCTGCGGCCGCCCCTCGAAGCGCGGTCCGAAGTCGCCGCCGTCGAAGTCGGGCGACTCCGTGATGACCGACCGGATCTGCTCGGCGTAGTCCTCCCAGTCCGTCGCGAGCCGCCACGCGCCGCCGGGCTCGAGCGCGCGAGCGGCGAGCCGGGCGAACTCCGGCGTGACGAGTCGGCGCTTGTGGTGACGCTTCTTGTGCCACGGATCGGGGAACCACACGCGCAGCTCGTGGACGGATCCGGGCGACAGCATCGTGGTGAGCGCCTCCGCCGCGTTGACGACCGCGAGGCGTACGTTCGTGACGCCGGTGTGGCGGATCGTCACGAGCGTCTGCGCAACCCCCGGCACGTAGACCTCAAGGCCCAGGAAATCGAGCTCGGGGTGGTCCGCCGCGGCCTGCACGATCGCCTCGCCACGTCCGCTTCCGATCTCGACGACAAGGGGTGCGGACCGGCCGAAGACCCGATGAGTGTCGAGGACGTGCGCCGGGTCGACCGACGTGCTCGGGCCGTGCCGAGGGAGGTCCAGCACGTGCGTCGCGGACAGCTCGTCCCAAGCACTCTGCTGGCGCTCGGTCAGTCGCCCGCCGCGTCGGGTGAACGAGACCGGCTCGGTTCTGTACGGCGTCGGCTCCACTCGCGCTAGCGTAGACGCGTGGACATCGAACCTGACACCAAGGACTGGACCTGGGTGCTCGACCAACCGTGCCCCGAGTGTGGCCTGGCAGCCGGAGACGTACCGCCCACGGAGATCGCCGATCGCGTGCAGGCCGACCTGCCGCACTGGTCCGCGGTGTTGGAGCGCCCCGATGCGCGGGAGCGGCCCGCGCCGGCGACGTGGTCGCCGACCGAGTACGCCTGCCACGTGCGCGACGTCCACACCCTGTTCGGCCAGCGGATCCAGCTCATGCTCGAGCAGGAGGCGCCACAGTTTGCCAACTGGGACCAGGACGAGACCGCGATCGCCGACGACTACGCGTCGCAGGACGCGGCGACCGTTGCGGCCCAGCTCGTCGATGCCGGCGAAGGCATGATCAAGATCCTCCGCTCGGTCCCCGACGACGCGTGGGACCGCACTGGCTATCGCAGCAACGGCTCGGAGTTCACGATCGCCACGCTGGCGCAGTACTACCTCCACGACATCGCTCACCACCTCCACGACATCCGGGGCTGACATGCCGCCGACCGCCGACTGGGACGCGATCGTACTGGCAGGAGGCCGTGGCTCGCGGCTCGGCGGCGTCGACAAGGCGGCGCTCGAGTTCGACGGCGAGACGCTGCTCGCCCGTACGCTCCGCGCTGTCGCGGGCGCCGAGCGGATCATCGTCGCCGGCGACCCGAGGCCGGTGCCCGAAGGCGCGATCGTGGTGCAGGAGGAGCCCCGATTCGCCGGGCCCGCCGCCGCGATCGGTGCGGCGATGGCAGAGGTCCGCGAGTCGTACGTCTTCCTGGTCGGCTGCGACCATCCCTACATCGCCGACGCCGTCGACCTGTTGCTCGACGAGGCATCGGGCGACGGCGCCATCGCGATCGACGGCGACGGCCGCCGCCAGTACCTCATGAGCGTCCTCGACGCGGCGGCGCTCAGGGCCTCGATCGCTGCCCAGGCGAACCTCGTCGACCTCTCCGTCCGGGCGCTGCTCGCCCCGCTGGAGCTCATGGAGATTCCGATTCCCCCACGGGCAGCGCTCGACATCGACACGTGGCACGATCAGGAGAAGGCGCTCGCAGAAGGGAATCACGATGGCTGACATCACGCTCGACGACTGGGTCGTCACGGTCGCTGCCGAGCTCGGCATCAAGGAGCTCGACCTCGACACCGAGTCGGTGCTCGACCTCGCGGCCGTCGCCGCCCACGCCGTCGTACGTCCGGCCGCGCCTCTCACGACGTTCCTTGCGGGCCTTGCCGCCGGCATGGCGGGTGGCTCCGAGTCGGACCTGCGCGACGCGATCGAGACGGCCACGGCCTTGTGCGAACGGGTCGAGGAGGCCGACGAATAGATGGCCGGCCGGCTGACGAGGCGTACCAAGGTCACCCGGTTCACTCCGGACGGACCCGTCACGGTCCGCGAGGACGCGCTCGCGGTCGAGGAGCCTCTGGAGATCCGCGTCGGTGGCACCTCGCTGTCGGTGACGATGCGCTCGCCCGGTGACGACTTCGACCTGGTCGCGGGCTTCCTGGTGTCTGAGGGAGTCATCTGGTCGGCCGACCAGCTCGTCTCGATGCGGTTCTGCGCCGGCACCGACGACAACGGCCTGCAGACGTTCAATGTCATCGACGCCGAGCTGAGCGCTGACACGCCACCGCTCGACGTCTCGCTGGAGCGCCACGTCTACACGTCGAGCTCGTGCGGCATCTGCGGGACCGCCTCGATCGACGCCGTGCACAAGGCCGCTCACTTCGGCCGGCTCGACGACGACACGAGCTGGGACCAGGTGCTCGTGGGATCGCTGCCCGACCGGTTGCGGGAGGGCCAGAAGGTCTTCGACCGCACCGGGGGAGTGCACGCCGCCGGTCTGTTCGACGCGTCCGGCGAGCTGCTCTGCCTGCGGGAGGACGTCGGCCGGCACAACGCCGTCGACAAGGTCGTCGGCTGGGCACTGCGGGAGGGCCGGCTGCCGTTGACCGGCACCGCACTCCAGGTCTCGGGCCGCGCATCGTTCGAGCTCGTGCAGAAGGCGCACATGGCTGGCATCCCGGTGCTCGCTGCGGTGTCGGCGCCGTCCTCGCTCGCCGTGGAGCACGCCGAGTCCGCCGGCCTGACGCTGGTCGGCTTCAGCCGGAGCGGCGGCTTCAACGCGTACGCCGGAGCGCACCGCATCTCCTGACCGACGACACGCCGGTGGCGTCTTGTGTCACGCACGCTAGTGCGTATTGCGTGGTACTGTCCCATCCATGGATGCAACCCAGCTGCTCAAGGGAGTCCTCGACGTCGCGGTCCTCGCGGTCGTCGAGGACGAGGACGGATATGGCTATGACGTCGTGCGCAGGCTGCGCGCCGCTGGCCTCGAGGAAGTCGGAGATGCCTCCGTCTACGGAACGCTGCGCCGGCTCTACACCGCCGGCGCCCTTACGTCGTACGTCGTGCCGTCCGAGGAAGGGCCGCATCGCAAGTACTACGGCATCAACGCCCAGGGGAGGGCCATGCTCGATCTCCAGCGCAAGGTATGGACCGAGTTCTCCACGACCATGAACCACCTGCTCACCAGTTCGTCCCAGCCAGGGGAGGCAGCATGACCACGTCCACCGTCACGCCCGAGATCGTCGAGTTCGCTCAGGGCGTCCGCGCCGCGCTTGCCGACCTGCCCGCCGAGGAGGTCGACGACCTGACCGAGGGGCTCGAGGCCGACCTCGCCGAGGCATACGCCGAAGACCTGCAGCGTGAGCTGCCCGACCCTGCGGCATACGCGACCGAGCTGCGCGCGGCGGCGGGTCTGCCGCAACGCGTGAAGGGTCCCAGGAGCGGTGTCTTCGCGGGCCTCTCGGCGGGGTGGAAGGACACGCGCGCTGATCTCAAGGTCGCGATCCGCCGCAACCCGGTGCTCGCGAGTGCCGCCGACTTCCTCGTCTCGCTGCGTCCGGTCTGGTGGATCACGCGTGCTTGGCTGGCGGCGTGGCTTGTCGCGGCGTTCTTCGGCAACGAGCGTGGCTATGGCATGGCCGGCACGTGGTGGCTCGTGTTCGCGGCGTTCGTCGTCGTCAGCGTGCAGTGGGGCCGCGGGCGTTGGCACGGGAACGGCGTGCCAACTCTGATCGCGATCGGCAATGTCATCGCGGTGGTGGCGCTTCCTTCCGGTCATGGCGGCAGCGGACGACGGTGGGAACGGTGACTACGGCTCCGGCTACGAGGACGGCGTCGCTGGAGCGATGAACGACCCGGCCGAATTGGTCCTCCACGGCCAGCCGGTGACGAACATCTTTGCGTACGGCGCCGACGGCAAGCTGCTGCAGAACGTCCAGTTGTTCGACCAGGACGGCAAGCCGCTGACGGCGGTCTCAGCGGAGCCAGAAGGCGATGCATGCGCGAACGAGGACTGCACGAGCATCGTGCGCCCGCGTCGGCTTGAGACCGGGCAGTCGGTGTTCAATGTGTTCCCGCTGGCGAACGTGCCCACCGACCAGAACTCGGCGCCGGCGCCGGGAGCAGTTGCCGTCACACCCGACGCGCCGTTCGTCAAGGTTCCCGCCGTGGAGGTGCCGAAAGAAGTTGCCAAGTCCAACGAGTGACGCGGGATCAAACCGGTTGTCTGCAACGTTGGATAGGGTGAAGGACAACGACTCCATCTCGGAGCCATCCCACGGAGGGAATCATGAAGAGCAGCAATCCCGTCTTCGCCCGCAGCGCCGAGTTCAACGGCCGCGGCGGCGCAGTCGCCAACGACCCGTCCCAGTGGCAGGTTGACCTGAGCGGAAACCCCACGCACACCGAGCGCGGCACCGGCACCGGCCGGATGACGATCGACTCGGTCGTCGAGAAGACCGGCATCACGCTCGGTCCTGCTTGCGCTGGCGGCGCCGTCACCTGGTTCGTCATCGGTGACCTCAACGACGCTGACGTCTCCAAGCGAGCCGCGCAAGGCACCGCTACGGCTGGCGATGGGCGGTGCGCTCATCGGCTTCGTGCTGGCGATGGTCAACTCGTTCAAGAAGGTCATCAGCCCGGCCGCTGGTGCTGGCCTACGCCGTGGTCGAAGGTGTCTTCATCGGCGCCTTCTCCAAGATCATCGCGACTTGCGTCGGCGATCCGAGCGATCGTGTTCCAGGCCGTGCTCGGCACCGTCATCGCGTTCTTCGGCACGCTTGGCTGCCTACAAGTTCTTCAACATCCAGGTGACCGCGCAAGTTCCGCAAGGTCGTCACGATCGCGATGTTCAGCGTTCGTCGGCGTACTGCTGGTCAACTGCTGCTGAGCGTCACTGGCGTCGTCGAGAGCGGCGGCCTGCGAGGGTTCAACACGCTGGGCCTCCTGGTCTCGTGCGCCGCTCGTCGTGCTCGCCGTGTTCATGCTGATCATGGACTTCGACTACGTCGAGCAGGGCGTCGCGGCCGGCACTCCCGGAGCGCGAGTCCTGGCGTGCGGCGTTCGGTCTCACGGTCACCCTGGTGTGGCTCTACATCGAGATCCTGCGCATCCTCGCGATCCTGCGTGGCGACTGACCTCCGGCGCTAGACACACGAACGGCCGGTCCCTCCGGGGTCGGCCGTTCGTCGTTGGTGGGATGGCACGGATCTTCATGCGTTTGCGTCTTTAGAGCAGCGCAAACTCAGGGAGATTCGGTCGCGACCAGGGTCAGGAGGCGCGGCGGCGGCGGAGCACCGAGGCGAAGCGGCCGCCGGGACCCGCATCCGGCGCGACCTGGGTGCCGGGGTTGTCGACCGACACGGCGGCCGCGTCCGCGACCGACACGAGATCGCGCGCGTGTCCGGCATAGGCGTATTCGGTCTGCTTCTGTCGCAGCGACGCCGAGATGGCCGGGATCAGCACCGACACCATGTTGGCGTAGCCGGTCTCCGACGGGTGGAAGTGATCGGCGCCGAACATGACGTCGCGCTTCTCGGCGAACATCGTGCCCAGCAGGTCGCCGAGCGAGACCGCCCGGCCGCCGGACTCGACGACCGCGATCGTCTGCTTGCGAGCGAGGCGCGGCTCAGGCGTCGGGCGACGGTGCGCAGGGGCTGGTGGATCGGCTGGACGGTGCCGAGATCAGGACACGTGCCGACGATGACATCGCAGCCATCGGCCTCGAGCCTGCGGACGACCATGCTGAGCAGTCGGGCCGAGGCTCGGGGTGTGACCCGGTGCGTCACGTCGTTGGTGCCGACGACGATGACCGCGACGTCGGGGTGCCAGTCGGGATCGAGGTCGATCTGCGCCATGAGCTCCGAGGTCTGCGCGCCGACGACGGCGCGGCACTGGACCTCGACCGGCGCGTCCATGACGTGGGCGAGCCCGACACCGATCATCGCCGACGGTGTGGCGTCGGCGCGCTTCACGCCGTAGCCGACGGCGGCCGAGTCGCCCAGGACGAGGACGCGAATCGTACGACCTGGCAGGTCGTCGCCGTAGATGCCGTCAGGCGACGGCGGCCGCTCGTCGGTCGTGCCGATCGCGCGGCGGGCGAGGATCGCCTCACCGACCAGAAATCCGTAGAACCCCGAGAGAGTGGCACTGCCGCCGATCAACGTGGCGGCAGCGATACGACGGGGGCGAGGCACGCTGTCATTTTACGTCGCCCAGATGACGGAAACACGCGAAACAGCCGGTCAGCGGTGTGGCCTTGCTTGCGCTTAGGGTGTGATCGTGCACGAATTCGTCCCCAACCTCCGAGATGTGGGTGGGGTGGAGACGGCGGACGGCCGCACGGTCCTCAAAGGCCGCGTGCTGCGCAGTGCGATGCCGTCCCACAAGGACCACGCGCCGGACGGGATCGTCTGGCCGCCGGCGGTCGTGATCGACCTGCGGTCGGCCAACGAGTCGGAAGACATCCACCCGCTCGCCCGATCCGGGGCACGCATCATCAACCTGCCGCTGCTCAGCTCGTTGCGCCCCGGCACGGCACCGGTCGAGAGCCTGGCGGGTCTCTACCTCCTGCTGCTCGACCATGCGTCGATGTACCTCGTGGAGCTCGTACGCGAGGTGGGCACGGCCCGCGGCGCGACGCTGATCCATTGCGCCGCGGGCAAGGATCGCACTGGTGTGTCGATCGCCCTGCTGCTTCGACTCGTCGGGGTCTCCCGCGAAGACGTCGTCGCCGACTTCCTCGAGACCCAGCACGCCGAGCAAGCCATCGCCTCGCGGCTTCGCAAGATGCCCGGCCGGCATCACCGGGCCACGCTGCCGCCAGAGTTCCTGGCGTTGCCCGTCGAAGCGATCGAGGGCGTGCTCGACGTGTGGGACGCGCACGATGGTGGCGTGCACGGTTGGTTCGTCGGCATAGGCGGCAATGACGACTTGATCGAGCAGCTCCGAAGTACGCTTCTCACATGACCTCGCTCGACCTCTCACTGGATGCGCGGGAGGTCCCGCTGGGCGGGGTTCGTGGCATCACTGTGCACCGCACCCTTCCCCATCGAGGACTGCCGACGGTCGGTCCTTGGTGCTTCGTCGACCACTTCGGCCCGACGACCGAGCGCATGAATGTGCTCCCACACCCCCACACCGGTCTGCAGACCGTGACGTGGCCGCTGGCCGGCGAGATCCGCCACCGCGACAATCTGGGCAGCGATGTCGTGCTCAAGCCCGGCGAGCTCAACCTCATGACGTCGGGCGACGGGGTCGCCCACTCGGAGTTCTCGGTCGGCGACGAGGACAACCCCATGCACGGCCTCCAGCTGTGGGTCGCACTGCCCAACCTTCGCCGTACCGGCGTCGCAGGCTTCGAGCATCATCCAGACCTGCCCGTCGCGGAGGGCAAGAACTGGGTGGCCAAGGTCTTGATGGGCGAGCTCGACGGCGCCGCATCTCCGGCCACGACCTATTCGCCGATGGTCGGCGCCGAGCTGTCCGTACGACCTGGGGGAGCGGTCGTCCCTCTGCGGCCCGAGTTCGAGCACGCAGTCCTCGCCGTCGACGGCGAGGCGCTGGTCGCCGGCACCGAGATCGTGCACCGACAGATGCGATACCTCGCACCCGGCCGCGACGAGGTCGAGGTGTTCGTGCCGGCCGCGACGACGCTCCTGCTGATCGGCGGCACGCCGTTCGAGGAGGAGCTCGTGATGTGGTGGAACTTCATCGGACGCTCACACGACGACATCGTGCAGGCGCGGCTCGACTGGGAAGCCGGCGCTGATCGGTTCGGCGTGGTGGCCGGCCACAACGGCGATCGCATCCCCGCACCGCCGATGCCCGAGATCCGCCTCAAGCCAAGGCGCCGCACGGTCGCTTGACCCGGTTCCGGTTTGACCTCAACTCCGGTTGAGGTTCTAGGTTTGTCCTGCCCGAGGTGGAGACTGGGCAGGCGTACGCCGATCCAGGAGGACGACATGAGCATGGACGCCGCAGCATGGAACTCGCTGCACCGTGTGATGAACACCCAGAACGGTCCTCAGCGGCTGACCAAGGAGACGCTCAAGCGCATCGCGGGCTTCGCCGCGCCACACAAGAGGCTGCTGATTCAGTTCCTCGTGTTGAGCGTCGTGTCGGCGTGCCTCGCGGTCGCCACACCGGTGCTGGCCGGCCGGGTCGTCAACGCGATTGTCGACGGCGATTCCCGCAGCACGGTCTTCGGCATCGCCGGCCTCATCGCCCTCATTGCGGTGGCTGACGCCGCGCTCGCGATCTGGACGCGTTGGCTGTCGGCGACGATCGGCGAGGGGCTGATCCTCGATCTGCGTACGACGGTGTTCGACCACGTGCAGCGCATGCCGATCGCATTCTTCACGCGCACTCGCACCGGTGCACTGGTGAGCCGGCTCAACAGCGATGTGCTCGGGGCTCAACGTGCCTTCAGCGGCACGCTCTCCGGCGTCGTCAGCAACGTGGTGACCCTGACGCTGACCCTCGTCGTGATGATCAGCATCTCGTGGCAGATCACCCTCGTGGCATTGATCCTGCTGCCGGTCTTCGTCGTGCCGGCCCGCCGGATGGGCAGCCGGCTCGCCGCGCTGTCGCGTGAGGCAGCCAACCACAACGCCGTCATGAGCACCCGCATGACCGAGCGCTTCTCGGCGCCGGGCGCCACCCTCGTCAAGCTCTACGGTCGCCCCGACGAGGAGTCCGTCGAGTTCGCCGCGCGGGCCCGCCGGGTGCGTGACATCGGCGTGAAGTCCGCAATGCTCCAGTCGGTCTTCGTCACGGCGTTGACCACGGTCTCGGCCCTCGCGCTGGCCGTCGTCTACGGTCTCGGCGGTTTCTACGCCCTCAAGGGCTCGCTCGACCCCGGTGCCGTCGTCGCTCTGGCGCTGTTGCTGACCAGGTTGTACGCCCCGCTGACCGCGCTCGCGAGCGCCCGCGTCGAGATCATGAGCGCGGTCGTCAGCTTCGAGCGCGTCTTCGAGGTGCTCGACCTGCAGCCTCTGATCCGCGAGAAGGCCGATCCTGTCCGCGTGCCGGACGGCCCGGTCTCGGTCGAGTTCTCACACGTCACGTTCGCCTATCCGTCGGCCGACAAGGTCTCGCTCGCCTCGCTCGAAGAGGTCGCGATGCTCGACAACCGCGGCGGGGTCGACGTCCTGCACGATGTGTCATTCCGCGTCGAGCCCGGTCAGATGGTGGCACTCGTCGGCACGTCTGGCGCCGGCAAGTCGACGATCGCCAGTCTGATCCCGCGCCTCTACGATGTCGACAGCGGCTCGGTGTGCCTGGGCGGAGTCGACGTGCGTGATCTCTCGATGGCATCGCTGCGTGCCACGCTCGGCATGGCGACCCAGGACGGTCACCTGTTCCACGAGTCCGTCCGGGCCAACCTCCAGCTGGCCCGGCCGGAAGCCACCGAAGGCGAGCTGTGGGCTGCGCTCCGCGACGCCCGCCTCGACGATCTCGTGGCGTCGCTGTCTGACGGTCTCGACACGATCGTCGGTGAGCGTGGCTACCGGCTCTCCGGCGGCGAGCGCCAGCGGCTCACGATCGCCCGGCTGCTGCTGGCGCATCCGCGCGTCGTGATCCTCGACGAGGCAACCGCGCACCTCGACTCGACGTCGGAGTCCGCGGTGCAGGAGGCGCTGGCGGTCGCGCTCGCAGGGCGTACGTCCGTCGTGATCGCCCACCGGCTGTCGACCGTACGGGCAGCGGATCGCATCCTCGTCATCGAGAGTGGTCGGGTTGTCGAGCAGGGCACGCATCACGAGCTTCTGGCGCAGGGCGGACGCTACGAGGAGCTGCACCGCACCCAGTTCGACGCGGGCGCACTCGACCAGCCACTCCCGGGCTAACGGCGTTATCTGGTAGCCTCCCTTTCAGATACCCACAGTATCTGGAACCGAGAGGACGTCATGACCCACTTCACTGACAAGGTCGCCGTCGTGACCGGCGCAGGTTCCGGCATCGGCCGGGCGCTGTCCGTCGAACTGGCCCGACGCGGCGCGAAGCTTGCGATCTCCGACGTCGACACTCGCGGCCTCGCCGAGACCGAGGCGCTCGTCAAGCAGGCCGGGGCCGACGTCATGGCTGATCATCTCGACGTCTCGCAGCGGGAGGTTGTGCTGGCATACGCCGATGACGTGATCGCCCATTTCGGCCGGGTCAACCTGGTGTTCAACAACGCCGGCATCGCGTTCACCGGTGACGTCGAGGAGATGTCGTTCAAGGACATCGACCGGGTCATGGACGTCGACTTCTGGGGCGTCGTCAACGGCACCAAGGCGTTCCTGCCGCACCTCGTCGCCTCGGGCGACGGCCACGTCGTCAACATCTCGAGCATCTTCGGCCTGTTCTCGGTGCCGACCCAGAGCGCCTACAACGCCGCGAAGTTCGCGGTGCGCGGATTCACCGAGTCACTGCGTCAGGAGATGGCGCTCAACAAGCGCCCGGTCAAGGTCACCTGCGTGCATCCTGGCGGCATCAAGACCAACATCGCCCGCAACGGTGAGCAGGTCGAGGGTCGCGACCACGACAAGCTGGCGAGCTCGTTCGACAAGATGGCCCGCACCTCTCCCGAGAAGGCGGCCAACGTCATCCTCAAGGGCGTCGAGAACAACAAGGCGCGCGTGCTGATCGGTGCCGACGCGTGGGTGCTCGACAAGTTCGTACGCCTGACCGGCTCCGGCTACCAGCGCGCCATCACGGCGTTCAGCAAGCGCAGCGGGCTCTAGCCAAGCGAAGTGGGTGCGACGCCGAGTCGGTCGAGCAGCTCCTTGGCCTTCGTGACACGCCGGCCGTGTCGGCGTTGTGCCGGCATACCCGGGTCAGGCCAGGTCGGCGAGAGCTGAGGGGCGCGAGCCCTCCGGCAGGGCGAGCAGCGTGCCGACAAGTGCCTGCGCGCACAGGTCACGGACCTCGTCGCGGCTGGTCTCCGTGGAGTCGAGCCATTGGTGGCAGGCGTTGCGCATGAAGTGCAGCCAGCTGCGTACGGCGATCTGCATGAGCTCGGACGGCTGACCGGCAGGCTCGACGCCTGCGGTGATGCGCTCCTGCTGGCGCTGCATGTCGTCCTCGACGATCGCCTGGATCTCCGGATCGGCCGATGCCGCGCCGTGGAAGATCGCCTTGACGCCCATCTTGTGGTCCTGGCAGTAGTCGAGGTACGTCTCGATGCCGTGGCGCAGCCGGTCGAGGATCGGCAGTGATTCGTCGGGGTCGGTGAGCTCCATCATCAGGGCCGACTCGCGCCGGACCATCGCGGCGAAGAACGCCCGCTTGGTCGGGAAGTAGTGATAGAGCAGGCCGCGCGAGACCCCGGCGACCTCCGAGAGCTCCTCGATGTGGACGTCTTCGTAGGACCGGTCGGCAAACAGCTCGGCGCCGAGCTCGAGCAGCTGGTCCTGTCGAGCCTCTCGACTCATCCTCGTGCGAGTTGCCATGCGCCACAGACTACTTGACATGGATTCAACAGGGGTTAGGCTGACGTTATTGAATTGTCGTCCAATAGGAGGCCGTGGTGCGCAACGACTGGTCAGGTCAGACGTTTCCCCACCCGCCTGGCCGCAAGCCGATCGTGGGCGACGTGCTGGGCGCGGAGCTCCAGACACCGTTGCAGAGCACGATGCGGCGAGCCGAGGGCCTCGGCCCGATCTTCGAGCTGCAGGTCTTCGACCAGAAGTTCGTGTTCGTGACCGGGGCGGCGCTCGCGGCCGAGCTGTGCTGACGAGTCGCGCTTCGTCAAGGGTCTGTCGCCGGCGCTGGTCGCGCTGCGTGACTTCGCCGGGCAGGGCCTCTTCACGGCATACAACGACGAGACCAACTGGGCGTTGGCGCACGACCTGCTGCGGCCGGCGTTCACCAAGGCCGCGATGCAGCGCTATCACCCCGTCATGCTGGCGGCGGCGCAGGAGCTGTTCGACGTGTGGGACGGCCGTGAGGGTCCGGTCGACGTCTCGGCAGACATGACGAAGCTGACGATGGAGACCATCAGTCGTACGGCCTTCAGCACCGACTTCGGGTCGTTCAGCCGGACCGAGCCGCACCCCTTCATCCCGGCGATGATCGCGGCGCTCCAGGCCGGCCAGCGCAAGGGGTCGCTCAACGCGATGCCGGGCGCGGGGTTGATGGCCAGGCGGATCGACAAGAAGAACGCGCACCACCAGGCGTACGTCGACTCGCTCCTCGACGGCATCATCGCCGAGCGGCGCCGCGCGGGGACTGTCGACGAGAGTGACCTGCTCGGCATCATGCTGCACACGCCGCACCCCGAGACGGGGCAGCGGCTCGATGACCTCAACATCCGGCACCAGATCCTGACGTTCCTGGTGGCTGGGCACGAGACGACGTCGGGTGCGCTGTCGTTCGCGCTCTACTACCTGTCGCGGGACCCCGCGGTCCTCGCCAAGGCGCAGGCGGAGGTCGACCAGGTGCTGGGTCCAGACCGTGATGCCGAGCCGACGTTCGAGCAGGTGGCGAAGTTCCGCTACCTGCGCCGAGTGCTCGACGAGGGCCTGCGGCTGTGGCCCACCGCGCCGGCATTCACCCGCAGCCCGCGCGAGACCACGGTGCTCAGCACGGGGCACACGATGCGGCCGGAGGACTGGGCGATCGTGATCCTCCCGATGATGCATCGCGACCCTGCGGTCTGGGGTGACGATGCGGACGAGTTCGACCCGGACCGGTTCCTGCCCGAGAACTCCCGAGGCCGACAGCCGCACTCCTACAAGCCGTTCGGCACGGGGGAGCGGTCATGCATCGGCCGCCAGTTCGCGCTGCACGAGGCGATCCTGGTGCTGGCCCGCCTGTTGCACCGCTACGACATCGCCGGCGATCCCGGCTACGAGCTCGAGATCGCCGAGCGCCTCACACTGATGCCCAAGGGGTTCGAGCTGACGATCCACCCGCGTACGCCGGTGGCGCGGGCCCATGCCGAGGCGGCGGATCAGGCCGAGCCGAGCGAGGTGTGCCCGGTGTCGTCGATCGACCAGCCCGGGTTCCAGGCGACTTCCCAGGGATGCCCGTCCGGATCGGCGAAGTAGCCGGAATAGCCACCCCACGGCTGCTCCTCGCCGGGCTTGAGGATCGTGCCGCCGGCGGCTTCGGCCTGGGCAAGGACCTCGTCGACCTCGTCGTGGACTCGGGTGTTGAAGGCGATGCTGATGCCGCTGAAGGCGGCCCCCGTGTCGGTGACCTTGGCGTCCGCGGCGAGGTCCGCGCGGGTCCAGAGGGCGAGCACCAAGCCGTTGAGCTGGTAGAACGCGACCTCGTCCTCCGGATTGTCCTTGGACCAGCCGAGGCCGTCCTCGTAGAAGTGGCGTGCCTGTGCGAGATCAGCGACGCCGAGCGTGATCAGGCTGAGTCGTTGTTCCATGCCGACCACGCTAACGCCGGGCCCTGGCATGCGCAGGGCCCGGCGGAGGCGTCAGGCCAGCGTGCGGAGCGTCTCGACGATCGGCGTCGTGGGCCGACCGATCAGCGAGCTCAGGTCGCCGGTCGCGAGCTCGAGGTCGCCCAGCTTGATCCCCGAGTCGACACCCACGATGAAGCCGATGAGGCCGGCATCGAGCCCAGCAGAGGTGAGGATCGCCGACTGCTCGTCGGGCGAGACGTTGGCGACCTCGACCGGCTTGCCGACAACCTCGGCGAGCGCGTCGGCCAGGTCGCTGTGGGTCCAGGCGACGTCGCCGGCCAGCTCGTACACCTGCTTGACCGGGCCATCGGTCGTGAGGACGACCGCGGCGGCCTCGGCGAAGTCCTGGCGTGAGGCGCTGGCGACGCGACCGTCGCCGGCGCTGGTCAGGACCGAGCCGGTTGCGGCGGCCGTCTCGACGCTCGAGGCGTAGTTCTCGGTGTACCAGTTGTTGCGCAGCAGCACGTGGTTCACGTCGGTCGAGGCGAGGTACTGCTCGGTCGCGAGGTGCTCCGGCGCGACCGGAAGCGTCGAGGTGTCGGCCTGGGGCGCGCTCGTGTAGACGATGCGCGAGACGTCGTTGGCGATGGCGGCGTCGATGACGTTGCGGTGCTGGTCTGCGCGCTTGCCGAACTCGTTGCCCGAGATCAGGAGCACCTGGTCGATGCCGGCCAGTGCCTCGCTGAGGGCGGCCGGGTCGTCGTAGCTCGCAATGCGTACGCCGACGCCCTTGGCGGCGAGCGCCTCGGCCTTGGCGGCATCGCGGGCGATCGCGACGATCTGGTCGGGGGAGGTGCGCTCGAGCAGTGCGTCGACGACGAGGGTGCCCAGCTGCCCGGTGGCGGCGGTGACGGCGATGGTCATGGATGGTTCCTTCCGGTTGGCGGTGCTCTCGAACGTACACTAACCAAACGAAAGCGCAAACTCTGGGTTAGTACTAACGAAGTGCTAGCATGAGCCAACAGGAGGACGCACCATGGCTCAGGATCCGAGACGACCGTTCGACGTGTTCAGCGGCGCATGCCCGTCACGCGAGGTGCTCGAGCACGTCACGAGCAGGTGGGGCTCGCTGACTCTGGCGGCGCTCAGCCCGGAGCCCGCGCGGTTCGGTGAGCTCCGCCGCTGTGTCGACGGCGTGAGCGACAAGATGCTGTCGCAGACCCTGAAGGCCCTCGAGGCCGACGGCCTGGTCGAGCGGCACGTCCAGTCGACGTTGCCGCCTCACGTCGACTACCGCCTGACGCCCAATGGCGAGAAGGTCGCCGAGGCCGTGAAGTCGCTGATCCTGGCGCTCTACGGCGTCATGCCCGACGTCATGAAGACCCGCGCGCAGTCGGCCTGACCCCACTACTCTCGGGGCACGACGTCGAGAGGACCCAGCATGGCCAGATTCGAGATCCGGGGGTCGCGGGCCCTCGTGACGGGGGCGACGGGAGGCATCGGGCAGGCCATCGCCCGTGCGCTGGCGGCCGAAGGTGCCGAGCTCGTCCTCACGGGCCGGCGGCTCGACATACTCGAACCGCTTGCGGCCGAGCTCGGTGCGACAGCGATCGCTGCGGACCTGTCGGAGCTCGATGAGGTCGGCCGTCTGCTGACCGAGGCCGGCGACATCGACATCCTGGTGGCAAACGCGGCGCTCCCGGGGTCGGGCGACGTCCTGGACTACACCCATGAGCAGATCCTCCGCAGCCTCACGGTCAACCTCGAAGCGCCGATCCTCATGGCCCGTGACGCTGCCGTGGGGATGGTGGCTCGCGGTCGAGGACACATCGTCATGATCGGCTCGGTCTCCGGCAAGATCGCGTCGGCCGAGGCGTCGATCTACAACGCGACCAAGTTCGGTCTTCGCGGCTTCTCGCTCGGCTTCCGGCAGGATCTTGCACGACACCTGGTCGGCCTGTCGCTCGTCGAGCCGGGCTTCGTACGCGATGCGGGCATGTTCGTCGAGTCGGGTGGGAAGCTGCCCAAGGCGATCCGGACCGTGACGCCGGAGGCCGTGGCGCGCAAGGTCGTCAAGGCGATCCGGCGCAACAGCGCAGAGGTCGTGGTCGCACCGGTCGAGCTCCGGGCAGGCGCGGCGTTCGGCGGCTCGTACCCGACGATCTCGGCAGCGCTCCAGAGGGCCGGTGGCGGCGAGAAGGTCTCGAAGTCGATGGTGGAGGGGCAGCGCGACAAGCGGTAGCGGTCAGACGACGCCAGCCGCTTCAGCCGCCTCGCGATAGGCAGCCGCGAGCGACTCGGCCGTCTCGTGAGCGTTGAGACCGCTCGGGTTGGGCACGACCCACACCTGTGCGTCGCCGATCGTCTCGTCCTGGCGGCCGGCCCGCGCGATCCTGCGGCCGAAGGCAATGCGGTATGACGTGATGCCGGCGATCGCGACGACCCGCGGCCGATGCTCTTCGACGAACGCCTCCAGGCGTGCACGGCCCGCCACGAGCTCGTCGGCATCCAGCTCGTCGGCTCGCGCCGAGGCCCGGGCGACGATGTTCGTGATGCCGATGCCGCGGGCCAGCAGCGCGGGCCGGGCATCCTCCGGCGTCATGACGTCCTCGGGGATGATCCCGGCGAGGCGCAATGCCGGATAGAAGCGATTCCCGGGACGGGCGAAGTGCAGCCCGGTCGCAGCGCTGACGAGTCCTGGATTGATGCCGACGAACAACAGCCGCAGGTCATCGCCGACCAGGTCGGGGATCGTGCGCCCGGCGTACGACAGCAGCTCGTCGCGAGTGAACCCCATCTGGCGAACGTACCCCGGTCGCTCGTCAGCCTTCGTCGAGGTCGGGGACGATGCGGTCGCCGTCCGGGACGATGTCCGGGTCCTCGTCGTCGGGCCACGCGCTCTCGGTCTGCGCCGCCAGGTCGCCGTCGGGCACGAAGTCCGCGGCGTCGCTCGGTTCCTCCGAGAAATCGGCGCCCGGCTCGGGTTCTTCAGGTGAGACGGTCATGGCTCCTCCTGGTGTCGATCCTTGTCGCTGCCTTACCCGCGAGCGTACGTCGATAACCCGCAGTGCGTAGGGGTGTGGCGGACGGGTACCTCCGAGGCATGACCAAGGAAAGGAGCACGGCCATGACGACCGTTCCCGACGACCCGGTCTCCACACCTCCGGGTGACGAGCCGAGCGTCGATCCCGGCGCGCCCACTCCTGCCGAGCCGAGTCCCGGCCCCGAAGGCGATCCCGGCGCAGAGCCGTTCACCCACACGTTGGCGGCACCGGAACCCCATACCTGAGCGGGACTGCGGGTTGGCGCTCAGACATCTGGGGTATCTCATCGGCGTACGAGACACCCGGTTCTCGTGCGGCCGAGAGGAGATCTCATGTCGGGCACCCGCTGGTTGGCGGTGGCGTTCTTCCTCGCGTTCCTGGCGATCGGAACGATCATCGTCGTGATCTCCGCGCAGCTCGGGTAGTCGGCCGGGGCCGGCGACCAACCTGCACAGGATCTTCACGAGTCGACCCCGATTTCCGACCAGCGGCGCTCATACGCTGAGGTCATGACCGCACCCCGCCGCATCCTCGTCGTCGAGGACGAGCCCATCATCAACGGAGCAGTCACCGACCGGCTCGTCGCCGAGGGCTACGACGTGGTGCGCGCATGGGACGGCCCCGGTGCTGTTGAGGCGTTCAACACCCACGAGCCCGACCTGGTGCTGCTGGACGTCATGCTGCCCGGCTTCGACGGGCACGAGGTGTGCCGCCGCATCCAGGCGGTCCGGCCGGTGCCGGTGCTGATGCTGACCGCGCGCGACGACGAGGCCGACATCCTCGTGGGGCTGGCGGTCGGCGCCGACGACTACCTCACCAAGCCGTTCCGTATGCGTGAGCTCGTCGCGCGGGTCGCCGCCTTGCTGCGACGGGTCGACCGGGCCGCCGAGCTCGCCGGCCAGGGCATCGCCGACCTCGGCGACCTGCGCATCGACCCCGGCGCCCGGCGGGTGTGGACCGCCGATGACGAGGTGCACCTGACGCCGACCGAGTTCGACCTCCTGCTGTGCCTCGCCGCCAGCCCGGGAGTCGTTCTCACGCGCGAGCACCTGCTGGCCGAGGTGTGGGGCTGGCCGGACGCCTCCGGCACTCGTACGGTCGACAGCCACGTCAAGGCCCTGCGCGCCAAGATCGGCGCTGATCGAGTGCGGACCGTGCACGGCGTCGGGTACGCCCTCGAGGCCGGAGCCACGCGATGACGGCGCGGCCCCTCGACCAGGTCCGGTCAGTCAAGGTCAAGCTGGGGTTGCTCGTCGCGGCGAGCGTCACGGTCGCCTCGGTGCTGGCCACGATCGGCTCCGGCGGCGGCGTACCGATCTGGCTCAGCATCCCCGTCACGATCGCCCTCGCCCTCGCCGTCACCCAGCTTCTGGCGGTCGGCATGACCTCGCCGTTGCGCGAGATGACCGTGGCCGCGCGGCGCATGGCGACGGGGGACCATTCCGTACGAGTCGCCGCGACGTCGCGCGACGAGGTTGGCGAGCTGGCTCGCGCGTTCAACCGGATGGCCGAGGAGCTGGCCGGTGTCGACCGGCAGCGCCGGGAGCTGGTCGCCAACGTCAGCCACGAGCTGCGCACCCCGCTTGCCGCCCTGTGCGCGCTGCTGGAGAACCTCGCCGACGGTGTCGCGGATCCCGATCCTGAGGCCCTCCGTGCGGCACTGGACCAGGGAGACCGGATGACGGCACTGGTCACCGACCTGCTCGACCTGTCGCGCGTCGATGCCGGCAAGGCTCCCCTCAATCTGCGGGGCGTCGTGGTCAGCGCTCTGCTGGATGCCGCCGTCGCCGAGCTCCGGGTCAGCGGGCGCGACGTGACGTATGCCGTGCGGGTCACTCCGCCCGATCTCGTGGTGCAGGCCGATCCAGCGCGGCTGCGCCAGCTCGTCGCCAACCTCTTGGACAACGCCTCACGACACAGCCCGCCCGGTGGCACCGTGACGGTACGCGCCGACGTCTTCGGCGATCACTGGCATCTCGTGGTTGCCGACCAAGGCCCCGGGGTCTCGCCGCCCCACCGCGATCGCGCGTTCGAACGGTTCGGGACGCTCAGCGACACCGATGGGGGCGGCGGAACCGGCCTCGGCCTCGCGATCGCTCGATGGGTCACCGACCTGCATGGGGGATCGATCGGCTTCGCGAATCCGGAGCCCGGCGAGTCCGGCGCACGCGTTCTGGCCGACCTCCCGCGCAACCCCACATTCGTACGTCCGAAGGAGAGCCAGATGTCCGACTCGACCGCCGCGATGGGGCCCCTCGCGCCACCGCTGCCGCCGTATCACGAGGCGCCGCCATCCCTCACGGACTTCACGTTCGGTGACTTCTGGCCGGATAACGGCGTGCCCGGCAATGTCCGCGTGCTGCTCGGGGCGTTGGGCGTCGGCGTACTCGCTGGCGCACTGCTCCCGTTCCGCGACCACGGACTCGGCGTGTTCCTCGTGCTGATCGCGGCCGGAGCGCTGCTGCTCACCGCGAGCCGGAACCGCCGGGACCCGTTCACCCTTGCCTGCGCCGCGCTGTCCGTCGCGCTGTCGATCGTCGTGCTCGTCAGGGACGCTGACTGGATCGTCGCGCTGTGCCTGTTGACGGGCGCCGGCGTGTGCGCCATTGGATTGGCCCGCGGCCGCAACGTGGTTTCGTTCGTGCTGACGGGAGTCGCCTGGCCGCTCGCCGGCCTGCGCGGCATGCCGTGGCTCGGCCGCACGCTGCGGCGCGTCACGGGACGGGGCGGCGGAGCAGCTCTCGCACGTACGGTCGGGATCTCTGTGGTCGGCGTGACGGTGTTCGCGCTGCTGTTCGCCTCGGCTGATGCGCTGTTCGCCGAGTGGGTGGACGCGATCGTCCCGGACGTCGGATCGGCCGACTTCGCCCTCCGGGCGTTCGTCGCCTTCTTCGTCGGTGGCGTCGTGCTGGCCGGTGCCTACCTCGCGCTCAACCCGCCAGAGGTCAATCGCGGCGAGCGCGCCGCCCGGCCGGTCGCTCACCGGTTCGAGTGGCTGGCACCGGTGCTGGTCGTCGACGCGGTGTTCGCGGTGTTCCTGGTCGCGCAGGCCGCGGTCATCTTTGGCGGCCACGACTACCTCCGGCGTACGACCGGGCTGACGTATGCCGAGTACGTCCACCAGGGCTTCGGCCAGCTGACGGTGGCGACGGCGCTCACGCTGTTGGTCGTATGGGCTGCGTCGCGCAAGGCGCCGCGCGAGACGTCGTCGGATCGCGCCTGGATCCGTGGATCGCTGGGCGTCCTGTGCGGATTGACGCTGGTTGTCGTGGCCTCGGCGCTCTACCGGATGCACGTCTACCAGGACGCGTACGGCTTCACGCGCCTGCGGCTGCTGGTCGACGTGTTCGAGGGCTGGCTCGGCGTGCTGGTGCTGGCGACGCTCGCCGGTGGAGTGGCGCTGCGGGCGGTGTGGTTGCCGCGGTTCGCGCTGTTCAGCGGCGCGGCACTGCTGCTCGGTCTGGCCGCGATCAACCCCGATGCCTGGATCGCCCGGCACAACATCGACCGCTACGAGACCAGCGGCAAGATTGACTGGTCCTACCTCCAGGGGCTTTCCGACGACGCGCTTCCGGTGCTCTCGACGCTGCCGCCTGGCCTGGTCGAGTGCGCCGTCTCGCTCGATGGCCGTACGCATGACGACTGGCTGGAGTGGAACCTCGGGCGTACGCGGGCTCGTTCGACGGTCGAGGCGCATGCGGGCGATTGGGCCACCAGCCCCGACTGCCCCGGCCAGACCGTTCTCTGAGTTTGCTGCTGGGGCCGCTGGGGCCGTACTAGCGACGGTCTCAGAGGCCCGACGGGTGTGCAGAGAGCCAGCTCTCGTGCTTGCGCCCCAGCGCGAGGGACCGAAGGGGTCACCGACTGCGGCCGGGACTCGTGTCTATTCATCCGCGTCTTGACGTAGTCGAGGCTTCCTCACCCAAGTGCAGGAGAGTGACAGTCGTTTCGGGGAGGGGCTCCCCACTAGCATTCGCGTGTGCAAAGACCGACATGGATGCGGATTCGGCGTCAGCCGCGTATGCGCATGAATCAGTACGTCTACTTCTCATTGCATAGCGAGACGGTGTCAGCGGAGGAGATCACCGCCCACCTTGGTCTGGGACCGGACGAGGTCATGAGTCGGGGGAGTCGCCGGGCTGATCCTGTTCGCCCGGTGGCCCATGCCTGGAAGGTCGTCTGTCGGACGCCCGGGCTCGATCTGGAAGGTCTGATCATCCCGCTCCTCGACCGTGTGGCGCCAGTTGCTTCACGGGTCCGCGAGCTTGTGGACACGGGCACCGTGTTCGCGACGCTCCAGATCGTCAGGTACTTCAACGACGAGAACGGTCACGCCGAGGAGAGCGTGACGTTCGATGAGGACGGGCACAGTTGGGAGAAGATGCCTGGCCAGCATCAGATGCTTGGGTGGGCGCTGGAACCGGAGACCCTCGAACTACTTGTGTCGATGAAGGCAACCATCGACGTCGACGAGTACGGGTGGCCGATGACCAGTGAGTGATGCATTGCGACCAATAGGTAGCCGCAATGCATCACCTCTGTCGGTCAGGCGTATGCCACACCCGTGGCGTGCAGCGGGCAGTAGCCGAAGGGGTTCTTGACGAGGTACTGCTGGTGGTAGTCCTCGGCGTAGTAGTACGTCTCCAGCGGCAGGATCGACGTGGTGATCTCGCCGTAGCCGGCCTCGGTCATGCGCAGCTGGTACGCCTCGCGGGACGCCTCGGCCTGCGCCTGCTGCTCGGGCGTCGTGGTGAGGATGACCGAGCGGTACTGCGTCCCGCGGTCGTTGCCCTGGCGCATGCCCTGCGTCGGGTCGTGGTTCTCCCAGAACACCTTGAGCAGGTCGTCGTACGTCACCTTGGCCGGGTCGAAGATGACCCGGACCACCTCGGCGTGCCCCGTGCGACCGGTGCACACCTCTTCGTACGTGGGGTTGGGCGTGACACCGCCGGCGTACCCGACGGAGGTCGACCACACGCCCGGGACCTCCCAGAACGTCTTCTCCTCGCCCCAGAAACAGCCCAGTCCGAAGACCGCGACACCGAAGCCTTCGGGGGCCTGGGTCTCGACAGGGTTGCCGAGGGTCAGGTGCGTGCCACCTACCTGGTACTGACGGCCCTCACGGCCGGGGAGGGCGCTGTCGGCGCCAGGGAGCTCGCTCTTGCTGCGGTTGAAAATCATCTGGTTTCCACCTCTCATGATCGGCCGGGTCTCGTCACGACCGATGCACCCCATACAACCCCACGCGCGTCGCAGATGTTCCTCCGCAATGCCCTAGGCTCCTGCGCATGAGGTCTGGGTCGTGAGGGAGCGCTATCAGGTGCCCATCGGCATGGAGATCGCGACGCAATGGGCCTGGCGGGTCCTGGTGATCGCGTCGGCGGTGCTGCTCGGGGTGTTCTTCCTGCGCTACTTCTCCGAGATCACTGTGCCGATCGCGGTCGCGGTGCTCGTCACAGCGCTGACGATCAACGCCGTCGACTGGCTCCAGGCGCATCGCGTCCCGCGCCTTGCCGCCACGTTCATCGTCGTGCTCACGGGGCTCGTCGCGTTCTTCGGCATGCTGGCGCTGGTCGGCCAGCAGCTCGCAACCCAGGCGACGGACCTGCGTACGAGCGTCGTCGATGGCATCTCCAAGATCCAGGACTGGGCCAAGACTGGTCCGCTCAAGCTCAGCGACGACCAGATCCAGACGTGGATCGACAATGCCAAGGAGTCGATCCAGACGAGCGACACGTCGCTGATCACCCGCGTCGGCGAGGTGGGCAGCACGCTGACCCACCTCCTCGCCGGGTTCTTCATCGCGCTGTTCTCGACGTTCTTCTTCCTCTATGAGGGCAACCGCATCTGGAGCTGGGTCGTCGCGCTGTTCCCGCGCGCCGCCCGCGAGCGGGTCAACTCGTCAGGCCACACGGCGTGGGCGTCGCTGACGGCATTCGTACGTGCGACGGTGATCGTCGCGCTGACCGACGCGATGGGCATCGCGTTCGGTGCCTGGGTCCTGGGCGTGCCCCTGACATTCGCGATCGCCGTCCTGGTGTTCCTCGGTGCGTTCATCCCGATCATCGGTGCGCTGCTGTCGGGCATGGTCGCGGTGCTGGTGGCGCTCGTCGCGCAAGGCCCGTGGACTGCCCTGTTCATGCTGCTCGTCGTCATCGCGATCCAGCAGATCGAGTCGCACGTGCTGCAGCCGTTCCTCATGGGCCGGCTCGTGGCGGTGCACCCGCTGGCGATCATCTTCGCGATCACGGCCGGTGTCGTCGTGGCTGGAGTGGTCGGGGCGCTCATCGCGGTGCCGCTCGCTGCCTGCCTCAACGGGGTCGTACGACACCTCGCCACGGTCGCCGAGGAGTTCGAGGACGAGCCGCCGGACGACGGGATCCAACCGTTGCCTGGACTCGCATGACCGACATCCACGCGGTGTGCCTGGCCCTGCCGGGCGCGATGCTGACCTTCCCGTTCGGCGAGGAGACGGCGGTCTTCAAGGTCGGCGGCAAGGTCTTCGCGATCACCGCCGCGGAGTCACCGACGCACGTCACGCTCAAGGCAGAGCCCGAAGAGGTGACGGGCCTCGTCGAGACGTACGAGTCGATCACCCGTGGCTATCACATGAACAAGAAGCACTGGATCACCGTGCAGGTCGACGGCTCCCTGCCCGACGGCCTGGTCGCCGAGCTCGTGGAGGATTCGTACGACCTGGTGGTCGACAACCTCCCCGCCCGCGACCGGCCCTAGACCTCCGTCGCCTCGGCGGCGATCGGGGTGTCGCGCGTACGCAGCGGGATCTCCTTGATGAACAGCGAGATCACGAACGCGATCGCGACGACCGGCAGTGCGGCGAGGAACACATCGTGCAGCGAGTCGGCGAAGGCCTCGATGACCTTGGTCTGCAGCGGCTCGGGCAGGCCGTGGATCGCCGAGGCATCGTTCGTGTTGATCTTGGGCGCATCGGCGCCTCCGCCGACGGTCGCGGCCAGGTGATGCGTCAGTCGGGTGTTGAGCACAGCGCCGAAGATCGCGGCGCCGAACGCACCGCCGAGCGTACGGAAGAACGTGATCGTCGAGGTCGCGATGCCCATGTGGCGCGGGTCGACCGAGTTCTGCACGATGACCGTCAGCAGCTGCATCGTGAGGCCGAGTCCGGCGCCGAGGATGAACATGCCGAGGCCGACCCGCCAGTAGGGGCTCTGCGCGTCGGCCGTCGACAGCACCAGCAGTGCCGCGGCGACGACCACCGTGCTCGCGATCGGCAAGGGCCGGTACCGCCCGGTCTTGGTGACCCAGTTGCCTGAGGGGATCGACGTGCAGAACAGCCCGGTGACCATGGGCAGCATGCCGAGGCCGGACTTGGTCGGTGACATGCCCATGACGATCTGCAGGTAGAGCGGCACGAAGATGATGGCGCCGAACATCGACATGCCCATGACGATCGACATCGCGTTGGTGGTGCGGAAGATCGACCCGCGGAACAGCTCCATCGGAATGATCGGCTCCTTGGCGCGCAGCTCGACCGCGATGAACAGCGCGGTGAGGGCGATCGCGCCTACAAGGAGGCTCAGCCCGAGGCGCGAGTCCCAGCCGTGATCCGGGCCGGCCCACGAGACATACAGCAGCATCGAGGAGACGCCGGCGACCAGCACTCCGGCGCCGAGCCAGTCGATGACGTGCTCGCGGCGGGTGTGTGGAAGCTTGAGGGCGTATGACGTCACGACCAGTGCGACACCGCCGATCGGCACGTTGAGCCAGAAGATCCACTCCCAACCCGGCCCGTCGGCGAGCCAGCCACCGAGGAGCGGACCGGCGACGCTGGACGTGCCGAAGACCGCACCCATGTAGCCCATGTAGCGGCCGCGTTCGCGGGGCGGGATGACGTCGCCGATCGTGGCGAACGCGAGTGCCATCAGTCCGCCGCCGCCGATGCCCTGGAGCGCACGGAACGCGATGAGCTCCTCGATGTTGCGTGAGAACCCGCACAGCAGTGAGCCGACGAGGAACGTGACGATAGCGATCTGGAAGATCTTCCGGCGGCCATAGAGGTCGGAGATCTTGCCCCACAGCGGGGTGGATGCGGTCGAGGCGAGCAGGTATGCCGTGACGACCCAGCTGAGCTTGTCGAGGCCGTTGAGGTCGGACGTGATGCGGGGGAGAGCGGTGCCCACGATGCTCTGGTCGAGCGAGGCGAGGAACATCCCCGTCATCAGGCCGCCGAGGACCACCAGGATCTGGCGGTGGGACAGGTATGTGGGTGCGGCGGTGGCGGGAGTGGTGTCGGTCATGAGGCGGCTCCGAGTGAGGCGGTGAGTCGGGTCAGGTCGTGGCGCAGGCGGTCGCGCTCGGCGTCGTCCCACCCTGCGAGGGCAGCGGTGATGAAGGCGCGGCGTTGGTCGAAGGACGTTTTGAGGCTCGTGGCTCCCGCGGGGGAGAGCGCGATGATGCGCGCTCTGCCGTCGACCGGATCGGGCTGGCGCTCGATGAACCCCCGGTCGCCGAGCTGCTGCACGTGGCGGCTGACCGTCGAGGCATCGAGCTGCATGGCCTCAGCGATGTCGCCGAGCCGCATGGCTCCGCGGCACTTCAGTGTGTAGAGCAAGGCCGCCTGGGACGGATCGACCGTGTCACCGTCGATGCGCGAGCGGAAGCGCCGGCCCATCGCCAGCATGAGCTGCATCAAGGCGTCCTCAGCCGTGGTGGCGGCCCCGGTGGGCTGTGCTTGCATGATGCAACCATATAACAGGTTGTGTCATGCAACCAATGGGACTCAGTGGGACGGGAACGTCCGGACGATCTCGGCGGGTACGCGAGCGACGATTCTGTCGAGGAGGTCCTTGCCCCGCACCCAGTCCGTCGGATCGACAGTCGCGCTCCGGCCACGCGAGTCGACCAAGGCGAGGCAGCCGCACTCTCGCCGGCCGAGCACGGCGAGGTCGTCGAACCGGATGCTGCCAGTCACACCCTGCATCTGCGTCTTGAGCGAATCCTCCGCCAAGATCGCCCACTGACCGGGCACGTCGCCTCGCCGGCGCGCGCGCCAGATCCTGCCCTTGCGGGAACGGCGGCGCCTCGGCTCAGTGGAGTCGGTCAGCCACGCGTCGAAGTCGTCGACCGGAAGGCCAGCGGACTCGAGCCATTTCTCCTCAAGCTCGGCGTCGTCGACGAAGGCGACGATCAGGCTCGGCAGTGCCTCGCCCAGCATGCGCGCGAGGGCGGTGGGTTCGAGCTGCTCTGCGCTGTCCAGAAGGGCTTCCGGCGTAGGTGGCATGCGACCAGTGACGTGGCCCGTAGCGAGTGCGTCGACGTAGGTCGCGACGGTGGAGTTGACCCAGGCCAGTGACGTGACGATCTCCGATCGGGCGTGGTCGATCGCGTGGTCACTGAATCCGTCGGTGCTGACGCGGCGCACGAGCGCGATGGCCGCCTCGACCGTCGGGGCAATCTGGTCCGGCAACGGATCAAGGACGATGTCGAGCTGCGTCAAACGCTCGTCGACTCGGGTGAAGAAGGTGTCGATGGAGTAGATCAGGCCGAGCTCGTGTCGCAGTCGGTGCTTGAGCTCGAACCCAATCGCATCGCTCAGCAGATTGGTGGCCTCGAACGGGACGAGCAGTGAGATCGCCACGCCCTCCTTGTCGGACTCCACCAGGGACGGAGTCTGAGCCACCTGGACAGGATCGGCGTGCGGTGGAACGGAGCCAGAGAGCAACGAGACGTCCAGGCCGGGCGGTGGCGGCGCGGTGAAGGAGAGCGCCGCATTCTCGGCGGTCAACCAGCTCTGGCTCCAGTCGCCGAGCTCTGCCGCCGTGATCGACGAGATCGTCGCGGCGTTGGCGTTCGCATTTCCGAGCCCGCCGATACCGAAGCGGTAGGTCAGGAGACCCGCACCGGGTCCTTCGTACCCCGAGGGGTGCTCGGCATGGTGCACTGCCTTCTCACGAGCCAGGTCCTCGTCCGTGACCTTGCCGATTGCCACCAACGAGCGGGCGATCCCGTTGAGGAACGCTGCGACCTCGCCAGGTTCGCCGGTGGCGTGGAATGTGACCGTCTCGTCGTCGACGACACCATTGGCGCTGATCACCAATGGTTCCAAGGATCGAAACGCCAGGTGCTCCATGAGGTGCGTGATCCCCATCAGCGCGGCCGGCTCGTCGCGCATGCCGACGCCGAATGTCAGCGTGCCGGTCAAAGGGCCCGGTAGGTCGGCCCAGAAGACCGGAATTCCTTGATGTGTGGACCGGTGCACCTCAGGGAACATGGCGGTGATTCTGGCACAGCCCTTGGGCAGGGGACCGAGTCAGGTGTTCCCAAGACGGTAGCGACGATGCAGCTCGTGGACCTCGTCGTCCAGGCCGGGAACGGGACCCTCGACGGTCACGCCGGGTGCGACGTCCTGGATCGGGATGGCGCGCACGGGGGAAGGCCCGACCCCCAGGTCCGCGAGCCATGCACTCGTCTGGGCGGACGAGCTGGCAAAGACGATGCGGCCCAGGCCGACCCAGCCGTGGGCGGCGGCGCACATCGGGCAGTGCTCGCCGGAGGTGTAGACCGTCGCCGTCGCGCGCTGGTCGGCGTCGAGATGCCCGGCGGCCCAGCGGGCGAGGGCGAACTCAGGGTGGCGCGTCTGGTCGGCCTCGGACGTCTCGCGGTTGCGGTCCTCGGCGAGCACAGCACCATCGCCTGCCCACGAGGACCGAGCCGAACGGCTCGTCCCCGGCTTCGATGGCCTCTGCGGCCAGCTCCAGGCAGCGACGCAGGTGCTGCAGGTCGTTGTCGGTCACCATGAGGTCGAACGTACCCTCGCGAAAGCGCAGCGACTACGTTGGTGAGGTGGATCTGAATGATGTGAGGGCCGCCCGCGAGCTGCTCGACGGAATCGCTGAAGTGACGCCCATGGCGCACTCCCGCTGGCTGAGCTCGCGGACCGGCACGCAGGTGTTCCTCAAGGCCGAGAACCTCCAGCGCACCGGCTCGTTCAAGATCCGCGGAGGGTACGTCCGCATCTCGCGGCTCAGCGAGGAGGAGCGTTCGCGCGGCGTCGTCGCGGCGAGCGCCGGCAACCACGCCCAGGGCGTTGCGCTGGCGGCGTCACTGCTCGGCATCAAGGCGACGATCTTCATGCCGGTCGGCGCCGCGCTGCCCAAGGTCGCGGCGACCGAGGGATATGGCGCCGACATCCATTTCCACGGCACCGGCGTGACCGAGGCGCTCGTCGCAGCGCAGGAGTTCGCCGATCGTACGGGCGCCGTGCTGATCCATCCGTTCGACCACGAGGACATCATCGCGGGGCAAGGCACGATCGGCCTCGAGATCCTCGAGCAGTGCCCCGACGTCAAGACGATCCTGGTGCCGCTGGGTGGCGGAGGGCTGGCCGCCGGCATCGCCCTGCTCCGCACCGAACGACCCGATCTCCGGATCGTCGGGGTGCAGGCCAAGGATGCCGCCGCCTATCCGCCGTCGCTCGCTGCCGGCAAGCCCCTCACGTCGCCGATGGGCATCACGATGGCTGACGGCATATCGGTCGCTCTGCCCGGCGACATCCCCTACGGCATCCTCTCGACGCTGTGCGACGACGTGCTCACGGTCAGCGAGGAGTCGATGAGCAGCGCGCTGATCTCGCTGCTGGAGCGTTCGAAGCTGCTCGTCGAGCCTGCTGGTGCCGCAGCGGTCGCAGCGCTTCTCGAACAGCCGCATGCGTTCGAGGGCCCCGTCGTCGCGGTGCTCTCCGGTGGCAACATCGACGCGCTGGTGCTGCTCGACGTGATTCGTCACGGTCTGGCCGCGGCCGGGCGGTTCCTGCTGTTCCGTGCCCGCATCGCGGATCGTCCCGGCGCGCTCATGCGGCTGTTGACGGACCTCGCCGAGATGCAGGTCAACGTGCTCAACGTCAACCACGACCGCGCGTCGGAGACGCTCGGAGTCGGCCAGGTCGATGTCGACGTCCAGATCGCGACGCGTGGCGCGCAGCACCGCGCAGAGGTGCGGGACCGCCTCATCGAGCTCGGCTACGAGCTGGTCTGAGCGGCGCTGCTCCCAGAAGGGGTCAGAACGGCTTGGCGTCGACGACCTCGACCGTGAGGTTCTTGCCGTTCGGCGCCTCGTAGGTCGCTTCGTCGCCCTTGTGCTTGCCGAGGATCGCAGCACCGAGCGGCGAGGTCGGCGAGTAGACGTCGATGTCGACGCTGGAGTCCATGCTGAGCAGCTCACGCGAGCCGAGCAGGAACTGCTCGGTGTCGGTGTCGCCCTTGAAGCGGATCGTCACGATCATGCCGGCCTCGACCAGGCCGTCGTCAGCAGGCTTGTCGCCGACCTCGGCACGCCGCAGCATGTCCTCGAGCTGACGGATGCGAGCCTCGGTCTTGCCCTGCTCCTCGCGCGCGGCGTGGTAGCCGCCATTCTCCTTGAGGTCGCCCTCGTCGCGGGCGGCGGCGATCTTGGCCGTGATGTCGGCGCGCACGTCGCCCTTGAGGTGCTCCAGCTCCTGCTGCAGACGCGCGTACGCCTCCTGGGTCACCCAGATGGTGTCGGTCTGTGTCGGCTGAGTCATTGAGCGCTCCTTTACGTGCTGCACCCCAGGCGTACGCCCGGGGTGAACCTCCCACTTTAGCACTCAACTCCGAGGTTCACACGTCCTCAGCACACCTGTGACGGCCTTTCGCTCGGTCTGGACATCGATCGAGATGCGAGTCTTTTCGGCCTTGGATGCCGGTACGTCAACGGTCTTCTCGCCGACGATCGAGTGGTCTGCGGCCTGCGCGTAGACCGTGCAGCGCACCGCGAGGGGATCGGGCCGGATGACGTCGACCGTCAGGGTCACGAGGTGGTCGCTCTTGACGTCATATCCCCACAGCCGGCCCTTGACGGGCTCGTCCTGGAACCCGACCCAGGCCGCGAACGAGATGCCGATCGCGATGCCGACCGCGGCGACGGCCGGCCAGAACCAGCGCGGTCGGGTGCGGGTCCCGTAGCGGGAGCTGAGGTCGGTCACGCCTGCCATTGTCTCAGGACCCGAGCAGCTGCCTCCGGACGGCCTTGTCGAACATCCGGTACGGCAGGAGGTTCGAGGCGGTCGCGATCATCTTGGCCTCGGTGCCGACGAGGTACTCCGCCTTGGCGCGGCGCGCAAACACCGCGTGGTGCGCGGCTTCGGCTACCTTCAACGCCGGGATGCCGCCGGTCCGCGCCTCCTTGGAGATCGAGCGCATCGCCTCGATGCCGGGACCGTAGAGCTCCACGGCGCGGGGTGGGAGCTTGGCGGCGATGTCGTCGATGTCGTCACCGGCCTTGTCCCAGATCGGGGTCGCCACCGTGGCCGGCGCGAGCACCGAGACGCCGATGCCCCACGGCTTGAGCTCGCGGCGCCATGACTCGGCGAGCCCGTTGAGTGCGTGCTTCGACGCGGCATACGGCCCGATGAACGGAGCGGCGACCCGCCCGCCGATCGAGCTGGTGAACACGATGCGGCCCTTGCCGTGCTCGCGCAGCAGCGGCAGGAACGCCTGCGTCACGGCAACCTGGCCGATGACGTTGACCTCGAGCTGGCGGCGGATCTCGTCGAGCTCGACGAACTCCATCGGGCCGCCCACGGCGATGCCGGCGTTGTTGACGATGCCGCGCAGGCGGGTCTCATCGCCCAGCGCCTGGCCGACGACCTCGGCGGCATCGAGTGCTTCCTGCGCCGAGGTGACGTCGAGGCGTACGGGTGTCACGAGCGGGTGCGCGGCGACCGTGGACAAGTCGCGTACGGCCGCGAACACGCGGATGCCGTTGGCGGCGAAGGTCTCGACCATTGCCTGGCCGATCCCGGTCGATGCGCCGGTCACGATCACGGCGTCGGGTGTTGTCATACCGAGAGTATTGCCGACGGAACAACCCGGGCAGTGCATGGCGTTGGAGACAGTGCGAGGATTTTGCTCGAGCCTTCGAAGGAGAACCGTGGTCGACCAACTGCGCCTGATGCACGTGCACGCCCATCCCGACGACGAGTCGAGCAAGGGTGCGGCATCCACGGCGAAGTATGTCGCCGAGGGCGTCGACGTCCACATCGCCACGTGCACCGGTGGCGAGCGCGGCTCGATCCTCAACCCGGGCTTCGAGCACCCCGGCATCCTCGAGAACCCCGCGCTGATCTCGGAGATCCGTCGCGAGGAGATGGATCGGGCTCGCGAGATCCTCGGCGTCAAGCAGGACTGGCTCGGATTCGTCGACTCGGGTTGGCCAGAGGGTGACCCCAAGCCGCCGCTGCCTGAGGGCTGCTTCGCCCTCGTGCCGATCGAGGAGGCCGCCGAACCGCTCGTACGCCTGATCCGCTCGTTCAAGCCGCACGTCCTCACGACGTACGACGAGAACGGCGGCTACCCGCACCCCGACCACATCAAGTGTCACGAGATCAGCGTGTATGCGTACGAGGCAGCGGCCGACCCTGATCGCTACCCGGATGCGGGCGAGGCGTGGCAGGTGTCCAAGCTGTACTACCACCTGAGCTGGAGCTATGCCCGCATGCAGGCGATCGACGACGAGATGAAGAAGCACGGGCTCGAGAACCCGTTCGCCGACCGACTCGAGTCCTGGGAGCGCAAGCCCGAGGACGAGGCGCGCCTGACGACCCGCGTCGAGTGCGCCGGCTACTTCGGCGTCCGCGACGCGGCCCTGCTGGCGCATGCGACGCAGATCGACCCCAACGGCTTCTGGTTCGCGATTCCGCACCAGGTGCAGGAGGAGGCGTGGCCGACCGAGGACTACCAGCTCGTGGACTCCAAGGTCGAGACCAGCCTCCCCGAGGATGATCTCTTCTCCGGTCTGCGTTAGCTCTTCAGCGTGAACTCGTAGCCGCCTTCGGGCGGCGGACCGGCCATCGACACGTCGGCCGATCCGGTCAGGTCCGCGAGGCCGTCCGTGCCGAGTCCCGGCAGGACCTCGACATGCCCGCTGACGGCGCCGTCCTCGTACGAGCCGGTGTGCCGGAACATGCACGAGCCCTCGCGGCCGCCGATCGACCCGGTGAACCGTTCGTAGCCGAGGATGTCGGCGTGCCCGGCCTTGCTGTCGCGGTAGGCGAACAGGTACGTCGTCGCGCCGGTGCCCTCGATGTCGCCGGTGTACTGGAAGGTGACCTTCGCGGTCGTGACGCCGCGGCTGGGGTAGTAGGTGCCGTTCTTGGTCTCGCCCTCGCCGTCGATGTCCTCGATGACCGACTCGTCCCAGCCGGTCGGCGTGAATCGTCCTGTCGTGTCTGCTCATGTGCCCACTGTCCTCTCGTTGTCCCTTGTCGGCACGTTCAGAGGTCGTAGCTCAGCGTGATGTCGTAGCCGTCGTCGCTGTGGCCGGCGAGCTCGATCGTCGCCTCGCCCTTCATGCCCTCGAGGCCGCCCGTGCCGAGTCCTTCGACGATGGTCAGCGTGGAGCGCACGGCCTGCGCGTCGTGGTCGCCGAGGTGCTGGAAGACCAGCGAACCGTCGTGACCGTCGATCGACCCTTCGAATCGCTCGAAGCCTGACGTCGGAGCGAAGCCCGGGGCGTACGAGATGAGGTACGCGACGGTGCCGGTGCCCTCGATGTCGCCGAAGTAGGCGTACGTCGTGTCGGCTCGCGAGAAGCCGCGCTTGGGGTACGTCACGCCGTTGATCTCGACGCCCTCGCCGTCGATGTCGACGATGACCTTCTCGTCCCACGACTTGACCGTGAACGTGCCTGATGTGGTGTGTGATCTGCTCATGCCTCGACGCTAGGAGTCTGGGGTCAGAAGTGTCTTGGACAAACGCGACACTGAAGCAGTGAACAACGAACCGGTCGGTCGGGGAGAGTCCGCGATCGTGCGGCCGTCCGCTGCGGCCCAGCACATCGACGTACGCCGGGCCGTGCCGTCGGAGCGCTGGCAGCCGTTCCTGCAGTACCACTGGATCGTCCGCTGGGAGTGCCCCGAGCCGTTCGATCAGCAGGTCATCCCGCAGCCGTGCGTGCATGTGTCCGCCGAATGGTTAGACGGGCGCCCCCGGCTGCTGGTCAACGGGCTCACCCGCGAGCCGTTCGTCCGTACGCTCAGCGGCACCGGGCACGTGCTGGGCGCGGCGTTCAAGCCGGCGAGCTTTCGCGCTGTGCTCGGGTCGGATGCCAGCACCGTGTCGGGCCGGATCGTGCCGATCGGTGATGTCGTCGGAGTCGACGACTCGGCTGCTGCGGCCGAGATCCTGCGGGCCGACGTCACCGACGAGGAGATGATCGCGGCGCTGGAGGCATACCTCGACGCCCTCGACCCGGTCGCCGATCCAGAAGCTGACGTCATCAACGCGCTGGTCGATGCCGCGGAGCAGGACCGCTCGTTGATTCGTGCCGAGCAGCTGGCAGAGCTGGCCGGGGTCAGCCTGCGGACGCTGCAGCGGCAGTTCACGGCCTACCTCGGCATCGGGCCCAAATGGGTCGTGCAGCGGTTCCGCCTGCTCGACGCCGCTGCGGCCGCGCACACCGGCACGGACACCAACTGGGCTGCGCTGGCCGCCGAGCTCGGGTTCAGCGATCAGGCGCACCTGACGCGGGCCTTCACGTCGGTCGTCGGAACACCGCCGGCGACGTACGCGCGCGAAGCGTGACCGCGGGCGGCGACTACTCTGGGGGTATGAACGTGTACGCGATCGCCTCCTTCGTCACGGCCGAGCCGGCCTTCACTGACGAGGACGTCAAGCCCGGCTGGGTCGCGCTCGGCGTCGTCGTGGCGTTGTGTGTCGCGACCTACTTCCTGGCCCGCTCGTTCCTCAAGCACTCCAAGAAGGCGCAGCAGCCCTGGGACGGCGAGGACGAAGGCCCCGGTCGCACCACGCCGCACGACCGCATCTAGTCCATCAGAGTCGCGGGTCGACCGGTTCGGACTCCATCGCGAGGATCGCGAAGACGCACTCGTGGACCTGCCACACCGGCGCTCCGGTGGTGAGCCGGCGCAGCGCCTCGAGCCCGAGGGCGTACTCGCGCAGTGCCATCGACCGCTTGTGACCGAGGTTGCGGTTGCGCAGCCGTGAGAGGTTGGCCGGTGCCGTGTAGTCGGGGCCGTAGATCAGCCGGAGGTACTCGCGTCCGCGGACCTTGACGCCAGGCTGCACGAGTCCCTTGGGCCCGCGCACGAGGTTGGCGAGCGGCTTGACCACCATGCCCTCGCCGCCCTCGGCGGTCAGCTCGTTCCACCAGTCCACGCCAGCGGCGATCGATGCGTCGTCCGCGGTGTCGACGACCAGGCGCCGGGTCGGTGCGAAGAGCGCCGGATCCGCCTCGACGAGCCGGTCGGCGATGCCGAGGTGCCAGGCGTGGTCGTGCTTCTCGTACGTCATCCCGTCGCTCGCGAGCAGCTGGAACGGGGCGATGCGCAGGCCCTCGGTGCCGTTGACGGGCCACGAGTAGCGACGGTAGACCGCCGTGAAAGCGGAGGCGTCCTCGCCACGCTGCGCGGTGCGAGCGGACAGGTCGCCGACGTCGATGCCACGAGCCGCGGCGAGGTTGAGCGCCTCGAGTGCGGCGGGCAGGGCAGAGCGGGCAGCCGTGCCGACCGCGGCGTACTGGCTGCGGATCAGGTCGAAGGCCTTGGCCGACCACGGCATGATCTCGGCGTCGAGCAGGATCCAGTCGCTGCCGAGCTCGTCCCACAGTCCGGCCGATGTTGCAGCTGCGGCGCACGCCTTGAGCAGCTCTGCCTCGATGCCGGCGTCGAAGAACGAACGGCCCGTACGCGTGTGGATCACGCCGGTGGCGTCGCGGCGCACCAGCAGCACGGCGCGCGAGCCCATGTGCTTCTCCTCGCAGATGACCTCGCCGATCCCGGTCTTGGCAAAGTGCGTGAACGCCTCGACGGGGTGCTCCAGGTGGTCCTCGAGCTTGGAGGTGTCGCACGGGGCCATCGTGGGCGGCAGGTAGACGAGCCGCGACGGGTCGACCGCGAACCGGCTCATGACCTCGAGCGCACCTGCGGCGTTCTCCTCACGCAGCGACACGCGCCCCATGTGGGCCGTCTCGATGACCCGTGGGCCGAGCACGTCGTCGAGCCGCAGGATGTCGGGTTCGCGCGGCGGCGGAGCCAACGGACGTACGGGCTCGTAGTAGACCTCGTGCGCGTCGACCGAGATGATCTCGCGCTCGGGATAGCGGAGCGCCGTGAGTGCGCCGCCGAACACGCATCCGGTGTCGAGGCACAGGGTGTTGTTGATCCACTCGGTCTCGGGCACCGGCGTGTGGCCGTAGAGGACCATGGCCTTGCCGCGGTAGTCCTCGGCCCACGGGTAGCGGACCGGCAATCCGTACTCGTCGGTCTCGCCGCTGGTGTCGCCGTAGAGCGCGAACGAGCGCACCCGCCCGGACGCCCGGCCCTGATAGCTCTCCTTCAACCCGGCGTGCGCGACGACGAGGTTGCCCTCGTCGAGGACGTAGTGGGCGATCAGTCCGTCGACGAAGCGTCGGACGTCCTCGACGAACTCTTCGGGCTCCTGTCCGAGCTGCTCCATCGTGCGCTCGAGACCGTGACTGAGCGTGACCGTTCTGCGGCCCAGGGCCCGGTTCAGCTTGGCTTCGTGGTTGCCGGAGACGCAGAGCGCATGCCCGGAGCCGACCATGCCCATGACGAGCCGCAGCACGCCGGGGGAGTCGGGACCGCGATCGACAAGGTCGCCGACGAACACGGCTCGACGGCCGTCCGGGTGGCTGGCATCGACCGGACGCCCGGCCTCATCACGTACGACGTCGTAGCCGAGCTGCGTCAGCAGCTCCTCGAGCTCGAGACGGCAGCCGTGGACGTCGCCGATCACATCGAACGGCCCGGTCTGGTCACGCAGGTCGTTCATGAGCTTCTCGCGCACGAAGGTCGCGGACTCGACCTCCTCGACGGAGCCGAGCACGTGGACGCTGCGGAATCCCTCTCGCTTGAGCCCCTTGAGCGACCGGCGGAGCTGGTCGTGCTGGCGCTTGACGACGTGGGCGCCGAAGTCGCGGTCGGCGCGTGCGGCATTGCGCTCGACGCTGACGCCGGTCGGCAGGTCCAGCACCACGGCGACCGGCAGGACGTCGTGTGCCTTGGCGAGCGCGACCAGGCTCTTGCGGGCCCCGGGCTGCACGTTCGTCGCGTCCACGACCGTCAGCCGGCCCAGCTCGAGCCGCTTGCCGACGATGAACTCCAGGACCTCGAAGGCGTCCTTGGTCGCCGCCTGGTCGTTCTCGTCATCCGCGACCAGGCCGCGGCAGAAGTCGCTCGAGACGATCTCGGTCGGCTTGAAGTGCGTGGCGGCGAACGTCGACTTGCCCGAGCCGCTGACGCCGACCAGGACGACGAGCGACGTCTCCGGTATGCCCAAGGTCGTCATGAAGCCGCCTCCGTCCTGGTGAAGAGGGCGAGCTGCGTCGCCGGCCCGACCTCGGCGTCGACGGGGCCGACCGGTCGGTGCTCGATGGTGTAGCCGTACGCCTCGCCAGCGGCGGAGGCCCAGGCCGCGAACTCGGCCCGCGTCCACTCGAACCGGTGGTCGGGGTGGCGCATGCCGCCGTGTGCAAGTGCTGCGTAGCGAACGTTGTGCTCGGCGTTTGGTGTGGTGACCACGACGGTCCGCGGACGCATGAAGCCGAACAGGTTGGCGGTCACGGCCGGCACCCGCTCGGGGTCGATGTGCTCGATGACCTCCATGAGGATGGCCGCATCCAGGCCGGTCAGTCGGCTGTCCTGGTATTGCAGCGACGAGAGCCACAACGAGAGCCGGTCGGCCTGCCGCTCGGTCATGGTGTCGACGTGCAGGCGGCGCGCGGCCTGGCGGAGCGACCCGTCACTCACCTCGGTGCCGATGACCCGGTCGATGCCCTGGATGTCGAGCAGCTTGCCGATCAGCGCGCCGGAGCCGCAGCCGAGGTCGACGACAGATGTCGGCTGCGCCTCGGTGAGCGCGGTGATCACGGCGTCGTGCCGCAGCGCGACGAGGGGCCGTGGCCGCTGGGGCTCCTCGGCTTCGGGAGCCGTCTCGCCATCGAGCTCGGCCAGTCGTGTGCGCGCCTCGTCGGCCATCGACCGCTGGTGCGCGAGGTAGCGGCGCGTGATCAGCTCACGCTCGGGATGATCGGCGAGCCAACCCTCGCCAGCGCGCATCAGCTTGTCGACCTCGTCGTTCGAGACCCAGTAGTGCTTGGCGTCGTCGAGCACCGGCAGCAGGACATAAAGGTGATTGAGCGCGGTGGCGAGCCGCACGGTGCCGGTCAGGGTCAGGCGTACGTAGGTCGAGTCGCCCCACTCGGGGACCTCGGGATCGAGCGGCAGCGTCTCGGCCTGCGCCTCCCAGCCGAGGGGGGTGAACAGCCGCTCGACGAGCTCGGCGCCACCGGGCACAGCAGGAATCGCGATCGTCAGCGGCAGGTCGAGGTCGGCCAGCTCCTGACGGCTCTCGCAACGCCCGCTCAGCGCGGTGCGGAACACCTTGCCCATCGCAACGGACAACAGCGACGATGCGGCGTACGGCCGGTCGTTGACGTACTGCGCGAGGGAGAATCCATCGAAGTGACGGCCCTTGCCGCGTACGAGCGCGATCGGGTCGACCTCGAGCAGCAGCGCCGCCGTGCACCGCTCAGCGCTCGACTCCGGGTAGAACACGTGCGCCTGGCCGCCGTGCACGTCGAACGTCTGCAGACGGTCGGGGTGCTTGTGCAGCAGGAAGCCCAGGTCGGAGGCGTCGTCGAGGACGTCCGATCGCGAGGCCGTGATGGTCAGGAGCACCGAGTCAGTGTGTCAGGTGGTCGTCGGTGGCGTCTCATGCTGGAAAAGGGGGGTCGACGAGAGGAACGCGGCTCCGGTTGCCACCACCGCAACGACAAGGCAGCCGAATCCCAGGGTGCGCACCTGGCCTGTGGTCATCACGTCATAGAAGTAGGTCGGATCACCGCCGAAATCTGAGGCCAGCTCGCGAAGAACACGCCGAGGAATGTCGCGTTGACAGCCACCGAGATGGAGCCGACAAAGGCCCACACACGCGCTGGAAAGGGCTTGCCAGCGATGGCAACTACAACGGTCGTGGAGATCGCCGCGGTCGCCAACCCCGAGGAGATGAAGATGACATGGTCACCGCGTCGCGGGCATGTCGTTCAGGAAATAGGCGTTCATGAACCCGAACCCGTAGACGAACGGACCGATGAAGAGATTGGCGACGATTCCCAGGGCCACGGACCGGCCGACGTAGAACTCCGGACGCGACATGCCCACATCGAACCACGCGCCTAGGGTGGCGGTATGCCGAATCGCCTCGCGCAGGCCACGAGCCCCTACCTGCAGCAGCACGCCGACAACCCCGTCGACTGGTGGGAGTGGAGCGACGAGGCGCTGGCGGTTGCGCAGGAGCTGGACCGGCCGATCCTGCTGAGCGTCGGCTACGCCGCGTGCCACTGGTGCCACGTCATGGCGCACGAGTCGTTCGAGGACCCGGCGACGGCGGCGTACATGAACGATCACTTCATCAACATCAAGGTCGACCGCGAGGAGCGCCCGGACATCGACGCCGTCTACATGAAGGCGACGACCGCGATGACGGGGCAGGGTGGTTGGCCGATGACGTGCGTCCTGACACCGACCGGTGAGCCGTTCTTCGCCGGTACGTACTTCCCGCCCGAGCCGCGGCAGGGCGCTCCCGCGTTCACCCAGGTGCTGCAGGCCCTCGCGGAGGCATGGCGGGATCGCCGCGACGAGGTGCTCAAGGTCAGCGACGACGTGCTCGCCCACCTGCAGCAGAACACCGACACCGTCGGCGGCGCTCTCGGGCCGGACGAGCTCGACGCGGCGGTCGAGGAGCTGGCCAAGCAGTACGACGCCGAGGCCGGGGGATTTGGGGCGAGCCCGAAGTTCCCGCCCTCGATGGTGCTGGAGTTCCTGCTGCGCAACGCCGCGCGCACGGACTCGGCGCAAGCCCTCGGCATGGTGGCGTCGACGTGCCAGGCCATGGCGCGCGGCGGGATGTACGACCAGCTGTCCGGCGGGTTCGCGCGCTACAGCGTCGACCGGTTCTGGCGGGTGCCGCACTTCGAGAAGATGCTTTACGACAACGCGCTGCTGTTGCGGGTCTACCTGCACTGGTGGCGGCAGACCGGCTCGCTGCTCGGCGAGCGCATCGCCCGGGAGACCGCTCGGTTCCTCCTCGACGAGCTGCGTACGCCCGAGGGTGGCTTCGCGTCGGCGCTCGATGCCGACAGCGACGGTCATGAGGGGACGTTCTACGTCTGGAACCCCAACCAGCTGATGCGTCTGCTCGGCGTCGACGACGGCGCATGGGCAGCGCAGCTGCTGGGGGTCACCGGTCCGGGCACGTTCGAGCGTGGCTTCTCGACGCTTCAGCTCCGCATGGACCCCGATGATCCGGAGCGCTGGGACGACGTACGCACGAAGCTCCTCGAGGCTCGAGCCGGGCGCACGCGGCCGGCCCGTGACGACAAGGTCGTCGCCTCCTGGAACGGGCTGGCGATCACGGCTCTTGCCGAGGCCGCCGTGCTGCTCGAGGAGCCTGACTTCGCCGATGCGGCGGTGGCGGCGGCGCAGCTGCTCGTCGACGTGCACCTCGGTGAACGGTTCGCGCGCACGTCACGCGACGGTGTCGCCGGGACCAACTCAGCGGTGCTGGAGGATCACGGCGCCGTCGCGGAGGCGTTCATCGCGGTCCTCGGCATCACCGGTGAGACGGTGTGGCTCGATCGAGCCCGGCTGCTCCTCGACCGGATCGTCGACCACTTCCCGGATCCCGACGGCGGGTTCTTCGACACCGCCGACGACGCCGAGACCCTCGTCGTACGCCCCAAGGACGCGTCCGACAACGCGTACCCGTCCGGCACCTCGGCCGCCGTCGCAGCGCTGCTCTCGTTCGCGGCGATCACGGGTGAGCACCGCTATCGCGCGGCCGCCGAGTCCGGCATCGCGTCGGCCGCCAACATCGCGACGCAGGTGCCTCGGTTCGCCGGCTGGACGCTCGCCGCAGCCGAGGCCGTGCTCGCCGGGCCGCTCGAGATCGCCGTGGTCGGCTCGCGCGAGGAACGCGCTGAGCTGCACCGCGCTGCGCTCGGCCTGACCTCGCCGGGCGCCGTCGTGATCGCCGGCGACGTCGGCCTCGAGATCCCGCTGTTCGAGCAGCGGGACCTGGTCGACGGTCGCGCGGCGGCGTACGTGTGCGAGGGCTTCGTCTGCCGTCAGCCGGTCACGACCGTCGAGGCGCTGACGGCGCTCTAGTGCTTCTGGTACGCCAGCAGGCTGACGCCGATGTAGTGCACGATGAACGCCGCGATCGTGAACGCATGGAAGATCTCGTGGAAGCCGAAGTATCTGGGCGACGGGTTGGGCCACTTGAAGCCGTAGACGACGGCGCCGAGTGAGTAGAGCCCACCGCCGGTGATCAGCAGCACCAGCACGGCGGTCGAGGCGTTGTCGACGAACTCGGGGAAGTAGAGCACCGCGGCCCAGCCGAGCAGCAGGTAGAGCGGCACGTAGAGCCAGCGCGGGGCGCCGATCCAGAAGATCTTGAACACGACGCCGAGCAGGGCGCCACCCCATACGAGCGAGAGCATGATCGACGGCGTGCCTCGTCGAGCAGCAGGAGCAGCGAGAACGGGGTGTAGGAGCCGGCGATCAGCAGGAAGATGTTGGCGTGGTCGAAGCGCTTCCAGAAGCCCTTGACGCGTTCGTGTCCAGGTGCCGCGGTGGTAGACCGCGCTGACGCCGAACAGCATCATCGAGCTGACCATGAACACCGCGACGCCGACCCTCACGAGGATGTCGTCGGAGATCACCAACATCACGATGAACGCGAAGAATGCCAACGGCAGGGTGATGGCGTGCAGCCACCCGCGCAGCTTGGGCTTGATGTCGTCGACGGTCTCGCGGATCCGGTCCGTGGCCTCATGCACGATGCCCTCGGGCTCACGGTCGGTCATGCGCTCAGCGTAGTCCGTATGCGGGTACTACTCTGGCCCGCATGGGAGTGAGCGATCTCGCGTACGGCGTGTATGAGAGGCGCCTCGTCAAGCGCCTCGATCCAGCTCGCCTTCCACACCATGTCGGGGCGATCGTCGACGGCAATCGGCGGTGGGCCAAGGGCGCGGGGACGCGGTTCGAGAACGGCTACCAGGCCGGTGCCGACAAGATCTCGGAGTTCGCGCAGTGGTGCGACGAGCTGGGTGTCGAGATCGTCACGCTGTGGCTCCTCTCGACCGACAATCTCCAGCGTTCGCCCGAGGAGGTCGGCAGCATTCTCGCTGCGGTTGAGGGCTTGATGGAGAAGCTCGCCGCCGAGAAGCGCTGGTCGCTCGCGGTGATCGGCAATCTCGACATGCTGCCGGCCGAGTCGGCCGGGCGGATGAAGCGGCTCGCCGACTCGACCTCCGACGTCAAGGGCATGCGCGTCAACATCTGCGTCGGCTACGGCGGACGACAGGAGCTCACGGACGCGATGCGGTCGTTGCTGCTGGACCAGGCGGCCAAGGGGCGCGACCTCGCCGAGGTCGCCGGCACGCTCGAGGTCGATGACATCGCCGAGCACCTCTACACCAAGGGCCAGCCGGACCCGGACCTCGTGATCCGTACGTCGGGGGAGCAGCGGCTCTCGGGCTTCTTGCTGTGGCAGAGCGTGCACTCGGAGTTCTACTTCAGCGACGCGCTGTGGCCGGCGTTCCGCCACGTCGACTTCCTGCGCGCGATGCGTTCGTACGCCGCGCGGGAACGCCGCTTCGGGCAGTAAGCCGCCGGGCTCTCTAGATGTCGGCGGTTGTGAACCGCCGTCAGCCTCGATCGGGTACACAACTGCCGAGATCGTGTTGTTCACACGCTCGTGACCTGCCGTCCGCGTGTCGCGCCCGAAATCGACGACCTGCCGCCGTACGTTCGAGGTGTGTTGATGCTCGCCCCTGAGCCCCGATTTCCCGCCCACGAGTAGGGCCGGCGCAGGGTGCGCGCGGGCTCGTTGAGGAGACAGTTGTGGCCGCAACGCGCACGAAGAAGCCGAGCACAACCCCTGTCCGCCGCACGTACGTCCTGGACACCAGCGTCCTGCTCGCGGACCCCAACGCGGTCAACCGCTTCCATGAGCACGAGGTGGTCATACCCGTCGTGGTGATCACCGAGCTCGAGGGCAAGCGGCACGACCCCGAGCTCGGCTACTTCGCCCGTAGCGCGCTGCGCTTCCTCGACGACCTCCGCGTCCTGCACGGCACCCTCGACGTACCCCTGCCGATCGGCGACGAGGGCGGCACGATCCGGGTCGAGCTCAACCACACCGACTCCTCGTCGCTGCCGTCCGGCTTCCGCCTCGGCGACAACGACACCCGCATCCTGTCGGTCGCTCGCAACCTCGCCAACGAGGGCAATGACGTGACGATCGTGTCCAAGGACCTGCCGATGCGGGTCAAGGCGTCGGCGGTCGGGCTGATCGCCGAGGAGTACCGCGCCGAGCTCGCCCTCGAGTCCGGCTGGACCGGCATGCGGGAGCTCGAGATCGAGAGCATCGACCTGGACGCGCTCTACGAAGGCGGCACGCTCGACCTCCCCGAGGCGCGCGACCTGCCGTGCCACACGGGCCTCGTCCTGCTGTCCGACAAGGGCAGCGGGCTGGGTCGGGTCACCGCCGACAAGGAGGTGCAGCTCGTACGCGGCGACCGTGACGCGTTCGGCATCCACGGCCGGTCGGCGGAGCAGAGGGTCGCGCTCGACCTCCTGCTCGACCCCGACATCGGCATCGTCTCGCTCGGCGGCCGCGCCGGCACCGGCAAGTCCGCGCTCGCACTGTGCGCCGGGCTGGAGGCGACGATGGAGCGCGGCCAGCACAAGAAGGTCGTGATCTTCCGCCCGCTCTACGCCGTCGGTGGCCAGGAGCTCGGCTACCTGCCCGGCAGCGAGTCCGAGAAGATGGGGCCGTGGGGCCAGGCGGTGTTCGACACCCTCGGAGCTGTCGCCTCACCGGCGGTCATCGAGGAGATCCTCGATCGCGGGATGCTCGAGGTGCTGCCGCTGACCCACATCCGCGGCCGCTCGCTCCACGACTCGTACGTCATCGTCGACGAGGCGCAGTCGCTCGAGCGCAACGTCCTGCTGACGGTGCTGTCGCGCATCGGCGCCAACTCCAAGGTCGTCCTCACGCACGACGTCGCCCAGCGCGACAACCTGCGTGTCGGGCGTCACGACGGTGTCGTCGCGGTGGTCGAGAAGCTCAAGGGCCACCCGTTGTTCGCCCACGTCACGCTGACCCGGTCGGAGCGTTCGCCGGTCGCGGCGCTGGTCACCGAAATGCTCGAAGATGTGACGTTGTGACCCGAGGGCAGAGCACACTGTGACGTGAGTCAACTCATGTGACGGAGGGGCCTTTCCCGGTATGGCCGGGAAGGGCCCCTCCTCTGTGGCAAAGTTGCGATCGTGAGCGCACGAGGGAGGCTTTGGGCACGTGCGTGCGCTGCTGTCGTCCTGTGTGCCCTCGCCGCATGCGGCTCGACCGGCGAGAAGCCCGACGGGCCCCCCACACTGACCTGGTACGTCGGTCCGGACCGCGCCGACACGACCGCGCTCGCGCGTGCGTGCACGGCGGAGGCCAAGGGTGCGTACGAGATCCGGGTCCAGCAGCTCCCGGCCGACGTCAACGCACGCCACGCGATGCTGGTACGCCGGCTGCAGGCCAAGGACACGTCGATCGACCTGCTGAGCCTCGACTCCGCCTTCACCGCAGAGTTCGCCGCCGCGCAGTTCCTCGCGCCTGTGCCGGAGGAACTGCAAGGCACCTTCAGCAAGGACATCGCCCCGGCTGCGCTGGCCGCCGCGACGTACGACGGACAGCTCGCCGTGGCGCCGTGGTGGTTCGACCCGCAGCTCCTCTGGTATCGCGGCAAGGTCGCCGAACGCGCCGGCCTCGACACGACCAAGCCGATCAGCTGGGACAAGCTCGTCACCGGCGCCGAGCGGCTCGGCGTGACGATCCAGATGGACGATGGCAACGGCACCGGCCTGGCTCAATGGGTCAACGCGCTGGTCGCCGGCGCCGGCGGCAAGCTCATCGACGGCACGGGGCGTCACCCCAAGCTCGGCCTCAGCACCGAAGCCGGCCGAGCCGCAGCCACGGTCATCAGGTTCTATGTCGACGCCAACCGCGGACCCGGGCCGTCGAAGGACGCCCTCAAGAAGTTCGCCGCCCCCGACGGCGGATTCCTGCTCGCCCCCAGCTCGGTCATCGCCGATCCCGATGTCGCGGCCGTGGCGTCCGACATGGCGTGGACGGCCTATCCGACGGTGACCGGCAAGAGCGTCGCCCCGCTGTCAGGTGTGGGACTCGCGGTGCCGCTGTATGCGCCGCACTCCGACCTGTCCTACCAGGCGATCAACTGCCTGACCTCGCCGACCGCGCTCACCTCGATCATGGCGAGTGCGGGGCACAGCGCGAGCCGACTGACGACGTACGACGATCCGGCGGTCAAGCGGTCCTACCCGATGGCCGCCGTGACCAGGCCCGCGGTGATGTCGGGCGTCACGCTGCCCGTGACGCCCTACTGGCAGGTCGCCGAGGCGGCGCTCGACGACAGCTTGCTGCCGCTGAGCGACTTCTCGCAGGACACGACGCTCGGGCGCTCGCAGAAGGCCATGAGCGCGGCGATCGCGGGGGAGCTCCCGTGAAGGGCTGGCGCTGGCTCGCGCCGGCCTTCCTCGCCCTGCTCGTCGTGACGGGCTGGCCGATCGGCCGCGGCATCTGGCTGTCGCTGCACTCCGCCCCGTTGACCAACCCCGGCGCCCGTACGTTCGTGGGCGCCGACAACTACGTTGACGTGCTGACGAACCGCTCCTGGTGGCTCGCGGTCGCCACGACGCTCGTCATCGTGTTGTTCGTCGTGGTGCTGCAGCTGGTGATCGGGCTGGCGTTCGCGGTGGCGCTGCGCCGGTTGACCGTGCTGTGGCCGGTCACCCGGGTCATCGTGCTGGTGCCGTTCGCCCTGCTGGCCGTGGTGTCGGCCGTCGTGTGGCGTGACGCCGTGACGACGGGGTTCGCTGCTGACTGGTTCCGGCTCGGCGAGGTCGGCCAGATCGGCCAGCTCGTGGGTGTCAGCGTCGGTGAGCTCTGGCGCGGCACCGGCATCACCGCGCTGATCCTGCTGGCCGGGCTCCTGCGGGTGCCGAGCTCGCTGATGGCGGCCGCGGTCGCCGACGGCGCCACCGCCTGGCAGCGGTCGCGCCGCGTCGTCCTGCCCGCGATGGGTCCGGCGATCGCGGTGGCGGCGACCTACCGGGCGCTCGACACCTTCCGCATCCTCGAGGGACCGTTGCTCGTCGACGAGCCGGGAGCCGCGATCCGTACGGCGCCGCTCCTCGTCTGGGACACCACGTTCTCGTCGCTCGAGCTCGGGCTGGGCGCGGCCATGTCGATGATCCTGCTCGCCATCATGCTGGTGATGGCGGCGATCATGGTCCCGCTGTTCCGCGTGAGGAGGGTCGTGTGACGCCCTCCGTACGCTCGCGCCTCTGGGCGTCGGGCACCGCGTTCGTCCTCGGATTCGCCGTCGCCAACTACGGCATCATCCGCGTCCCGCGTCCCGACCTGTGGATCTGGATCGGCCTCGCGGTCGTCCTGATCGGCACCAGCGCGGCCGGGATCCTGTTCGCCGACACCCGGCGGCCGCTGTCGATCTGGGCGCTCATCGGCATCGAGCTGTTCGCCGCCTTCACCCTGGTGCCGCTGCTGTGGACGTTCACCGTCGCGACGGCGCCCCAGGGCACGACACCGCGCACGGTGTGGCCGCAGGAGATCACGTGGGACGCGTTCGACGGGGCGCTGCACTCCCAGATCCTCCAGGACGCCGCGCTCACCTCGGTGTTCGTCGCCGGCATCGCCACCGCCGTCGCGATGCCGCTGGCGATCGCCGCCGCGTACGCTCTGGTGCGGCTGCCGACCCGTGGTCGGCGTCTGGCATACGGACTGGTCGTCACGACGCTGATGTTGCCGCTGCTGGCGCTGGGCGGACCGATCACCGACCAGATCATCGCGCTCGATCGATACGGCACCCGCACGTCGCTCGTCCCGCCCGCGCTCCTGATCACGCTGCCGCTGGCGATCTGGCTGTGCGTCACGGTCTTCCGCGACGTCCCCTGGTCACTGCGTGCGTCCGTACGCGCCGACGGTGCGACCAGGTTGCAGTCATTCGCACGCTTTGCGTTGCCCAACGTGTTGCCGGGTGTCTTCGTGGCGACGTTGCTGGTGTTCGTCGCCGGTTGCAATGACTTCGTGCTCGGCGCCGCGCTCTCGGCCGACGACGACTCACGGCCTTTGCCGGCGACGCTGATGCTCGCCACCGGCCAGCTCGAGACGTCGAGCTCCGCGGTCGCCGCGGCCGGGCTCCTCTGGCTCGCGCCGGTCGTCCTGCTGCTTCTTGTGTTCCCGCGCCGGATCACTCAACTCCTGGGAAGGTCCTACCGATGACCTCGATCGAAGTCCGCAACCTCACGAAGGCCGCCAAGGGTGGTCGTCCGCTGCTCGACGACATCAGCCTCACGATTCCCTCGGGGGAGACGCTCGCGCTCACGGGTCCGTCCGGCGCCGGCAAGAGCCTGTTGCTCAAGACGCTCATCGGGCTTGAGGAGCACACCTCCGGCGACATCCTGATCGACGACGTCGTGGTCAACTCGGCTGGTCCGCGCCGCCGTGACCTGGCCATGGTGTTCCAGGACTTCGCCCTGCATCCCCACCTCGACGTGTTCGACAACCTCGCCTTCGCGGCGACTCTGCGGCGCGGCTACGACCGCAAGGAGCTGTCCGAGCGCATCAATGAGGTCGCCGAGTTCCTCGCTCTCGGTGAGCTGCTCGACCTCAAGCCGGCGGATCTCGACGACGCACAGCGCCAACGCGTTGCGCTGGGTCGCTCGCTGGTGCGCGACGCCAAGGCGTACCTGCTCGACGCCCCGTTCTCGCAGCAGTCCGAGCGCGTACGCACGCAGGTGCGCTCGGTCACCAGCCAGTGGCAGCAGGAGAACCGGCGCACGTCGATCTTCACGACCAGCGACGTCGCCGAGGCGCTCAGCACGGCCGACCGCGTCGCGGTGATGCATCAGGGCTATCTCCACCAGGTCGGCACGCCGCGCGACCTCTACGAGCGGCCGGCCGACATGTTCGTCGCCGGCTATCTCGGCTCGCCGCCGATGAACCTCGTCCCGGCGTTCCCCATGGGGCGCCAGCTCGTCATGCCGCTGGCGACGATGCTGATCGACGACGACCTGATGGAGCGCATCGGTGAGCGCGGGGTCGTGGTCGCCGGCATCCGCCCCGAGCACTGCTACGACGCGTCCGGTGGCGGCGGTCAGACGGTGACCGACCGGGTCGAGTTCACGACCCGCATCGACGACGTGGAATGGCGCGGCAGCAGTCAGTTCGCCTATCTCGGCTATGACATCGCGCCCGAGGTCGAGGACCTCCTCAACGAGGTCGAGGACCTGCTCGAGTTCGACCTGTTTCAGAACTTCCTGGTCGCCGAGCTGGCGCCCGAGAGCTCGCTGCGCCCCGGCATGTCGATCCGTGTCGTCATACCGCGCCAGAGGGTGCACGTGTTCGACCCCGAGACGGGTGAGAACCTCACGCTCGAGCGATGACCTCCACGACCCGGGGTCAGCGACTCCTCGCTGCGCTGATCGCCGTCGCGGTCGGCGCAGCGTACGGCGTGCTGACGCTGATGCGCTATCGACGCTTCACGATCTCGTCGTGGGACCACGCGATCTTCGAGCAGGCGGTCAAGGGGTATGCGCGGCCGGGTGCGCCGATCGTCGACGTCAAGGCTCCTGGTTTCAACATCCTCGGCGATCACTTCTCGCCGATCGACGCGCTGATCGCGCCGTTCTATCGGCTGTTCCCGTCGGCGCAGACGATCCTGCTGGCGCAGGTCGTGCTGATCGCTGTGTCGGTCGCCGTGATCGCCCTGGTCGCGATGCGACACCTCGGCACCGTGACCGGCGGCGACGATCGGCCTGGCGTACGGGCTGTCGTTCGGGCTGCAGTCCGGAGTCGAGGCGGAGTTCCATGAGGTGGCGTTCGGGGCGCCGCTGCTGGCACTGGCCGGGGCGGCGTACGTCGATCGGCGCTTCGGTGCCGTGTTCGCCTGGTCGTTGCCGCTGCTGCTGGTCAAGGAGGACCTCGGACTCACCGTCGCGGTGATCGGCGGGGTGCTGTGGCTGGCGGGGGAGCGGCGGCGCGGCGTCCAGCTCGCGGGGGTCGGCCTGGTCGCGATGGCGTTCATCGTGCTGGTCATCGTGCCGGCGTTCAATCCCGGCGACGCGTACGCCTACACGTCATCGCTCGGCGGTGATCGCGGCATCGTGACGACGCTGTTCGACGAGCCCGGCCGCAAGCTCGCGACGGTTGCGCTGACGGTCGGCATCACGGGGCTTGCCGCGCTCGTGTCGCCGTGGGTGCTGCTGGTGCTGCCGACGTTCGCGTGGCGCTTCGCCGGCGACAACGCGTACTACTGGGGCACGGAGTGGCACTACTCGCTGCTGCTGATGCCCATCGTGTTCGTGGCGATGATCGATGCGATGCGGCGTTGGCCCCCGCTGCGGTGGGCGACGGTTGCGGCGGTCGTCGTGACCGCGTTCACGCTGGTCAACTCGCCGTTGTCGACGCTGCTCGACTCCGAGACGTACGACGAGCCGCCTCGGGCTGCCGCTGCGCACGAGGTCATCGCGGCGGTGCCCGACGGAGCGACGGTCGAGACCGACATCGCGATGATGAGCCACCTCGTCACGGACCACACGGTCTACTGGTGGGGCACGATCGGCAAGCGGATCAAACCGACATACGTCCTGTTCGATGCCGGCGCCGGCATCGGCTCACCACTCGACGTCGTCACATACGCCGAAGAGGCCCACGGCGGAACGTACGACCTGGTCTACGACCACGACGGCTACCTCCTCGCCAAACGCCGCTGACGGGTCACTTATCGCCCGCTGGCGGGTCAGTTATGAGCCCGCTGACGGGTCAGTTATGACCCGCTGAGGGGTCACTTGTCGGCCATGTGCCGGCGAAAAGTGACCCGTCACGGGGCAATAAGTGACCCGTCAGCGGGGGTGTGGGTCAGGGGTGGGTCATGGACATGACGTCGAGCGCCTTGTCCAGGTCCGCCTCGCTGATCTCGCCACGCTCGACGAAGCCCATCTCGACGACGACCTGGCGGATCGTCTTCTTCTCCTTGACCGACGTCTTCGCGACCTTGGCGGCGTTCTCGTAGCCGATGAACCGGTTGAGCGGCGTGACGACCGACGGCGACGACTCGGCGAGCTCGAGGCAGCGCTCCTCGTTGGCGGTGATGCCGTCGATGCAGCGGTCGGCGAGCACGCGCGAGGCATTGCCGAGCAGGCGCATCGACTCCAGGATGTTGCGGCCGATGACCGGAAGCATGACGTTGAGCTCGAACGAACCCGACGCGCCGGCGGTCGCGATCGTCGCGTCGTTGCCGATGACCTGCGCGGCGACCATCAGCGTCGCCTCGGGCAGGACCGGGTTGACCTTGCCGGGCATGATGCTCGAGCCGGGCTGCAGATCGGGCAGGGCGATCTCGCCGAGACCCGTGCGGGGGCCGGAGCCCATCCAGCGCAGGTCGTTGCAGATCTTGGTCAGGCTGACCGCGATCGTGCGGAGCTGTCCGGACATCTCGACGAGGCCGTCGCGGGCGCTCTGGGCCTCGAAGTGGTCGGTGGCCTCGGTGATCGGCAGGCCGGTGTTCTCGGCGAGGATCTCGATGACGCGCTGCGGGAAGCCGATCGGCGTGTTGATGCCGGTGCCGACAGCCGTGCCGCCCAGCGGGACCTCAGCCGTACGCGCGAGGGACGACTCGACGCGTTCGATGCCGCGGCGGATCTGGTGGGCGTACCCGCCGAACTCCTGGCCCAGCGTCACCGGCGTGGCGTCCATGAGGTGCGTACGCCCAGACTTGACGACCCCGGCGAACTCCTTGGCCTTGGCCTCGAGCGAGGTCGCGAGGTGGTCGAGCGCGGGGATCAGCTCGTTGCTGGCCGACGCGGTGGCCGCGACGTGGATCGACGTCGGGAAGACGTCGTTGGAGGACTGGCTGGCGTTGACGTGGTCGTTGGGGTGGACGTCCTTGCCGAGGGACTTCGTCGCTATCGTCGCGAGGACCTCGTTGGTGTTCATGTTGCTCGACGTGCCCGAGCCGGTCTGGAAGACGTCGATCGGGAACTGCGCGTCGTGCACGCCTGAGGCAACTTCCTCGGCGGCAGCGACGATCGCGTCGGCGATGTCCTGGTCGAGGATGCCGAGCTCGGCGTTGGCCTTGGCGCAGGCTGCCTTGATCTGGGCCAGGGCGCGGATCTGTGCGGGCTCGATCGGGGTGCCGGAGATCGGGAAGTTCTCGACGGCGCGCTGGGTCTGGGCTCGCCAGAGGGCGTCGGCGGGGACGCGGACCTCGCCCATGGTGTCGTGCTCGATGCGATATTCGGTCATGCTTCCGACGATATCGCTGCAGTCTGGATGTACGTCCGGCAGGACGTCAGGCGTGCGTCAGAACGCCGAGACTGACGCCGGTGCGCGCTGGGGCCGGCTCAGGGCACGCACCACCGCGGCCTGGCCGTGACGGCGCATCGCCACGCCGCCGAGCAGGTCGACGACGTGGGCCGCGATCGTGTCGGGGAACTCTGGCGTCGGCAGGCCGACGCTCGCGGCGAGGTCGTCCGAGTGCACGACCAGCTCCATCGATCGGGTGACGAGGAAGTCGTCTGTTGTCAGCGCCCAGCCTTGCCAGGGGATGAATATCGTGTCGGGGTCGCGGGGCGTACGCAGGAGGTCGGGCAGGCGATCGAGCAGGGGAGCGATCTGCGCCAGCACGGCGTCACGGCCCGCCGCAGCTGCTTCGTTGCCGCCGTCGCGGATCGAGGTGTTGGCTTCGTCGTCCGGCTCGGCACTGACCCACTCGGCTCGCGCGTAGTGGTCGAGGAGCGGGATGGGCGCGTCGACCGTCGCCGGCTCGGCCAAGAAGGTGGTCACGTGCCTGACCTGCGCCAGCAGGTGATGGGTCAGTCCGCCGACGGTCATCCCGGAGCACGCGCTCTCGTCGTCCCACGACTCGGCCACCTCCGGTCGGCCGCCCAGCCGGAAGGCGGTGTGGCAGGCGTCGACGAACTGGCTGCGATCCAACGGCTCCATGCCGACGACGTTAGTCGGCGGCAGCGACAGCGTCGCGCCGGGCGCCGGACACGATCCAGTAGCGCTCGTCCCGATCCTGGAGTCGCACGTCGATGGCGTCCTCACGAACGTTGGTCAACGCGGCGCCCAGGCTCGCGGCGAGACGCTGCGACGGCGCCATCGACCAGACACACAGGTGTCCGCCAGGCCTCAACTTCGACGCACACACCTCGATGAAGTCCCGTCCGTACACCCCGGCATTGTCGTCATGCACCAGGAAGTCCGGGCCGTTGTCGACGTCGAGCACGACCGCGTCGAGCGATGCGGGGGACTGTGCCGCCACCACGTCGCGGATGTCGCCGACCACGACGTACGTACGTTCGTCGGCCAGCAGGTCGGCGCCGGGGATCGTGCCGTCGCGCATCCAGCCGACGATCTCGGGGTGCAGCTCGGCGACGACAATGCGGTTGACCTGCGGCGATGCCAGGAGGGCTCGCAGCGTGTAGCCCAACCCGAGGCCGCCGACCAGGATCTCGCGCGCGCCGAGGTCGAGAACCGTACGCGCCAGGGCCTGCTCCGACGACGTCTCGACGTCGTCCATGACGAACACGCCGTTGACCCGCAGCTCGAGGGCGCCGTCGTCGCGGCGCCGCAAGGTCGGCCCGGTCATGGCGACCAGCCTAGGCCGGATAGATCGTGACTTCGCTGGCCTTGACGACGAGGAAGACGTCCTTGCCCGGCATCAGGTCGAGCTCAGCGACGACCGGCAGTGTCACGTCGGCGCTGAGCTCATCGGTACGCACGCGCACCTGCGCGCCGCGGGGCTCCAGCTCTCGGATGGTCGAGGCGAACACGTTGCGGGGGCTGCCGGCGGGCGGCTCGACGTACACGCCGACCGCGCTGGGGCTGAACACCGCGACCGCGGCGTCGCCGTCTGGCACCGGCTCGTCCGCCAGCCCCGCGACGGTGGAACCCGACGGCGTACGTACGGCACCACCGGCCAACCGGCCACGCATCAGGTTGAGCCCGGCGATGCCGGCGCCGAACGTGCTCCGGGGCCGCTCGAGCACGTCGCGGGTCGGCCCTTCCTCGACGATCCGGCCGTCTTCCATCACGACGACGCGATCGGCGAGCAGCAATGCGTCGAGCACGTCGTGGGTCACGATGATCGCGCTGCGCCCCGCGAGGACCCGTTTGAGCACGTGACGCATCGCCGGGACCACCGTGACGTCGAGTGCGGCCATCGGCTCGTCGAGCAGCAGGAGTCGCGGCTCGGCGGCCAGCGCCCGCGCGACCGCGATCCGCTGCGCCTGGCCCCCGGAGAGCTCTGACGTTCGCCGGTTCTCGAGCTCGGCGGCGTCGACCTCGCTGAGCCAGGTGACGGCGTCGGCGCGCGACTGGGATCGCGTACGCCCGGCGCTGCGTGGCCCGAACGCGACGTTGTCGACGACGTTGAGGTGCGGGAACAGCAGCGGGTCCTGCGCGAGCAACGCCGTCCGGCGGGCGTGGGCCGGCTGCCAGGCCCCGGTGCCGAGGTCGAACAGGACCTCGTCGTCGAGTGTTGCCCGGCCGGCGTCGGGTCGCAGGACCCCGGCGATCGCCGCGAGAACGGTGGACTTGCCGGCACCGTTGGGCCCCAGAATCGCGACGATCTCTCCCGGCGCGACCGCGAGGGAGACGTCGACGTCGCGGTCGGCGATCGTGGCATCGATGCTGAGGCTCACAGGGCATTGCTCCTCGACCCGCGGACCAGCCCGATGACCAGCACGGCGACCACGACCAGCACGAGGGAAAGCGCGACGGCAGCGTCTGGGTCGCTCTCACGCTGCAGGTAGATCTCGAGCGGCAGCGTCCGGGTCACTCCCTCGAGGCTGCCGGCGAACGTGATCGTCGCGCCGAACTCGCCCAGCGCACGCGCGAACGACAGGACGGCACCGGCGGCGAGTCCCGGCAGCACGAGCGGAAGCGTCACCCGCCGCAGCACCGTGGTCGGCCGCGCGCCGAGGGTCGCCGCGACGACCTCGTACCGTTCACCGGCCGTCCGCAGCGTGCCCTCGAGGCTCACGACCATGAAGGGCAGCGCGACGAACGTCTGGGCGATGATCACCGCAGTTGTCGAGAACGCGATCTGCAGTCCGAGCACGTCGATCGTCTCGCCGAGGAGGCCCTTGCGCCCGAACGTGTAGAGCAGCGCAATACCGCCGACAACAGGTGGCAGCACGAGCGGCAGCAGCACGAGCGACCGCAGGAGCGACTGCCCGCGGAAGGACGTACGAGCGAGGACCAGCGCCATCGGTATGCCCAGGAGGATGCAGAGCACGGTGCTGACGGCGGACGTACGCAGGCTCAGCCAGAGCGCCGCGCGCGACGAGTCGGAGGTGATCAGCGAGAGGAAGTCCCGCCACTCGACGCGCGTCGCCAGCGCGATCAGCGGCAGCACGATGAATGCTGCCCCGAGCGCAGCGGGTACGTAGACCCACCGCGGCACGCCGGACTGCTGCGCCGTGGTCATGTCAGCGCTTGCCGAATCCCGCCGCCGCGAGGATCGACTGGCCCTTCGTTCCGGTGACGAAGTCCATGAAGTCTCCAGCGGTGGCCTGATGCGTGCCGTGCGACAGGACAGCGATCGGATAGTTGTTGACCGCCTCGGCTGACTCGGGGAACGTCACGCCGTGGACCTGGTCACCGGCGGCCTTGACGTCGGTGACGTAGACCAGACCTGCGTCGGCCTCTCCGGAGATGACCTTGCCGAGCACGTCGGTCACCGACTGCTCCTCGCTGACGGGCTTGATGTCGACACCCGCGGCCTTCTCGACATCACGGGCGGCCGCGCCACACGGCACCTCTGGCGCGCACACGACCACCTTCACGTCGGGATCGGCCAGGTCGTCGAGTGAGTCGACCTTCGAGGGGTTGTCCGGGAGCGTGGCGATCTCGAGCGTGTTGGTGCCCAGCTTGTCCAGCACGGCGACCAGATCATCGTCGATGGACTTCTTCATCGTGGCGTCGTCCGCGGTGGCCAGGACATCCGCGCTCGCACCCTGCTGCAGCTGCGCCACGAGATCCGACGAACCGGCGAAGTTGAACGTGACGGTGACACCGTCGTTCTCGGCCTCGTACGCTTTGCCGATCTCGGTGAATGCGCCCTTGAGTGATGCCGCGGCGAACACCGTGATCGTGGTCTTGCCGGGGGTCGCATCCGAGCCGCAGCCGGTGAGCGTCGCCAGCAGCAGCAGCGCCAGCGCCGCCAGCCGCCTCACGATGCGCCCTCCAGGGATTCGATGATGACGTTGGTGGACTTGATGACCGCCACGGCGACGGATCCGGGTTCGAGGCCAAGCTCGTCGACCGCCTCGCTGCTCATCAGCGACACCACGCGGAACGGCCCGCACTGCATCTCCACCTGCGCCATCACGGTGTCGGCCTTGACCGCGGTGACGAGGCCGACGAAGCGGTTGCGGGCCGAGCTCGTCGATCCGCTCTCGTGAGTGCCGGCCTGCGCCTTGGCGAACGTGGCCAGCTCGCGGCCCTCGATCGCCATACGTCCGGCCTCGTCGGTCACCGACGCCAGGCTGCCGGCGCTGACCCAGCGGCGGACCGTGTCATCGCTGACACCGAGGAGTCGGGCAGCGTCGGAGATCCGTAGGTGCGACATGCACGCCACTCTAGGGCATCATCTGCGGCTGAATGACTCGATGAGTGCCGCAGATGCGGTATCAGTGTGAGACGGCTCGCTCCGCGGTCCGCACGATCGCGTTGACGTACGTGTCATAGAGCTGCACCGGCAGGTCGTGCGCGAGCCCGGCGATCTCTAGGTGTTCCGCGCCCGGGACCGCGTTGGCCACGGCCTTGCCGCCGGACCGGTGCACCAGCGGATCGTTGAGGCCGTGGATCACGGTGACCGGCAGATCGAGCTTGGCCAGGTCCTTGGTGCGGTCGGGCTGCGCCAGCACCGCCAGCATGTGACGCGTCACCCCGCTCGCGGTCCAGCCGCGGTCGTACGTCTCGTAGGCCCGCGCCCGCGCCAGCTCCTCGTCGCCCGGGAATGCCGGCGAGCCGAGGATCGCCGACGTACGCAGCGACCTCTCGACGTACGAGTCGCGGGTCGAGCCGGCGGACGAGAGCAGGGCCGGGATGATCCTGGGGTGCTGCCAGCCGACCCGTCGGTTGCCGGTCGTCGACATGATCGACGTCATCGACATCGCCCGCTCGGGGCGCGCGATCGCCATGGTCTGCACGATCATGCCGCCCATCGAGACCCCGACGAGGTGCACGCGTTCGATGCCGAGGTGGTCGAGCACGCCGAACGCGTCATCGGCCAGGTCGCTGATGCCGTACGGCGGCTTGCCCATGCCGGCGAAAGCGCGCACCAGGTCGAGCCGGCCGACCTTGTGCTGGCGCAGCTTGGTCGAGCGGCCGGTGTCGCGGTTGTCGTAGCGGATGACGAAGTAGCCCCGCCCCGCGAGGCGTTCGCAGAAGTCCTCGGTCCACCAACCCATGGGCCCGCCCAGGCCCATGACCAGCAGGATCGCCGGATCGTCCAGGCTGCCGAACGTCTCGAAGCAGATGTCGATGCCCGACGGCAGCGACGCGAACTGTTCCCCGGACCCGGTCATCAGGACTCGTAGTCGACGGTGGAGTACGCCTTGAGCTTGGCGAGCTGGTGCTCACTCGTGATCTTGCGGATCGTGCCGCTGCGGGAACGCATCACGATGGACTCGGTGTATGCCTTGCCGGCGCCGTAGCGAACGCCAGCCATCAGCTCGCCGTCGGTGATGCCGGTGGCGACGAAGAAGCAGTCATCGGCGTCGACCAGGTCGTTGGTGTAGAGCACGCGGTCGAGGTCGTGGCCCGCGTCGATCGCGCGCTGGCGCTCATCGTCGTCGATCGGCCACAGCTTGCCCTGGATCGTTCCGCCGATCGCCTTGATCGCGCACGCCGTGATGATGCCCTCGGGCGTACCGCCGATGCCGACGAGCAGGTCGACGCCGGTGTCGGGCCGTGCTGCGGTGATGCCGCCGGCGACATCGCCGTCAATGATGAACTTGATGCGGGCGCCCGCGGCGCGGATCTCGTCAACGAGCGCCTGGTGGCGGGGGCGGTCGAGCACGCAGACCGTGACGTCGCTGTTGCGGATGCCCTTGGCCTTGGCGACCAGGGCGATGTTCTCGGCGACGGGCAGCCGGATGTCGACGACGTCAGCGGCTTCGGGGCCGACGATGAGCTTCTCCATGTAGAACACGGCAGACGGGTCGTACATCGCACCGCGCGGCGCCACGGCCATGACCGAGACGGCATTGGGCAGGCTCTTGGCCGTCAGCGTCGTGCCGTCGATCGGGTCGACCGCGACGTCGCAGTCGGGGCCGGTGCCGTCGCCGACGTGCTCGCCGTTGTAGAGCATCGGGGCGTGATCCTTCTCGCCCTCTCCGATCACCACGACGCCGTTCATCTGCACGGTGTTGATCAGGGTGCGCATCGCGTTGACCGCGACTCCGTCGGCGCCGTTCTTGTCGCCGCGACCCACCCACCGGCCGGCTGCCATGGCTCCGGCCTCCGTCACCCTGACCAGGTCGAGGGCGAGGTTGCGGTCCGGGGCTTGCGCGGCGGGCTGAAGGCTGTTCACGCGGTCATCGTACCCGGCAGTAGACGCGTTGTGACCGGACAAGTTGATGCTGATCGCGCCCCGTAAAGTGGCAGCCCATGAGCCAGCCAGGATCGACCCGCGGCAATCCGTCGATGGGTGACATCGTCCGATCCATGGTCGTGATCGGCCTGATCGTCCTTGGGCTCTATGGCTTCGGCAAGCTCTTCACCCAGGAACCTGAGAGCCCGGTCGACGCGATCGACTACGCCACGATCGTCGAACAGGCCCGGCCGGCGGCCGGATTCGACCTGCTCGCGCCGTCGAGCCTGCCGAAGGGCTGGAAGGCGACGTCGGCGACCTTCAACATCGACTGGTGGCACCTCGGCGTCCTGACCGACGACGATGAGTACATCGGTCTCGAGCAGATCAAGGGCAGCACCGACCGGGCGATCGACCGGTTCGCCGACGGCAGCAAGGCCGACGGCAAGGTTGACGTCGCGGGGGAGAGCTGGAGCGTGCGCAAGGGCCCGCTGAAGCGCACCACGTATGTACGCACCGAGGGCGACGTGACGACCGTGATCGTCGGCACCGCCTCGCGCTCCGTGATCGAGGACTACATCTCGTCGCTCACGACGTCCTGGCCGAGCAGCTAGAACGGCGCTGGTTCGTCGTCGACCGGTACGACCGCGGCGGTGGCGGCCTCCGCGTTCTCGTGCACCTGACGGTCGGGGCACCACTGACGTACAGGGCACCAGGTGCAGTGCGGGCCGGGACGCGTGTGCCACTCCGCGTCGACGTGCCAGTCGCCCGCCGCGGCGGCGACGTCAGCGCGGACCGCCTCGGCCAGGCCCGGCTCCTCGAGGTCCCACGCGAAGACCTCGCCGACATCCGGCGTCAACATCTCGACCTCGACCGTGGCGGTCGTGCAGCCGTGCGTCTCAGCGACGCCCGCGGCCAGCATCGACAGCAGGAACGGCACCTGCAGGTTGTCGGCGTAGATCTCGTCCGCGCCGCCGGCTGGCAGGGTCGCGGTGGTCTTGACCTCGCGCGCCACGAGCCGGTCACCGACGCGGAACACGAGATCCGGCTTGGTGACCGCGATGACCTCGGCGTCGTGGTCGAAGCCGTGGATCGCGGTCTCGCTGGCCACGTACTCGACACCGTCGGTGGCCAGCGGGCAGCTCGACACATGGTTCCGGAGGTATGGATGCGCGATCGCGTAGTCGGCGGCGTCCATGACCGTCGCGGCGAGGCCGATGTCGCCGCCCGGAGCGGGCAGGTCCGCGTCGCTGCAGCCGACACCTCGGGCGTGCGCCGCCTCGAGCCAGGTGTGGACCAGCAGGCCACGGGTCTGGGCGCCGGAGTATTCGGCGTCGCGCGGGACCTTGGCCTCCGCGGTCAGGAACCATTGCGCCGGGCAGCGCCGATAGCGATCGAGCTCGGACGGCGCGACGGAGCGCGACGCGTAGCCCTTGATGGCCTGACCGAGGACCTCCGGCACCGGGATCAGCGCCTCGCACGCGCCGGCGACCTTGCAGCTCGCGCACTCGCGACCCGGAGTGGCCTCCGCGAGGTCACCGAGGTTGCCGGCGACGTGCTTGGCCTCGGCCGAGAACTCGGCGTTGGCCTCGGCCGGTGACCCGTCGAAGAGCACCACGATGCTGCCGTCGGCGGCCCCGACCTCGACGACCCTGATGCGTACGGGGGTGTCGCGGGACGGGAAACCGGCAGCGACCTGCGCAGCCGTGTGGGCCCACAGCAGGTCCTCGGGCGTCGGCTCAGGGTGGGCCGCGCCGAGCCGGTAACGCCTGACCTCGCGGACTCCGTCGTCCGTGCGATAGAGCGGGCCCCACACCGTCAACGTACGCTCGACCGTCCCGATCGACGGGTCGCTCTGGAACAGCTGCAGGGGCCCGATGTCGTCCTCGATGTCCCAGTGCGCCTCGAGGATGTTGGTCACGGCGACGGTCGCGTACGGGCGCAGGAGCCGGTGGACGCGGCGGCGCTCGAGCTCCTGGGCGATCCAGCCGGCCAGGTGCTGCGGGTCGTGCGCCCACTCCGACGAGTGGGCAGCCCGCACGAGGTCAGTCACGATGCCGAGGACGAACGTCTTCTCGGAGCCGAACGAGCGGCGCCAGCGGCGGGACTTCACGTCCGGGCGGATCTTGAGGGCGAGGTGGCGGGGGCACGAGGCGGCTGACGCGATGTCCGTGGCGGAGACCTTCAGGATCGAAGGATCCCCGAACAGGTCGAGGGCGTCGATCGTCATGCCTGACCCCTCTCCGCGTGGAGTCACGATGATAGGCCGCGTGATGCCGGCCTGGGGGTCACTCGGCGGCGTCGTCCTCGGAGTCGATCCCTGCGGCAGCGGCAAGCCGGCTGCGGGCGCCGTCGAGCCACTGCTGGCAGATGCCGGCGAGCACCTCGCCACGCTCCCACAGGGCGATGGACTCCTCGAGGCTCGTGCCGCCCACCTCGAGCCGCTGCACGACCGAGATCAGCTCGTCGCGAGCCTGCTCGTAGGGGATATCGGGAGTCTGTGCTGCTTCAGCCATGGGGCATCTCCTCCTTCGTCTGGGTGCGTACGCCGACCGTGCCGTCGGACACGCGCACCGTGAGCTCGTCGTCGACCGTGACCTGCTCGATGGAGGTCACGACGGTGCCGTCGGCGAGCTGGGCCACGGCATAGCCGCGCTCCAGCGTTGCGAGTGGGGACAGTGCGCGTACGCGGGCCAGGTGGTGGCCGACCTCGTCATGTGCGCGGTCGAGCCGGTGACCCAGCGAGCGCCGGGCCCGGTCGCGGGACTCGTGGATCAGGCCCTGCTCGGCGTCGACGAGTGTCATGGGGTTGGCCAGCGCCGGGCGAGAGCGGATCGCCGCGAGGCCCTGGATCTCACGGCCCAAGATCGCGCGGATCGCGTGGGACGAGCGCCTACGCATAGCCGCGAGGCCGGCCAGCTCCTCGCGGACGTCGGGCACGATGCGCTTGGCGGCGTCGGTGGGTGTCGAGGCGCGCAGGTCAGCGACCAGGTCGAGGATCGGGCTGTCGGGCTCGTGGCCGATCGCGCTGACGACCGGCGTTGCGCAGGCGTGCACGGCCCGGATCAGCGCCTCGTCGGAGAACGGCAGCAGGTCCTCGACCGAGCCGCCGCCCCGGGCGATGACGATGACGTCGACGGACGAGTCGCCCGACAGCTCCTTGAGGCAGCGCATGACGTCGAGGGCAGAGCCGTTGCCCTGCATCAGCGCATGGCGGACCACGAAGCGTACGTCGGGCCAGCGCAGGCGGGCGTTCTGCAGGACGTCGCGCTCTGCCGCGGAGTTCTTGCCGGTGATCAGGCCGATGCCGTGGGGGAGGAGCGGCAAGGTCTTCTTGAACCGGGGGTCGAACAGGCCCTCCGCTGCCAGCAGCTGCTTGCGGCGCTCGAGCTGGGCCAGCAGCTGACCCTCACCCTGCGGCCGGATCTCGCGGAGCTCGAGGGCGAGCTGGCCGCGAGGGAGGTAGAACGACGGCTTGGCGTGGACGATGACGCGTGAGCCCTCGGTGATCGGTGTGGGGGAGGCGTCGAGGATGCTGGCGTGGCACGTCGCGTCGATCGAGATCTTGGCGACGAGGTCGCGCAGCGTCAGGAAGCAGACGCCCTGGCGACGGGTCAGCTGGGCGATCTCGGCCTCGACCCAGACCGCGCCGAGCCGGCCGATGTAGCCATCGATCAGCTGGGAGATCTGCCGCAGCGGCGCAGGCGTGTCCGCGCTCGTCTCCAGGGCCATACCGACACCCTAGGGTCTTCCCACGACACCGTTAGACTCGTCCACATGTCTTCCACGATCGAGCTCGGCATGCCCCCCGTCGGAGGCAGCGTGTTGCTGGCCGACCCGCGCGGCTACTGCGCCGGCGTCGACCGTGCCGTCATCACGGTCGAGAAGGCGCTCGACCTCTATGGCGCGCCGGTCTACGTACGCAAGGAGATCGTGCACAACAAGCACGTCGTCAACAACCTCCGCGAGCGCGGCGCGATCTTCGTCGAGGAGCTCGACGAGGTCCCCGAGGGCGCGACCGTGGTGTTCTCCGCACACGGCGTCTCGCCGATGGTGCACGACGAGGCCGCCGAGCGCAGCCTCAAGACGATCGATGCGACCTGCCCGCTGGTGACCAAGGTCCACCACGAGGCCCGCCGTTTCGCCAGCGAGGGCTATCGCATCCTGCTGATCGGGCACGAAGGTCACGAAGAGGTCGAGGGCACCGCCGGCGAGGCGCCCGATCACATCACCCTCGTGCAGACCCCCGACGATGTCGACGACCTCGAGTTCCCCGAGGGCACGCGGCTGTCGTGGCTGTCGCAGACCACGCTCAGCGTCGACGAGACGATGGAGACCGTACGCCGGCTGCGCGAGAAGTTCCCGCAGCTCGAGGACCCGCCCAGCGACGACATCTGTTACGCCACCCAGAACCGCCAGGTCGCGGTCAAGGAGATCGCCAAGAACGCCGATCTCGTGATCGTCGTCGGCTCGGCCAACTCGTCCAACTCCGTACGCCTCGTCGAGGTCGCGCTCGAGGCCGGCGCCAAGGCGTCCTACCGCATCGACGACATCTCCGAGATCGACGAGGCGTGGCTCGACGGCGTCGAGAACGTCGGCGTCACGTCGGGTGCCTCTGTGCCGGACGACCTGGTGCAAGAGGTGCTGGGCTATCTCGCCGAGCGCGGCCACCCGGGCGCCGAGGCCGTACGCACGGCCGACGAGAGCCTGATCTTCGCCCTCCCGCCGGAGCTGCGCCGCGACATGAAAATCGCCGCCGCCCAAGCCTGACCAGTCCCCGAGATTTGGATCGAGCTGCAACCACCCACGGCGCTGACGTGGTGGTCAGCCCGATCCAAATCTCGGCGGATCAGCGGGTCGGTTTCACCACCAGGGCGGTGCCGCCGCCTCGGCGCTTGGGCTCGGAGACCGCAGTGAGCCTGCCGTGGCGGCCGACCTCGATCGTGGCCGCTGCGCCGATCTCCGCCGCCGACGTGAACTGGTCGCCCGACGGCGTGAGCACCTGACCGTACGGCGCGAGCAGGTCCTCGTACGCCTCGATGAACTCCGGCTCGGCCGGCGTCGCCGCGGCATTGCGCTGCGATGCCCTGGGCGCCGCGACCGCCTCGGGCAGCGTCATGCCGAGGTCGATGCGGTTGAGCAGGATCTGCAGGACCGTCGTGATGATCGTGGCGCCACCCGGTGACCCGACGACGTACTTGACCTTGCCGTCCTTGAGCACGATCGTCGGCGACATCGACGAGCGTGGGCGCTTGCCGGGTTCGATGCGGTTGGGGTCCTTGGGGTCGTAGACCGCGGTGAAGTCGGTCAACTCGTTGTTGAGCAGGAAGCCCCGCCCCGGCACGGTCATGGCCGAGCCGCCGGTCTGCTCGATCGTCAGGGTGTATGCCGCGGCGTTGCCCCATGTGTCGACGACCGAGAGGTGCGTCGTCGACACATTCTCCGTGTCGGCCTTCTCCTCGTGCTTGGCCGTCGCGCATCCTGCGCGGTCGAGCGCACCGGCGGCGACCGGGCGCGTCGAGGCGTGATCCGGGTCGATCGTGCAGGCCCGCGAGTCGGCGAACTTCTGGCTCAGCAGCGTCTTGGTCGGCACGTCGACATACGCGGGATCGCCCACGTACGCGCCACGATCCGCGAACGCCCGCGCCGACGCCTCGAGGTAGAGGTGCAGGCTTTGCGCGAGCTTGGACCCGCCACCGAGGTCATAGTTCTCGAGGATGTTGAGCGCCTCGCCGACGGACGTGCCGCCGGATGACGACGGCGCCATGCCGTAGACGTCGAGGCCGCGGTAGGACACCTTGGTCGGGTCCTGCTTCCGGACCCGGTATGCCGCAAGGTCCGCGGTCGTCATCGACCCGGCCGGTGCGGGCAGCGCGGAGGCCGGGTCCTTGACCGGGTGCTGCACGACGTCGGCGATCTCGGCCGCGAGCGATCCACGGTAGAACGCGTCGGGACCCCGCTTCGCGATGCGGCTCAGGGTGTCCGCGAGCTCGGGGTTGCGGAACCGGGTGCCGACCTGCGGCGCGTCACCGCCGGGCAGGAACAGCTTGGCGGTGTCGGGGAATGCGGCGAAGCGCGCCTTGTTGTCGAGCGTCTGGCTGCGGAACGTCTCGTCGACGACGAATCCCTTGCGGGCCAGCTCGATCGACGGCGCGAGCGTACGGGCCAGGGAGCGGGTGCCGAACCGCTGGAGCGCCGAGTCCCATGTCGCCAGGGTGCCGGGCACGCCGACCGCGACGCCCGACGAGACGAGCTCGGGCGTGAACCTGTAGGGCTTGCCGGTCGCCGGGTCGATGAACGCGTCGCGCGTGATGCCGGCCGGCGCGGTCTCGCGGCCGTCGATCGTACTGACCTTGTGGGTCCGGGCGTCGTAGTAGATGAAGTAGCCGCCACCGCCGACCCCGGCACTGTAGGGCTCGGACACCCCGAGCGCCGAGGCCGTGGCCACCGCCGCGTCGGCCGCGTTGCCGCCCTTGCGGAGCACCTCGAGGCCGATCCTGCTGGCGTTGGCGTCGACGGACGACACGGCGCCGCCGTAGCCGTACGCCGTCGACTGTGTGCCACTCGCGGTGCTCGGCGGGCTGGACGACACCGCGAGCAGGGTGCCGGCGGTCAGCGCTGCGGCGAGGCCTGCGGCGATGCGGCGACGTGGACGGGCGTGTGCGACGAGCTCAAGCATGGGCTTCCCCCCGGAAGTCGTTGGCGTCCCCTCACGGTATGCCCGGCAACTGCAAGCGGCAACGCAGGGACAGGAGCGTGGTGGTCGCTGAGAGAATGGATGCGTGCACACCGCCCTGACGCTCGTGACCCTGCTGGCCATCGTCGTCGCGGTCAGCGCCGCAGCCGGCCGGATGAAGCTGTCGGCCCCCTTGGTCCTGATCGTCGTGGGAATCGTGGGGTCCTACCTCGAGTTCGTCCCGCCGTTCGAGCTGACGCCCGAGATCGTGCTGATCGGGCTGTTGCCGCCGCTGCTGTATGCCGCGTCGATCCGCACGTCGTTGCTCGACTTCCAGACGTACCGGCGGCCCATCGCCCTGTTGAGCGTCGGGCTCGTGCTGTTCACAACAGTCGGCGTCGGCCTCGTCGTGTGGGCGCTGCTCGATGTGAAGCTCGCCGTGGGATTCGCGCTCGGCGCGGTCGTGGCGCCGCCCGATGCCGTGGCCGCCACCGCGATCGCGCGACGCGTGGGTCTGCCGCGGCGGGTCATCACGATCCTCGAGGGCGAGAGCCTGGTCAACGACGCGACCGCGATCGTGACGCTGCGGACCTCGATCGCGGCGATCTCCGGCACGGTCAGCGTGTGGCAGGTCGGCGGCGGCTTCGTCGTGTCGGCCGTCGGCGGCGTGCTGATCGGCCTCGCGGTGGCGTTCGTGATCGGTCACATCCGCAAGCTCATCCAGGACGATGTCACCGATGTTGCGGTCTCGCTGCTCACGCCGTGGATCGCGTACCTCCCGGCGGAGGAGATCCACATCCCCGGCATGGACTCGCAGCCCTCGGGCGTGCTGGCGGTCGTGGTCGCCGGCGTGATCCTCGGGCACAAGTCACCGCGCATCCAGTCGGCGTCGTCGCGGCTCTTCGAGCGCACCAACTGGACCACGATCTCGTACGTCCTGGAGAACGCCGTCTTCTTGCTGATCGGCCTGCAGATCAAGTCGATCGTCAACGACCTCGGCGACAGCGACCTGTCGACCGCGCGCATCACCTGGTCGTGCATCGCGGTGCTGGTGACGGTCATCGTGCTGCGCATCATCTGGGTGTTCCCGGCGACGTACATCCCGCGGATGATCCCCAGCATCGCCGCAGCGGAGGCGAGGCCCACACCGCAGGCGGCCTTCCTCGTCGCGTGGACCGGCATGCGCGGTGTCGTCACGCTCGCCGCGGTGTTCCTGCTGCCGACGGACACGCCCGAGCGGGAGGTCCTCGTGCTGATGGCGTTCGTCGTGACGGTCGGCACCCTGCTGATCCAAGGGCTGACGATCCCGGCGTTCGTGCGGTGGCTCAAGGTGCCCGGGCCGGACGTCCAGGAGGACCATCTCCAGGAGGCCACGGTGCTGCAGTCCGTCACCGACGCCGGCATGGCCTATCTCGACGACGAGGTCCACGACGGCGTGTCCGATGCCGTGATGCACCGGCTGCGTGAGCGGGCCATCGACCGTACGAACGCCGTGTGGGAACGCCTCGGCGGTGCGGAGACGCCGAGTGCGCAGTACTCCCGCATCCGCGGCGAGATGATCAAGCGTGAGCGCGACGAGCTCCTGCGCATACGCAAGCTCGGCACGGTCGACCAGGTCGTGCTGGCGCAGGTCATGAATGCGCTCGATGTCGAGGAGTCGATCCTCGACGTGGCTTACGAGGACGAGACGACGGCGAACCGCGAGGAGGACCTGCGCCCTTCGGATCCCGACGCGGCGTGCGAACACCTGGCCAATGCTTCCGCGGTGCCCAACCCGGTGACGCCCACCGGTTGCGAGGAGTGCCTCGACGAAGGTGGCGACTGGGTCCACCTGCGGCTGTGCATGGACTGCGGCCACGTCGGCTGCTGCGACTCGTCAGTCGGCAAGCACGCCACGAAGCACTACCGGGACTCAGGGCACCCGGTCGTCCGCAGCTTCGAACCGGGCGAGGCGTGGCGTTGGTGCTTCATCGACCAGGCGAACGGCTGACGTCAGGCAGGTCATCGGTCGCGGTCGGCGAGGATGCGGAGCGCGATGATGCCGAGCGCGAGTCCGTGGCCGATCACCAGCGTCAGGCCGTGGTCGATCACCGTCGCGATGAACCGCCCGACCAGGCCGGCATCCTTGGCCAGGCCGTCGACGTGGATCGCTGACGAGGCGAACATGCAGACGAGCAAGAGGCTGCCGATCAGCAGCGCCGGCGGCAGGACACCCGCGGAGAACAGCGACCGTACGTCGACCGCCAGCGGGACCGTCACCGCGATCAGCACGAAGCCCACCGAGAACAGCAGCCCGAGCCGGCCGTCCGTGAGGTCGAGGCCGATCACGACGGCCATCGACAGGCACGCGACGGTGATCGCCTGGCGGGCGCTGGGATCGCGCTGGGCCATGGCTGCGGGTGTGCGCGTCACCGCCTGCGACATACAAATGACGGTAGACCGACGGGTCGGCACGGTTCCGGGAAAGTGCGACGGCGAGTCGTCCCGAGCTTGCACTGCTCGGTGCGGATTCAGCCCGCTGAACCGCCCGCGATCTCATAGCTCCAGAGCTCGCTGTGCGTCGAGACTGGCTTCGGTGCGTCGCCCCCGGCGCGCTCAACGGCGGAGCGGTGGCCCTCGACGAACGACGGCGAGCTGACCCACGCCTGGAAGGCGTCCTCGTCACGCCAACGCGTCACGACGAGCCACTGCTCGCGATCGTCGGTTGGCTTGAGCAGCTCGAAGCCCTCGAACCCGTCGTTGCCGTCGACGGCCCCGGCCCGCGCGGCGAAGCGGTGGGCAAGCTCGTCGCCGGAGCCCGCGGGAACGGTGATGGCGTTGATCTTGATGACGGTCATGGCTTGAGTCTGTCACCTGATAGGAACGAGTCATGACCGTGATCGAGACTGAGCGGCTGACCCTGCGCCGATTCGTGCCTGACGATGCGGACTTCGTGTTCGACCTGTTCCGGCGCCCCGAGGTCTCACGGTGGAGCGGCCTGGGCGTGCCGATGAAGCATCGTGACGAGGCTGTCGCGCGTATCGCCCGGCAGCCCGAACGCACCGGGGCCCATCCGGCTGCCGGCATCTTCGCGGTCGTCCCGAGCGGGGCCGGCACTCCGGCCGGCATGGCGGTGCTGGTGCCCATACCGAGCAGCGAAGGCGTCGGGCGCGACGACATGGAGATCGGCTGGCACCTTCATCCCGATGCGTGGGGCAACGGCTATGCGACCGAGGCGGCGCAGGCTCTCGTCGACCGGGCATTCGCGTCAGGCATACCTGAGCTCTATGCCGTGACGCACCCGGACAATGCCCCGTCCCAGGCCGTCTGCCGGCGCCTGGGCATGACGGACCTCGGCCTCAGATCAGACTGGTACGACCGGGAGCTCCGGGCGTTTCGCCTGGACCACCCCTGAACCCGTAGGCTTGTCGATCGTGGCTCTCAGCATCGGCATCGTCGGACTCCCCAACGCGGGCAAGTCGACCCTTTTCAACGCACTGACCAAGAACGACGTCCTCGCGGCGAACTACCCGTTCGCGACGATCGAGCCCAACGTCGGCGTGGTGGGCGTGCCCGACCACCGGCTCGGCAAGCTCGCCGAGATCTTCGGCTCGGAGCGTCAGCTCCCCGCGACGGTCCAGTTCGTCGACATCGCCGGCATCGTCCGCGGCGCCTCGGAGGGGGAGGGGCTCGGCAACAAGTTCCTCTCGCACATCCGCGAGTCCGACGCGATCTGCCAGGTCACCCGCGTGTTCCGCGACGAGGACGTCACGCACGTCGACGGCAAGGTGTCGCCCGTCCGACGACATCGAGACGATCTCGACCGAGCTGGTCCTCGCCGACCTGCAGACCCTCGAGAACGCGCTGCCGCGCCTCGACAAGGAGTCCCGCAAGGACAAGTCGCTCGTGCCGGCGTTCGAGGCCGCCAAGGAGGCCCAGGCCGTGCTCGAGGGCGGCAAGGGTGCGTTCCAGGCCGGGCTCGACCTCGACGCGATCCGCGACCTGCACCTGCTGAGCGCCAAGCGCCACTGTTCGTCTTCAACTGCGACACCGACGAGCTCAACGACGAGGACCTCAAGTCCCGTATGCGCGAGATCGTCGCTCCGGCCGAGGCGATCTTCCTCGACGCCAAGTCAGAGGCCGAGCTCGTCGAGCTCGGCGACGACGAGGAAGCCGAGGCGATGCGCGCCGAGATGCTCGCCGACATGGGCGTCGACGAGCCCGGCCTCGACGCGCTGGCCCGCGTCGGCTTCGACACGCTCGGCCTGCAGACGTACCTCACCGCCGGCCCCAAGGAGTCGCGCGCGTGGACGATCCCCAAGGGTGCGACCGCCCCGCAGGCGGCCGGCGTGATCCACACCGACTTCGAGCGCGGCTTCATCAAGGCCGAGATCGTCTCGTTCGACGACCTCGTCGCGGCCGGGACGATGGCCGCGGCCAAGTCCGCCGGCAAGGTACGCATGGAGGGCAAGGACTACGTCATGGCCGACGGTGACGTCGTGGAGTTCCGCTTCAACGTCTGAATCGCCGCGTTTGCGCAGGTCAGAGGCCTATGGAGGGCCAGCGGTCCGCAAATAGTCCGCAAGAGCTGGCGCCGGTTGTGGACCCCGACACGGTCGAACGGTTTGACCGGTCGTGGGAATTTCGTGTGAATCTCTCAGCATTCTGCTGCGGACAGGCTTTCTGTTGGGATAGAAAGGTCGCATTCGTGAGCGCCAGGCGCGCTCTTAAGTTCCGCAGAGCGCTGACATCGGGTCACGGTCGCGGGGGACCGTGAAGGCCTTGCATGTCGCGCACTCGAGTTGAGATCCAGCTGCTCCGATCGTTCAAGCGTCACTTTCGCACCGTCTCGACAGCCCTGGTCTTCCTCACCCTGACCGCCTCGCTGTTGACGGCCAACTCGGTGGCCGCTTCTGGCGCCGCGGCCGCTGGCAAGCCATCAGTCCAGAAGACGCGATCAGCGGACGTGAAGAAGGTCAGCCATTCGAGCGGGAAGACCGACGACCAAACGCGTGACGCGGCGAAGAAGGCTCGGCCCAAGCCGGTCTTCCCGGCCGATGGCGAGGCTGCGATTGTGCCGGTGGACGGCTCTTGGTCGACCCCGACAGAGTTGGGCGTGAGTGTCCGCTCGAAGGATCCCGCGAACGCCCCCACAAATATCGCCGTCAAGGTCGTTGGCCAGTCATCTGAGGAGGGCGTCGGCGGCGGCGGCTTGGTCCTCGAGGTGACGCCAACCAAGGACACAGCGACTGTTGTGGGACAGGCTGATGATCCGGCCGCGAGCCCGTCACCGGCGGCTCAGCCGTCGGCGTCACCGGATACCGCGTCGTCGACGACGGAGCCGACCAAGTCACCGGAGAAGGCGCCACAACCCCGAGTCAGAGCCCACCACCGGTCCTGATGCGACGAGTTCGGCGAAACCGGAGACAGGGTTCACGGCGCCCGTTGAGGTTAGGGTCGACTATTCGGAGTTTGCGACTGCGATGGGTGGTGACTGGGCGAGCCGGTTGAAGTTGCTGCGGGTCGAGAACTGTAAGCCGGCCAAAGACAAGCCCAAAGACAAGAAGGTCGATTGCGAACCGGCGGCGACGCCGATCGAGTCGAAGAACGACACCGAGAATCAGACGGTGTCGGCGGTAGTGCCAGCTGAAACTCTGGCGACAGGGTCGCCGACCACGTTCGCGGTCGCGGCGGCGGACGCGGGTTCGTCGGGCACGTTTGCGGCGACACCACTGAATCCTGCGTCGTCGTGGACTTCCGGTGGCAACTCCGGTGATTTCTCGTGGAACTTCCCGATCACGACGCCTCCCGGCGTGAACGGTCCGGAGCCGGATCTGGCGATCGAGTACTCGTCGAGCTCGGTCGATGGCCGGATGCGGTCGAAGAACAACCAGACATCGTGGGTCGGCGAGGGATTCTCGCTGGATCCAGGTTTCATCGAACGCACCTATCGGACATGCGCCGCAGACAACTCCGGCACCTCAAACGCCCCCGCAGACTCCGAAGACCTCTGCTATGTCGGCGAGTACCTGGACATCTCGTTGGGCGGCAAAACCTCGAAGCTGATTCGGGTCGGTTCGACGACGGAATTCCGGCTGCAGCAGGACGACGGGACCCGGGTCAAGAAGATGACTGGTGCCCCGAACGGGGACAACAACGGCGAGTACTGGGCCGTCACGACCCCTGATGGCACCCAGTACTTCTACGGGAAGGCAAAGCGGTTCACTGGGGATACCCAGGACACCAAGTCGGTTTCCAACGTTCCGGTCTATGGCAACAACGACAACGACCCGTGCAATGGCTCGACGTTCGCTGGCTCAGATTGCAATCAAGCATGGCGGTGGGGGCTGGACTATGTCGTGGACACCAACGGCAACTCCATGACGTTGTTCTACGAACAGGAGACCAACTACTTCGGGTCGCGGAAGAACACCTCGGTCAAGAAGTATGACCGCGCACAGCACCTGACCCGCATCGAGTACGGCACACGAGCCGGTTCGGAGAATGACACACCACCAGCGCGAGTGAGGTTCGAGCTCAAGCCACGGTGCGATACCGACGTCTTCAGCTGTAGTGGGGGTTGGACTTCGTCTACCAAGGCGCAGTGGCCGGATTCGCCATACGACCGAGTGTGCGGCAGCACGTCGTCGGCTCCTTCATCGTGCTCAGGCCGGGTCGCACCCACGTTCTTCAGCCCCAATCGTCTGGGCTCCATCGTCAGCGAGGTCCGCGAAGGCAACGCCTATGTGCCAGTGAACACGTGGACGCTGAAACATACGTTCCCCGCCACGACCGACGGAACAGACCCAGCGATGTGGCTGCAACAGATCACTCCGACCGGCAAGGTCGGCGCCGACGTCAACCTGCCGACAGTGACGTTCGGTGGCGAGCGGAAAGACAACCGGGTCAACAAAGACGGCGATGACGCGCCGCCATTCCAGAAGTACCGGGTCAACAGCATTGACAACGGGGTCGGTGGACTGACATCAGTCACCTACAGCGCTCCAGACTGCACCTCCAGCAACAAACCATCCTCGTCCTCGTTGCACAGCAACACCCGCCGTTGCTTCCCGGTGTGGTACTCATCGGACTCAGTAACCACGCCACGTCTGGACTTCCTCCACAAGTACGTCGCCCAAAAGGTGACGGAGTCCGACGGTCTCGCCGGCAGCCCGGACGTCGTGACCAACTACGAGTACAACGGCGGAGGTGCCTGGCACTACCACGAAGACAAGGCCCTGAATAGCGACTATCGAACCTGGGTACAGTGGCGTGGCTTCAAGTCCGTCACGACCCGAGTGGGCGCCGACAGTGCTACCCAAACGTACGACAACACGCTGTACATGCGCGGCATGGACGGAGACAAGAAGCAGGGTGGAGGCACCACAAGTGTCACCGTCACCGATCCTGAGGGGGGCAGCGCCGCCATCGCAGACAAGGATCACTTCGCCGGGTTTGCCCGGCGGACCATGACGACGCTGGGCGACTCCAGCGGTCAGGTGGTCGACATCGGGATCAACGAGCCGTGGGCGAGCCCAGTCACCGCGTCGTACGGCGACAACCCGGATGCCCGGATCGTTGATGTGGCCTCGGCCGAGACAAAGACCCGCCTCGCTGACGGGTCCTACCGGACCGCGAAGGAATCCACCACGTACAACCAGTACGGCCAGCCAACGCAGGTTGAGGACCACGGCGACACCAGCAACAGTGATGACAACACTTGCACCACGACCTCCTACGCCGAGAACACCACCGCTTGGATCCTGGAACTGCCCTCAGTCGAAACCACCACGGCGGGTGCCTGTGCAGGACTTACGGCGAACGTTCTGACGTCGACCCGCACCTCCTACGACGGTCTTGCAGTCGGTGCACCCCCGACGAAGGGGAATGTGACCAAATCGGAGTCGGCCACGGGGGCCGAGCTCCTGGGCGGAGGCATCACCTACCAGACCGACGCCACCATTGGCTACGACTCCTACGGGCGCGTCACCAGCAAGAAGGACGCCCTCGACGAGACCACCACCACCAGCTATCAGATGACCGACGGTTTGCCCACCAGCATCACCGAGACCAACCCGTTGAATCAGTCCACCACCACCAGACTGAACAAGACCTGGGGGGCCCCGAATCAGACCGAAGACGTCGCCGGCGGCAAGACTGATTATGAGTACGACCCCGCTGGCCGAGTGACGAAGGTGTGGGTGCCGGGTCGGGAGAAGGCGTCCGGCAAAAGCCCGACGCACAAGTTCAGCTACACGCTCTCAGCCACTGGGGCGAACGTCGTGAAGACTGAGCAATTACAGTTTGGCGACGACTCCTACGTGCCAAGGTACTCGTTCTATGACGGTTTGCTGCGAGAACGCGGCACCCAAACCAATGCCGCCGGCTCGGCAAAGTCCGGCACCGAGGGCGGGCGCCTGATCACCGAGAAGGTCTACGACTCCCAAGGCCGGGTGGTCTCCGACCGCGGCCCAACGTTCAACAACGAGGCCCAGCCCAACTCGACCTTGGTGACCATTCCAGAAGCCGAGACCGAGGCGTACACGAATTACGCCTACGACCGGGCCAGCCGCGTGACCAGCGAGTCGTTCGGCTCCGTGGGCACCGAGAAATGGAAGACCACCACCAGCTACGGCGGCGACCGGACCAGCGTCGACCCACCCAACGGCGCCACCCCAACCACCACCGTGCTCGACGTCCGCGGCCAAACCACCAAGCTGAAGCAACACACCGGGGCCGATCCCTCCAGTAGCGCCGACGAAACCGACTACACCTACACCCCTCGCGGGGAACTGGCGACGATCACCAACGCCGCAGGCAACAAGTGGACCAACACGTACAACATTCGCGGCAACCTCACCAGCACCGACGACCCCGACCGGGCACCACCACCACAACCTACGACGCCCTTGATCGGCCAAAGACCACCACCGACGCAAAAAGCCAGACCCTGTGGACCAAGTACGACAAGCTCGGACGCAAGGTCGAGCTCCGCAACGACGACGCGAGCGGCAGCCTGCGATCCACCTGGGTCTACGACACGGTCAAGCCCGGCTTGCTGACGTCGTCCACTCGCCACGCCGGAGGCGATCAGTACACCAGCTCGGTCGAATCCTATGACGCCGCCGGCCGCCCCACCTCCACCAATGA
>CAWFOH010000011.1:0-57107 GCA_963817425.1 uncultured Actinomycetota bacterium
TTGTAATGAGGATGTCGCGGGTTCGGAAACTGACGGAGGCTCAAGTCGAAAACTGACGGAGGCTCAGGGAGTCGTCACGTTCTTGCCGGGCGCCTGAGCAGTAGCCTCGTCACGTGACTTCGGACGTCCTGCTTGTCGGCTGCGGCGACCTGGGTGCTGACGTGGGCAAACGACTCGCCTCGCGGGGCCACTCCGTTGCTCGCGCTTCGACGACACGCTGACCTGGTCCCGCAACCATTGCAGGGCCTGTCAGTGGACCTCACCCGGGACCGCCCAGACCTCCCGCCGCTCGACCTGGCGTACCTGGTCGTGGCGTTGTCAGCCAGGCCGCGCACTGAGGAGACCTACCGCGCTACCTACATCGATGGCATGACGCGCGCGCTCGACGCCCTGGCCGCAACCGGACAGGTGCCGACGACGTGCCGTGCTCGTGTCGTCGACGGGGGTCTTCGGCGACCTCGACCCGGCCGTACTGGCTGACGAGTCCACTCCTGCCAGCCCCGCCGACGGGCCCGCACAGATGCTGCTTCAGGCGGAACAGGTCTTCTGCGACCGAGTGCCAGGCGGCACGGTTCTGCGCCTCTCGGGGCTTTACGGTCGTGGCACCACGCGACTTGTCGATCAGGTGCGCGCCGGTACGGTGACCGACCCGAACCGGTGGACCAACCGCATCCACCGCGACGACGCTGCCGCTGCCGTCGTCCATCTGCTCACCCGGGACGCGCCTCCGGAGGCTCTCTATGTCGGGACCGATGACGAGCCGGCACTCCTCGGCGATGTCGCTGCCCACTTGGCTGCACAACTGGGCGCGCCTACACCGCCTGCAGCCGAGGCGGACCTCGGGCACGGCAAGCGGTTCAGCAACGCGCGACTGCGCGCAAGCGGCTGGGCGCCGGACTTCCCGTCGTACCGCGAGGGTTATGCCGGTTTGTCCGCAGAGTCGTTCCGGTGAGTCTGTGGTCGCTGAGTGAGCTGGAATGATTGCGATTGCGAAGGCATGGAATGACGGGCAAACGCCGTGATGAACTCAGTCCGACGGGGTTGCGAGGTTCAGGATCCATGAGCCCCATTCCGCGTCGGCACGTCGCTCGGGCAGCTCGAGCAGGCCGGAGACCGTGAACACCAGGCCCGTCGCGAAGAACGTGCGAACCTGCATCCCGTCGGCACCGGTCAACCGGGCGACGGCTTCCTGGAGCTCGAGCTGTCGCCGCTTGACCTCCTCACGCACGGTCGGGTCTGCGGCCCCGGCATAGCCCTGCATCATCACCAGGCCGGTGGTGTGCTGGCTGTGCAGGAGGCCCCGGTAGGCGTCACCCAGCCCAGTCAGCGTCGGCTCGGCAGCTGCGAACGCGGTCTCGATCCGATCAAAGACTGCGTGCACCACCTCGAGGAAAAGGTTGCGCTTGGAACCGAACATCTGAACGATTCGCGGGTGGGAGATGCCGACCCGGGCGGCGATGGCTTCCAGGCGGGTGCCAGCCAGGCCGTTCGCAGCGAACTCTGCCTCTGCTGCCTGCATGATCTCCGCGCGCCGCTCGGCCGCCGGCTTGCGGGTCGGTGCGGATGTGCTCACGCCGGAACGGACGCGGCCTGGATCTGATCCAGCACGCTCTTGTAGTCGTACAGGCACCTGTAGGCCTTGATGAAGCCATCTTCGCCGAGCTCGAGGCGGTCGTCGCCGTGGAACGCGACGCGGTGGTCGGTGCCCGCGACCGTGCCGCTGAACTGCCAGGCGACGAGCATCGCGCGCCGGCTCACCTCGCCATATAGCCCCATGAGGGTGAAGGTGTAGTCCGGGAACATGTCAGCCGTCTCGTTGACGAACTGGCGGATCGGGTCCCGACCGTACGCCGTCTCGCCCAGCGCGGGTTCGTCGTAGACGAGGTCGTCAGCGCACAGTGCGGCGACCGCGTCGCCATCCCGGTCATTCCACGCCGTGCCCCAGCGGAGGCAGAAGTCGGCAAGAGCAGCGGTGTCGGTGGAGGCCACGTCGGCGATGATCGTCATGCGGCTAACTTACAAGTTAGTAAGAAGGTTGTCACGACTACGGGCTCTGCGCGACCGGTTGGCGGGTGGGGCAGACCCCTGCCCTTGGGCGGCGCCGTCAGCCGCGCGTACGACGCCCTGGCCGTCCAGCCGCTGCTCGGTGGTGGCAGAGTCACGAGTCCGATCATCCCGAGAAGGAGAACGTCATGACCGCACCTCGACGAGCGCTGATCGTGGTGGACGTCCAGCAGGAGTACTTCGACGGCATTCTCCAGGTGCAGTACCCGCCGCGGGACGAGACGCTTGCGAACGTCAGCCGTGCGCTTGATGTTGCAACGCAGCACGACATGCCGGTCGTCGTCGTGCAGCACGAGGACTCCGAGGATTCCCCGGTCTTCGGGGTCGGGACGCCGAGCTGGCGTCTGCACCCAGAGATCGAGCGCCGGTTGCAGCCGGCCTGGAAGCGCGTGTCGAAGGAGGCGTCGAGCGTCTTCGCCGGCACCGACGTCTCGACGTGGCTGTCCCATCAGGACGTCGACACGATCACGATCGTCGGCTACATGACGAACAACTGCGACATCGCGACGGCGGTGGAGGCCGAGGGGCTCGGTCTGTCGGCCGAGATTCTGTCCGATGCCAGCGGCGCCATCCATCTCGCCAACGCGGCGGGAAGCGTATCGGCCGAACAGCTGCACCAGACGCTGATGGTTCTGCTCCACTCGAACTTTGCGGCCGTGGCAACCACCACCTCCTGGACCGATGCGGTCGAAGGCGGGCAAGCCCTGCCCAAGGGCGACCTTGGCAGCTCTGCGACGGAGGGCCGCGCGCTCTTCGCCTGAGTGCTCGAGGTGATTCAGGCCGGGACCTTGACGCGGGCGTGGAGCGCACCCAGGACGGTCACGACCAGAGCAAGCTGTTCACCAGCACGGAGAATGAGCGCACCAAGGCTTTCCTGTCGATCCTCGGCGCTTAGCGCGGCAGGCTTCAAAAGGTCAGATCAGGCTGCTGCTGGGTGATGCAGTGGATGCCACCGCCGCGGGCGAACAGTGGCCGGGCGTCGACCGAGACGATGCGCCGCCCTGGGTATGCCGCCTGGAGGATCTCGCGAGCCTCGGCGTCGCGCGGGTCGTCGAACCCGCAGGCCACGACGCCGCCGTTGCAGACCAGGTGGTTGACGTAGCTGTAGTCGACGAAACCCCCTTCGTCCTCGAGCACGGCGGGTGCCGGCAGAGAGACGATGTCCCAGCTCTCGTCGAAGCTCGCGAGGATCTCGTCGACCACGGCGTGGTCCGGGTGGGACGGGTCCGGCTGTGCGTGCACCAGGACGGTGCCGGCCGTGGGGATGGTTGCGACGATGTCGACGTGTCCGCGGGTGCCGAACTCGTCGTAGTCGCGGGTCAGGCCGCGCGGCAACCAGATCACTCGCGAGGCGCCAATGGTGCGGGCCAGCTCGGCATCGACCTGTTCCCTCGACCAACCACTGTTGCGGCCCTCGCCGCGCTGGACCGTCTCGGTGACCAACACCGTGCCGCGGCCGTCGACATGGATGCCGCCGCCCTCGTTGATCATGGGTGACTCGATCAGCTCGGCCCCGGCCCACTCCGCAACCTTGCGGCCGATCTTGGCGTCGTGCTCCCACGTCGCCCATTGCTGGGCGCCCCAGCCGTTGAACACCCAGTCGACGGCTCCGAGCCGGCCGGCGACCTCGGTGCCGGGCTCGCCGATCACGAAGCTGGGACCGATGTCACGCATCCACGCATCGTCGAGAGGTGCTTCGAAGAGCTCGACGTCAGAGCCGAGCCAGTCGCGCGCGACCTGCGCCGCAGAGGGGTCGACGACCATGCGTACGGGCTCGAACTCGCTGACGGCGTGGGCGACTTCAGCCCAGGTGGTGCGGGCCTCTTCAGTCTCGGCGGCGGTGTCGCCGAGCGTGTAGCCGGAGCTGGGCCAGGCCATCCACGTGCAGGTATGGCGCTCGGTCTCCGACGGCATGCGCCACATCAGGCGAGCCCTGAGTAGCTGTCGGGGCGTCGCGTGCGCAGGAACGGGAACAGCGTGAGCCAGTCCTCACGCTGGTCGATCGCGAGGTCGGCGACGAGCACGGCCTCGGTGTCGCGCGGCGCCTCGGCGAGCACGCGGCCATACGGGTCGACAATGAACGACGAACCATAGAACTGCAGGGTCCCCTCATCACCGGTGCGGTTGGGCACCACGATGAACAGCCCGTTGGCGATCGCATGTCCGACGATGATCTGCCGCCACAGCGGCTGCGTGTCGAAGTCGGGGAAGTCAGGCTCAGAGCCGATGGCTGTCGGATAGACGAGCACGTCGGCGCCCCCCAGCGCATAGAGCCGGGCGACTTCGGGGAACCACTCGTCCCAGCAGGTCGGCATCCCGAGGTTGAACTCGAGGCCCTCGGGCTGGTGGACGGGGTACGCGTCGCCGGCCGGTCCTGGCCGGAAGTACTTGTCCTCGAAGTAGCCCTCGGTCACCGGGATGTGGGTCTTGCGCGTGCGGGCGACGACCTGCCCCGAAGGTGCCACCAGGATCGCGGTGTTGAACCCGAGGCCGTCTTCGGCGTCTGCCCGCTCATAGAGCGAGGCGTGGACGAAGACGCCGTGCTGCTGGGCTACTCGCGCGGCGAACGTCGCAGTGGGACCGGTCAGGAGGTCCTCGGCGGTGGCTGACGGCAGTCCGGTGGGGAGGGTGTCCGCCGGATAGCGCGAAAGAGTCAGCTCGGGAAGGAACACGATCCGAGCGCCGAGCTCGGCGGCCTGGCCGACCCCGTCGGCCAGGACCTGCTGCAGCTCCGTCAGGGTCCTCTCGCCAGTGGTGCTGGACGAGGCCGACGCGTACGGGCGGCGTCGTCGACGGCGTCGCGCCGGCGAGCGACGGCTGGACGTCAAGGGCGGTGATCAGTTCCATGAGTCTCCTCGATACGAGATGGTGCCGGCGACGACGGTGAGCGCGACTTCAGCGTCCACCAGCTCGTCGGCGGGTGCGGCAAGGGGGTCGAGAGACAACGCCGTCAGGTCGGCCCGCTTGCCCACGGCGATCGTCCCGGCGACATCCTCCTCGCCGGCCGACCAGGCAGCGTGCGTGGTGTATCCCTCGAGCGCCATGGTGGCCGTCAGGGCCTGGTCCGGCCGTATGGCCGTGCGGTCCGGAGCTCCGCCGCGGCGCCGCAGCTGTGCGGCCGCGAGGATGCCGCGGGGATCGCAGTCGGCGATGGGCCAGTCGGAGCCCAGCGCCACGCGTACGCCCGCGTCCCGCAGGTCGCGCGTCGGGAAGCCCTGCGCCGTACGAGCCGGCCCGAGTCGCCTGGACCAGTTGTCGCTGCCGTCGGCCTCGGTGTACTCCGTGACGTGTGTCGGCTGCATGCTGGCGGTCACGCCGAGCTGGGCGAAGCGGTCGACCAGCCGATCCGGAATCGTCTCGATGTGCTCGACCCGGTGGCGTCCCGAGCCGTTGACCGACTCCAGCGCGTCCAGGACGAACTCGACGCCTCGGTCACCGATGGCATGCGTCGCCGTGGGGACGCCTTGGCCGGCGAACCAGGCAAGTGCCCGTTGGTATGCCTGTGGATCGGGCCAGAACGATGCGGTGGACTCGCCGCACGTGTCGGGCTGGGCGAGCCAGGCGGTGCCGTTGTCGATCGTGCCGTCGATGAACAGCTTGATCCCGCGCACCGTCCAGCGGCGGCCACCCTCACCTTGCGCGGCGACGAGCTCCGCCCAGTCCGACTCGTCGGTTCCCGGCACGCACCATGGCGAGCACCGCAGGCGGATCGGGAGGTCGCCGTCGGCCTCGATCGCCGCGTACACCTCGGAAGCGATCGGCGCGTGCTCCATGGCATGCGCGCTGGCGATGCCCGTTGCGGCCATGTCGGTCAACGCCGTGTGGGTGAGCGCGGTGAGGGTGGCGAGGTCGGGCTCCGGCACGGCCTGGTCGACGGTCGCGATGGCGGCCATCTCGAGCAGCAGCCCGGTGGGCCGTCCGGACTCGTCGCAGACGATCTCCGACTTCTGGTCGAACACGCGCGGGCCGTCGACCCCAGCCATGCGGAGTGCCTCGGTCGACGCCAGCGCAGAGTGGCCGTCGAACATACGGAGCAGCACCGGCCGTCCGCCGCACACGTCGTCGAGGAGCTCGCGACGCAGGCTGCGATCACCGACGGCGTTGGGATTGAGCCCCCAGCCGAGCACCCACGCGTCCGACGCCAGGCCGGCGGCTTCGTCGGCGACCGCCGCCCGAACCTCGTCAGCCGTTGCCGCCTCAAGGAGGCGGACGCCTCGGGTCAGCCCCGCACCCATGACCGGATGGACGTGCGCGTCGGTGAGGCCGGGCATCACGGTGCAGTCGCCGAGGTCGACGACCTCGGTCCCGGGCCCTCGCCAGTCGGCAACGTCGCGGCGGTCTCCAATCGCGGCGATGACGCCGTCCTGCAGAGCGACCGCGGTGGCGGGAGACCCGGCCATCGTGTGGACGGTGTCCGCGCAGACGATCAGGTCAGGACGCATGGTCAACCACCGTCTTGTCGTCGCGAGCGAGCAGCGTCAGCACCTCTGGGCGGGTGCGCTGGAGCACCAGCCCGCCGATGATTCCAGCCGCCAGCACCGCAGGGATGGTCAGCAGGAGCGTGGTGTTCATCCGGTCACCCGCGCCGGTGACGAGGGCGATGTACTTCGCGAAGTACGTGAGCGCTCCGATCATGAGCGCAGCAGCGAGGACGGAAGACGCGATGAGGAAACGTCTCCGGGGCAGGTCCCGCCGGCGCACGAAGAACACGACTGCGGCCAGGGAGGCCAGCACCTGGAGCACGATGATGCCGATGACGCCGGGCGTGTTGACCGCGATGAGCAGATCGGTGAACGGATCCAGGTCGGCAGCAGCGAAGCCGAGGACGACGACCAGGGCGAGGATGCTCTGCACGCCTCCGGCAACTGCAGGGCTGCCGGACCGGTTGGTCCGGGCGAGCGCTCGAGGAAGTGCGCCGGCAACGGCCATCCCGTGGACGTACCGGTTGATGGCGTTGTGGAACGCCAGCTGACCGGCGTAGACGCTCGTGACGATCAGGGCATACATGGCGTGCTCGGCCCATCCGCCGAGGTACTCGCGGATCGTCGTGAAGAACAGCACCGGGCCCTGCTCTGCGGCTGCCGCGCGGAATCCGCTCTCGCCGAACGCCTGCACGATCGACCACACGACGAACGCATAGAACAGCGCCATGAATCCGACGGCCAGGAACGTCGCTCGAGGGATCGTCCGCTCGGGGTCACGGGCCTCGGCACGGTAGAGCGCGGTGGACTCGAAGCCCATGTAGGCGGCGAAGCAGATGCCCAGGGTCGCCAGCGTGCCGGAGTTGAAGGCGTTCGACGGTGCGAACGACGAGACGCCCAGGCCGTCGGCGCCGCCCTGCACGATGATCGCGATGCCCATCAGCGCGAGGATGGCGGACTCGAGGACGATCAGGACGCCGAGCACCTTTGCGCCCAGGTCAATGCCGACGTAGCCGAGCGCATAGACCAGGAGCACCGCGATCGCCGCGATGAGTGGCCACGGCGCCGTGATGCCGAACAAGTCGTCGAGCGCGGCCTGCGTCTGGATGGCGAACAGCCCGTACAGCCCGATCTGCAAGGCGTTGTACGCCACGATCGCCACGACCGCCGAGGCGAATCCCATGACCCCGCCGAAGCTGTGCCCGATGTAGATGAAGAAGCCGCCCGTCCTCGGAATCGCTGCCGCCATTGCCGTGAACCCGATCGCGAAGATCGCGAGCACCAATCCGGCCAACATGTAGGCCGCCGGCACACCGACGCCGCCGATGGCGAGCGCGACGGGGGCCACGCCTGCCATGACGGTCAAGGGAGCGGCGGCCGAGACGACCGTCATGGTGATCCCGGCGACCCCGAGCGAGTTCGCCCGGAGGCCTGTGGAGCTCGGTGCCTTCTCCAAGTCTGTGGTGGACATGTGATCGATCCTCTGGCTCAGTGTTCGGGGTGGTAAAACGAATGAGATTCGTTTTAGTATGGTGACGAGGTACCGGACTGGCAAGGGTTTCGGCAAAATTCATGGCGGAGGTGGCGTAGATGGCTCGTCCGTCTTCGCCGATCCTGTCCGCCGAGAAGATCGCCCGGACGGCGCTCGCGCTCGTCGACGCGACTGGTGAGTTCACCGTCGGGGCCGTTGCGGACAAGCTCGGAGTGCGGCCGTCCTCGCTCTACAACCACGTCTCCGGCCGGGACGACATCGTCGAAGGCATGCGCGCCTTGATGCTGAGCGACGTCGCGATCAAGCTCGACCCGGACGCATCATGGGACGAGGCGTTCCCGTCGCTCCTGCGCGAATACCGTGATGCGTTCGCGCGACACCCACGTCTCATCCCGATGATGACGTCCTACACCGTGGTGTCCGAGCCGGTCATGCGGATGTACGGCGCCCTCGCCACGATCCTGCGCAAGTCCGGCGTCCCCGACGACCTGCTGCTCGACGCGATCACGATCATGGACAGCTATGTCCTCGGCGCAGCCCTCGATGTCGCAGCTCCCGACGAGGTGTGGGACTCGGGTGCGGCGACGAGTGACGCCATGCACGCGGCGATCGACGCGGCGCCGAAGGGGCGAGCGCGGGCCGACCGCTCGTTCGACATCGGACTTCGCGTGATGCTCGACGGCCTCCGGGCGCTGGCCACCAACCAAACCGATGCAACGCCAAGCACTGTGGAAGGTTGAGCCATGGCCAACGAAGACGTCGACGTCCTGATCGTGGGGGCCGGGGCCACAGGACTGTCTGCGGCGTACGCCCTGCAGCGCGCGGGCAAGTCCGTGCTGGTGCTGGAGTCGCGCGAGCGGGTCGGCGGCCGGTTGTGGACCGACGAGGTCGACGGGGTCGATCTCGAGATCGGCGGGCAGTGGGTGTCGCCTGATCAGGACGCGCTGCTCGAGATGCTCGACGAGCTGGGGCTCGAGACGTTCGAGCGGCACCGTGAGGGCGACTCGATCTATGTCGGCCTCGATGGCGAGCGGCGTACGTTCACCGGCGAGGTGTTGCCAGTGAGCGCGACCGTCGAGTCGGAGATGACCAGGCTCACAGGCCTGCTTGACGAGCTGTCGGCGCAGATGGATCCGGCGCGGCCGTGGGACATGCCGGGCGCCCGCGAGCTCGACCAGGTCACGTTCCTCGGCTGGCTCGAGCAGAACTGCGACGAGCCGGAGGCGCGCGACAACATCGCGATGTTCATCGCGCAGGCCATGCTGACCAAGCCCGCGCACACGTTCTCGGCGCTGCAGGCCGTGCACATGGCGGCGAGCGCCGGCAGCTTCAGCAACCTCGTCGACTCGGAGTTCATCCTCGACAAGCGCGTCATCGGCGGCCTGCAGCAGGTGCCGCTCCGGCTCGCCGAGCGAATCGGCGCCGCAGTGCGTACGGGCCACGACGTCGAGAAGGTCGTCTGGACCGACGCCGGCGTCACGGTGTCGTCGGGCGACCTGACGGTCAATGCCCGCCACCTGGTGCTCGCGATCCCGCCGACCGCGGTCACCCGCGTTCGGTTCGAGCCGCCGCTCCCGTCGATCCAGCGCGAGACCCGTCAGCACCAGTCGTTCGGCCAGGTCATCAAGGTGCACGCGACGTACGAGACGCCGTTCTGGCGCGATGCCGGTCTGTCCGGCACGGCGTTCAGCCCGTACGAGGTCGTGCACGAGGCCTACGACAACACCAACCACGACGAGGCGCGGGGGACACTCGTGGGCTTCGTCTCTGACCTGCAGGCCGACGCCGTGCTCGCGCTGTCCGCGGACCGTCGCAAGGAGGTCATCCTGTCGTCGCTCTCGACCTACTTCGGGCCCGAGGCGACGACGCCGCTGACGTACTTCGAGAGCGACTGGACCTCTGAGGAGCTCGGCAGCGGGGCGTACGGATCGAGCTTCGACATCGGCGGTCTCACCCGTTTCGGACCCCGACTCCGTGAGCCGGTCGGCCCAATCCAGATCGGCAGCTCCGACGTCGCCGGGCTGGGCTTCCAGCACGTCGACGGCGCCCTGAGGGTCGGCGCCGAGCTGGCCAGCGCCATCATCGGAGACTGAGGGCGAGCCCTACTCCTCCTGCTGGAAGAGGGCGGTCATCCGGCCTTGCGGGTCGAGCTGGGTCAGCAGCGCGTCCCCGATGCTGGCCAGCTGATCGACCTGCTCCCGAGTCAGGGGGTCGAAGACGTACCGCCGGACGGTGTCGACGTGCCCGTGAGACGCGGACTCCACGGCGCTCCAACCGTCGTCGGTGAGCCGGGCGTTCGTCGCCCGTGCGTCCTCGGGGCACGGTATGCGTTCCATCAGCCCCCGATCCTCGAGGCGGCGTACGACATGCGACAGTCGCGAGAGTGTGGCGTTGGTGCGCTGCGCCAACGAAGTCATCCGCAGCGTGCGGTCCGGCGCCTCCGAGAGCATCGCCAGGACGAAGTACTCGAAATGCGTCAGGCCCGCCTCTGCGCGGAGCTGCGAGTCCAGCACGCCGGGAAGCAGCTCGACCACCGCGATGAATCGTAGCCACGCCGCTCGCTCGTTCTCATCCAGCCATGGGGTGCCCATGCGAGAAGGATAGCGCAATAGTTGACGCAACAACTAAATGCTGTATTGTCTTAGTTGAAGCAACAACTAATCAACGACATAGGAGCTCGTCATGACACACGTCTCGATCCTCGGCACCGGCAACATGGGCCAGGCCATCGCCGCGATTGCAGGCAAGGCCGGTCATGCCGTCCAGCTGCTCGGCTCGAATGACACCGACACCGCCGTCACGGGTGACGTCGTGGTTCTCGCCGTCCCCTATTCCGCGGTCGGCGAGGTCATCGCGCAGCGTGGCAAGCAGCTGGCTGGGCGGATCGTCGTGGACATCACCAACCCGCTGAACTTCGAGACGTTCGACTCGCTCGTCGTCACGCCCGACAGCTCCGCGACCGCTGAGATCGCCGCCGCCCTTCCGCAGTCGCGGGTGCTCAAGGCGTTCAACACCACATTCGCCGCCACCCTCAGCGCCGGAACCGTCGGACCGCTGACCACCACCGTGCTGATCGCGGGCGATGACGCCGACGCCAAGTCGACTCTTGCCGGCATCGTCACCGGCGGTGGCCTGCAGTCTGTCGACGCCGGTGCCCTGACCCGGGCCCGTGAGCTCGAGGCGCTCGGCTTCCTGCAGCTCACTCTCGCGGCGAGCGAGAAGGTCTCCTGGACCGGTGGATTCGGCCTCGCGGCCTGACCCGGATGGCTCCACTGCTCGCGTTTCGGGGCAGTGGAGCCCGCCAGCGAACGAAGCACCACCCAAGAGAGATGAGAGGTACGACGTCATGAGCCAGCAACTGACAGTGGCGGAGCACCGCCGGCGGTGGAGGATGTCGACCGCGGCCGTGCTGATCATCGGAGTCGCGGGAATCGCAGCGATCGCGCTCGCGCGATACGACAAGATCGATCTCAGCCTGTGGGGCCACTACATCGCCCTCGCGATGGCCGTCTTCTCGGCTCTGGCCGGACTGGCGTTCGCCTTCACGAGGGCGGCCATCGAGTCTCGAGGGGACTGAACGTCAGGCGGCGAGGAGGAGAGCGCCGCCCGACACCAGCTCGACGCCGAAGTAGAACCAGATCGGGTAGAACCGAACCGACGCGTCGAGCAGCCGTGACACGAGCCGGCCGACCGCCATGCCCAGGAGCGCAAGGCCGACGGTGACGACAGCGCCGGTACGGATGTCGCCGAGATCGAGCGCGGCAGCGCCCAACACGGCTCCCATGGCGATGCCGAAGCCGCCATAGACGGCGCGGACCTCTGACCGGCTCTCCGGAGTCTGGACCGACAGGTTGAACGGGGCAGCCAGCGCGGCTGGGGCGGCAAGCGCATACAGCCCCATCGCGAGGAAAAAGAGCCCGATGACGGCGATGACGGTCGTGGCCATGCGTGTTCCTCTGTTCGATCCGGGATGGTCGGCGTCATGCGATCATCACTCACATGGTGAGCCAGGCGCTTCCGGAAACGTGCTGCGACGAGCGGCCGACGGTGTGGCTCTGGTCGGGGCACGCCGCGTACGTGGGGCCGTCCCTCCGGCTGGACACCCATTCAGGCTCGGTCGACTGCTTCGCGCTGGGGCTGGATGCACCGTTCGCGCTGCGATCGGGCGATGCTGCGGAACGACGAGCGCGCAGCGCCTTGATCCCAGCGCGTACGCCCCATCAGGTCATCGCCGGCGACGGCCGCATGATGTTCTTCTACGTCGACCCCAGCGCAGCAGGATCGGCCAATGTTCTCGGGCAGATGACGGACCGTACGACGGGAATCGCGTTCGACCACCGGGACGAACCGGCGTTGATCGCGGCTTGCCAGGACGTCGCACTGCTGGAGCCGGAGATCCTGCGCCGGTCACTTCTCGGGACCGTGGAGGCAGATCCGATCGACGAACGCATTCGCGAAGCGATGCGCATCCTGCGGTCCAGGCCCGGCGATCAGCTGAGCGCAGCCGAGATTGCGGCTGCGGTCGACCTCTCGCCGTCACGGTTCCTGCACCTGTTCTCGGCGCACGCGGGCACAAGCTTTCGCCGCTATCGGCTGTGGGCGAGGATGTGTCACGCGGCCGGCGCGCTCAGCGACGGGGCCGACCTGACGACAGCCTCCATCGAGGCTGGCTTCGCCTCGCCGAGCCATTTCAGCGACACCTTCCGCACCATGTTCGGGCTCAGCGCCACGGCGCTGCTCTCCAGCCGGACGCGCATCGTCGTCCATGCGAACGACTGAGTCGATCAGACGACGGAGAACTCGTAGCGCACCACGTTGACGTACGTCTCGCCCGGACGCAGCACGCGCTGCGGGAAGTGGGAGTGGTTGATCGAGTCGGGGAACGTCTGCATCTCCGCGGTGACGCCGGCGAATGCGGCGTACGTCTCGAGGTCGCCCTTGGCGCTGGCGCCCTCGAGGTAGCCGCCGGCGTAGACCTGGATGCCCGGCTGGTCCGTGACGAGCGTCAGCCGGCGGCCACTGGCGGAGTCGGTCAACGTCGCCACCTGGCGCATGCCGTCACCGTCGAGCACCCAGTTGTGGTCGTAGCCGGCGTTGTCCACGGCATCGATGTTCTTGCCGATCGGCGTCTCGGTACGGAAGTCGAACGCGGTGCCGTCGACGCTGAGGACCTCGCCGGTGGGCAGCAGCTCGGCATCGACCGGGGTGTAGGAGGAGGCGTCGACCTGCAGCAGCTGGTCGAGAACCGTGCCGGAGTCGTGGCCCGCCAGGTTGAAGTACGCGTGGTTGACCAGGTTCACGATCGTCGGTCGATCGGTCTCGGCCTCGATGCGGATCTCGAGCGCGGCGCCGTCGAGACTGTAGGTGACCCGGGCGTCGAGGTTGCCGGGGTAGCCCTCCTCGCCGTCGGGCGACCGGCGGGAGAACGTGACGCTGTCGTCGTCGGCGTCCAGGTCGGTCGACCACACATACGTGTCGAAGCCGAGTGGGCCGCCGTGCACGTGGTTCTGGCCCTCGTTGCGGGTCACGGCGTACTCCGTGCCGTCGATCTCGAAACGGCCCTCGCGGATCCGGTTGGCATAGCGGCCGGCGGTGACGCCGAAGTAGTACGGATCGCGCGGCAGCTCGTCGTACGACTTGCGGCTCAGCACGACGTCAGCGAGCACACCATCGCGGTCGGGCGCGTGCAGCTCGAGGAGGCGCGCGCCGAGGTCGGTCAGGACGACCCGGCAGACGTCGTTGGAGATCGTGACGATCGTGATGTCGTGGTCGCCTGCGGTGGCCGTGAAGCTGTCGAGCATCGTGGGACTTTCTGGAACGGGTCGGAAGCCCCGCCTTCTGGCGTGGCCACGGAGCTCCTCCTCACCGCGCGAGAACTCTAGCCGAGAGCGGTGAGACCGCTCGGACGGGCTATGGCGGATTCGACGGGACGAGTCCTACGCTCCGGGAATGGATGACCACGAGTTGGTCGCACGACTTCGCGCAGGTGACGAAGGCGCCTTCGCGGCTCTCGTACGCCAGCACCAGCCCAGCCTGCTGAGGCTCGCTGAGGCCTTGGTCGGTAGCCGGGCGGTCGCCGAGGAGGTCGTGCAGGACACCTGGCTCGCGGTCTGCAAGGGCGCGACTGCGTTCGAGGAGCGATCGTCGCTCAAGACCTGGATCTACACGATCCTCGTCAACCGGGCGCGGTCGACGGCGTCGCGGGAGCACCGCAGCGAGCCGGTCGACGGGGACGAGTACGAGGGCTGCTTCGACTCCTCCGGGATTTGGGCGACGCCCCCAGTCCCGTGGTCGGAGAAGGTCGACGACGAGATCGTCGCCCGCCAGTTCGCCAAGCTGGTCTCCAGGGTCCTGCCGGATCTGCCGGATGCCCAGCAACAGGTCCTCATGCTGCGCGATGTCGAAGGACTGCCGGCCGCGGAGGTGGCTTCGCTCCTGAGCATCAGCGACGGCAATCAGCGGGTCCTCCTGCATCGGGCGCGGTGCCGGATCAGGCAGCATCTCGAGAACGCGATGGGAGGCGAGTGGTCATGATGTGGTGGAAGAAGCGCCGCGCCATCGTGTGTGAGCAGGCCGTTCGCCTGATGGCCGGCTACCTCGACGGAGTCCTGCCTGAGGCCGACCGCGCGCGACTCGAGGCCCACCTCTCGGAGTGTCCGCACTGCAGCGAACACCTCGCCCAGCTCCGCATCGCGATCCTCGCGGCGGGGCATGCCCAGCCCGACGACCTGCCCGAACAGGCGGTCGAGGATCTGGTGGCTGTGTTCCGGCGCTGGCAGCAGGAGTAGGCCGGCCGAAGTTCTTCTGTAACGCCGGGGGGTCTCACAGGGACTACTCATCGGGGCGACAGAAAGGAAACGGTTTCATGACCAACACCATTGACGAAGCCAAGCTTGACGCCTTCATGGGTCAGCTCGCTGGCTACATGACGGGCGCGACCGTGTGTCTGGGCATCTGGCTCGGGGACCGGCTCGGGCTCTTCCGCGCACTCAACGGCAGCGGACCCACCACCGCCGACCAGCTCGCCGAGCGGACGAACTGCCACCCTCGGCTGGTTCGCGAGTGGCTCAACTCCCAAGCCGCCGGAAAGGTGCTGACCTACGACGGCGCGACCGACACCTACGAGCTGTCGCCCGAGGTGGCGCTGGCTGTGGCTGACGAGGACTCGCCGGCATTCACCGCGCGGGGCCTGAGCGTCCTCAACTCGCTGTTCATCGACGGGGAGAAGGCAGTCGACACGATCCGCGGCAACGGAGCGATGAGCTGGGCCGATCACGACCGTCACCTGTTCGACGGCACCGAGTGGTTCTTCCGCACGGGCTATCGCGAAGGGCTGCCGGTGTGGATCGACGCCCTCGACGGTGTCTCCGACGTCCTCCACGCGGGCGGCAGCATCGCCGACATCGGGTGCGGTCACGGTGCGGCTGTCGTCGTGCTCGCCGACCTCTACCCGGAGGCGACGATCACGGGCTTCGACTTCCACGGACCGTCGGTCGACACCGCGAAGGAACGTGCCGACGAGGCGGGCGTCTCGGACCGGGTGTCGTTCCGTCAGGCAGATGCGCAGGGGTATGACGGCAGCTTTGACCTGATCTGCTTCTTCGACTGCCTGCACGACATGGGCGATCCGGTCGGCATCCTGCGCTATGCCAAGGAGCACCTCAAGCCGGGTGGCACGATCCTGCTGGTCGAGCCGTTCGCCATGGACGACCTCGCCGCCAACATCGCGGACAACCCGATGGCCGCGATCTTCTACACCGCCTCGGCGACGATCTGCACGCCGAACTCGCAGTCGCAGGACGTCGGTCTCGGCATCGGTACGCAGGCCGGCGCCGCCAGGCTGCGTGAGGTGGCGAACGAAGCCGGGCTGATGCACGTACGAACGGCCGATCAGACACCGTTCAACCTCATCCTCGAAGTCCGACCCTAGGAAGTGACGATGACCGCCGAACCCGCAACCGACGTCGACTACTCCGACCTGAGCGCCGTCTTCATCAACTGCACGCTCAAGCGATCACCCGAGGTCTCCAACACCGAGGGCCTGGCCGCGATCTCGATCGACATCATGCGCAAGCAGGGTGTCGCGGTCGAGTCGATCCGTGCCGTCGACCACGAGATCGCCACGGGTGTGTGGCCGGACATGACCGAGCATGGCTGGGAGCAGGATGACTGGCCTGGCATCTTCGACAAGGTCATGGCCGCCGACATCCTGGTGCTCACGACGCCGATCTGGCTCGGCGAGAAGTCCTCGGTGTGCACGCGGGTGGTCGAGCGGCTCTATGGCAACTCGAGCCAGCTCAACGAGGCCGGACAGTACGCCTACTACGGGCGGGTCGGTGGTTGTCTCGTCACCGGCAACGAGGACGGCGTGAAGCACTGCGCCATGAACGTGCTCTACTCGCTCCAGCACCTCGGGTACGTCATCCCGCCGCAAGCGGATTCGGGCTGGATCGGCGAGGCCGGGCCCGGACCCAGCTATCTGGATCCGGGCTCCGGCGGGCCGGAGAACGACTTCACCAACCGCAACACGACGTTCATGACCTGGAACCTCCTGCACCTCGCGCGCATGCTCAAGGACGCGGGCGGCATACCCGCGCACGGCAACCAGAGGTCCCTGTGGGACGCCGGCTGCCGATTCGACTCCGACAATCCCGAGCACCGCTGACGTCGGGTCCGGGACGTCAGGGATCATGTCCGTATGGATGACCAGCTCGAGGCAGCCGTCGAGACGTACCTGGCCGGGCTGCGGGAGGCTGACGTCGAGAAGGTGTTGTCACTCTTCGCGGCCGACGCGGTCGTGCATTCGCCGCTCTATGGCGTGATGGCGCCGGCCGACTTCTACCCATCGTTGTTCGCCGACACGAGCGAAGCCAACCTGGAGCTGCGATCGGTCATGCACGGCCGTGACACGACTGGCGTCAGGACCATGAGCTTCTGGTTCCACTTCGACTGGCGTCTGCCGTCCGGAGCCGCGGCGCCGTTCGACGTCATCGACGCGGTGACTCTGGACGACGACGGCAGGTTCACCTCGCTGCACATCATCTACGACACCGTTGACGTGCGGCCGGCCTTCGAGGCCGAAACCGGCCGGCCGTCCTGGCGGCAATAGGGCCAGCGGGTCAGGACAGCACGCGGTCGCCCAGGCCGTCCAGCACGATGTCGAGGAGCCGGTCGTGCCAGGCGTGCCGATCGGCGGTGGTCCGCGGACCGTTCGCCCGGGCAAGGGGGTAGGACCCGGCGGTCCCCTTCACGGACGTCGTCAGCGCAAGATTGCCGGCGATCTGGACCGCGACGGACGCGTCCTCGATCGTGAATCCCTGCTGGTGCAGGCTTGCGATGTAGGGCGAGACCTGGTCGATCACGCGCTGCGGCCACTTCGGTGGTGAGAGGGCAACGATGTCGTAGCCGGGATAGCGCTCGCAGATGGCCCACACCGAACGGGTGATCTCGCGGAGCAGGTCGCGCCACGGCAGGTCGGCGTCCGGCCAGTCGACCGACATCGCGGCCTGCTCGATCGCGCTGACGAGCAGGTCGTCGCGGTCCTTGACGTAGCGATAGAGGCCCGAGTGCGCGACGCCCAGCCGCGCGGCGACCGACGGCATGCTGAACGTGGAGATGCCGTCATCGAGGACGGCGTCGACGATGAGCTCCAGGCTGAGGGAGCGTGGCCGGCCCGGTCTGCGGTCCATGCGTAGATCGTACGACCACAGCGACAGCCACAGCCCGGGCCGCCGGACGGCGAATCAGCTCCGTTCGGGCGACGACTCCTCGAACACCAGAAGCGTGCGCGTGCTGAGGATGCCCGGGATGCCTTGGATTTCGTCGAGCACCAGACGTCGCAGCCCGGCGTTGTCGTGGGCACGCACCAGCATCACGACGTCGAACTCCCCGCCGACCAAGGCGATGTGCTCGACGCCGTCGAGCGATCGCAGCTGGGCGTGGATGCTGCGCCAGTCGGGCTGGCGGACGTTCATCGTCAGGTAGGCCGAGGTGCCCAGGCCGCGACCGACCGGGTCCACGAGGGCGGTGTAGCCCTTGATGACGCCGGACTCGGTGAGCCTCTCGACGCGTGCGTAGGCGTTGGCGCGTGAGATGTGGACTTCCTCGGCGAGCTGACGCATCGAGAGCCGGCCGTCACGCTCGAGCGCGTCGAGGATCCGGCCGTCGATCTCGTCGATCTGGGGTTCGGCCATCTGTCTCATCCTCCTGGTGTGACGCGGGTCTCGCTGGACGTATGGCAAGGTTGTTGGGCAATCGCCAAGACATGTTCTCGACAATCGTGCAGCACTTGAACTCGGATGGCCAGGAGGCGCACTGTTCTGTGAACAGCCGTACTCCTCGAAAGGGCGTGCCCCGGTGTCGAGCCAGCTCCTCCCATCCGAGCAACCCGTCCAGCTGCTCGACCAGGACGGCCACCGCGTCGAGGGCTCCGAGCACGAGTTCCCGTCCGACGCCGAGCTGTTGCGCGCGCACGAGGCACTGGTCGTCGGGCGGCGGATCAACGAGCAGGCGTACGCCTTGGTGCGTCAGGGGCGCCTCGCGGTCTACCCCTCGTCGTACGGGCAGGAGGCGTGCGAAGTCGCGGCCGCACTGGTGCTCCGCGACCAGGACTGGCTCTTCCCGACCTACCGCGATGTCGTCTCGATCGTCGGTCGCGGCGTCGACCCGGTCGAGACCCTCACGCTGCTCAAGGGTGACTGGCACTGCGGCTACGACCCGACGGAGCACCACGTCGCGCCCCAGACCACGCCGCTCGCGACCCAGCTGATCCACGCCGTTGGAGTCGCACACGCGGCGACGCTGCGCGGCGAGGACACCGTGGTGATGGCGATGTGCGGTGACGGTGCCACGAGCGAGGGTGACTTCCACGAGGCACTCAACTTCGCGGCGGTGTTCAAGGCGCCCGTCGTGTTCTTCGTGCAGAACAACGAGTACGCGATCTCGGTGCCCCTCGCTCGCCAGAGCGTCGCGCCCTCGCTGGCGCACAAGGGCATCGGCTACGGCATGCCGGGGAAGCGCGTCGACGGCAACGACGTCGCCGGGCTGCTGGCGGTGCTCGGTGCAGCCGTCGAGTCTGCGCGGGTCGGGGGCGGTCCGCAGCTCGTCGAGGCGCACACCTACCGCATGCAGGCCCACACCAATGCCGACGACGCCACGCGCTATCGCGCCGACGACGAGGTGGCAGCGTGGCAGGACCGTGATCCGCTGCTCCGCAGCGAGGCATACCTGGGCCGCCGTGACCTGCTCACCGAGGAGCGGAGGTCCGAGATCGCCGCCAAGGCTGAGGCCGTTGCAACCGTGATGCGGGACGGCCTGATGAAGGACGTCGAACCGGATCCCGACGACCTGTTCGCCCACGTCTACGCGACTCCGACGCCGCAGCTGCGGGAGCAGGCCGCCTTCCTCGCCGATGAGCTGAGCCGGGAGGAGGCCCGCTGATGGCCGAGCACGAGAAGATCACGATGGCGCAGGCGCTCAACCAGGCGCTGCGCGACGCGATGACCGCTGACGAGTCGGTGCTGGTGTTCGGCGAGGACGTCGGCGCTCTGGGTGGGGTCTTCCGTGTCACCGACGGGCTGACGGCCGAGTTCGGCGACGCGCGCTGCTTCGACACCCCGCTGGCCGAGGCCGGGATCATGGGCATGGCCGTGGGGCTCGCGATGAATGGCATGCGGCCCGTCGTCGAGATGCAGTTTGATGCCTTCACCTATCCGGCCTTCGAGCAGATCGTCAGCCACGTGGCCAAGATGCGCAACCGCACCCGCGGCGCGGTCGGCATGCCGATCACGATCCGCATCCCGTACGCCGGGGGCATCGGCGGTGTTGAGCACCATTGCGACTCGTCGGAGGCCTACTACGTGCACACGCCGGGGCTGACGGTCGTGGCGCCGGCCACCGTCGCGGATGCCTACACGCTCATGCGCGAGGCGATCGCGTCGCCGGATCCGGTGGTCGTGCTGGAACCCAAGAAGCTCTACTGGAGCAAGGACGAGGTCGACCTGGACGAGACGCAGCCCGGCATCGGCCGTGCGGTCGTCCGTCGTGAGGGCACCGACGCGACCCTGATCGCATACGGCACCTCAGTCCCGATCGCGCTCGAGGCGGCGGATGCGGCCGCGACGGAGGGTCGCAGCCTGCAGGTCGTCGACGTTCGCTCGCTCGTGCCGTTCGACGACGAGACGGTGTGTGCGGCCGTACGCTCGACCGGCCGTGCCGTCGTGATCGCCGAGGCTGCCGGGTTCGCGAGTGTCTCTTCGGAGATCGTCGCCCGGGTGACCGAGCGCTGCTTCCACCATCTCGCCGCTCCGGTTCGCCGGGTCACCGGCTTCGACATCCCCTACCCGCCGCCCAAGCTCGAGCACCTCCACCTGCCCAGCGTCGACCGCGTTCTCGACGCCGTCGACGACCTCCAGTGGGACGACGTCTGATGGCCACATTTGTCCTCCCCGATCTCGGCGAGGGGCTGACCGAGGCCGAGGTCGTGCGCTGGCTCGTCGCCGTCGGCGACGAGGTGGTCGTCGACCAGCCCGTCGTCGAGGTCGAGACCGCCAAGTCGATCGTCGAGGTGCCCTCGCCGTACGCCGGTCGGGTCAGCGAGCTGCACGGTGTGGAGGGTGGCACGGTCGCCGTCGGCAGTCCGCTGATCTCGGTCGATACCCGCCCCGTCGAGGTGGCCGCCAGCCAGTACCGCGAGGAGGAGCGCGCCGGTTCGGGCAACGTCCTGATCGGCTACGGGACGCCGGACGGTGCGGGCAGCGGTCGCCGCCGCCAGCCTCGTACGCAGGTCCCGGTGCCAGCTGTTGCAGTCCAGGGCGGCCCTCCTCGGGTGTCATCGCCGTTGGTGCGCCGGCTGGCCAGAGAAGCCGGCGTCCCGATCCTGGGAATCACCGGCACTGGCGTCGACGGGCTCATCACCCGGCGCGACGTCCAGGCCGCCATCGACGCAGCCGCCCCGCAGTCCGAGACCGTCGACCGTACGGGACTCGAGGTCGCGCAGCGTGTCCCGATGAGCGGGTTCCGCAAGGCTGTGTCGACCGCCTTGTCGCGCAGTCGGAGCGAGATCCCCGAGGCGACGGTGTGGGTCGACGTCGACTTCACCGAGCTGTTCGCACTCCGGGCTGCAGACAAGGCGGCGGGCAAGCCGGTGCCCGGGTTGCTGGCCTACCTGGCCCGCTTCACGGTCGCGGGTCTGCGGGCTCACCCCGAGCTCAATGGCGAGGTCGACACGGCGAACGATGAGCTGATCCAGTACGCCGGCATCAATCTCGGGCTCGCGGTGCAGACCGATCGTGGGCTGCTGGCGCCCGCCGTGATCAACGCCCACCTGCTCACGACGGCGGAGCTGGGCACCGAGATCCTCAGGGTCACGGAGGCAGCGCGCGAGGGTCGGGCGACGCAGGCCGAGCTGACCGCAGGGACGTTCACGCTCAACAACTACGGGGCATTCAACGTTGATGGCAGCGCCGCGATCATCAACCATCCGCAGGTCGCGATCCTCGGCTTCGGCCGGGTCATCGACCGGGCTTGGGTCGTCGAGGGCGAGCTGGCGGTCCGCAAGATCGCGCAGATGTCGTTCGTCTTCGATCACCGGGTGTGCGACGGCGGCACGGCTGCGGCGTTCATGCGGGTCGTCGCCGACGCGATCGAGTCGCCCGCCTCGGCAATCGCCAACCTCTGACCGACGGCGGCCTCACTGGCGAACGAGTCAGAGGTTGGTCTCGGTGACCTCACCGGTGAACGACGTCATCGACGCGACATCGAACGTCTGCGCGTCGGCGGCGGTCTCGGCCATCGCCGACGACTTCAGCGCCGCCTTGAGCGCATCGGCGTCGTCGAACCACAGCTCGGCGACGAAGTAGGGAGCGTCCGCGCCGAGTCCTCGTGGGTGTGACCGCACGAAGCGGCGCAGGTTCGGCAGCTTCGAGGCGAGAGGGATGTGCACCTCGGTGTAGTGCTTCTCGAACGCCTCGACGTCGGCGGGCGCGCCGTACTGGATCGTGATGCGGTGCATGGGTGTCCTCTCAGCTGGCTGGGGGCCAGGTCTTGGCGACGAGGGTCAGCACGTCGTACGTGGCGACGGGCTTGCCCTCGGCGTTGGCGACGACGGCATCCCAACGCACCTCACCGTAGTCGGCGCTGTTGCGCGGCGTGATCTGCTTGACCGTCAACGTGACGTCGATCGTGTCGTCGGCCTTGACCGGCGTGAGGAACCGCAGGTTGTCGACGCCGAAGTTGGCCAGCACCGGGCCCGGGTTCGGCTCGACGAACAGGCCGGCCGCCAGGGACACGACGAGATAGCCATGCGCGACGATGCCGCCGAACAGCGGATTGGCGGCTGCCGCTTCGGGATCGGTGTGCGCGTAGAACGTGTCGCCGGTGAACTCCGCGAAGTGCTCGATGTCGTCGAGGGTGACCGGTGCGGGACGCCGATCGGATCGTGTCGCCGATGCGCAGCTCCGCGAGGCTCTTGCGGAACGGGTGCACGTCGTCGACGCGCTGCTCCGAGCCCTTGATCCACTGTCCGGTGATCGCGGTGAGCATGTCGGGCGACGCCTGGATCGCGGTGCGTTGCATGTGGTGCAGGACGCCGCGAATGCCGCCGAGCTCCTCGCCGCCGCCCGCGCGGCCGGGTCCGCCGTGCACCAGCATCGGCAGCGGCGATCCGTGACCCGTCGACTCGGGGGCGTCGTCGCGGTCCAGCACGAGGATGCGGCCGTGCCAGGGCGCGAGGCCGAGGGTCACCGCGCGGGCAACCGCGGGATCGTGGGTGACGAGCGAGCCGGCGAGGCTGCCCTGCCCGCGGGCGGCGAGGGCGATCGCCTCGTCCACCGAGTCGTACGTGATGACGGTGCTGACCGGGCCGAATGCCTCGACCTCGTGGGGCTCGGTGGCGCCGGCGGTCGCGCGCAGCAGGATCGGCGACATGAACGCGCCGGCCTCGGCATCGGCGTCGACGACGTCCACGCGGTCGGGGTCGCCGTACACGATCTCGGCCGAGCCGCGCAGGATCTGGACGGCCTTGCGGACCTCGTCGCGCTGGGCCAGGCTCGCGAGCGCTCCCATGCGTACGTCGGGGTTGGCGGGGTTGCCGACCGTGATCTTGGCGAGCCGCGCGCGTGATCGCCGCGATGACCTCGTCCGCGATCGCGGTGGGCACGATCGTCCGGCGGATCGCGGTGCACTTCTGGCCGGCCTTGACCGTCATCTCGGCGACGACGCCCTTGACGTACAGGTCGAACTCCGGATCGTCGGGCGTGACGTCGGGGCCGAGGATCGAGCAGTTGAGCGAGTCGGCCTCGACGCCGAGCTGCGCGCCGCCGTGCAGGACCGACGGGTGCTGGCGCAGGGTCGCGCCGGTGCTCGCCGAGCCGGTGAAGGCGATGGAGTCCTGCGCGCCGAGCTGGTCGAGCAGGCCCTCGGGGCTGCCGCACAGCAGCTGCAGCGATCCTTCCGGCATCAGGCCGGACTCGATGATGCGGCGGACCACGAGCTCGGTCAGGTATGCCGTCTGGCTCGCCGGCTTGACGATCGTGGGGAGCCCGGCGAGGAACGCGGGTGCGAGCTTCTCGAGCATGCCCCAGACCGGGAAGTTGAAGGCATTGATCTGCACCGCGACGCCGGGCCGCGAGGTCCAGAGGTGCTGGCCGAGGAACACGCCGGTCTTGCCGAGCTGCTCGGTCGGCCCGTCGAGGATCACGGTGTCGTTGGGCAGCTCGCGGGTGCCCTTGCTGGCATAGCTGAACATCGTGCCGATGCCGCCGTCGATGTCGACCTGGGAGTCGCGGAGCGTCGCGCCGGTGCGCGCCGACAGGGCGTAGAGCGCGTCCTTGTCCTCGCCGAGGTGCTTGGCGACGGCCTTGAGGATGCCGGCGCGCTCGTGGAACGTCAGCGCACGGATCGCCGGCCCGCCGACGTTGCGGGCGTGGTCGACCATCGCCGACAGGTCGAGCCCGGTCGCCGAGATCCGGGCGACCTCTTCGCCGGTGGACGCGTCGAGGAGGGGCAAGCCGTCGTCGGAGGCACGGAACCACGAGCCTCCGGCATAGCTTTCGAGCAGTGCACTCACGGGTCGGGGCCTTTCGTTTGTCATGCGTTGCGCGAACCAGATGTCGCGTGCAAGACTATTACAGACCGTTCGGTCAGTAAATGGCTGCTGCGAGATTTCTGGAGGCACACATGACCTTGGCACCCGAGGCCGATGCAGCAGCTCCAGGCTGCGTTCGAGTCCACGATCGAGCGGCACGACCGCATCGAGCCGCGCGACTGGATGCCCGAGGCGTACCGCAAGACCGTCATCCGGCAGGTCGCCCAGCACGCGCACTCGGAGATCATCGGCATGCAGCCCGAGGGCAACTGGATCACGCGGGCGCCGTCGTTGCGCCGCAAGGCGATCCTGCTGGCCAAGGTGCAGGACGAAGCCGGGCACGGGCTCTACCTCTACTCCGCCTGCGAGACCCTCGGCGTCTCGCGCCTCGAGCTCACCGAGATGCTGATCAACGGCAAGCAGAAGTACTCCTCGATCTTCAACTACCCGGCGCTGTCGTACGCCGATGTCGGCACGATCGGCTGGCTCGTCGACGGCGCCGCGATCTGCAACCAGGTGCCGCTGTGCCGCACGTCGTACGGGCCGTACGGCCGGGCGATGATCCGCATCTGCAAGGAGGAGTCGTTCCACCAGCGCCAGGGCTTCGAGCTGCTCGCCACGATGATGCGCGGCACCGACGAGCAGCGGGAGATGGTGCAGGAGTCGGTCAACCGGTTCTGGTGGCCGGCGCTCATGATGTTCGGCCCGCCCGACGACGACTCGCCCAACACCGCCCAGTCGATGGCGTGGGGCATCAAGCGCAACACCAACGACGACCTCCGCCAGCGCATGGTCGACATGACCGTGCCCGCAGGCCGAGGCGCTCGGGGTGACCCTCCCGGACCCCGAGCTGAAGTGGAACGAGCAGCGCCAGTCGTACGACTTCGGGTCGCCGGACTGGGACGAGTTCAAGGACGTGATCCACGGCAACGGGCCGTGCAACACCCAGCGGATCGCGCATCGCCGCCGCGCGCACGAGGACGGTGCGTGGGTGCGCGAGGCCGCGACGGCATTCGCGGCCCGTACGGAAGGAGCAGACGGCATGACTGCGAGACGAGTCCAGGGCGACTGGCCGCTCTACGAGGTGTTCGTCCGCGGCAAGCGCGGGCTCAACCACGTGCACGTCGGCTCGCTGCACGCGGCCGACGACGAGATGGCGGTGCGCCACGCGCGCGACGTCTACACCCGTCGCAACGAGGGCGTCAGCATCTGGGTCGTCCGGTCCGACGCGATCACCGCGTCGAGCCCCGACGAGAAGGACCCGCTGTTCGCGCCGAGCGGCGACAAGGTCTACCGGCACCCCACGTTCTACGACATCCCCGACAACGTCCCCCACATGTAGGCGCTGATGAATCACACACCTGATCCGAGCCACCTGCCCGACGACGACTCCGTCTACGCCGGGCTGCTGGGCAGCGACGACTCCCAGTGGGCCTTCGGCACCGACTTCGAGGACCCGCTCGCCGGCGTCGACACGACTGTCCCGGACGGCGTCGACACGCACGAGCTCGCCGTCTACTGCCTGATGCTGGCGGACGACGCACTCGTGATGTCGCACCGGCTGTCGCAGTGGTGCAGCAATGCGCCGGACCTCGAGGAGGACATCGCGCTGGCCAACATCTCCCTCGACCTGCTCGGCCAGGCGCGGCTGCTGCTGGCGCGTGCGGCCGCTGCCGATCCGTCCGTCGTACCGGCGCTGCCCGACGGCTCTCCGGTGCCGCCGGAGGATGCGCTGGCGTTCTTCCGCGGCGATCGCGAGTTCCGCAACGTACGCCTGGTCGAGGCCGACAACGGCGACTTCGCCATGACGATCGCCCGGCTGCTGCTGTTCTCGACCTGGCGGCTGGCGCTGTTCCAGCGGCTCGCGGCCAGCCGCGACCACGTGCTGTCGGCCGTCGCCGTCAAGGGCGTCAAGGAGATGACGTATCACCGCGATTACGCCGGTCGCTGGTTCCTGACTCTGGCGCAGGGCACCGACGAGTCGCGCCGGCGTCTCGTGGCAGGGCTCGAGGCGATCTGGCCGCTGCGCGGTGAGCTGTTCACCACCCATGCCGCCGAGCTCGTCGCGGCCGAATCAGGCGTCGGGGTCGACCCGGCATCGGTCGGCGACGAGGTCGACGTGCTGCTCGAGCAGGTGTTCTCGATGAGCGGCGTCGACCGTCCGGAGGCGGCGCCACTGGCGGGCGTACGGGGCGAGACCGGTCGCGACGGTCTGCACACCGAGGCGCTGAGCCGGCTGCTTGCCGAGATGCAGGTCGTGGCGCGTGCGCACCCCATGGGGAGTTGGTAGGGCGTGAACACGATCGCTCCTGCGCGAAGCGCCCGCGAGGTCGCCGCTTCGGTCACGGACCCCGAGATGCCGATGCTGACGCTCGAGGACCTCGGCGTGCTGCGCGACGTCGAGCTCGACGGCGACCGGGTCGATCGTGACGATCACCCCGACCTACTCCGGCTGCCCCGCGATGGCGACGATGCGCGACGACCTGGTGCATCGGCTGCGCGACGCGGGCTTCGCCGATGTCGAGGTGCGGGTCAGCCTGCATCCGGCGTGGTCGAGCGACTGGATCACCGCCCGCGGACGCGAAGCGCTCGCCGAGCACGGCATCTCCGCGCCCGGGCGCGGCGCCGCGCCGCGACGGCCCGGTCGCGCTGTCGCTGCTGCCCGTCCGCCGGACGCTCGCCTGCCCGCGCTGCGGCTCGTCCGACGTCGAGCTGACGTCGGAGTTCGGCCCCACGGCCTGCAAGGCGCTCTATCGCTGCGCGGCCTGTCTCGAGCCGTTCGAGCACGTCAAGGAGATCTGACATGACCGTCATGGCCACGCCGGTCTCGGCGGCCCGCGCCGCGTTCCACACGCTGACGGTCGCCTCGGTCGAGCAGCTCACCGAGGACTCCGCGGCGATCACGTTCGACGTCCCCGAGGACCTCCGCGAGGCGTACGCCTTCGAGGCCGGCCAGTCGCTGACCCTGCGGCGGATGATCGACGGGCAGGACCACCGTCGTACGTACTCGATCTGCGCCGCCGTCGGCGAGCGGCCGCGCATCGGCGTGCGCGAGATCCCCGACGGGTTGTTCTCGCACTGGCTCGTGCACGACGTACGCCCGGGGGATCGCATCGAGGTGCAGACGCCCACCGGCAGCTTCCGTGCCGATCCCGACGCCGGTGGGCGTCACCTCTGCATCGCCGCGGGTTCGGGCATCACGCCGATGATCTCGATCGTGGCGTCGATGCTGCGGCACTCCGACGCCGAGGTCACGATGCTCTACGGCAACCGCACGAGTCGGTCGGTGATGTTCGCCGAGGAGCTCGCCGACCTCAAGAACCTCTACGGCCCGCGCTTCGACCTCGTGCACGTGCTGTCGCGTGAGCCCCGCGACGTCGAGCTGTTCTCCGGCCGGCTCGAGGCCGATCGGCTGCGCCGGTTGCTGACCGCTCTGGTGCCGATCGCGGCAATCGACCACGTATGGCTGTGCGGTCCGTTCGGCCTGATCGCCGACGCCCGCAAGGTCCTCGAGGAGCTCGGCGTCGAGCCCGCCAAGGTGCACTTCGAGCTGTTCTACGTCGACGAGCCGCCGCCGGAGCTGCACCGCGCCGACAAGGTCGTCTCGGGCATCACGAGCGACGTGACGATCGTGCTCGACGGGCGTACGACGACCGCGCCGATGTCACGCGACCAGAGCGTGCTCGACGGCGCGGCCGCGACGCGCAACGACCTGCCGTTCGCCTGCAAGGGCGGGGTGTGCGGCACCTGCCGGGCCAAGGTCACCGACGGCGAGGTCGAGATGCGCCGCAACTATGCCCTGGAGGACACCGAGGTCGAGGCCGGCTTCGTGCTGACCTGCCAGAGCCACCCCGTCACCGAGACGGTCACTGTCGACTTCGACGCCTGAGGGTTCACGCTCGCCGTTGGTTTGACCTGGAGCGCGCTCCAGCTGCTAATCGAGTCGTCCGGGCACGAGCACATGACTGAGCAGCACGGAACGGCAGCAGCGGTTCGACCAGGGCAAGGCGGTGCTGGACGCTGTCGACGGCGCGGCTGGCGCCAACGTCATCGACGCACTCGGGGACATCTCGCCGGAGCTTGCGCATCAGGTCGTCGCCTGGGGCTTCGGCGAGATCTACTCGCGTCCGGGTCTCGAGCCACGCGACCGGCAGCTCGTCACCCTCGGGATGCTCACCGCGCTCGGCGGCTGCGAGCCGCAGCTCGAAGTCCATGTCAATGCGGCGCTCAACGTCGGGCTCACCCCGCAGCAGATCGTCGAGGCGTTCCTCCACTCGGCCGTCTACTGCGGCTTCCCGCGCGCCCTCAACGCCACGTTCACTGCGAAGAAGGTCTTCGACGAGCGCGGGTTGTTGCCGCTGGCATGACCGACCTCGCCGATCCGGCTAGCTCTCGTGCAGCGAGAGCCCGTCGAACGCCAGCGTGGCGATCGAGGCGGCGAGGACGTCGGGGTCGACCGGGCCACCCGGGCGGTACCACTCGACGAGTGAGTTGACCATGCCGAACAGCAGACGGCTGATGAGGTCGGGCGGGATGTCGTCGCGCAGCGCACCCTCGTCGACCGCGGCCTGCACCAGGACCGCCAGACGTTCGTCGATGCGGCGACGGCGCTTGAGCGCGGCGAGCTCGATCTCGCTGTTGCCGTGCACGCGCAGCAGCAGGGTGACGGCAGGCAGGTGCTCGACGAGGATCTCGACCGACTCCTGCACGACGGTGCGCAGTCGCTCGTACGCGCTGGTGCCCGGCGCCGCAGCGGCCGCGGAGTCGACCGCGGCCGAGAGGCCGTCGAGGGCCTCGTCGAGGGCGGCCGCCAGCAGGTGCTCCTTGCTCGGCACGTGGTGGTAGATCGCGGACTTGGTCAGCCCCAGCTCCTTGGCGAGGTCGCCCATGCTGGTGCCGTCATAGCCCTGGCGGTTGAACAGCTCGATCGCGCGACGCAGCACGGTCTGCTGGTCATAGCCGGGCCGTCCGCGGCGCGGCGCCGCTGCATCCTTCGCCGCCTCAGTCATGGCCCAAGCGTCTCACAGCGGAACCAGGAGAAAGCGCAACCAGCGGGTTGCGTCATGACGAAAGATGCGCAACCATAGAGTTGCACATTGATCAATGACTCAAGGAGACTCCATGACCACCACGACCCAGGACCGCATCGAGCGGCAGATCGACATCGACGCACCCGCCGAGAAGGTATGGGGACTCATCAGCACGCCCGGCTGGTGGATCAACGAGGGCGTCGTCGGCGACAACCAGATCGAGCGGCAGGGAGACCTGGACGTCGTACGCCACGAGAAGTGGGGCGAGTTCGCGATCCTGACCGTCTTGCTCGACGCGCCGCGACACGCCGCATTCCGCTGGATGCCGGACCCGGGAGGCGACCCGGCCCAGGGCACGCTCACCGAGTTCTGGATCGAGGATCGTGACGGGGGAGTCGTGCTCAAGGTCTCCGAGAGCGGCTTCGACTCGCTCGACGTGACCGAGGAGAAGCGTCGGGCGATGTTTGCCGACAACAGTCACGGCTGGACCGACCAGGTCAAGGCGGCGAAGGCTCACGTCGAGGGCCGATGAGCACCATCACGACGGCCGAGGTGTTCGCCGCGCTGGGCGACGACAATCGCCAGCAGATCCTCGAGCTGTTGTCCGTGCGCGGAAGGGCGACGGCAACCGAGCTCGCCCACCCGCTCGCGGTGAGTCGGCAGGCCGTCACGAAGCACCTGGTGGTCCTCGAGCACGCGGGGTTCGTCGACTCGCGGCGCGAGGGCCGCCAGGTGCAGTTCGGCGTACGCCGCGAGGGCATCGAGCGCTCGGCGAGGTGGCTCGCCGAGATCACGGCGGGTTGGGATCGCAAGCTCGCCGGCATCAAGGAGCTCGCGGAGCGCCCCGACACGCCCTAGGCGAACGCCGACAGCCCGGTCAGCTCGCGGCCGATCGTGAGCTGGTGGATCTCGGCGGTGCCCTCGTACGTCAGCACCGACTCGAGGTTGTTGGCGTGCCGCATGACGGAGTACTCGCCCGAGATGCCGTTGGCGCCGAGGATCGTGCGAGCCTTGCGCGCGATGTCGAGCGCGACGCGGGTGTTGTTGAGCTTGCCGGCGCTGACCTGTGCGGGCTTGAGGACGCCGGCCTCCTTGAGGCGACCGAGGTGGACGCTCAGCAGCAACGCCATGCCGTGCGCGACGCTCATGTCGGCGAGCTTGCCCTGGGTGAGCTGGAATGCGCCGATCGGCTTGTCGAACTGCGTGCGGGTCGTGGCGTAGTCGATGGCCTCTTCGAGGCACGCACGCGCCGCGCCGGTCGTGCCGAACACGATGCCGAACCGGGCCTCGTTGAGTGCCCCGAGCGGGCCGCGCAGGCCCTCGGCTCCGGGCAGCATCGCGGCTGCGGGCAGGCGCATGTCCTCGAACGTCAGCTCGCTCGTGACCGAGGCGCGCATCGACATCTTGTGCTTGATGGCCCGGCCGGAGAAGCCGGGAGTCTCGGTCGGCACGACGAAGCCGCGGATGCCGTCATCGGTCTGCGCCCACACCACGACGACGTCGGCGACGCTGCCATTGGTGATCCACATCTTCGAGCCGTTGAGCACCCAGTCGTCGCCATCGCGCTTGGCGCGCGTACGCATGCCGTTGGGGTTGGAGCCGTGGTCCGGCTCGGTCAGGCCGAAGGCGCCGACGTAGTCGCCGGCAGCCATGCCGGGGAGCCACTGCTGCTTCTGCTCCTCGGAGCCGTAGGCGTGGATCGAGTACATCGCGAGCGAGCCCTGCACGGAGAACAGCGACCGCAGACCGCTGTCGACGGCCTCGAGCTCGATGCTCGCCAGTCCGTACGCCGTGGGGCCCACGCCCGCGCAGCCATAACCCTCGAGATGCATGCCGAGCAGGCCGGCGCCACCCATCTGCTTGGCGATGTCGCGGGCCGGCAGCTCGCCGGTCTCGGCCCACTCGGCGACGTGCGGCGCGAGCTTGTCCTGGGCGAAGCGGCGGGCCGTGTCGCGGATGGCCCGCTCCTCGTCGGTCAGCAGGTGGTCGACGTCGAGCAGGTCATGACGAGAGTCCATGGATCCACCTTCTCAGAGCAGGGTGTCGGTCGTGCAGGGGCTTCGGCAGCGGCTACGAGTCGAGCTTGCGGCCGGCCCACGACCAGGCGTACGAGTCGTCCTCGGCGGCGAGCCCGCCCTCGCCGAGCTCGAGCGGCCGGAACGTGTCGACCATGACCGCGAGCTCGTCGAAGGCCTCGACGCCGAGGCTCGCCTCGATCGCGCTGGGCTGCGGCCCATGGGCGTACCCACCGGGGTGCAGCGAGATCGAGCCGATGCCGATGCCCGAGCCCTTGCGCGCCTCGTAGTCGCCGTCGACGTAGAACATGACCTCGTCGGAGTCGACGTTGGAGTGGAAGTAGGGCACCGGGATCGCGAGCGGGTGATAGTCGACCTTGCGCGGCACGAAGTTGCAGACCACGAAGTTCTGGCCCTCGAACACCTGGTGCACCGGCGGCGGCTGGTGCACGCGCCCGGTGATCGGCTCGTAGTCCGAGACGTTGAACGTGTAGGGGTAGAGGCAGCCGTCCCAGCCGACGACGTCGAAGGGGTGCGTGTCGTACGTCATCCGGCTGCCGACGATGCCGCTCGGGCCCGAGCCGCGATGCTTGACGAGCACCTCGACGTCGGTGCCCTCCTCGAGCAGCGGCGCCTCGGGGCCGTGCAGGTCGCGCTCGCAGTACGGCGCGTGCTCGAGCAGCTGGCCGTAGCGCGACAGGTAGCGCTTGGGCGGCGCGATGTGGCTGTTGGACTCGATCGCGTACGCCTTGACGGTGCCCTCGGGCAGCCAGCGGTGCGTCGTGGCGCGGGGGATGATCACGTAGTCGCCGGTGCGGAACGTCAGGGCACCGAAGACCGTCTCGACGACGCCGGAGCCGGACTCGATGAACACGCACTCGTCGCCGATCGCGTTGCGGTAGAACGGCGAGGGCGCGCTGCCGACGGCGTACGCGATGCGGACGTCGCCGTTGCCGAGCACGAGGCGCCGGCCGGTCACGAGATCGAGCGTCGCCGGGTCGGTGTCGGCGAACAGCTGCGGCAGTTTCAGGTGCCGCGGCTTGAGCGGGTGGTTGGCGGTCGTGGCGTGGTCGGGCAGGTCCCAGACCTCCGACGCGACGATCGCCGACGGGACGCCCAGGTGGTAGAGCAGGGACGAGTCGCTCGAGAAGCCCTCTTCGCCCATGAGCTCCTCGCGGTGGAGCGCGCCGTCGTCCGTACGGAACTGCGTGTGGCGCTTGGGCGGGATCCGCCCGACGCTGCGGTAGTGGGCCACGAGGTCTCCTGTATCCGGATAACGGATTGATCTATCCGATAAAAACACCATGCGATACCGTGGTGAGCGTGTCAACCCTGCTCGATCGCCTGGTCGACGACGCCGCGATCTTCCCGCCCGGCAATGCGCCGCTCGACGTCGCGATCCGCGACCACGCGAGTCATCGAGCCAGCGCGTATGCCGCGATGGTCGGGCCGCTGCTGGTGCGTGACGTCGACGTCGCCCGGGTGCCGGCGTTGGCCGAGGGCCCGTTGGAGATCGGCGTCATCGCGACCGCCGGCCCGCATGGCCTCGGGCAGGCGGTGGCCACGCTGCACGACTTCCCGCACATCACGGTGGTCGCGTTCGAGCTGCCTCTGCCTCCTGGCGAACCCGTGGCGGCGGCCGAGGACCTGGTGCTGGCGTTGGCCGGCTCCGACGACATCACGGTGTCGGTCGAGCTGCCGAGGCCCGGCGCTTACGTGTCCGACGCGTGGCTCGCGGCCGCAGACGAGATCGCCGCGGCCGGCTTCCAGGCCAAGTTCCGCACGGGCGGCGTCGAGGCCGCCGCGTATCCGAATGAGCAGGAGCTCGCGGCGGTGCTCAGTGCGCTGCTGCATCACCGGCTCAAGCTGACCGCGGGGTTGCATCGGGCGGTCCGCAACACCCAGCCGGGGACGGGTTTTGAGCAGCACGGGTTCCTCAACATCATGGTGGCGGTGCACCGGCTGCACTCCGGCGCGACGGTGGACGACGCTGCCGAGGTGCTCGCGGACCGTGATGGTGGAGCGCTGGCGGATGTCGTCCGGGCGTGGAGCGACGAGGACGCGGCGACCGTGAGGCGTACGTTCTGCAGCTTCGGCTGCTGTGGTGTGACCGAGCCGTACGAGGACCTGGTCGAGCTGGGGTTGATCGGATGACCGGCTTCGGGTTGGACCATCTGCCGTACGGCGTGGTGACGCATGCCGGTCGGCAGCTGGTGGTCGTACGCCTGGAGGATGAGGTCGTCGATCTTGCGGCGCTGGATGCTGCGGCGCCGGCGTTCGACCCGTTGCTGTTCGCCGGCCCGGATCTCGGTGCCGTTGCTGGCTGCTGGTCCTGACGTGTGGGCGGCGGTCCGTTCGTGGCTGCAGGAGGTGCTCGCCGACTCGTCGGTGGGTCGGATCCCGCTGGCCGATGTCGAGCCACTGATGCCGTTCGCGGTGGCGGACTATGTGGACTTCTATGCCTCGCTGAACCATGCGTCCAACGTCGGCAAGATCTTCCGCCCTGACGCCGAGCCGTTGCTGCCCAACTGGCGACACCTGCCGGTCGGCTATCACGGTCGCGCCGGCACCGTCGTCCCCTCACGCACGGCGATCGTGCGACCGCAGGGGCAGCGTCGTCCCGGACCGGACGGCAAGCCGGGGTTCGGGCCGTCGCAGGCCCTGGACATCGAGGCCGAGCTCGGGTTCGTCGTCGGCGTGCCCAGCACGATGGGGGAGCCGGTGCCGCGTCGACGCGTTCGCCGATCACGTCTTCGGCGTCACGCTGCTCAACGACTGGTCGGCCCGCGACATCCAGGCCTGGGAGTACGTCCCCCTGGGCCCGTTCCTGGGCAAGTCGTTCGCCACCTCGATCTCCCCATGGATCACCCCGCTCGCCGCGTTGCAGGACGCGCGGGCGCCGCTGCCGGGGCAGGACCCCGCACCGCTGGACTATCTTCGGGTCGCCGAGCCGGCCGGCTACGCGATCGACCTCGAAGTCCTCATCAACGGCAGGGTCGTGTCACGGCCGCCATACGCCTCGATGTACTGGTCACCGGCCCAGATGCTGGCCCACATGACCGTCAACGGCGCCTCGCTGCGCACCGGTGACCTCTACGGCTCCGGCACGATCTCCGGACCCGAACGCGACCAACGCGGATCACTGCTCGAGCTGTCCTGGGGCGGCAACGAACCCTTCACCCTCGACGACGGCACCACCCGTACCTACCTGCTGGACGGCGACACCGTGACCCTTCGCGCCACCGCCGGCCCGATCACCCTCGGCGAAGTCGAAGGCACCATCACCCCCCGCTGAAGCGTGACGTTTGGGTCCGCGAAACGCCGTAGATGGGCGACCGGAACGTCACTCCCAGCGAGGCGTCAGGCCAGCGCTTCGGCCACGGCTTGCGCTGCCTCGAGGACGAGCGGCTCGACCGTCGCGGCGTCGATGTCGTGCAGGCTGACGATGCCGACCGAGGCCTCGAGACCCGGCACCCCACGAACCGGTGCCGCCAACCCGGCCGCGCCGGGCTGCAGCTCACCGGACGTACTCGCGACGCCGTCCACGTGCTGCCGCCCCAGCAGGATCGCCTTGCCGGCCGCGCCGGTGTCGAGGCGATGACGCGCACCGACCCGGTAGGCCACGTGCAGGTCGCTGCGGCTCGGCTCGACGACGAGCAGCGCGACCGCATCCTCGCCGTCGGCGATCGTCAGGTGCGCCGTCGCCCCACTCGCATCGGCGAGCCGCGTCAGCGCCGGGGTGGCGCGTGACTTGAGCTCAGGCAGGTACGCGTTGCGGAACGCCATCATGCCGAACCCCGCGCCGATGCGGCCCTGCTCGTCACGGTGCAGGAGGTCGTGCTCCTCGAGCGTCACGATGAGCCGGTAGGCCACGGTGCGGCTGATCCCCAGGGACTCGGCGATCTCGTTGATCGTGAACCGGGACTCCGACGCCGCGACGAGCGACAGGATGCGCAGCCCGCGGTCGAGCGTCTGCGCGGTCTCGGCGGCCATCGGTCCTCCTCGGTCGGTCGTTGAAGTGTCGCAGGGGTCAGAGCATGGCGCCGGGATTGAGGATGTCCTGCGGATCGAGCGCCGCCTTGACCCGGCGGGTGAGGTCCATGACGTCGGGCCCGAGGTATGACGGCAGCCACGGCTTCTTGAGCCGCCCCACCCCGTGCTCGCCGGTGATCGTGCCGCCCAGGCCGATCGCGAGCTCCATGACCTGCCCGTATGCCTCGTGGGCGCGGGCCGTCTCGTCGGCATCGGTCGCGTCGAACACGATCAACGGATGCGTGTTGCCGTCACCGGCATGTGCGACGACCGCGATCGTGATGACGTGCTTGGCGGCGATCGCCTCGATGCCGCGCACCAGGGCGCCGAGCTCGGGCAGCGGCACGCCGACATCCTCGAGCAGCAGCGAGCCCTTCTGCTCCAGCGCCGGGATCACCATGCGGCGGGCGACGACGAATGCCTCGCCGGTCTCGGCGTCGTCGGTCGAGAACACCTCGGTGCTGTGGTTGGCCTCGCAGATCGCGGTGACCTCAGCGATCTCGGCGATGCCGTGCGTCGCCGGCTCGTCGGACTGCACGACCAACATCGCCTCGGCGCTGCGGTCGAGGCCCATCCTGGTGATGTCCTCGACGGCGTTGATCGAGGCGTGATCCATGAGCTCGAGCATCGCCGGGCGCATCCGACGGGTGATGTCGAGGACCGTCTTGGTGGCGTCGTCGAGCGAGGCGAACGTCGCGACGAGCGTGCAGGGCGGACGCTGCGCCGGCACGAGCCGCAGCACGATGCGGGTGATGATGCCGAGCGTCCCTTCGCTGCCGACGAACAGCTTGGTCAGCGACAACCCGGCAGCGTCCTTGAGCCGCGGACCACCGAGCTCGACGGCGGTGCCGTCGGCGAGGACCACCGTCAGGCCGAGGACGTAGTCGCTCGTGACGCCGTACTTGACGCAGCACAGCCCGCCCGCGTTGGTCGCGACATTGCCGCCGATCGAGCAGATCTCGTACGACGAGGGGTCCGGCGGATACCAGAGACCGTGCTCGGCAGCAGCCGCCTTGACCTCGGCATTCAGCGCGCCGGGCTCGACGACCGCGATGCGCGTCGCCAGGTCGACCTCGACTGCGCGCATGCCCTCCAGCGAGACGACGAGGCACCCGTCAAGGGCGGATGCGCCGCCCGACAGGCCCGACCCGGCACCGCGCGGGATGACCGCGAGACCGTGCTGGGCGGCGAAGCGTACGGCCGCCTGCACGTCCTCGGTGCACGTCGCGCGTACGACCGCGAGGGGGACCCCGGCGGCCGGGTCGTTGGCGCGGTCCCAGCGATAGCCGGCCATCCGGTCCGGGTCGACCAGCAGTGCGCCGTCGGGCAGCTGGGCGGCGAGCGCGTCGAGATCGGGCGTCACGCGTCAGTCCTCGGCGAGGGTCTCCGCGGCTTCGGAGTCCTCTTTGGGCGCGAGCACCGACACCGAGTCGTCGATGCGCTCGTTGAGGTAGCGCAGGACCTCCGCGATCGTCGCGATGACGGGCACCGCGAGGAAGGCGCCGGTGATGCCGAACAGCGAACCGCCTGCGGTGACGGACAGCAGCACGACAGCCGGGTGGAGGTTCATGTTCTTGCCCTGCAGCCACGGCGACAGGACATTGCCCTCGAGCTGCTGCACCGCGATCACGATGCCCATGGCGATCAGGGCGTCGTTGGTGCCGTTCGTGACCAGCGTGACGAGCACGGCGAGGGCACCGCTGACGAACGCGCCGATGATCGGGATGTAGGCGCCGAAGAAGGTCACGACGGCGAGCGGTACGGCCAAGGGTGAGCCGAGGATCGCCAGCCCGCCGCCGATGATGACGGCGTCGATCAGCGCGACGAGGCTCTGCGTACGGATGAAGCCGCCGAGCGTGTCCCAGGCGCGCTCCAGGACCTCGCCCAGGTGGACACCGGCGCGCTGGCCGCCGATCGTCTTGACCCAGGGCAGGAACTTGTGGCCGTCCTTGACGAAGAAGAACGTCAGCATCAGGACCAGCACGAGGTTGACGATGACCGACGTCGCGGTGCCGATCGTGGAGAAGACGCCGGAGCTGATCGCGCTGGCGCTCGACGTGAGCTTGTCCTGCACCGCCTCGATGGCGCGGGTGATCTGGCCTTCGGACAGGTTGAGGGGTTCGCCGGTGACCCAGTCGCGGATCTTCTGAAGTCCGTCGGACGCCCCGGCCGCGACGTTGCCGGCCTCGCCCGCGACCTGTGGTGTGAGCACCGCGATGAGCCCGACGACGAAGCTGATGAACCCCAGCACGATGGCGGCGGCGGCGATCCCGGCCGGCCAGCCCTTCGAGCGCAGCCACGAGGCGGGCGGGCCGAGGACTGTCGAGACGATCAGCGCCAGCGCAACGGGATAGATGACCATCCATACGTGCCCGATGCCCCAGCCGACGATCCAGGCCGCGGCTCCGATGACGATGACCCGCAGGCCCCAGCGCTGCAGGTGAGCGAGCCCATCGTCGATGACGACCGCGCGATCGCGGATCTGCTTGTTCATGGCCACCCGCCCAGCCTAGGGGTATGCGGTCGCCGCCGGTGGCTCCTCGGCGCTCAACCGCCAGTCGACCGGTTCGGCACCCTGGGCGACGAGCAGTTCGTTGGCCCGGCTGAACGGCTTGGAGCCGAAGAATCCGCGCGACGCCGACAGCGGGCTCGGGTGCACCGACTCGATGCGCGGCACGTCACCCAGCATCGGTGCGAGGCCTTGTGCGTCGCGGCCCCACAGGATCGCGACGAGCGGCGTGCCGCGTGCGACGAGGGCCCGGATCGCCTGCTCCGTGACGGCTTCCCAGCCCTTGCCGCGGTGGCTGGCCGGCGTGCCGGGGCGCACCGTCAGCACCCGGTTGAGCAGCAGCACGCCCTGCTGCGCCCACGGGGTCAGGTCGCCGGAGGGAGACCGCGGGATGCCGAGGTCGGCCTCGAGCTCGGTGAAGATGTTGACGAGGCTGCGCGGCAACGGGCGTACGTCCGGCGCGACCGAGAACGACAGCCCGACGGGATGGCCCGGGGTCGGATAGGGATCCTGCCCGGTGATCAGCACGCGGACGTCGGACATCGGCTCGGCGAACGCCCGCAGGATGTGGTCGCCGGCCGGCAGGTAGGACCGGCCGGCGGCGATCTCCTCGCGGAGGAACTCGCCCATCGCGGTGATCCGGTCGGCGACCGGCGCCAGCGCCTCGGCCCAGTCCGGCGCCATGATCTCGGCGAGCGGCTCGTCGTCATGCCTTCGCCTTCTCGGTGCGCAGGGCCGACGGCGCGAGGAGCCCGGCGAGGAGGCAGCCGACGATCGGCACCGTGAACGCCGTGGTCAGCGACACCCAGTTGGTCAGGATGCCGATGATCGCGGGGCCGGCGAGCAGGCCGAGGTAGCCGGTGCCGGTGACCCGCGCGAGGTAGGTGCCCGCCGCCGCCGGATCGATGTTGCCGGCGGCGCTGAAGAACTGCGGCACGCACCCGGCCAGGCCGACGCCGAACACCGCCCACGCGACGATCGCCAGCACCACGTTCGGGGCGAGTGCCGCGCCGAGCAGTCCGGCCGCACCGACGAGCGCGGCCCGTTGGACGTACGCCGCAGCGCCGATCCGGGCGACGACCCGGTCGGCCACCAGGCGTACGACCGTCATGGTGACCGAGAACGCGCCGAACGCCCAGGCCGCGACCGACTTGCTCGCGCCGAGCGAGTCATGCAGGTGAACCGTGCTCCAGTCGTACGCGACGCCCTCCGACAGCAGGAGCACGAACGCCAGCAAGGACAAGATGACGACGCGCAGCGACCACGGTGCATGGACGCGCGGCGCGCCCGGCTCGCGGGTCGTGGCCGGCGACGGGGGGAGGAGCGTGGGCCTTGCGGCGAGTGTGACGAGGATGCCGAGGACGCCGGCGCCGGCGAGGGTCAGCCGTACGTCGGAGTCCAGGGCGATCAGCACGCCGCCGACCAGCGACGCGATCAGGCCGCCCAACGAGAAGAAGGCATGGAACGCGCTGATGATCGGTCGTCCGTACGCTCGCTCGACCTCGACGGCATGAGCATTCTGGGCCACGTCGATGACGCCGTTGAACACGCCGAGCAGGCCGAGTGCGACCGCCAGGGCCGGGGTGCTCGTCGCGAGGCCGGGGCCGACGAGGCACACGCTCAGCGCCAGTCCGGCGACCACCGCGACGACCCGGCTGCCGAACCGGTCGATCAGCCGTCCGCCGACCTGCATGCCGAGCAGGGCCGTGCCGCCCAGGAGCAGCAGCAGGTAGCCGAGGACCGCAGTGCTGGCGCCCGTACGTTCGCGGATCTCCGGGATGTGCACGACCCACATGCCGAGGAGGAACCCGTTCAACGCGAAGATCGCGAAGGTCGACCTTCGGGCAGCGGACGGCGGCATGCTCCGACCCTATCGAGGCTGACCGTGCCCTACAGTTGTCAGGCTGTGTCAGCAATCGCCGCCTACCGCGCGCTCCTGCGGATCGTCGGGCCCGCCTACATCCTCGTAGCCTTCCTCGGGCGGATCCCGCTTGCCATGAGCCAGCTCGGCGTCCTGGTCCTCGTCAGCCAGGAGCTCGACAGCTACGGCACGGGTGGCGCCGCGGCCGGCATCCTCGCGATCGCCAATGCCGTCGGCTCCCCGATCGCCGGCGCTCTCGCGGACCGCATCGGCCAGCGGCCCGTCGTCCTCGTCCAGTCACTGCTTGGGGCTGCCGGGCTCGCGTCAGTTGTCTTCGTGACGGACCCCGACACACCGCGCGCGCTGATCTTCGCCGCGGCCGCGGTCACCGGGTTCGCGATGCCGCAGGTCGGCCCGCTCGCTCGGGTGCGCTGGCGTCCGATCACGCGCGACGAGGGTGATCAGCGCCGGCTCGTCGATGCGGCGTTCTCGTACGAGGGCGCGGCAGATGAGGCGTCCTTCGTGCTCGGACCCGCGATGATCGGCGTGCTGGCGATCATCGCCGAGCCGGCCGGCGCGCTGCTGGCCGCGGCCGCGTTGCTGGCGGTGTTCGGCTCGTGGTTCGCGGTGCACTGGACGTCGGAGCTCGTGGCCAAACGCTCGACGACCGGCGGCTCCGGCACGGAACCCCTCTGGTCGGTCGCGTTCGCCGTCCTCGTCGTGGCGCAGCTCTGCATCGGCGCGATCTTCGGCAGTGTCCAGACCGGCACCGCGGTGCTGGCCACGGCCGACGGGCACGCCGGGAGCGCCGGCCTGATCCACGCCGTGCTCGGCATCGGCAGCGTCACCGCGGGGCTCGCGATCACCGCACTGCCCGAGCGCATCCTCTACGCCACGCGCATGCTCGTCGCTGCGGTCGGCCTCCTCCTGCTGTCGGCGCCGCTGCTGCTGGTCGACTCGATCGGTTCACTGATCCTCGTCATCGCGCTGCTGGGCTTCGCCGTCGCGCCCTACATGATCAGCAACTTCGCGCTCGCCGGGATCCTGGTGCCGGTGCACCGGGTCGGCACCGCCATGACGCTGCTCGCCGGGGCGACCGGCATCGGCTATGCCCTGGGTGCGTCGATCGCCGGCCGACTGGCCGACGAAGGCGGTCACACGCCGGCGTTCGCCGTCACGGTCGGCGCTGCAGGTGTCGCCGTGCTTCTCGCAGGGGTCGCCAACAAGGCGCTGCGAGAAGCACGGCCCTACGTGCCCTGAGACGTCAGAGAGCTGACAGCGGGGTGACCTCGAGGTCGAGCGCTTCGCCGACGGCCGCGTTGACCAGGTGGCCGTCGTGCGTGCTGAGCCCGCCCGCGAGCGCGGCGTCGTCGGTCACGGCCTGCTTCCAGCCCTTGTCCGCGAGCGCGACGGCGTACGGGCAGCGTGACGTTGGTCAGCGCGTACGTCGAGGTGCGCGGCACCGCGCCGGGCATGTTGGCGACGCAGTAGAAGATCGAGTCGTGCACCTTGAACGTCGGGTTGTCGTGCGTCGTCGCGTGCGAGCTCTCGAAGCAGCCGCCCTGGTCGATCGCGATGTCGACGAGCACCGAGCCGGGACGCATCGTGGCGACGAGGTCGTCGGTGATGAGCTTGGGTGCCTTGGCGCCGGGCACCAGCACCGCGCCGATCACCAGGTCGGCCTCGCGGACAGCCTTCTCGATCGCGAACGAGTTGGAGGCGACCGTCGTGATCATGCCGGCGAACCGGGCGTCGACCTGGCGCAGCTTGGCGACGTCGAGGTCGAGGATCTGGACGTGGGCGCCCATGCCGCGCGCGACCTCGGCGGCGTTGACTCCGGAGACGCCGGCGCCGATCACGACCACGTCGGCCGGGATAGACACCTGGCACCCCGCCGGGCAGCACGCCGCGGCCGCCGTTGCTGCGCCATGAGGTGCTGGAAGCCGACCTGCGGCGCGAGGCGACCGGCCACCTCCGACATCGGGGCGAGCAGGGGCAGCGAGCGGTCCGGCAGCTGCACGGTCTCGTACGCGATCGAGGTCGTGCCGGCCGACAGCAGTGCGTCGGTGCACTCACGGCTCGCGGCGAGGTGGAGGTAGGTGAAGAGGGTCTGGCCGCGGCGCATGCGGGCGTACTCCTCGGCGATCGGCTCCTTGACCTTGAGCACCAGCTCGGCGTCGGCCCACACGGCATCGGCGGTGTCGAGGATCTTGGCGCCGGCGGCGACGTACTCGTCGTCGTGGATCGACGAGCCGAGGCCGGCGTCGTGCTCGATGATGACGTCGTGGCCGTGTCGCGTCAGCTCGTGCACCCCGGCGGGGGTGATGGCGACGCGGTACTCGTGGTTCTTGACCTCGCGGGGGACACCGACCAGCATGACGTGCTCTCCTTCACAACGGAATATTGCTTCCATGGTGAATCAACTGCGGAATCGTCGCGCAACTGTGCGAACAAGATTCTGTACGATGGCGCTTCTGCTGCGTTTCACGCTGATTCCGAGCCTTCAGGAGTGCCCGTGCCGAATGATCTTCGCGAGCTCGACGACATCGACCAGCGGATCGTCGCCGCGCTGCGCAGCCAGGGCCGGCTGCCCAACAACGCGCTCGCCGAAAAGGTCGGCATTGCAGCGTCGACCTGTCTGACCCGGTTGCGCAGCCTGATCGACCGCGGAGTCATCGCCGGGCTTCCACGCCGAGGTCGATCCGGCGTGGATCGGCCGACCCATCCAGGCCATGATCGCGGTGCGCCTGCGCGGCGATGCCCGCGGCGCGATCAGCGAGTTCTCCGACCGGCTCGCCGGCATGCCGGAGGTGCTCAACGTCTACTTCCTTGCCGGCGCCGACGACTTCCACGTGCACGTCGCGGCGCAGGATCCCGACGATCTCCGGGCGTTCGTCGTCGACAACCTGAGCTCGGCTCCGGAGGTCGCGCTGACCGAGACCAACCTGATATTCGAGCACAAAAGGGGCAGACTGGCGGAGTGAGCGAATCATGACGACGATCGAGGCGAGCTTCCGGACGATCCCGGGGACCCAGGCCGCTGAAGGGCGTACCGGCGAGCACGCCGTGGTCGTCGATCGTCCTGCGGGCGTGGCCGGGGGAGCGGGCGCCGGCATGAACGGTGGCGAGCTTCTCGCCTGGCGATCGGCGGCTGCCTTGCCAACGACCTGCGCTTCGTCGCGGCAGTTCGCAACGACGCGATCGACGACGTCCAGGTCGACGTGTCGCTCGAGATCGACGAGGACGGGGTCGTCACGTCGGCAGATGTCGTCATCCGTCTCGCTGTGCCGTCCGGCGTCCACGCCAGCGTGCTGGTCGACGAGGCGGTCGAGATCTCGACGGTCCTGAACGCCGTACGCAACGGGTTCCCCGTCACGGTGCGCTAGCGACGGTCAGGGCCAGATCGAGGCGATGTCGCGGTTGTAGGCCCGGCCGCCAACCCGCGTCAGCACGAACAGCACCGGCGGTGGGATCTGCTTGCGCAGCGCAGCTTGCGCGTCGGCGTCGGCACCATCGAGGAGCCACGCCATGAACGTTCCGGTGCCGCCCTTGTGCGCCTTTCGCACCGCCGTCTGGGCCTTCTTGATCTCGGGTGTCTGCAGGTGGCCGGCGGCGAACGGCTCGAGGTCGCGTTCCTCGTGCGTGAAGTGCTCGACCAGCACCGTGTCGAGTCCGGCGACCGCGGCTCGGGCGGCCTCGGCGTTCGCCGCAGTCGGCGAGCCGCGCAGCTCTCGCATGACGGAGTCGGCGACGGTCAGTGCGCCCTGCAGCCGTTCATGCTCGCCGTCCAGGTCGGTGACCAGCGCCTCGTCAGCGCCGAGGGCTCGGAATGCCGGCCAGAAGATGGTCTCCTCGTCGTCGTGGTGCTGATGGATCTGGAGCGCGAAGTTCTTCCACGCGCGAGACAGCTCCTCTGCGCGTTGGTGAGAGCCCGCCGGGAACGTTGCCAACGCGGCGTCGAAGCGCGCGACGTCACGCCGGATCGCCGCGTGGATGATGGTGTTCATCGTCCGATGCTCGGTCATGGGTCACCTCATTCCTGTGATGCGTCAATCCTCATGGTGCCTCCGCCGAGCGCATCTGTGAATGCTCAGCGAGCCAATCGCTCCTCGAGGGCGTCGCGCGCGGCCGGCCACTCGTCGTCGGTCATCGAGAACAGCACGGTGTCGCGCCAGGACCCGTCGCGTCGGATCCGGTGCTTGCGCAGCACGCCCTCGCGGACGCCGCCGATGCGCGCGACTGCCGCCTGCGAACGATCGTTGAGGATGTCGACGTGCCAGACCACGCGGGCACAGTCGAGGTCGTCGAACGCGTGGCGCAGCAGCAGGAGCTTGGCCTCGGTGTTGACGCCCGTACGCCAGAATCTCCGGCCCAGCCACGTCGAGCCGATCGCGACGGTGCGGACTGCGGGGTCGATGTCGTAGTAGGTCGTGAGCCCGGCGACCTCGCCCGAGGCCTGATCGACCTGGACCCAGGCGACCGTGCCCGGGCGGGTCCGGTAGAGGCTGACCAGCGCCTCGGCCTGCTCGATCGTGGTCGGCCGGGCGAACGACTGCCACGTGAACACCTCGTCATCGTCCGAGGCGCCGAGCACTCCCGCAGCGTGGTGGGGTTCGAGGTGCTCGAGCCGGACGTGCTTGCCGACGAGGGTCGGCGCAGCGTGGAAGTCCTCCGGGCTCGCGTTCATGCGGTCAACCTATCGAGCGGTGACACCGCAACCGCGTCAGACCGGACGGGGGTTCTTGGCGTGGGGGTTGCGTACGGAGGTCAGCTCGCGCAGGAAGTTGGCGGCCCACAGGTCGATGTCGTTCTCCATGACCTGCTTGCGCATCGCCTTCATGCGCCGGGCGTTCTCGCGCGGGCTGGCGTTGATCGCCTCGAGCATCATGCTCTTCATGCCGTTGATGTCGTGCGGATTGACCTGATAGGCCCCCTTGAGCTCAGAGGCGGCACCGGCGAACTCGCTCAGCACCAGCGCCCCGCGGTCGTCGTAGCGGCACGCGACGTACTCCTTGGCGACGAGGTTCATGCCGTCGCGCAGCGGGGTGACGACCATGACGTCGGCGGCGCGGTAGAGCGCAGCCATCTCGGCTCTCGGGTATGAGGCGTGCAGGTAGGTCACCGGCTGCTGCCCGATGCGCGCGACGTCGCCGTTGATGCGGCCGACGAGCCGGTTGATGTCGTCGCGCAGGATCTTGTACTGGTCGACCCGCTCGCGGGACGGGGTCGCGACCTGCACGAACACGGCGTCGTCGACATGCAGGGACCCGTCGCTGATGAGCTCGCCGAACGCACGGAGCCGCTGGCGCAGGCCCTTGGTGTAGTCGAGCCGGTCGATGCCCAGCAGCATCGTCTTGGGGTTGCCGAGGCTCTCGCGGATCTCGGCGGCGCGCACGATGACCTCGGGCGTACGGGCGAGCTCCTCGAAGCCGGCCGCGTCGATCGAGATCGGGTACGCCTGCGCGAGGACCGTGCGTCCGTCCGGCAGGTAGATCATGTCGCGGTGCGTCTTGTGGCCGACCCGCTGGCGTACGAGACGGACGAAGTTCTGCGCCGCTCCGGGCATCTGGAATCCGACGAGGTCCGCGCCGAGGAGTCCCTCGAGGATCTGGCGGCGCCACGGCAGCTGCTGGAACAGCTCGGCCGGCGGGAAGGGGATGTGCAGGAAGAAGCCGATCCGCAGGTCGGGGCGCAGCTCGCGCAGCATCGTGGGCACGAGCTGGAGCTGATAGTCCTGCACCCAGACGACGGCGTCCGGCTTGGCGATCTTGGCGGCTCGCTCGGCGAAGCGGCGGTTGACCCGGACGTACGCGTCCCACCACTCGCGGTGGAACTCAGGCGGTGCGACGACGTCGTGATAGAGCGGCCAGAGGGTCGAGTTGGAGAAGCCCTCGTAGTACTCGGCGACCTCTTCCTCCGACAACGGCACCGGCACGAGGTGCAGGCCGTTGTGGTCGAACGGCTTGAGCTGCTCGTCGGCGGCGCCGTGCCAGCCGATCCATGCGCCGCCGTTGCGGTGCATCACGGGCTCCAGCGCGGTGACCAGACCTCCGGGGGAGGTGCGCCACATCGTGCTGCCGTCGGGGGCCTTGATCCGGTCGACGGGCAAACGGTTGGCAATGACTACGAAGTCTGCGGTTCCGGTCGCCATGCTTCGCAGCCTAGCGCTGTGTGTCGCGGGTCACCTCGCGGCGACCCCCAGCTGCTCCAGGATCGACTCGATCTGCCGCATGATCGAGACGGTCTCGTCGAGTGGGAGGAGCGCCGATTCGGTCGCCCCGGCCCGCAGGCACGCAGGCGACTTCCTCGATCTCATGGGCGTACCCGCGACCCGTCACGGGCTCGCTGATGGTGTCGAGCTGGTCGTCGTGCCAGTGCGTGAACATCGTGGGGTGGTGGAACCGGGCGGGCACCTCGATGAGCCCGACGTCGCCGGCGACCGAGGCGCGGTTGTCGCTGCGCGCCATCTGGGTCCAGGCGATGCTCGCGACGGCACCGTTGGCGTACGTCATGGTTGCCCCGCCGCTGACGTCGATGCCCTGCTCGGACAGGATTCCACCGGCGGCGATGCTGACGGGCTCGCCGAGGATCAGGTGCGCGAACGTCAGCGGGTAGATGCCGACGTCGAGCAGCGCACTCGCCCCGAGCGTCGGATCCCACAGGCGGCAGGTCGCGGCGGGCCCGACGAAGCCGAGCTCGGCGCGCACCTGGCCGACAGTTCCCAGAGCCCCGTCCTGGCGAGGCCGGCGACGCGGCGGATGTTGGGATTGGTCCGCATCCACATCGCCTCGGCGAAGAACAGGCCTCGCGAGCGTGCCTCCGCGACGAGCGTCTCCGCATCGGCGAGGTTCATCGTCAGCGCCTTCTCGCAGAGCACGGCCTTGCCCGCCTCGAAGCACAGCAGGACGTCCTCGAGGTGGCGGCTGTGCGGGGTCGCGACATAGATGACGTCGACGTCCGGGTCGGCGGCCAGCTCCTCGTACGAACCGTGGGCCCGTGCCGCGCCGAACCGGTCGGCGAACGACCGGGCGGCGTCGGGCCTGCGGGACCCGACGGCGGCGAGCTCATTGCCATCGACCAGCGCCAAGTCGCCGGCAAATGACTCCGCAATGCGTCCCGTTGCGAGAATTCCCCACCTGATGGGCGTACTGTCCCCGGATTCAGTCGTCATGACACACACCCTGCCATTCGGCGAAGCAAATGACACTGGTGTGATTCGTGCCCTAGAATCAGACCCATGAGCGAGCGCCAGCGAGCGAATCTTGAGGCAGGGATCATGCCACTGCCTCCGTATCGTTGGTTTTTGTCGGAGGTAGTGGCATGAGCGCCGTGGAGAAGTCGAACGCCGGGACTGCGTCTGCTGTCGAGTCGCTGTCGGAGCGTGACCGCGAGATCCTCGCGCTCGAGCGGCTCTGGTGGCAGTACGCCGGCGCCAAGGAGCAGGCGATCCGCGACAAGTTCGACATGTCCGCGACCCGCTACTACCAGGTGCTCAACGCATTGATCGACCGCGAGGACGCACTGGCGTACGATCCACTTCTGGTCAAGCGCCTGCGCCGACTGCGTGCACAGCGCCAGCGCAGCCGTTCGGCCAGGCGTCTCGGCATCGACCTCTGAAGGTTCCCATGGACCACCGCAGGACTCCGCCTGGCAAGGCATATGTGCCGGCCAGCTGGTTCATCGTCCTGACGATCATGCTGTGCATCGGCGCCGCCGGCTGGCTCGGCTGGCTGTTCGTCGACAACGACCCCGACACCCCGGCGGTGCAGCCCACAAAGTCCGCGCCATCGAAGACGCCGACGCCCGAACCGAGTGAGACCACCGAGACGACCCCTTCGCCGACGCCGACCACCGGAGTCGCCCGAGGCCGATCGCACCGCCGGAGTGTCGGTGCTCAACAACACGACGATCCAGGGTCTCGCGACGACCTATTCCGCCAAGGTGAAGGCCGCCGGCTGGACGGATGTCAGGGTCGGCAACTGGCGCGGCTCGATCGCCGGCAACACGGTCTACTTCCCGTCGCAGCTCGAGCAGCAGGCCAAGCTGCTCGGCGACGACCTGGGCATCGACCGCATCGTGCCGAGCATTGCGGGGATGCGGACCGACCGCCTGACGATCATCCTGGCCGGCCCGCAACAATAGTCGGATGCCCACATCTGTCCGTTCCGCCGTGATCGCAGATCCGGGCGGCACGCTGCTCGCCCTCGACTTCGACGGCACGCTGGCGCACATCGTCGACGACCCGTCGCAGGCGTACGCCCACGAGCGTTCGGTGGCCGCGCTGGCTCGGCTCGGCGGGGTCCTCGGCCAGGTCGCGATCGTCACCGGTCGACCCGTACGACAGGCGCTCGAGCTCGGCGGTTTCGTCGGCATGGCCGGGCTCGACCGGCTCGTGATCTGGGGCCAGTACGGCGCCGAGCGCTGGGACGCCGCGACGTCGGAGACCGTCGAGCCGGAGCGGCCCGAGTCGGTGCGCCGACTCGCCGAGGAGCTGCCGGGCTGGCTGACGCGAACGCGGTGCGGGTCACGTACGCATCGAGGACAAGGGTCTCGCGATCGCGGTGCACACGCGGGGCATCGATCCCGGGCTGATCGACGAGCTGGCCGAACCGCTGTCGACCCTCGCCCGTGACCTCGGGCTCGTGGTCGAACCGGGCCGCCAGGTCATCGAGATGCGCGCGCCGGGCATCAACAAGGGCGACGCGGTGCGCGCGCTCGTCTCCCGGCTCGGCGCCCGCCAGGTGATCTTCGGTGGCGACGACCTCGGTGACCTGCCGGCGTTCGCCGCGGTCGAGGAGCTCCGCGAGACCGGGGTCGGCGGCCTGCTGGTCTGCTCGGCGTCGACGGAGCAGGACGCTCTGGTGGCGCGGGCCGACGTCGTCCTCGACGGGCCTGATGCGGTCGCCGACTGGCTGGAAGAGCTCGCTGATGAGTTCTGAGCTGACGCCGCTGCCGCACACGCCGTGGACCCGCGTTCGTACGGTCCTCAACTGGCTCAACCTCAGCACGCTGCTCGGACTCGGCGATCGCCAGGATCGGAGGCGCGTCGATCGTCCGGCGCGGCCGGGGCACCTATCTCGCGACCGGCTACCGGTTCGGTTTCCCGGTCGCCAGCGCGTTCACGGTCGGCAGCGTCATCACGAGCAAGCACGACCTCGACTACTTCGTCGATCGCCCGATCCTGCTCCAGCACGAGGACCGTCACTGCACGCAGTACGCGTTCGTCCTCGGCGTCGTGATGCTGCCGTTCTACTTCCTCTGCGTCGGGATCTCCTACGCGATCGCCGGCGACCACTCGTCGTACAACCCCTTCGAGCGACTCGCCAACCTCGCCGACGGCAACTACCCGCCTCCGCGCACCCGCTTCTCCCGCAAGGCCGAGCGCTTGGTAGGCGCCGAGCGAAGCCCGCACGTCCCAGCCAGCGAACACTCGGTGTCCGACATCTGGACCGAGTGGACACATCGTGAGACGCGCCCGTACGCTGAAACCACTCATCACGAGGGGTACAGGGACACGGCCCTATGACGCCCCAGCAACCAGTCGGTCATCGACCAGGTGCTCAATCCGTCCCGGACGACAGTCGATCCGGGAAAGATGAAAGGGAACATCTGTGAGTACATCAGCCCCCGCCGGCCTCGTCGAGGCGCCCAGCATTCGCGATGGAGCCTTCGGCAACGCCGTCGAGCTCGCCTGCCGCGAGTGCGGCACGACGCGGGAGCTCGGCCCGCACTACGCGTGCCACGAGTGTTTCGGCCCGCTGGAGATCAAGTACGACTTCCCGGCCGTCACGCGCGAGCAGATCGCAGCCGGCCCCGCCAACATCTGGCGCTACAAGGCGCTCCTCCCCGTCCCCGACGACATCGAGCTCAGCCCCAACCTCGAGCCCGGCTTCACGCGCCTCCTCAAGGCAGACAACCTCGCCGCCGAGCTGGGCCTGACGACGCTCTGGGTCAAGGACGACAGCACGAACCCCACCAACTCGTTCAAGGACCGCGTCGTCGCGTGCGCCCTCAGCGCCGCGCGCGAGTTCGGCAGCAAGGTCTTCGCCTGCCCGTCGACCGGCAACCTCGCCAACGCCGTCGCCGCGGCCGGTGCCCGTGCAGGCATCAAGACCGTCGTGTTCATCCCGAGCAACCTCGAGACGCCCAAGCAGGTCAACTCGGCGGTCTACACCGAGAACCTCGTCGCGGTCGACGGCAACTACGACGACGTCAACAAGCTCGCCTCCGAGATCGCCGGCGAGGAGGATGGCTGGGCGTTCGTCAACGTCAACGTCCGCCCGTTCTACGCCGAGGGATCCAAGACGCTCGGCTACGAGATCGCCGAGCAGCTCGGCTGGCGTCTGCCCGACCAGATCGTCATCCCGGTCGCTTCGGGCTCGCAGCTGACCAAGGTCCACAAGGCGTTCCAGGAGCTCATCGCCCTCGGACTGGTCGAGGAGAAGCCCTACAAGGTCTTCGGCGCCCAGGCCACGGGCTGCTCGCCGGTGTCCGAGGCGTTCCGCGAGGGCTGGGACGTCGTCCGGCCCGTACGGCCCGACACGATCGCCAAGTCGCTCGCGATCGGCAACCCCGCGGACGGCGTGTACGTCCTCGACATCTGCCGCGAGACCGGCGGTGCGATCGCCGACATCTCCGACGACGAGGTGCGCGAGGCGATCGTGCTCCTGGCGCGCACCGAGGGCATCTTCACCGAGACCGCCGGCGGCACGACCGTCGGCGTCCTCAAGAAGCTCGTCGAGACCGGCGCGCTCGACCCCGAGCTCGAGACCGTCGTGATCAACACTGGTCACGGACTCAAGACGCTTGACGCGGTCACCGACCTGGTCCGTCCCGCAGCCACCATCGCCCCCACGTATGACGCGTTCGTCGCGTCCGGCATCGCCTGAGTCAGAGAACACCCAAGGAGCACTGTGAGCATCAACGTACGAATTCCGACGATCCTGCGCACGTACACGCAGGACCAGTCCCAGGTCACCGCTGAAGGCGCGACCCTCAGCGAGGTCATCGAGTCGCTCGAGGGGACCTTCCCGGGCATCAAGGCGCGGGTCGTGGACGAGCAGGGCAAGCTGCGCCGCTTCGTCAACATCTACGTTGCCGAGGAGGACGTGCGATTCGCCCAGGGTCTGGACACCCCGACCCCGGCCGGTGCCCAAGTCTCGATAATCCCAGCCGTTGCCGGGGGTTGCTGAACTCGCGGTGCAGCCTTGTAGGCTCTGCGCATGAAGGGGCTCCGGCAGGTGGGTTCCTCCAGGATCAGGTGGGAGTGGCGGCATGGTGCAAGGCACCGTCAAGTGGTTCAACGCTGACAAGGGCTACGGCTTCATCGAGGTCGAGGGCCAGGACGATGTCTTCGTGCATTGGTCCAAGATCGCGTCAGACGGATACAAGACCCTCGAGGACGGCCAGAAGGTCGAGTTCGAAGTGGTGGACGGCCCCAAGGGTCGCGAAGCCCACGAGGTCATCGGGCACTGAGTCCGATGAAGGAGCCCGGTCCGGGGGGACCGGGTTTTTTCATGCCCCGATTCACCATGTGTCCTATGTGACACTTGCGATGTCACATCGTCGCTGACATACTCGCGGTATGTTCATCACTGCGACTGACCCAGTCACCGCGCCCGCAGGTGGCGCCGAGCTCAGCCAGGTCATCGGCCTGTCGATCGCTGCCGGCATCGTCACGAGCATCCTGCTGGTGATCGCGTGGGCCCACCGGACGCACCGCATCGAGTGGTTCCAGAAGGCCGGCGAGCGCCTCGGTGCGCGTACAGGCGAGCCGGGCTGGGCCTCGATCCCCACGTTGTTCGTCGCGAGCTCGCTGATCATCGCCCTGCTGGGCTTCATGTGGGACGTCAGCCTGCACGCCGGCCGCGGCCGTGACGCCGGGCCGCTGGCCAACCCCGCGCACTACCTGATCCTCTACGGGCTCTTCGCGCTGTTCATCGCCGGTATGTCGGCGGTCGTCTATGCGCGCGACGGTGAGAAGCCCGGCATCGCGTCGGTCCGCATCACCCGCACCTGGTACGCCCCGGTCAGCGGCATCTTCATCGCCGCCTGCGGCCTGTACGCCCTGATCGGCTTCCCCCTCGACGACGTCTGGCACCGGATGTTCGGCCAGGACGTCACGCTGTGGGGCCCGACGCACCTCATGCTGATCGGCGGCGCCGGCCTGTCCACCGCGGGCATCATCCTGCTGCACCGTGAGGCCGACTTCGCGATCCGCCAGAACGGCAAGGAGATGCCGACCTGGATCAAGACCGCGACGCTGTCGATCGGGTTCGGCGCCCTGCTGATCGGCCTCTCGGTGTTCCAGGCCGAGTTCGACTTCGGCATCGCCCAGTTCCGCATGGTGTTCGCGCCGCTCATGATCGTCGCGGCGGCCGGCATCGTGCTGGTCGCAGCGCGGCTGTACGTCGGCCCGGGCGCGGCGATCGTCGCCGCGGTGTTCTTCCTGCTGATGCGCGGCATCATCTCGTTCATCGTCACCGACTTCTTCGGCGAGGCGCACCATGTGTTCCCGCTCTATCTCGGCAGCGCCGTCCTCATCGAGCTGCTGGCACTGACGCAGCTGCGCAACAAGGCGCTCCAGTTCGGCGCGGTCGGTGGCTTCCTGATCGGCACGGTCGGCCTCGTCATCGAGAAGTTCTGGAACGACCGGGTCTTCCAGTTCCCGTGGACCCAGGACATGTGGCTCGAGGGTCTCCTCATGGCGGTTCCCGTCGCGATCGCCTCGGGGCTGTGCGGGGCGCTGTTCGCGCTCGGACTGCAGGGCCGGCTGCCGGCCCGCAAGATCAGCCGCACGATCGTCACGGCGTCGGTCGTCATCATCGCGGTGGCGGTCGCCAACGGCCTGCATGCCACCGTGCCCAAGAACGCCTCGGCCGACTTCGCGCTGACGCAGGTCGGCACGACCGACCACCCCGAGGTCACGGCCAAGGTCTCGCTCAAGCCGGCCGGCCTCGTCGACGACCACCCGACGTGGGTGCAGATCACCGCGTGGCAGGGCGGCGGCGCCGGCGTGGTCACGGATCGCCTGCGGCGTACGGGCGACAACACGTGGGAGTCGACCAAGCCCGTGCCCGTCGGCGGCAACTGGAAGACCCTGCTGCGCGTGCAGGACGGTCGTACGCTCGCCGCCGTGCCGATCTTCATGCCGGCCGACGCTCCGCTCAAGGTCGACGAGGTCCCGGCCTCGGCCTCGTTCACCCGCGAACTTCGTGCCGGAGATCGACATCCTCCAGCGTGAGCGCAAGGGTGACACGTCGCCGGTGCTGTGGGGCGCGGCCAACATGGTCGTCCTGCTGTGCAGCCTCGCGATCATCATCGGGATCTCGGTCTCGGTGGCCCGCGTCGCCCGCCGCATCGAGGAGCACGATGCCGCATCATCGGGAGACCGTACGCCTACTCTGACGTCATGACGCCGGGCGGAGATCAGCTCCTCGCGCACCACGCTGCCCTGCTCGCGATCCCGGCGTTCGTGCCGGCTGTCGTGGTCGTGGGAGTGATCCTCTACATCGCCCGCAAGGACCGGCGTGAGGAACGCGAGGAGCGCGACATCATCGAGCGGGCCTTCGAGCCCGAGGACGACACCAAGGAGAACGAGTGAAGATCGCTGCAGCGCTGCTGGCCTGTGCCCTCGTGTTGACCGGCTGCGGGTCCGGCTCTGAGGAACCGGGCCTCCAGGCGGAGCCGACCAGCGAAGGGCCGACGAGCGCGGCGCCGTCGTCGACCACGACCTCCGGTGCCGTCGTCGGCATCGTGATCAAGGACGGCAAGGTCGTCCCACAGGGCAAGCGCGTCAAGGTCAAGCTCGGCGCCCCGGTGACGCTCAAGATCACCTCCGACGCCGACGAGGAGATCCACGTCCACTCCGACCCGGAGCATGAGTACGAGGTCAAGGCCGGCGAACCCTTCGCCGAGACGTTCACGATCGACGCGCCCGGCCAGGTCGCCGTCGAGGCCCACCACCTCGACGTCACGATCGTGCAGCTCGTCGTCGAGCCGTGATCGCAGCCGGGCTGCAGGCGCACGGCCTCGGCGGGTCGACCGATCTGCCGATCCCGTTCCTCTACGCGATGGTCGGCGCCTCGTGGGCGTTGACGATCTCGTTCGCGGTCCTCGCGTTGGCGTGGAAGGAGCCGCGATTCGCGACCGAGCCGGAGCCGGCAGACCCGCCCCCGCGGCGTCCGTGGCTGGCCGTCGTCGGCCTGTTGCTGACGGCGTGGCTGCTCGTCGCGCTGTATGCCGGTCCGTCTGACTCCGGCAACGGTGGCCTCGGCGGGCTCTACATCTTCGTGTGGGTCGGCATCGTGCCGCTGGCTCTCGTCGCGGGTCACGTGTGGCGCGACCTCTCGCCGTGGCGAACGCTGACGGGTCGCGGCCTGTGGACATACCCGGAGCGGCTCGGCTACTGGCCCGCCGTCGCAGGCCTGCTCGCCTTCGTGTGGCTCGAGCTCGCCTCGCCGGATCCGGGTTCGGTCCACGCCGTACGTGTGTGGGTCGCGATCTACGTCGTCGCGACGCTCGCCGGCGGCATCGCGTTCGGCCCGCGCTGGTACGACCGCGCCGACCCGTTCGACGTCTACAGCGCGATCGTCGCCAGGCTCTCGCCGTTCGTCCGCGACGGCCGCTGGGCTCTGCACAATCCGCTGCGTACCTTGCCGGCCGTCCCGGTCCACCCCGGACTGGTCGCAGTGCTCGCGACGCTCCTGGGCTCCACGGCGTACGACAGCTTCTCGGCATCGTCGTTCTGGCAGGGCAAGACCCTGTCGGTGTGGCAGCACTCGCTGACACTGCTCGGATTCTGCGTCGTCGTCGCGGTGCTGTTCGTCGCGGCAGCGCGGGCGACCGGGGGAGTCAGCCCTCGCGAGCGCAGCCAGCTCCCGGGGTTGATGGCGCACTCACTGGTGCCGATCGTCGTCGGCTACATCTTCGCCCACTACCTGACGTACCTCCTGGAGAAGGGGCAGGTCGCGTTCTTCGCCCTGCTCGATCCGCTGGGTCGCGGGTGGGAGCCGCTGGGCGATCCCGCGACGTCGTACTTCCTGTCCGAGCACACCTCGACGCTCGCCGCCCTCAAGGTGACGTTCGTGGTGGCCGGTCACGTGCTCGCGGTCATCGCGGCTCACGACAAGGCGCTGGCGCTGCTGCCGAAGGGGCACCGGCTCAGCGGGCAGGTCGCGATGCTGCTGCTGATGGTCGCCTATACGTTCACCGGGCTCTTCCTGCTGTTCTCTGTCTGACCGGATGGGTAGCGTCGGGTCATGGCGACGATCTACAACACCGCGACGACACTCGACGGTTACCTGGCCACGACCGACAACTCGCTCTCGTGGCTGTTCGAGGTCCAAGGCGCTGACGACGCCGAGTCGTCGTTCGGCGACTTCCTCGACGGCATCGGCGCGATGGCGATGGGCTCCACGACATACGAGTGGCTGCTCGAGCACGAGGCACTCGTCGACAACCCGGCCAAGTGGCAGGAGTGGTACGCCGACCGGCCGACCTGGGTGTTCACGCACCGCGACCTCCCGGTCGTCGAGGGTGCCAACATCACCTTCACCAGCGACGACGTCAGCTCGGTGCACGCGGAGATGGTCGCAGCCGCGGGCGAGCGCGACATCTGGCTGATGGGCGGCGGCGACCTGGTCGGCCAGTTCGACGACGCGGGGCTGCTCGACCGCATCACGGCGACGATCGCGCCGGTGACGCTCGGCGCCGGTGCGCCCCTGCTCCCTCGCGACATCCGATCCAGCCGTTTGACGTTGACATCGATCCTCCAGCGGGGTCAGTTCGCCGAGGTGACGTACGACGTGTCGCCCAAAGTGACGGGCTGATTGCGCGGCGTTGATTAGCACTCGTATGATGAGAGTGCTAAACACCTGGACCAGACCGATGAGGTTGTGGGCCGCGGCGAGAAGGGTTCGCCGCAACGCTGCAGCCGTCCGTCGCGGGCATCGCCTGGTCGTCCACGTCGACAACCAAGTCGGAGAAACGTACACATGGCAAAAACCATTGCTTTCAACGAGGAAGCACGGCGCGGCCTCGAGCGCGGAATGAACCAGCTCGCCGACGCCGTCAAGGTCACGCTCGGCCCCAAGGGTCGCAACGTCGTCCTGGAGAAGAAGTGGGGAGCCCCCACGATCACCAACGACGGTGTCAGCATCGCCAAGGAGATCGAGCTCGAGGATCCCTACGAGAAGATCGGTGCCGAGCTCGTCAAGGAGGTCGCCAAGAAGACCGACGACGTCGCCGGTGACGGCACGACGACCGCCACGGTCCTCGCCCAGGCTCTCGTACGCGAAGGCCTGCGCAACGTTGCGGCCGGCGCCAACCCGATGGGCCTCAAGAAGGGCATCGAGGCAGCCGTCGAGGCCATCAGCTCGCAGCTGCTGGGCATGGCCAAGGACGTCGAGACCAAGGAGCAGATTGCTTCGACCGCCTCGATCTCCGCTGCTGACACCACGGTCGGCGAGATCATCGCCGAGGCCATGGACAAGGTCGGCAAGGAAGGCGTCATCACGGTCGAGGAGTCGAACACGTTCGGCCTCGACCTGGAGCTCACCGAGGGCATGCGCTTCGACAAGGGTCACCTGTCGGGCTACTTCGTGACCGACGCCGAGCGCCAGGAGACCGTGCTCGAGGATCCCTACATCCTCATCGTCAACTCCAAGATCAGCTCCGTGAAGGACATGGTCCCGGTCCTCGAGAAGGTCATGCAGGCCGGCAAGCCGCTGGTCATCATCGCCGAGGACGTCGAGGGCGAGGCCCTCGCGACGCTGGTCGTCAACAAGATGCGCGGCACCTTCAAGTCCGTCGCCATCAAGGCGCCCGGCTTCGGTGACCGCCGCAAGGCCATGCTGGCCGACATCGCGATCCTCACGGGTGGCGAGGTCATCAGCGAGGAAGTCGGACTCAGCCTCGAGACCGCCGACCTGACGCTGCTCGGCACGGCCCGCAAGGTCGTCACGACCAAGGACGAGACCACGATCGTCGAGGGCGGTGGCTCCGACGAGCAGATCCAGGGTCGCGTCAACCAGATCAAGTCCGAGATCGAGAACAGCGACTCCGACTACGACCGCGAGAAGCTCCAGGAGCGTCTCGCCAAGCTCGCCGGCGGCGTCGCCGTCATCAAGGTGGGTGCGGCGACCGAGGTCGAGCTCAAGGAGCGCAAGCACCGCATCGAGGACGCCGTCCGCAACGCCAAGGCGGCCGTCGAAGAGGGCATCGTCGCCGGTGGTGGCGTCGCACTCGTGCAGGCCACCGCTGCGGTCTTCGAGAAGCTCGAGCTCACGGGTGACGAGGCCACCGGCGCGAACATCGTTCGCACCGCGGCGTCCGCTCCGCTCAAGCAGATCGCGATCAACGCCGGCCTCGAAGGTGGCGTCGTCGCCGAGAAGGTCGCCGGACTCGAGTCGGGTTGGGGCCTCAACGCCGCGACCGGCGAGTACGTCGACCTGATCGCCGCGGGCATCATCGACCCGGCCAAGGTCACGCGCTCGGCGCTGCAGAACGCAGCCTCGATCGCGGCGCTGTTCCTCACCACCGAGGCCGTCGTCGCCGACAAGCCTGAGCCTGCTCAGGCCGGCGGAGGCGCCCCGGACAT